>NZ_JASVEN010000005.1:0-585514 GCF_051710265.1 Bradyrhizobium sp. U531
CTGTCCATAAGGGCTGTTACACAGCACTCCTCTTAACCCGGCAAGACGGCCCTCACCGGAGGGAGACGGATCAGCTCCCCCTCAAAAACACTTTCCTGGAGGCCGATGCCCGCGTTCTTGAAGCCACGTATCAAAAACGGATCGGGGACGCCCCTCTGCCCGACAACCATTCGGCGGACCAGCAGCCCGGGTCCTCCGCAACCGCTCTCCCCGACGAAGGCCCTGCGAACGATTCCAGCAACATCGACGGGGCTGTCGTCCCCGCTCGGCAAGCACAAGCCGGCCTTGCCTTCCCGAAAAAACCGCCTCGAAAGCGGAGCAAGGATCACCTCGCCTTCATTCGCAGCCAGGGGTGCCTCGTCTGCCAAAAGACTCCCGCCGATGCGCATCACCTTAAGTTCGCCCAACCACGCACCTTAGGACGCAAGGTCAGCGACGAGTTCACAGTACCGCTCTGCCGATCTCACCACCAATCCCTGCACCGGCACTGGAATGAAAGAGCTTGGTGGACCAATCTGCAAATTGCGCCCTTGCCGATCGCGAAGGGCCTTTGGGATGCCAGCCCCGTCCATCTGACGGCAGGCATACCGGTCGCTCTACCGCCGCGCCCGCCACTGGAGACGCAAGGTCAATGAATGGTCCGGTCGATCTGCGCAAACCGCACCCGGCGAGCGTCTTGCCACCTCAATATGAAGCGTTATGTCCTCCGCCCCAACTTCTGCCTGGAGAGAACATCGAGTGCTATCACTCTCTTCAAACCGCAATCTTCCGCGACCTCGATCCTCGATCTGCCATCGAGTGGCTGCTCGCGCGATCGATGCCGCTGAGTCGTCTTGGGAGATCCAACGGTACCGAGTATTACGTCATAGATTCTTAAACACGTCTCGCCACAAGGCTATTGAGACAATCCTTCGGCGCCTTGATGTCACGGGCAATTCATCCTCACTTCAAAGCCTTGCCGAATTCCATATTGTTCGGAATGCATTAGACTGGCAACTGGATCCGAATGCCGCAACCGAGATCGACGCCCGTCTTCAAGCCCACGGCTTCGATCAACACGCGGTAAGTATGGAAGCCTATGTCCAGGCGCGAGAGGTCCTCTCGCTATTCGAAGCACTGCTCAGTGGAGCCCAGTTGCGGCGGCTGACGCTGCTAAAAGACCTCAACTCATTTCGCCAGACTAAGTTGAGGGTCAACGTTGCAACGCGGCGTCGTTTCCCGATAACGGTCGTAGCGGAAACTCACCAAGGCACGTAAAAGGCGACAAAAATCACAACCAAAAGAAGAAATGCAAACCAGAGAAAACTTTTTGTATATGCAAAAACTTCACTTGCCCCGGCCCGACACTCCCCCGGTGGTCTTTGGGATTGCAATTGAAGATCGCCTTCCATCTGTACCTTTCGACTGGCCGTCCTTAAGAGCATGCTGGAATTGACAGCTAGCTCATATTGACCAGCGACTTCCAAAAAAGCATTCTTTTCAAGCTCTGTCGAGGCGGCTGACGCTTGTTCCAAGCAGACGAATTGCAACCGCCGGAATTCCCTAAGTTGCTTCTTCATTTGCGCAGGCCTCTTTGCAGATTGACACTTACACTGCTAAACGGGCAACGCCGATAAAATCTGACGGGGAATCTGCTAGAGCGGCTAAGGCGGATGAGGGCCGATTCTTACTCGAACACACATTGGCCCCGTAAGTTCCGTCGGTAGCGGCATTTTAGTCGCATGGATCCTTACGGCAGCTTATAGACATGAAAAGCTGTCTTGCTAGAGCGAGGTTTGGGCACATTAGCCGGGTCCAGGCGTCGAGCCCTTGCTGCACGTATCGCCGCTTGTGAGGCCGACCGAATGATCAGCTGAGCCCACGACACGCGCAAAATTGCTCCTATGGACTAGAACATCCCAAGCCGTCTATCGGCGGTCGAACTTATAAAGTCGTTCTCAGGACCTCGTATCGCCCTGGCTTGGAGGCTTTTGTGACGGCACTTTTGCGAGAAACCACAGGCCAGATGCTGCGGCGTCGTTTTCGCAGCCCAGCAGCGTGGGGCGAGACGGCCGATCTTTTTGCAGTTCTTACCGTCGCGTCGCTACCTTGGTCGACGTCCCTCACGGCCATCTTCAATGGCATGTTTTGCTTTGCATGGTACCGTTCCTTGAGCTCAGGGCGTTCCTGAAGTCGCTGACACGTCCGATCTGTGCGGCCCCTATCGCTCTCGTTTCGCTCGCACTGCTCGGCACACTCTGGTCGGACGCGGCTTCGAGCCAGCGCCTCCATGCCATCAGCCCGACCGTCAAGCTTCTAGTACTGCCCGTGTTGCTCTACCATTTCGAACGCTCGGAGCGCGGCCACTGGATGTTCATCGCCTTCCTCGCATCCTGCGCAATCCTATGTTTGATGTCCTGGCTGGTCGTCCTCTATCCGGGTCTATCGTTAAGACCTTATGATCCGCTTGAGCGCGGGATCTTTGTCAAAAACTACATCGACCAGAGCCAGGAATTCGCCTTGTGTGCGGTTGCACTCGCCTATCCTGTGATGACGTTGCGGCGCGACAAGCGCTATTGGTTTGCCGCTCTATTTACCGCGCTAGCACTGAGCTTCGTGGTCAACATGGCTTTCGTCGTCATCTCCCGCACCGCGTTGGTTACCATGCCGATCATGCTCGGTATGTTTGGTTTGCTTCATCTAAGGTGGCGCAGCATCGCTATCATCACCGTATCTCTGGTCGCCTTAGCCGCGATCGCATTGCAAGTCTCACCCCAACTGCGTAGGACGGCCGACACCTTTTCGCTGGACTACCAACTCTACATGCAAAAGAGTGTCCCCACATCTATGGGCGAGCGTCTAGAGTATTGGCGCCACGCCGTTCAGTTTTTGTGCAGGCTCCATTGAAAGGGCATGGCACCGGCTCCTCGCAAGGACTGTTCGAAAGGGCCTCGAAAGAGCCCTCTTGGGTTCCAGGCGTCAGAGTGTTTCCAAACCCGCATAGCCAAACGCTGCATGTCGCCGTGCAGTGGGGCATAATGAGCATTGTCGTTCTATACACGATCTGGATGCTACATTTCTTGCTGTTTCGCGGAGACGGGTTGGCCTGCTGGATCGGTCTGCTGGTGGTGGTGCAAAACATCTTCACCTCCCTACTCAACTCCCATCTCTTCGACTTCCACGAGGGCTGGATGTACGTTATTGGCGTGGGTGTCGCGGGGGGCACGGTGATGCGAGCCAACAATTAGGGCATCCGAAAGCGAGAAGGGTCGTTTCTGAATATCGCGAGGATGATAATCGCGCCTGAGTGACCTGTGAGACCGACTGGCATTTTAGCAGCAAGTTCCGTCGCGCGAAGGCGATCCGCAGAGCGTTGGTGCTTGCCCGAAGCGCACGCTGGATGATGTCTCCCAGCGGCGCCCCGAGAAAGGACTCCAGTCAAGGTGAAAGCCAAATGCGCTGAAAAATCGAAGCGCGCGAGCCGCAATCAAGTTTCAGGTCGCGCACCTTGCTCTATCAGAAAAGCCTCGTATGCGAGCCTTAAGCCGTCGTGAAGTGAGGTCGTTGCGCGCCAACCGAGCCAGGCTAGTCGGCTAACGTCAAGTCGCTTGCGCGGCGTGCCATCAGGGCGCGAGATGTCAAAACTAAACTCGCCGCGATAGCCGACGATATCAGCGACCGCGCGTGCGAACTCGGAAATCGCGACGTCCTCCCCGGTGCCGATGTTGATCGGCTCCACTCCCGAATAAGTCTTCATGAGATGCACGCAAGCATCCGCCATGTCGTCGACATATAAGAACTCGCGGCGCGGTGTGCCGGTGCCCCACACAGCGACGGTCTTTGCACTCGACAGCTTGGCTTCATGAAAGCGGCGGATTAGGGCAGCAACGACGTGACTCAGCTCGGGGTGATAATTATCGCCGGGACCGTAGAGATTGGTCGGCATTACGCTGATGAAATCGCAGCCAAACTGGCTTCGATAGGCTTCCGCCATCTTGATGCCGGCGATCTTGGCGATGGCATAGGGTTCGTTGGTCGGCTCCAGCGGGCCTGTCAGCATCGAGTCTTCACGCAGCGGCTGCGGCGCGAGTTTCGGATAGATGCAGGACGAGCCGAGGAACATGAGCTTCTGGACGCCGTTCAGATGCGCAGCCTGGATCACGTTCGCCGCGATCGCGATGTTCTCGTAGATGAACTCGGCGCGGAGCGTGTTGTTGGCGACGATGCCGCCGACCTTGGCGGCCGCCATGAACACGACCTGCGGCCGCACCCTGGCGAACCAGTCGAACACGGCGGCCTGGTTGCAGAGATCGAGATCGCGCCGGCCCGCCGTGATGATCTCAACGTCCTCCTGTGCCAGCCGGCGCGCGATCGCGCTGCCGACCATGCCGCGATGGCCGGCGACGTAGACGCTCTTGTCCTTCAGCTCAAACGCTGCGTTTGCCATGGGTCGCGTCCCGCTTCGCCTCCGCTAGATCGCTCGCCATCATCTCCTCGACCAGCTGGGCAAAGGTCCGCTTGGGCTTCCAGCCCAGCACCTGCTGCGCCTTGCTGGCGTCGCCGATGAGGAGGTCGACCTCGGTCGGGCGGAAATAGGTCGGATCGACTTTCACCACGGTCTTGCCGCTGACGACATCGATGCCGGTCTCGTCCACGCCCGTGCCGCGCCATTCGATGCGACGACCGACATGCGCGAAGGACAGCTCGATCATCTCGCGCACCGAGTGCATCTCGCCGGTCGCGAGCACGAAATCGTCGGGCTTGTCGGCCTGCAGGATCCTGTGCATGCCCTCGACGTAGTCCTTCGCATGGCCCCAGTCGCGCTTGGCTTCGAGATTGCCGAGATAGAGCGTCTGTTCGAGACCGACCTCGATGCGCGACACGCCACGGGTGATCTTGCGGGTGACGAAGGTCTCGCCGCGGATCGGGCTCTCATGGTTGAACAGGATGCCGTTGGACGCGAACATGCCGTAGGCTTCGCGGTAGTTCACCGTGATCCAGTAGCCGTAGAGTTTGGCCACGCCATAGGGCGAGCGCGGATAGAACGGCGTGGTTTCCTTCTGTGGAATCTCCTGCACGAGGCCATAGAGCTCGGAGGTCGAGGCCTGGTAGAACCGCGTCTCCTTCTCCATGCCGAGGATGCGGATCGCTTCCAGCAGGCGCAGCACGCCGATCGCATCGGCATTCGCGGTGTATTCCGGGCTCTCGAAGCTGACGGCGACATGGCTCTGGGCCGCGAGATTGTAGATCTCGGTCGGCCTGATCTGCTGCACCAGGCGGATCAGATTGGTCGAGTCCGTCATGTCGCCGTAGTGCATCAGGAACGGCACGTTACCGGCATGCGGGTCCTGGTAGAGATGATCGACGCGCGCCGTGTTGAACGAGGACGAACGCCGCTTGATGCCGTGCACGACATAGCCGAGCGACAGCAGATATTCGGCCAGATAAGCGCCGTCCTGACCGGTCACGCCAGTAATCAGAGCAACACGTTGAGTCATGGCCGACCTTGTTCCCGCAGCATTTGAAATGGGTGGATGCACACAAAGTGCCGAACGAAGCACGTTTCCACGCTCCTTCTTGGCCACATCGTCCCGTACGGGTCAACCCCGGGAACGGCTCGGGGCCGGCCAGCGAGAGGCGCCGAGACGGATTGGACCTGGAACACAATCGTGATACTGAGCGCACAAGGCGACCGGGCCGCGGCGGCGGTTTCGCGCCTTCCTACAGAGACCACGAACTCGAGCCGAAATGTCCCGCGACAGAGAGAGCCCCGCGATCGACCGGACGCTGCGCCCGGCTGTTTTCTTCGATCGCGACGGCGTCTTGAATGTCGACACCGACTACCTGTTCGAGATCGACAAATTCGTCTGGATCGACGGAGCGATCGACGCGGTCAAGGCGGCCAACGATGCCGGCTATTTCGTCTTCGTCATCACCAACCAGTCGGGCGTGGCCAGGGGCTTCTACGAAGAGACCGACGTCCATCGGCTGCACGACTGGATGGCGCGCGAGCTGGAGGCCAGCGGCGCCCGCATCGACGCCTTCGAGTATTGCCCCTTTCATCCTGAAGGGCAGATCGAACGTTATCGACTCGTCAGCGAGCGGCGCAAGCCGCAACCCGGCATGATCGTTGACCTCCTGAGCAGGTTTCCCGTCGATACGAACAGGAGCTTCGTGGTCGGCGACAGGCCATCGGACATCGAGGCGGCGCGCGCCGCGGGCTTGCCGGGTCACGCCTTTCCAGGTGGAAACCTCCGCGACTTCATCCTGCCGCTTCTGGCAAGCGGATAACGACGTGACGAAAGCTCCCAGCTTCATCCTCGCGACGGAGTTCTATCCGCCGGACCCGAGCACGACGGCGACCTATCTCGGCGCGATTGCAGACGCGATCGCCCTCGACGTGCAGACACTTGTCCTCTCGGGAACGCCGAGTTCCGCAAAGTCGGCGAGTTCGGGGAACGACACGCCCGAGGTGATCGAAATCTCGAAGCGGCCGTACTACTGGCATCGAGGGCTGGATGGGCCGCGCCAACCGGACCAAAGGTCAAGGGCATGTTCATTCGCCCAGAGCAGGTCGCCGAGTCGGCAAGCGCCATTCAGCGCTCCGCTGCCTGCGCCTCATCGTTAAGCGACAGGACGAAGCCGACGCGATGACGCTGAAAGCCGAGACGAGTGCATCAAGCGATGCACTGCGGGAGGGGATCGCCGGTACACTGCGCGCGGTGACGAAACTTGGCCGCAATGTCGAACTGGTCAGCCCCGGGCGCGCTGCCGAACGACGGGAAAGTGGGCCTGACGAACGGTAAGCGCCCCATTGCAACAGGAATTCGCGCAGAACGAGTACGGACGGGACGGCGCAGCGGCATCCGTTCTTGCACCCCATGGCCGCACGGACGCGCATATGTGTTTATTGGCCGCGGGAAATCAAGGGACGCAGAATCCGAGTCCTGATGCACGCTCTTCCGTCAGGCAGAGAAATCGCCTGTCCTGGTGCCCCGCCAGGCAATTCCTGTACATCCGCTTCTCAAGCGCAAGGTCGAGAAGGCCGAAAAAGGTGATTAGGACGAGCACGACCCCGCCGGGCCATCCCGACTGAATAGATTGCCACACGTCGAACCTTCGACGTATGGAGATAGTCCTTCCACCGATTATTCAAAACGATCCAAAAACGACTATTGCAAGTTGCCATTACCGTCATAGACCACCATTCAGGTCAATCAAGAAGTAAGGGCTTGCGGGGTGGATTGATTCGTCCGCCCAGATAGCGCAAAGCAAGCTCCCATGACAGACTACATCCTCGAGGCATTCCGGGGCCTGGGGCATCCTTCGGTCACATCGGGTGCCATTCTCGCACTATTCTTCGTATTGGCGGCGCTGATCGTCTTTCCTCGGACGATCCTTATCGTGGCGGCGGGCGCATCGTTCGGGATCGGTGCGGCTCCCATCATCTTGGTGGCCGGCACGGCGGGAGGAACGCTGGCGTTTCTGCTTGCCCGCTATATCGCGTCCGAATGGTTTCGGCAAAAGCTTGAACGACGATCCAAACTGGAAGCGATAGCCCAAGCGGTCGACAAGGAAGGATGGCGCATTGTCGCTCTCATGCGACTGGGTGCCCCGCTGCCGAGCGCGTTACAGAACTATCTCTTCGGGCTTACAAAGATCCGCTTGGTGTCGTTCATCCTGGCTACCCTGGTGTTCAGCGCCCCGCAGGTTTTCCTGTTCACCTTCCTCGGCGCGACCGGACGAGCGTCGCTACTCGATGACAAACCCATCGAGCTCGCAATCCTGCCAATCATCCTGACAGTCGCGATCATCGCCCTCATTTCGTGGCGCGTCCAAAAACTGTTGAGATTTCGCCGCGGATCGCTCGACCGCAACGTGACCTCTCATCCGCTCCACCAGCATCAAAGGGGCGAACGCCCGCGTCCTTGACCAACCACTTGCATGGAAAGATCAGAACTCATAGGGGCAACAGATGACAGCGACAACGGCGCGCCGCCCGGCCGTCCTTTTTCGACCGCGACGGCGTGCCCGATCTAGATCGAGGCTACGTCTGCGAGGCAAGCAAGTTCGAGTGGACCGAAGGCGCTCGTGAAGCAGTCAACTCGCCAACGACGCCGGCTAATTTGCCTTAATCCTCATCAACCAGCCAGGTGTGGCTCGCGGATTCTACGAAGAGAGCGACGTCCAAACTCTCCATCGTTTGATTAACGCGGAGCTTGCATGGATCGGCGCGCATATCGATGCGTTTGAATAGTGCCCAACCATCCCGATGCGGTGATCGAGCGCTATCGGCGCTTTAGCGACCGCCTCAAGCCGGCGGTCGGCATGATTACCGACCTCATCAATCGCTTCCCGGTGCCCCCACAGAAGCATCCTGATCGGCGACAAGCCAAGCGACCTCGATGCGGCCGAGGCTGCCGGCATTCAGGGCCTATCGTTTCAGGACGGACTTTTCCAAACATTTGTGCGGCAGGCCCTCTCCTTGGACCAAACGTGAGTGGCTCAATCCAATTCTGACTCGCTCATTTTCGGCGAGGGATGCTCGTCATCCATGTCAGCGCACGTATTGTGACAAGCGGGGCGATCAACCAAACCAGACCGTAACTATCCAGCAGCGTCGCCGTAAGAGGAACCTGCGTTACGTAATACGCGTAAAGGCAGGCCGCCACCTGCATGGCAATGCTCATGGGATCGTTGCCTCTCGCCAAGACTGAAATCAAACCAATCAGCGAACCAGCAATCACGGTCGCCAAAACAGCGTAAAAAAGCCCTCCTTCCGCATAGCCCGATAGACTCACACCGGCTGGCTGCGAACCCGTCGTGTACGTGATGACGGGATAGATTGCCGCGAACACTTTGGTGGCCGGATAGCAAGGCTGCGGAGCAAGAATTCCTCTCACGACCGGCCGCACTATTCCGCAACGTTGATCGGGGTCCGAAAAGATCTGCACATAGTATGGAATTCCGACCGCCATCCTGAAGATACTGGCTCTCAATATCTCGGTCGCCTTCCGCACCACTTCATGAATTTCGCGTTCCCTCGACTTTCCGTCGGAGGTCGACTGCGAGCGGGGCTCGGACGTTTGCGGACCGAGCGTGGATGAATTGTCGGGGCCGGCAAGCGGCATCGAGTGCGGCTGTATTTGCGGACTCGCGAGTGGCGCCGGCGGCCGGACGGGCTTTTCCGGCTCTGGCACTACGCAAAATTGACTAAGCGCGAGGGCCAGGTAGATCGTTCCTCCCGCCGCGACCGTCACGATCGCGGTGCGCACGAGGCCGAATCCGGAAAGCGCCAACGTCAATCCGAGCACCAGCACATAGAGAAGCGCGGGCGCCTTCTGAATGGTTGCGACATCAAGCCAAAGAACGACCAAACTCAGCGCCGCGCAGGCTCCAAGGCTGAGCTTTTCGCGCTTAAGCAATCCACGCGCCAGAAGATAGCAACCGACGATGGGTAGGCTCGAATAGACGAACGAATAGTACTTGTTGCCAAGCAGCTTGAATAATTCGACCCGCCTCAGGATCTTCTGTTCGTAACACATGCTCTGATTCCACGCCTCACTTGCGGACAAGCCGCCGGCCTGGGCAAGCTTGTAGACACAGAAAGCTATCATGGCGCCCGCCAGCGCGAGTGGAATCCACAAAGGGACCTCATCGGAGAACGAGATGCCTGCTGACGAAAAGGCCCTCTCGGTGGCAATCGCGGCTATCGGCACGACTACGGGGGTCAACAAAAATAAGAACCAGTAGGTCACAGATCCGAGCGAGGTCATCCACGCGTAAGGAACCTTTTCAGGAAAGAACAATAGGCCGAGTTGCTCTTGTCCAACCGGAAACGGAATGAGAGCGGCTGCACCCGAGGTCATGATGTAGGCGGCGACCGCCACACCGACGGCGAGACTGACCCGTCGTGTTCCGCTGAAGTTCATGAAAACGCTCTGATGCTGTATTCGTCGGACAAACGCTCTCAGATCCTTCACCAACTCGGGCAATTCACGATTAGCTCTGACACAAACGGCGAACTGCGTCATCGGTCCGTGCAGCCATCGGTCGGACCGATTCTTTTGTCTAGCGTGGCTTTGACAGCCGGTAGTTACCGAGGTACAGCACGTCCAGCCCCGAGCAGAAATAGGTGTGCAGCGCTTCCAGTGGTGCGTTCACGGTCGGCTGCTCGTTGATGTTGAGGCTGGTGTTGATCAGGACCGGCAGTGAGGTCGCCTTCGCGAACTCGCCGATCAGGCGGCTGTAGAGTGGGTTGCTGTCGGGGTGGACGCTCTGGATACGCGCGGTGTTGTCGACATGGACCACCGCGGGCATGGTCTCGGCGACCTTCTCGTTGACCGGAAACGTCACGACCATGAACGGCGCGTCGAACGTGTCCTCGAAATACTCGGCCTGGCGCTCGTACAGCACCGACGGACAGAACGGACGGAATTCCTCGCGGTACTTGATCGTGAGGTTGATGCGGTCCTTCATGCCGGCCTGGCGCGGATCGGCCAGGATCGAACGGTTGCCGAGCGCACGCGGACCGTATTCCATCCGCCCCTGGAACCAGCCCACGGTCTTCTGGTCCGTCAGGTCGCTGACACAGCGCGCCACCGGATCGTCGAGTAGCTCGAACTTCGCACCGATCTTGTCCAGCGTCTCCCGGATCGTGTCGTTGGAATATTCCGGCCCCCAATAGGCGTGGTTCAGCGGCGCAATCGTATGGCCGGCCTCGGCGCATTTCATCATGGCGCCCCCCAGCGCCACGCCCGCATCGTGCGGCACCGGCGGAACGTAGAGGCGCTTGACGGACGGCTCGGCCGCGATCTCCATGTTCATCTTGCAGTTCAGCCCGACGCCGCCGGCGATGCAAACGTCGCCGCAGCCCGTCTCGGCGATCGCGGAGCGGATCACCTCGGTGGCGACGATCTCAAGCTGCTTCTGGCCGCTCGCGGCGATGTTGGTCAGCCGCTGGTCGAGCGGCGCGCCACGCAGGCGCCGCGGACCCAGGATTTCCTCCATCTTCTCGGTGAAGATGCGTTCCTGTCGCGTCGAGAAATCGCTGGTGAATATCTCGGCGTCACGCCTGCGCTTGTCGAGCTCGGGATCGAGTTCGTAATTGATGCCGTTGGGACACAGGAGTTTGGCGAAATTGTCCAAATATTCGGGATTACCGTAGGACGATAGGCCCATGACCTTGTACTCGTCATTGGTCATTTGATAGCCGAGATACTGCGTCAGCATCCCGTAATAGAGCCCAAGACTGTTGTGACGAGCGAAGCGCGTCAGCACGCGGAAGTCGTTGCCGCGCACATGGGCGACGAGGCCCGCGCTGGAATCCCCGGAGAAGTCGAAGCAGGCAACTGTCGCCTCGGAAAAGCCGGAGCCATAGAACGAGCTCGCAGCGTGACAGAGGTGATGGTCGTAAAGTTCGATCTTCGGGCTGTGGCCGAACTGGTAGCGGAAATATTCGGTCAGGCGCTGGGCGTAATTGGTGTAGGTCTTCAGCGGCGAGCAGATCCAGTCGACATCGCGCATGGTGATGCCGGCCTGCTTCAGGCAGAAGCCGATTGCGCCACGCGGCAGCTCGCCGCGCGCATGCTTGGCCAGCGTGAAGCGCTCCTCCTCGGCGGCAGCGATCAACTCCCCGTCGCGCAACAGCACAGCCGCGCCATCGTGGTGGCCGTGCTTGATGCCAGAGCTGATACCGATCACGTACATTCGTTCACACCTAGAAAACGCGCCGCCGCTTCGAAATTCTCAAACTCAAGCGGGGCATACATCAATCCTTCGACGATGTCCGAGCACCACGACAGAACGAGCCCCCTTACTCGGTGAGCTGCTTTTCGACCGCGAAACTGACCCGCGTCGCAGACACCTGATCGGCCAGCGAGATCGGCCATTTGCCGCCCGGATGGAAGGCCTCGGCGAGTGCCGCCAACTCCTCGAGCTGCCCCTTTTCAATGGTCATGCCCTTCCAGCCCCCCTTTGCGCCGGTGACATCCAATCGCTTGTAGTCGTCGAGCACGAGAACTTTCCCGTCCACGAAGATATCGAAGCGCTCCTTGGGGAACTCCTTCGAGCCCAGCGAGGTATAGGTCAGCGTGCACAGCGAGCCATCGGCGTAGCGCACCGTGGCGACGAAATTGTCGTTACGCCGCCAATGGCCGCTGGCAGGTACAATGGACCGGGCCTGAACCTCGACGGGCTGGCTGCCGGTGAGCGCGTTGAAGAGATCGTAGATGTGGCATGCTTCGCCGATGTTGCGGCCTCCGCCATGTGGGCCATGCACCCAATGGTCTGCGGGAATGTACCCCGCATTCATGCGGTAGTTCACGATCATCGGCGACAAACGGGCCTTGAGCACTTCGCACGCCGCAGCGACAGCCGGCGCGAACCGCCGGTTGAAACCCGTCATCAGAAGCGGTCCGTTCGGGTTGGCCGTGTAGAATGCCTCGATCGCGTCCAGCCCCTCTTCGGTCATCGACGTCGGCTTCTCGACGAAGACGTGTTTGCCAGCCTTCAATGCCGCCAGCGTCATCTCGGCGTGCAGGTCGTGTCGGGTCGCGATGAGGACCAGATCGATCTGCGGGTCGTCGAGAACAGCCTGAAAATCGGTGCTCGCAGTGCCGAAGCCGAAACGCTCGGCGGCCGTTCGCGCAGAGAGGCCGGTGCGGCTCACGACGCTGCGAAGTTCGAACTTGTCGCCGAGCTTCTTCAGGTTGGGCAGATGCATGCCCTGCGCAAAGCTGCCAGCGCCGACAACCGCGATCTTGATGCGGCCATCGACGGGCTTCGGAGGCGCGATCTGCAGGACGGACCGTATGGCCACTTCACGGTGCGGATACTGCAACAGGACCAGCAACGGCTTCTCGCCCTCGCCCGCCAGCCGGCTATACGCCTCTTCGGCACGGTCGATCGCATAAGGCTCCTGCAACATGTTGTCGAGCCGAATGCGGCCGGCTGCAATCAGCCGCAGATATTCGCCCATGTTGCGGTTCTCGGTCCAGCGGACATAGGCGAGCGGATAGTCTGTGCCCTCCTCCTCGTAGACGGGATCGTAGCGCCCGGGTCCGTAGGAGCAGGAGATCAAGACATCGAGCTCCTTGGTGTAGATGTCCGATCGCGCCATGTTCAGGCCGACGTCGCCGACAATCACCACGCGCGCCTTCTTGCGACAGGACTGAAAAGCCTGGGCGAGAATGTCGCTGGATGCGGCCGCTGCCGTGATGATTGCAACGTCGGCACCGAAACCATCGGTCAGCTTGACGATATTATCGACCAGATTGCCGTCGTTCGGATTGATGCCGTAATCAAGGCCGTTTTCCAGTGCGGTCGCAATGCGCTTGTTGTCCACGTCAGTGCCGATGACGCGGCAGCCATTGGCGGTCAGGAGCTGCGCCGTGATCTGCCCGAGAATTCCGAGCCCGATCACCACGGCGGTCTCTCCGAGCGTGGGCTGCGCGCGGCGCACGCCCTGCATCGCGATGGCCCCCAGCGTCACCGTGGCAGCGGCATCGAACGAAACCTGCTGCGGGACGGGAACGCAGAGATTGACCGGGACGTCGATGACCTCGGCGTGGTTAGCGACACCTGCGCCGGCGCAGGCAACGCGATCGCCGACCGCGATCCCGTCGACCTCCGATCCGACGGCAATGACGGTGCCGGCGGCCGAGTACCCGGTCGGCAATCCCGCATCGAGCTTGCCCTTGACCTGCTTGTAGACGCGCGCCACGCCCTGATCGCGCATGAGCTGAAGCACGCGCTTGACGTGGTGCGGCTGCTTGAGGGCGCGGCGATACAGCGGGAGGCCCGACATCTTGACGCCGGCCATCTCGGTGCCGACGCTCACGCAGGAACGCTCCACCCGGACCAGCACGTTCTTCGGACCGGCGACGGGCGCCGGGACATCCTGCAAGAAGACCTTGCCCGACCGGACCAGAAGCTGCTTCACGACCATACTCCGCGCGTGTCGATTACTACCTTGCCGTTCAATTCGGCCGGCGCGATTTCATTGTAGGCACGATGGTTGACCAGCATGACGACAATATGCGCCTCGGCGATCGCCTGAGTGATGTCATGAACCATGCGGACGTTCTTGTGCGTGGCGAGCTTTCCCGGCAACAGCTCGGCGAAGGGCTCCGATATCAGCAGCTCGCAGCTGTTCCACTCAGCCACTTCTTCGGCGATCTCAAGCGCCGGACTTTCGCGAAAATCGTCGACGTCGGGCTTGAAGGCAAGGCCGAGCGTCAGCACCTTCGGAAAGGCGCCGAGCGACCGCGCGCCTGCGATGGCAGTCTTGATCTTCTCGACGACGTATGTCGGCTTGCCGTCGTTGACTTCGCGCGCAGTACGGATCAGGCGGGACTCCTGCGGAGCCGCCTCGACAATGAACCAGGGATCCACCGCGATACAATGGCCGCCGACGCCAGGGCCCGGCTGCAGAATATTAACGCGCGGATGATGGTTGGCGAGCCGGATCAGCTCCCAGACGTTGATGTCGAGCTTGTCGCAGACGATCGACAGCTCGTTCGCAAAGGCAATGCCGACGTCGCGGAACGAGTTTTCGGTCAGCTTGCACATTTCCGCCGTGCGGACGTTGGTCTTGAGCAGGCTGCCGGTGCAGAAGATGCGATAGAGTTCCTCGGCGCGCGCCGAGCATTTGGCGGTGATGCCGCCGATTACACGGTCATTCTCGACCAGCTCGACCAGCACGCGTCCCGGCAAAACGCGCTCAGGGCAATAGGCGACGTGAACGTCGCAATCGTCGTCCTCCGACACAGGCGTGCGCAGATCGGGCCGCAACGCCGCAAGCTGAGCTGCCATCCGTTCCGTCGTGCCCGGCGGGGAGGTCGATTCCAGCACGACGAGATCGCCGCTCTTCAGGACCGGCGCGATGGATGCCGCGGCGGCCTCGACATAGCTGAGGTCCGCCTTTCCATTATGGAATGGCGTGGGCACGGCAATGATGAAGGCATCCGCCGGTGCGGGCTTCGTGGCCGCGCGCAACTTTCCGACCTGAACCGCGCGCGCGGTCACCGCGTCGAGGTCGGGCTCCACGATGTGGACCTGGCCGCGGTTGATCTTGGCGACGACCGCCTCGCTGACGTCGACACCCACGATCGACACACCCCGCGAGGCGAGTACGACCGCGGTTGGGAGCCCGATATAGCCGAGCCCGACGACACAAATCGTTTTTAGCTTTACGTCGCTCACAGTTGATCCTCGATCACCTTGCGAATTCGCTTTGCGGCGACGCCGTCGCCGTAAGGATTAATCGATTGCGCCATCCGCTCGTAGTGATCGCGGTCGGTCAACAACCTGGTCGTCTCTTCGACAATTCGCTCGCGGGACGTGCCCACGAGAATCACGGTCCCGGCGTCGACAGCCTCGGGACGCTCGGTGGTTTCGCGCATCACCAGGACCGGCTTGCCCAACGACGGCGCCTCTTCCTGCACGCCGCCGGAGTCGGTGATGATGAGACGCGAACGCTCCATCAGATGGACGAACGGTTCGTAGTCCAGAGGAGCGATCAAGTGAATCCGCTTCTGGGCTCCGAGCAGGCGCTGGACCGGCGCCAGGACGTTGGGATTGGGGTGGACAGGATAGACGATCTGCACGTCGTGCCGTGTGACAATGTCAAGCAGCGCATTGCAGATATTTTCGAACCCGTCACCGAAGTTCTCCCGCCGATGTCCGGTCACGAGGATCAGAGGAAGATCGGGATCGAGGTAGCTGAACCGTCCGCGCAATTCCGCGCCGGCCGAGGGCGAACTCCTCAGCCGCTCCACCGTCTCCATCAGCGCATCGATGACGGTGTTACCGGTCAGATGGATGTGCGAAGGATCGACCGCTTCAGCGAGGAGATTCTGCCGCGACCGCTCGGTTGGCGCGAAGTGAAACCGGGTCGCAAGAGTTGTGACCCGGCGGTTCATCTCTTCCGGCCAGGGCGCGGACAACGAGCCGGATCGCAGACCCGCTTCCACATGCCCCACGGCCAGCCTGCGATAGAACGCAGCCAGCGAACCGGCGAGCGTGGTCGAGGTGTCGCCGTGGACCAGGACCAGGTTCGGCTTCTCCTGATCCAGCACCTGTCCGATTCCTACGAGAAGCTTGGCCGTAAGTTGGTCCAACGCCTGGTTCGGCGACATCAGGTTGAGGTCGTGGTCGGGCTTGATTGCGAAGAGATCCAGCACCTGATCGAGCATGCCCCGATGCTGACCTGTCACACAGACCCGCAGATCGAGGCTCTGGCTGCGCCGCAGCTCAGTCACGACCGGCGCCATCTTGATGGCCTCCGGACGCGTTCCAAATATTGCAATGACTTTTCGCATCTTCGGGTTTGCTGTCCGCTCACGCTCACCCGGGGAGCCCCGGCGGCGCTGTGTAACCAGTCGCGCTGAAATATACAAACTCAAATGAGAGGGGAACCCGGCGAAACGCCGGGAATTGGCCACTCCAAAAAGTTGTTAAATTCCAGATAGTTGGAAGCATTTTGCGGCGACTTGCCCAGCTAGTTCGTCCCGTCTTGAGCGAGACCGCGATCCGACCGGCCCGATTCTTCGGGTTTCCCGGGGCACAGCCGTTGCAGGGCTTCCAGCATGCTGTCGGCCAGCGCCCTGCGCTCGTAGCGCTTGCCCCCGGTAGCGGCGTTAGCTGCAAGCAAATGCCGGCGCGCCGGATCCCCTGCGAGTTCGCCAATGGCGTCCACCAATGCTTCGACACTATCCGGCTCGATGATCTCCGCGGCGCCCAGCGGCTCCAACAGACGTTCCAGCTCACCGAGCACATTGGTTATGATCGGTGTGCCGGTCGCCAGGGCCTCGAAGACTTTCGATGGCAACACCGTCCTGAACAGCGGGGTGTTTTTCAGCAAGACCAGCGTGACGTCGCTCAGACGCCAATAGTCGATCGTCTCGTCGTGCGAAACGCGACCGACAAACACCACGTTCCGCAGTCCCCGGCGTTCGGCCTGTTGCTGCAGCTCCTCGCGCTCCGCACCGGATCCGACGATGATAAATTGAGCCTCGGGAACGCGGCTCAGACACGCGTCTGCCGCGTCCAGGATGAGCTGCAACCCGTGCGCCATGCCGACAGTGCCTATGTACGAAAAGACGACCTTGTTCTCGACTCCGAGCTTCTGGCGCAACGACGTTGGCGCGCCCCCAGGGGCGAGCTTCGCGGTGTCTGCGCCGTTGGTGATGACGACGATCTTGTCGGCGTCGATTCCCCGCGCCACCAGCACATCGCGGGTCGCGTGAGTGACCGTAACGATGAGATCCGAGCGTCTATAGAGAAAGCGCTCCACACGCCGGACAAAATTCACCACCCGCCCTTCCTTCATGGCGCCGACGGCGACAATCGAGTCCGGCCAAAGATCGCGCACTTCGAACACGAACGGTCTGCGGTGAACCCGGCTCACGATCCAACCAGCGATCGCGGCAAAGATGTGCGGCGACGTCGCAATGACGACGTCGGGCCGCGCAACGAAGGCCGACGCAAGGCTCGCCGTCACGACGAAGCTCAAATAGTCGAGTATTCGCAGGATGGAACCACGATTCGGAAATACCAGCGTAGGTATGCGCAGGACGTCCACGGTTTCGTACATCTCGCGCTTGTAGAGCGATTGCCGATAGCCGCCGAACACCTTGCCATCCGGGTAATTCGGAAAATTGGTCAGCATCGTGACCTGATGCCCCCGCTCGATCCAACGCTTCGCGTGCGTGCTGCAGCGGATGGACGCTGCACTCGCCTCGGGGGGATAGTGATCAGTGACGAAAAGTATGCGCAAATCAGAGCTCGAACCGGGTTTCGACGTCCATCGGTAGCCCCCCCGTATAGCGCCATGCGAGGACCGGTCGCAAGATTCGCTGGCCAAAGCTCGGAGCATAGTACCCTTCGTTCAGCGAGAATTGCGACGCTCCGCTGGCTGACACACGAATTCGCTGTCCGCCCGGCAACTCGATTGACCAACCCGGCCCGTCCGGAAGAACGCGACCGACCAGGGGGTGCAGCGGAAAGCGACCGACGATCGCGTGGTTTCCGTCGCCCGTGACACGATCCCGAATGACCAGCGAAGTCGGAGACACCGTCACGCTGCGATAATGGACGGGGTGGCCGGGCAGCCAGCGATACCCGTCGTGGCTCGCAGAAGCCGACTGGATTTCACCGGTCGCAGATACCGATCTGCCAAGCGGATGCGCACGCCGCCCGACGCGGAAGCTCGCCCACACTTCGGTGGAATTTTCTCCATCAATCTCGACGGTCGCGTGCGCGCCAGTCGATCGCTCTTCGTCGCGAATAGCATCGTGGGCATAGGACGACGTTCCGGAGTTGGTGATCAGGCGCTGACCGTCAAACGACACTTCGAGCGAGAGCGTGTCCGCGTGTGCATGTCCAGGCAGGTAGGACGGACCGACTTCAGCCGCATCGACGATCGCGAGCCAGGGACCGGAGCACAGCCGCACGTAACCGCTGTCAGCCAGCAAACGACCTGCCCCCTCGCCCGCGCTTCGTGCGACGTTCAACGACGCTGCATAGTCGGCAAGCTCCCCTCGCGTCCTCGCGATGCCGAACGCTGCGTCATTGAAGAAGGCGATCTCCCCGTCCGGATGGACCATTTCACCAAGCCACGCCAGCATGCGCGCGGCCAGCATCGGCCACTGCGACGCCGCTTCAGCAAGCTCCTGCGGGTAGATCCTCGAAAGCTGAATGAGATCCAGCACATCCTCGAGCAGGATGGCGTGATACATCGGACTGAGTTCAAAGTGGCCGCCGTCCGAAAGCACCTGTTCACGCCACTCCCGTTGCAGCAGATCGAGGCCAGTGCGCCGCCATCGGTCGGCTTCGGCTCCCGAGAAATAGCAACCCGCGAACACAAGAGCCTTCGCGTTCGCGAGCAGATGGTTGCCCAGCAAATGATACTCGAGCGACGCGTTCAGCGCGCGCGCCTGCGTTGCCAGACTGTCGCGTGCGGCAGAGCCCAGGTCATTGCCCGAAAGCGCCCATGCGACCCAGTTCACGATGCGCAGCGATACCGGATACGGCTCCCAGCCGTTTCCCGTCATGGGACGATTTTCGGCGATCCAGGCGTCGATCAGGTCGCGATGCCATGAAGCACGAGCCTCGCAGGCCTCGGCGCGCAAATCGTCGAAATAGTGCAGGTTGTACAACCACAGCTTCGGCATTGCCGGATTGTTCCAGCCGGCACCGTCCCGCAGCTCCGCCACCTGCCCAAGAATCCGGAAGCGCCGGGGGGACAGCATGCTGACCGGCCGTCCGGCAGCGTTCCGCCATGTCACGGTCGGCATGCGAAAAACGGGCGCGGGTCCATGCGAGATTCTGGGCGGAAAAATTCGCCGTTTGATGCGATTGACGATCTGTTCGGAACGCAAATGGCGCACCGTACGGACGAGGCGCGCGGGATCCTCCCATAGTTTCCCAAACATTCCACATTCCGGCTTGATTTCGCCCTGCGCTGATAGCATTTCCGGCGCCGAGTTCAATAGCGCGGCCGGCGGGAGACAGCGCGCCTGTGGCTTACCGATCGATCTCGAAGGCCGACGGTCCCCGGGGCTGCCGGCGCGGAGGCTTCGGAACTCCGCCAAGCCAGCAGGTCGCTGGTGGCCTTTCTTGTGCCAGGCTCGTGGCGGGGATACAGTTGCGCCATGATGAGAGCGCTCCCATGAACAATCGAGTTGTCCGCGATTTCTGGAACGAGGCGGCCTGCGGCGAGACCGCCTATGCCGTCGGCGTCGACGCTTCAAAGCGCTTCTCCAGCCAGCGCGAGACGAGGTACGAGCTCGAGCCCTTCATCAAGCCCTTCGCCCGCTTCGAAGAGGGGCACCAGCAAGCCGTGCTCGAAATCGGCGTTGGCATGGGTGCGGACCATGAACAATGGGCGCGCAGCGGGCCCGCTCGCCTTTGCGGCATCGACTTGACCCCGCGCGCCGTCGACCTGACACGCGAACGTCTCGCCCTCGCCCACCTTGAGTCCGAGCTCCAGGTGGCCGACGGCGAACGGCTTCCCTTTCCGGATGCGACGTTTGATATCGTCTACAGCTGGGGCGTTCTGCACCACAGCGCCGATACAACGCAGGCGTTCAAGGAAGTTGCACGGGTGCTGAAGCCCGGGGGCACCGCGCGGATCATGATCTACCACAAATGGTCGATCGTCGGCCTCATGCTCTGGCTTCGCTATGGACGCTTGTCGTCGAGCCTTGCCTCGATCTATGCGAACCATCTTGAGAGCCCCGGCACCAAGGCCTACTCGACAAGGGAGACAGCCGCGATCGTCGAAGCCAGCGGCTTGCGGGTGGCCAAGATGCAGGTCGAGCTGAGCCCGGGTGACTTGCTCTCCGGCGCAACGGGCCAGCGTCATCGCGGAAGTCTGCTGTCGATCGCCCGGCGCCTTTGGCCGCGAAAGCTCCTGCTTGCTGTTGCGCGCCAGCTTGGCCTCTATCTCATGATCGAAGCGATCCGTCCGTCGGACTAGGTTGCTCGCGGCGCGGCTCCCGTCGGAGTGGGGCGCCTGCTTTGCAGGTCATCCGGAAAGCAGGACGGCGACGACGTGCTCCGCGTCAAATCGTTGCGTCAGGGATCGGCAGAAAGGCCAGACCTGAAGCTGTTGAGAAGCAGCCAGACACAGACGAATCCGGCACTCGCGCTCTGAATCCACGCCAGACCAACGGCACCGAACTGTCCGAACAGCGCAACCGAGAGCACGGCCTGCAGGCTCGCCCCGCAGAGCCAGGCCATGACCTGCGACCAGGGAAATCCGCTCGCCGACAGAAACTGGGAGGCTGCGGAGGCGACGCCGATGAAGAATACACCGGGAAGCAGCGGGAGAATGATGGCCACGGCCGGCTCGTACGCTTTCCCGAAAATGATCGTGACGATCGGGTTCGCCACCACGGCGCTGGCCATGCAGACCAGCGCCATCAGCAAGGTGATCTGTAGCAGCGCGACTTTGTACTGCTGCATGCGCGCCGGACCTCTGGCACGCACGAGCGCGGGAAACAGCAGAAGGCCGATCGTCGAGGGCAGGATCAGCAACGCGTCGGCAATCTGTGCCGCGATCGACCAGTAACCGATATCCGCAAACTCGCCGAATTCCCTGAGCACCATGACGCTCATGCGACCCATGACGAATCCCAGCAGAGTAGCGACATGAGCCCGCAGCGCAAATGCGATACCGTCCCGGAACAGCCCGAAGTCGAAACGCCACGGAATGTCGACGCCCTTCGCCAGGACAGCCCAGGCGACGATGCAGGCGACGAACGATGCGACGACCGCAGCAACGAGAAATCCCCCGAGTTGCGGAGCAAGCCAGGAGGCAAACAGCGCCGCACCGATGGCAGCGACACCATTGAGGATGATCAGACCGTTGAACGTCCGGGGGCGATTGAGAGCGACCGCGATGTTGGACAGATAGAGGAACAGGAGCAGCGACGGTGTCAGAGCCATCACGATGGCGACGAACATGAAGCTCTGCTCGAGACCGCCGATCGCCAGATCGAATGCGAGGACGCCCCCCGCGGCCGCAAGACCGGCCAGGACCGCAAGCCACAGCGAGTTGGCCATGGCCTGCGCGAGTAGCGACGGTGTCCGCGCAATCAGATAGGTGTTGCTCGACTGGATGCCGAGGGAGGCAATCTGCAGGGCAATCGCGGCAAGCGTCACGATGTAGTAATAGCGCCCGCGCTCGACGGGACCGAGCATGCGAGCGGTCATGATCGCCACACCGAACGAGCCGAGGATTGCGAGGCCTCGCGCCAGCAGCATCTCGGCGTAGGTATGGATCAGGGAGGGCACGAGGTATCGTTCCCGTCCGGCTGGATCGTTACCGCCAGCTTCGCCGGCAAGGCTCCCTGCCTCCGCCACACCAGCCGGTGGGACGGCTCGACAACGCCGTAGCTCGGCGAGATCGACGTGGGCTCGATCGTCAGTTCCCAGCCGTCATCGGATGCCGACAGGGAGAACAGGCGTCCCGCTGAGGAAAGGCGGATCGCAGCTCCGCTGCGGTCGACACTGACGGAAGGCGCCAGATGCAAGGGTACGGCGATCTCGTGCTCGCCCTGGCCATCAATGGTATCGACGATCTCAAGCCGGCCCGATCGCCTGTCAAGGCTGATTTCGCGCGTAACGTCGACGCCGAGGCGTCGGTAGCCCTGGTGCCTGCCCGCAAACAGGTCCTGCTCGTCGCCGGTCCGCCAGGTCGTGCATTCGGCCTGCGCATCGTTCTGGAGGTTCCAGAGATTGCCAGGATCGAAGCGGTTCATCTCCGCACCATCGAGTCCCGGCGTGTTGTGGGACGAGGTCGAACGAAACTCGTTTCGCTTCTCGAACGAGGCCGTATAGACGAACGAGCCGCGGTCGATGACGACTGGCACGCCGGCGAGCCAGGCTTCGAACGACAGCGCGTCGTTGTGTCCGTGGCCGCCACGGCCGGCGAGGCCAACCGGGCCGCAATCGATGAACACGTGATGATCCCCGGCGCGCATGACGTAGGCACCGCCGTCCGGGAAGGCCATGGACGACGCCGGCGAGCGAGCGGCTGGCGCGAATGATGCCGCTCGTTCGGGCCCGACCACCCAGACGAGTTCGGAGCGAGGCCCCTCTGCTTGCGCCACCAGATCGGTATCGCCGAATGCGAGCACGATCAGGCTGACCAGATAGCGATGGTCGCCTAGTTTCTGTCCGCCGAATGGCAGGGCTCTTGCGTCGTCGGCATCGCCCCATAGCGGGCTGGTGCCGTCGCGACGCGAATAGGCCGCGGCAAATCGCGCCATCGCGCGCAGCCGCTGGACGTAACTGTCCGACAGGCTGGCGCCACAGGCCTTGCGGAACAGTGCCGGCCACAGGAAGAGCTCGCAGACCAGCCGGTGATAGGGCACCGACGCCTCGAAATCGACCCCGTCGGCGAAGACCTGCTTTTCGATTTCCTCTTGCAGCCCGCGCCAGCCGACATCCTGCCAGCGACCGGCATTCCCAACGTCGCCGAAAAAATGGCCGGCCATCACCAGGCCAGCAAGATCCGCGGTGTAGTGGTTGCCGTTGACATCTGCTTTCTCGATGTGCCTGAGCGTGAAGTCGCCGTGGAGGTAAAGGCAGGCCAGAAACTTCGCACGAAAGTCCTCGTCGCGCCACGAGGGGCTGTTCGCGAAGACATGAAACAGCCAAGTCCAGGCAAAGAGCCGCATCGCGGCTTCCATCGTGCAGGACCAGTTCACAGTGTAGCCGAGCGGATTGCCGTCTATCCACTCCTGCAGGATATCGCGGGCGGCGACGGCATATTGCTCGTCGGCGTCCAGAAGGTAGGCCTGTCCCGCCGGGATCAGCCATTGCAACCGCGAAATCTCCCAGGGCACCTTGACGTCGCTGGGACGATCGCGGTTCACGTAATCGATCGATCGCGCGAAGCCTCCCGGCCACCCCATCGCCACCCGGTAATCGCGGGCCCAGTCGATCGGACTGCCGAGCACGACCGGTCCAGTCCCAAGCAGGTCGACCGTTCGTGCGCAAGCAAGGCGGGCGGCGTCGCGAATCCGCGCGCTCTCGCCGGGCTCGACGCGGTCGAGCGCGGTGGGATCCATCGCCGAAGTCCAGGCCGGATACGGGCGCTGGCGCAGCCGTGTCCACAATTCATCAATGGAGGAGGCCCGCGCCATCGCAAGCAGCCGCCCGCGTGAGAGGCTTCGCTCCCGCATCGGCGCAAGCCAGCGGTCGAGCTCGCGCTCCCCCTCCTGCCAGGCGCGGCTGGCAACGTAGGCCGGAGATTTGCCGAGAATCCTCCTGGCGCGGCGCGCCGCGTCAAGCAACCGCATCGGACAACTGCGACGTATCGACTGCCTTGCGATCGATCCACAGATCATACCAGGCGGTCAGATTGTAGATCGCCCAGAGATACAGGCTGGTATCGGTCCGCCCCGTGAAGTGCCAGTCGAACAGCTTCTCAATATAGGAGGCATTCAGGAAGCCGCGCCGCATCAACCCGGAAGAGAACACCGACGTCCGGACCGCACGGCCGAAATCGCTGCGCATCCAGTCACTCATCGGTGCGCCGAAGCCCATCTTCTTCCGATAGATGATGTTGTCGGGGATCAGGCCCTCGACGGCCTTCTTCAGAAGATATTTCGGCTCGCCACCCTTGGTCTTCCATTCCTCGGGAATGTCCATCGAGAACTCGACGAGCTTGTGGTCGAGGAAGGGGACGCGCGCTTCCAGCGATTCCGACATGCCGATCTTGTCGACCCGCATCAGCAGCAGCTCGGGCAAGCGCAGCCTAAACTCGCTGTGGATCATGCGCGTCAGCGGATCAAGGTTGGGAAACTTGGCATCCAGAGGATCCATGAAACTGCGGACGATGTTGAAGCTGTCGAGCTTCAGATATTCGGGATCGAGCAACCCCGCCGCATCCGGGTGATCGTCGTTGGCGGCTGCGATGGCGGCGGATTCAACGAGTTGGCTCTTCATCAGGTCGGGGAACACCATCGCACCGGACCAGAAATGCTCGCGGCTTCGGGCCGCGCGATCGATGACGTCGGCATAGACCGGCAGCTTCGGATGAATCCCCGAAAGCAGATTGGCGGTGCCCGCCGCCAGGCGCTGCGCCGGCTGCGGCAGGTACTTGCGGAATGGCGCCCAGTATTTGTGATACATCTTCAGGTACGTCATGTAGCCCGAATAGCCGCAAAACTGCTCGTCCGAGCCTTCGCCGACCTGGACCACCTTCATGCCGTTGTCGTGCGCGAGCTTGGAGACGAAATAGAGCGGGATGCAGACCCAGTCGGCGATCGGCTCGTCCTGCGAGTGCAACATCTGCGGCAGGTAGTTGATCATGTCCTTCTTGCTGATCCCAATCTCATGATGATTGGTGCCGAACTGACGCGCGATCTGATTGGCCTGCTCGTATTCGTTCAGATGCTTGTAGTCGCTGAATCCGATCGTGAAGGTCTCGACCGGGCGGCTGGAGAATTCGCTCATCAACGCCACGTTGGTGGATGAATCGACGCCTCCCGACAGGAACACGCCCATCGGCACGTCCGACATCATCCGCTTCTCCACGCTGGCGCGGAGCCGGTCGCGAATGCCGCTGACGTAGAACTCCTCGAGCGCAGCCGCCGAAAGATTGGCGGTCTCGCCCGGGTCGATGCCGCGTCCGGGCACCGCGTCCCAGTATCGCGAAATCGTCGCCTTGCCGGAACGATCGATCGTCATGCTGCATCCGGCCGGCAGCTTGTAGATGCCGCGCATCATCGTCAGCGGCGCCGGCGTCGTCAGGAACGACAGGTAATGATACATCGCGGCGGTGTCGATCTCGCGCACGAAGTCGGGATGCTCGACCAGCGCCTTCATCTCCGAGGCGAAGGCGAAGCACCCCTTGATCCGGGCGAAATAGAGCGGCTTGACGCCGATGCGGTCCCGCGCCAGCGACAGCAGCCCCTTGCGCTCGTCCCAGATCCCGAACGCGTAATCGCCTTCGATCCGCTCGAGCAGGCCGTCGAGTCCCCACTCCTCGTAGCCGTGGACCAGCACCTCGGTGTCGCTGTGATCGGTGCGAAACTTGTGCCCGCGGGCGACGAGCTCGGGCCTGAGCTTGGCGTGATTGTAGATTTCACCGTTGAAGGTGATGATGACGGCGCCGTCCTCGTTGCGCATCGGCTGCGTCGCGGCGACGTTGAGGTCGACGATCGAGAGACGGCGGTGGCCGAGCCCGATTCTGCGGTCGTCCGAAACCCAGCCGTCTCCGCCGTCCGGCCCGCGATGCGCCATCGCGTCGCGCATACGGTCCACGACGCTACGATCGACCCTGCCGGCGTCGCCGTAGGATAGCAAACCCACTATTCCGCACATTCAGAACAATCCCCTTGGTTCGGAGACGAGATCATGCCGCGTCGCGATCCGGCCGGCGCGCGAGCAACCCGTTACGGGCCATCGCGGCGAGAATAGCATCGACATGCCGCTTCCAGGTATAGCGATTCAGGACCTCGACGCGGGCCGTCCTCGCCACCCCGGCTGCCGCCGGCATGTCGTCCACGACCCGCCGCAACGTGTCCTTGAAGGCCTGCGCATTGCCCGGCTCGTAAAGGAATCCGCAAGGCGCCCCCGCCCCCGCCGGCAACGCCCCCAGCCGCGTGGCGCCGCGTCCGGCGATGACATCCTCGATCTGGCCGAGCGCCGACGCGACGATCGGCTTTTCCATCGCCATATACTCGAACAATTTGGTCGGCGATCCGAAGAATCCGGAGCCGTCCGCGTTCGGCGCGTGAGGCGAGAGCAGCAGGTCCGCGCAGGCCAGATATCGGGGCGCCTCCGGTTGCGCCACCAGGCCGGTCAGCGTGACAAAGCGTGCAACCTCGGGTGGTCCGACCAGCCGACGCACCTCGGGCATCTTCAGACCGTCGCCCACCAGCATGAAATGCAACTTGCTCCGCTCGAGCCATGCGGCATCGTTGCGCGCGAGGTCACTGATGCATTCGGCGAGAAACTCGATGCCGTGCCACTGCCCGAACGTTCCGATGAACCCAGCGACCAGCGCATCTTTCGGGATGCCATGGTGCCGCTTCAGCTCGGCGAGATCGTCCGCCGAGAATCTCGTGGAATCAAAGGCGGCCGGATCGACACAGTTGGGATAGACGAGAATCCTGCTATCGGGAATTCCTCTCCGCGTCAGTTCATCCCCCAGCTCATCCGAAACGGTGACGATCAAATCCGCAGCTTCCAGCGCGACTGATTCCGCCCTCTCTGCGGCCCCGTGCAGGCGAAGCCGCGTCCCCCAATTCGCGGACGCCCAGGCCTCGGACCCGTTGAATTCGACGACGACCGGGACGTTCAAGCGGCGCCCCAGGTAAGGCCCGGTGAAATCGTGCAGAGAAAATCGTTGATAGATGAACGACCATGGATTGGAGCTATGCAGCGGAGCTATCGTCTTCCCAATCGCCTCCGCATACGGATAGAAATTCAGCTCTGCCGGCATCGCAAGCAGCGAATCGGGCTGCAGCTTCAGCCAGCGCGCGCCCGCGCGATGCGTAGGCAGCGACTTGAGACTTGCGTAATCCACCTCGAAGGCGTTGTCGAGAAATCCTCCGATGACGCCCGCCGTGTGACCGACCGAGCCGCCGACGGCCGCACCAAGCGAGATGTTGGCATCGAGATAGAGAATCCGCGCACCGCGGCTGGGTGGGACCTGACGGGGCATTGGCAACCGTCTCATCGCCTCTCCCTCGCGCAAACGCCGGGCAAGAGCACGGCGGGACGATAGTGTGTCAACGCCGAGCTGCAGCAAGTTCTGCAGCCCGCCAAGCCGCCCGAGAGCCTCGACCCGCAAATCGGGCCAGACAACCGCAAGTGAGCCTACCCGGGTCAATGAAGCCGCGATCGAGAGCGGCGCAATCAGCGCCGTCGAGACCTCGCTTTCCAGAGCGATGACCAGCTTTTCGGCACGGAGACTGCGCAATTGCCGAAGCGCGGCGACGGGCGACAATTTGCGCAGGTTCGCCGCGTCATAGTAGCTGTCCACCGGTCCGCAGACCTCCGTGATTCGATCGGCAAACGATCTCGTCACGGGATGGAAGCTCATGACGATCAGCTTGGGTCTTGCGGAGAGGTCAGGACGCATCAGTTTCGTGGATGGGTTGGACATTTGGGGTCAGGCTATACAAGCAATACAGCGTCAAGACCAGCTCCCAGGGAGTCTGCGGTTCGCGCGCCGCAGTGCAAGGGCATTTAGTTCCCGCGACTTTGCCGGAACTCCGAAGACTGGATTGAACGACTGGCTGCCATCCGGCCCGCGTACCGCGACAGAATATAGCAACCTCGTCGGCCCGCCAAAGCGCCACCAATGCCGTCCGTGTGCTTGCCGGGCACCCGGGCCGCTGAGAAGTGCTGCGAGAAGCGTTGAACGGGGGCATTGGGACGACATCTTGAGCATCCCACGCGCGAGAGCGCTCCTTGAACGGCTGCCTCACACCATAGTTGGTGCGGGCGGGACGCCATATCAACCTGTCGAACGAGCAGCTGGACGCAAGCGCTCGAGTCTACCCGCTATTGCTCGGACATCGTGATGCGCGCCGGGACCAACTAAATAAGCCATGCTGCTTGGCAGGTCACGACCGCCGCGATCCCCGCTGAGTATCAGCAACTTTGTGCGGCTGCTGTCGACGCCTTGAGCAGACCAGCTTGATCCACCTCTGTGCGTTGAACTACACCTGTTCTCAGGGTACGGTGTTGGGGGTTGTTCAAGTGAGATCAGGAGTAATGGCCAAGTCCGTCAATGTCGTGCATCGCGGGCTTGCAGCCTTGTTCGATCGGGAGCCAAAGCAGCCGCTGCTGCTCGCACTCCTGATCAGTCTTCATCTCGTCATCTGCGCCGCCTCACTTCGCATGTCGTATCCGTTCTATCGATCGGAATATGTGATGTACGACCCTGCGGGCCTCGCAAACGCGATAGCGGCGACCGCGATCTTCTGCCTTATTGCACCGCTCTTCGTGTTTGCGCGCTTCAGCTTCGGTTATCTCTGCGGGTTCTACCTATTCACCATGGTGGCCGGCTTTCTCTGGCTGAACTCGTTCTCGAAGCTTCAGTACGATCATGTCGCTGCAGGTATCTCCGCGGGCTTGTCTTGCCTGACCTTCCTGCTGCCTGCCCTGCTCATCACTTCCTGGATCGGCCGCCCCATCGAGATCTCGGAGCGCAGCTTCGAACGCATCCTCTACGTCATCGTCGCGTTCTGTCTCGCGACGTCGATAGCAGCGGCCACATACGGCTTCCGCGTCGTCGCGATCAAGGACATCTACCGATATCGCAGCGAGTTGCAATTTCCCACCGCACTGAACTACGCCATTTCGTCGACCATGACCGTGCTACTGCCGTTCGCCTACGCATGCTTCGCTCTGCGACGCAGATACTGGCTGGCAGTGGCGATACTGGCCATCTCGATCTCATTTTATCCGAGCACACTGAGCAAAATCGCGCTGTTCACGCCAGCATGGCTGCTTTGCATGACGCTGCTTTCGATGTTGCGCGGACGGGTCGCGACGATCATGTCCCTGTTTCTGCCGGTTCTGATAGGCGTGCTTCTCATCAGCACAATCGGTGAACCGATTAGGCGCTATTTCGATATCGTTAATGCTCGAATGCTGGCCGTTCCGTCGGTGGCCATGGATGTCTACAACGAGTACTTCGCCCAGCACGAACTGACCCATTTCTGCCAGATTTGGCTAGTGAAGCCCTTCATAGCCTGCGCACTGAAACAACCACTCTCCGTGGAGATGAACAGCAACTACCCCCTAGGCTTTCTCAACGCTTCCCTGTTTGCCACGGAGGGGATCGCATCCGTCGGTCTTTGGGCAGCCCCACTCGCGACGTTCGCCTGCGGGTTGGTCATCGGCTTGGGCAACCGGCTCTCGGCAGGCCTGTCGACCCGTTTCATCCTGATATCTGCGGCTATCATGCCACAGGTCATTACGAACGTACCATTCTCGACACTGACGCTGACCCACGGCCTCTGGCTTCTGTTCTTGCTTTGGTACGTGACCCCTCGAACGCAGTTCGGTAGCCCTGCAAACAATGAAGCATGGTCGTCGCGGTAATATTTTACTACCAAAAGATGGAAGCTTGGGGTGTCCGCTGACGAGATGGAACTCGCCCCGGCAAGCTGTTGGAGGGCTCAGGCGAAGATTCGGTACCTTCGAATCATGCATTGATGCTTGAAGGACCGGGTTTCCAACGATTGCATTAGACTGGATCAAGCTCGGTTCGGTATGGCGAAATCGGTGACACCAGAAGAATTTTCATTACTGTCTAGCCTGGCCGGCTCGCCGGGAGGCATTGGCCGGCTCTTGCTAGAGCCAAAAGAAGCTCAAACGCGACGCCAGACAGCAAGAGAAGAAAAATCTTGACCGGAGCAAGATAGAGTTCCGTGTAATGAAAAAGGCCCGCTTGCCCGAGAAAGGCGGCAACAAATACGGCGCTCACGGCGAATACTGCGTCGTAGGGCGACCAGCCTGGAGAGGTGCGCACAAGTGACCGCCGCGCCCAAGCGAAGACTGCAGAGACGACTATGAGGAGGTAGATCATATTATAGGTGGCGAGCGCCTTCATCACCTTCTTCAGATAGATCGCGGCCACTTCGATCGGGTGGTGAAGGACAATTTCGAAATATTTGCGCTTCAGTATCGAATAATATTCAGTCGACAGATAGATCGTTGTGGGGCTTGCCTCCTTGACGGCTCGTATTCCGTCGTCATCGTTCCACACGATTCCGAACGGGTTCTCGACGACCCCCAGCCCGATATACAGATTGTGCCACGCCCCGTGCTGCTCCATCCGGCTGGACGGCGCGATATCGAAGACAGCATCGCGAGCGCGAAGGATGGAGTAAGGCGCCCAGATCGTCAGAACTGTTGCAGTGGCAACGGCGAGGTGGGCCAGCCCCACAAGCCGCATCTTCATGAGAGAACAAAAAAAACTGACGCCAAGGGCAAGAAGCGCAATCAAAACCGCCATAAGCCCGATCGCCTCGCGGAAGACCATTCCGACAGCGAGACCAAACAGACCGGCGATCATCCATAGCCACCAACTTGAGCGCGACGGGCCGCTGGCTGAAATTCCGAGAATCGCCAACGGCAGCAATGCGACCAGACAGGCGACACCAAGGTGCCCTGGATGCGGCCCAAGCGAATGAAGTATATTGGCAATCACGGTTCCGACTGTCAGGACGAGAAACGAGAGAAACGGCAAACGCAGACGAAAAAGCAGACCTGCCAGACTTACAATCCCGATATAGTTCAAGATGGTATTCACTCGCGAAACGTCAGTGTCGGTTACGACCGCACCGCTGAGGGCCGCATAGAGATCCAAAACAAGAGGCAGCCCCGGATCGTCACCGGCTGAGACGTCCGCGATAGGTAAGAGACGGTCTCCCTGACAAATCGCCAGGATGGCCTTCGTTGTTCGCGCGCAATCGGCGCTTTTCACCCAAACGGCGGCGGAGGACCAGGAATGCTCGAGCTTGCCGGCCTTGCTCAAGGAAAGAACAAAGCTCGGAACGGAAAATAGCACCAGAGCCGCCAAAAGCAGCACGACCTGAATGCGATCCAGTCGTTCAATAAGCTCGCGCAACGATCCGGCCCTCTCCGTTCGGAATATTAGTCGTGACTAGCGCCGCACTCTGGCTCACGGCTGCTTTGACGATAGACGTAGGCGGTAACGCCTCCCGCGCTGCCTTCCGCAACGTACTGATTGTCGATACGCGGCCCAGGCGTGATCTCGCGCGGCGGTCGCGTTCGCACCAGCAGTGCGGGACGTTCAAAAACCTTGCACCGTGCAGGAGACGAGAGATAACCCCGATAGCGTTCGATGATAGGAGCGACACTTTGCTCGAGTTCTGCCTGACGCACCTTGCGGTTGTCGCTTGCCGGATACCATGCATCGCGAAAGCTGAACAGGTAGCTCAGATTTGGTCCAGCCCGTTGCTGGATTTCTGCGCCCAGCAACTTCTCTGCCATCTCGGGGCTCGCATCTGTTCGGAACCAGTGCTCGAAGAGCTCATTCTCGTAACGGCTGGGATCGGCGCTCTTGGCCTCCGGCGCCATGTTCGGAATGAAGTCCATGGCAACCCGGTAGAAAGTCAGAACGACGTTGTAACGGTTGTTCGTTCTGACCTGCAGCATCGGCGCAATGCCCGCGTTATCCAGTACCAGGCTCGCCTGGCTCGCGGTATTGGCGTCGACAGCCTGCAATGCGCGGAGAATGGCGATGGACTCCAGGTTGTTGGCCCGCCATGCCAAGAACGAGGTCTTCTCCGCCTGCACAACGACGACAGCAATGAGGGCCGAACATATCCACAACACCGGTGCAGGAATCGACAGGCGCGTGGTGTAGGACGGCGCCGTGACGGAAAGGGCCGTGACAACGCCGAACAGAAGTACCGGATAGCTGACCGTGCGTTCCCAATCCCTCGCACTGAACATCACTCCGGTTACGATCTGCTGATTGCTCAACACCAGGGGCATCACCAGACAACCGAAGGCCAGGAACGCCAATGGCTCCCTGCATCCTCGCAAGATCATCCAGATACCAAAGGCGACGCTGAAGGTGAGGCTGCCGATGACGGCAGGCGTTATGATCGGCAGACGCGTTGGGTAGGTAAGGCCGGCGAGCATCCCCGTCGTTGTCTGACCGCCATTGTGATCCCAATAAACGGCGCTGAGCGACACCAATGCGGCTCCCAGCAGCCCGACTGCAATCGGGATCGCCGAGATCTGCCGGAAATACCCCTGCACCAGCAGGAATCCGCCGGCAATAGCCGCCACCGGAAGCGTCACGAAGGTGTACCCGATCGGAAGCAGAGCGATGGTGATGACCGCTGCCGCAAGAGCTGCCCGTTCTCGAATTCCGATGACGACGGCGAATCGCGCGAGAAGCCCGAGAGTCAGGAACATGAGCACAAAGCTCACCTGCGGCTCCGGCGTCCTGAAAACTGCGAGAAAGCTCGTCTCATAGGACGGGACAAGCTTGGGGTGAACCAACCCTACGATCTGGGAAAACCGCGAAATATTGAACTGGCCCGATGTCCAAAGAATCAGATTGCCCAGAGAAAACAGATCATTCGCGAAAACGAGCATCAGGGCCGCCAAAATCCTTGCGGATCGGCGGGATACCACCTGACTGACAGCGAAATATGCTGCGCAGCTCGCAAGGAATGGAAAGACGAAATCCGATGCGGCCAGCGTCGCGTCCAGTGAGGATGCGCAGATGCGATAGATGGTAACGAGCGCAAAGCCGGACAGCGCGCGCGTCGACCTCAGCGTTCCCAGCAACCAGCTCAGAACATAAGTGTCCTCGTCATAGGCACCCTGAAAATATCGAAACTCGCCAATCTCTCCGGCGAATTGCAGATGCGGCCAGAGCCCCAGGATTCCGACGAAGGTCGCTACCAGGCCGGCTGCCAGCAGGTCAGCTCGGGACCAAGCGTAAGGCAATGGACAGTTCTTTGTCACGTCGACTTTCAGTTGAAGGCAAGAGCGTTGGAGGCGAATGTAAACTGCCGCTCAGTTCGCCTTTTCTGCGGGATCGCCTCGTGCATAGGCCCTTTCACCGAACTTAGCACACCTGCATCCATGGACCGCAAGCCGTGGAGCGGAGCACCAATCAAGTCCCGGCCGTTGCGAGCGCCCGTTTCAGGTCCTCCTGCACCGCTAGCAAGCCCGAAACGTCCCACTCCAGAAACGCCGCGTCTGTCGCACCCGTTACCTGAGACAAGAACGCTCCAAGCTCAAGTCGCAAGGTGCTCTCCATCGCCAACATGCGCTGATCAAGCGCGTGCGGCTGGCTGTTGATCGTCATCAGCCCGTGGACGCCACTGAAGTCGACCGACGCATGACCGGATTTGGTCCGGATATCCAGAAACCTTCGACGCGCCTTTGCCTTGGTGTGACAGCAAAATTCGTGGCGCCCTCCCCGATCGTCGCGGAATTCGATGCGTCCCTGACGACCATCCGGGCTCTCCAGTGCTGCGCCAATCCGAAGCCCGGCGTTTGGGACAAAGACCCCGAAGATCGAAAAGGCATGGGGCAACAGGTCGTACAGCAACCCTGTCTCCTCGTGCCGGGTCTTTGTCGCACCATGTCGCACTTCGTTTTCGACGTCTTCCCATATCAGCGTCATATCCGCGGTACCGGCGCCGACGAGTTCCTCGGACAATTGATGGAAGGCTGGAAGGTAGGCGAATTCCGTGCCCACCACGAGAATACGCTTCATCTGCTGGGTTGCAGCCACAAGCGTCCGGCCGCTTTCCGGATCGACACCGATCGGCTTTTCGACAAGAATGTGCAGACCATGGCCGAGCGCGTCCATTCCGTCGCGTACATGATCGCGTGGCCGGCTCGATATGATCGCCGCTTGCGGCTGCCGATCGACAAGCATGGCCTCGGCAACCGTCGACACGACCGTCAGGCCTGCAAGCTCGGCGCGCGCAGCGGCCCATGTCAGCACCTCGTCGGGCCGGCTGCGGGCAGCCAAGACGACGCCTTCCGCAGAGCCGCGCGCGGCGACGACGACCGAAAGCCAGGTCCGGCCCCAACGACCGCCGCCGACGATCACAAGCGGAATAGGCAAGGCCGCCGCGCGCCAGAAGTCAGCCAGCTCCAAAGCGATCGCGGTCAGGTGCGTTCCTCCCGCTTCAGGACGACGGTTTCACGCCGCTGAGGTAATATTGGGCGCCGAACGGAAGATACCCCAAAAACGAGTCGAGGCGGCTGAGGTATGGGCCGGCCGGCGGCACCGAAATGATCGTCTTGGTTTCGACCTCGGCAAAGCCGGCGTCCGCGAACATCCGCCGCAGCGTCCCGGGCCGCAACAACACCGCGTCCTTGTCGATGTCGCAGGTCTTCACGATGTACTGGGTCGCCGGGTTATAGGGATTGTGCTCGAACACGAGCACCAGCCCGCCGGGCTTCGTCACGCGATACATGTCCGCGACGAACTGCGTCCATTGCGGCGGCGGCACATGGTGCATGACGCAGACGGTGAACACGATGGAGAATTGCTCATCGCGATAAGGCAGCCGCACTCCGTCAAATGTCGAATAGTGCACGAAAGGATGCCGCGCCGCTGCGAGCTCGACGCTTTGCGCCGACACGTCGATGCCATGCAGTTCGCGGAACTTGCCTTCCAGGCCGGAATGATACGCGCCGAGCCCGCAGCCAAGGTCCAGAACATCCAGCTCTGTCAGATCAGAAAAATGCTCTCTGCCGAGCCGCAAGATGTGCTCGCGCTTGACGTCGATGTAGAACGAGTGCTCACGCCCGGCAAAGGCAAGTGCCGAATTGATTTTTTCCTCGTAGTCGCCGGCGACGTTGTCGAAATCCGCCGCGACCTGTTCCTGCGTCACTTGAGGATTCTTCTGTTCGCTCATTCCGACTCTCCAGTCGCAACAATACGCTCGCGGCTGCCGCGGGTGCCAAACACCCAGCCGCGCATCAGGAAGAAATTCAGCGCGGGTATGGTCACGCAAACGCCGATCGCACCGGTCAGGTAGGGCCAATGCAGCATGTCGACGGTCAGCGCCATCACGCACCAGGAAACCACGAGCCCAGCAAGGGACATGACCATAAAGCGCACAACCTGATCAAGGGAATCGCCATTGACCCGAAAGGTTAAGCGACTCTGCATCAGGTACGAGATGGCGACCGATATGACGTACGCGCACACCGACGAGAGGACCGACGTCATCATGCGCGAGAGCACGAACACATTCGTGAGCACGAAGTACGCGAGCGTGGTCGTCAAGCCCGACACGCCAAAGCGCAGGATAAGGCGCATGGAGGATGACGTGACCAGTGCGAATAAGCCGGATGTGGCGCCGGTGCCGTTCATCGGAGCAGATTCCGTTCGACGCTGTCGATTTGTTCATTGAAATTGATCAGGTCCGAAATGATCGTCGGCGGCCGCATGCGAACCTGATCGTAAATTCGCCCGACATAGATACCCAGCACACCGAGGAAAAGGCTATTCAACCCTATCCCGAACAGAATGAGAATCTGTGTGGTCGTAAATCCCGGCGGAACGACCTGGTGAGAAAACAACCTGACTATGAGATAAAAGCTCGCAAGCAAGACGGCGGCCAGCGCGATCACCAGGCCGATATAAAACGACACCCGCAAAGGCAGGCTTGAGTGCGCGATGATGCCGTCCATGGCGAGGCGCACCAGGCTTCCAAATCGAAACTTGCTTTCGTTGTGCAACCGCGCGGCGCGGTCGAAGGGAATGCCGGTCTGGCGTCTGGCGAGCGAGGAGATGAGACCGCGCAGATACATATGCGGCTCGTGAATCGGACGGAGCCGCTCGATCACGGATCGGTCGATCAGCCGGAAATCGCCGCCATCCGGAATGAGATGAGGCCCGCCAATCCGCCGCATGAAGCGGTAATAGGTCCGCCTGGCGCGCCGCAGGAGCAGGCTCTCTTTCCGGCTTCTCCGCACGCCGACCACGACGTCGAAACCCTCGCGCCATTTCTGCAGGAAGGGAGCGAACATCGATGGCGGATCCTGAAGATCCGCGTCGATCTGGATTGCCGCCGCTCCGCGCGCCAACCGATAGCCGGTCAGAACGGACTGCTGAAAACCGAAATTCCTTGCAAAGCGGGCGACCCGCACGGCCGGATCGAGGGCGGCAATGCCGGAGAGCTTCTTGAAGGTGGTATCGGTGGAGTGATTGTCGGTAAACAGAAACTCGAACTGATAATCCTTCAGCTCTCCCGTAACCCGCTTCAGCTCCGCATATGTGCGGTCGACGTTGTCTTCTTCATTGAACACGGGAACGATGATCGAGATGAGAGGCCTGCTCGAGGACTCAGGTCTCCCGTTCGCGGATTCGGCGTTCTCTCCTGACGTCGTTTCAGCCATCAAAGCCATTCCCGTCGCGCGCAGCACTAGGCCCGCTCAAACTCCTCTGGCGAAAATAGATCGATGATCTGGCCGTCATATCCCTGCTTGCGCATGTACCCGTGAATTTCACCGGAGATGTGCCAGGCCAGATTGAGAAGCGGCACATCCCGGTTCGGGCGCTTGTCGAAATCGTTGTCGGAAAGAATCGGGATGCGGGTGCCCGGGATGTAGTTTCCGATCTTCATCGAGCCCGGCTTCTCGTAGACCCCTTGCAGGATGGACTGATCGAGATCGAGCAACTTCACCAGGATCGCCGCACGACCCGGAAAGGCCTTGCCGACGAGTGGGCCATGGCGAGAAACAGCCGCTTCGATTTCGGCGCGCTTGCTCTTCTGCCACGCAGGTATCCGCTTCGCCATGTCGAGCAGGCGCTGCTCGAAGCCGCCTTCCGCGGCGTCCATCTTGGCGAGTTCGGGAGCAGCCTGCTCCTCACCGTCGCCTCGCCGCATCATGACGCGGATGTTGCCGCCATAGCGTGCCGGGAACTCCAGCGCCTCGATCCGCGCCTGAAGCGATTTGGCGATGTACCGGAAGGACGTCAGGCTATAGGTGCGCGGATGCTCGTGATAGAACGTATCGAATTGATAGCGATCGAGCACGGAGCCGAGATAGTGGTTCTCGATGACCAGCAGCGTGTTCGGCCCCATCAACGCGCCGACGGCCGAGAGAACGCTGCGCAGATCCTCGATATGCGCGAAAACATTTGTGAACGTGATGATATCAGGCAGACCACCGCTCGCCGCAATCTTTTCAGCCAGCGAAGGCGCGAAGTAGTCCTGATAAACCGTGTGGCCGGCCTGCTTCGCGTCTGCGGCGGCGCCGGTCGGCTCTACGCCAACGGTTCTCGCGCCTCGTTCCCTGAAGATCGACAACAGGCTGCCGTCATTGCACCCCACGTCGAGCACCAACAGATCTTTCAGTGAGCCGACCTGCTTTTCGCATCGCTCCACCAACTGTCGCATTCCGTTCATCACGTCTGCGGTGTGCCGTGCCCTGTAGTGGTACGTACTCGGAAACAACGTCCGTTTCGGAACCTGATACGCCTGGTGCGCCGTCTTGCAGGTCGGACAGAATACGATATCTATCGGATATGTTTCAGGAATCGCCGGATTCCCGACCGGCACGAGATCGTCGCACAGCGGATGGCGTCCAAGATCCAGAACATCCTTGAGTTCGGATCCGCCGCACACCTCACAGCCTTTGATTGTACGCGCCATCTACAGTTCCAAATCGGGGAGGGGAAGTAGGTCGCCTTATAAGTGAAGTCCGCGACATTGCAAATATCTTCGCCACCCCGGTGAAACCAGCGTTTCTCGCGACAGGACCGGTGGTCAAGTACAGGCCACGCTTCTCCGTGCCCCTATCGTCGCCACGCATGTTAGGGCTATAAGAATCGGCAGCAGCAACGTTGAGATTATGACGATATACCGTCCCGACATCGATGGGTTACGCGCGGTCGCCGTATTCCTGGTCCTTGGTTTTCATGCCTTTCCGGAAGTTGTCCCCGCCGGTTTTGTCGGAGTTGACGTCTTCTTTGTCATTTCTGGATTCTTGATCACGGGCATCATTCTCGCAAATGACTTTTCGTTTGCGGGCTTTTACGCGCGCAGGGCGCGTCGTCTGTTTCCGGCGTTGCTGTTAGTGACCACGACCGCGCTGAGCTTCGGCTGGGTCTTTTTGACGCCCAGTCTTTTCGAAGCGCTCGGGAAACAAGTGGCCGCCGCAGCCTTATTCCTACCCAACGTGCTGTTCTGGTCTGAAACGGGCTATTTCGATCTTGCCGCATCGACAAAGCCGCTCCTGCACCTCTGGTCGCTCGGGGTCGAAGAACAGTTCTATCTGGTCTGGCCGGTATTGATGCTTGTCGGCGTAAGATTCCGTCTCCGAATGGAATGGATGCTTCTCGCCATTACTCTGCTGTCACTTCTGCACTGCTGGAGTCTCAGCCATTTCGGCCACACCTCTGCAGCTTTCTACTCGCCGCTTGCGCGGGCTTGGGAATTGTCGGCGGGGGGCGTGTTGGCGGTGATGAAAACGGGAAGCGCCAAGCCTGCCAACTCTACAATCGGTCTCATCGCGGGGTTGGCGATGATCGCGCTCGTCGCCTTCTTTGGCGGCGGCGAAGCGGCTTGGCCGAACAAGTTCGCGCTGGTGGTCGTTGCCGGATCGATGCTTGCGATCGGTTTCGGCGCAACATCGAGATTTGCGATGCGGACGCTGGGTAGCGGCTTGATGGTTTTCCTGGGCAGGATCAGCTACCCGCTCTATTTATGGCATTGGCCGATCCTGGTTTTCGCCTACATCAAGAATGGAACTACACTGGCGCTGTGGCAGGCATCGGCGTGTTTGGTCGCAAGCATCTGCCTTGCAATCCTGACTTACCTGGCGGTCGAAGTGCCGCTCAAGAAGCATCTTCGACTTTCGCCTCTCGCGCGGGGCGCTGTCGCCTCGCTTGCCGTTGTCGGACTGGCCGGCTTTTCAATTGCATTTGCGCATGGAGTCCCCGGCCGGCTACCCGACGCATTGCAAGCCGCCCTCGCCTACGAGCGCTATGATTTCAAGACGGATGCCTACAATCCAGGGTGCTGGCTCGGAAATGAGGAGGATACTTCCAAGCTGCTGCCGGTATGCCTGAATACAAATCGAAGCGACTCCATCGTGATCTGGGGAGACTCGCATGCTGCGCGACTCTCGCCAGGTCTTCGAGAGGTCTTCGGTGCGGACCGTATTTCGCAACTCACGCGGAATGGTTGCGCGCCCCTGCTCGGACTTGGCGAACCCGCGTCGTCGGGATGTCGCGACGGCAATGCGGCGGTCTTCGAGCTAATTCGGAAACATCCTGCCCAGACTGTCATCTTATTTGGTGCCTGGCAGAATTATCCGAACGATTGGAAGACCGGCTCAGCATATGTAGCTATGCTTGAGGACACGATCGCGAAGATAAGGGCAGCCGGCGTAGCCGAAATACTCGTCCTTGGGCCTGCTCCGAGATTCGATCCGAGCCTTCCCTCGCGCCTGCTGCAATCTTGGCTGCAGCACAGGTCGGATATGTTGCCGGGCCGCTTGCAAATTGACCTCAGCAAGACACTTGCCATCGAGAACGGAATTGAACGCGTCGCCAGAGAGAACGGGACGCGGTACATTTCCCTGATCAAGCTGTTTTGCAACGACGAAGGTTGCCTCACCAAAATTCCAGGCTCAACCAGCGATCTGGTCACCTGGGACTACGGTCATCTGACAACGAATGGCGCAATCCTTGCTGCTCAGGCGATCCAGAAGATGGACACCGCACTATCGACGGCAAGGTGAATGGCGATCGCGTGGCGCGACCCCCCCTGCTGCCGCGATTTTGTCGTCGCTCGGGTCGAGCGCACCAAGACGTTCCGGTTCATGAACGCAGGACGCGAACGACGGTCAACTAGAAAAAGAACCCCGAATGCTGCTCCCCATTCAAGACTGCCCCGGGGTGAGCTCCAATAACACCGTCCCCGTCCAGGTCTTGATGGAAATTGCTCTCTAAAGCGGCCAACGAAGCTATTGAGCCCAGCACCCCACCAATCAGGTTGCCCGCCTGACCGTCCGCGGATGGCAAACCATCATGCTTCAGTTCCGGGCCAGCGCCGCCATTTCCAAGGTCGCCGAAATAGAACTTGGCAGAGGCCAGCTTGTTCGAACCAAAAGCTTCGATCCCCGCCGTCGGTGCTGGCGACGCACCAATGACCCCGTCTCCGTTTAAGTCTTGATGAAAACTGCTCTCGAAGGACACCAACGAAGCGCTCGTCCCTGACACACCACCGATCAAGTTGGAAATGTAGTTGCCATTGCTGTCGGTGCTCCATACCGAGTAGTTATCGGCGCCGTCCACTTTCCACGCTACCTGATATCCGGAGCCGACCTGCTCGACCCCGATAGGACGCCAACCGCCCGCCTGGCCCGCCACAAACGGAGAACCGTTGTATTTCAGTTCTGGGCCCGCGCCGCTACTAATGTTGTCGAGATAGAAATTACTGCCGACCTGGACCAGCTTGGTCGAACCGAAAGATTCGATCACCGCCGTCGGTGCTGCCGCCGCTCCAATTACTCCGTCTCCGTTCAAGTCCTGATGAAAACCGCTCTCGAATGACACCAACGAGGCGCTTGAGCCCGACACGCCGCCGATCAGGTTAGAAATGTAATTGCCATTGCTGTCGGTGCTCCACACCGAATAGTTGTCAGCGCCGCCCACTTTCCAAGCGACCTGATAGCCGGAGCCGACCTGCTCGACGCCGATCGGGGTCCATCCGCCCGCCTGCCCGTCCACGAATGGCGAACCGTTGTATGTCAACTCCGGGCCTACGCTGCCGCTGCTGACGTCGCCAAAATAGAAATTAGAACCCACCTTGACCAACTCTGTTGATCCGAAGGACTCAATCACCGTGCTCGGTGGTGAACCAATGATGCCGTCCCCATTCAGGTCTTGGTGAAAAGCGCTTTCGAATGACGCCAACGAAGCACTTGAGCCAGAGACGCCACCGATCACGTTGGAGATGTAGTTGCCGTCGCTATCGGTGCTCCACACTGAATAGTTATTGACGCCAATCACCTTCCAGGCCACCTGATAGCCGGAGCCGATCTGCTCAACTCCGATCGGAGTCCAGCTGCCAAACTGCCCGGCCACATAAGCCGCGCCCTGATATTTCAGCGTTGGCCCTGTGCCGCCACCAACCGGGTTAAGATTATAGAGGCCGCCCGACTGGACGAGCGCAGTCGTGCCCATTGCTTCTATCGTGACGGGGATCAACGACGAGCTGGCGACCGTGCCATCCGCGAATTGAAGGTACTCAATGCCCGTGTCGGTATCCTGGCCATCGGGCGAGGCGCCACGCAAATCCGTGACGGTGAACGTCTGCGTGCTCGCATTGAACGAAATAGAATAGTTCGCCCTATTGCCCGAATACACCGCCGTATCGGTACCGGCGCCGCCAATAATGGTGTCGTTGCCGCCGCCGCCAGTGATCGTATCGTTGCCGGAGCCGCCGTTGAGTGCGTTGGCGATGACATTCCCGATGATCGTGTCATTGCCGGACCCGCCGGTGGCGTTGTCGATGTAGGAGCGCGCGTCGTTGTTGTAGAGATAGGCGTTGTAGACGTTGCCCGAGGCGGAATGGCCGTTGCCGAGATTGGCCAGTTGCACCGACGAGAACAGTGACGACGCACCGGGATTGAGATTGATGCTCAGGTTCGTCGTGTAGTTCGACAGATCGTAGGTATCGACACCGCCGCCGTCCCACACCGTCTCGTAGATGCGGTTGGCCGAGCCTCCGGCGCCACCGCCCGGCGCGAGCTGTCCGACGCCGTTGATGAACTCCTGCCCCGTGGTCGGGTTCCAGCTGTAGACCGTGCTGCCACTCTGGGTCGTGTAGTTCGCGCCGTACATCGTTTGTAGCGCGAGGATATCGTTGGCCATGTAAGTCTGCGGATATCCATACGCCTCGTTGGTGTACCCGCTCGTGGTCGAAGCACCGACATAGCTGCGATAGCTCATGACGGTATATTCGCTGTCGTCGTGGGCCGTGGGAACTGCGACGTTAGCGACGCCGCCAGTTTCCTGACTGTGCTTGAGGCCAAGGGCATGACCGAGTTCGTGCAACGCGGTCGTGAAATAGTAGTTACCGAGCTGGGCCAGCGAATAGTTATACTGCGTTCCAAACCACACATCGCCGCCGGATGCATAGTTGCCGGGGTAATAGGCATAGGAGGTCGGATTGGCCGACGGCGACTGCGCGATCATGATGTCGGCGCCGTTGGTCCCTGCGTACTGGATGCTGGCGTTGGTATAGCCAAGGATCAACCCGATCGCGTAGTTGATCGCGGCCTGCATCTGGCTGGGCGCTGAAGCAAAGCCTGAGGTCGTCGGCTCGCTGTCGCCTCCCGTGTACGGGTTCGCGTAGTCGCCAGGCGCGTCCGGAAAGCTGTAGGTGATGGTGCCCGACCATTTGTAGCCTGACAGCATACCGTCGATATCGCTGTTATTGGACTTGCTGATCGTGACTGCGGTGGCCATTGGACTCTCCAGAGCGGCTAGGCACGCTCGACGTTAGGCGCAGAATGCTCATTCTAGCCTCAGAGGTATACGTTCGGTTTAATTTTAGCGGTCGCGGCGCCACCTTGGTCATAATGCCTGCCATGTATCGAATTCCGTAATTATACGGACCATGGGTGGAAGCCAGATCTCGGTTTCGGCGTAGGGAAATCATGAGAATATACCTGTTCGCGGCCGGCCTTTGTGGGGCTCTGAACAGCGATGGCCGAGCTGCATCCGCCGCTCTTCGGAAGAAGAGTGCCTGTCACGGTCGGAAAAGCCCGTGCTGATGGGAGCAGCAAGGCTGATTCAATGCGTCGGTGAAGGCGCAAACGGCGGGGTCGGGCCGAACCGGTCTCGCGTCCGATATCGAGCGCGCCATCCTCGCGCTCGTCGTCCTGCTCAAATCTTGTCTCGCGGTCCGCAAGGATCTCCTGCGCATTCGCGCCACCGCAAGACCGGTCGAGACGCGGCGGTCCGCTTTCTTCGGCCCCGGCCGCCGCGAGCCGTCACATCACGCGACCGTCCTCGACGACGCGCCGACGACCTGATCGAGCTGGTCGAGCGAGATTTTGCGCAGGTCCCGGCCCTCGCGCAGCGCCTGGTACCAGTCGACGGTGAGACGCAGACCCTGGGCCAGATCGAGCCGCGGCGTCCAGCCGAGCTCGCCACGCGCCTTGGCGCAGTCGAGCCTGAGATAGGCGGCCTCGTGCGGATGCGGGCCGGCATCCACCGTCCAGCGTGCGCCGTCGCCCCACAGCGCGATCAGATGCTCGACCACGGTCCCGACCGGCACTTCGCTTGCCGCATCGGGCCCGAAATTCCAGCCGCCGACGAAATGATCATCGCCCGCGAGCCGCTCGACCAACGTGAGATAGCCGAGCACCGGATCGAGCGCGTGCTGCCAGGGCCGCACCGAATTGGGATTGCGGATGCGCAAGGCCTCGCCCGCAAGGAACGCCTGCATTGCGTCAGGCACTAGACGGGCGCGCGCAAAATCGCCGCCGCCGAAGACGTTGCCCGCGCGCGCGGTCGCGACACGCGCCGCGCCCTTCGCGTTGAAGAAGCTGCGGCGATAGGAGTGCGTCACGAGCTCGGCGCAGGCCTTGCTGTTGCTGTAGGGATCGTCGCCGCCGAGACGGTCGCTCTCGCGGAAGGCCTCGCCGGTGCCGTTGTTCTCGTAGCATTTGTCGGTGGTGACGATCAGCATCGCCTGAAGCGAGCGCAGATGCCGTGCCGCCTCCAGCACGTGCACCGTGCCCATCACGTTCGCCGCAAACGTCTCGACCGGCTCCTCATAGGACGGGCGCACCAGCGCCTGCGCGGCCATATGGATGACGATGTCGGGGTCCGCCTCCGCCATCGCGGCGCGCAAGGCCGAGAGATCACGGATGTCGGCAATGCGATGCTTGATGTCGTCGGCGATGCGTGCCGTCACGAACAGCGCGGATTGATGCGTCGGCGGCAGGGCGTAGCCGTAGACGCTGGCCCCGAGGCGACGCAGCAGCAGCGAGGCCCAAGCGCCCTTGAAGCCGGTATGCCCGGTCAGGAAGACCTTCTTGCCGCGCCAGAATGCCGGATCCGTCACCAGACCCTCCATTTGGCGCGGTTGCCCGCCCACTCGGCCTCGAGGAAGTTGCGATCGCGCAGTGAATCCATCGGGTGCCAGAAGCCGGGATGCACATAGGCGCGCAAATCGTCGCCGCGCACGAGCTGCTCCATCGGCTCGCGCTCCCAGATCGTCTTTTCGCCCGCGATCAGCTCGCCAACCGACGGCGACAGCAGGAAGAAGCCGCCATTGATCCAGCCGCCATCGTCGTTGGGCTTCTCCTCGAAATTGACCACCCGGTCGCCTTCGATCGCAACTGCGCCGAACCGTTTTGCGGGCCGCACCACCGAGACGGTGGCCCTCCGCCCATGCGCCTTGTGGAAGGCGATCTCGGCGGCGAGGTCGATGTCGGCGACGCCGTCGCCATAGGTCAGGGCAAAGAATGGCTCGTCCGCGACATAGGGCAGCACCCGCTTCAGACGGCCGCCGGTCTGGGTCTCCTCGCCGGTGTCGACCAGAGTGACCCGCCACGGCTCGGCGGTTTCGCGATGCACCTCCATGCGGTTTTCGGCCATATGAAAGGTCACGTCGGACATGTGCAGGAAGTAGTTCGCGAAGTACTCCTTGATCATGTAGCCGCGGTAACCGAGACAGATCACGAAATCATTGAAGCCGTAATGGCTGTAGATCTTCATGATGTGCCAGAGGATGGGACGGCCGCCGATCTCGACCATCGGCTTCGGCCGCGTGCTGGTCTCTTCGGCAATTCGGGTTCCCAGACCTCCCGCAAGAATTACGACCTTCATCAACCTGCTCCGAACGAGAGGCGCTCCCGCGCATTCCAAGCGGCTTCTATACGAACCCGCGCTGGCTGGAAAATCGTCCCAGCACGAACCCCACGGATTTTAACGGTATTTTATTACCTAAATCAGCGCTATTGGCGTTTATGGCCATAGCCGATACCACTCTGCGGGCCGTGCCCCCGGCAACGTGCCGCGCCCGGTCACCATGCTCACCCATGTCACCGCGATCCTGGTCCTGCTCTGGTACGTGACGCCCCGCAGCCTGTTCGAACCGAAGCCGTGACCCCGTGCGCATCCTGATCCTCAACGCCGACTATCCGCGCTTTCTCTCCTGGCTCTACCGGCGCCATCCTGGCCTCGAGAACGAGTCCTACGCCGTGCAGATGGCGGCGCGGAACGCCAGCCTGTTCGGCGTCGCAGATTTCTACTCGCGCAATTTCGCCGGCCTCGGGCACATCGCCGCCGACATCCATGTCAACAATCCCTGGATGCGGGCGGCCTGGGCGCGCGAACATGGCCTTGCCGTCACCGAGCCGCCGCCGCCCGGCGCGCCGGCCGCGCGCGATACCGTTCCCGGCTGGCTGCAACGCACGGTCGCGCCGTTCAAGCCGGTGCTGAGGCCGCTCGCGCGCAAGGTCGGACTCAGCCCGCGGCTCGATGCGGAAGCTGAAAATATCCTGCTGGCGCAGATCGAGGACTTCAAACCCGATCTCGTCCTCAACCAGGATCTGTTTCACGTCGACACGCTCCTGGCGCGCCGGATCAAGCAGATCGGCCGCCCGGTCCTGGTCGGCCAGGTCGGCATCTCGCCCTCGCGCGGCGAGGACTGGTCGGTCTACGACCTCATGATCTCGCAGATGGCCGCGGTGGTGGATTTCTTCCGCGCCCACGGCGCACGCGCCGAGGTCGTCCATCTCGCTTTCGAGCCCGGCATCCTCGACATCCTGCCTCCGCCGCCGTCGCAGAATTTCGACGTCACCTTCGTCGGCGCGGTCTCGGCGGATCACCAGCTCCGCGTCGCGCAGCTCGAAGCGGTGGCACGACGCTACGATCTCAAACTGTTCGGTAGCGGCCTGCAATCCCTTCCCGCCTCCTCGCCCCTGCATCGCTGCTATCAGGGCGAGGTCTGGGGCATGGAGATGTATCAAGCCCTGCGCGCCTCGCGCGTCACGCTCAATTCGCACATCGACATGGCCGGCCGCGAGGCCGGCAATGCGCGGCTGTTCGAAGCGACGGGCGTCGGCGCATTCCTGCTCACCGACTTCAAGGACAATCTGCATACGCTGTTCGAGCCCGAACGCGAGGTCGCGGCCTGGCGCACGGTCGAGGACTGCCTCGCGCAGATCGAACGCTATCTCGGAGACGACACGGCGCGCAGGTCCATCGCGACGGCGGGACAAGCCAGGACATTTGCCGCCCATACCTTCCGCCGGCGCATCGAAGAGATCCTGGCTTTCGTCGGTTAAATCCCGCTCGCGCGCACGCCGTTTGTCATGTTCGGTCCGCCCTTGACGGTCCCGGCCAAAATGGCCAAAGTGCACGGCAGCGCAACTATGTCACTCTAATTACAGCATTTTTTGTCGAGGCTAAGGATGGAACACGTCGAACATGTTCGATTCGGCGACCAGCTCTACGCGATCATCGTGCGCGCCTCGTTCCGCGAGCCGGGTATTCACTTCTTTTCGTCGCCGGAACTGTCGCAGCAGCTCGCCTATATGAGCCATCCGAAGGGCAAGAGCATCGAGCCGCATCGCCACAACAAGGTGACGCGCGAAGTGCACTACACCCAGGAAGTCCTGCTGATCCAGAAGGGCAAGCTCCAGGTCGACTTCTACACCGTCGAGGAAGAATATCTCGAAAGCCGCGTGCTCGGCGGCGGCGACATCATCCTGTTGTGCAGCGGCGCCCACGGCTTCAAGGTGCTCGAACCGCTCGAGATGTTCGAGATCAAGCAGGGTCCCTATTCCGGCGAGAACGACAAGACCCGGTTCGCCGAAGTCTCCCCGTCCGAAATCCGGATCAAGGGTCCGGGCCAGTGACCGCGCCGTTCATTCCCGTCAACACGCCGCTGCTCGACGGCAACGAAGCCGACTATCTCGCCGAATGCGTCCGGACCGGATGGATCTCCTCGGAGGGACCGTTCATCAAGCGCTTCGAGCAGGCGATGGCCGAGGCCGCGGGACGGCGCCATGGCATCGCGGTGACCAACGGTTCGGTCGCGCTCGACATCGCCGTTCATGCGCTCGGGCTCGAGGAAGGCTCCGAGGTCATCATCCCGACCTTCACGATCATCAGCTGCGCCGCCGCCATCGTGCGAGCCGGCCTCGTGCCCGTCGGGGTCGACTGCGACGCCGCGACCTGGAACATGAGGGCAGAGGGCGTGGAAGCCGCGATCACGCCGCGCACGCGGGCGATCATGCTGGTTCACATCTACGGTCTGCCGGTCGATCTCGATCCGATCCTCGCGCTCGCCCGCAAGCACGATCTGAAAGTAATCGAGGACGCGGCCGAGATGCACGGCCAGACCTATCGCGGTGCGCCCTGCGGCGGTTTCGGCGACGTCTCGACGTTCAGCTTCTATCCCAACAAGCACGTCACCACCGGTGAAGGCGGCATGATCCTCACCGACGACGATGCGCTCGCCGATCGGCTCCAAGGCTATCGCAATCTCTGCTTCCAGCCGCAGCAGCGCTTCGTCCACGAGGAGCTCGGCTGGAACGCGCGCATGACCAACCTCCAGGCCGCGCTGGGCGTCGCCCAGATCGAGCGCCTGCCGCGCACGGTCGAGCTCAAGCGCCGGATCGGCCGGCTCTATGACGAGCATCTCGGCGGCCTCAACAGCATCCGCCGCCCGGTCGCCCGCACCTCCTACGCCGACAACATCTATTGGGTCTACGGCATCGTGCTGAACGACGACGTCCCGTTCGATGCCAAGGAAGCGATGCGCCGCCTCGGCGACAAGGGCATCGGAACGCGGCCGTTCTTCTGGTGCATGCACGAACAGCCGGTGCTGCGCCGGATGGGCCTGATGCTCGACGAAAGCCATCCGAACGCGGAATACATCGCCCGCCGCGGTTTTTACCTGCCGAGCGGACTTGCCTTGACCGACGACGAGATCGCTCGCTCCGCCCAGGCGCTGAAGGAGATTTTGGCGTGACGGTGTTCGCCGACTACGCGCCCTGGTACGACCTCCTCTATCAGGACAAGGACTACGGCGCAGAGACGGCGTTCGTCGAAGCGCGCCTGCGCGACCACGGCGTTTCCTCGGGCAGGCTGCTCGATCTCGGCTGCGGCACCGGCCTGCACGCGCTCGCCTTCGCACGACAGGGGTGGAGCGTTGCCGGCATCGACCTCAGCCATGAGATGATCGCGAGCGCCAAGGCGCGCGCCGAACAGGCCGGACTATCGATCCCGTTCCGGCAGGGCGATGCCTGCGAGAGGGGCCCTGAACGCGACTTCGACGCAGTGGTGTCGCTATTCCATGTCGCGAGCTACCAGACCAGCCGCGATGCGCTGACGGCCATGTTCCGCACCGCGCATGCTGCGCTGAAGCCTGATGGCACGTTCTTCTTCGACTATTGGTATGGTGGCGCCGTGCTCGCGCAGGGCGTCGAGACGCGGGTCAAGGTGATCGAGCAGAAGCCGCTGCGCCTCACCCGCATCGCGCAATCCGACCATGACGAGCAGGCCGCGACCGTCACCGTGAACTACACGCTGTTCTGCGAGGACACCGACCGCGCCACGATTCGTCGCGTCGATGAAGCGCACCACATGCGCTACTGGTTTCCGTTCGAGATCGACGCGGCGCTTGCCGCGAGCGGCTTCGAGCCCGCGCTTCAAGCCGCGTGGCTGACGCAGGACGCCCCACACACGAAGAGCTGGGCGGCCTACGCCGTCGCCAGAAAGAGCGGCACGCCGTGAGACCGCTGCGGCTCGCCGTCATGCTGGAACAGGCGCTCGAGGTCGGCGGCGGCTTCCAGCAGCCGCTCAACGATCTGCTCTGGCTGCGCGACTGGGCCGCCAAGTCCGGCAACGAGATCGTGGTGTACTCGCCCTATCCGAAGACGCTGGAGATCCTGAAGGAGTTCGGCGTCGCGGCCAGCCTGCGCAAGTTCGGCGTGCTCGACTATGTCTTCCTGTTCCTGAAATATTGCGGGCCGTTCGATCTCGTCCAGATCGCGCTGAAGCTGAAATCGCCGTTCGAACGCGCGCTGATCCGCGACGGCATCGACGTCGTGCACTTCACTTCGACCTCGAAGCGGCACTTGCTGCTCTACGAGCTACCCTTCATCATCACGATCTTCGACGGCTGCCATCGCGACGCGCCGGAGTTTCCGGAAGCGAGGACCTTCGGCGAGTTCGAGCGCCGCGAGATGCTGTTTGGTCTTGCCAGCACCAAGGCGGCGGTGGTGATCGTCAACGCGCCCGAGCTGATCCACGACCTCTCGCGCCGCTACGCCATGGAACGGGATCGCGCGGTCTGCATCCCGTTCTCGCCCTCGGCCTACGTCGGCCAGTCCGCGCCTGCCGCTGCTGATGACGCGGCGGTGCTGGCGAAGTACCGGCTCGAGCCCGGCTACCTGTTCTATCCGGCGCAGTTTTGGCCGCACAAGAACCACATGACGCTGCTCGCAGCCCTCGCAAGCTTGCGCGAACGGGGCATCACCGAACGGCTGGTGCTGTGCGGTTCGGACCGCGGCGGCCGCGACAAGATCAATGCGGCGATCCGTACCTTTGGCCTGTCGAACCAGATCTCCATCATCGGCTTCGTCGAGTCCGCCGAGCTCGGCGCTCTCTATCGCGGCGCCGCAGCGCTGGTGATGCCGAGCTATTTCGGCCCGACCAATCTTCCGCCGCTGGAAGCCTGGGCGGTCGGCACGCCGGTGATCTATCCCGAAGCCTTCAGGGCCCAGGTCGGCGACGCCGCGATCCTGTTCGACTATGACGATCCGCGCTCACTCGCTGATGCGATCGTCACCCTCCGCACCGACGGCACGCGCGAGCAGCTGTTGGCAGCCGGCCATCTCCGGCTCGCGCGATTTGCTGAGGAAACCAAGGCCGGCCATCAGCAATTCGCCTGCCATTTGGAACGGCTGAAGCACCGGCTGGCGCTGACGCCGCGTTGACCCTAGATTTCTAGACACTTTCTTGGCCGAAAACGAGGTCAATTTCCGAATGCGGCCGCAATCATCATGTCACACAGACATCGCTGCGACCTTTCGTCCAGAAAAATATATGCCCGGCCCAGTTAAAAGCATCCTTCACAACTCCGGCGGGATTCGAATGATGGTCACCATCATGCCCTGCAAGCCATCCGAGCCACCCGTATACAAGCGAGTATTGAGGCATTCAACTTCTGACGCTTGTTGAAATGGATCGTGCCGCTGCCAAGGAACCCTTTCAGGGCCTGCCGCGGCTCCGGCGCAAGCTCCTCCGCATAGCTCAGCGGCGCATCCTTGTACTTCTTAAGGAAGCCGCCTCGGAGATGGTGGGGTCGCCATGTTTCGATCCGGCCCCTCATCGCATGGAGCCCGACTTCGATGGAGTTTGGCTACCCCTCGGTCGGTCGAACAGCGACGTGCCATCGCTCAATTTCGCCTGCGCCCGGAAACCTTTGTCGTTATGGTTCTGCAACGACTGTAGCAGATCCGACAGCTTGAAGGCGGGAACCTAGTCGTTCTGCGCACGTGCCAAAAAATGCTTTGAATGATTTGAAAGATCAACCTTGTCCACCGGATCGCTCGAAGAGCCGGATGCTGCGGCTGTCAATACGGAAACCTGCATCATCGCTCACGTCGCGGCTTCCGCAAGACATGACGCTACGGTGTCGGCGGCAGCAATTGTCCCGCTAATCGCACTCATGGTGGGTATCCTGCTATCTCGTCACGAACACGAGGGTTCCGTCAATCTTCGAATGTGGCAATCAAGGATTGCGTTACTTCCCGCGGCAACAGTGTGCGACGAATTAAAAAGACTAGCCGCGCTTCCAGTCGTGCGTAATTGGAACCAGTGGGCATTGAATTCTGCAAGAGCTGCCCGGCAGAGCTGGGCAGCAGGCTCACAGAGCTTGGTCAGACCAAGTTCTTGCTCGTAGTCGTGCGTTGGGGAAACCTGCTTCGCCTGCCGAACGGAGACGCAAATGAATACCGACCTGCTGCCATTGAGCACTAAGTGGGAATCAGCGCCCGCATTCGCTCGCGCAGGGTCGCATTCAACAACGGGCAGGCGAGCATGCCGATCGCAGCTAGCCAAATCGCGCACTCCACGACAAAATGGAAAGGCCCGCTTCCCGGCACGAGCGCAATGATGGCGAGGCCGATCAGCCAGCCTGACGTGACGATGACGACGGCCATGAGCAGTAGAAACGCGACGTGCCTGAAGGGCTGACGCAGGGTCTGCCGCATGACCATCAGCGCGAGCATACCGAACTGAACCAGCATGTCGCTTGCGACGACGGCGAGCGCCGCGCCGAGCGGTCCGAGCCGCGGAATAAGGATGAAGGACAGCACGAGGAAGACGACGAGCTGCAGTCCCTTGGTACGGAGCAGCAAATCACTGCGATTGCTGTGGTTGGCAAAGCCCAATGCCAACAGCGACGGCGCGACCACCGCCGAACCGAGCAGCATCGTCACCGTGAGCGGCTCGTCGTAAGGAATGCTGCCATGGGTCCACAGCGCGAAGAAATCAGGCCAAAACGGTAGCAGGCCTGCGACGATCAGGCAGGCAAGACCGGTCACGAACACGGAGCCATGGGCATAAAGCCAGCTCAGCCGCTCCTTGTCGCCAACCGCATAATCATGGCCGAGTTCGGCGGCGATTGGCAGCGTGACCTGGAGACAGAGACCGCGCACGAGACTCGCGATCACGCGCGTTAGGCCCCACTGCGCCACGGCGACGCGGTTCGTGACCAGCGCCGAGACCAACAGCACCGGGACATTGACCAGCGCAAGCTCGGTTATGTTGGCGACAGCAAACGGCAGCGCACGAATGAGCTGCCCGGCGCCCCAGCGCAGCGAAGGCATTGCGGCCTGCCGCCTGACGCCGCGGCGCAGGAACGGAAACAGTCGCGGCGCGTCGAAGGCGGCGAGGAAGATCGTGAACACCAGCTGCATCGACACGAAGGCGGTCACCACCGCGAGCAGGCTGCCGAACATCGCGAGCGCCGTAAGCTGCGCGATCTGGCCAAGCAGGAGTGCGCCGTTTTGCAGCCAAACCGTCCGGCCGTACTGGCCACGCACACGATAGAGGCCGGAGGCGAGATTGGCAGGCAAGGTAAGGAGCATGCCAAGCGTCATCACCAGCATCGCGGTATCGAAGGTCGGCGCCGCATCAAAGCCGAGCACCGTTGACGGCGGCGCAAAGTAGATCGCCGCGCACAACAGGATACCCAGCACCGTGACGACGGCAAGATAGATCCGCAGCATAGCCGAATAGAAATTCGCCGTGCGGCCGTTGCAATCGACGCAGGCCCCGAACGCAAGGAAGCGGTTGATCGCGCGCAGTTGCAGTCCGGCGTCCGCCACCACGACGAGATTGCCGGCCGCATAGATCGCGAGCCACGCCGCAAGCAGATCACCGGTCCAGACATGCAGAAAGGCGGGGAGGAGAAGCAGTTGCTGGGTCAGCCCTAGCACCATCTGGACCAGGTTCGCCGACCAGCCCTTACGCAGCCGGCGGCCGCGACCTGCGCCACCAAGACCGCTCGAACTGCCAGCTTCAGCGGGCGCGTCAATTTGCGTGTCGGACAAGCCGCATCCTTCCCGGCAAGCAATCGGCCCGGCGCGTACGAGCGCCAGTTAATTTCCGCAATGAAAGCGGCCAATTTGGCGCAATCGGAGTAGGACGTTGAAGGCACGTTTTAAGGCGGTTACAGGCAACACAAGCGTGCGGCGTGCTACGAAGATTGCTCTTAGAGCCCATCCGCCTCGCCGTTCTTCGGCGTCGAGCGCGGCACGAAAGGCGCGAACGACGTGTCGGTCGTGGTCGGCATGGTCAGCTTACCGCCAGCATTGGGCGGACCTGCCGGCGCACCGACCGGCGGAGCAGCGGGGGTTTCGTCCGGCCTCGGAAGCGCCAACACCTCGTTGCGTTCGCCCTGCTTGAGCGTCACCCCTCGCGGCTGAACATCGGTCAGCGACCAGCCGTCGAGCGATTCGCCCTGGCGCAGGCGCACGACCTTCTGGTCGTTGCGGTTGACGAAGATCGCAATAGCGTCACCCTCGCCCAAGACAGCCCCGACCAGCAGCAGCGGCGGCGGGGCATCGACCGGCTTCGGCGGTGCCGGCACATTGACCTCCTCGATCGGAGACGCGGCGACCGCGCGCGGCGGCGGCCGGCGCATGGCCGAAAAGATCGGGCGCTCCTGGGTCACGGTCAGTGCCGACAGTGGCACCGACCACAGCGGGTTGCCGCGGGCGACGGGCTTGTTGGGGGCCTGCTGCGCGGGCCGTGCGAACGGCCGCGTCGTGCCGACTTCGACGCTTTCGGCGGGGCCGCCCGCGGCATCGTCGGGCAGGATGTCCATGCGCGAGGACGTGGCGGCCGAGGTCGCGGCAATGCCATGCACCGCGCACAGCGCGGCCAATCCCATCGCTCTCAGCCAGCTGGGCATCGAAGTTCCCTTGCGGCCGCCAGCATCCGGCAAGCCTTGCGCAGCAAACTAGTTCCGATACGCCGCGCCATCAACCCGCTCCGTAGCCGGCGAACGGCGCGTTTTTCCGAGCGTCCATGTTGCGATGCATGAAATTGTTGCCCAATGGCCACGATCGCTGAAATTGCAAGCAAAACAGGCAGGAACCCTGCGCAAATCGACCGCCGTTCATTGCAGGAGATTGCGGCGCCGTGGAATTATCAAGCGCGCGGGGCTTCGGCCCGCGTCAAGTTGCGCGTTTTCCGACCAATTCCTTTGCTGATTTGAGAAGATCGATGGCTCGACCAACAATGGCGCGTGAAGGGATCGGACACTCGCTGCGGTCCGTGGTCCGCCACTCCCTGGCGACCTTGCTTGCAACCACCGCGCTCGGCATCGTCGCAGCTCATGCCGTCGACGGCACCTGGACCGGCGCGACGTCGACCGAGTGGACCGACGGCACGAACTGGAGTTCGACGCCCGACGTGCCCGACGGCACCGCCACCTTCACCAACACCGGCCCGAACACCGTCGACAGCAATGGTCTCGTCAACATCGGCGCCGTGGTGTTCTCGGCCGCACCGAACGCGCAGGCCTACACCGTCAACACCAACGACATCTTCGTGGTGAACGGCGCCGGCATCTCGAACAATTCGACCAACCCGCAGACGTTCAACGTCAGCTCGACCATGGTGTTCACGAATTCGAGCAGCGCAAGCGGCGGCAGCAATGTCGTGACGTACAACGTCAGCGGCGGCGGCATGAGCTTCAACGACACCTCGACCGCGGGCACGGCGTCGATCACCAATAACGGCGTCATCGAGTTCAACGGCAGCAGCAACGCCGGTACTGCGCAGATCACGAACAACGTCGTGTTGAACTTCAACGACACGAGCTCGGCGGGCGGGTCCACCATCACCAACGCTGCGACCGGCTTCGTGGCGTTCAATGCCTCGTCCACCGCGGGCACCTCGACGATCTCGAACAGCGGCTCGCTGTCGTTCGGCAATTCCGCCACCGCCGGCAGCTCGACCATCACCACCGAGCTCTTCGCCACCACGACCTTCACCGGCACGGCGACCGGCGGCAGCGCCCGCTTCATCACCAATACCGGCGGCACGGTCGACATCTCCGGCCTCACCAGCAGTGGCATGACCGCGGGCTCGATCGAAGGCGCCGGCAACTACGAGCTCGGCGCCAAGACGCTGACCACCGGCAGCAACAACCTCTCGACCCAGGTCGACGGCGTGATCTCCGGCGCGGGCGGCAGCCTGACCAAGGTCGGCACCGGCACGCTGACGCTCACGGGCGGCAACAACTACGGCGGCGCGACGACGGTCTCGGGCGGAACGCTGGCGCTGTCGGGCTTCGGCATCATCTCGGGCTCCAACCTCGTCACCGTGAACGCCACGCTCGACATTTCCGCGATCACCCCCTCCTTTACCTCCATCTCGACGCTCGCCGGAAATTCGGGCGGCGTCGTGAATCTCGGCACCAAGGGGCTCTTCGTCTTCAACGGCTCGACCGAGTTTGCCGGCGTCATTCAGGGCACCGGCGGCCTGGAAGTCGGCGGCGGCACGCAGACGCTGTCCGGCGCGAACACCTACAGCAATGTCACCCAGATCGACACCGGCGCGACGCTGGCGCTGAAGGGCGGCGGATCGATCGCGAACTCCCTCTACGTCGCATTCTCCGGCGCGGGTGCAACGCTCGACATTTCGCAGACGACGTCCGGGGCGCCGGTGACGCAGCTGTTCTCGTTTGGCACCAATGGCGTCGTGGCACTGGGATCGAAGACGCTCACGCTCACGGCGGGCAGCGGCACTGCGTTCGGCGGCGTGATCCAGGACGGCGGCATCGCCGGCGGCACCGGGGGCAACCTCGTCATCGCCAACGGAGCATTGCAGCAGCTCTACGGCACTAACACCTATACCGGCACGACGACCATCGCGTCCGGCGGCGAGCTCGACCTCGTCAATTTAGGCGGCAGCGACGGCAGCATCGCGACGTCGAGCAACGTCATTGCCAACGGCGTCTTCGACATCCAGAACCTAACCGCCGGCACCTCGATCAAGTCGCTGGCGGGCTCGGGCAACGTCAATCTCGGCGCCAACACGCTGACGATCACGGCGGGTAACGGCACCTTCGCGGGCGTCATCGACGATGCCGGCTTCGGCGGCGGCTTGACCGTGGCCGGCGGCACGCAGACGCTGTCCGGCGCCAACACCTATACCGGCGCCACCAATGTGAACGGGGGCACGCTGGTGGTGGACGGCTCGATCCTGAGCCCGACCAGCGTCGCCGCCGGCGGCACGCTCGCCGGCAGCGGCACGGTCGGCAACGTCGCCGTGAACGGCGGCACGCTCGCGCCCGGCAGCGCCGCGAGCCCGTTCGGCCCGCTGACGGTCAACGGACCGCTGACCTTCACCGCCGCCTCGACCTATCTGGTGCAGGTCTCCGCGACCAATGCCGGCCGCACCAACGTCGTGGGCGCGGCGGCGGATCTCGGCGGCGCGACGGTGCGCGCGAACTTCGCCTCGGGCACGCTCCTGAAGCAGTACACGATCTTGAACGCGACCGGCGGCCTCGGCGGCACCACGTTCAATGCGGCCGTCGTCTCCAACATGCCGACGGTCAGCGCGACGCTGAGCTACGATCCCAACAACGTCTTCCTCAACGTCAACGTCAATTTCGCGCAAGCCGGTGGCCTCAACGTCAACCAGCAGAACGTCGCGAACACGCTGACCAATTTCTTCAACACCACCGGCGGCATCCCGGCCGCCTTCGCCGCGCTGTCGCCGGCCGGGCTGACCACTGCCTCGGGCGAGCTCGGCACCGGCATCATCCAGTCCGCGATCAACGCCGACGGCCAGTTCCTCAACCTGATGCTCGACCCGACCGTGATCGGCCGCTCGGGCGGCTTCGCCAAGGCGGGCAGCGTGGCGCAGTTCGCCGAGAGCGACGATCTGAGCGCCTACGCCAAGATGCGGCCGGCCAATGCCCGCGAGCGCGAAGCCTATGCAATGGCGACCAAGGCGCCTTCGCTGTTGTCCGCGCAGCCGAGCAGCCGCTGGAGTGTCTGGGCTGCCGGCTATGGCGGCGCGGCGGACGTCGGCGGCAACGCCGCGGTCGGCTCGCAGGATCTCACCGCGCGGGTGTGGGGTGGCGCGGCCGGCGCCGACTACAGGCTTTCGGTGGACACGCTGGTCGGCTTCGCGCTCGGCGGCGGCGGGCTGAATTACTCGCTCGCCAACACGATGGGCTCGGGCTCGGCCGATCTGTTCCAGGCCGGCGTCTACGGCCGGCACAATTTCGGCCCGGCCTACATCTCGGCCGCGCTCGCCTATGGCTGGCACGACGTCACCACCAACCGCACCGTGGCACTCGCCGGTGCCGACCAGCTCCAGGCCCGCTTCAAGGCCGACACCTTCTCGGCCCGCTTCGAGGGCGGCTATCGTTTCGCAACGCCCTTGATCGGCATCACGCCCTACGCGGCCGCGCAGGTGACGAACTTCAACCTGCCGAACTATTCAGAAGCCAGCCTCAATGGTGGCGGACTGTTCGCGCTGAACTACGCCTCGCAGTCGCTCACCGACACCCGCTCCGAACTCGGCCTGCGCGCCGACAAGGCCTATGCGATGCAGAACGGTGTACTGACGCTGCGCGGCCGCGCCGCCTGGGCGCACGACTACAATCCGAGCCGCGCCGTCACCGCGCTGTTCCAGACCCTGCCCGGCACCTCGTTCGTCGTGAACGGCGCCAGGGTCGATGCCGACTCCGCGCTGCTCAGCGCCAGCGCCGAGATGAAATGGCTGAGCGGCTTCTCGATCGCCGGCACCTTCGACGGCGAGTTCTCCGGCAACGTCACCAGCTATTCCGGCAAGGGCGTGTTCAAGTACAGCTGGTGAGCGGGCGAACCCTGCCTATTTCGCTGCCTGCCACTGGCCGGAGACACCCAGAATCACCCTGACGCGGCCGGTGCCGGCCTCGTTCAGCGCGGTGGTCTGCGGCACCTGCACGTCGAGCTGATCGACGAACAGGAACGGCATCCCGGCTTCGAGATCGTAGAGCACCTTCTGCAGCGCGGGCTGGTCCAGCTCGCAGCTCACGACGAGCCCGACGAAGCCGTCCTTGGTTTGCGCGCCCGACACGTCGACCTGCGAGGACTGCACCGAGCCGCCGACATTGCCGACGGCAGCCGCGACCCGCTGCAACAGATTGGCACCCGCGACCGTCACCGTCGGCCCTTCCAGGAACGGCCTGCCGGGATGCTCGGCCGAGGCGGTCGCCACATTCTTCGCACCGCCCTTGCGGCCGCGCAGCTGATCGAGCAGATCGGAGGTCTGCGCCAGCGCCTGGCGGTGGGCGATGACGTCCGCAATCGACAGGCCCGCCATCAGCAACAGCCCGCCGGTCACCGCGACGTAGAGCACGACGGCGATCAGCGGCGAAGCCGCCAGCGCCCGCGACACCGCATTGCCGCTGCCGATCCCCGCACGGCTCATCGTGCTGCTCATGGCGCGTTCCTCGGCTCGATCTGTGCCTCAATATGGAAGCGCTCGCCGGGATCGGACGAACTTCGCGTCGTCGGCGCATAGAAGGTCGCGCGGGTGAAATGCTGCGACTGCTCGATCAAGGGGATCAGCGACGGTGCATCGCGCGTGATGCCGCCAATCTGGATCTTGTTGCCGGCCAGATGCAGCTCGGTGACATAGGTATGATCGGGCAAGATCCGGCTGAGCGATTCCAGTACGATCACGCTCGCCGCCGTCTCGTATTTGCGCCGCTCCAGCAGCGCCAGTGGCGAGCGCTCGCCGCTGTCGCTGCCGCGAAGCGCGGCGCGGCGCTGGGTGATCTGCCGATCGAGCTCGCTCTCCTGCGCGCTGAGACTGTCGGCCAGATAGCCGGCCGCGACTGACCCGACCACCGCAGCGACCGCGGCGAGCGCCAGCACCGCCTGCAGCGTCCGGCTCAGCCGCGCCGGATCGACGGCGCCGCGCGACTTCTGCTCGAACACCTTGATGTGGGCGCCCTCGGGCCCGTCGGTCGCGATCGCGATCGCCGCCGGATGGAAGCCCGACAACGCCTCGACATAGCCCATCGCCAGCCGGCGCGGTGCCGCGGCGATCTGCGTGGTGATGCTCTCGCTGCCCTGCGCCGACGGCCGGCTGCAACCGAACACCGCCTCGCTTGCGCTCCACGGCGTCAGCCGGTCGATCTGCGCCCGCACGATGCCGTCGAGGAAATCCGCGGCGCGGGCCGGCAGCTCCAGTGGACGGAACAGGAAGCGCTGTGGCCGCAGCACGATCTCGACACGGCTGCCGCGGACGATCTGCGCGAGATCGGGACCGGCAAACCGGCCGTCCGCGAACGCGATCTCCCGCGGAATGTTCTCCGACTTCGCAGCCTCCAGCGCGAACGCACCGCTCTCCCCCTCGACCAGCCGCACCACGCGCGGCGACACCACCCGCTCGAAGGCGGCCACGGCCGAGCCGGCCACGGTGCCGGTCCAGGCGTCGAGAATGGCGCGAAGGGAACTGAGCGAGCTCATCTCACAGAGGCTTTCCGGCGGAGCCGTCGAAGGCGTTGTGCCACGACAATACACGATAGGGCTCATCGCCGCTTTCGAGAAGCAGGATGACGACCTCGGCCGAACTCAGCCGGTGCGAGGGCGCCTCGACAGCGACCGTGAGCCGGTAGGCCTTCGAGCCCTCGACCGTCGCGGCGGTGCCGCCGGCGAGCCCGATCAGGGACCGCGGATCGATGTTGGGATCGGCGCGATTGCGCAAAACCTGCTGCAGGATCTGCGGCGTCATGCCCGGCAGCGCCGCCACGACCTGCGGCGCGGCGTCGAGCACGTTCACCGTCGGCATGTTGCTGAACACGGTGACGAAGGGCAGCACACGCTCGACGACGGCAGGCGGGATTCCGCGCACCAGCCAGAGCTCGTCGCTGTGCGGAAACGGCGCATGACGCGGCAGATAGGGCGCACCGAGCGTGCGGTAATAGGAGTCTTCCGGATTTTCCAGGCCGGCCTCCATCGACGAGCGCCAGGCCAGGATCCGGTCGGCGTAGACGGGTGCATTGTCGGCGGAAACGCCCAGCGCGGTCATCAACCCCGCGAGCACTGCCTTCGGCGCCCTGTTGAGATCGATCCGTGCAGCCTCGGAGCGGAATGTGACATTGACCCGGCCCGCCCCGACACGGGCATTGAAGGTGCCGCTGGTCGGGCGTGCCGCCTCGTCGCGCGCCGTCAGCCGGTAGGCAGCGAGCTCGATGCCGGCCTTCATCAGCGCATCGGCCTGCAACCGGTCGGCGTTGACCGCGACCGTGACCGCCGTGTTGGTGACGTAGGTCAGGTAGATCAGCGCGAGCGCAGCCAGCGCCGCCAGCATCCACAACACCACGACGACGATGAAGCCGCGTCCATCGCGAAGTCCGCCGATACCGTGCGTCTCGCCGCTCACAGCTGCTGCTCCTCTTTCTCGGCCTGTTGCGGCCGGCCTCGCGCCACGCAGGTCGCCGGGTTCTTGGCGCGCGCGCATTCCGCCGGCGCCGTGATGTGCGGGACCGCGGCGGCCGAGACCGCCAGCACCTGCCCGCTGGCCCCGTCGCGCACGGTGATGCGGATCCGATCCGGCAGTTCCCGCTGGCCGCGCCAGATCGGCTGCCACTGCCCGTCGGGGCCGGCATAGGCGAAGCTGACGCGGAACGGCGTACGGATCAGCACAACCTGGTCGGCGAAGCGGATCTGCCCGTCGCTGGGCATCGGCTGGAACGGCGCGCGCTCGCGCACCAGCGCCAGCCCCTGCGCATCGGCCTTCTCGACGAAACGGATGAATTCGAGCCCGGGTCGTGCACTCGGGCCGAGCGCGGTGCGCAGAAAGGTCACCGACAATTCGGCGCCGTCGAACAGCGGCACCTTGGCGTCGCCGTTGACCGCGATCTGCTCGGCGACCGAGAGATCGGCGACAATGCGGTCCAACCCCGTCGCGAGGCGCTCGGCCCGCTGCACGCGGGCGATGCCGCGATTCCAGTTCGGCAGCCATTGCGCCGTCACCGTCGCCAGCGCGCCCAGGATGACTGTCATGAGCAGCGTCGCCAGCAGCACCTCGAGCAAGGTGAAGCCGGCCTCGCTGGCGAGCGCACGGCGCAGGCGTTGTCGCGCCGGGCCCTTCATTGCGTCGCCCTCGGCACCAGCTTCACGGTCGTGACCTGGATCGCAGCTCCGTCGGCGCGCTGCAGGCGCAGATTGACCGCCAGCGGCACGAAGCGATCGGTGGCGGGATTGCCGCCCGCGACATTCATGGGCGCGACGTCGATGCGCCATCGGCTGCCGGCGAGTTCGCCGCTCTGCCGGCCGGGCTTCAACAGCCCGCGCGCCGGCAAGTCCGCCAGCAACCGCTCGGCGGTGCCCGCCAGCGCCAGATGCTGGTCGATCGAACGCGTGCCCTTTGCCGTCGTGGCGATGACCGATCCGATCGTGCCGAGCACGACCGCGATGATCGCGAGCGCGACCAGCGCCTCGATCAGGGTAAAGCCGGCGGCGTCAGAGCAGCTTCTGCGAGACAATCTCGACGCCTCCGGTCAGCCAGTTGACGCGCACCTCGTAGCCCATGCCGGGCCGCGCCAGCGCGATGGTCCCGCCGCACGACATGCCCGACGGAAAAAAATCGATCGACCGCCCGGTCGCGCGATCGGCGCAGCGCGCGGCCAGCGTCGCCCGCATGACCACGTCGCCCGGCAGGCGGATGGTCCGCCCGGTGACGCCGGAGCGGATCGCGCGCGCCTCGGCATCGATCTGCGTCACCACGCGCACTTGCCGCCGCAGCGCCGCGTTGCGGTCGGCCTTGAGCAGTGCCGCGGTCTCGACCGCATAGGCCTCCAGCCTGGCGCGCGTCGTCGAGCGCGGGATCGCCGGCAGGATGATCGCCGCGAGCAGCCCGATGATCGCGAGCACGCACAGGATCTCGATCAGCGCGAAGCCGTGTGCCTCGCGAAGAGCCTCAGCGCCCGCCGCTGACGATGTCGGCTGCCGTTCCACTGCCGCCTTCCTGGCCGTCCGATCCGAGCGAGATGATCTCGTAGGGCGCGCTCGCGCCCGGCGAACGATAGACATAGACATGCCCCCAGGGATCGTTCGGCACCACGCCGCCGCGCAAATACGGCCCGTTCCAGCCGGCCTGGTTGTTGGTGCGCGTCAGTCCCGTCAGACCCTCATTGGAGGTCGGATAGCGGCCGACGTCGAGATAATAGAGGTCGAGCGCGCTCGAAAAGCTCTCGATCTGGATCTTCGCCGCCTTGGCCTTGGACTCGCTGAGATAGTTCAGCACCCGCGGGCCCACCAGCGCCATGATCATGCCGATGATGGTGATGACGACCAGCATCTCGACCAGGGTGAAGCCGGCCTCCCCTCGCCGCGCCCGCCGCCGGCCGCGCCTGAGCGATCGCTTCTTGCTCACCTCAAAATTCCTCCCTACCCGACAATCTGGCTCACCGACATCAACGCCGTCATCACCGAGGTGATGAGGCCGCCGACGACGAGAGAAATCGCAATGATCGCTGCCGGTCCCGCAATACCGACCGCACGGTCGAGCGTGCGCTGCAATTTGGCTTCATAAAATTCCGCGACACGTCCGGACAGCATCGGCAATTGCCCGGTCTCGTCGCCGAGGCGAAGCATGCGCACGGCCATCGGCGGCAGCGCTTCGGTCTCGGCCAGCGCGTCGGACAGTTTCGAGCCATGGCGGACGCGGTCGGCGGCATCGCTCCAGACCGCGGACGGGCCGGTCGTCGCCATCATGTCGATCAGGATGCGCAGCGTCGTGGTGAGATTGACGCCGCTGCCGAGCAGCAGGCCGAGATTGCGGCAGAACAGCGCCGTGCGATACGCCCGCATCACGTCGCGGATCACGGGCAGCCGCACGATCGCGTTGGCGATGCCGCGGCGAATGCGCTCCTGCCGAAGCAGCAGCCAGACGGCGGCGATGGTCGCGGCAAGTCCGCCCAGCACAGTATCGGAATTGCCGCGCAGGAAGGTCGAGATGTTGAGGAAGATCCCGACGATCGGATCGACCTTGGCATTGAAGTCCTGCAGCACGGATGCGAACTGCGGCAGCACGAAGGTGAGGAAGAACAGCAGCACGCAGCCGGCCGCGCCGAGCACGAACAAGGGATAGCGGATCGCATCCGACAGCCGGCGCCGCAGCGCCTCGCTGCGGGCGCGCTCCCCGGCCAGCACCTCCAGCACCTGGTCCAGCGAGCCCGAGGCCTCGCCGACTCGCACCAATGCGATATACATCGGCGGAAACAGGCCTTCGTGCCGCGCCAGCGCTTCGGCAAAGCTCTCGCCCGAGACGACGCGCGAACGGATGTCGGCCACGACCGGACGCAGCCGGCCGAAATCGGGATCGGCCGCGAGCAGTTCCAGCCCGTCATTGATGCGCGCTCCCGCGCGCAGCAGCAGCGCCAGATCGCGGGTGAAGATGGTGACGTCTTCCGGCTTCGGCCGGTTGAACATGCCGAGCACGCTGCCGGTCGCGCCGCCCTCTTCCGGCGTGACGTTGTCGACCAGCACGAGGCCCAACTGCTCGATCCGCTGCGCGACGTCGCCGGGCGCGGGCGCGGCGATGGCCCCGGAGACCAGTTCGCCGTTGGCATTGAGTGCGCGGTAGCGATAGTTCGGCATGCGTTAGCGCACCGTCGTGACGCGGAAGACCTCGGGCACGGTGGTCAGGCCGGCCCGGCATTTGGCGACCGCGTCCTCCAGCATCGTCGTCATGCCGCCGCGGATCGCGGCAGCATCGATCGAGTGGGAGTCCGTCTGCGGGCCGACCAGCGTGCGCACCTCCTCGGACATTTCTAGGATCTCGAACACGCCGTTGCGGCCGCGATAGCCGGTGCCGCCGCAGCGTTCGCAGCCGCCGGCCTCGTGCACGACCTCGCCGCACTTGAAGCCGATCACGGCAAAGCGCGGGTCCTTGGCGAGATCGGCCTCGGTCAGCGTGTGCGGCACCTTGCAGCGGTCGCAGAGCATGCGCACCAGGCGCTGGGCGACCACCGCTCGCAGCGTGGATTTCAGCAGAAAGCCCTCGATGCCGAGATCGATCAGGCGCGGCACGGCGGCCGCGGCCGTCTCGGTGTGCAGCGTCGTCAGCACGAGATGGCCGGTCAGCGCGGCATGGATCGCGATGTGCGCGGTCTCGGCGTCGCGGACCTCGCCGACCATGATCACGTCGGGGTCCTGGCGCACGAAGGCGCGCATGGCGGAGGCGAAGGTCAGTCCGATCGACGGCTTGACCTGGGACTGATTGATGCCGGGAATCTCGTATTCGACGGGATCCTCGATCGTGAGAATTTTTCGCGTGGGCTCGTTGAGAATCGACAGCATGGTCGCGAGCGTCGTGGTCTTGCCGCTGCCGGTCGGGCCCGTCACGACGATCATGCCGTGCGGCATCGCCAGCAGCCGCGTCATCGCGCTCTCGTCGCGCGCAGCAAGGCCAAGCTTGCTCATCTCGAGCAGGCCGCGGTCGCGCGGCAGCAGGCGGATGACGGCGCTCTCGCCGTGTTGCGTCGGCATGGTCGCGACGCGCACGTCGATCTCGTTGCGCCCGACGCGGACGCGCGCGGCGCCGTCCTGCGGCAGCCGCCGCTCGGCGATGTTGAGGCTGGCGAGAATCTTGATGCGCGAGATCAGCGCCTGCGGCGGGATGCCGTGCGGCGACGGCAGCGCGCGGAGCAGACCGTCGATACGCATCCGCACGGTGAGACCGGCGCGAAACGGCTCGACATGGATGTCGCTGGCGCGCAGGTCCACCGCGCGCTCGAGGAGATCGTTGAGTGCGCGGACCACGGGTGCGCCGCTGGCGAGATCGCGCAGGCTCTCGATGTCGTCGTCGGACTGCTGTGCGATCGTCCGCACGCCATCCTCGGCCTTTGCATCGCTGGTGTCAGTGCGCTGATCGAGCACCGTCGTGATGTCCTCGAACGAGGCGACGACGACCTCGACGCTCTCGCCGAACACGATCTCGGCGGCGCGGACCGCAGCGGTGTCGGAAGGATCGGCGATCGCCAGCCGATAGCCGCCGTTCGGCGCACGAAACGGAAAGATGGTGGACTCGCGCAGGAAGCGGCGGGAGAAGCCGTCGAGGCACGGCGTCGTTGTGAGCAGTTGCGGCAGACCGAGCCGCGCAAGGCCGAAATAGTCGGAGACCTCGTCGGCGAATTCGGCGGCCGACAGATCGGTCGCCTCCCACAATTCCAGCAGCGGGCGGGTCAGCGCCGGATTGGCCGAATTATCCACATGGGCGCGCGCCCTCGGCGGCAAGGAATATTTTTCGAGGAGATGTTGCCGGAAGCTCTCTGCGGATAGGTCTCGCATCGCACTCACAGCTTGCATTGTTACCTGAAAGCAACAGCTCCCGCAGTTGACGGAAGGCCTTTACCCTTGACTTATTTATTAGCAAAAACATAATCGTGGCGCAAATTATTGAGCGTCCGAACCAAGGGGGATCGGATGCAATTTCCAGTCACATCCAGCGTTGGTAGGCGTATTTTGTTTGAAGTGGTCCAGCCGCTTTTGCGCCGCCGCTCAGCGTTGACTGGAACGCTCGTTCTATTGTCTTCCGCCTTCCTGCTTGCGGCCTGCATCGTCACCGCCGATCAGTCGATCGAGGCCGATCCAAAGGACCCGCGCGCGCAGGACATCGCCGACAAGATCCGCTCGCTCGATCTCCAGCCGCGGCAACCGGCGGATACCGGATCGGGCGGCATCGCCCAGGCGAAGTCGTCGAAGCCGGCCATCTATCTGAGCGATGGTGCAACGCCGCAAGGCGGCGCGCTGGCCGAGCGCGACGATTCCGGCGGCAGCGGTTACGACCTCAATTTCGAGAACGCGCCGGTCGCCACCGTCGCAAAGGTCATCCTTGGTGACGTATTGAACCTCGGCTACACGATCGACCCGCGCGTGCAGGGAACCGTCACCCTCGCCTCGGTGCGGCCCGTGCCCAGGGCCGACGCGCTCTACGTGCTCGAGAACGCGCTGCGCATGTCGGGCGTCGCATTGGTCCGCGACCGCACCGGCTATCGCCTGCTGCCGGCGCCGGAGGCCGGTCCCGGCGGCATCGACCGTTCGCTCAACGCGGCGGCCGGCCAGGGCGTCACGGTCGTGCCGCTGCGCTACGTCTCGGCCCAGAACATCTTCAAGCTGCTCGACGCGTTCGGCGTCAGGGCCTCGACCGTGCGGCCCGACACCGCGCGCAACACGCTGCTCGTCAGCGGCAGCGGCACCGACCGCGCCGCCGCGGTCGACACCATCCTCTCCTTCGACGCCGACTGGATGCGCGGACAATCCGTCGGCATCTTCCCGGTGCGCAATTCCTCGCCCGAGCCCGTGATCACCGAGATCGAGAAGATCATGGATTCCGGTGAAGGCGGCCTGAGCCAGAACGTCATCAAATTCCAGCCGATCTCGCGGCTCAACGCCATCCTCGTGGTGAGCCAGAAGCCGGAGCATCTCAAGCGCGCGCAGACCTGGATCGCGCGGCTCGACCGCTCCGACACCGAGGGCGTGAATCTGAAATCCTATCCGCTGCGTTACGGCAATTCCAAGCTGGTCGTGGCGATGCTGAACGACATGCTGTTCGGCCAGGGCGCGGCGGGCGGCTCGACGCTCGACAGCGCGTCGAGCCAGGTCGCCCCCGGCGCCGGCATTTCGAGTTCCTCGTCGGGCAACCCCGTCGCCGCGCTCAGCGGGCTGCCGACCGCCGCCGCCGGCGCCGCAACCCCGGTTTCGGGGCCGGCCGGATCGGCGCTCGGTGCCCGTCCGGCTGCGGCCGCCTCGGCAACGCCGGCGCAGGACAACAGCGCGACCGGCATTTTCAGCGGCGGGGCGCGGCCCGGCATCAACGGCATCCTCCAGAACGTGCGGATCACCGCCGACGTCACCAACAACGCCGTGCTCGTCTACGCCAACCAGGAAGCGCAGCGCATCGTCGAGCAGACCATCCGGCAGATCGACCGGCCGCAGCGCCAGATCGCGATCGAGGCGACGATCGCCGAGGTGACGCTGAACGACCAGCTGAACTACGGCGTGCAGTTCTTCCTCGCCAGCAAGAAGGGCTCGATCTCCAACACCTATTCGGGCGTCAGCAATTCGAGCACGATCGGCAGCAACATCGAGGGGACGAGCAACGCGGTCAACGCCGCGGCGGGGGCGCTGCTCGGCCGCGCGCTGCCGGGCTTCAACTTCCTGATCGGCGCCGAGAACTCGCCGCGCGTCGTGCTCGACGCGCTGCACGGCGTCACCAACGTCAAGGTGCTGTCGAACCCGTCTCTGGTGGTGCTGGACAACCAACCGGCAACGTTGCAGGTCGGCGACCAGGTACCGTTCTCGACGGGTACTGCGACCGTGCTGACCGCCAACAACACCGTAGTCAACACCATCGACTACAAGAATACCGGCATCATCCTGCGGGTGCTGCCGCGCGCCAATGCCAACGGCAACGTCGTGCTCGACATCGAGCAGGAGATCTCGAACATCGCCGCCGGCAGCGCCAATACGCTGACCCCGACGATCTCGCAGCGCCGGGTCAAGAGCTCGATCGCTGTCACCAGCGGCCAGACCGTGCTGCTCGCGGGCCTGATCAGCGAGACCGAGAACCGGCAGCGCCAGGGCTTGCCTATCCTCGATTCCATTCCGGGCGTCGGCGATGCCTTCTCGCACCAGACCAACACCCGTGCCCGCACCGAGTTGATCCTGTTCATCCGCCCGACCGTCATCAAGGACGGCGTCGATGCCCATGTCATCGCCGAGGAGATGCGCAGCAAGATGAACAACCGCCTGGTCGGGACCAGCAACCCCGTCGTCACCGTGTCCCCGCCGAAGGCGGCGCGCTGACGGCGTGACGGATGCGGATGTGAACGAGGGAACGGGCCCCGCGCTCGCACTCAGCGTTGCCCTGCTGCTGGGCGTGTTCGCGAGCCTGGTCACCGCGCCGGGTGCCGAAGGCCTGTATGGCGCCTTCCTCGCCGCCCTGATGGTCGCGGTCGCCGCCAACGATGCCCGCCACTATCTGATCCCGAACGAGCTGACGGCCGTGGCCTTCGCGCTCGCTTTGCTCCGGGCCGGCGCGTTCGTGCCGGACATCGGCATCGAGGCGCTGCTGTGGCCGGTCGTCCGCGCGGCCGCCGTCGCGGTCCCGCTGCTGCTGCTGATGGCGTTCTACCGGCGCTGGCGCGGCCGTGACGGACTGGGCATGGGCGACGTCAAGCTGGGAGCGGTCTGCGGCGCCTGGCTGGACCTGGCGACCGTGGTCGCGGTGATCGAGCTTGCCGCGCTCGCGGCGATCGCGGCCTATCTCGCCAGTGCTGCGCTGCGAAGACAGCGCGTCCGCGGCACAGCCTTTCTGCCGTTCGGGCTGTTCCTGGCGCCTTCGATCTGGATCGGCTGGCTGGGCGAAACCTGGTACGCGAACTGGTTCGGCGGCTGGCCGGGCTAAGGCAATGTGGGGCCTCCCCACAAAATCGCGAAAACAACCTCATGCACAGTAGCCAAGGCCAGCTGGATCAATGGCTTAATGGCGAGCGCGCGGCCGTGTTGGGGCGACTTGACGTGTCGGGCAAAACACCGGCGCGGCGTCGCCATGGCGGTCAAGCCTTCAGCGCCTTCCCATCCTCGACATCTGATCGGCTTCCGAGGCGCGTTCGGTTAGTGTTCGCGGCTCGGCGCCCATTCCAAGGCCCGCAGGCGGGCCTGCGCGATCTCGCCACGTGTCATCTTGGTGGTGACGGCATCGCGGATCCGGGCCCGCGACTCGCGCACCGGCGGCGGCGCCGCGGCCGTCGACAGGTTGAGCCATTTGGAGGCCTCGACGATGTCCCGCGGCACGCCTTGGCCGCGGTCGTAGAGCAGCCCCAGCGAATATTGGGCGCGGCTGTCGCCCTGCTCCGCCGCGCGGCGGTACCACATCGCCGCTTCCGTGTAGTTTAGCGGCACGCCGCGGCCGGTCTCGAACAGTAAGCCGAGATAGGTTTGCGCCGACCGGTCGCCGCGCTCCGCCAGTGTAATGAATATCGCCGAGGCCTGCTGATAGTTCTGCCGATTGAAAGCAGCGATGCCCTGGTGCAGAGATTGTGCTGTGGCGGGCGCCACCGTCGCAAGAAGCAGCATGGCGATGAGCGCAGAGCGAACCGCTCGCAATACATAGCCCGACGGTGGCCGACGCGCGCGAACCGTACAGCGCCGCTCCAGATCGCGGCTGTCTTCGTTCCTCATCGAGGCCCTATATCGTTGTGATGACCGTCCTTCCCCCGCAAGACTAGTGCCGCGTCGACGAAGAATCCATCCCTTGGAGTTACCCTAATTAGACGCCGGCACCTGGGCTGGACGCTAAACGCTCAAGATGCAAGCAAGGCTTGGACGGCGGATGCCGTCGAGCCTTGCTTAATTCTGCCGCGGCGCCTCGCGCCCGGTGGAATGTTCCGGCTATTTCAGTGCCGGAGAAAGCAGCGTCACCGCTTCACCAGAACCATTGCCAAGAATCTGGTTGGTTCCGAAGGAAGACACGGTGCCGCTGATGCCGACCGAATTGGCGTTGATCTCGGTCTGGCCAATCCGGGCGAAGGTATTGGCGCCTGCACTTATACCAGTACCGTTGCCGACAATCGCCGATTTGCTTATCATGGCAACCAGCGCCGCACCGCCCGTGGCCAACGAAACCCCGGCCCCGGTGTTGTTGCCGAAGTTGCTGTTGCGAATCGTGGCATTGACGGAACTGCCGCCGTTTCCATCGATCACGATACCGGCGCCGTTCTTGTAGGCGACGAGATTTTCAAGCAAGCCCGTGAGCAGCGCGCTGGCGGCACTGGGCCTGAGTTGTACGCCACCGAGGGCGTTGTTGGTAACGGTAACGCGCGAGATCATGATGGTCGAGGCCGCACCGTTGTTGATCTGGATCCCGAACTGGCTGGTGTTTTGGATAATACAATCCTGGACTGTCACCGCTCCCGCCGACAGCACCCGAATGCCATTTAGGCCGGTATTGACGCCGTTGATATCGAGGCCCTTCAGGACGATCTCATCGGTGGCTAAAGCATTTATGATTACGCCGTTGGTACCGGCCGACAGAATGCCGCCGATCACGCCTTCACAGATGATGCTGATGGATTTGGTAATAGTGACGGCGCCGAAGCCGGCTGAATCAAGGCAGTTGATCTCGCCGGAGGCGGCGGTCTTGGAGATCGCACCTGCGAAGGTCTTGCATGGTGCGGTGCGGCTACAGGGGTTGACGTCATCACCGACACCGGAAACCCAGGTTCGGGTCGCTTGGGCGTGGGCGGGCGCCGACGCGAGGACAGGCAGGAATAATCCGACGGCCAAAGCCATAAAACCAATGCGACGCATGCTATGTCTCCTCAATGGTGAGATTTGCTCAGTAATGCAGTCTTTCCGCGAGCAGGTACTCGTAGCTCGAGGAGGCACGGGAAAACGGAAGCGTTTTAAGAAACTGGGCAGGCCCCTGTCGAAATTTGCGCGATCCGTTTGCGGTCGGCTTCTTGTTGTTCGCAGGCACTATATCAGGTTGGCATTGGAGCAATACGACAGTCGTGGGCATTTGTCCGCGTTGCCCACAATCGTCCGGCGTAAACGAACCGCACGCAGCAACCTCCTTCGATTTGTGCTTGCAACCTGAGGGAGGTTCAAGACCCGGACTGCTTTTTTGCGCCGTTTTGGGACGGCGAGGTGAGCACCAAAAAAGGGCGGCAGCCGTCATCCGCACTCTAACTATTGAAATCCCTTTGGCTTTTGCGCAAGTGTTCACTTTCGCACAATCGGACTGACGATTTTCTTCAATCGGCACAACTGCGCGGAACAAGGGTATCGCGCAATTCCGAGCTGTGAAGGAAGCCATGAAGATACTTCGACTGCCAGCCTGTATGCTCGGCGCGTTGCTCACTATCGCCTGCTCCGGAGGACCAGCCATTATGCATTCCAAAGCGAAGGCGGCTGAAGGCACAAGCGGGATGCGCGCGCCGACGGTTCCACCCGCGCGCGATCCAGCCGTCGCCGTGGCGGAGGAATACGACGCGGCGCGCCGCAAGGACACGGTGGAAGCCTACGAGCTTTTCATCGCGCGCCATGGTGACGACCCGCTGGCCGCAAAGGCGCGGGACGATCTCAGGCGCCTGTCGCGCTAGGGTCCGGACTCAATTGAGCCAATAGGTAACGGCGGCGGCGATGAAGGCTGCGCTGAGGTAGTTCCTGGCGAGTTTGTCGTATCGAGTTGCGATGCGACGCCAGTCCTTGAGTCTGCACCACATGCGCTCGACGCGGTTTCGTTGCTTGTAGGCGCGTTTGTCGTAGGGGATCGGGCTGCGCCTTGATGCGGTCGAGGGGATGACCGGTTCTGCCCTGCAGCTTTTGATCAGGTTGCGCAGGTGGTCGGCGTCGTATCCGCGGTCGGCAATCAGGCGGCGGAAAGGACCGATAGCGCGGACCAGATCGGCAGCAACGGTGATGTCGTTGACGTTGCCGGCAGTGAGCAGCAGCACCCGAGGGCGCCTTTCGCGTCGGTCAGGCCGTGGAGCTTCGTCGTGCGCCCGCCGCGCGAGCGGCCGATCCCTTGCGCGAAGTCCCCCCTTTTGCGCCAGCGGCGGACCGGTGGGCTTTGACGTGGGTGCTGTCGATGGCGACGGTGCCGAAGATGCCACTATGACCGGTCAGAGCCTTAAAGATGTCGTGCCAAATCCCCTGACGGCTCCAGCGGTTATAGCGATTGTAGACCGTCGTGTAGGGACCATACCCCGTCGGGCAATCGCGCCAACGACCACCCGAGCGTAGCATATAAACGATCCCGCTGATCACCCGGCGGTCGTCCACCCGATGCGCCCCACGCCGACCACGGGGTAACAACGGCTCGATCCGACGCCATTCCGCATCGTTCAAAAGGAAGAGCGCCTTCGCCATTCCGGCCTCCAAATCATCTTTAGAGGACCTTGAATCACAAACCGCGCTCTGCCGGAATCCTTATTGAGTACAGACCCTAGGCGGCACCACCGGTCGAAGGCCACGCATGCGGCTGACCTGCAGCTCCTCAACGGCGCGCATCGCGATTTTCAACCCCGGCGCATAGCTGGCTGCGCGGGGCCGGACTTGCTGCCCGATCTTTCGCCACTATGGTAGGCCCGCCACTGTCCCGGAGCCTTTCACGATGCCTTTTCCGCATGCCTCGGAAGCCCTGTCGCGCTTCACCGTGCTCGATCTGACCCGGGTCCGTTCCGGCCCCACCTGCGTGCGGCAGCTTGCGGACTGGGGCGCCAACGTCATCAAGATCGACGCGCTGCTCGAGGATGCCGGCGGCGAGCAGATGGGCGGGCCACGGCAGGGCGCGGACTTCCAGAATTTGCACCGCAACAAACGGGCGATGACGCTGAACCTCAAGGACGAGCGCGGCCTTGCCGTGTTCAAGCGCCTTGCCGCCAAGGCCGACGTCGTGGTCGAGAACTTCCGCCCCGACGTGAAGAAGAAGCTCGGCATCGACTATGACAGCCTTGCCGCGATCAATCCGGGCCTCGTCTATGGCAGCATCTCCGGCTTCGGCCAGGACGGCCCCTATCACAAGCGGCCCGGCTTCGATCAGATCGCCCAGGGCATGGGCGGGCTGATGTCCATCACCGGTGCGCCGGGCGAAGGCCCGATGCGGGTCGGCATTCCCGTGGCCGACCTCACCGCGGGCCTGTTCTGCGCCATGGGCATCCTGACCGCGCTGCTCGAGCGCGAGGTGTCGGGCAAGGGCCAGTGGGTGCAGACCTCGCTGTTGCAGGCCCAGATCTTCATGCTCGACTTCCAGGCCGCCCGCTGGCTGATGGAAAAGGACGTGGCCAAGCAGGCCGGCAACAACCATCCGACCAGCATTCCGACCGGCGTGTTCAAGACCTCTGACGGCTACATCAACATTGCCGCGACCGGCGGCCGGATCTGGGAGCGCTGTGCTCAGGCGATCGGCGCGCCGGAGCTCTACAGCCATCCCGACTACGCGACAGCCCCGGCCCGCTCCAAGAACCGCGACGCGCTCAATGCCGAGATCGAGAAGCGCACGGTGACGAAGTCCACCGAGACCTGGGTCCGCGAGTTCAACGACGCCGGCGTGCCGTGCGGGCCGATCTACGCCATCGACCAGATGTTCGACGACGCGCAGGTCCGGCATCTCGGCATCGCGCAGGACGTGCCGAATGACGAGAACCGCCACATCCGCCTGGTCGGCCAGCCCGTGACGCTGTCGCGCACGCCGAGCAAGATGGTGGCGCGGCCGCCGGAATTCGGCGAGCAGACCGAGGAAGTGCTGAAGGAGTTCGGCCTCAGCGCGGACGAGATCGCGAAGCTCCGCGACGCCAAGGTGGTGTGAGCGCCTCGACCCGACGTCGCGGACGAAAAAGCCCGGCGATTGTGCCGGGCTTTTTGATTCCGGGATGAGCGGCCCCGGTCAGGTGCCGCTGAAGCGATAGTTCACGCCGAAGCGCAGGATGTTGTCGGTGATGTGCGAGCGATAGCCGACGACCAGAGGCGCGCCGCTGAGCGCGATCACGGGCGTTGCGAGCGAGCCCGAGACGGTTCCGAGATCGACATAGAGATATTCGAGCCTGGCGCTCCAATTGTCGGCGAAGGCGCCTTCGATACCCGCGCCCGCGCTCCAGCCGACCTTGGTCGTGCTGTTGCTGAAGCTTGCCGATACCGGCGTGAACGTTCCACCGTCGGCACCCGGAGTGCCGCCGACATTGATCGCGCTCACACTGCCCGAGGTCGAGACCCGGCCATAGGCGAGACCGCCGGTGCCGTAGAACAGCACGCGCGGCGTCACCGCGACGCCGAGCCGCCCGCGGACGGTGCCGAACCAGTCGAGCTTCTGGATCAGGCTGAGCGTGACGGGCAGCGCCGGATCGAACGTGTTGTCGCCGCGGTGGCCGAGCGTGCAGACGCCGTCCTGCAAGCCGGCAGGCGCGCCGGCGCACAGCGCCTCCAGGCTGCCCTTCTGGCCGCTCCCCTGGAAATCGGCTTCAAGACCGACAACGAACATGTCGCGCTGCCAGTTGTAGCCGATCTGTCCGCCGCCGGTGACGCCGTTGAGATCGAGCGTACCGGCGCTCGTGCTCAGCCGCGCACCATTTGCGCTGTCGATGAAATCAGCCGTCGTGGACGAGCGGCCCCAGCCGTAGCCGACGTTGAGGCCGGCATAGAAGCCGCTCCAATTATAGCCGGGATCCACGGCCACAGGCGGCGCCTTGGTGTAGATGCGCGGCACCGCAAGATCGGCGGCGAAGGCACCTGGTGCCAGCAGCATTGCGATCGCGGCCAGCAGAGTTCGTATCATCAGTTCTTCCCTCGAGTGACGGCGTTGCCAGTTCGCCTCCGCGCAAAGACGCGGGCGATTCAGTGCCGCGACACTAGGAAAGCGCGGATCGCTCCGCGTCCTGCGTTCGAAGGTCAGCCGTTTGCACGATGGCGGCAGCGCGCGGCGCGTGCACGGCATGCGCCGGCCAGCGCGGCGAAGCGCGGAATCGCTGCTATTTCAGCGTAGTTTGATGATCGGGATGTTCTTCCCGGAACGCCGTGATGGCGTCAGATGCCACCCGACACGCACGATGTCCGGAGTTCGCGTCGCGCAGATCAGGCTGCGGATGTGGCGCGATCGCAACAAAACGATCGGTGCGTCCGTTCGGCGGTGCTGCTGCATTGTCCTGAAGTCAGGACAGGAACGACAAAGCCCGGCGCGAGGCCGGGCTTTGCTTGTTGTTGACGCCCTTTTTGATTCAGTACTTCGCGATCACCGGGCTGTCGAACTGGTAGTTGATGCCAGCGCGCAGAATGTGGTCGGTGAAGTGGGTCGAAACATTGGCGCTGATCGGAAGCACGGGCGCCAGCGTGAATGTGCCGGTCGTGTAGCGACCCAGATCCATGTAGAGATATTCGAGCTTGGCGCTCCAGTTCCGGGTGATCTTGCCCTCGACGCCTGCGCCGGCGGTCCAGCCGACACGCGTCGTCGAGCTCGAGCCGACCGACGAGATCGGGCCGAAGGGCGCGACGGTGCTGAAGCTCGACATCGTGCCGGTGGTCTTGATCTCGCCGAAGGCCACGCCGCCGGTGCCGTAGAACAGCACCTTCGGGGTCGCGAGGATACCGACGCGACCGCGAACCGTGCCGAACCACTGGAGCTTCTGGTCGATCGCCAGGGTGGTGCCGGCAAGGCCGCCGGGCGGAAGGAAGGTGAAGGTGGGAAGACAGGGGCCGGCGACCGGAGCTGCGGCGGTGCCGACGCAAGAGAAGCCGGCACGGCCCTTCTCGTCCGACCATTGCAGGTCACCCTCGACGCCAAACACCCAGTTGGCGCGCTGCCAGTTATAACCGGCCTGGCCACCGGCAATGGCGCCATTCATGTCGAACGATGCACTGGTGATGGAGCCGGCGGGCGGTGCGATCGGCGCACCAGTCCCAGAGTCGAAGAAGGAAGCGTTGGAGCGCGAGCGACCCCAGCTGTAGCCGGCATTGCCGCCGACGTACCAGCCGGTCCAGCTCCAGCCCGGATCGACCATGACCGGCGCCTTGACGTAGGGCTTTGCCCCGAGATCAGCAGCCACGGCACCCGTCGCGAACAGCGACATCGCCGCCGCCATTCCAATCACAATCCGCCTCATGGAGACTCCCCCTGTCGCACGATTTCGTGATGAAAATATACGTCGGAGGCTGCCCGAGGGCTGTGCCGGACCAGCAACAATGGGAAACAATCGGGGCGTGTAGCGAACCGGACTGGGACGACACCAGCCCGTTATGCCGTTGAATCGGCGAATTATTCGGGTTTATGGCGATGTCGCTTTGGTCCTCTGCGACAATCCGACACGGGTAAGCACACCGTCGATCACCGGCCAGAACAACAGAACAATCGCCAGGGTTGTAATCGACCCCACCAGCCCATTCGACCAGAACACCCCGAGGTTTCCGCCGGAGCCGATCATCGAGAGGCGAAAGGCATCCTCGGCCCGGTTGCCCAGCACCAGCGCCAGCGTGAACGGCGCCAGCGGAATGCCGATCTTCTTGAAGACGTAGCCGACGATGCCGAAGCCGAGCATCAACCAGATGTCGAACATCGCATTCTGGATCGCGTAGGCACCGATCGCGCAGGACACCACGATCATCGGTGCCACCGCGGCGAACGGCACGCGCAGGATCGAAGCGAAGATCGGCACCGTCGTCAGCACCAGCACGAGGCCGACGACATTGCCGAGATACATCGAGGCGATCAGGCCCCAGACGAAATCCTTGTGCTCGACGAACAGCAGCGGACCGGGATTGAGCCCCCACACCATGAGACCGCCGAGCAGGATCGCAGCGGTGCCGGAGCCGGGAATGCCGAGCGCCAGCATCGGCAGCAGCGCCGAGGTGCCCGAGGCATGCGCCGCGGTCTCCGGCGCGAACACGCCTTCGATGCGGCCCTTGCCGAAGCTCTCGGGCTCCTTGGCGAAACGCTTGGCGAGATTGTAGCCCATGAAGGACGCCGCGATCGCGCCGCCCGGCGTGATGCCGAGCCAGCAGCCGATGAAGGAGGAGCGCAGCAGTGTCACCCAGTATTTCGGCAGGTCCTTCCAGACGCTGAGCACGACGCGCAGCGAAATGCTCGCGGCGTGACCGCGCAGCGCCAGCCGCTCCTCCATCGTCAGCAGAATCTCGCTGATGCCGAACAGGCCGATGACGGCGACGAGGAAGTTGATGCCGCGCAAAAGCTCGGACGAGCCGAAGGTCATGCGCAGATTGCCCGACACGGTGTCCATGCCGATGCCGGCGAGCAGAAGTCCGAGCGACATCGAGATGACGGTCTTGTGCTTGGCCTCGCGGCCGAGACCGACGAAGGAGCAGAAGGTCAGCAGATAGACCGCGAAGAATTCCGGCGGACCGAACTTCAGCGCAAAGGACGAGATCATCGGCGCGAGGAAGGTGATGAGAAGCACCGCAACGAGCGATCCGATGAAGGATGAGGTGAACGCCGCGGTCAGCGCTTCGGCCGCCCTGCCCTGCTGCGCCATCGGATAGCCGTCGAAGGTGGTCGCGACCGACCAGGCCTCGCCGGGGATGTTGAACAGGATCGAGGTGATGGCGCCGCCGAACAGCGCGCCCCAGTAGATGCAGGACAGCATCACGATGGCCGAGGTCGGATCCATCGTGAAGGTCAGCGGCAGCAGGATCGCCACGCCGTTGGGTCCGCCGAGGCCAGGGAGCACGCCGACGAAGATGCCGAGCACGAGCCCGACCATCATCAGCACGAGCGTCTTCCAGGTCAAAAGGACGGCGAAGCCGTGAAGGAGGAGACCGAGAGCTTCCATCGCGGCCTCGCCTAGCGACCGAGGGCCGCTTCAAGCGGTCCCTTCGGCATGATGACATCGAAGGCGACGTCGAAAGTGACGAACATGACCGCCGTGAACACAAAGGCGGTGAGCAGCGACTTCCACAGCGCGATCTTGCCGACGAGGCGCATGAAGCCGGCGATCAGGAGGAAGCTCGCGACATAGAGGCCGAGGAACTGCATCGCGAGGCAGAACAGCAGCGTCGGCACGAACACCGCCAGCACACGGCGCGCCTGCGCGCGCGTGACGAAGGTCTCGGCCGCCTTGCGGTGTGCGACCAGCGCCGCGACCAGACCGTAGAGGCTGCCGCCGCCGAGGATGATGGAGAGATAGAACGGGAAATAGCCGGGCTCCGGCCCGGTCGAATCCCAGGAGGCGCCGGTGCGCCAATTGTCGTAGCCGAGCGTGACGGCCAGGGCGAGCAACAGGAGGCAGACGAATATCTCGATGGTTCCGGACGAGACGACGGCGGGCGAGTCGTCTTCAGGCGCGGTCGGATCGTCGACGACGATTTCAAGATCGGTTTGGGACATGCTTTGTCAGGTACGGAGTGCGATCAATTCCCCCTCTCCCCGCTTGCGGGGAAAGGGTTGGGGTGAAGTGAAGTCTCCACGGAGACGGTGAAAGCTGAACTCGCGGAGAGTCCCCCTCACCCGCATCGCATCTTCGATGCGATGCGGCCTCTCCCCGCAAGCGGGGAGAGGCGAAGAAGACGGCTACTTCGCGACGAAACCGGCTTCCGTCATCAGCGCCTTGTTGGTGGCATCGTCCTCCTCGAGGAACTGCACCATGTCCTTGCCGGTGAGGAAGATCGGCTTCAGCGCCTGCTTTTCCATGTATTCCTTGTACTCGGCGGTCTGCGTCACCTTGTGGAAGAGGTCGACATAGAACGCTTGCTGCTCCGGCGTGACCTTGCCGGGCAGGAACATCGCGCGCAGCATCAGATACTGGACGTCGACGCCCTCTTCCTTGCAGGTCGGGATGTCGGCCCAGGACTGCGTGTCCGTCACCTTGGTGGTGTAGGAGATCCGCTCCTTGTCGAACACGCAGAGCGGACGCACCTGGCCCGCGCGCCAGACCTCGAGGTTTTCGCTGGGATTGTTGACGTTGGCCTCGGTGTGGTTGCCGACGAGCTGGGTCGCGGCCTCGCCGCCTGACTTGTAGGGCAGATAGGAGAACTTCGCGCCGGTCTTCTGCTCGAGGAAAACGGTCAGCACGTGGTCCTCGCGTTTGGAGCCGGTGCCGCCCATCTTGAACGGCGCGCTCGCCGCCTTCGCGGCCACGACGAACTCCTTCACCGTCTTGGGGCCGGCGCTGTTGTCCCAGAGCACGAACTGGTCGAGCGCGATCACCGAGACCGGGGTCAGCTCACGCCAGTTGAACGGGATCTTCGCCGACAGCGGCAGCATGTAGATCAGCGAATAGGCGATCAGCACCTTGTTCGGATCGCCCTCGCTGGACTTCATGTACATCAGCGCTTCCGCACCCGAGGCGCCGCCCTTGAGCGAGACGACGATCGGCTGCTTCATCAGATTGTTCTTCTGGATCGCGGCCTGCATCATCCGCGCCATCTGATCCGAGGCCCCGCCCGCGCCAGCGGCGACCACGATCTCGACCGGCTTTGCCGGCTCCCAGCCGGCGAATGCCGGCGTGCCGGACAGCGCCATTGTCAGCGTAATCGCGGCCTTCATTCCATGTCCCACGCGCGTCTTCCCTATGGTCTTGTTTCGATTGGAAATTCAGAGATGAATTCAGGACCATTGTGCGGGCGAATTGGGCTGAGTTCAAGCCATCCCAGGTCATTCCCGTTATGACTTTGGAATGAGATGCGCAATGAGACAGGACCTGCGCAACTAAGCTACAAGCGCCCGTCGGCTCAGAGGCGCGGAGAAAGAACTGAAGGGCATACCCGGGGCCAGCAAGTTACCAATGGACGGGGATCAATTCCGTTATTTGGAATTTCAATTAGAAGCTGAGAGTGATGAAGCGATGCCGCGCCTGCTCTACATCAACGAGAAGTTTGGTCACGACGCAACGATCATCTTGGACAGCGGTGACGCTTGCTGGGTCTCCGTCGGCAAGAGGGGCGTCTCAGTACGTTCTCACAAGCCCAGCTTCTGGGGCGGATTGCTGGGGAGTCTCTTTGGTCCGAAGCTTTATCAGGAGCGGAATATCTACCAGGCACTAACCGTCGCTCAGGCTCTCACGGCCACGTTTCGGCCGGTTCCACAAATCAAATGTAAGGACATGATGCTGAGGGCGTTTTGCACAGCCGTTTGGCAGTGCTCTTCACCTGAACATGTCAGGGCCATACTGAATGATCCGGAGTTGCTCGCGGCCTAGACTGTTTCATGTCCAAGCTCATTTTGCTTCCATACCGCGCTTGCAATTTTCTTATCTGACCATATTCGTGAAAGTATGAATACGCGTAGAAAAGTAAGCTTAGACCTCGACCACGAGCGGCGGAGAACGCGGTGGAAAGTCCAGTGGGGAGTTCCCGCCCGTGCTGCGGGCGGCACCGCAAGGGCAGCTGCGCTATCAAGTGACGAGCGACGGGAGATTGCTCGGAAGGCGGCCAAGGCGCGTTGGGCGAGGAACTTGCCGCAGGCGACGCATCAAGGCGCCCTTCGGTTTGGAGATTTCGAAATCGAGGTTGCCGTTCTCGACAACGGACAGCGTGTGATTACTCAAGGTGGCCTTATGGCCGGCCTTGGTCGCATTCGGCCAGTCAAAGGAAAATGCCGTCAATATTACAGGAACAGCGCCAATCTCCCTGCTTTCTTGACAGCACAAAATCTAAAGCCTTTCGTCAATGAAGACCTTTCCATAATAGCTAACCAGATCGAATTCCGGACCAAACAGGGCGCTAAGATATTTGGTTACGCCCCGAACTTCCTCAAAAAGATCTGTGATGTCTTTGCGCGGGCCCAACATGCTGAGGTCTTGAAAGCCACTCAGCACAACATCGCCAACCGCGCTCAAATTATCGCCGAGCAGTTGGAACGGTCATGCACAATGCGCCTCATAGATGAAGCGACTAGTTACCGAGAAATTCGCGAGACACAGGCGCTACAGAATTCTTATCGGCGCGAAGAGTAACTATATGGCGCTCTCCAAATTTTCGGTGCTGCGGTATGGATCTAGGAGTGGGCTTTATCGGCGCCGAGCCGTATCGAGATTGGGAAAACTGCAAACGCGAGTATTTGCTGCCCCTATGAGGACTACGCATGAGCTTCCTTCAGGGTGCCCTGGTTGTCTTAATGCTGGTCGGTACTGGTACCATCGTGTTTGCCATGGCCGTGCCGCAGGATCCAAAACCCAAATCGCGATGCCTCGTAAATGCCTCTGAATTGCCCCCGGGAACATCAGATGTCGTGTGTCCAACTCGCAGTTCACCCGGAAGCTTTTGCGTCTGCCCAAGATTCAATATAGACGGCGAGGCAGACGGATACTTTGTTGGGACGGCAAGATAGACAACTGCAACCCCAGGCTACTTGCCCTTCCAGACGGGCGCGCGCTTGTTGAGGAAGGCGTCCATGCCCTCGCGGAAATCTTCGCTCATATAAGCCTTGAGGATCAGGTCCTCGCCCTCCTCACGCGACAGCGTGCGGCGGATGCGGCGGACCGCCTCCTTGGTCGCCTCCAGCGTCAGCGGCGCATGGCTCGCAACGAGCTTTGCGGTCTCGTCGGCGCGGCGCTGCAGCGTCTCGACATCGGGCACGATTTCGTTGAGCAGACCGAGCGACAGTGCTTCCTGCGACTCGACTAGGCGCGCCTTGAAGATCAGGTCCTTGGTGCGGGCGGGACCGACCAGCGCGACCACGCGGCTGATGTTGGACATCGACAGGCAGTTGCCGAGCGTGCGCGCGATCGGGAAACCCATCCGCGTCGTCTCGGTGCCGATGCGAAGATCGCAGCAGGCCGCGATGCCGGCGCCGCCGCCAGTGCAGGCGCCGGCGATCGCCGCGATCACGGGCACGCGGCACTGCTCCAGCGTGCCGAGCACGCGGTCGATGCGCGCCTCGTAGTCGAGCGCGTCCTGCGCGGTCTTGAAGGCGCGGAACTGGGAAATGTCGGTGCCGGAGGCGAACGCCTTGTCGCCGGCGCCGGTCAGGATCAGCGCCTTGATGGAGCGATCGGCGTTGATCTCGGTGCAGATCTCCGCCATGCGGTCATACATGGCGAAGGTCATGGCGTTGCGCGCCTGGGGGCGGTTGAAGGTGATCCGCGCGATGCCGTCGGTGACGGAGTAGAGCAGGTCTTCGTTCGTCGTCGTCGGTGCGTTCATCGCGCGCTCACTTCTTCTTTGGTTCTCTGGCCTGATCGATCAGGCCGCCTTGAGCCCTTAGGCCACCTGAGCCTTGGTCATCGGCACCACGTCGCGTCCCTTCAGGACGTCCATGGCCGCCAGCACGCCGCCGCTCCGGTGCGGAATCTTTGCAAGATCAAGGCCCATCTCGACGCCCGCGAGCGTGCCCATCAGCATCAGATCGTTGAAATGGCCGATATGGCCGATGCGGAACACCTTGCCCTTGACCTTGTTCAGGCCGGTGCCGAGCGACATGTCGAAGTTCTCCAGCACCACCTTGCGGAAGGCATCGGCGTCGTGGCCATCGGGCACGCGCACGCCGGTCAGCGCCGGCGAATGCGCGGCGGGGTCGGCGCACTGCGTCTCCAGGCCCCAGACCTTCACCGCCGCGCGCGTCGCAGCGCTATGGCGCTTGTGGCGGGACCAGACGTTCTCGAGGCCTTCCTCCTCCAGCATCTTCACGGCCTCGCGCAGGCCGTAGAGCAGATTGGTGGCGGGCGTGTAGGGGAAGGTGCCGAGCTTGTTGAAGCTGATGACTTCCTGCCAGTCCCAATAGGAACGCATGCCCGGGTTGGCCTTGGCGACGGCAAGCGCCTTCTCCGAGACGGCGTTGAAGCCGAGGCCGGGGGGCAGCATCAGGCCCTTCTGCGAGCCCGCAACCGAGACGTCGATGCCCCAAGCATCGTGCTCATATTCCATCGAGCCGAGGCCGGAGATGGTGTCGACCATCAGAAGCGCGGGATGCTTGACTCGATCCAGCAGCTTGCGGACTTCGAGCGGCGGCGTCACGCAGCCGGTCGAGGTCTCGTTGTGCACGACGCAGACCGCCTTGATCGTGTGCTGCTTGTCGGCGACGAGACGCTTCTCGATCTCAGCGAGGTCGGCGCCATGGCGCCAGTCGCTCGGGATGAAATCGACGTCGAGCTTGAACTTGTCGGCGATGCCGCGCCACAGCACGGCGAACTGGCCGGTCTCGCACATCAGGAGCTTGTCGCCGGGCGAGAACACGTTGACCATCGCCGCTTCCCAGGCGCCGGTGCCGGACGAGGGGAAGATGATCACGGGCTGCTTGGTGCGGAACACACGCTGCATCGCGGCAAGCACGGCGAAGCCGAGCTCGGCGAACTCCGGACCGCGATGGTCCAGCGTCGGCATGTCCATCGCCCGCAGCACCCGGTCGGGCACATTGGTCGGTCCTGGAATCTGTAGGAAATGCCTTCCAGTATGCACGGTCATCGGCGTCCTTCCCGGTCTTTGAAGCTTGTCTTGGCGTGCGCGTGGGGCAACCCGAATTCGGGGCTCCCGCGAGCCGCTCGCATATCACTATTCGCCGGGCTTGTCCCTCGCCCAAGGGGGGCCGTCAATGCACAAGAAGCAGGGCTCGCTTGCCAAGCGCCGTGACGGGAGGCAAGACGGGGCCGACGAACAGGCAAAAGCGGATTATGGCAACGGAAGTGGCTGGAAAATCACCGAAATCGACCCAAAAGGACGGCCTGGCGGCGCGTCTGGCCCGGGAAATCACGGGTGATGTCCTGTTCGACGGCTTCAGCCGCGGCCGCTATGCCACCGACGCCTCGTTCTATCAGATCATGCCCACGGGCGTAGTCGTGCCCAAGAGCATGGACGAGGCGCTGCGGGCCCTTGCGATCGCCCGCGACGAGGGCGTGAAGGTCACCCCGCGCGGCGGCGGCACCTCACAATGCGGCCAGACCGTCAATGACGGACTGGTGGTCGATCTCTCGAAGCACCTGAACCGGATCCTGTCGCTCGACGTCGCGGGCCGCACCTGCGTGGTCGAGCCCGGCATCGTGCTCGACGACCTCAATCGCCAGCTCAAGAAGCACGGCCTGTGGTTTCCGGTCGACGTCTCCACCGCCTCCCGTGCCACCATCGGCGGCATGGCCGGCAACAATTCCTGCGGCGGCCGCTCGCTGCGCTACGGCACCATGCGCGACAACACCCTTTCGCTGGAGGCCTCGCTCGCCGACGGCACGCTAAGCCGGTTCGGCGAGGTCTCGTGTGACCTCTCGGACAGCGACGCCGGCGACGACATGCGCGCCCTGTTCCGCGACATGCTCGATCTCGGGACGCGCGAGGCCGACGAGATCGCGGCGCGCTTTCCAAAGGTGCAGCGCCGCGTCGGCGGCTATAATCTCGATGCCCTGGTGCCGCGCAACGCCCGCAACAACATGGCGCATCTCCTGGTCGGCTCCGAAGGCACCCTCGCCTTCACCACCAAGGTCGAGCTGAAGCTCTGGCCCGTCATTCGCAACAAGGCGCTGGGCGTCTGCCATTTCGGCAGCTTCTACGAGGCGATGGACGCGGCCCAGCATCTGGTCAAGCTGAAGCCGATCGCGGTCGAGCTGGTCGACCGCACCATGCTCGCGCTCGGCCGCGACATCGCGATGTTCAAGCCGATCATCAATGCGGCGATCAAGGGCGATCCGGATGCCGTGCTGGTGGTCGAATTCGCCGAGGAAGACCAGGCGGACAATCTGTTGCGCCTGGAGCAACTCACCGAGCTGATGGGCGATCTGGGCTTCGGCTGGACTAACGACACGCGCAAATGGGGCGGCGTGGTCGAAATCACAGAACCGGCGCTGCAGAGCGGCATCGCCGATTTCCGCGCCGCCGGCCTCAACGTGATGATGTCGATGAAGCAGGAGGGCAAGCCGGTCTCGTTCGTCGAGGACTGCGCCGTGCCGCTGCCGCACCTCGCCGACTACACCGCGCGGTTGAACGAGGTGTTCGCCAGGCACGGCACCAGCGGTACGATGTACGCACACGCCTCCGAGGGCTGCCTGCATGTGCGCCCGGTGCTGAATCTGAAGCTGGAGAAAGACGTCAAGACAATGCGCGCCATCGCCGAGGAGGCGTTCGCGCTGGTGCGCGAATACAAGGGCTCGCATTCCGGCGAGCATGGCGACGGCCTGGTGCGCTCCGAATTCCATGAGACCATGTTCGGCGAGCGTCTCGTCGCCGATTTCCGGGAAGTGAAACACCGCTTCGACCCCGATGGCGTGCTCAATCCCGGCAAGATCGTCGACGCGCCCAAGATGGACGACCGCTCGCTGTTCCGCTTCAAGCCTGACTATCGTGTCAAGGAGCTGCGGACGAAGCTCGACTGGTCGGCCTACCCCGGCGCCGGCGGCGGTTTCCAGGGCGCGGTCGAGATGTGCAACAACAATGGCGCCTGCCGCAAGCTCGAGGGCGGCGTGATGTGCCCGTCCTACCGCGCCACGCGCAACGAGAGAGACGTCACGCGCGGCCGCGCCAACACGTTGCGGCTTGCGATCTCCGGCCAGCTCGGCCCCGATGCGCTCTCGTGCGACGAGATGATGGAAACGCTCAAGCTTTGCGTCTCCTGCAAGGCCTGCCGTCATGAATGCCCCACCGGCGTCGACATGGCCAAGATGAAGATCGAGGTGCTGGCCGCGCGTGCCGCGAGCCACGGCCTGACGCTGCGCGACCGCCTGGTCGGATATCTGCCGCGCTATGCCGGCCTCGCCGCGCGCTTTGCGCCGCTAGCGAATTTGCGCAACAACAGCTCCTTGCTGCGAAAGCTGTTCGAGCGCTTTGCCGGCATCAGCGCGCGCCGCGCCCTGCCCGCCTTCCGCAGCGACGTGTTCGTGCCACCGACAGCAGCCATCGGACCTGAGACTGGCCGCGAGGTCGTGCTGTTCGCGGACACCTTCAACCGTATCTACGAGCGCGAAAACCTCGAGGCCGCGTTGCGCGTGCTCGCGGCCGGCGGCTATCGCGTGCACATGCCGAAGCCTGCGACCGGTAGCCGTCCGCTGTGCTGCGGCCGCACCTTCCTCTCGGCCGGACTGGTCGACGAAGCCAGGTCCGAGCTCGATCGCCTCGTCGCGGCGTTCGCGCCCTTCGCCGCGCGCGGCGTTCCGATCGTAGGCCTCGAGCCAAGCTGCATGCTGACGCTGCGCGACGAGCTCGCTTCGCTACGCAAGGACAATGATGCCAAGGCCGTCACCGCCCATGCGCTGACCTTCGAGGAGTTTCTGGTGCGCGAGGCCGAGGCCGGCCGACTGCAACTGCCGCTCGGCAGCGTCGCCGAGAAGGCCGTCGTCCACGGCCATTGCCATCAAAAATCCTTCGGCGCCTTCAAGCCGGTCGAGCAGGTGTTGCGCCTCGTACCCGGCCTTCAGGTGGAGACCATCGAGTCCAGCTGCTGCGGCATGGCCGGCGCGTTCGGCTATGGGGCCGACACGTACGATGCCTCGATCGAGATGGCCGAACTGTCGCTGCTGCCCGCCGTACGCCGCGCCGACCACAACACCCTCGTGGTCGCCGACGGCACCTCATGCCGCCATCAGATCCGCGACGGCGTCCAGCGCGAGGCGCTTCACGTCGCGCGTGTGCTGGCGATGAGCCTCGATCGCGCCGAAACGAATTCCACATCTCCAGCTGCAAAGGACCCCATCCATGGCTGACCTCACGCTCGACACCGCCCGCAAGATCCTGGACGCCGCCTTTGCCAAATCCGTCGAGCTGAAGCTGAAGCCGCTTGTCGTCACGATCCTCGACGTCCGCGGCGTGCTCAAAATCGCCGCCGCGCAGGACGGCACCAGCCTGATGCGCGCCGAGATCGCTCACGGCAAGGCCTACGGCGCGCTCGCGATGGGCATGGGCTCGCGCGCTCTTTACCAGCGCGCCCAGGAGCAGGCCTATTTCATCGACGCCGTGAACACGATTGCGAAGGGCGCGCTGGTCGCGGTTCCCGGCGGCGTGCTGATCATGGACGGCACGACCTTGCTCGGCGCCGTCGGCATTTCTGGCGATACCTCCGACAATGATGAAGCCTGTGCGGTGGCAGGCATCCAGGCCGCGGGGCTGAAGGCCAACGCGGGATAGCTGTTCTCCAAATCGAAGCACCGGTCTGTTTGAAGGTTCGAATGCCACGAGATCGGCAGCGTGAACTATCGCCTGCTCCTGGCTGCGGCCTGTTTCATCGAGTTGATGGCCTGTCTCTCGTCGGCAAATTTCAACCGGCTCTTGATGCGCGTAACCTGTTCGAGCAAGGGAGCCGGCACTTCCTCTATTTCGTTCTTGAGCCAGTAAGGACGCCGTTTCTGATAATGCTTGGCTTTTTTGTCGCTAGGAACATAGTTGGTTAACGCAGCAACCTCCTCGCGGTCGTAACGCGATGCCATGTTCGCGATAAACTGGTAACGCAAGCTCCAGAGCGTGTAAGGCAGAGCCATCCGCGGGAAGATCTCGTCGCAGATCGAACCCAGCAACTTCGCTACTTCTCTCTGCCAGATGGCGAATCGATTGAATGACGTCCAGCTCCTGGATAGCTCGACCATACGCTCGACAGCTTGCTGTGCTTCGGAACTGAAGGTCGTGATATCCAACGACCGGTAGGCATGCTCTTCCTCGTCGCCTCGCAGGGCTACGACATGCAACCATATCTGCGAACCGTCTTTGTGCGCGATCCTCTCGATAAACGCCGTTTCCCATTCCATCGGTCGGAGGCCGGTGTGCATGCCGGCATTCAGCCAATTCCACAAGGCGAAGCGCACCTTGCTGGGCTTCAAATCAAGGACCGCCTGCCTCAGCCGCAAGAAGTGCAAGCGGTCCATTCGCTTGGCGAAGCATCCGTCGGTCTCGCCGTCCAAAGGGGTCCGCGAACGCCCTTCATCCGCTCCGACCTGAAGATCTTCATTCAGCAACCCAATCGCTTCCTCGATATGGATCGAAGGGATGGTGCGAATGACAGCTACTGCCGCCTGACGATAGTTGCGCCATGTCCCCGCCGTCGATGTGGACTTCGATGCGAGGACCCAATTGGCGAAAATACGCGGGTCGACGTCTTCGGTTGGCGCACGAATATTGAGCTCATGTTTGTAGCGCGCCAGCAGTCCAATTCCGCGGCTCAGATATCCTGCGTAAGTATCGGGCTTCGCCTCATTCACTCGGCCCTCGCCGGCAAGAAGTCCGTCCTGATTCTCCTGCGCTTCTTCGCCTAGATCGAGATTGCGCAGGCGCCATGAAGCGCGCCGCCGCAAATTTCGCTGCGTGATAGCAGTCACAACCATCTTCAGCTCTTCAGGATGGGGACCGCGAGGTCTGACGTGATCGCGAACGGATCGACACGCTGGCAAGGCGATGGCGGGATTGGATATGGAATCCATGGGTGTCGGAAAAGGCTCCCAGGCAAATTCGCTTGCAGTAGCAAGCTGCTGCCCCGCGGGGGTGCCAAAAGCATCATTCTCGGTCGGCTTGGGAAACTTCTGCAGATTGAGCGCTTGCCTCAGGGGCTCGACCGGTCGCGGGGCGAGCCGCAAGTCGCGAGTTTTGGGAGTTTCCTGCTCGCTCATCTGACGCCAAGGGTTACAACGGGCACGTAGAGTAGGCCCATTCGGGTCGACACCCCCCGTTACTTGGCCCCTCTTGCAACAGTTGTAAGGTCGGGCGAACGAAGACTCGTTTCCCGCCAGTGTGAGTGTCGACGGCGCAATCGGCGTGTTGCGATTGTGCCGTCGAAGCCCAATTGAGCGACGCAGGGTTAGTGCGGGCTCTGCGAAGTCACTTCAGAGGTATCGGTGCTGCGCTGCTGTTGCAGGCCAGCCCGGAGACGCTCGCAGAACAGCGAGGTGATTGCTCTGGTCCCCTTGCCGACCAGGAGGATAACATTACGGACATCGTCCTCGTCGAGTGCGTCCAAAAGGCGCGCTGCGAGCTTATCGACATCCAGGACGGACGAGGACGACTTTTCGGACTTTGTGGCCGCGATACGCGATTCGACATCGCTGTGACTCGGCGCCCGCCCCGCGCGCGCTTCCGTCATCACCTCTGCGATCACCTGCGGGGGCGTGTTCGTCTTTGCCAGCATGTAGCCCGTCCGTGCCGCGAACACATGGGTCTGGGAGTGCGAGCGCGCGAAGCGCGCGAGCCGCATGCACAGCTGCGCTCTGCGGGGGTTCACCCGAGCTTCGGCCCGGCAGTATGCTCCGAACGTACCGTGGGGGAGTTTCGCCTTTGCAGAAATCAACCGCTCCCCAATATCGATGAGCAGCGGTGTCATGCGGTTTACGAGCTCGCGTACTTCCGCTGCGATCTTCCGCAGATCTGCGGCGTCGCTCGGCGAAATCGCCGAGTAGTCGAATCTGGTGCCCATGGCAACCTCTCGCTGAGCCTGCTGCAACGCGGAAGATCCGCGAGACGCTGCAAAAACAGGCAATTACGGGGGTACAACGCGCCTACGACACCACGACGAGAAGCCGCTTGGCAGGCGGCTCTCGATTAGAGGCTGCCCAATAAAATCCCAATTTGCAAGGGTTAAATGCGTGAGCGGAATAACCATCGTCAGCCATCTTCAGGTAGAACTTCGGTCCAAGCACGCGGAAGCCGTCAAAAGCGAAACCGTTTCGTATTTGGCCTGCAAACACAGCTCCGATCCGGCAGGGTCGCCACCGGAGCCGGTCATCGACAGGGCTATGGCGTCCGGGGCGCGCTTACCGAGCACGGGCGCCAGCGTTAGCGGCGCCACGGAGTGCCGATCTTCTTGAAGGCGTAGCCGACCACCCTGAAGCCGAGTATCAGCCAGATGTCGAACATCGCATTCTGGATGGCATAGGCGCGGATCGCGCAGGACACAATCATCGGCGCGACGGCAGCGAACGGCACGCGCAGGATCGAGGCGAAGATCGGCACGTCGTGAGCACCAGCACGAGGCCGACGACATTGCTGAGATACATCGAGGCGATCGGGCCCCAGACGAAGTCCTTGTGCTCGACGACAGCAGCGGCCCCAGATTGAGCTCCCACACCATCGGCCCGCCGAGCAGGATCGCGGCGTGCCGGAGCTAGGAATGCCGAGCGCCAGGATCGGCAGCAATGCCGAGCAGCAGGAGGCATGTGCCGCCGTCTCCGGCGCGAACACGCCATCCATGTGCGGCCCTTGCCGAAGCTCTCGGGTCCTTGGCGAAACGCTTGGCCAGATGATAGCCCATGGAGGATGTCGCGAGCGGGTGCCACCCATCTTGAACGGCGCGTTCGCCGCCTTTGCAGCCGCGATGAAGTCCTTCACCGTCTTCGGACTAGCGCTGTGCCGTGCCCGGCGGAGTACTGATCATGGACGGCATCACGCTCCTCGACGCCGTTGGCGTCTCCGCGACTTCTCCGACAATGACGAGGCGTGTGCGTTGCAGGCATCCAGGCCGCGGCCTTTGAGGCCAACGCGGGGCGGCGATGTCCCCTCTAGCGCTGCGCACACTAAAAAACGTCACAGATAAGGTTTGCCGAGAAGACGCTTGCTCCTCCCCCTGCCTCAAGGGAATTTACCGCTCCTGCCGGGTGGGCGGCCGGCCGCTCGACTTGTCTGGGTCGTCGAGCCTATCGTGATTGCGATGGATGGCCGTTCAAAGCTTCGTTCGCGGTCCCCACTATTGCGAGCGAAGATATCTCGGACCAAGATCCCACTATCCCAAGGCCGGCCGGTAGCGGGATGTCGCCTCGTCGAGCGAGCTGCGCAGTTCAAGGACGATGCAAATCGGCGGGACAATTTCGGGAAAATAAACGAATCTTTCACTTTGCGGTGGCGCACGGCCACATTTTGTTCTATATTTGTCCGGCTTGCGCAATGAAGCGCAGGGCGGCCGCCGCCGATGGATCAGATCGGACGGCGACCTAACCACCGCAGACTGTAAAGGAGTCTACCAATGGCTATCAGCCAGTATATTGCCGATTCGTCGGCGAATTTCGCTTTTGATCTTCCTGTTCCCTCTCGGATGGCTATCCCGTCGCGCCAAGCGCGCTGGGAGCTCATGGGCGCGTTGGGCCGTCCGGCGCGCACGGACGGCGGCCATTCGCTGTCGTGGATCGCGATCCGCTAGCCTTCGCCCCATCGAGCTTTCCGAACGGCACAGCTTCTCGGCACTTGAGGCGTCGAGGGCTCATGCGGTTCGGATTTCAACGGACATTCGATCGAACAGGAGATCTTCAACATGTCTTACTTCAAGGACAAGCCGCTCATCAGCACGCGCACCACGAGCCATGTGCACCGCCCGTATGGAGGTGTTGCAGACGTTCGCGAAATCATCGACCGCGCCGCCCATGTCAGGGTTCTGGTCTTCCCCATGAGCCTCGGCCCCAAGCTCGTGGCGAGCGAACTCGCCTGCCCGGCCTTTTATGCCATGACCGGCGACGCTCAGGATGGCAGCGTCCCGATCTATCTCGGCGAGACGAATTGCTTCAGCCGGCGGTTGGGCGAACACCTTGCCGATCCGCAGAAGGCGTGGGCCCGCCTGATGGTCGTGGTGCGCGGGACATCGAAGGAGGTGCGCTTCACGAAGGAGACCGCGGCCTACCTGCAGTTCTGGCTAACGCATGCGGCCGATCGCTGCGGCGTCATGAAGGTGGTCGCGGGCAGCCCGCCGCGGATGCCCGAGATCGATCCGCTGGACCTGCCGCTGCATGAGCGGATGCTCGAAGACGCCAAACGCTTGCTGTTCGATGCCGGAGTGACCGCCTTCGAACCGCTGCCGGGCGGCGTGCCGCAGGTGGACGCGCCGGCGCTGTCGCCGGAGGCGACTGACGATGTGGAGAGCGGCCCGATGGAGATCGACGTGCACCTGGCACCTGGCGGCGCGGAGTTCGAGTTGCGTTATGATGAGACGATCTGGGCGCGCGGCTATCCCGCCAACGACCGTTTCGTAGTGGCGGCCGGCTCGGATTTCCGCATCGCCACCAATCCGAGCGCGAGCCCGGTGACCCGGGCGCGTCGGGCCGCCTTGTTCGAGGCAGGCGTGCTGACGCCGATCCCGGGCGCCATCGATCGCATGCGCGTCACCGTCGACATCGCCTTCCCCTCGATGGCGACCGCCGCCAAGGCCGTCTGCGGGGCGCATGTCGATAGCTCGAAGTGGCGGCCCGTCGATCCGACGCAGCGCCCGGTGATGCAGCTTTAGAGCTGAGCGCGACTGGACGCTGCGGAAAGTTTTCTGCGGCGTCCATGTTCGTCATTTGCGTAGGCGGGGCCTTGCCCTCCTCCGCAATGGCAAAAGCGATCCGCAATTTTTTCACAGTAGGAACGGCTGCCGCCGTGTTTCGGCGTCGACGCGAGCCGAGCAATGTCATGATCGATGACCTGGATGACCTGCCGCCGAGCGACCTCGATGAGGATGTCATCGAGGGCGCGGCCGAGGATTCCGCATCCGGCGAGCAGGCCCCTGCCAGCTTGCCACGCGTACTGCGCTACGCGATCCTGGCCTCGCGCGCCGACCATTCGGTCTACCAGCGCCTCGCCGCCGAAATCGAGACAGTCTGCCCCGGCATCGCTTTGATGGAGACATGGATCGACACGCCCGATGCCGCAAGCGGATGCGCGCTTGCCGCCGAGCTCGACCACCGGGCGGTCCGCGAAGATAAGTCCGAATGCCGAAGCCTTGCCGATTGCGTGCGGCTGATCTCGCTGGCGCTACCCCGCGACAGGGGGCTCGGCGAAGAGCACCGCCGTGTCGCAGGCGCGCTTGTTGCCGCCTTTCGCAAACTTCCGCAGTCCATCCCCCTCGACCTCGCCGCTGAGGTGGAGGCCGTAGTTTATGGCTGGGCGGCGCTGCCAGTCTGCGCGCACGAAGTTATAGGTGCCTTTCAGACGCCCGCAATCCGGGCAGCTGCGATGCTCGGCGCCCGCATGGCGCGGCGCAGGATCGATGAAGCCGAGGAGACAGCGTTCGCCCGCTCGCGGGAGCGTCTGCGTAAAGCCGACGAGCGGGAGGCCATGCGTAGCGACGCCGATCCTGAGAGGCCGCTGCTGGCCGTCCCCGAAGGGCATGTCGTCGTGGTGCGAACGAATCCGGTCACCATGACGGGCTATAAATTGAAGGAAATCGTCACGCCGTTAAAAGGCCTGATCGATGTACCCTTGCCGTTGATCAAGACGCCGGCGCTTGCGGACGTGCGCCGTCAGTTGATGGCGGAATTCAGCTACGCGGCCAACGTCGTCGATTTCGTGCTGTCCGATCTCGTCGGCCGCCCCACGATCGCCTTCCGCCCGGTGCTGCTGGTGGGACCACCGGGCAGCGGCAAGACTCGTTTCGCGCAACGACTGCAGCAGCTGCTCGGTGTCGGCATGTGGCGGACTGATTCCAGCGGTGCCGATGGCGCGGCCTTCGCAGGCACCGACCGCAGATGGGCTACAGCGCAGCCGTGCCATCCGCTTCTGGCGATCGCCCGTGCCCGGCATGCCAACGTTATGATCCTGCTCGATGAGCTGGACAAAGCCGCGACGGGGCGAGACCATGGCCGCTTGTTTGACTGCCTTCTCGGGTTCCTCGAAATCGACTCGGCGCGGCAATATCCGGATCCCGCGCTGCAGACCACCGTTGACCTGCGACACGTTTGCTACGTTGCTACGGCGAATTTCATCGACAATCTGCCCTCTCCCTTGCTCGATCGATTCCGCAAGATAGACTTTCCCAAGCCGACGGAGGCCGACCTGCTGGCTCTAATCCCCGCGGTGGTCACCGACATCCTCCGCGACAAGGAAATGGACCGGCGCTGGATCGAGGGCCTGAGCCCGAGCGAAACCGCCGTCATCGCGCACCATTGGCGCGGCGGATCGGTGCGACGGCTCCGCCGCGTCGTCGAGATCGTGTTGCGCCAGCGCGAAAGCAACGCAAGCCGCCATTGAATGATCGCACCCGATCGCCCGGTGCCACAAGGTACTGCTCCGGGCGTTGTCATCCAAAGTCCCCCGAGGGATCAACCCTGCGTCTTGAGGACGCTTTCAAAAACTCTCAACCGCAATGAACTTCCGTCACCAAGATTCCAGCCGGGAACTCGCGCATCTTCGATGTCCCGTGCTGCGCGATCTCAATCTTCGGCGGAATGTCCTTCTGCGGCACGACGGTCTTCGCCGCGGCTTGCATCATATCGAGCTCCGGTCTGACCATCCACCCGAGCGGGCGAGTAGTAGTAACGCGGACACCGCATCCCTCGGCACGGCGATCACTCTCCATCGTCTTGGGTACCCACGGCCGGTGCGCTGCCCTGCTTGATCTCGTTTGAACAACTGATGATGCTTGCGTGGGATCCGCGAACTCTCACCTCCCCGTCCAGACCGGCTTGCGCTTCTCGCTGAACGCCTTCAGCCCCTCCTTCGCGTCCTCGGTCATCGCGAGCAGTGCGATCTGGCTTTCGGTGTAGGCGATGCTCTCGTCGAACGACATCGCGGCGATGGCGCGCATGGCGTATTTGCCGCGGCGGATCGCGGTCGGCGATTTGTCGACGATGCGGCCGATCAGCCAGTCGACCTTGGCATCCAGCTCGGCCGTCGGCACCACGTAGTTGAGCAGGCCCGCGGCCTGCGCCGCCCTGGCGTCGAACGGCTCGCCGGTGAGCGCCCATTCGCTGACGAGGCGCGGCGGCGCGATGTTCTGCAGGAGGCTGAGCACCTGCATCGGGAACACGCCGACCTTGACCTCCGGCAGGCCGAAGACGACGTGATCGGCCGCCACCGCCATGTCGGTCATGCAGAGCAGGCCCATGCCGCCGGCCATGCAGACCCCGCCAACCCGCGCAATCGCCGGTTTGGTGGCGTTCTGTGACAAACGTAACAGATCGGCATAGTCGACATTTGGTTTGGAATGGTCCATCGCGAAAGCGGCGCCGGAATTCTGCAAGTCGGCGCCCGCGCAGAACGCCTTGTCGCCCGCGCCCGTCAGCACGATGACGCGGACGTCCTTGTCGTCATGCGCGTCGCGATAGCCCTTGGTGATGCCGGCGATGACGTCTCCGTTCAGTGCGTTGCGTTTCTCCGGCCGGTTGATGGTGATCCAGAACGCCTGCCCGCGCTTCTCGGTGATGATTGCTGTGGTGTCGGTCATGGTCCACTCGTTTCCTTGCCTGTCGATCTGCCGCCATTTGCGGCAGGACGGGCGGCGCGCGCAAGGGCAATCTGCTACGCTGTGTCGGCGCAGCGTGTGGGCGCAAATTCGCGTGCCGATTGGACGACCGGTGACGGCCGCTATCCTGACTGGAGCTTTTGATCACCAATGAGCCACTTCATGCGCACCGCGATGATGTTGTTGCTGGCAGGCTTGCTCGCGGTCGGCGCGAGCCCGGTAAGCCGTGCGGCCGATGCCGCCAAGCTTGCGCTGGTGATCGGCAACGCGAAATATCCCGACAACGAATTCGTGCTGAGCGAGGTCGCCAACGACGCTCAGGACGTCACCGAGGAATTGAAGCGCGACGGCTTCGTCGTCGACCGGCAGAGCAATCTCACGGCCGACACCATGCGGCAGGTGCTGGACCGCTTCTACGCCCGCATCGAGCGCGGCACGGTGGCGCTGATCTTCTTCGACGGCTTTGCCATCCAGTCCAACCGTCAGACCTATTTGCTTCCCGTCGACGCGCAGATCTGGACGGAGCCGGACGTGGCGCGCGACGGTTTCAGCCTCGACGCCATTCTCGCCGAGATGAATACGCGCGGCGCGGCGATCAAGATCGCGCTGATCGACGCCTCGCGCCGCAACCCGTTCGAGCGGCGCTTCCGCCGCTATTCGGCGGGCCTCGCGCCGGCGATCGCGCCGAGCAATTCGCTGGTGCTCTACTCGGCCGCGCTCGGCGCGGTCTCGGCCAGCGGCAAGACCGATCACGGCCTGTTCGTCGCCGAGCTGCTCCGCGAGATGCGCGCGCCGAACATCACCGCGGAGCAGGCATTGGCCAACACCAAGAACGGCGTGGTCGCCGCGACCAACCGCGAACAAGTGCCGTGGCTGTCGTCCTCGCTGACCACGGAATTCTCGTTCGCAGGCTCGGTGACCCGGCCGTCCGACGGCAAGACCGATGTGCCGACGCCGACGAAACCCGAGAAGCCGGCGTGCGAGGTGCCGCAGGCGGAGCCCGCGCCGAACGCCGACGATCTCGCCAGGGATCCGGTCATCGCCGATCTCAGCCGCAAGATCGCCGCGAACGCCAATGACATCGCCTCGCGTTACAAGCGCGGCCAAGTCTACGCGATCAAGCGCGCCTATGCGTTCGCCATGCAGGATTTCGACCTCGTGATCCGCAGCAATCCTGGGGATGGCGAGGCGCTCAACAACCGTTGCTGGACGCGCGCTGCGACCGGCGACCTGCAGGGCGCGCTGGCCGACTGCAATCTGGCGCTCCGGATCAATCCCGGCTTGAGCGATGCGCTCGACAGCCGCGGCCTGGTCAACCTCAAGCTCGGCCGGACCGCCGAGGCGATCAAGGACTACAACGACGCGATCCAGCGCAACCCGCGCTCGTCATCGTCGCTGTTCGGCCGGGGCATCGCCACGCGCAGGGGCGGCGGCGACGGCGCCACCGATATCGCGCAGGCCAAGTCCATGAACCCGAACATCGCGAAGGAATTTGCCGGCTATGGCGTCACGGAATGCAGCCCTTAGAGCAGGGCCGCCTTCCTGATCCAGACCTTATTGTCGTGGAATGCGGCTCCGCCGATCGGCGCGACGGCTTCGGCGCCCGTCAGCATGTTGATGCCGCGTCCGCCGATATGGTTCTTGTTGGGATGAACGGATTCCGCTATCAGCACGCCGCGCCGCACGCCGTCGAACAGCGCCGCGGTGAGCGTGGTCTCGCCGCGGGTGTTGCCGAGCGTCACGGCATCGCCGTCGGCGATGTCGAGGGCGGCGGCATCCAGCGGGTGGATCATCACGCTCGCGTTCCCCTCGCGTGCCTGCGAGGACGGCGTCTCGTTGAAGGTGGTGTTGAGGAAGCTGCGCGAGGGGCTGGTCGCGAGCCGGAACGGATGCGCCTGGTCGGTGTGCTCGATCACGGCCCAATGGTCCGGCAATGACGGCATGTTGTCGACATCGCCCATCGTGACGCCGAACGGCGGGTGCGCCCAATCGGCCTTGAAATGGAACTTCCGGTCGGCATGCGCGAAGCCGTCGAGATAATGCGAGGTACGGAAGTCCGGTTGCAGGTCGCGCCAGAGATCGGCTTCGAGCCCGCCGATGTCGCCATGGTTGCTCAGCTTCAAGCTCGCGTCGATCAATTCGCGCGGCGTCATCTCGAAGCCCCGATGCTTCGCGCCGAGCCGCGGCGCCAGCGCCTGCAAGACCTGATGATTGGAGCGGCATTCGCCGGGCGGGTCGATCAGCTTCGGCCCGACCGAGATGTGCTGATGGCCGCCGCCGTAATAGAGATCGTCATGCTCCATGAACATGGTCGCCGGCAGCACGATGTCCGCCATCAGCGCCGTCTCGGTCATGAACTGCTCGTGCACCGCGACGAACAGGTCCTCGCGCGCGAAGCCCTCGCGCACCAGCGCCTGCTCCGGCGCCACCGTCATCGGGTTGGTGTTCTGGATCAGCATCGCCTTGACCGGGCCCTTGCCATACAAGGCCTCGGCATCGCCGGTGAGGATGCGGCCGATCTTGGACTGGTCGAGCGCGCGGACGCTCTGCTCGATCGCATCGTGGCCTTCGATGATGGATTCGTTGAAGTGCCACAGCGCGTAGTTGTTGAAGAAGGCGCCACCGCCTTCATATTGCCAGGCACCGGTCACCGCGGGAATGCAATTGGCCGCGTGCATCTGCGTGGCGCCATTGCGGCTGCGCGTGAAGCCGTAGCCGAAGCGGAAGAAGGTGCGCTTGGTCTCGCCAACCGCCTTGGCAAAGGCCTCGATCTCCGCCACCGGGACGCCGCAAATCGCGGACGCCCATTCCGGCGTGCGCGTCTGCAGGTGCGCTTCGAGCTCGGCGGGGCAGTCGGTGTATTTGTCCATATAGGCGCGGTCAGCGTAACCGTCGCGGAACAGGACGTGCATCACGCCACAGGCAAAGGCGCCGTCGGTGCCCGGCCGCAGGATGATCTTGATGTCGGCCTGCTTCATCGTGTCGTTGTCGTAGATGTCGACCGCAGCGATCTTCGCACCGCGCTCCTTGCGGGCGCGGGCGGCGTGCGTCATCACGTTGACCTGGGTGTTGACGGGGTTGGTGCCCCAGATCACGACTAGATCGGACAATGCCATCTCGCGCGGATCGGCGCCCGCGATCTTGCCGGTGCCGATCGCGAAGCCGATGCGTGCGACATTGGCGCAGATGGTCTGATAGAAGCGCGAATATTTCTTCACATGGGTGAGACGGTTGAGACCGTCGCGCATCACGAGGCCCATGGTGCCGGCGTAGTAATAGGGCCAGATCGATTCCGCGCCGAACTCGCGCTCGGCCGCGTTGAAGCGCCGCCCGATCTCGTCGAGCGCCTCGTCCCAGGAGATGCGCGCGAACTGGCCAGACCCCTTCGGTCCGGTGCGGCGCATCGGGTACATCACCCGCTCAGGGTGATGAATGCGCTCGGCGTAGCGGGCGACCTTGGCGCAGACGACGCCGGCCGTGTAGGTCTGCTGCTTCGAACCTCGGACACGACCGATGCTGCGGCCATCGACCACCTCGACATCGAGGGCACAGGCCGACGGGCAGTCATGCGGACAGGTCGAATGGCGAATCTCGATCTTGCTGTCGATCTTGGCGTGCTGGTTCATGTCCCAGTTCGTAACACCAAAATACCTGCCAGCCGAGAGCATTTTGCCGGCATTTCCCATGCGAAATGCTCAAGGCGGATGCGCCGGAGGTTCCTGCCGCGCCTGCGAAATGCAGCGCAACCACACCGAAATCCGCCCGATATTCCCTGCCCGCCCAGTTTTGTAAGCCGTCGACAGTCCGCAGTCCCTGCCGCTACAGTGCCGGCCAACAAGAACGACATCAGGGAGGTGGGCATGACGGCCCGAAGATTCATGCTGGCGCTGGCGGCCGGCCTGCTTGCTGCGTTCTCCGCACCCCCCTCATTCGCACAGGATTATCCCAGCCACGCGGTTCGGATCGTGGTGCCCTTCGGCGCCGGCGGCCCGGCCGATGTCGCGGCCCGGCTGATCGGCAACGTGCTGCAGGAGAGCTTTGGCCAGCCCTTCGTGATCGAGAACCGCACCGGCGCCGGCGGCGTCATCGGCACCGTGGAAGCTGCGAAGTCGCCGGCCGACGGCTACACGCTGCTGATGATGTCCAACACCCAGACCGCGAATGAATCGCTGCTGAGCCCGGACAAGCGCAAATACGAGCTGATGCGCGACCTCGCCCCGATCGCGCCGGTGAACTATTCCGATCTCGTCATCGTGGTGAACCCGCAAGTCCCGGCGAAGACGCTGGCCGAGTTCATCGCCCTCGCCAAGACGCAGCCGGGCAAGCTGAACTATGCCTCATCAGGTCAGGGCACTCCCTATCACATGGCCGGCGAGCTGTTCAAAGCCATGGCGGGAATCGACGTCGTGCACGTCCCCTATCGCAACAGCGGTGAAGCACGCAGCGGCGTGATCGGCGGACAGGTGCAGATGATGATCGACGCGGTCCCGGCGATGGCCCCGAACATCGCCGAGAACCAGGTCCGCGCGCTCGCCACCACCGGCAAGCAGCGCTCCACCGTGCTGCCGAACGCACCGACCGCGATCGAGGCCGGAGTCCCGGGTTATGAGGCGACGATCTGGCTCGGCTTGATGGCGCCTGCCGGCACGCCAAAGCCCGTGATCGACAAGCTCAATGCGGCCGTCAACGCGATGGTGAAGCGGCTCGACATCGTCAAGCTCTGGACCGAGCAGGGCGCCGTGCCCATGTCGATGACGCCGGAGGAGTTCGACAAATTCCTGCGCGGCGACATCGAGAAATGGGCCGATGTCGTCAAGAAGTTCAACAAGTCCTGAGGTTGCCCGGCGATCATGCCCAACGTTCAATTCCAGCTCAACGGTGCGGCAGCCGCCGTGGATGCCGATCCGGATCAGGCGTTGCTCGATGTGCTGCGCAGCCAGCTCGGTGTCACCAGTCCGCATTTCGGATGTGGCGCCGGCGAATGCGGCGCCTGTCACGTGATGGTCGATGGCCATGCGATGAGCTCCTGCGACATGCCGATGTGGTCGGTCGCGGGCAAGGACGTCGTCACGGTCGAAGGCCTCGGGACCGCAGAGCAGCCGCATCCGCTGCAGCGCGCCTTCATTACCGAACAGGCGATGCAGTGCGGCTATTGCGTCTCGGGAATCCTGATCAGCGCAGCGGCGCTGCTGCAACGCAATCCATCCCCGACCGAAGCCGATGTTCGAGCGGCGCTCGATCGCAATCTGTGCCGCTGCGGATCGCATAACCGCATGGTCCGCGCCGTGCTGCGTGCGGCGGCGGAAATGGCGGCGTCATGAGCAATTCGTCCCCTGCCCCGAAATGGCCGGTCAGCCTCGCGGCCAATCCAAAACTGTCGTCCTGGGTGCGGCTCAGCGGCGATGGCCGTGTGGCGATCTCGCCCGGCAAGGTCGAGATCGGCCAGGGCATCGTCACGGCACTGGCGCAGATCGCCGCGGACGAGCTCGACGTCGATATTGGCCGTATCGACATGGTCCGCGCCTCGACGGCGATGAGCCCGAACGAAGGCGTCACCTCAGGCAGTCTCTCGATCCAGCAGTCCGGCCGCGCGCTGCGCCAGGTCTGCGCTGAGGTGCGCCGGCGCTTCCTCACCGTGGCATCGGAGCGTCTCGGCGTCGACGCGGCATCGCTCGAGGTGGACGACGGCACCATTTCGGGCCCGGGCAATGTCAGGACCAGCTATTGGGAGCTGGTGGATGACGTCCCGCTCGATCTCGACGCCACCGCGACCGCAAGCGCGAAGAGCATTGCGAGGCGTAGCGTGGCAGGACATTCGGTCCAGCGCGTCGATATTCCCGACAAGGTGTTCGCGCGGCCGCGCTTCATCCACGATCTCGCACTTCCGGGACTGGTGCACGGTCGCGTGCTGCGGCCGGAGATTTCGGGCGCCAGATTGATCGCGCTTGATGAGAAGGCCGCGGGCGCGGTCCCCGGCCTCGTTGCGATCGTCCGCGACGGCGGCTTTGCCGGCGTGGTCGCCGACAGCGAGATTGCGGCAGACGCCGCGCTGAAGGCCTTGCGCAAGGGCGCGACATGGTCGGCCGGGGAGCCGCTGCCCGATGAAAACGATCTCGCGGGCTTTTTGAAGAGCCAGCCGGTCGAGACCACTGTCATCGACAGCAGAACGGCGGAGCCGGCGCGAGAAGCCGCCCAAACCCTCCGCCGGCAATATACTCGCCCCTATATCGCCCATGCCTCGATCGCGCCGTCCTGCGCCATGGCCCGATGGGACGGCGATCGCGTCCATGTCTGGACCCACAGCCAGGGTGTCTATCTGCTGCGCGCCGATCTCGCGATCGTACTCAAGCTGCCGGCGGAGAACATCGTGGTCGAGCACATGGAAGGCGCCGGCTGCTACGGACATAACGCGGCCGACGACGTCGCGCTGGATGCCGTGCTGCTGGCCAAGGCGGCAGGAGGCCGTCCGGTGCGGGTGCAGTGGTCACGCCACGACGAGATGTCCCAGGCGCCGTTCGGCGCGGCGATGGCCATCGAGATCGAAGCCGATCTCGACGCCAACAACGAGATCGTCGGCTGGCGTCACGCGATCTGGAGCAATGGTCATGCCGCGAGGCCAGGACGCGCGGCACAGCCGGCGCTGCTGGCCGCAACCGAGATCGCCAATCCCTATCCGCGCATGATCTCGACCAACCCGCCGGCGGCCAATGGCGGCGGCGGCGACCGCAACTCCGTCCCGCTGTACGATCTGCCGGCCTGGACGATCGCCAGCCACCGGCTGCTGACCATGCCGGTGAGGACCTCGGCGCTGCGGACGCTTGGCGGGCAAGGCAATGTCTTCGCCATCGAGTCTCTGCTCGACGAGATCGCGGCCTTGCGCGGCGAGGATCCGGTCGCATTCCGCTTGCGGCATCTGCGCGACGAGCGGGCGCGCGATGTCATCAGCGCCGCGGCACGGCGCGCCGGCTGGAAGCCGCAGAGGCGTCCCGGCATCGGTTACGGCGTCGGCTTTGCACGCTACAAGAACATGGGCGCTTATTGCGCGGCCATTGCCGAGATCGAGGGCGCCGACGATATCCGCGTGAGGCGGTTGACGCTCGCGGTCGATGTCGGCGAGGCCATCAACCCGGACGGCGTGATCAACCAGATCGAGGGCGGCGCCATCCAGGCCACGAGCTGGGTGCTGAAGGAGCGCGTCCGCTTCGACCGAACCCGCATCACCTCGACTTCCTGGACAGATTATCCGATCCTGACCTTCAGCGAGGTGCCGGCGGTGGACGTCGAAATCATCCAGCGGCCGGAGATCGAGCCGGTCGGCGCCGGCGAGGCCGCCCACGGCCCAGTCACGGCTGCGATCGCGAATGCGGTCCACGATTGCCTCGGCGTCCGCGTGCGCGACCTGCCGATCACTCGGGACAGGATCATTGCAGCGATGGAGCGTGCGACTTGACGACAGTGAACATCCTCAGCGGCGGCGCGGCGCAAGGCCTGGTCCGCGGCGTCACCGACGCCTTCAAAGCGCAAACCGGCTTCGGCATCGAAGGCGAGTTCGGTGCGGTCGGGATCATGGCCGACAGACTGCGCGCCGGCACCGCGGCCGATCTCGTGATCCTGACACAGGCGCTGCTGGCGAAGCTGGCCGACGAGAAGCTCGTGATCCCCTCCTCCGTGGCCGATGTCGGGCGGGTCGAGACTGCGCTCGCGGTCCGCAGTCGCGATCCCAAGGTCACGGTGAAGACCGAAGCCGATTTGCGCGACATGCTGCGTTCCGCCGACGCGATCTACGTCCCGGACACCAAGGCTTCGACGGCGGGACAGCACGTCGCGAAGGTGCTCGATCACTTGGGGATTGCCTACGAGGTTGCCTCGCGCCTCAAGATCTTTCCGAACGGCGCGACCGCGATGCGCGAGCTTGCGAGCTCGACCGCGGCGCGGCCGATCGGCTGCACCCAGGCGACCGAGATCATCGCGACCGACGGCATCGCGCTGTCAGGCTCGCTGCCGCCGGGCAGCGAGCTGGTGACGATGTACACGGCCGGCGTGACCACGCGCGCCGCGCATCCGAAGGAGGCCGCGGGGCTGGTCGCCCTGCTCACCGGCGCAGATCGGAAGGAGCTGCGCCAGCGCGTGGGCTTTGCCGGCTAGAGCGCTGCCGGACTATTTGTGCAGCTGGGTGAGACCGGTCGGCGGACCGTCGACGGCGGTCCAGCCGCCATCGACGAACAGCGTGCTGCCGCTGACATAGCTCGCGGCATCCGAGGCGAGATAGGCCACGGCCGTCGCGACCTCGTCGGCGCTGCTCCAGCGGTTGAATACGGTGTGGCCGGCATAGAGGTTGTAGATGTCGGGCCGCTGCTTGAACGGACCTGTCAGCGCGGTCTCCGCGATGCTCGGCGCGATCGCATTGACGCGCACGCCGGCATGGCCGACCTCGGAGGCAAAGCCCTTCACGAGCAAGCCGATCGCCGCCTTGGTCGAGCCGTAGACGCCAAGGCCCGGCTCGATCGTCACCGCGCGCACCGAGGAGCAGGCGATGATGCTGCCGCCCTTCTGCGCGACCATGATGCGACCGAAGGCCTGGAAGAACCAGACGGTGCCCTTGACGTTGAGATTGAGGACGCGGTCGAGATCCTCCTCGGTGTAATCGAGGATGGTCTTGCGGATGTTGAGCCCGGGCGTCGTCACGGCGATGTCGAGCCGCGAAAATTTCTGCATCACCGTCTTGGCGAGCGCATTGACGTCCGCGGCGCTGGCGGCATCGCAGGAAGCGGCTTCCGCCCAGCCGCCCTTCTCGCGAATGCCGGCGGCGGTCGCCTCCGCCGCGTCGAGCGCGCGATCGGCGCAGACGACGCGGGCCCCGAGCCCGGCCAGCGCCTCGGCCGACGATTTTCCGATCCCCGAGGCGGCGCCGAGCACCACGGCCGTCTTGCCGGTGAGATCGAAGAGCTTGCGATAGTCCGTCACTGAGTTGTCTCCTGCGTTGCTGCTAGCCCTTGTAGCCCATCAGCAGGCGGGGCAGCCACAGCGAGAACGCAGGCACGTAGGTCACGAACATCAGAGCTGCGATCAGCGCAGCATAGAACGGCAGGATGGTGCGCATCACCGCGCCCACCGAAATGCCGCCGATGGCGCAGCCGACGAACTGCGTCGTCCCGACCGGAGGCGTGTTCAGCCCGAGCGCGCAGTTGATCAGCATCAGCATGCCGAACTGCACCGGATCCATGCCCGCCTTCATCGCGATCGGCAGGAAGATGGGGGTGCAGATCAGGATGGTCGCCGCCATGTCCATGAACGTGCCGAGCACGAACAGGATGATGTTGATGAGCAGGAAGATGACCCAGGGCTGCGAGGACACCTTGCTCATGAGGTCGCCGGCGAAGTCGGCGACTTCATAGAGCCCCATCAGATACTGGAACATGGTGGAGACGCCGATCAGCAGCAGCACCACGCCCGTCGTCTTCACCGCCTTGGCAGCGGCGCGCAGGAAGTTCTGCAGGGTCATGGTGCGGTAGATGAAGAACGTCAGCAGGATCGTATAGGTGACGGCGACGGCCGCGGATTCCGTTGCCGTGAAGACGCCGGACAGGATGCCGGCGAGGATGATGCCGACGATCAGGAGACCCGGCAGCGCAGCCGCGAACGAGCGGAAAACCTCGGCCCAGCCTGGGAATTTGCCGGCGGGATAGCCACGCTTCACCGCGACCGCGTAGGCGGCGACCAGCATGCACACCATCAGCACGATCGCCGGCAGCAGGCCGGCAGCGATCAGGGCGCCGATCGAGACCTTGCCGCCGGCAGCGAGCGCATAGATGATCATGTTGTGGCTGGTTGGCATCAACGCTCCGACCAGCGAGGCATGGGTGGTGACGTTGACGGCGTAGTCGGTGTCGAAGCCTTCCTTCTTCATCATCGGGATCATCACCGCGCCCATCGCCGACACGTCGGCCACGGGCGAGCCGGAGACGCCGCCGAACAGGGTGCAGGCGACCACGTTCGACATGCCGAGGCCGCCGCGGATGTGCCCGACCAGATTCTTGGCCAGCTGCACGATCTTGTCGGCGACGCCGCCATGCAGCATCAGCTCTCCGCTGAAGACGAAGAACGGAATGGCGAGGAAGGAGAAGATGTTCATCCCCGACATCATCTGCTGGAAGATGACGGCGACCGGCAGGCCTTCGTAGAAAATGGTGCAGATCGCCGAGAGACCGATCGCGAAGGCGACGGGGACGCCGAGGATCAGGAAGCCGAAAAACGTGGCGCCGAGGATGATCAGTTCCATGAGGGGACGACCTCTTCGCCGCGCAGGAGAGCAATGATGTGCTCGATGGAAAAGGAGACGATCAGGACGCCGGAAGCGATCAGCGGCACGTAGCGGATGACCTCGGGCAGGCCGAGATTGGGAATCTTCACGGTTCCCACAGAAGCCCCGAGGATCCAGCCGTTATAGGCCATGGCGACGCCGAACATCGCAACGAGAATGTGGATCACGAGCTCGATCTTCTCGCGCGCGCTGTCAGGAAGCATCACCAGGAGACTGTCCATGCCGATGTGTCCGGCATCGCGCACGCCGACGGCGGCGCCGATCAGCGTGACGTAGAGGATCAGAACCAAAGCGAGGTTCTCCGTCCAGGTCGGGCTAGAATTGAGCACGTAGCGTCCGAACACCTGGTAAAAGACGATGGCGACGATGACGAGTAGTCCGGCAACGGACAGATACATGCCCAGGCGCGCGATGGGCGCATTGATCCGCGACAGCAAGACGGTGGACGGGCGTCCGGCGTCCTGCTCGTGATCTGCGACATGTGGGTCCGTCATCCCGCGTCTCCCCTCGCGAGGGTCCGGTGTCACCTCGCGGCGACGCCGGACCCGCTACCGCTTTGGCTTACTTGGTGTCCTGGATGCGCTTGACGAGGCCCTTCAGCTTCTCGTCGCCGGCGAACTTGTCGTACACCGGCTTCATCGCATCGACGAACTCCTGCTTGTTGGCCACCGTCACGACCTGGGCGCCGGCCGCTTCGACGGTCTTGCGGGAGGCCTGCTCGCGCTCGTCCCAGAGCTTGCGCATGACGGGCACAGATTCCTTGGCCGCCTTGCGGACCATGGCCTGTTCTTCCTTGCTCAGCGCATCCCAGACCTTCTTGGACATCACGAGGACTTCGGGCGCCAGCGAGTGCTCGGTGACGTTGTAGAACTTGGCGGCCTCGAAATGGCGGGAGGATTCGTAGGACGGCCAGTTGTTCTCGGCCGCATCGACCAGACCGGTCTTGAGCGCGGTATAGACTTCGCCGTACGGCATCGGCGTCGGGTTGGCCCCTAAGCTCTGGATCATGCCGACCCACAAATCGGATTGCTGGACGCGGATCTTCAAGCCCTTGAGATCGGCCAGCGACTTGACGGGCGCCTTGACCGTGTAGATCGAGCGTGCGCCGCTGTCGTAATAGGCAAGGCCGACCAGGCCCGCGGGCTCCATGGCCGCCAGAATCTCGTCGCCGATCGGGCCGTCGAGCACGGTGCGCATATGCTGCGTGTCGCGGAACACGAACGGCAGGCACAGCGCGATGGTTTCCGGCACGAAATTGTTGAGGGGCGATGCGTTGATCCGCATCATGTCGAGCGCGCCGATCTTGAGCTGCTCGATGGTGTCCTTCTCCGAACCCAGGGCTCCGTTCGGGAACACCTTCACGCCGAGCTTGCCGCCGCTCGCCGCCGCGAGCTGCTTGCCCATGAACTTGACGGCCTCGACGGTCGGATAATCGGCGGGATGGACGTCGGCGGAGCGGAAGTCGCGCGCGGTCGCCAGGGGCGCTGAGAGCACCAGCGCAACGGCTGTGACGATACCGGTCAGTGTCTTCATCTTGGCTTTCCTCCTGGGTTGATTATGTCGTTGTCGGCAGGCTGCGGGCCGCCTTGGGTCGCTCTACTCAAGGTGTGAAGTCAAGCGCCAATCTCGTCCCTAGGGCGCGCGGCATTCCCTGTCCAAGCCTAATCCGGCATTGATCGATGCAACAGTTGCATCGATCAATCTGACCCAATTCGCCGCGTTGTGGAAGCGGCGGGAGGGCTCGCCTCGACTGCACGCGACTTGACGCGACCGAAGGAGGCCCGCCAAGATGCCGGAAACAGCGGACCCTCTCGAAGGAATGCCCATGCCGCGAAAGCTGATCGATATCTCGGTGCCGCTCAGAAACGACGTGACGGCCGATCCGCCGGGCAACCATCCGACCATCCAGTACATCGATCATCAGCAGGGCCTGCCCCGCATGCTGCAGTTCTTCGAGGGACTGAAAGCGCAGGACCTGCCTGACGGACAGGGCTGGGCCGTCGAACAGGTCTCGCTGTCGACGCACAACGGCACGCATCTGGACGCGCCCTGGCACTTCCATCCGACGATGAACCGGGGCGAGCGGTCATGGACGATCGACGAAGTCCCGCTGGAATGGTGCTTTCAGCCCGGCGTGAAGCTCGACTTCCGGCACCTGCCCGACGGCTATGTCGTCAGCGCCGGCGACGTCGAGAAGGAGCTGAAGCGCATCGGGCACAATCTGTCGCCGCTGGAGATCGTCGTCGTCAACACCAGCGCGGGTGCGAAATTCGGCCAAACCGATTACGTCAATTCCGGTTGCGGCATGGGTTATGAAGCCACCATGTATCTGCTCGAACGCGGCGTGCGGCTGACCGGCACCGACGGCTGGAGCTGGGACGCGCCGTTCGTCTACACCGCGAAGAAATATGCCGAGACGAAGGACGCCGGCCTGATCTGGGAGGGCCACAAGGCGGGACGGCACATCGGCTATTGCCATCTCGAGAAGCTGCACAATCTCGACCAATTGCCTTCGACCGGGTTCACGGTCTCATGCTTCCCGGTCAAGATCGAACGCGCTTCGGCAGGCTGGACCCGCGCGGTCGCCATCATCGAGGATTAGGGCGCGATCACTCGCCGTCGAGGCCGCTCTCGGCGAGTTCGCGCAAGGCATCGGTGTCCAGCACGACGATGGCGCCGTGCTCGAGGCGAACCCAGTTGCGGCCGGCCCAGGCGCGCAATTGCTTGTTGATGCTCTCGCGCGTCATCCCGACCATCTCGCTGATCTCCTGCTGCGTGATGGCGAGCGTGCCGCTGCCGGAGTCGAACTTGCGCTCCTCGGTGAGACCGAGCAGCGCGCTCGCCAGCCGTCCCGGCAGATTTTGCAGGATCACCTGCTCGACCTGCTGGCTGGTCCAGCGCAAACGCGCGCAGAGCAACTCGATGAATTTCATCGCCAGCGCCGGCTGGCTCTTCACGAACGGCAGGAAGTCGCGGCGATCGATGATGTAGAGTTCGCAATTGGTGTTGGCGGTCGCGTCCGCCGACCGCGGCGCGCCGTCGAGCACTGCGATCTCGCCGAAGATCTCGCCGGGACCGATCAGATTGAGGATGGCGTTGCGGCCGTCCGGCGAGGACGAGGAAATCTTCACCGTGCCCGAGATCACCGCGAACAGATTGTTGCCGGGGTCGCCCTTGGCAGCGATCGTCGCGCCGCGCTTGACGGTGGTGTGCTTGGCATAGCGGCAGAGCTGATCGAGCGCTTCCGGCTCCAGATCCGCGAAGATCGGGTGCTTGCGCAGGACCGATAATTTGTTGCCCGCCGACTGTCGGGGGTCGCCGGTCTTGTCCTGAGGCACGCCGCGGGGCTCCTAAGACTGCGAGGCACTGTCATCCCTGCGTAGTCAACGTTATCAGGCTTTTCAACCGGAAAGCACAGGCTGGGTTTGAGGCAAATGCCGCGAAAAAGCCGCGGTCGAGCCGAAGGGCCGCACCCGAAGGATGCGCCGATGCGTTTTCATCGATGCTGAGTTGCAGGCCGCGCAAGCTGCGATTGCGTTGAGGCGCTAACGAGCGGCGGCGCCGGCTGGACCGGCGCCGGCCTGTTCGAGCGGATCAGAGGCCTGGAAACGTCAGCGCTTGGACTTCGGGTCGAGCCGGCCAGAGCTGGTCTGCCGGTCCGCGTAAGCCAAGGCCGCGGCAAAAGCGACGAAGATTGCAACGACGACAACGGTCACCAGCATCGCATCAGCGGGCATCATCCCCTCCCGATCGTTTGTTTGGGGCATTATTTTGCCGCAGCCGGACGGCGTCATTGATCGAGATCAAAAACGTCAGGGCAGCCGGAGGGAATGTCAGGCCGCGGCCAGCGCCTCGGCGCGGGCGGGATCGAGCAAGCTGATCCCGCCGTGAATGATCTCGATCACGCCGTGACGTTCCAGCTTGGTGAAGGTGCGGCTGACGGTCTCGATGGTCAGCCCGAGATAATCCGCGATGTCCTGACGGCTCATGGGAAGCGGAACCGTGTCGGACCGCCCCTTGAGCGCGACCAGCCGTTCGCGCCAGCCGAGCAGGAAGGTCGCGACCTTCTCGTCGGCCGAACGGCGACCGAGCAGCACCATATGGTCGCGTGCCTGGCTCAATTCGCGAATGGCCAGCTCGTTGATCCGCTTGAGCAGCTGCGGCCGGTCTTCGATGAAGCGGCCGAATGGGGCCTTGGCGAACTGACACACGGTGACGGCGCCGATCGCATCGGCGGAGAAATTGTGCCGGCCGGATATGTTCATCCCCAGGAAATCGCCGGGCAAGGCAAAGCCGACGATCTGCCGCCGGCCGTCGGGCAGCAACTTGTACAGCCGCATGACGCCTTCGAGGACGTTGCAGAACGAGGTCGTGATGTCCTCCTCGGAGAACACGGTTTCGCCCGAGTCGAAATGAACGCGGCGCCCGAGATGCTCGAACTCCCTGAGCTCGGACGCATTCAGCGACGAACAAACCGCGGCTCCGCGCACGGCGCAATCGCTGCAAAAATGTCCGTTCGGCTCAATCATGACCACGGAAGGCTTCATCCACCGCTCCCCGCGCCGGCTGCGTCCGGCTCCAGGCCGAGTCCACCGCGCGGACGCATTTTACTGCACTGCGCCAAAGCCAGTTGACTCAGATCAATTTTGGGTGGCATCCCCGCTTTATTCTGCTTCCTTGGTTCGACGGGATCACTTCCATGCTGCAAGGCGCCCTGCGTCACGGCCTGATTGGGCTGCTTCTGATGACACCTGCGCTGGCGGCCCCGACCGCCGAACAGCGTGGCAAGGCCTTCGCAAGGGCGAACTGCGCGCGCTGCCACGCGATCGACCGCGCCTCCCGCAGCCCGCTCGAGGGTGCGCCCCCGCTGCGCACCCTGCATCGGCGGTACCCGATCGAGACCCTTGGCGAGGCGCTGGCCGAAGGGATCTACACCGGTCATGCCGACATGCCGGCCTTCGAGCTCAATCCGGACCAGATCCACGACCTCTTGTCCTACCTGAAGACGCTGGAGTAGACGGCCCTCACACCGCCTGCACGGTCCAGCCGATCAGCTCCTTGGCGATGCGGGCAAAGGCCGCATCGAAGGCGGCGACCGAAGCGGCCGGCTCGACCTTGTCGAGCTTTTCGCTGGTGTCGATCAGGCGCGAGGCGACCACCTTGCCGTTCTTGTCGACGATCCGCGCCGACAGCCCGATCTCGACCCGTGCCTCGCCCTCCGTGACGATCCGAAAGCTCCGGATGTCGATGAGGAGCTGGTAATCGGCCTGACCGAGATCGCTCGCGCGCAGCGGCGCGTGGGCGATGTCGTAATTCTCGAAACTGTCGATCAGGCGCGCCTGCACCAGTTTCGGAATGCTGTCGGCCCAGAGGAAGTCGGCAAAGCCCGGCCGGTCCCCGACAGGCGCAAACAGCATGCGCTGGGTCTGCAGCATGGCCACCGCGGTCGGCTCGGGAATGGCCAGTGAGGCCGAGAGCGTCTTGCCGGCCGGTCCGAGGTTCTGGGGCGTGCGCAGGTCGTAGGTGACCTTCTGCGCGGGGGCGCCGCCGCCGGTCATCTTCTCCAGGCCCGCCAGAATGCCGTCGATCTTGCCGGTGTTGCGCGCGAGGCCGTCGGAGAACGTCTTGAGATTCGCCATGGTGTCCTTCAGCGGGCCGGAATTGTCCTGAAGCACCGTGTCGACCCGCCGCAACGCATCGCGCGCCGCCTGCGTCATGCTCTGGCCGGCGCTTGCGTCTGCGATCAAGGTCAGGGGCTCGCCCGACTTGGCGATGATCAGTCCGCCCTCCAGCGTCACCACCGGCACCCCGGTCAGGCCCTGGAATTCGAGGCCAACCTTGGTGTCGGAACGGACCGGCGTCGCCGTCGCAACCGAGATCGTCGCGTTGACGAAACGCGGGTTGTCAGGCGCGAGCCCAAGCTGGGTCACCTCACCGACCCGGATGCCGTTGAACAGCACCCCGGCGCCGACCAGGAGGCCAGGCACCGGCCCCTGGAATTGCACCTGATAGTTCGTGCGCGGCCCGATGCCGGCAGTGTTGTTCAGCCAATAGACGAAGCCGAACACCGCGAGGATCGCGGCCAGCACGAAACTGCCGATCAGCACGTAGGGAGCGCGGGTTTCCATGTGTCTTATCTCATCTCGTGTTGCAGCATCTGCGAGCGCTTGCCGTGGAAATAGGCGCGCACCCAGGGATGCTCGGATTGCAGCAATTCGCGCATCGGGCCGATCGCCACGATCTTGCCGTCGGCGAGCGCGGCGACGCGGTCGCAGACCGTGGTCAGGCTCGCAAGATCGTGGGTCACCATGAACACCGTCAATCCCAACGTCCTTTGCAGGGTCTTGATCAGCGCGTCGAAATCGCCGGCGGCGATCGGATCGAGGCCGGAGGTCGGCTCGTCCAGAAACAGGATCGGCGGGTCGAGCGCGAGCGCACGCGCCAGCGCCACGCGCTTGGTCATGCCGCCGGAGAGCTCTGACGGATATTTGTCGGCATCCTGAGCACGCAGGCCGACCATTTCGAGCTTGGCGATGGCGATCTCGTCCATCAACTCCTGCGACAGGACGAGATTTTCACGCAATGGAAATTGCACGTTCTGGCGGACCGTCAGCGAGGAGAACAGCGCGCCCTGCTGGAACAGGATGCCCCATATCATGGCCGCGCCCCGACCGTGACCGCCGGTGGGCTGCCCCATGACCTCGATGGTCCCGCTTCGGCGCGGGATGAGGCCGATGATGGTTCGCATCAGCACCGACTTGCCGCCGCCGGATGCTCCCACCAGCCCGAGGATCTCGCCCCGGCGGACGTCGAGCGATAGATGATCGAGCACGGTCTGGCGGCCGAACCCAACCACGAGGTCACGGACGCGGATCGCGAACTGGTCTTGCGATGCATCCATCGTCACATTCCGATCGAGGCGAAGAAGACCGCAAACAAGCCGTCGAGCACGATCACCAGGAAGATCGACTTCACCACCGACGTCGTGGTCTGCCGCCCGAGCGATTCCGCGCTGCCCTTGACGCGCAATCCTTCGCTGCAGGCCACGATCCCGATCACCAGCGCCATGAACGGCGCCTTCAGGATGCCCACCTCGAAATGCGTGACGGAGATGGCCTCGTGCAGCCGCGCGATGTAGATCGCCGGACCCATGTCGCCATAGAACTGCGCGACGAGACCGCCGCCATAAAGCGCGGCAACCGATCCGATGAAGGTGAGGATGGGCAGCGCGATGATCAGGGCCGCAACGCGCGGCAGGATCAGGACGTCGACGGGATCGAGTCCCATGGTCGAGAGCGCGTCGATCTCCTCACGCATCTTCATCGAGCCGAGCTCGGCGGTGTAGGCGCTGCCCGACCGGCCGGCGACCATGATGGCGACGATCAGCACGCCGAGTTCGCGCAGCACCAGGATGCCGACCATGTCGACAGTGTAGGATTCCGCGCCGAATCGGCGGAAATGGAAGAAACCCTGCTGCGCGATGATGGCGCCGATCAGGAAGGTGATCAGCGCGACGATAGGAATCGCCTGCCATCCGATGCGGTAGAGCTGATAGACCAGCGAGGTCAGCCGCAACGACCGCGGCCGGCGCAGCACGCCGATCACCGCCATGAACAATGCGCCGAGCATCTGCAGGAAGATCGTGAAGTCCTCCCGCGCGTCGACCGTGGACTTGCCGAGATCTCCGAGCCTCGCCAGGACCGGATTGGGCGTGGCTGCCGGGACGGGAGTGTGGCGGTTGACCTGGCGCACCTCATCCATCAACCCGCTGAAATGATCCGCGAGACCGACGAACTCGGCGGATCGGCCTGAGGATGCGGCCCGGCGCGACAGCTTTTCCAGGACCCAGGCGCCGAGCGTGTCGAGCGCACTGACGCCGGACATATCCAAGGTGACGGAGCGCGAGCGATCCACGTCGGCTCCGACCGCGCGGGACAAGGTCTCGAGCGTCACCACATTCGCGGCGGTCCAGGGCCCTTCGGGCCGCAAGTTCAGCACGTCGCCGGACGGCGTTGCGAGCAACAGCGGTTCGTAATTCACGCTTTCACCTCGTCGGGACGATTGGTCCCCGTTCAAACGGTATTTCTAGGCGAGCATATGGCGCCCGGCTTGACCTGTCTCAAGACCAGAACTGCGCCGCCGATTGACGCAAATCAAGCGCGATCGTGCGCGCGGGTCCTAGGCTCGCGTGCATCCAATGGAGATATCAGGTCCATGTTCGACACCGACAGGATGAGCGACGAATTGCGTGCATTGAAGGTCGATGTGACGCGCTTGCTGAGCACCGCGGGTGAGGAGATGTTCGAGAGCTCGAAGGATCGCGCCGAGGCCCTCGCCGATCAGATCAGGGCCGCGCTGACCGAGCTCGGTGAGACCGTCGAGGAAGAGCAGGAACAGCTTCAGGGCCTCATTGCCGACCGTCCGATCACCTCGCTCGCCTCCGCTTTCGCGCTCGGCGTGGTTGTCGGCTTCATGCTGAGGAGACACTAGGTGAATACCGAGAATGTGGTCAAACATCTGCGCGCGCTGTGGCGCACCGACAGGATCATCGCCGACATCAGGCTGCGCCATTTGCTGGTCGGGCTCGGCCTGCGCGCCTTCGCGGCGTTGATCGCAGCGTTTGGCTTGCTGATGCTTGAGCTGTCGGCCTATTTCGCATTGGTCCAGATCTGGAGCGCGATTGCCGCGGCGGCCATCCTCGGTGCCGTCAATTTCGCCATCGCGGCAGCTCTGTTCGCCATCGCCGGCCGCGCTCCGTCCGGACGCGACATCGAGCTCGCCAGTGAAATTCACGATGCGTCCATCGAGGCCCTTCAGCTCGAGGCGCGCGCGCTGCAAGCCCAGGTGTCGGGCGCGGTGCACCATCCGCTCAGCACGATCGTGCCCGTGCTGGTGCCGCTGATCGCGATCATCGTGAGGAATTTGCGATCGACGGCCAGGACGTCTGCCAAGACATCCGCAACGGCAGGGTCTGCCGAAGCGCATTCCTGACGGGCGCGCTCAAAGCTTCAGCTTGACGTCGCAGATATCGGGTTCGGCCGGATCCGGCTTCACCTCGAAGCCGAGGTGCCGGCACATCTCGAGCATCACTGTGTTCTCCTGGAGCACATCGCCCGATATGACCTTGAGGCCTTCCGACTTGGCATAGTTGATGATGAGCTGCATAAGGGCCCAGCCGAGCCCCCTGCCCTTGAGGTCGGAGCGCAGCAGGATTGCGTACTCGCCGCTTTCGTAGATCGAATCCGAGTGGAGCCGAACCACGCCGACCATTTCGCCGGTGGCCTCGTCGAACGCAATGAAGGCCATCGCCCGCGCATAGTCGAGCTGGGTCAGGCGTGCGATGAACTCGTGGGTGAACTCCTTCATCGGCGCGAAGAAGCGCAGGCGAAGGTCGTGCGGCGTGACGTGACGGAGGAATTCGTGGATGGTCGGCTCGTCCTCGGGCCGCATGGGCCGCACGAAGATCCGCCAGTCCTCCTTGAGCTTGAGGCGGCGCTCCCATTGCGACGGATAGGCGCGAACCGCGAAATTGGCTGGGCCGGAGCCGACGAACTTGCGCTGTGGGGGGCCAACCGCGACACGGGCATCGACCGCCGTCACGCCGGTCTCGTCCGCGAGCAGCGGATTGATGTCGAATTCGCGGATCTCGGGAATGTCGGCCGCCATCTGCGCCAGCTTGACCAGCACCATGGCCACGGCGTCCTGCTTGACCGCCGGCACGTCACGATAAGCCTTCAGCAACCGCGACACGCGGGTGCGATCGATCAGATCGCGAGCGAGCTGCAAGTCCAGCGGCGGCAGCGCAAGCGCCTTGTCGTTGATGATCTCCACCGCAGTCCCGCCGCGCCCGAACACCACGACGGTGCCGAATGTGGGATCGTCGGCGAGACCCAGGATCAGCTCGCGCGCCTTCGCCTTGACGACCATGGCCTGGACGATGACGCCACCGATGCGGGCCTCGGGCCGCAGCTTCTTCGCCCGCGCCATGATGCCATTGGCCGCTGCTCGGACGGCTTCCGGCGTGGTCAGGTTGAGGACGACACCGCCGACATCGGATTTGTGAGTGATGTCGCGCGACAGGATCTTCAGCACGACGGTATCGCCCTGTGCGAAGATTTCGCTCGCATAGGCCACCGCCTGCTCGACATCGGCCGCCGCATAGGTCGGCACCATCGCGATGTCGTAGGCTTCGAGCAGGTGTTTGATCTCGACCGGCTCGAGCCATTGGCGGCCATCCGCGATCGCGGCGGTGACGATCTGTCTCGCGCCCCGCGCATCCGGCACGAACGTGTCCGGCATCGCCGGAGGAACCTGGCTCAATTCCTCGACCACTTCGCGGTGCCGGACCAGATGCATGAAGCCGCGCACGGCGTCGTCTTCGGTCGGGTAGTTCGGCATGCCCGCGCCGGAAAGCGCCTGAATGATGTGCTGATCGGCGCCGACCCAGGCGGCCAGCACCGGCTTGGCCCATCGGCGGTGCTTCTCGCGATATTTTGCGACGAGCTCCGTCACGGTCGCGGCGATCTCGCTCGCCGAGGCAATCGCCGTCTGCACGTTGAGAACCAGGACCGCATCATTGTCGGGATCGGCCAGCAGCGCATCCAGCGCCGTCGCATAGCGCACCGCGTCCGCATCGCCCACGATGTCGACGGGATTTGCCCCGGACCAGGTCGGCGGTAACGCCGCATCGAGCTTCTTGCGGGCCTCCTCCGAGATAGTCGCCGGAATTCCGCCGAGCTCGACCAGTCGATCGACCGCGAGCACGCCGATGCCGCCGCCATTGGTCAGGATCGCCAAACGCTTGCCGGTCGGCGACTCGACGCGTCCCAGCGTCTCGGCACAATCGAACAGCTCACGCAGATCGGAAACGCGCAGGACGCCCGCGCGACGGAACGCCGCGTCGTAGACGGCATCGGCGCCGGCGAGCGCGCCGGTATGCGTCGCCGCGGCTTTCGCCCCCTGCGCCATGCGGCCGGACTTCACCACGACGACGGGCTTCACGCGCGCGGCTGCGCGCGCCGCCGACATGAACTTGCGTGCGTCCTTGATGGACTCGATATAGAGCAGGATCGCGCGGGTCTTGTGGTCCATCGCGAAATAGTCGAGCAGATCGGCGATGTCGACGTCGATCTGATCGCCGATCGAGACGATGCCGGAGAACCCGACGCCGCGCTGCGCAGCCCAATCGACCATGCCTGCAGCAATTGCGCCCGATTGCGAGATCAGCGCGAGGCTGCCCGCCCCCGGCATGTGCGCGGCAAAGCTGGCATTCAGGCTGACCCCAGGCATCATGATGCCGAGACAGTTCGGTCCGATCAGCCGCATGCCGTATTTGCGCGCTGCGGTGACGGCAGATTCGTACAGCGATCCAGGTCCGTGGCCGAGTCCGGCCGAGACGATCAAGGCTCCTGCCGAGCCTCGGCGACCGGCCTGATCGATGATGCCAGGAATCTCACGCGCCGGCGCGGTGACGACCACGAGCTCGGGCACGAAGTCGAGGGCATCCAAACTCTTCACGGCGGCGATGCCGCTGATTTCGGCATGGCGCGGATTGACGAGGCCAAACCGTCCCTTGAATTGGGCCTTTTGGATATTCTCCAGAACGGCACGTCCCACCGACACCGGGCGAGCGCTGGCGCCGACAAGCGCAACGGATCGCGGCGCCAGCAGATTGTTCAAACGATAGGTTGACATAAAAGCAAATGCGCCCGGTCGGAGACGGTTCCGATGGTTGACGGTCAGGCTGGACGAATGGCGAGCCTAGTGTGAGATCATAACCCAGCACGGTGGCTGGCCAATGACGGTCTTTGTCACACCGCCCCAGACGATCTCGTTCAGCCGCGAATGATGGTAAGCGCCCATCACGATGGCGTCCACGCCATGGGAATTCACCCAATTTCCCAGGACCTTGCCGATCGAGCTGCCGCGGCCTTTGGCCATTTCGAACGAGGCGTGAACGCCGTGTTCCCTGAGATGATCGACTATGGCGGTTCCGGATTGCGTGATCGCGTCGGTCTTCTCATCCGCCACGGTCATCACGCGGACGGTCGCCGCCGCCTGCAGGAGCGGCAACGCGTCGCCGATCGCTCGCGCGGCACGCGCGGACTGATCCCAGGCGATCACGACATTCTCGAATTTGGGCTGAAGCTCTTCGGCCAGATGTTCCGGACAGAGCAGAAGCGGCCGGCCGGATCCGAACAGGAGTGCTTCTACGATGCTCTCCGTTCGACTGTCGTGCGGCTTCACGGGAAGCAGCGTGAGATCGCTGTAACGGGCGTGCTCGGCCAGGACCGCCGCGATCTGGTCCGCCGGCACCTTGGCCGTCTGGCTGTGGGCGCGAATCTTGGTGCGCGCGGTCGCACTGGCGAAGACGTTGAGAAGCTGCTGCATGTCGCTCACATCGCACAAGCCGACGGCTTCCGCCTCGCGATCATAGGGCAGCAACACCTTCGGCCGCTCGTAGATCTCTTCCTCGAGCGCGAGCGCGGTGATCCTGGCGCCGAGACCGGCGGCCACGGCCACGCATTTCTCGATTGCAGCCAGGTTCGACCCGCGTGGCTGACCAACGAGCGGCAGAAAGACATCCTTGATGGGCATCGGGATTCTCCTTGGCCGCCACAATAGGCCGGCTTTCGTCGAGCCGATTGATCCTCGTCAAGCCAGGGGAACAGGGGCGGATCGGCCGGCACGGGCGTTGACCAGCGTCAAGGACTGGCCGCCCGGCTATTCTATGGATAATCCAGTCGGAGCGGTTCGCCCCGGAGAGACCTTATGCGTGCGATGGTGTTGCCGGCCCCACGATCGCGGCTCCAGATGCAGGAGCGGCCCGATCCGGTACCCGGCGAGGGCCAGCTCCGCGTCAAGATCAGCGCCTGCGGGGTATGCCGGACCGACCTTCATCTCGTCGATGCCGAGCTGCCCGATATCCGCTATCCCATCGTGCCCGGGCACGAGATCGTCGGCCGCGTCGATCTCGTGGGTCCGAATGTCGCAACCCATGCGCGAGGTGATCGCGTCGGCATTCCCTGGCTCGGCTTCACCTGCGGACATTGTCGCTTCTGCCGGCAAGGCATGGAGAACCTGTGCGACACACCGCAATTCACCGGCTACACGCGGGACGGCGGCTACGCTACCCACACCATCGCCGACGCACGCTACGCCTTCCCGCTCGGTGAGGACGGCAGCGACGTGGAGATTGCACCTCTGCTATGCGCAGGGCTGATCGGCTGGCGTTCGCTGGTGCTGGCCGGCCCGGCCGAGCGGCTCGGCCTCTATGGCTTCGGCGCGGCCGGCCACATCATTGCCCAGGTCGCGCGCTGGCAGGGACGCTCCGTCCATGCATTCACGCGCCGCGGCGACGTTGCTGCACAAGACCTTGCCCGTCGCCTCGGCGCGGTCTGGGCAGGGGCATCTGACGAGGTGCCCGACGAGCCTCTCGATGCGGCCATCATCTACGCACCATCCGGCGAACTCGTCCCGGCCGCGTTGCGCGCCGTCCGCAAGGGCGGCCGGGTCGTGTGCGCCGGCATCCACATGACCGATATTCCAAGCTTCCCCTATGATCTGCTCTGGCAGGAACGGCAGCTGGTCTCGGTCGCCAATCTGACCCGGCAGGACGGCCTCGATTTCCTCAAGGTCGCGCCGCAAGCCGGCGTACGTACCGAAACAACGGCATTTCCGCTCGACCAGGCCAACGACGTCCTGGACATGCTGCGGGCAGGCCAGATTCTCGGCGCGGCCGTGCTCACGCCCTGATGGTGCTTTCGGATGCCCGATTCCATGACAGATGAAGTGGCGACCCAGGAGCGCATCTTCCGGACGCTGGCCACCCCTGCGGGCGTGAGGCGGATCGACACGCATGGCGCCGCGGTGTTCCTCGATGGGTCGCGCGCGCTGAAGATCAAGCGCGCCGTGCGGTTTCCATTTCTCGACTACTCGACACTCGAGAAGCGCAAGGCCGCGTGCGAGGAGGAAATCAGGATCAACCGGCCGCTGGCGCCGCAGATCTATCATCGCGTCGTGGCGATTACGGAAGAGGCGGATGGATCGGTGCAGGTAGACGGTCCCGGCCGGCCCATCGAGTACGCGGTCGACATGTCGCGTTTCGACGAAAGCAGGACGCTGGATCATCTGGCAAAGGCTGGCCCGCTCTATGCGAAACTGGCCTCGGCGACCGCCGATGCGATCGTTGCTTCCCACGACGCGGCGACACGCGCCGAGGGCGATGCCTGGCTATCCGCCATTCCCGGCCTGATCGACGCCAACAGTCACGGCCTGAGGGCGGGCAATCATTTTGGCGCGGGCGACATCGAGAAGCTCGGCGAGGCATCCCATGCGGCATTCCGGCGCCTCCGCTCCCTGCTCGCGGAGCGCGGTCGCCACGGCTTCGTACGCCGCTGTCATGGCGATCTGCATCTCGCAAACATCGTGCTGCTCGACGACCGGCCCGTTTTGTTCGATGCCATCGAGTTCGATGCGCAGATCGCAACCATCGACGTCCTCTACGATCTCGCATTCACGCTGATGGACCTGTTGCACCACGATCAGCCCCTCGCCGCCAACATCGTCCTGAACCGCTATCTCGCCGCCTCGTCCGCCGACAATCTCGACGCACTGTCGGCGCTGCCGCTGTTCATGTCCATACGGGCGGCGATCCGCGCCCAGGTGGCCCTGGCGCGGCTGAAGCCGACGCATTCCGACGACCCCGCCATTCTCGATGAGGCCCGGCGTTATTTTGATCTCGCCGGCATGCTGATCCATCCTGCCGCTCCGCGCCTGATTGCCGTCGGCGGATTGTCTGGAACCGGCAAGACGGTGTTGGCGAATGCGCTCGCGCCGATCATCGCGCCGCCCCCCGGCGCCGTCGTGGTGCGAAGCGATATCGTCCGCAAGCAGATGTTCGGGGTCGAGGACACGCACCGGCTGCCTCCGTCCGCCTACACGCCGGAACACGCGGCCCGCGTTTATGACAGGCTGGTTCACCTCGCCGGGCGGGTGCTGGCGCAAGGCCATTCGACTGTTATCGACGGCGTATTTGCGCGCGAGGACGAGCGGGAGGCGATCGCCGCCCTGGCGGGCGAGCGCAGCGTGCCGCTGAACGGCCTGTTCCTGGTCGCCGACCTCAAGACCCGGCAGATGCGGATCGGAAGCCGCCAAGGAGACGCATCCGACGCCACGCAGGAGGTTGCCGCGCTGCAGGAGCGCTATAATATCGGCCATGTCGGCTGGGCGACCATCGATGCATCCGGGACGCAAGAGCAGACGCTCCAGAACTGCCGGAACGCGATCGCTGAAGGCAAACAGGGCAATCTGATTGGCGCAGGCAAAGATGGCGCGACCTAGCACGACCTCGACGGCCGCGCGCGCCGCGCCGGCGGCGCGTCACAACGCCCCGCCCGGCCGCCTGAGCCCCGGCATGGCCTGCGACACCGCGTTCCGGATCATCGCGCGCCGTCATCTCGCTGCAGTCCTCGCCCAGCACGACGGTACCTGCCGCGGCGACCCGGACGCGCTGCATCAGATCCGGATCGCACTGACGCATCTGCGCACCGCCATCCGCTTCTTCTCGCCGATGGTCGACGACGCCCTGCGGCCGAACGTCTGGGCCGAATTGAAATGGCTGAACAGCCAGCTCGGCATGGTCAGGGATCTCGACGTGGCGATCGAGCGGGTGGTCGCCGAGAGCGGCGACGAGCTTGCCGTGATTGCCGAGCTCCAGCACTGGGACGAGAAACGCGCCGAGAGCCACCGTCTGCTCGCGCGCGCGCTGCAATCGGCGCGCTATCGCCGCCTCGTCGAGCAGACCTCGAGCTGGATCGAGAGCGGTCCCTGGTCGACCCGGCGCAGCAAGGAAGCCATCCGATTGCGCCGCTGCACGCTCGCCGCTCATGCGACGGAGCGGCTGACCGAATGGGAGACGACGCTGCTCAGGAAAGCGCGAAAGCTCCGAAAGCTCGACGTCGAGAAGCGCCACAAGCTGCGGCTTCTCAACAAGCGGATGACCTATTCGGTCGAGTCGCTGCAGGACCTGTTCGCCGAGGGCTCCCTGAAGAAGCAGAAATCCATCCTCAAGAGCTTGCGCAAGGCGCAACGCTCGCTCGGGCAATTGAACGACGATGCGCGGGGACGGGCGCTGGCGGCGTCGCTGAACGGCGCCGGTCTCGATGCCAGCAATCGTTTTCGCGACCGCAAGCGGGAAAAGAAGCTGTTGCGGGCGGCCTCGACGGCCTACCGAAAGCTGGACAAGACCAAGCCTTTCCGTTCCTCGGACCTCACGCCGAACGCCGAGCCGGAAAGTTGAGGCGCAATGAACTCGGGACGAGCGTCATCGCGCCCTGAGTTATCGTTGAGCACGATGACCTCGGAAGCAGCGTCACGCTTTTCGGCATGATGCTCTAGGTGTGGATGTAATCCCCGGGCGCATCGGGCAGGTCCTGGACGTCACCAACTCCGATCCGCGGGGGATCGCAGGGCGCACCGGAGTGCTCCGCCAGCCATCTGGTCCATTCCGGCCACCACGACCCTTCAACATGCGGCGCCCGCTTCAGCCACTCGTCCGCACCGACATAGGGCGCGTCGGCCGGCTTGATCAGCACCTGATAGCTGTGGCCGGGTTCCTCCGGAGGCGCGACGACGCCGGCATTGTGGCCGCCGCTGGTCAACAGGAATGTCACGTCGGCGTCGACCTGATAATGGATCTTGTAGACCGATCGCCATGGCGCCACGTGATCGGCGAGCGTTCCGACCACGAACATCGGCGCGTGAATATCGGACAGTGAAACGCTCCGTCCGCCGACGTGATAGCGTCCCTCGGCCAGATCGTTGTCGAGGAACAGCTTTCGCAGATATTCAGAATGCATGCGATAGGGCAGCCGCGTCGCGTCCGCATTCCAGGCCATCAGATCGTTCGACGGAGCGCCCTCGCCCATCAGATAGTCGTGCGACAGGCGGGACCAGATCAATTCATTGGAGCGCAGCAGCTGAAAGGCACCGGCCATCTGCGTCGTGTCGAGCGTGCCTCGCTGCCACATCATGTCTTCGAGGAAGGCGACCTGGCTCTCATTGATGAAGAGCGTCAGCTCTCCGGCCTCGGTGAAATCGGTCTGGGCCGCAAGCAGCGTGACCGTGTCGAGACGAGCATCGCCGTCGCGCGCCATCGCGGCGGCGGCGATCGACAGCAATGTGCCGCCCAGGCAATAGCCGAGCGCGTGGGTCTTGCGACCCGGCACGACCTGGCCGATCGTGTCCAGCGCCGCCATGACGCCGAGCTTGCGATAGTCGTCGAAGGCGATGTCCCGATCCTTCGCATCCGGGTTGCGCCAGGAGATCGCGAACACGGTGAAGCCTTGACCGGTCAGATATCTGACCAGGGAATTGTGCGGCGACAGATCGAGGATGTAGTACTTCATGATCCAGGCCGGCACGATCAGGATCGGCTCCGGCCGGACCTGCGCGGTGGTCGGATGGTACTGGATCAGCTCGATCAACTCGTTCCGGTACACGACCTTGCCGGGCGAGGCCGCCACCGTCTTGCCGACCACGAACTGTCCGTCGTCCGTCAATTTCGAAGCGGAGAGCAGGCGCATCAGATCGCTGCACCAATTCTGCCAGCCGAAGACGAAATTTTCACCGCCGCTCTGGAACGCCTTCTCCAGCACCTTCGGATTGGTCGCCGCGAAATTCGACGGCGCCAGCATGTCCAGCATCTGGCGCATCGAGAACTCGACGATGGCTTCATTGGCGTGCGACACGCCGCGCACGCCGGTCGTGGCATCGTGCCACCACCGCTCGGTGAGCAGGAACGCCTGCGCCAGCAGATTGAACGGCGCGGTCTCCCATTGCGGCCCGGCGAAGCGGCGATCCCGGGGCTGCGGCTGGATCACGGACCACGGCTTCTGCTCCGGAGACGTCGCGTGAGCTGCGGCCTCGGTCAGCCGGCCGATGTCGCGCAGCGTGTTGCGGGAAATCTCCATCTGGCGCTGGGGCGCCGCGGCGAGATGCGAGCTCCAGTCGAGCCAGGCCAGCGACAAGGCCAGCGGCGAAATGCCACCCGTGAACCGCGCCAGCATCGCATGAAACGCGCGGTCGAGGGGGTATGGCTCCGGTGCAGGCAAGGGGTCGGTGGCGGCCGGCTTTTCGGAGCTCACCGTCGGGACCTCTGGATCAGTGGCGGGAGTGACAGGGAGAGCCTGCGCCGCCGGCTCCTCGGCCCGTGGAAATATCTGCACGACGCTCATGGCTCAATGATCCCAAAAGGCTGCTGTTCTGTGTCGGCGGAAGGATATGGCGCGGCGTCGCATCGGCGTTGAGCTGCATCAAATCCGGCCCTGGATCACAATTGCTTCATCGGGCCGGACGGGCTCGGTGCCATTGACCTGAGTCAAGCCGGCCCCGGTCGCCCGGGCTAGTTTTCGCGTATCGAAATTCGACTAGCCAGCGGAGTTATCCATGCGCGCCCACCAGATCATGACCCGGTCGGTCATCTCGGTTACCCCCGACACCAGCATCGTCGAGGCGGCGAATATCATGCTGAAGCGGCATGTCAGCGGCCTCACGGTGGTGGACGATGCCGGCAAGCTGGTCGGTGTCGTCTCTGAAGGAGATTTCATCCGCCGCAGCGAAATCGGCACCGGGCGCAAGCGCGGACGCTGGCTGCGCTTCATCCTCGGTCCCGGCAAATCCGCCAGCGATTTCGTCCACGAGCATGGCCGCAAGGTCGCGGAGGTGATGACCGACTCGCCCGTGACCATCACCGAGGATACGGCGCTCGCCGAGATCGTCGACCTCATGGAGCGCAACAACGTGAAGCGGCTGCCGGTGGTGCGCGGCGACAAGGTCGTCGGGATCGTATCGCGCGCCAACCTGCTGCAGGCTGTCGCGGGGCTTGCGCGCGAGGTGAGCGATCCGACGGCGGACGACGACCACATCCGCAGCCGCATCATCGACACCATGGAGAAGAGCGACTGGTGCCCGTTCGGGCTGAACGTCATCGTCCGTGACGGTATCGTTCACCTCAGCGGCGTCATCACCGAGGAGCGCGCGCGGCAGGCCGCGGTCGTCGCAGCGGAGAACGTCGACGGCGTCAAGAAAGTGCACGACCATCTGTGCTGGGTCGACACCATGTCCGGCGTTTATCTGAACTCGCCCGAGGACGACCAGCTCTCCAAGGCAAGCTAACGCGCGTCAGCGGGGAATGACGGCGGTGGCCTCGATCTCGACGCGCGCCGCCTTCTCCACGAGGCGCACCACCTGCACCAGCGCCATCGCGGGGTAATGCGCGCCGAAGACCGTACGGTAGATCTTGCCGAGCTCCTTCAGGTTGGACAGATATTCATCCATGTCGACGACGTACCAGGTCAGCCGCACCAGGTGCTCGGGCCGCGCGCCGGCCTCGGACAGGATCGCCGCGATATTGCTCAAGGTCTGACGAACCTGCGCGACGAAGCCGTCGGCAAGTCGCTCCTCGGCATCCCAGCCGATCACCCCGCCGGTGACGACAATGAGTCCCTCGGCGGCCATGCCGTTGGCATAGCCCTTCGGCATCGGCCACCCCGACGGCTGAAGCACCTGCACCCGCGAACGGGTGTCATCCTCGGCGGCTGTCGGCAGCACTGCGAGTTGCGGGCCTTTCGGCGTCGTCACGGACAATTCTTCATCCTTCTCTCATTCCGCGGCGACGCCCGAGGACGTCACAGCGGATTGCGCCAGTTGCCGCAGGGCAAAGCGCTTCAATTTTCCGGTCTCGGTCTTCGGCAGTTGCGTCACGAACTCGATGGCGCGCGGATATTTGTACGGCGCGATCTCGCGTTTGACATGCTCCTGCAGCTCGGCCACGAGCTTCGCGTCCGGCGTCACGCCGGCCGCCGCGATGACATAGGCTTTCACGATCATGCCGCGCGCCTCGTCCGGGGCGCCGACCACGCCGCACTCGGCGACCGCCGGATGTGTGAGCAGTGCGGCCTCGACATCGGTGCCCGCGATGTTGTAGCCGGCCGACACGATCATGTCGTCGGAGCGGGACTGGTACCAGAAATAGCCGTCGCTATCCATCAGATAGGTGTCGCCGGTGATGTTCCAGCCGTTCTGGACGTATTTGCGCTGCCGCTCATCGGCGAGATAGCGGCAACCGGTCGGCCCGCGCACCGCGAGCTTGCCCATCGTGCCGGGCGGCAGGTCACGGCCGTCATCGTCGACGATCTTGGCCTCGTAACCCGGCACGGGCTTCCCGGTCGCGCCGGGTCGGATCTCGTCTTCGGTCGCACTGATGAAGATGTGCAGCAGCTCGGTCGAGCCGATCCCGTCCATCAACTTGATGCCGGTGGCCTTGAGCCAGGCATCAAAGGTCGGCTTGGGCAGGGTCTCGCCGGCGGAGACGCATTTCCGCAGCGAGGAAATGTCACGCCCCGGCAGCTTGCCGATCATGGCGCGATACGCGGTCGGCGCCGTGAAGCAGACCGTGGTCCTGTATTGCTCGATCGCCGTCAGCACGTCGTCCGGCGTCGTCTTCTCCAGCACGACGAAGGAGGCGCCGATATGCATCGGAAACAGCACACCGCCGAAACCGAAGGTGAAAGCGAGCGGCGCGGAGCCGACGAAGCGGTCCTTCTGCTCGGCCCGCAGGATATTGCGGGCATAGCCGTCGCAGACCGCGAGCATGTCGCGGTGGAAATGCATGGTGCCCTTGGGATCGCCCGTCGTGCCCGACGTGAAAGCGATCAGGCAGACATCGTCGGAGGCGGTGTCGACCGCCCTGAATTCCGCGCTCGCGTCGGCCATGAGCGCTTCGAGCGAGTCGGCTGCGCTATTGCCCCAGTAGACAACCCGCTTGAGCTTGGGCGCCGCGGCCTTCGCCTTCTCCATTTCGTCGGCGAGCTTGCCGTCGCACAGCGCCAGCGTGATCTCTGCCTTCTGGATCGGATACGACAATTCCTTGGCGCGGAGCAGCGGCATCGTCGCCACCACGATGCCACCGGCCTTGATCACCGCAAGATAGGTCGCAACCATCATCGGATTGTTGGCCGAACGCAGTAGCACGCGACCGCCGGTGACGAGACCGAGCTTGCCGACCAGCACGTTGGCGATGCGGTTCACCAGCGCCTGCAGCTCGCGATAGGTGTAACTGACGGCGGGGCTGATGACGCAGGGCGCGTCCCCCTGGCCCTGCTCGACCCAGCGGTCGAGGAAATAGCTGACGCAATTCAATCGTGGCGGATAGTTCAGCTCGGGCCGCGTAAAGATGAATTCGGGCCACAGCTCGCGCGACGGCAGATGCTGCTGCGCAAAAGTATCGACATGGGCTGTCGCGGCGTTGCCGTCATGCGAGCCCGTCACTTGAACCTTGGCGGCGTTGGCCATCGCACGCTCCTTTCAGCATGGATTGCACCCGGCAGCACGATCTGGAAAACATTTTAGGCTTAAAACAATTTGGCGCAATAGCGGATTTTGGGCATCCCGTGCTTTTTCCTGCGGCAAATGGGATTGGGGCGATTGCGCCTACGGCCGGCGGCGGGCGGCCGATTTCTGCGCCGAGGCCTTGGTCTTGGCGAGCAGCCGCATCAATTCGCGCACGTCCTTCGGCGAGAGGTCGGCGAACAGATCGGCGATCCAAGTCTCGTGTTCCGTAGCCATGCGTCGGAACTCGGCGCGGCCGAGTTTCGTGAGGCGGATCACCTGGACACGGCGATCTGTCTCGGACGTCCGTCGGTCGAGATGACCTGATTCCACGAGGCGCTCGACGAGGCCGGTGACGTTACCGTTCGAGACCATCATGCGCTTGGAGACGTCGGAGAGCGTCATGCCGTCGGGCGCCTTGTCGAGCTGCGCCATCAGATCGAAGCGAGGCAGCGTGACGTCGAAGCGCTGCCGGAGCCGGCCGCGGACCTCACCCTCGATCAACGTCGTGCAGGTCAGAAGGCGCAACCACAGCCGGAGCTCGTCGGCGTGGTCTTCCGGCGTTTCAACGGCCTTGGTCTCGGAATCGAGCATCGCGGTGCAGTCACTCTCGGCGGGCATTGGCGCCGGCACGGATTCCCCAACATTTTGAGCTTCAAATAAATCGGAGCCGGCCGCAAGTCCAAAGCTGCAACAATCGACCGTACGCCAACTTCTTTAGGCTTCAAATAATTGGCGCGCCGCTTGCATGCACCGCTGCCCGCGAATGCCGACCGATTGTGCGCTGCTTGCCGCGGCGGCCATCATCGGCATAAGCTCGGATCGAGTATGCGGCTTGCCGTGCAAGCCCGGTGTCACGGGGGACAGATCATGAAGACGCAATTGACCTTGGCCGCAGCCTTGCTGGTCGGCACCGCACTCAATCCAGCCGTAGCGCAGGAGAAGATCAAGCTGGGCGTGGTCGTCACCCTGTCGGGTCCCGCCGCCGCATTGGGCCAGCAAGTCCGCGACGGTTTTGCGCTCGCGGTGAAGGATCTCGGCGGCAAGATGGGCGGCCGCGATGTCGAGGTGATCGTTGCGGATGACGAACTGAAGCCGGATGCGGCGGTGACCAAGGTCAAGGGCCTGCTCGAGCGCGACAAGGTCGACTTCGTGGTCGGGCCGATCTTCTCCAACATCCTGCAGGCGATCCACAGACCGATCACGGAATCGAAAACCTTCCTGATCAGCCCCAATGCAGGCCCCTCGACCTTCGCAGGCAAGGACTGCAACCCGTTCTTCTATGTGACCTCGTATCAGAACGACCAGGTGCACGAGATCCTCGGCAAGGTCGCGCAGGATCGCGGCTACAAGCGCATGTACCTGATGGTGCCGAACTATCAGGCCGGCAAGGATTCGGTGGCGGGCTTCAAGCTCGACTACAAGGGCGAGATCGTCGAGGAATCCTACATGCCGCTCAACACGCTGGATTTCCAGCCCGAGCTCTCGAAGATCTCCTCGCAGAAGCCCGATGCTCTCTTCACGTTCATGCCGGGCGGCCTTGGCGTCAATCTCGTCAAGCAGTACCGACAGGCGGGTCTTGCCGACAGCATCCCGGTGCTCTCGGCGTTCACGGTGGATGAATCGACCCTGCCTGCGCAGCAGGACGCGGCGATCGGCATGTTCGGCGGCGCCAACTGGGCGCCCAATCTCGACAATCCCCAGAACAAGAAATTCGTCGCATCCTATGAAGCCGCCTATAACGTCGTGCCCGGCACCTACGCTTTCCAGGCCTATGACGCCGCGATGCTGATCGACAGTGCCATCAAGGCCGTGAAGGGCGACCTCTCGAACAAGGATGCCGTTGGGGCCGCGCTGAAGAAGGCGGACTTCACCTCGCTGCGCGGCGCCTTCAAGTTCAACACCAACGGCTACCCGATCCAGGATTTCTACCTGACCAAGGTCGCCAAGCGTCCGGACGGCAAATTCCAGACCGAGATCGTCCAGAAGGTTTTCGAGAACTACGGCGACCGCTATGCCAAGGATTGCAAGGCGGCGAACTAAGCCGAGCGTCGCGTCAAGGGAGGACTTCAATGAGCAGCGAAATCACCGGCATCACGCGGGCTAACGAGGGCATTCAGGGCATTTCCTGGAACATCCTCGGCCAGACCTATGTGCCGAAAAGCAAGACCGAGCACAGCTTCTCCTGGCACGCGACCTTGCCGCCGGGCACATTCGTGCCGCCGCACATCCATCCCGACCAGGACGAATATCTCTACATTCTGGAAGGCAAGCTCGATTTCGTGCTCGGCAATTCGGAGTCGCAGGCAACCGCCGGCGACCTGATCCGGCTGGGCATGGGCGTGCCGCACGGCATCTTCAACAAGTCGGAGCAGACCGCAAAGGTGCTGTTCTGGGTATCGCCGACCAAGAAGCTGTTCGACCTGTTCTGGGGCCTTCACAACATGAAGGAGCAGAAGCCGGAGGACGTCGTGGCGATGGCGGCCGAGTTCAACATCCACTTCCTGCCGCCGCCTCCCGGCGCCGGCTAGCGGCGAGGCTCAGGCCCGCACCGCCGCGAGGCCCGGGACCGCGGCGAAGCCCGCCTTGGTGGCATAGCCGCGCACGATGGCCTCGCGCTGGGAATAGCTCAGCACGTTGTCGACATTGTCGAAACCATCAGGGGCGAGCTGCTCGACGGCGTCGATGACGCCTTCGGGGCCGCCGCGCCGGTTGGAGCGGACGATGTCCGCCGTCATCGGCAGGCGCTTCTTCTCATATTCGAGCAGCGCCTGGCCCGGATGCTCGGCGCGCACCAGTGCATCCGCAAGGCAACGCGCGTCGAGAATGGCCTGCGAGGCGCCATTGGAGCCGACCGGATACATGGGATGCGCGGCATCACCGAGCAGCGTCACCCGGCCCGATGACCAGTACGGCAGGGGATCGCGATCGCAGGTCGGATATTCGTAGAATTCGGGCGTCGCCGCGATCAGGCTCCTCACGTCGATATGGGGGATCGAGAATCGGGCCACATGGGGCATCAGCTCCTCGCGACGCCCCGGCCGCGACCAGTCCTCCTTGCGCGGCGGCGGTGCATTGCCCTCGCCTACCTTCACCAGCACGGCCCAATTGGTCAGGCGGCTCGCCGGGCTCGATCCTTCCGCGATCGGATAGATCACCACCTTGGCATTGAGGCCACCGGCCACGATCATCGACTTGCCGGTGAGGAACAGCGGCCAGTCGCGCGCGCCGCGCCACAGCATCAGGCCATTCCAGCACGGCGGGCCCTCGTTCGGGAACAGCGTCTCGCGAACGCGGGAATGGATGCCGTCGGCGCCGATCAGGATATCGCCGCGCGCGGTGTGAATGTGCGCGCCGGCGCGATCGAAGAAATAGGCGGTGACACCGCCCTCGTCCTGTGTGAACGCCCCGAGCCGGCAGCCGGTGTGGATGGCTTCGGCTCCGAGTCGCTCCTCGACCGCGCGGTGGATGACGCCTTGAAGGCGGCCACGATGGATCGAGAATTGCGGCACGTCGTGGCCGGCGTCGACACCGCGAGCTTCGCGCCAGACTTCCTGGCCGTGGCGGTTGAGATAATAGAGCTGGTCGGTGCGAACAGCGACGTCGTCGAGCTTCTGAAGCAGGCCGAGACCGGCGAGTTCGCGCATGGCATGCGGCAACGTGTTGATGCCGACACCAAGCTCCCGGATGGTGTCCGCCTGCTCGAAAATCTCGCAGTCGAGGCCGCGCGAACGCAGCATCAACGCGGTGGTGAGACCACCGATACCTCCACCGACGATAATCGCCTTCATCGCCCTTACTCCACTCGAAAAACAGGCAATGGGTTAACGTCGCACGGGCGGTCACTCCGCCGCAAGCGGCTTTGTCGCCTCCGCCTTGCGCTCGGCCCGGGTCTTGGGCTTAGCCTTAATTCGCAGCTCTTCCATGTCCTGCCGGTCACGGACGCTGTTACGGAAGATCTGATCCATTCCGGGCAGATATTGCGGCGGGCAAAAAGCGTCCTTTGCCCCGTACCAGGCCGCGGCCTTCATGGTGAAGAAGGGATCCACCAGATGCGGCCGGCCGAGGGCGACAAGGTCTGCCCGGCCGGCGGCCAGGATCGTGTTTGCCTGGTCCGCCGTCGTGATGTTGCCGACGCACATCGTGGCCACGCGCGCCTCGTTGCGGACCTGATCCGAGAACGGCGTCTGGAACATGCGCCCATAGATGGGCTGCGCATCGCGCACGGTCTGCCCGGTCGAGACGTCGACGAGATCGACACCGGCCTCGGCGAAGGCGCGCGCAATGGCAACAGCGTCGTCGCCGGTGACGCCGCCGTCGGCCCAATCGGTCGCGGAGATACGCACCGACATCGGTTTGTGCGACGGCCAGACGGCGCGGAGCGCCTCGAAGATCTCCAGCGGGAAGCGCAACCGGTTTTCGAGCGAGCCGCCATACTCGTCGGTGCGGGTGTTCGTCAGCGGCGAGATGAAGCTCGCGAGCAGGTAGCCATGGGCGCAGTGCAGCTCGAGCATATCGAAGCCGCAGCGTTCGCCGCGCTCGGCCGCTGCGACGAACGAGTCCCTCACCGCGGTCATGCCGGCGCGGTCGAGCTCGCGCGGCACCTGACTGTCGGGGAAATAGGGCAGCGGCGATGCCGAGACCACATCCCAGCCGCCTTGGTCGAGCGGACGATCGATGCCGTCCCACATCAGCTTGGTCGCCCCTTTGCGGCCGGCGTGCCCGAGCTGCAGGCAGATCTTGGCAGCTGAATTGCCATGGACAAAATCCACGATGCGCCGCCAGGCTATTTCTTGCTCGTCGTTCCACAAGCCGGCGCAGCCGGGTGTGATGCGCGCGTCGCGGCTGACGCAGGTCATCTCCGTGAAGATCAGGCCGGCACCTCCGATCGCGCGCGAGCCGTAGTGCACGAGGTGGAAATCCGTCGGCACGCCCTCTTTGGCCGAGTACATGCACATCGGCGACATCACGGCGCGATTGGCGACTTCCATTTCACGCAAGCGAAACGGTTGGAACAACGGCACGACTGGTTTGCCTATATCGACGTCAAATCCGCTGTCGCGAACCTGTTTGGCAAACGAGGTCTCGACCTCGGCCACGAAATCGGGCGCGCGGAGCTTGAGATTGTCGTAGGTGATCGCCTTCGAGCGCGTCATCACGCCGAAGGCGAATTGCACGGGATCGAAATCCCAGAAGCGATCGACATGCTCGAACCAGACCAGCGAAACGTCGGCGGCGTGCTGCGTCTTCTCGACCTCCTCGCGGCGGCCGTGCTCGTAAACGTCGAGCGCGGCCTTGATATCGAGGGCCTTCTCCATCGCCTCGGCCAAGGCGATGGCATCTTCCATCGCGAGCTTGGTGCCGGAGCCGATCGAGAAATGCGCGCTTGCCTTGGCATCGCCAAGCAGCACCATGTTGTCCTTGACCCAGCGCTTGCTGCGGATCATGGGGAAGTTTCGCCACATCGAGCGGTTGGTGAGCAGCTTGTGCCCATCGAGGAACCAGCCGAAAATCTTGGCCATGCGCGCGGCGGACTGAGTCTCGTTCAGGCCCGTCAGCCCGGCGCGTTCGAACGTTTCGGGGTCGGTCTCGAATATCCAGGTCGAGTGCCCCGCTTCGTATTGATAGGCATGGGCGATGAACGGGCCCCACTCCGTCTCCTGGAAGATGAAGGTGAAGGCATCGAGGGGCCTGGTCGAGCCCATCCAGGCGAATTTGTTGGTGCGCAGATCGACTTCCGGCTCGAAATGGTCGACGTATTTCTCGCGGAAGCGGCTGTTGATGCCGTCAGCGAGCAGGATGAGATCCGCATCGGCGAAGCGGAATTCGTCATCGACATCGGCCTCGAAATGCAGGACCACGCCGAGCTCGCGCGCCCGCTCCTGGAGGATCAGCAGCAGCTTCTGCCGCGAGCAGCCGCAAAAGCCATTGCCGCCGACCCGATGGACAGTGCCGCGAAAATGCACCGCGATATCGTCCCAGTACGCAAATTCCTGGGTGATGCGGCGATAGCTCGGCAGATCGTGCTTTTCGAAATTATCCAGCGTGGCGTCGGAGAACACCACGCCGAAGCCGAACGTGTCATCGGCCCGATTGCGCTCGTATATCGTGATGTCGGCGCCCGGGCGCTGCTTCTTGAGCAGGATCGCAGCGTAGAGACCCGCAGGTCCACCACCGATGATCGCGACTTTCATGGGAGCCTCGCCAATTCACCCGGCCATGAAACTATTTTAAGCCTAAAATAATTTCGCGCAAGTCCCCGTTGCTGGCCGGCATCACAAAGGCGGCCGCTCTAGTCGCCCCTGAATACCGGCTTGACCTTGTTGGCGAAGGCTTCGAACGCACGCTCGAAATCGGCCGTGGTCATGCACAGGGCCTGGGCAACGGCTTCCGCCTCGATCGCTTCCTCGATCGACATTGCCCATTCCATCGCCAGCATCCGCTTGGTCATGGTGTTGGCGAAGGTTGGCCCTTCCGCGATCTGTTTCGCCAGCACTTGCGCCTGGGGCAGCACTTGGTCCGGCGTGACGATGCGACTGAAGAAACCCCAGCGCTCGCCTTCCTCCGCAGTCATGAACCGGCCGGTGTAGAGAAGCTCGGAGGCGCGCGATTGCCCGATGATCCGTGGCAGGATCGCGCAGGCGCCCATGTCGCAGCCGGCCAGGCCCACCTTGTTGAACAGGAACGCCACCTTGGCCCCGCTCGCCGCGAGGCGCATGTCCGAGGCCATGGCGACGATCGCCCCGGCGCCGGCGCAGATGCCCTCGACCGCAGCGACGATGGGTTGCGGGCAGGCCCGCATCGCCTTGACGAGGTCGCCGGTCATCCGCGTGAACGCGGTCAGCCCCTTGGTATCCATCTTCACTAACGGCCCGATGATCTCGAACACATCGCCGCCGGACGAGAAATTGCCGCCTGCACCGGTTACGATGATGCACTTGACCTCATCGTCGAACGCGCAGGCACGGAAGAAGTCGGTGAGCTCCCGATAGCTTTCGAACGTCAGCGGATTCTTCCGCTCGGGACGATTAAGCGTCACGGTGGCAACGCCGTCGACCACGGCCAGCAGGAAGTGCTGCGGCGAATAGTCCGCGAGCGGCACGGTGACGGGATTGGCTGGTCTGCTCATGCGATCTCCTTAGGTCCTTGTTCTGCGCCGCTAGATTTCGCCGCCGGCAACCGCGATGGCCTGTCCGGTGATCGCACTGGCGCCCTGCCCGCACAGCCAAAGCACGGCATCCGCCACTTCCTGAGGCGCGATCAGCCGCCCCTGCGGATTGTGCTTGGCAAGCTCGGCGATCGCCTGCTCGCGGCCCCGTCCGGTCTTCTTCATGATGTTGTCGACGCTGCCCGCGACGAGATCGGTGTCGGTAAAACCCGGACAAACCGCGTTCACGGTCACATTGCTGCCGGCGAGCTCGAGGGCAAGCGAACGAACCAGGCCGACCGCAGCGTGCTTGGCGGCAGTATATGCGCTGACATAGGCATAGCCCTTGAGGCCCGCAGTCGACGCAATCACGACGATGCGGCCATGGGGACGATCCTTCATTGCCGGCAGCACGCCGTGGATGGCATGGACCACGCCCATGAAATTGATGTCCATCATGCGCGCGAACAAGGCACTGTCCGATTTCGCAAATGGCGCGGATTCGGCGCTGCCGGCATTGGCGATCAGGATATCGATCGGCTTGCGCGCATGGGCCTCGGCGATCGCAGCTTTCAGAGCGGTCTCATTCGCGACGTCAGCTGTCGCCGCGAAATGCGCAGCCCCTGCAGCGACCGCCTCCTGGAGAACCCCGGCGTTCCGGCCGACGATCGTCACGGTGGCACCGGCGCCGACGAGAGCTGCCGCAATCGCGCGGCCGATGCCGCGACCGCCCCCTGTCACCAGCGCGTGCGGCGAGTGCGGCAATCCGGACATGCGCTGGCTCCCTCAGATTTTGCGGAACGTGCTTCCGATATATTTTAACCTTCAAATTTTTGCAACGACAGCCGCGATCACGGCTGCGAGTCACGGCCAGAAAGGGCGGCCCGAAAATTGCTTTAAGTCTAAAATTATCGCTTCCCATCCCTCACAGGCCTGTTAGCATCGAAGAGCCAAGCTAAAGGATGTCGCGTGTCGCAGCCTGCGCCAATGATAACAAAGGACGGACGCTTCGCCTATGAAGCAGCGGGCGATCCGAGCGCGGTGCCCCTGATCTTCCTGCATGGCATCGGAGGCGCTGCGCGAGCCTGGCGACGGCAAATTGCCTCATTCAGCGGCCGCTTCCGCGCGATCGCATGGGACATGCCCGGCTATGGCGGATCAGCGCCGCTCGCCAACGTCAGCATCGCTGCCCTGGCCGATGCGCTCCAGCAATTCGTCGAACAACTCGGTGCAACCAGCCCCATTATCGTCGGTCACTCGATCGGCGGCATGATCGTGCAGAAATGGCTGGTGCAATCGCCGAAACTGGCGCGCGCTGTCGTCCTGGCGCAGACCAGTCCGGCTTTCGGCAAGGCCGACGGCGAGTGGCAGCAATCTTTCATCACCGCGCGGCTCGGTCCGCTCGATCGCGGCGAGACGATGACGTCGCTGGCGCCTTCGCTGGTGAAGGAGCTCGTCGGCGACGATCCGGATCCCAGGGGAATGCAGCTTGCGCGCGAATGCATGGCGAGCGTGCCCGAGGCGAGCTATCGCGCCATGATGCTGGCCCTGATCGGGTTCGATCAGCGCAGCACGCTCAAGGACATTTCCGTTCCGACGCTGCTGCTGTCGGGATCCAGGGACAATAACGCGCCGGCGCCGATGATGGCGAAAACAGCGAGCTACATTCCCTCAGCCGAATATGTCGAGCTGCCCGGCGTCGGCCATCTCGCCAACCTCGAGCGCCCTGACGCCTTCGACAAGGCTCTCGGCAGCTTCCTTGATTCCGTCACGGCAAAACACGGGTGACTGCGCCATGACCATGCAAGTCAGCAAGACCATCGGCGCGAACGGCAAGGTTGCACTGGATGCACCGATCTTCGATCCCATCGCATTCCGCCTGAATGACGAGCAGGTCACGATCATCGCGCGCGCCCGCGAGATCGGCCAGAGCGTGTTCGCCGGCCGGGCCGCGACCTACGATCGCGAGGCGATCTTCCCGACCGAGAACTATCGCGACCTGCACCGCGTCGGCCTGCTCGGCATCGCCGTCCCCAAGAAGCATGGCGGGCTCGGCGCGAACTATCAGACCTACGCGCTCGCCGCCGCGGAGATCGGCCGCTATTGCGGCGCGACGGCGCTGACCTGGAACATGCATGTCTGCTCGACCCTGTGGTCGGGCCCGCTCGCCGACGATCTCGACATGGACGCCGGGACTCGCGCCGAGCACGAATGGCGGCGCGCGGTCCATTACAAGCGCATCGTCGAGGACGGGGCTATCTACTCGCAACCGTTCTCCGAGGGCGGAGCGGCCGCCGCGGGCGGCGTCGCCTTCGGCACGGAAGCAAGGCCCGTCTCGGGCGGCTGGATCGTCAATGGCAAGAAGATCTTTGCCTCGCTCTCCGGGCACGCCGACTATTACGGCGTGCTCTGCACCGAGACCGAGGAAGGCGAAAAAGCCTCGCGCCGCAACACGCTCTACCTCGCGATATCGGCGAAATCGGAAGGCGTCTCGGTTGTCGGCGACTGGGACCCTCTCGGCATGCGTGGGACGGTCTCGCGCACATTGCTGTTCAAGGACGTGTTCGTGCCAGAGGATTCCGCGCTGATGCCGCGCGGCGTCTATTTCCAGGCGGCGATGCGCTGGCCGCACATGTTCCTGACGCTGTCGCCGACCTATATGGGCCTTGCGCAGGCCGCCTATGATTTCACCGTGCGATATTTGCGCGGCGAAGTGCCTGGCATGCCACCGGTCAAACGGCGGATGTATCCGACCAAGCAGATCGCGGTCGCGCAGATGCAGATCAAGCTCGAGCAGATCAAAGGAATTTGGTTCCAGGCGGTAACCGAGGCTTGCGCCAATCCGAGCAGGGAGCAGGTGTTGCGGGCCTATGCCGCGCAATATTCGGTAATGGAGGGCGCTAATGAGCTCGCCGCGCTCGCGATCCGCACCTGCGGCGGCCAGGCCATGCTCCGCTCGCTGCCGCTGGAGCGGATCTATCGCGACAGCCGCTGCGGATCGCTGATGCTGCCCTGGACGGCCGAGCTCTGCCTCGACCGGATCGGGCGCGAGGCGCTGTACGAGGCGGGCGAGACGGACGACTGACGGTGGACCTCTGCAGTCTGATCGATCGCAACGCGGCGTTTTCGCCAGACAAGACGGCCATTGCCTTCGAAGGGGAACGGCTCAGCTATGCCGCGTTCGCTGCGCGCATCGAACGGACCGCGACAGCGTTGAAGCAGGAGCTCGGCATCGGCCGCGGCGATCGCGTCGCGATCCTGAGCTTGAACCGGCCGGACTATCTGGTGCTGCTCTACGCCTGCGCGCGTTTGGGTGCGATGCTCGTGCCGCTGAACTGGCGGCTGGCGGTCGCCGAGCAGCTCTTCATACTCGCTGACGCCGGCGCCAAGGTGCTGGTGCTCGAGCAGGCGTTCGAAGGAGTTCTTGCCGAGCTTGCACCGGGGACATCAATTGTCGGCCTCGATTTCGCGCCGCCCCGCGGCACGACATTCGAAAGCCTGCTGGCGCGCCGCGATGGCAGCGGCCGCAACCCACACACCGATCTCTCCTGCCCGCTGCTGATCGTCTACACCTCGGGAACGACCGGGCGACCGAAGGGCGCCGTGCTGCGCCAGGAGGCGCTGTTCTGGAACGGCGTCATGAGCCAGCACATGCACAACATGACGTCCGACGATCACGTGCTGACCGTGCTGCCGTTCTTTCATGTCGGCGGCCTCAACATCCAGACGACGCCGGCGCTGCAGCTGGGCGCCACCGTCACGATCCATGCCCGCTTCACGCCGGATACGGCGCTGGCGGCAATCGAGAACGAGCGGCCGACGCTGACCGTGATGGTTCCCGCGATCATTCAGGCCGTGAGCGAGCATCCGGCCTGGGCGACCACGGATCTATCGTCCCTCAAGGCCGTCGCCACGGGCTCGACCATCGTGCCGCCGCACCTGATCGACCGCTTCGTCGGACGCGGCGTGCCGGTCCTTCAGGTCTACGGCTCCACGGAGACCTGCCCCGTCGCCGTGTACACGCGCCTCGGCGGCGATCTCTCGCGTGCGGGATCGACCGGCCTTGCCGGCCTGTGCTGCGAAGCAAAGGTCATCGATCCGGCAGGCCACGAAGTGCCCGCGGGCGCGCCGGGCGAGATCGCGGTACGCGGCCCCAACGTGTTCTTCGAATATTGGGGCAATGCGAACGCCACGCGCGATGCGCTGCACGACGGCTGGTATCGCACCGGCGATATCGGCCTGTGCGACGCCGACGGCTATTTCTGGGTGCGCGATCGCAAGAAGAACATGATCATTTCCGGCGGCGAGAATGTCTATCCGGCCGAGGTCGAGCGCGTCCTGCTCGAACATCCCGATGTCAGCGAATGCGCCGTGATCGGCCGGCCCGACAAACGGTGGGACGAAGTGCCGATCGCCTACGTGATCCCGCGGTCAGGCCGCCGGCTCGAAGCCGAGGAACTGAGGGTGCACATTCAAGCGCAGCTCGCGCGTTACAAGGTTCCGCGTGACATCGTTTTCGTTACCGACCTGCCGCGCACAGCACTGGGCAAGGTCCAGCATTTCCTGCTGAAGCAGCTTGATGCGCAGTCGCGCGCGCAAGGAGAAATATCTTGAAGATTGCGGTTCTGGGTGGGGGAAACGGCTCTTTCGCGGCCGCAGGCGATTTTGCCCTGTCCGGGCATGAGGTCCGGCTGTGGCGCCGTGACGCAGATCAAGTGGCCGCGCATCGCGCCGCCGGCTCGCGTATCCTGGTGAAGGATCACAACGGCCACCACAACGTGAAGCTCGCGCTTGTCACGACAGACATCGCCGAGGCTGTCGTCGGCACCGAGTTGATCCTGTGCCCCGCCCCCGCCTTCGCGCAGCCGGACATCGCGCGTGCGCTGGCCCCGCATTTGCGCGATGGCCAGGTCGTGTTCCTGCCGCCGGCGACATTCGGCTCGATGATCTTCGCACAGGCGATGCGCGACGCGGGCAACCATGCCGAGGCCAGCTTTGCCGAAACCGGCACCCTGCCCTGGCTCACCCGTAAGCACGGACCGTTCGAGGTCGCCATCACCATCCGCGCCAAGCGGCTGCCGGTCGGCGTGTTTCCGCTCGACCAGGTGCCGCATGCGCTCGAAGTGATCGGACGCGCGTTTCCCGGTGTGATCGAGGCGTGCGGAGACGCGCTGTCAGGCGCGCTGATGAACGCAGGGCCGATTATCCATCCTCCGTTGATCGTGATGAACGCAGGGCCGATCGAGCACTTCGAGAAATGGGACATCCACAAGGAAGGCACGCAGGCGGCGATCCGGCGGGTCACGGACGCGCTCGACGCCGAGAGGATTGCCGTGCGCGAAGCGCTCGATTACGGCGCACCCCATTTTCCGCTCGCTCATCACTATGCCAGGGAAGGCGATATCTGGATGTATGGCCGCGGCTCGCATGACCGGCTGACCGATTCCGGTGACTGGCGCGAGTGGATCGTGCTGACGGAGCACCGCTATATGAGAGAAGATCTGCGGCTTGGGCTGTCGCTGCTGGTCTCCGTTGCAGCGGTCGCCAAGGTCGCGACGCCGCTCGCCAAGGCCTTCCTGGCCATCGGCGGCGCAATCTGCGGCGAGGATTTTACGCAAAGCGGCCGGACGCTCGAAACGCTCGGGCTTGGCGGGCTCGGCAAGGCCGAACTCCAGACGGTGCTTCAGAATGGATTTTGACCGATGACCCGTCGTGCAAACATTGCCTGTCTTGGGGCCGGCCGCATGGGGCGCGGCATCGCCGTCGCGTTTGCCTATGCCGGACATCAGGTCACGATGATCGACGTCAAGGCGCGCTCCGCGGACGACTTCCACAAGCTGGAGACGGACGCGCTCGGCGAAGTCAGGAAGACTTTTGCAAGCCTATCGAAGCTGGGCCTGCTGACCGAGGCAGACGTTGATCCGCTGATCGCACGGGTCTCGGTGGTGCCGGCCAGCCAGAGCGGCGCAACGCTGGCAGAAGCCGCGATAGTCTTCGAGGGCGTTCCCGAGGTCGTCGAGCTCAAGCGCGAAGTGCTGGGAGCTGCTTCAAGGCAAGTCGGCCCCAATACGATCATCGCATCAACGACGTCGACCATCCTCGTCGACGATCTCTCAGGCGCGATCGAAAATCCGCGCCGCTTCCTCAACGTGCACTGGCTCAACCCGGCCTATATGATCCCGCTGGTCGAGATTTCGCCCGGGAAAGCCACCGATCCCGCCATCATCGCCGAGGTCAAGGCTCTGCTCGAAGGCATCGGCAAGGTGCCGGTCGTCTGCGCGGCGACGCCCGGGTTCATCGTCCCGCGCATCCAGGCACTGGCGATGAACGAGGCTGCACGCATGGTCGAGGAAGGCGTCGCCAGCGCGGAAGAGATCGACAAGGCGATCCGCTACGGCTTCGGCTTTCGCTATGCCGTGCTCGGCCTCCTCGAGTTCATCGATTGGGGCGGCGGCGATATCCTCTACTACGCCAGCCGTTATCTCGAGGGCGCTCTTGGCAGCGACCGCTATCGTGCCCCCGACGTCATTTCCCGCAACATGCACGAGGGCCGGATCGGCCTTCGCACCGGCGCCGGCTTCCTGGATTACTCAGGGATGGACGTCGATGCGTATCGCGTGAAGCGGCTGCAGGCCATGGTCGACCTGCTCCGACACTTCGACTTGGCTCGGCCGCCGGTACGCGACGGCGGTTAACCGAAGACGTCCTGAAGCACGCCTTCCCGCACCACCGCGACGCCATCGAGCTCGATCGTGGTTCCCATCATCGGCAGATCGAAATGCCCTGCCGTATAGCGGCCGGCGAATTCATTGGCGCCGGTCGAGAACAGGAAATTGCCGGAGACGGCGCGAATTTCGGTGCCGTTGGTGTCGCGCTGATCGTACATGGACAACGCTTCATAGCGCGCGCCCGGGTTCATGCCGAAGCCGACATGAGAGACCGCATAGGCCTCGCGATCTCCCCAGGCTGCGAGATAGGCACGCATCATCGCTGCATCCGTGCCCTCCCCCTTGAGCTCGACGACATAGTCGTCCTTCAGCGTCATCTTCACCGGCGAGGCCAGATAGCGCTTGAAGGTCAGATTGATGTCGCCCGGTGCCATCACCAGCGTACCGTTGATGGTCCCGCTCTTGGGGAAGCTGACGACGATGCCGCCCGGCCAATGCGCCAGCGTGCCGGGCTTGTCGGTCCAACCCCACACACCGACCGTGGACGCGCCGACCATGTCGACGTCCAGCGCCGTGCCGGCCTTTGAGGTCACCCGCATCCGTTTGGTCCCGCGCAGCATCTTAGCCGCCGCGCGCACGCGCTTCTCGAGCGCGGAATCCGGCACCATCCGTTCCAGCGCCTCAGGGTGCTCGTTGGAGATCACCAGGATCCGCGCCCCGGCCTTCAGGATCTCGGGCGTCTCCACTGCATGCATCAGACCCTCGATGGTGCAATCCACCACAAAGCCGGCCTGTTGAAGCGCGGTGATGACCGGACCAAGCTTCTGGATCGCCTCACTCGCCCCCGTCGACCGAACCGGAACAATATTCCGGTTACGCGGCGTCGGCATCACCACGTGAAACGGCCGCGCGCCCATGCGCAGCAGCGCAAGCTCGGCCAGATGCACGTTCAACGCGCGCGACTGGGTCTCCGACAGGATTGCGGCGGTATCTCCAGCCTTGACGGCGCACCGCTCAAAAATCTCGCAAAATGCGTCGATCCATTTTGCCTCGACGCGATCAGCCAACATGGCTCACTCCCGGTCTTGGTTCTTCTTCGTTCAGATCACGCTTCTGGGAAGCCCCGCAAGAGGTAAGACCGCAGCGCGCCCAGCAGAGCGTTCAGGATCAACCCCAACAGCGAGATCGTGATCAGCGGCACGAACATGTCGACGGCCTGAAACGTCCGCGCCGCAGTCACGAGCGCATGCCCCAACCCGTCAGTCGACGTGATCATCTCGGCCAGAAACACCACGATGCAGGAAATGACAAGTCCGATCCGGCAGCCGGTCAGGATCGAAGGCATCGCTGCCGGCAGCACGACCTTGAAAAGGATTTCACGGCGGGGCGTTCCCGCCGCCATGGCCGACCAGATCAGCTTCTGCTCGACGGTCGAGGCACCGTAATAGGTCGAGAGCAGAATGGGAAAGAGCGCGTCCGCGGTCACCAGGGTGATCTTCGATCCGTGGCCAAATCCGAGCAGCAGCAGCAGCGCCGGATAGAGCGCGACCTTCGGCAGTGGTGCCAGTACACGGACGATCGGCCGCACCACGGCATTGATCGCGGGGCTGGCGGCGGCGGCGATGCCGACGCTTACACCGAGCACAACCGCAATCGCAAACCCGGCAAACAGCCGGATGAGAGTTGCCGCGATCTCCTGTTGGAACGTCCAGGTCACGAGCTGCTGGAGCAGTCGGCTGAAGACGGAGCCCGGCGGCGGCAGCAAGACCGCAGGCGCAAAGCCGAAAGACACCAGCCCTTGCCACAGGGCGATGATCAGCGCGATTGGGGCAATCCCGAGAAACACGTTTAAGGACACGAAGCGCGCCATCACGAGAAGCTCAGCGGCAGGTCGAATTGAGGTTCGGACCAGCGAACGAGCCTGGCACGAACTTTCTCAAAAATCGCGTCGAAGCAAATGCCCATCGCACCCACGATGATGATCATTGCAAAGACCGTGTCATACTGGCCCATGTCCAGCGCATTGAACAGGATATTCCCCGCGCCGGACTGACGGGCGATCATCTCGCTGGTGATCATCGTGATCAGCGCCAGCACCAGCCCGGTGCGGCATCCGGTCAGGATTTCCGGCAGGGCCGCAGGCAGCACGATCCGCACCAGGCGTTGGGCGGGTGACAGCCCCATCGCGGCGCCCGACCACAGCATCTTTTCTTCGACGGCCCTGGCGCCCTCGAAGCTGTGATAAATCACGGGAAGACTGACGCCCAGGAAGATCACCAATGTCTTGGTGACGTCGCCGACTCCCAGCCAAAGCATGATGATTGGCATCAAGGCGGCCTTCGGCACCGGATAGATCACCATCAGCAGCGGATTGAAAAACGCCGCGACGCTCCGGCTACGCCCCATCAACAGGCCCAGCGGAATCGAGACAAGCACCGCGACGCCAAAGCCGAGCGCCATGCGACGAAGCGAAGCCAAAATGTTGATGAGGGATTCCTTGTCGCCGAGAATATCCGGGATCGCACGGATCGCTTCGATCGCCGTGGGGAAGCTGTCGTTCTTCAGCACAAGGGAAGAAACCTGCCATACCGCGAGAAGCCCGATGCAGGCCAGCACCGGCGCAGTTCGTCTGACCAGGGCCACCGGCGACATCATAGGGCGGACCCGGCTTCGTCGCTTTCATCGAACATGCGCTCGATATCGACGACGTACTTTTGATAGCGCGGGTCGAGCAACAGCTCGTTGCGGCGGCGCGGTCGCGGCAGATCGATGTCGATCACCTCCCGGATGCGGCCCGGAGATTTCGACATCATCACGACCTTGTCGGAGAGGAACACGGCCTCGTCAACGGAGTGGGTGACGAACAGCACCGTCTTGCGGTCGCGTTCCCAGATATTCAGCAGGTCGTTCTGCAGGCGGGTCCGCGTATGGGCGTCGAGCGCGCCGAACGGCTCGTCCATCAACAGGACTTCGGGATGGTAGGCAAGCGTCCGCGCCAGCGCCACGCGCTGCTTCATGCCGCCCGACAGCTCCTTCGGATAGAAATTCTCGTAGCCCTTGAGCCCGACCATCTCGATCAACACCCGGCTCTGGGCCTCCGCCTCAGCCGCGCGAACGCCTTGCTGGCGCGGGCCGTACATCACGTTACCGAGCACGGTCTTCCAGGGGAACAGCGCAAATTCCTGGAACACCGGGCCACGGTCGGGACCGGGCCCCGTGATGGCCTGCCCTTTCATTGTCGCGGCGCCGCTGGTCGGGCTGACAAAGCCGCCGACGATATAGAGCAGTGTCGACTTGCCGCAGCCGGACGGGCCAAGGATGGAGACGAAGGCTCCCTCCTCGATCGTCAGAGAGATGTCCGAGAGCGCCAAGTGATCCTTGCGCGCCGAGGTCTGAAAGACCTGCGAGACGTGGTCAATCTCGATGATTGCAGAAGCCGGCTGTTGTGATGTCACCGGTCTCACCCATTCGCTCGATCTCGCAGGTACTGCCGTCATTCCGTCGCTCGCCTCACTGTGTCGCACGGGCTTAGCAAGAACCCTGCCAGACAGGCGAACATTTCCGCAGCTGCGCAATGCGTCATTCGAACCACGGCCATTCCGCCGGGCCTTCATGTGTCACGGCTCCACCGGGCGCCTGCCCGACCAGTCGCGCATATTTTGCAAGAGCACCTGCGCGGTGACGCGGCGGACGCTGTTTCCAATCGCGCCGCCGCGCGGCGAGTTCCTGCTCATCGAGCAGCAGATCCATCCGCCGATTTGCCGCATCGATCCTGATCCTGTCACCATCACGAACGAGCGCCAGCGGACCACCGACAAATGCTTCGGGAGCGACATAGCCGATGCACATGCCGCGCGTGGCGCCGGAGAACCGGCCGTCCGTGATCAGCGCCACTTTTTCGCCCATGCCCTGTCCGTAGATCAGCGCGGTGACACCGAGCATCTCGCGCATGCCGGGACCGCCGACCGGCCCCTCATTACGGATCACGAGGACTTCGCCGGCCTTGTAGCTGCGGTCGCGAACCGCCTTGACGCAAGCCTCCTCGTCCTCGAAGACACGGGCCACGCCTTCGAAGAACTGGCTTTTCAGGCCGGCGACCTTGATCACCGCGCCATCAGGACAGAGATTTCCCTTCAGCACCGCCACGCCGCCGTCAGGCATGATCGGCGCGCCAGACGCGTAGACCACCTCACCATCCGGCGCGTTGGCCGCGCCGTATTCTTCAGCAAGCGTGCGGCCCGTGATGGTGATGCAGCTACCATCGATATGCCCGCTCGCGATCAACTCTCGAATGATCACAGCAGCGCCGCCGATATCGTAGACATCCTTCGCCGTGTATTTGCCACCCGGCCGCAGGTTTCCGATCAAGGGAGTCCTTGCAAAGACTTCACCTACGTCATCGATCGTGAACGCAATGCCGGCCTCGTTCGCGATCGCCGGAAGATGCAGCGCGGCGTTGGTCGAGCCTCCGGTCGCGGCCACGATCGCCGCGCCATTCTCGAGGGATTTACGCGTCACGATGTCGCGCGGCAGCGGTCCGCCACGTTCCAGCATCTCCATGATCAGCCGGCCGGCGCGCCGCGAAATCTGCGCGCGTTCGGCATAGACCCCGGGCACCATCGAGACGTTGGGAATGGTCAGCCCCATCGCCTCCGAGACCATGCCCATGGTGTTCGCGGTGAACTGGCCGGCGCAGGCACCGATCGTCGGCAGGCAGGCGCGTTCGATTCTCTCAAGCGTCGCGCCGTCGATCTCGCCGGTCATGAAGCTGCCGACGGCCTCATAGGAATCGAGCACTGTCAGCGTACGCCCGTCCACACGCCCCGGCAGCGCGCTGCCACCATAGATGAAGATGGACGGCACGTTGCAACGAACCATGCCCATCATCACGCCGGGAAGCGTCTTGTCGCATCCGCCGTATCCGATCAGCGCGTCATAGGCCAGACCATGGACGACAGCCTCGATCGAGTCGGCGATCAGTTCACGCGAGAACAGCGAGAACTTCATTCCCTCGTGGTTCATGCTGATGCCGTCGGAAACCGAAATGGTCGAGAATTCGCGCGGTGTGCCGCCGGCTTCCTCGATTCCGGTTTTTGCCGCAGCGACCTGGAAGTCGTGGGTCATGTTGCAGGGCGTCTGCTCGCCCTTCATGCTGACGATGCCCACCATCGGCTTCGCGATCGCGGCGTCGTCGAGCCCCATGGCACGCATGAATGCCCGGTGCGGGGCCCGGTCCAGGCCGTCAGTCGTCACTCGTGATCGCAACTTCTTCATGCGTGCATCTTCTTCGTGCCTCGTCCCGGATGAGCCGGGACGCCGAGATCCTCGGCAGATCGCTCGCCGGACAGCCTATTGCAGTGGAGCAACGATCGTCGGATGTTTGAACTGCGCGACATCCAGTTTCGGCAGCATTCCGGTCTCGGCATAGATGTCCAGCATCTTCTGGATCGCCGCAAAGTTCGGCGCCGCGCCTGGATCCCGGCCAAAATCGTTGTCCTTGAGCAGGTAGGTTTCCAGCACCGGAATGGGCGCCTTCAGCACTTCATTGACGACCTTGAGAGTCTCCTCGCGGTTCGCCAGCGCCTTCTTCATGCCGGACGTAATATCGCGGACATAGGCCTTCACCACTTCGGGGTTCTTGTCGACGAAATCGGCACGGCAGGCTTCCAGGATATGTACGATGTTCGGCATGGCTTCCGACAGTGAGAACAGCTTCCGCGTGCCGCCCTTGGCTTCGGCGCGCGCGGCAAATGGCTGGTTCATGTTGACCGCATCGACCCGGCCCTGGCGCAGCGCGTCCTCGGAGACGGCAAAGCCAACCTCGACCAGCTTGATATCCTTGGCCGGATCGACACCATTCTGCTTCAGAAGCAGGTTGAACGGACCTTGCGTGCCACCGCCGATCACGGAAATACCGATCGTCTTGCCTTTGAGATCGGCGATTGTCTTGATGGGCGAGTCATCTTTGACGGCCCAATAGACCGAGAAACCGCCGGGCTTCTCGAACACGTGCTGCGCCACGATGTAGGCTTTGAGATTGCCGCCAACCACACCGTTGGCGAGCGACAGCGGTGCCTGCGTCGCACAGTCGAGCGCGCCAGCAGCCAGGGCCTGCGTCATCGGCGCGGTGCCCTGGAATTGGGTCCATTCAATATTGTAGGCCTTGCCGATGTTGGGAAATTCAGTCGGGCGGCGCATCATCCAGTACTTGGATTCCTCGGCCGGGATGGTCCAGCCGACGCGGATCGTCTGCTGTGCCCATGACGGGCCCGTCCCCGCGCTCACGGCCACCGCCGCCCCCAAAGCCAGGATCCACTTCGAAACGGTTCGCATCGTGCCCACTCCGCTGCTCCGGCGCCGACCGGCGCCACCCAACCCGACCGCCTCAAATGTTTCATGGTTCAAACAATCAGGCAAGCCATGCCGGCCCGACGGTTTCGTTGGCGGAGCTGCAATGTATGGTAAGCCGGCGTTTGCGCTGCGACAGAAGGAGGCAACCTATGGCTGATGCGAGCAAGGCAAACCCGCAAAGCGCCGAGAAGCTCGGCTATATCGGACTCGGGCTGATGGGAGCGCCGATGACCCGGCGCCTGCTCGCGGGCGGTTATCAGGTCAGCGTCTGGAACCGCTCGGAGGGCAAGCTCGCTCCGCTTGTCGCAGCCGGTGCCAAACGCGCGGTCTCACCTCGCGACGCGATCGCGAACTCCAATATTGTCTTCATGTGCGTGACGGATGCCGCGGCCGTCGAGGAGGTCATCTTCGGGCCGGAGGGCCTCGCAGCAGCGCCCGGCGCGGGCAAGCTCGTCGTCGATTTTTCGTCGATCCATCCCGATGCAGCGCGCGAGCTGGCAAAGCGGCTGAAAGAGGCCAATGGTGCCGGTTGGATCGATGCACCGGTTTCCGGCGGGACGAAGGGAGCCGAAGAAGGCACGCTTGCAATCATGGCCGGCGGAGAAGCCGCCGATATCGAGCGGGTCCGGCCCTACGTGCTGGCCATGGCGCGGAGATTTACGCACATGGGCCCAATCGGCGCCGGTCAGACCACAAAGCTGTGCAATCAGGTCATCGTCGGCTGCGCAATGGCCGTGCTCGCGGAAGCCACGCGCCTTGCCGTCAACGCCGGAATCGATGCCGGTCGCCTGCCCGAAGCGCTCGCCGGCGGCTTCGCTGACTCCATTCCGCTTCAGCTCTTCGTGCCGCGGATGGTGCAAGGCATACACTCGCCGCCGCTCGGACACATTGCCACGATGCTCAAGGATCTCGACACGGTTGCCGACGTCGCGCAGGCAAATTCGACGCCGGTGCCGATGGCCTCGCTTGCAGGACAACTCTTCAGGTTGGCCAAGGCTGCGCGCGGCGCCGAAGCCGACGCGCTGGAGATCTACAAGCTTTCAGCAGAAAGCCGCTAAGCGGCCGAGCGCGCCCGGTTAAGGTGATGTCTTGCGCTCATCGTCCGCGAGAAATCGACCGAACGCGCCCCGTGCGAAGAGCAGCGGCTCCGTCGTGCTGTAGGTATAGGCCTCGACCGCGCCGAGAAAGATCACGTGGTCGCCGCCGTAATAGCGGTTCACGGACCGGCATTGAAAGTTGGCAACGCTCCCTGCAATCACTGGCGCCTTGCCGAGGCCCGGCGTCCAATCCACGCCGGTGAACTTGTCGTCGGATGACTTGGCGAATTTGCTCGCAAGAGCCTGCTGCGATGCGCCAAGCACGTTGACCGTGAAATGGCTGGCGTTCTGAAAGATGGTCAGGCTCGAGGAATAGACGACGAGGCTCCACAGCACCAGCGGAGGATTCAGCGAGACGGAGGCAAACGAATTGCAGGTCAGGCCGTAAGGCTTGCCGTCAGGCGCCGCGGCCGTGATGATCGTTACGCCCGTTGCATAGGTTCCGAGCGCGTTGCGAAAGTCGCGTGGATCGATCGTCGAGCTGTCGCTCGCGAACTCATTGGCTGGATCGGGGCCGGCCGGCTGCTGCGGCAGATCATTCATCAGCCGGCCTCACAAAGTGAGATTTTCGGACGGCAAGCCAAGCGCCACGCGTCCATAGTTGGTCCCCGCCGCATCGAAGTTGAATGCCAGATGCGAGTTGATGGCATGGGCATCGCGGAACTGCCGCTGCAACACGCCGGTCGTGAACAGGCCGCGCGCGCCGCTCGCGGCAAACAGCATCGAGACCGCGTCCGTACACAAATTTACCGAGAAAGATCCGTCGCGCCGATAACGGGTCTTGGTCGCCATATCAGGAATGTGCCCGCGCCGCGCATCTTCCATGGCATCGAGGCACGCCGACCGCATGATCAGGCGTGCTGCATCGATCTTCGCGGAAGCCTCCGCGATCTTGATTTGAGTGCTTTGAAAGTCGCTCAGCTTGGCACGGTTGTAGGTCGAAATCCGGTGACGCGCGACCTCGGTATAATCGTCGAGGCACGCCTGCGCATTTCCCAGGGCGACGCCCGAGAGAACGTATGGAAACAAGGAGAATACAGGCAGCGCATACAGTGGGTTTGGATTGACCTTGCTTCCCGGCGTCGCGCCGCCGGAGAGGTCGCCGACAGCAACCGTCATATGGTCGGCCACGAAGGCTTCCCGCACTTCCACGTCGCAAGACCCCGTCCCCCGCAATCCCGCGACGTTCCAGGTGTCCAGCACCTTGTAATCGCCTTTGGGCAACAGAAAGATCCGATACTCGATGCCGTCCGCCTCGTCATCGGAGTAGACGACGCTTGCCAGCATATTCCATTCACACGAGGCGACGCCGGAGGAGAACGGCCAGCTGCCGCGCAGCTGGTATCCGCCCTCCACCCGCGTAGCGCGCCCGGCCGGAAAGATGAACGAGGAGGCGATCAGCGCATCCGGATCACGGTCCCAGACCAGGTCCTGCGCCTTCTGCTCGAACATGCCGAGCATCCAGTGATGGCTTGCCAGATTAGCGAGATTCCAGGCCACCGATGCGTCCGCTTGTCCAAGCAGCTCGGCGCAATCGACGAGGGCGACGTAATCAAGCTCGGCGCCACCAAGCCGTGCCGGCTGGAGCATTCGGAACAGGCCTCCGTCGTGGAGATCCTTCTCGGTCTCTGGGGGGAGGTGTCGCATCTCCTCCGTTCGCGCCGCCCGCTCGCGAAGTCGCGGCACGAGAGCCCGAGCCTTCGCGATCATCGTCGCATAGGCGCGTTCGCCGGCTTCCGTCCCGGCGGGCTGCCCCATGCTCGGCTTTCGACCAGGCGCCATTCGTGTCCCTCGCTTTCGCATATTTATGCGGCCGCCCCGTCACCAAATCAAGCCAACGCGGCGGGATAGCTTCGAACGCTGACGAAGCCGGGTGCGGTGGGACCGACGGCGCGGGACTAGCCAGTCGCGGGTTTGCCCGCGCCGAAGACTCCCTTCCCGATCAATTCCGTGAGCCGATGCTCGTCGTAGCCAAGCATATCGCGCAAGACGTCCTCGGTATGCTCCCCCAGCAGCGGGGCTGCGACGGGATCGATGGCGCCGGTCAGGCTCATGGTAATCGGCGGCTCGATGTTGGGCACCCATTCCGCCGTACGATGCGGAATTCGGTTCAAGCGATGGCGTTCGCGGGCTTCGGGCGCGTTGAACCCCTCCTCCACCGTCCGGAGATAGCCGACCGGAATTTTGGCCAGCTTCATCTTCGTCATCCAGTTCTCGAGGGTATCGCTGGCAAAGACCTCCGCAATGGCTGTGCGCAGGAGCTCCTTGTTCTCGGAACGGGCCTTGCGCGTGGCGAACTGCGGATCAGTGATGAGATCTGGCCGCTTCAGCACCTCGACCACGAGCCGGCGATAGAGCCGATCATTCGCACAGGCCATATAGAGCGGCCCGTCCGAGGCCTCGTAGACGCCGACGGTAGGAGACCCGCTGGGTGAATTGCCGAACCGGCCGGGGTTCTCGCCGTTGATGAGATAGGCCATGCCATAGAAGCCGGTCATCCCCATCGCGACGTCGAATAGAGCGACCTCGACATGTTGCCCGCGGCCGAGCCGGTCCCGCGCGAGCAGCGCCAGCAGTATGGCGTTACAAGCAGACATCCCCGTCGCCATATCCACAATGGGAGGGCCGGTACGAACCGCCGGGCCATCGGCAAATCCGTTGAGCGACATGAAGCCACTCTCGGCCTGCGTGATGGGGTCGAAGCCGGGGCGCGATGCGAACGGTCCGGAGCGGCCATAGGCCGAGATCGAGCAATAAACCAGCCGTGGATTGAGCGGCGCGACCGCCTCATAGTCCAGCCCGAACTTCTTCATGACCCCGCTCGAGAAATTCTCCACGACAACATCCGCCTTGCGAATCAGGTCAAGCGCGATCTCGCGGGCCTCTGGCACGGAAAGGTCAAGCGCAATGCCGCGCTTGTTGCGGTTCAAGCTGAGATAGGCGGCGCTCTCGCCGCCGATCTCGGCATGCTCATACGCGCGGGTATCGTCACCGCCGTCGGGATTCTCGATCTTGATGACGTGCGCGCCAAAATCGGCCAGGGTCTGTGTGCAGGCCGGGCCGGCGACGACGCGCGTGAAATCGATCACCAACAGACCATCGAGCGCAGTCGGTCCCTCCGTCGCGCGCGACGAACGTTCCGGCAATTGGGGCTTGTTGGGCATCGAGGTGCTCCCTTACATCGGCTTATGGCTGCCGAATTCCTGCAACAACAAACTTAAAGCCCGGCGCCGCCAACTTCGCAAGTGCCTGGCTTGCATTGGCCCAAAACGCAAAAAGGACCCGGCAGCCATCCGGCTGCCGGGTCCTCAGGCATTCCGAAGATGCAAGGTCGCATTGCATTCCGTAACTGCTCGTTCCGTGCGGTGGGAACTTTCCTACTGAAGCCACTCGCGTCGGCGCAAATCGACGAGCTGAACGCGCTTTCGCAAGGCATGCGGGCTGGAATCGATAGCGCCGCCGAGCCCAGCGTCGAACCGCTCGAGCGCCGCCACGCGCTTCTTCAACCCATAGAGCGCGAAATTCTCCGCGATACGGTCCGATGACATCGGTTCGCCATAGAGATTTCTGGTAGCCATGATGCCCCCCTGTTGAAGCAGGCAGAATCGTCCCGCGATCAACGAAAGATCGCAGGATGATCCTGCTGGCGAATAGGGATGAAAAACGGGCTAGCGGTTGCGCCCGGACGCAAAACTATTTCAAGTCCGAGAACTGCAAATACAGGAGGCCCAAAGGAATGTTCTCGACGTATTCGTTTCTCTTGCGTTCTTGCCCTTCGTAAATCCACAGGCGAAGCAATGGCTCGGTAAGCCTCTTTTCGGCCCGGCGATCGCCGCCCGAAAAATAGCAGCAGCCGGCGCTACGGCTACGGCCGCCATCGGCAAAGACGACCACATCGTGGTAGGCCGAACGCTCAACACTGAACGATATCGTCAAATCCGATTTCGTCAGCTCGATCATGCAACGCCTGCCATACTGGCATTCTTTCGTGGTCCCCTTCTCGCTGAGTGCGCTCGTTACGCCGGCGGCGACATCCGCTCTCGTCGTGCCGTCGAAGGCGTAGGAAACGGTGTAATCACCGGCAAACGCGTCGAGCGGCAGAAGAAGGCCTGTCGCGACAATCACAAGGGCTAAAACAAGTCTAAATGGCATGCGTCTCTATCCCGTGCGCATAAGTCTCTATTCTTGGCCCGACAAGGCAGAGCTGTCGTGTCGTGAGCGAAGGCTCCACGATACGTATCTTATGACCGAGCGGCCGACTTCGCACGATAAAGCGCAACCGCGTCCTTGAGATCGCCTGTGCTCGAAAGCCGGGCGTTCAGCGTCCGCAAATCATGCTGGCTACGCTCCCCTCGGCCCGACGCCATACCCGGTCTCTGCACCGGCGGCATTGGTTTTACCGCCACGACCTCCTTCGCTTTCATCATCAGCCGGTATTTTCCGGCATCATACTGAAGCCCGCGGAAGATGATGAGCCCGTCGCCGGGCGTCTCGATCTTGTCGCTGAACAGCTTGAAGCCGTGGCCGAGGCGAAGGCTCGCGATCTTGCCTTCGATCAGACGCTTGGAGGATTGCGCCAGCGTGCGCTGCGCCTCGCGGATGCAGACCGCGAGCGTGCCGCGCTCGGCCTGGCAGGTCTCGACCAGGAGCTCGCCGAAGAAATGCGATTTTCCCGAGCCGCGTCCACCATAGACGCCCTTGTAGCGCGCAGGTTTCAGCAGCGGCTCGAAGATCTTGGCCGTCGGAATTTTCAGGATGGACAATGGCTACGCTCGCTCAAAAGGATTCCGGCAGAGCGCCGTCCGTGATTCAAGGCAAGCCAGCGCGCTCGCCCCCACTTGCGATGGTGTGACTTCGGCCGACTTGCTCAACCATTGATAATTGTCTACCTACATTGCCCGCAGGACACGCACAGCGTGACCTTTCAATCTGCTCGACGCGTAGACTCGAGTGAGAACGTTACCGGTCCTCGGAATTCTCGATCATGCGATGCTGGCGCTGATGCTAACCGCATTTGCCTCTGTTGCGATCGCACAAGAGCGCCCCGCGCCGGCATTCGACAAATGGCGTCCGAAGGACGGTGCCTATGCCGAACCCGGCAAGAATTTCGAGTCGAACTGCGACGAAGGCAACGACATGACGATCGGCGCAAAGTCGGTCAGCGGCTCCGAATGGGTCTGCGATTTCAAGAAAATCACCGATCTAGGCCCGGGCTCGCTGAGGGTTGAAATGGTCTGCGACGATTACAATCTGGCGCAGAACCTCAACCCGCGCGATCCCAACTGGGCGAGCAGGCAATTCAACGAAGTCATGTTCGTCAAGCGGATTGATGACGCGACAATCTCTGTCCAGAAAAGCCTGAACGGGAAGTTCAAGGCCCCTCCCTGGCGTGCAGCCTATTGCCCTCTGGAGACGCAGCGCGCGCTAGCCGAGGCCACGCTGAGAGCCAAGGTGGAAGCAAAACAGAAGGCCGAAGTGGAACTCACTCTCAAGAGCGCTCATCCGCAGGATGGCGTCTACGCCGCGGGAGCTGCTGATTTTGAGGAACGTTGCGCAAAATTCAGTGACACGGTCGTTGCATTCGCCAGGAAGTCGATCACGACGGCCTCGAATATCTGCCAGATCAGGAATACGCAGGTTCAGCTTCCCGACACCGTCAGGATCGACGCCGACTGCACGTTGCAATCGGCTCCAGGCCCCGACGCCGTCAGCGTGCAGGACCCGGACACCATTCAGGACCGCAAGAACCTGATGTTCAAGAAGATCGACGACAAGACCGTCATCCTCTGGATCATCAACAACGGACACTTCACCGGCGACGGCCGAAAGCTGTCCTATTGCAGCGACCACGTGCAGCGCGCCTATGCGGGGCAGCGCCGGACCAGCAAGCAGAGCAAGAATTAGGACCACCGAAAGAAGAGACCGCGGCCTTGTGCGTCGGCCGCAGAGAGAACCATCCGCCCGTAATTCTCCAGGGAGTCCTTCTGGTCAAATTGCTCTTGAGCCAAAGCTCCGGCGATCGCTTCGGCTGGCACGCCATACCTGGCTGCCGCAGCAGCGATCTGAGAGGTCATCTCTCCAACCAAGGCCAGATTGTCTCGGCTATAGGACGGCAGCTTGTCGGTCATGGTGGTTTCTCAATCTCCTTGGTTGGTATGAATTGTTCAGGTCAACTAACGCGTGGATTTAAGAGAGAGCAAAGAAAAGCGCGGAGATCCCGGCCCAATCGAGGATGATGCAAGCCAGAACCACCGTGCTCCATAAGCCAACGCGGGATATAAACGCGATGTTTGCAAGTACCGCGATGAGGATAACGACGAGGGGCGAGAAATAGACGACCGGAGAGAATATAGCCAACCGATCAAATCGATGCGGACCTCATGAAAGATGCCATTGCTGCCTCTGGTGAGGTTCTATCATTCGCCCTCTCGTCCCTCTCCTCCCCCGCCGACGCCATCCTTCGGGCGCACGATGATGCGCTCGACTCGGTGGACCGTCTCCACACCCTCTTCGCCGCTCTCGATCGGTTGCGCCGACTTGCCCCAGCCGCGATCGAGGACGGCGTTGGCCGCCGAGAGGCGCACGGCCGGCGTCGCACTGTCGTTGCGCATGATGCCGATCAGCACCTTCAGGGCCGTCCTGGTGTGGCCGCGGGCCAGCGCGCGAATTTCGATCGGCGTGCGCGTCCTGGACTTTGTCTTCGCCGCCGGCGGCGGCGACGGCTCGCCGGCGAGCCCGTGTTCGACGTCTTCGCTCACGACAACGTCTCCCACAGCACGATGGCGACAAGACCCGCGAGCGCGAGTGATATCAGATAGGCGGTCATCATTCCCTCCACGAGAAAAGAAATGCGCGGCAGATCGCGACAAGCGAAGCGCGATCGTTTCGGGCGCGAACCCTATCTCCGAATCTTCCGGAGACCGCAGCGGCGCGGGCAATCGGCCCCAGCGCCGCGCGCCGGCACGTTCGCGCGTGCACGGCCAGCAATGGTTCGGACGGCGGCGCGCCGATCGGCGCTCCATGAACGTTACGTCGAGTGCGTGGCCGGATGCGCGGCCACCGTCCGATTCTGAAATCGAGACGAAAAAACCCGCAGCGGATGATGTCCGTGCGGGTGAACCAAACTCGTCTCGATGATGTCATTCTGCCGGTGTTTTGCCCGACGTGTCAAACCCGGTATGGCGCAACATTGTCGCCAAACAAGCGGACATGAAAATGCCCGCTGCGGATCCCTGTTCCGCGCGGGCTGAACCAAACTTCTTTCGATGATGCCACTCTGCCAGAGTTTTGCCCGACGTGTCAAACGAACGAACGCGCCCGAGCGAAGTTGGTCGATCTGGAGGACCGCCATGACACCCAAGACGTATCGCGAAACAGATCGAGAGACATCACCCGGCGATAGCAAGCCGCGCACCGACCAAGAGCGTCGCATGCAGGAGGCAATTGTTGAAGATGCCGGCGAAACCGAAGTCAGCGGTCGCGACCTCGTGCACGGCGACGGCGGCACCATCGACCTTCCCACCGGGCCCGGCGATTTGTCGAAGGACGATTAGGCGTGCCGGAACTTAACCGGCGAGGGCTGCGTTGATTCCTTCGTTGGAAGGAACGTTGGTGCGATGAGCCACACAGTCCTGGTTGTTGACGACGATCCCGCCGTCCTCGACGTGATCGTGGGCATGCTGGAGGATCTCGGCTGCCAGGTTATCTCCGCCCATAGCGGCTCGGATGCACTGGAACGGCTGAAGCAGCACCGCGACATCTCGGTCCTCATCACTGACATCAACATGCCCGGCATGGATGGCCATGAACTGGCCGAGCTGGCGCGGCGCACTCGCCCGGAGCTGAAAATGCTGCAATTGTCGGGTCGCGAGCCCCGGCGCGGCGGCCTGCCGATGATCAGGAAGCCGTTCTCGTTCGAGGAACTGGCCGAAGCCTTGCAGCGAACCACGGGCATTCATTGACCGGCAGGCCCAATAAAAAACCCGCGGCGGACGGCATCCGCGCGGGCTGAACTCAACTTTGTCGATGATGCCAATATGCCGGTGTTTTGCCCGACGAGTCAACGAAGGCATCGCGGAAAGAGAAAGCCCCTCCTCCCAGCTCTATATGAGGTGCGCAACGGGCTTGCTTCAAGTCCCCACCCCTGCCGTAGAACCCCCGACCCAGCGAACATCCAAAGCAACCACCGAGGGGTCAACATGCCTGTCCTGCTTCCGACGTCCCGCTCACACCGCCGTGCCCAAGGCGCTGACGCTGCGGTCGAGACGCTGACCGACCACGCCGTCGTGATCGCCGGCGGCGGGCCGACCGGTCTGATGCTGGCCGCCGAGCTCGCGCTCGCCGATGTCGACGTGGCCGTGGTCGAGCGACGCGCCGACCAGACCATCGTCGAGACGCGCGCCGGCGGCCTGCATGCGCGCAGCATCGAGATCCTCGATCAGCGCGGCGTCGCCGACCGCTTCCTGCGCGAGGGCAAGATCGTCCAGCTCGCGGGCTTCGCCTGGACCCGGCTCGACATCAGCGATCTCCCCACGCGGCACCCTTACGGGCTTGCGATGCGACAGAACCACATCGAGCGCATCCTGGCCGACTGGGCCACGGAGCTCGCGGTCCCCTTCTATCGCAATCGCGAGGTCACGGGCCTTGCGCAGGACGAGACCGGCGTCGAGGTGACGCTGTCCGGCGTTGAGCGCTTGCGCGCCAGATATCTGGTCGGCTGCGACGGCGGCCGCAGCGCGGTGCGCAAGATCTCCGGCATCGAATTCCCGGGCTCCGATCCGACGCTGAGCAATCTCATGGCCGAGGTCGAGATGAGCGAGACGCCGCAGTTGGGCCTGCGTCACGATGCGCTCGGCTTTCACGGCCTCAGCAAAACCGAGAACGGCCGCGTGCTGGCGGTCCTGACCGAAGCAACGCTCGCGCGCACCGGCGAGCCGACCTTGAGCGATCTCAGCGAGGCCCTCGTCACGGTCTATGGCACCGACTTCGGTGTCGAGAACCCGGTCTGGATCTCCCGCTTCACGGATGCGGCGCGGCTGGCTGCGTCCTATCGCAAGGGCCGTGTGCTGCTCGCCGGCGATGCCGCGCATATCCATCACCCCGTCGGCGGACAAGGCCTCAATTTGGGCGTGCAGGACGCCGTCAATCTCGGCTGGAAGCTGGCGCAGGTGGTCAAGGGCCGCTCGCCCGACAGCCTGCTCGACAGCTACCACGCCGAGCGCCATCCAGTGGCTGCGCGCGTGCTGAACAACACCATGGCGCAGATCGCCCTGCTCCGCCGCGGCGACGACAGCCTCAAGGCCGCGCGCGACGTCGTCTCGGAGTTGCTCGCCATGGAGGAGCCGCGGCAGCGTTTCGGCGCGATGATGAGCGGGCTCGACATCGCTTACGATCTCGGCGAAGGCCACAAGCTGCTCGGCCGGCGCATGCCCGATCTCGATCTGACGGTCGACGGACGACAGCAAAACCTGTTCACGCTGCTGCATGGCGCGCGCGGCATACTGCTCAACTTCGACAAGCACGACGAAATCGACGCGGCGCCATGGCGGGACCGCATCGACGTCGTTAACGCCAGCTACGGCGGCCCATGGGAGCTTCCGGTCATCGGGCGCGTGGCCGCGCCAGGCGCCGTACTGGTGCGGCCTGACGGGCATGTGGCCTGGGTGGGAGACGAGAGCCCGCACGGTCTTGAGGAAGCGCTGACGCGATGGTTCGGGCCGGCCGCGGCGTAAGCGCACCGCCCGCGAACGTCCCGCATCTCACAGCCGATCCGCAGCGCTCGGCGCGTTGCCGGTCTCAAAACCCGCCAGATGGAGGTTTACCCGGCTACTTGATGCTGACGAACATGCCCCAGGCCGCGGCCAGCGCCGCGCCGGTGAACAGGACCACCGGGCTGTCGCAGAACGTGCCGCCATAGCTGCACACGTCCGCGCCAAACTGACCGAGCTCATGACGGCTCGCCGAATAGAACAGTCCCGACAGCACCAGCAATGCAGCGGCGACGTAGTACATGGGCGATCTCTCCGAAGCTTTCTCGATGGCGTCCGCAAAGGACATTTGTGTGCCAGCATGGCGCGGAGAGATTTCGTTTCGCCGAATCCGCTTATATGCATTTAAGATAAAGTTGGATCGTTCGTCGGATGGATCAGCCCCGCCACGAAAAAAGGCCCCGCGTCGGCGGGGCCTTTGTCGTGTTCGGAAACGCCTATCGCCGAGTGCCCGTGCCGTAGAGCTCACGCTCGCGGCCGACGTCTTCCGGCGAGAGCGGCGGGCTCGCTGCATCGAAGTTGGTCCAGCCGGACTTCTGCCAAGCCGAGCTGCGATCCTGCAGGTTCACGGCGCGCTCGTTGAGGAGCGCATCGAGGCGTGCGCGATCCTGGTCGGCGACGCGCGCGGTGACGAGAGTGCCGCCGCGGCGAACGCCTTCGGCATAACGCGAGGCGTCTTCCTTGGAAACGCCGGCCTCAGTCAGGGCGCCGACGATTCCGCCAGTGGCCGCTCCGGCCGCAGCGCCGACGGCGGTGGAGGCGAGCCAACCCGCCGCGACGACCGGACCAAGCCCGGGAATGGCGAGAAGACCGAGGCCCGCGAGCAGGCCGGCCGCGCCGCCGAGACCCGCGCCGATGCCGGCACCGGTGCCCGCGCCTTCGGCGCGGTCGTCGACGCCGTCGCGATCACGGTCGACCTTGCCGGAGCGGGAGCCGTACCAATTGTCGGAATTGTTGGCGACGAGGCTGATGTCGGAGTGCGGCACGCCAGCGCCTTCGAGCCGGGTCACGGCGCGTTCGGCATCGGCGTAATTGTCGTAAAGACGAGAGATGGTGACGGTCATTGTTCGGTTTCCTCGTGATTGTCCGTTACTTGACGGGATTGACGTTGCCCTGGAAGTCGACGCTGACGTCGGTCTTGGCACCGGCCTTGTCGGCCTTGCCGCGCCAGACGCCCTGGTCGTCCTTCTTGAGGCTGGAGACGTTGGAGAAACCGGCATCCTCGATCCGGGACTTCGCCTGTCCTTCGGTGAAGCTGTTGCGGCCCTCGACCGGCTTGTTCGAGTTGTTGTGGTCGGAGCTGTTGACCGCGTTGTTGCCCGGCCCGCTTTGCGCAGGCTGGGACTGGGCGTTTGCCTGCACCGCGCCGAGCAGCAACAGGGTGGTGGCAAGTAGAGTAAGACGTCGCATTTTTTTGTCCTCCGGCAGTGAATGTGCCGGCGACAACAAGTGAGATTCGAAATGGTTTCTAGCAATTGAAGGCGCCGAGTGCCGCATCTCGTGTTTCGCAAAAGCCGCGCGTGCAGCGAACGAAATTAGGAACGTTCGCAACTTCTTCTCGTTTGGGCAGCCTCCGCGAAATGGCTTCATGTGCCCGCTGTGATTTCCTACGCCCGCCGACGAAGCCTCCGCTATCGCACTCGCCCCTTAGGAACGCCGCGACTGATCGTCCATTGACGGGAGAACAACCGATCAATCCCTGAGGCATGACGATGAGCGTCGAAAGGATGCATCCTCCGCAGTACTGGCAGATGCGGGCCGAGGAATTCCGCACCAAGGCCGGTGACTGCAGGATCCCTGAAGTGCGGGAGACGTTGCGCAAGGTCGCCGCCAACTATGACGAGCTCGCGCGCCGCGCGCAGCGCATCCGCACGCTCGAGGCCATCGACGCGAGGCGGACGGAGCAAGCCCAGGAGGTCGTTGAGGACTATGCGGGCGATCAGCGCGCCATCATGGGAAAGCTCGGCGAACGCATGAATTGAGCCTCGGCAAGCCCCGACCGAATGTCCCGCCGCAATCCGGGGGGACTCTCGGGCCGCGTGGCCCCGTTCAGCTCCAAACTTCCTGGCGGCAGTCGAAGCACTGAAAGATCGGCACCATTCGATCGTTCTTCAAGTCGAGCACGGATGTGGTGTAGCGCGAAGGCATGTTGCACTTCGGGCACGGCGGTCCCGGCTGCGGGGGCCGGGGTGATGGCTCAGCTTCCCTTGTTTCGGACACGACACACCTATCTGTGAGAGGCGAGTTCCTAAGTACCAAAGTGGACAAAGGTTCCTCACAAGTGCTTCAGGCCAGTGCAGATTTTTCTCCGTTAGGCGTATCAAATGATGCGACGTGACGAGGTTAGGCACTGAATATAGCGGAGCGCGCGTGTTGAGTCGGCGCGCTGGCGGCCCCGGCATTTCTCCTCACGTCAGCCCCGGAAGATGCTTGGGGTCGCTCTCGGGCCGTGCCCGATGCCTTCGGAACAGCTCAAGCGATGCAATCACGCTATCCATTGCTGAAGAAGTGGACGGCGCAAGAGCACGAGCGGCTGAAAACCATGGCTGAAGCGGGCCGGCGACCCGACGAGATCGCCCTCGCGCTCGATCGGACCGAAGCGGCGGTGCGGGTGCGCGCCTGGCAGCATGGCATCGCCTTGGGCACCGTCACGGCGAAACGCAGCAAGTAGCAGCTAATTTTGCGGGCCGCAGACGTGCGCGGCGATCCTTCCGTCGGCATCGAAGGTCAGGCTCGCGCTGACGATTCCGCCGCGCGCAAAATACGAGACCAGCACCGTCTCCCCCGACGGCTGAAGATTATCGAGGCTGGAAGCGGGATAATTTGTCAGCCGGTCGCGCCAATAGGCGCGCAGGCCTTCCCAGCCCGAGCTCGTCTTCAGGCCGCCGCAGCCGCACTGAATCACCGCGTCGTCCGCATACATTCCGAGCACTGAATCTAGATCGCCGGCGCGGTAGGCATCAAGCCAATCGACCGCAGCGGCCATCGGGTCAAAGGACATGGTCCTACCTACCTGCCATTTTGCTGGCGGGGTGTTTAGAGGCAGGGCCATGAACGCAAGGTGAAGGTCATGATGAAAACGGCGCGTGCGCCGGTGGCGAAATGGCAATCCTACGCAGTGGAACCCGGATATCGCGCGATCGGGACATGACGGGATAATTGAGCAATTCGGAAGGGTCGGCTCGTGCTGCGTGCGGGCGAATGTGCCGCGCAACTGGAGAGAGCCGGCTCACTTCGTCGGCTGTGCATCGGCCTGCGCCGTGGCGGGCTCCCAGGGCGCGGGCAAGATCACGCGGATCGGGCGCGCTTCGCTGGCGGCTTGCGCGGCAGGCCGCGCCTGATCCTTCGTCGGCTCGGCCAGCGCCACGGACATCAGAGCAATCAGCATCGCCAGCGAAGTCGTCACGAGTCTCACATCCAGCATCCAAGCCTCCTGTTTGGCGCATCAACGCCGGTGGCGGCAGTTGGTTCAGGGAGAACGACCGGGAACAAGTGGCAATTCTGAAAGTTTGAAGGGGACAGATCCGGATCACCGGGCTGCTGGAGGAGGACACGATGAACATCAAGACCATCATTACCGCTGCCGTGCTGACGTCATTTGCTGCGCCCGCATTCGCGCAGGCGTTCTACGTGGTGCAGGACGTGAAGACCAAGAAGTGCACGATCACGGAATCGAAGCCGACGACCACGGAAACGACGGTCGTCAGCGGCGACACCGTCTACAAGACGAAGTCCGAAGCCGAGGCCGGCATGAAGACCGTCAAGGTTTGCACGACCAACTAAGGGAGAGACGCGATGCCCGTACTTATTCTTTGGGCCATCCCGGCCGTGATCGTGCTCGGTGGCGGTGTCTATCTGATCGGCCACATGCACTAAAGACGACAATCGGCATCGTGGAGTCACGGCGCCAAACCTTTGGAGGAGGCTGCGCAAGCGGCAAGCAAAAGCCCGCGTGGAGCGATCCACGCGGGCTTTTGTCCGATGAACTTTGAAGAGGATTTGAGATCGGGCTCCTCAACCGGCAAGTGACACGATGGTGGGTCCCAGTCCGCGCACGGTCGGCAGCGACATGAAGCCCGGCCTGGCGAAATGATAGCCCTGAAACAGGGCAATGCCCGCGGCGCGCAGCGCGGTGAGCTCGGCCTCGTTCTCGACGCCCTCGGCCAGAACCGTGATGTCGAGCTCGCGCGCGATCTGCGCCAGCGCCGCCACGATCACCTGCTTGGGGTGGCTGAGATGAATGTCGCGCAGAAGCTCCATGTCGATCTTGATCAGGTTCGGTTGCAGCCGGGCCAGCAGGCCGAGGCCGGCATAGCCAGCCCCGAAATCGTCCAGCGCCGTCCAGAACCCCAGCGCCTTGTAGGAGCGCACGATGTTCTCGACATGTGCGGGGTCGCTCATCCGCTCGTTCTCGGTGAACTCGAACATCAGATTGGCCGCCGGAAAATTGGCGCGCCGCGCGGCTTGCAGCGATTTCTGGATGCAGGCGCGCGGCTCGTACACGGCATTCGGCATGAAGTTGATCGAGAGCCGTGCGAGCGGATCCGTGAACAGCTTGCCCGCGGTCTCGATCGCCATGACGCGGGCGGCCTGGTCGAAGCGGTAAAGCTGATCGTCAGTGAGCTGGCTGAGCACGCTATGCGCGCTCTCGCCGTTCGGGCCGCGCACCAGCGCTTCATAGCCCCAGATCCGATGCGCGGTGACGTCCACGATCGGCTGAAACGCCATCTTGAACTCGAACGGCAACTCCGTTCCGTCAGCGCATCCCGCGCACTTCGCGACCATGTCAAATACTCCCGCAAGCCCTCTAATTGCAGGGACGTTACGGCGCACGCGTTAAGGAACCGAGAAGCGGGCAACAGCGTCCGGAAACCGGCGCTGGCCGTGTTCAAATGTGAACATAAGCAGGCCCTCTCTCTGCATCATGCCCCGACGAAACACGGTTGAAACAGAGCTGAAACCCGATTGGCCTGAACTCCGGATGCCCGGGCCTCGACCAACGAAGCGAAAAGGAGATCATCATGATCCAGATCGGTTCGAAGGAAGAAGTCGCGTTCCTGCTGGCGCTGTTCGGCACCCACACCCAGCCGGTGAAGCGGCCGAAGCCGAAGTCGCAGCAAAGGTAAAGAGGCTGATCCCATGCCAGGTTTGGCCGAATGCCAGAGCCTGCTCAGGCTCCTGATCGCCAGGGGCGATCCCAAGGCCATCCCGCTCGCCAAAGGCGCCATCGATCAATATCTCAACACCGCGCCGGTCAGCGCCCGCGGTCGAGGCCTGCGCGTGCTCCAGCGCGATGCCCTCGACCAGCATGATGTCGCGGTCGGCGTGCAGCGCTCGTTTGCCGAGACGGTGGACGCCTATATCGAGCACAAGCTCGCGGAGGAATGAGGGAGAACGCGTGCAAGCAGGCGCAGCCTCGCCCCTCCGCTTCGCCCCTGTGTTCCCGGAACCCCTTGTGCGCCATTGAATTTTTCAGCGCGCGCGAAACCTTTGTCCCGTTTCGGGCCTGTTAGGGCAAAGGAATATGAACATGCCGCGATATTACTTCGATTTACACGACGAGCGCGGCGCGGCGCTCGACGAGGAAGGGCTGGAGCTGTCCAGCCTGCGCGCGGTTCAGGCCGAGGCCGCCAAGTCGGTCGCCGACATGGCGCGTGACGCCGTTATTTCTGCGCCGGCGACCGGCGCAAAGCGAAAGATGGCGATCGACGTTCGCGACGCAGGCGGGCCCGTCATGCAGGTGACGTTCTCGTTCGTGATCGAGAGCTTCAACACGCGAGCGCCGTCCCGCGATCAGTGAGACGTTATCTCCGGACGGGATCGCGCGGCGATCGGCGGCCAGGATTGCTCGGAGCTGAGCACCGCGATCTTGCGGCCGAGTTGCCAGACCTCGACCTTGCCGTGCCGCGTGAACTGCTGCGCGAAGGTGAGAGCGGTCTCATCGGACGAGGCCTCGAACGCTTCAGCAGAGCGGAAGACACCGTTCTCACCCACGAGACAAGCGCGATATTGCTGGCTCATGTCGGCGCCCTCAGGCCGGGCGAGCGCAGCCAGGCGTCGATCTGGATCGCGGTCTCGTCCTGCCGCGCCCGGCGCATCAGCATCTCGCGGCGGCGCCCCGGCGCGAGCCTGCGCGCTTCCTCGCGGCAGCGCGTGGCTTCGTCGGCCAGTCTTTCGTTGAGTGTCTTGGTCTGCTTGAAACGGCGACGCGTCAGCATGGCGCATGTCCCTTGCTCGAGGAGGGCGGGAGCGCGAACCGGCGATCTCATCACCGATCTCGTGCCACGGGCCTTGCGGTGATGGACTGACGTTACGCTTGCCGCAACGAAGAGTCTGTATCTTTTGATACGGCTCCAGATTAAATTTTCGCGCGTAAACTCAGCGCTTTGAGCGACTTACTCATTTGAGGACGTGGCCTCATTTTAAGGGCGTGACGATCCTTATGTCCACTATTGGACCAAGCGACCTCAAGTCATCACCGGCCAGGCCTCGGCCTGCGATGGCAACTCGCTCGGGTGGTTTGCGCGATAGTGGCAAATTTCGAATTATCGAAACTGTAGACGCCCGCGCTCAGGAACTTTTGTTCCCCTGATGGCATTTGCTAGGAGAATCCGCCCGACCGAGGTCTCCTTTCCATGAGCGACAGCGCCCTCACCCCGACGAAATCCGCGCCGACGCTGATGCAAAGGCTCGGCCCGGGCCTGATCACGGGGGCTGCCGACGACGATCCCTCGGGCATCGCCACCTATTCCCAAGCCGGCGCGCAATTCGGCTACGGGCTGTTGTGGACGGTGTTTCTCACCACGCCGTTCATGATCGCGATCCAGCTCGTCAGCGCACAGATCGGCCGCGTCACCGGCAAGGGGCTCGCCGCCAATGTCATGAAGGTCGCGCCACGCTGGGCGGTGCTGAGCCTCGTCGCCCTGCTGGTTGCCGCCAACACCTTCAACATCGCCGCCGATATCGCCGCGATGGCGGAAGCGCTCTCGCTCGTCATCGGCGGGCTCAACCACGAGCACGCGCTGATCTTCGCGGCGGGCTCGACCATTCTGCAAGTCTTCCTGCCCTATCGCCGCTATTCGCCGGTGCTGAAATTCCTCACCCTGGCGCTGTTCGCCTATGTCGCCACCGCCTTCACCGTCAAGATCCCCTGGAGCACGGCGCTGCTCGCCGCGGTGTGGCCCAAGGCCAATTTCAGCGCCGAGTATCTGATGATGGTGGTGGCCATGCTCGGCACCACCATCAGCCCGTATTTGTTCTTCTGGCAGGCCTCGCAGGAAGTCGAGGAGATGAACCAGGGCAAGCGCGACAAGCCGCTGCGCGAGCTCAAGCGCGGCGGCACCCACGAGCTCGACCGCATCAAGACCGACACCTTCTCGGGCATGCTGCTCTCCAACGGCATCGCCTTCTTCATCATCCTGACCACGGCTTCCGTGCTGCATGCGAACGGCGTCACCAAGATCAATTCGGCCACCGAGGCGGCCGAGGCGCTGCGGCCACTCGCTGGAGATTTCACCTTCGCCCTGTTCGCGATCGGCATCATCGGCACGGGGCTGCTCGCGATCCCGGTGCTGGCGGGTTCGGCGGCCTATGGCGTTGCGGAGATCTTCGGCTGGCGGGCTACGCTGGAGGCCAAGCCCGACGAGGCGGTCGGTTTCTACACCATCATCGCCGCGGCGACGATCATCGGCTTCGGCCTCGGCTTCACCGGCATCGACTCGATCCACATGCTGGTGTGGAGCGCGGTGCTCAACGGCGTCGTCGCCGTCCCCATCATGGCGATGATGATGTTGATCGTATCCAGTCGCGCGATCATGGGGCGCTTCCGCGCCCGGTCATGGCTGATCGGGCTGGGCTGGGGCGGTACCGCGCTGATGGCGCTGGCCGTCCTCGCAATGTTCGGCTCGTCGCTGATCGGTTGAGCGCTGACGGCGCTTCAAACCGGCGACAGCGCCGCCGAGATCTGCGAGGCGATGATGAAGGCCGCGAATACGGCCGGCACGCTGATGAACCGCAAGAATTGATCTATCGAAAGCATCGCTGTCCCCCCAGAGACAAAAGCACCTTCGCCCGCCGCGCTATTCCACCCCTTGCGCGACGTGCTGCCCGGACGTCAGAAGCTGATCGGAAATGGCGGCCCCACTCATCGTGAGCAACGCCAGAATCGAAATCATGGCCAGAAATTTCATGGCCGGAACGTCGACTCCGATTGTGGCCAAAAACGTCAAACTCTGGTTCGATTCAGCGACCATTCCGGGAAGATCATGGCTGTCCCCACCTGATTTTACGGGGCTTTTCCGCAAAACGGCCGCGATGCTTCCGCTCGCCACTGGACAGCGGACTTCACGGCGCGGCGTCGCTTGCCGAACAATTGCGGCCGGGCCTTGGAGCGAGTTCGACGAAGGTTTCGGCGCGCCCAACCGCCGAAAGCCAGCGGCGGGCTCCTGAGTTACGACCGCAAAAGCTGAACGGTTAAGGCGTCACGGGATTTACGGTCGGGGACGTCTTCGGTCCCAGCCGCGCCGGCTCGATTGGTGATTTCGGGGTGGTCGGCAGCACCTTGGCGCCGGCGGCCCGCGCCGCTTCGCCCGTGTTCGCATACATCGCAACATGCGCAGGCTGGGTCTTGGCTCGATTCCACGGGCCGTGATCGACGATCAGCATTGCCGCGATCGTCACGCCTGCCACGATCAGCGCGATCACACCGGGATGGCGGAGGGCGGTCGAGATCGAATTGGCAAAGGGACCATTGGTCATGGCGGAATCCGCTGTTTTTCCAATCGCAGGTTAACGCGAAAGCGCCCCTCCCGGTTCCCGGCAGGTCGTCCGCCGAGTCGCGTGCCGCGGCCGGAGCGAACGCTTCGTCCTTCGAGATGGCCGTAGACGATCCCCCGGGGTTCGCGGCGCCATTCCGCCGCGCGCTCTTTGTTGGGCTAATCGGCGATCTCTAGATCAACAGATCATGAGACCCATGCGAAACGCCGGGATGCGGACTGTGATCGGCGGGCTGCGCGTGTTCGTCCGACGCATGAGAGATCGCGTCGACGATCATCTTGTGGTCGTCTCCCCGACTGAACACTGTGTGCGGGGCAGGAAGCTCTTTAGGTTCGACCAGCGCGAGGGAGGAAGGGGGTGCCTCGCCATCGAAGCGAAACACTTGCTCGGTGCCGCCGAACTTGGACGCGGCCGATGCCGGCTGCGCGACGTCCCATGCGTTTGCACCGGAATGCGCAGCCCGTTGCCCGTTGTCGACCACGGCGGTGTCGGTTGCAACGTGTTTGCTGACGTCGGCTCCCTTGGCCGAAGCCGAGTGGCTGGAATTGCCGTGTTCGGCACCGCCGGATTCTGCCGTCTTCGTTGCTCTCGGCGAACCGTCCAAAGCCTGGGAGTGATGCTCGTTGTCGTTCCCGACGTCGTTGCCGGATTTGGGCTTGGCTTCAGCGATCTCCGTCGCCACCACCTCTGCAGACTCCGACCCCGCAGCATGCTGCGAGTGGCCATGCTCCGTGCCACCGGGATCTTTGCCGCTGTTGCCTGCTTCCGCTTCCTTGCCGGGAACCGAGTGGCCCGAATGGCCGGGCTCAGCGTCGCTGTGGCCTGTGGTCTTCTCGGCTCCTTTGGGATCGTCGGGCATCCGAGAATGGGGTTCATGATCGTTCCCGACGGCTTTGCCGGGCTTTGACTTGTCTTCGGTCGTCTCTGCGTCCGCCGGCTTCGCAGATCCCGGCCCCGCATTGTGCTGCGAATGGCCGTGCTCGGTGTCACCGGGACCTTTCCCGCTGTTGGCTGCTTCTTCTGCTTTGCCCGAAGCCGCATGGTCCGAATTACCGTGCTCGGCGCCGGGTCCTGTTGTCTTCGCAGCCTCGGAGTTGCCGGGGCCCGTGCTGCCGGCGATGTCGAAGCCCGGTGGGACAAAGTCGCTCTGCTGCGCCGACGGGGCACCGCTGTTCGAATTGCCCGGGTCACTCTTCAAAGCGAGATTATCCGCGGCTGGAGTGGTCGCGCTACGACCAGGCGCGATCGATGATCCGTAAGCCGGGACTCCGGACGGACCGGTGCTCTGCTCGGCTGTGTCCGACGGCTCGCTCGTGACGGTGCTGGTCTCTGACGACCTTCCGGAGCCGGTTCGAACTTGCGTGAATTGGAAACTCAAGCCGTCATCAGCCAAAGCGCTCCAAACGCTGGCTGGCGCACGCGCATCCTCACCCGCGTAGCTGACATTCATACTCAGCGCAGTCTCGTCGGCCGCGGCTGCCGATAGCAACGCCGTTTCGAGTTGCTCCAAGGTGACGGCGTGGACGCCGCCCTCCATGTGCTGAACGGTATCCAACTCTGCAACGGATACGATTCCCTGCAAATGGACTTCCAGCAGGCCGCGGTCGCCGACATCAAGCACACGATCGGTCGGGTTCACATAGACGATCGTTTGATTGGTTGCGGGGTCGTAGATCCAGGCGAGTGTGTGGGGCGGAATGGATTTGGCTGCCGCCGTCAGATGCAGCCACGCCAGCCCTCCGAACGCTGCCAAATTGAGCCGACCCGGCCCTGACGCGCCATCCACGACGGAGCCGGAAGCCGCAGGATGCGCATCGATCGGGAAGCGATGAACAATGTCTTCAACGCTGCCGCCCGTTATCTGGTCGCGGCTCCCTCCGCCCGGCGCGTGCCCAGCGTCCACGAGGCCGCTGGGAGCTTGGAGATCGTGGCCCGTCGCGTCCGAGCCCGCCTGCTTCCCGCTGACGTCTTGCATGACGTTCATTGCAGCGGTCACAAAGCCAGGATGCGGACCAGGATCGTGCGACAGAACATCCGAGGCCGCAGTGCCGGCATGGCTGGCGTCGACCTCGCTGGCCGCGGCCAGTTGCTTGGTGGCACTCTCTCCAAGGCCGGCCAGGAAGCTGTCGATCGATGTTTTGCTCAACTCACTCGCCTGTGCGGTGAGATGATTGTCGCTGAGTGCGTAGATCAAGGCACCGGCGACAGCGGCGAAGGTGCCGTATCCTCCGGGAACGGACGGGGAAGCAAGCAGCGGGATTCGATACGCCAGGACGGCGCCCTCTCCAATTTCCGCGTCGCCGATTGCCTGCAGCAGATGCGCAGGTAGGTTGCTCGTGCCCGATCCAACAGCACCGACGTCCTTCCAGACCTTCGAGCCCAGGTATTGCTCCGCCGCGCGCAGCGCTTCCATGGCGACGGCCGGGCTCGGGGCCTGGTTTGCCTTGGCGAGCAAGTCCTTTTCCGTGAACGGAAGCGTCCCGCTGGGTTTCGAGGTGACGAAATGCGCAAGAATGGCCTTCTTCCAGACCTCATGCCCGGCGTACTCTTCCGTATGTCCGGGACCGTCGTCATGCGCAAGGTGGTCGTCGATATCCGCCGCCTTGAGCTCGTCCGCAACTGCGAACACCAGAAAGGCCAGCGCGAGCGCACTGAAGCCGGAAGTCCGCTGCAACCATGAGATGGTCGCAAGCACCGTCCTGTTGGTGATCTCGAGCTTCTGGAAGATATTGTGCAGGTGGACTTTCACTGTTCCCTGGGACACGTCGAGCCGGCGCGCGATCTCCTTGTTCGACATCCCTTCCGACACCAGTCGGACGATCTGACGCTCCCGGGGTGTGAGCAGCTCCAGCATCTTCTCGATTTTGCCGCCGCCATTAGCCTGCTTGCCGGCCGGAGCGAGATCGGACGGCTCCAGCGACACGCCACTCTTCGTCATCAGCCGCAGCGACCGCAGCATCGTGCCGGGAGCGGCATATTTCGAGATTGCGCTGCAGGCGCCGGCAGCAATCGCCGCGGTCAGATCGGGACTGCCCTCGGATTCGGTAAAGAACACCAACCGCGTGGAGAGCTTCTCGGCTTTCGCGATCGCGAGGAAGTCGGATGCCGTCAGGTCCGGCAAGGTGTCGGCAATGAGCGCGACGTCGGGCGACAAAATCCTGATGGCTTGGAGGCAGCTCGTCCCGTCGTTGGTCGAGGCGACCACCTCGAAATCCTGCTGTGTCCCGAGGACCGACTTCAGTCCCTGCAGGACGATCGGTTGCCGGTCAACAAGCACAAGCCGGATGGGTTTGAGAATCCCCTGCTTGGCAGATGCGTCCAACATCGACTTGGCCTCGGCCCGGTCCTCTATGTCCTTCGGCATATGGCCGTGGCCGGGTGGAATAATAAAATGCAATTGCTCGATTTGGTTCCTGCGGCTTAAATCAGATGGGACGGCAGTAAGTGACAAACATCTCCTATGACCCGATGGCCATTGCGGTCGACTGGCTTGATGCCTACCGCGCCGGCGATCTCGAAGCGATCATGGAACTTCATTCGGAAGATGCCGTGGTGCACTGCGGTTGCTGTGGCGTCCAAACCATCACCGGCCGCGAGGCAGTTCGTGCCTATTGGATCGATCGCCTTCGAAAATGCCCGGCCGGCACGCTGGACGACCTCAATCCTTCAGACGATAGAACCGTGATCCGCTACGTCACTGATGCGGGTGTCATGAGCGCAGTCTTGGCGTTCGACGCCGCCGGGAGGATCAAGGTGCTGGACTGCAGTCCATTGTATTAGCCGGACGCAGTCGGGCGTGGCGTCCGCAAACTAACTTCCGAAGATGACGCGCAAGGCGATCACGATGATCGCCGAGATGAGAGACGAAATCGCGAGCAACGTCCAACTGGGCCTTGTGCTTCCGCGGACTACGCGCGCGACCAGCGTTTTCATGCTCGTCAACATTCGTCGCTGGGGAGCCGGTACAGGTAAGCGATCCCGAAGCTGGCGAGTTCTTCGGTATCGCTCTGGCGCTCTTCTCTTCTCGTGAGCAGGTAACGTTCCAGCAGGCATCGCCGACTGTCGGACGCGTCCACATCGGGATGCCGCGCCCGATAGACGGTCCAGGCGGTTTCGGTGGCCTTCTTCAAGACGTCGTCCACGATGCTCGCTCTCCGAACCCGGATTCATCGCTGCCAACTCGAGGCGCCCCCGAAAGTTGCCAGTTTTTCCCGGTCATGTGACGCAATGCGGTCGCACGCGAGCGACCGCGGCTCTCATCAGTGAGGCAAGGCGCTGCGCTAAGGTCGCGCCGGCTGCGAGGGCGCTGGCGCCACGGGCTGCTGTGAAGGTGCGGTTGGCGGCTTGGACGGCTCCGCCGGCGCAGCAGGGTCGCTCCCACTGTGCGGCACACAGGTGCCCACGTTGCTCAGAAGCCGCTTTGCTTCGAGATCCCGGGCCTTCTTGTAGTCCCTGCGCCGGTCGATCCGCGCCGCAGCCGTGCGGTCCCACGCCTCGAACGCGTCGGAGTAATGCTGTCGCATCTGCTCCTCCGCGGACAGGCAGTCACTGAACTTGTCGAAGACGAGATCGGTGTTGACGGGCGCGACGCCACCCACGAGGACCACAAGCATCCATTTCATGACTCTTGCCTATATGCGCACCTGTTCAACGAAACCCGTGATGTCGGCACGGCTTCCGGTCGCCTCGCCGCGGCTTCGAAAAAAAGGCCCCGGCTCGCGGGAATAGTGGGGGGCATTCAAGCCGGGGCCATACGGGGTCACCCTTGGGGAAGGGCATCGGGAAAACTTGGCAATCGCGGGAATGTTCCTCTCCGAATGTTCACGCCGCGCCGACCCGTCTATCCAGGATACCGGCGCCGGAGTGCCCCCGCAGGACATGGAGCGTGTGTTTGATCCCTTCTTTACGACCAGGCCGGCGGGCATTGGACCGGGATTGGCGATCTGCCGCACCATCATCGAAAGGTATGAGGGCCGTTTGGTGCTTGCCGAATCCCGACCCCAAGGCTCGACGTTCGAGGTCATTTCGAGCTCATACTGCCGGTCGTAGGCCAGGCGCGTTAGTACGGAGGCTTCTCGATGTCGTTGGCGGCCACCATCGATCCGGCGCCGCTTCACTCGCCCGGAGCGATGGCGTTGCTCGGCGTCGGCCGGTCGGTGATCTGCTGGCCGAACAGGCTGCCGATCAGCTCGACGGCGGTGCGCGCCGTCCGGCCGCGTTCGTCGAGGAAAGGATTGAGCTCGACGATGTCGACCGATCCGACCACGCCGGAATCGTGCAGCAGCTCCATGATCAGGTGCGCCTCGCGATAGGTCGCTCCGCCCGGCACCGTGGTGCCGACGCCGGGCGCCACGCATGGATCGAGGAAATCAACGTCGAAGCTGACATGCAGCACGCCGTTGCGCGCCTTGACCCGCTCGATGACGCGCCGGGTCAACACTGCGACGCCGAACTCGTCGATCTGGCGCATGTCGACGATCCTGATCCGGCGTGCGCGCATCAGCTCTTTTTCCAGCTTGTCGATCGAGCGCGCGCCGAACAGATCGAGTCGGTCCGGGTCGATCGAAGCCCGCGGCTCGTCGCCGAGCAGGCCGTCGAGGCCGGGCTCGCCGCACAAGAACGCGGCCGACATGCCGTGCATGTTCGCCGTGATCGTCGTCTCCGGCGTGTTGTAATCGGCATGGGCGTCGAGCCAGAGCACGAACAGCTCCCGTCCGCTCTCCTGCCAGTGACGCGCCATGGCATTGACCGATCCCATCGACAACGTGTGATCGCCGCCGAGGAAGATCGGCAATGCACCAGTCTTTGCGATCTCGTAGCCTCTGCGGCTCAGAACGCGCGTCCAACGCTGAATCTCGCGGTAATGATTGGCCCTGTCCGGCGGACTGTCGGTGAGGTCTCGCATCTCGGCCACGGAAAGGTCGCCGTAGTCGACGACCTCGAGATCCAGGCTTTCGAGCAGCGTCGCAAGGCCCGCGGTCCGCAGCGCTGCAGGGCCCATCAAGGTGCCGCGCTGCGATGCCCCCATGTCGATGGGGGCCCCGAGCAAAGCGATGCGCCGGGCTCGATCCATCATGGTTTGATCGGTCACGGCTGTCTCCTGACATCAACAAGGCTCAGTCAGCCTAACAGAGATTCGCGCCCGGCGTTTCCCGGGGTCGCCGCCGCCGACATACCGCCAGGAACAAATTCATGCGCGCTGAATTGCCAATCAAGGGCCGGCACCCGCCGTTAATGACGGCGCCTGTCGCGGATAGCCAAAGGTCGTCAGACCCGCTGTTCAAAACGAGCGCTCGCGCGGATAGCCAAAGGTGCCGGCCTTGTTCATCGGTCATTGGAGGTCGCGCGCGTGAGCACGGAGATACCGCAGTCCCCTTCCCAACCCGGCGTGGCCGAGCGTGCCATCGATGCGGCGGCGGATGTCTCCCGCACGGTCGGTGAAGTCGCCGGAGGCCTGCACGCGGCCGTCAACCGCCTGACCTCGACGATCGAGGAATCGCGCAGGCCCGGCGGAGCCCTCGCGACAGTCGCGGCAGTCACGCGCGAAGCGCCGCTGGCCAGCCTGTTCGTCGCCTTTCTCTTTGGTGTGGCCGTCGCGCGGCGGCGATAGCTTTTCGGCGACCGCCCGCGTGGCAAGGCAGTCGTCCACTCGCCGTCGCTCCTCTCAGACGAGTGGAAGGAGAGCGAGATCGGTCCGTTTGGCACAGTTCAAACCGTATTCAATGGAGGCCTTCGCGCTTCATCAAGCGCTTCTTCGTCCAAGATAATCAGCTCATAGACGTCCCGACGATCGAACGGAGGCTCCACATCTCTCGGCATGATTGGGGTGCCGCCATTCTTCTGCGCGACGAAGGCAAGATATTTCTTCAGAAGTTGTCGATAATCCATATTGAAACTCCCTTCAGAACGGCAGTGAGCGCTAGGTTTCATCCCACTCTATGCGAGCTTCGCCGATAAACGCGTCCCCCGTGACAAATGCGCGAGAGCCACCGCAGGCGGGGCATGCGCGTCCCTCTGTTTTGTACTTCGGTGGAAAGGCGGTCGTGAGGTATACTTTATCGCAAATGGGGCACGTGAAGGCAGCGTTGTTACCGAACCAATCGGCGTTGGCATTGCCGTTGGCGCGGCCTCTGTAAAGCTCTGGATCCAAGTGTCTGACTGGCATTTTGCTCTCCGCTCCCCCGTCGTGGGCGGTCGAGAGGCTATTGCTTCCAATATGACCCGACAAGTTCGTTACCTCAAAGTGCGGACTTTCGTCGGGGTGAACTTCGCTCTATTCTTTACCAATGTCGGAAGCGGGTCCAAGGAGATACCCCGAGGCCGGAATGAAGGCGGCCGCCGTGGTCTCCGAATACATGTTGAAGCTTGCGCGGCCTCTATTTTGGCACATAGGGGCGATGTACGACGGTCCGTTGCGTGGGGCTACAACGTTCATATTGCGGTTCGAGAAACGGCATTTCGCCGTAACCGCTGACCATGTACTTGCGCAATATTTCGATGCCCGACGAAGCGATGCTCGCACTATATGCCAAATCGGAGAATGTCAGGTCTGGCCAGAGACGACGCTAATTGGGCGGAGCGCCAAGCTTGACATCGCAACTTTCGAGATTGATCCGGTCCAGCTCCGTGCGATGGGGGCTGAACCATTCGATTGTCGAAAGGATTGGCCGCCTATTAACGTAGAAGATGGAGATAGTTTGAGTTTGGCCGGCTATCTCGATAGTCGGCGCAGGGTAATTCGGCGCGGTCACCGCGAGCACGAGGCGTGGGGTGCGCATGGCATTGTCGACGCAGTCAGCGACCGAGAAATCATTACCATATACGATCCAGCAAAGGCGTTTGCTGCGGATGGTGTTGCAATGCCGCCGCTCGGCTTCAATATGAGCGGGTGTAGCGGCGGCCCCGCGATTTTGCTCAAGGACGTGAACGGCCTTCTACGCACTTTCCCCGTTGGCCTCATCTTCAAAGGATCAAATGGAAAGGCCGAAGGAGCGTTCGCAGACTTCGACCGAATTCATGTTCGTAAGCTTCACTTCATCCAACCTGACGGAAAGCTAGCTGAACCGGATTCAGGCTGGCTGCCAAGGTAATCTTGAGAGTAGTCCCCCCGTCCATCCCTCAGGGCCTCCAAACACCTAACGACGGAATGGTAGTGCTCCGACCGACCAAAAGACTTCCGCTCGGTTCTCATAACCGGACATTCTTCTAAGAACGCAAAGCCTGCAGCACGGAACGTTTCAGCAATAAGGAAGCCCGCGGCATCCCGCGGGCTCTCGCATTTCAAGTGTCGGATACTCGACTTAGTATCCGGATGTCGCGCCGCTCTTCGCTTTCCGGTGAGGCCGCTTTGGGCGGCGGGTCCAGCACTGCCAGTGGGCTCTCCGGCTGATACGCAAGCGCCTCCGCGATCCACCTCGGCCATTTCGGTTCTGGACCCGGCTCAGGACGCGCTTGAAGCAGCTTCTGGAGTAGGTCGCTCATGCCTGCTCCTGTGAATTCAGCCAACGCTCTTCAAAGGCTGCTTCGGAATCGCATATCGCGCCGAGGCTCCCGAGAACGCTGATCGGCACGCGCTGTGCGCTCTCCTCGATCTGGGCTTCCATGATCACGTTGTCGCGGGGGTGAACGATAACCCGCTCGATGCGGTGAACAAACTCCACGGGCTTGCCGTCTTCGCCGGCTGCAGCGCCTTGCCCCAGCCTCGATCGAAAATGAGGCTCGCTGCGGCGACGCGGGCATGGGCCGGGGCTTCCTTGTCGCGCATGATCTGCACGAGAGTTCTCATGGCGAGGGCGGTGTGCGTCCGTGCCAAGGACTTAATTTCGGTCAAGGTGCGTTGCTTCACCGCGCGACGAGCGGCCGCCCTCGCGAGCGCGTTCTGGGACAACAGGTTGACATTAGCTGGGTCAGGCATTGAAAGATTCCTCCAAATTCCCATGTTGATTCAAGATCGAGACGCAAAAAACCCGCGGCGGAATATCCGGCGCGGGTGCAAAACAATCTTCGTCTCGATGATGTTACTCTGACAGTGCTTTGCCCGACGTGTCAATTTGCGACGAAAGGCGATCGCTTGAACAAGCGTCGCCGTAAAACCCAAAGTTAGCTCGGTTCGCAGACCTACAGGAAGAGAACGCCGCCCGAATGGGGTCAAGCAGGGGGCGCACAGAAATTTCCTGATTACCCCAAAATAAAATTCAACCAGTCGGACGGGCAGCTTGGTGTGCCCGCATTGTGGGAGGTCAGCGTCGGCTGCGAACAAGGACCGTGCAAGAAGGCTGTCCCCTGACGACTCTTTGGTTTGCGACCGCGCACCCTGCACCGCTTCCAACAAACTTAAGAAGTGGCGAATGTGGGGAGATACGAAGCAGCCAATAGATGACATGATCAAAAAAGGTCAGTGACAGCCAGGCCGCGAAGAGGTGCCTGAAGGAGTGGTATTCGATCACGACGAACCAGGCTGCCATCACCGAACTGTTCCGCGTCGTCCGGCGCTACGAAGGCAACTTGCCGCCGATGCCCGGCGTATTTCCAGACTATCCCGCCCCCGTCGTCCGTGAAGCAGGCGGCGAGCGAGAAATGGCATTGATGCGCTGGGGCATGCCGCCGCCGCCGCGCACCGGCGGCCCGCCGGTGACGAACATCCGCAACACATCGTCGCCGCATTGGCGCGCTTGGCTGAAGCCGGAGCATCGCTGCCTCGTGCCCGCCAACAGTTTTGCCGAATACGCGCCCGAGCCGAACCCGGAGACAAAGAAGAAGGATGTCGTCTGGTTCGCGCTGAGGGAAGAGCGGCCGCTTTTTGCATTCGCCGGCATCTGGACAACGTTCAACGGCGATCGCGGCACGAAGTCCAAGCCTGTTCCGGGTCCGCATCAGGTCTATGGGTTTCTCACGACGAGTCCCAACGCGATCGTCGAACCGATTCATCCGAAGGCGATGCCGGTAATCTGACTTCACCCGAGGAGTGGGACATCTGGTTGCGTGCGCCGTGGGATGAAGCAAAGTCCTTGCAGCGGCCACTTCCTGGCAAAGAACTGAAGATCGTCGCCCTTGGGAGTGACAAGGAAGACACTGGAGGCAGTCCTAGGGACTTATAATCCCCTACGTCCGCTGATCTCCCGGTAGCGTCGCGAAAGCGGACATTGCGTGAGGTCCGGTAAGGGCCAAAAACAGACCAAAGCGAACTCAGTATTTTCGGCTTATTACGCTCGCGGATGGCGTCTTCTCGGGTGGTGCCGCGGAGACCGCAAACGTCACCCAAGTGCTCCATGTGCTTGCTCGGTTTTCGACTTCCAGATCCTTGTAGCCACGCAGATTGAGATAACCCTGATATCCCTCGGACAGCGGAATGATGAACCCGATCTGAGGCCCAATCCCTATTGCCCTACCTCTGAAGCCGCCGAGTTTCGCGCCGGGGCCGCTGTCGTCGGTTATCTGTTGGAAAAAGTAGCCGGCTACGCCGACGTGGACATTCTTCGTCACGAACTGCGAGGCCGCCCAGTCGACATGGAAGTCGATGCCGTTCTGATACTGCAGGTACGGATTGATAGTGCTGTAGGTCAGGCCGCCGACTACCGAGAACTCATGTCCGCTCTTGGGATCCAGGTAGGTGTAGCCCGCGCCTGCATCAATGGCCGGAAATCCGGGATTCAAATTGGCGAGGCGGGTCGGATCGTAGGTGCCGCTTGGGATGTTGCCGGTCACGTACACCATCGTATTGTGGACGCCCTGGTTCCACTTCAGCGTCCCCTGGTAGTAGATGTCGGATAAGGTCGTGCGGTTATCGCTCTGGCCGCCCGAGATGGTGTTGCCTCTGGGGCCGGTCAGCGTTGCATCGACCCCAACCCCGAGATTCCCCGGGGCGGCCAGCACGCTGAAACCGGCCTGGCCGCCGAGTACGGGCATCGCGGACGTATAGGTGATTCCTTGAACGAGGACGTCAGCGTGCGCATCGATCCCGGCTACCACGGACCCACGCGCACCGTTGCTGGTCACAAAGTTCTGTGAGGCGCCCGCGTTGGCCTGCAGGTGCAGGTAGACAGTCGAGTACGCCCAGCCGGGCGTTACCGGGGCGGCAGCCAGGCTGCCGAAGATACCGGGAAGCCAGAAGCTGACGCCGCCGGCGTCGGCACGCGCCTGTTGCACAAACTGCAAACACGCCAGCGCGCAGGCCCCGGCTTGAAGAATGGCTCGAACAATCGCGGTCCGTCCCACGTCGCTACTCCTCTTTCGGTCAGTTCTCGAATCATACGACTGGGGCCCTTCGAGACTCCGCCTTCGGCCAGGATGGACCTTCAAAAGCGCTCATCGTGAGCCTCTCTGCGCGGTGCGAACTCATCCCTTCCAAGCCGGGCGCGTCACGATCGGAAACAAGAACGGAGGGGTGGTCGTGAGGCCCAATAGTTCCGATAGCGCCGTCTGGTTCCCGTCGAAACTGAGTCCTGAATTCTCGCCAGATTTTCCGCTCATCAGCGCTGCTACGACGGCCGCGGTCGAACCCTTGACCGTCAGATCAGGCGAGGTCGCCGGCTTGTTGGAGTGATTGAGCACGCGATTGCGTAGCGTCAGCGACCGCTTTTCCTTACCGTCAACCTCGAAATTGATGGTGATTGATTTCCCAGCCGCCTTGTCGCTATCGATCTGAATTCCAAGGAAATCGAAGGCCATCTCAATCGGAAGGGCTTTGGCCATGTCCGGAGACGCCGCGAGACCCGGCGCCTCCTTTGGCAGACCATCTCTCAGCTCCTGCGCGCCTGCGAAGTAGATGTTGCGCCAGGTCGCCGCTTCGGACTGGTAGCCGAGTTGTTCGAAGGCATCGGCCTGGAGGTAACGCGCATTCTGGTTCTCGGGCTGTGCCAGAACCAGGTGTTGGAGGATCTGCGCGGCCCAGCGGTAGTCGCCCGCATCGTAGGCCTTCTGCGCCTTGTCTAGCAGCGCCTCCGGACCACCCATCAGCTCGACGTAGCGGGGCGCTGCCTGGATCGGCGGCAGAGGCTCGAGCTCGGCGGGATTCTCGCTGAAATAGCCGAGATAGAAATTGTAGACCGCACGTGCGTCATGGCTGACGGTGCCGTAGTAGCCACGGGTCGCCCAATTCTTCTCCAGCTCAGGCGGCAGCTTCACCAGCTCGCCGATCTCGGGCATCGTGTAGCCGGCGTTGGCGAGGTGCAGCGAGCGGTCGTGGATGAATTTGAAGGCGTCGCGATAGTTCTCAATGTGCTTTCGGATGTTCGCATTGCCCCACACTGGCCATTGATGCGGCGCGTAGAGAACCTCGGCCTGGTCGCCCCACATCTCGAGCGTCTGGTTCAGGTACTTCACCCACTTCGAGGAATCACGTGTCTTGGCGCCGCGCAAGGTGTAGAAATTGTGCAGCGTATGACAGGCGTTCTCGGCTGTGCACAGCGCCTTCAGTGCCGAAATGTAGAAGTGCATCTCGCTCGGCGCTTCACTCCCGGGCGCCATGAGAAATTCGAACTCGAGGCCGTCGATCGTCATCTTCTGACCGGTCTCGGTGATCGAGTCCGTCGGCGTAATGAGGGTCAAAGGATCGGTGGCGCCGGAGATTCCAAGCGCCGACCCGAGCGTTTGGCCGGCCCCCGGCCCTCGGCCCAGTCCGCCGCCCCCCATATACATCGTCCGGCGCAGCATCGCGTTGCCGGCGTAGACGTTCTCGCTGACGGCCTCTTCGGTAAAACCTGCGGGCGCGATCACCTTCACCTTCCCGGCGGCGACGTCCTCCCGCGAGATGACAGCTCCGACGCCGCCGAAATGATCGGCGTGGCTATGGGTATAGATGACCGCCGTGATCGGCTTTCTCGGCCGATGGGCAAAGTAGAGTTCGACGGCATTCCGGGCTGCCGACGTCGCGATGGCGGGGTCCATCACGATCACGCCGGTGTCGCCCTCGATGAACGTCACGTTGGCGATATCGAGATTCCGGGCCTGGTAGATGCGGTCGGTGACCTTGAAGAGGCCGGCGAAGCTGTTGAGCTGTGAAATGCGCCAGAGCGAAGGGTTCATCACATCGGGAGCAGGTCCCTCGGTCGGTACCTGAACGGTCTTCAAATCGAAAGTGACCTTCCCCTGTTCGTCCTTGAGCGCATTGCCCGGAACGCCGGCGATGAAGCCGCGCTGCGCGTCCTCGAAGTCCGTGCGATCGTTGAAGGGAAGCGTCTCCAGCACGCGGCGGTTGGCGGCCTTGGTCACATCCGTCGGCGGCTTTGGAGACGCCGATTGCGTCCGCGCGCTCTGCGCAGAGGATTGGCGGGAACTAGCCAACATTGAGATAGCGGCAAGCGTTGTCCCACCCAGCAGCGCAGATCGCCGGTTCATACTCGCAAATTTTTCGGCGGTGTTTTCGTCCTGCTTTTCCGGGCCGCTCATTGTGCACTCCATTCTTTTTGATTTGACGCCGTGGTGAGGCGCTCCCGCTTTGGTTGTGAATGCTATCCTAGCTCACCCCCAATGTGAGGCGTAGTTTCTGCCACTGCGACGCCTTGCCGCTCGGCTTAAAAACGACGTTCTTTCAGTCGCATAGGCCAGCGCGTTTTGAAGCAAACTGTCGACGCCGCTTTTCAGACGCAATTCCCCCTGAGCTTGTCGGTACGTGCGGCAATGGAGAGCTTTATGCCTGGCACCGTTGCAGCTATGGACCGTCCGGCCCCGAGCGACGTCGTGACGTCCAGCGAGGTCACTATCGACGGATTCGAGCAGCTTCGAGCGGCGACACCGACGACACGCGCCGAGATCATCCAGATCGAGGCTGGTCGGATGCAGGGCCGGCTCAAACACGCCGGCGTCGGTAGTCTCTCGCTCGGACTGGGCAGCTTTTCGCGCGGGCTCATCTCGCGAGGTGTCTACAGCGACGAGCGCGTGACGATCGGCTTTCTGTTCAACTCGGGCGGACCCGGGTCTCGGAGGGCTGGTGCTGCCGGCATTCGCATCTGGTCCCCTGGCGCGGAACACGAAAGGCGCCACTACGCTGGCGCGTCGTTTGGCGCCGTAGCGCTACCGGTCGACGACCTGGTGCAGTTCTTCGGCCCACGCAGCCGCTTCGGCGATCCGGCAGCCTGGCTCAATAACAACTCATTTCAGACGGCGGCGGGAGGGGGGAGCACCTCGGCCTTCGCGCTGCGGAGCATCATGGCAGGATTCGATCGGCACGCCGGCAAGCTGAAGTCGTCCGAGGCGGAATATTGGAAGAAGGCGATAATCGAGAGTGTATGCTATGCGGTCTCGAATTCAGAGCGGTCCGATTTGTTCGTTTCCTCGCCACGTCGCCTTGTGAGAAGGGCGGAGGAGTATCTCGACAGCGTTGGTTCGGCTCCCGTCCACATCTCGGCGCTCACGACGGCGCTGGGCGTTTCACATCGGTCTCTCTACAGGGCCTTCGACGAGGTTCTCGGCATCGCTCCCATCGTGTATCTGCGACACAAAAGATTGTGCGAAGCTCGAATTCTTCTGCAGCAGAGCGCGAGCCCCGAGACGGTCGCTGACGTAGCCTTCCGTCAGGGCTTTTCCGATTTCGGGCGCTTCGCCGGATACTATCGAAAGCTCTTTGGCGAGGGTCCCTCGGCCACGCTGAAATGGTCGAGGCGCAGGGAATAGGCCGTTATCGACAATGTACCGTGTCAGCTAATGTTGAGGTCTGCTCTGGGTCATAAGGGGCGGTGCAGCAGACGCTGTCCTACGTCCGGCCTGCCGTCAAAAGCCGACAGATGACCTCAAGCGTTGTTCGGTTGAGGCTCAAGCGAAAACAGCCTGGCTCAGGCAGCGCTCACGGCTTCGAGCTCAGCCGCCAAAAATTGCTGTTCGAAAGCCTGCGCAGGCATCGGACGGCCAAAGAAATAGCCCTGCCCTTCCTCACATCCCATGCTGACCAGGAAGTCGGCGGTGGCGCGGTCCTCGATCCCTTCAGCCACGACTGTGAGGCCGAGCTGCTTGCTGAGGCCGACGGTCGAGCCGACGATGGCCGCGTCGTCGGAATTCGAGAGCAGGCCGGACACGAACGACCGGTCGATCTTGAGCCCGTCGAGCGGAAACTTCTTCAGATAGCTCAAGCTCGCATAGCCGGTGCCGAAATCGTCGAACAGGACCCGGACGCCGAGCTCCTGGATTCGCTTGAACATGGCGAGCACGCGGGCTTCGTCGAGAAGCAGGATGTCCTCGGTGACTTCGAGCTCGAGCAGCGACGGCGTCAGCCCCGTCGATTCAAGCAAGGCCGCGACCGCATGCGCAAGATCGCCGGAGTGAAGCTGCGATGGCGAGAGGTTGATCGCGACGCGGGCGGCATTGCCGGACAGCTCCCAGGCGCGCGCCTGGCGGCAGGCCGTCTCCATCACCCAGTTTGCGATCCGCTCGGACAGGGCCGAAGTGTTGACCACGGGCATGAACTCGCCGGGCGAGACGTAGCCGCGCACGGGATGTCGCCACCGGATGAGCGCTTCGGCGCCGACCAGGCTGCCGTCGATCAGACGAACCTGGGGCTGATAGAACAGTTCGAACTCGCCGCGATCCGCCGCCAGCGCCAGCTCGCTCTCCAGCGTCAGCCGGCTCTCCAGCTCCTGCCTGATCGCGGCCTCGAAGACCACATGGCTGCCGCGACGCGTCATCTTTGCCTTGCTCAGCGCCAGATGAGCGTTGCTGAGAAGGTCGTCGGCGCCCTGTCCGCTTTCGGGATAGACCGCGACGCCGATGCTGATCCTGACGCGGTGCTGGCGCGTGCCCGTCGCCAGCGGCGTTTCGAATGCGCGCGCGATCCGCTCGGCGAACGCCACGACGGACTCGCTACCGTCTGCGCCTGCGCGCGCGATCGCGAATTCATCGCCGCTGAGCCGGGCGACGATCGTCCCGTCTCCGGCCTCGCCCTGCAGGCGAGCAGCGACCGCCTGCAGCACGAGATCGCCCGCCGAATGTCCGAGCATGTCGTTGATGCTCTGGAAGCCGTCGAGCCCGATCACGAGCAGAGCGACCTCGCGGGATCTGCGCTCCGCATCCGCGATCATGCCGGCCAGTGCGCCATGCAGCGTGTTGCGGTTGGCAAGTCCGGTCAGAGCGTCATGTTCCGCGAGATATCTGACGCGTTCGGCTTCGCGTTTGCGGACCGAGATGTCGCGCAGGATCGCACCGTACTGAAAGCCCTCCGTTCCCTGCCAGCCCGAGAAGCTCGCCTCGACGGGAAAGGTTTCTCCATTCTTGCGCCGCCCCTCGAACTCGACGACGACCGCCCCGCCAGGAACCAGCAGCGCCTGGCGCGCGGCGTCGTGCATGGAGGGCGCCGCATCATCCTTCGCGGGCACCGCGCACAGCGTGTCGAACGGACGGCCGATGATCTCGGCGGGCGTGTAGCCGAAGATCGCACTCGCGCCGGGATTCCAGACCGTGATCCGGTGATCCTCGTCGGTGCAGACGAGACCGTCGCCGAGCGACATCGCGATCCGGTGAAAGCGGCTTTCGGCGATCCGTCCCAGGAGACCTCGGAAATCGATCTCGTCCAGCGCGGTCGCGGTCAGGTAGGCGACGATCGCGATATGGAGCAGCGACGTGTCGATGACGAAGGACCATTTTGCCTGCACGAGGGCCGCGACCAGCTCGATAGCGGCGCCGGTGGCGACGAGGACTGCGACGCGCATTCCAGGCGCGGAGCGGCGCCACGAATACATCATCAGCAGGCAGATCACGCTGAGGCCCAGGATCATGCCGACATCGGACGTCCAGCGCAGCATCCGGCCCTGAAGGATCGATTCGGCGGCCATCGCCTGCAGGACAGGCCCCGAGACGATCTTGCCGTTGGGAACGCTGAAGCGGTCGCCGAGCTCGAGCGCGGTGGCGCCGACAATGATCTTCTTGTCTCTCAGCCTGTCGAGCGCAGCAGGATCGCCGCGCAGCACGTCGACATAGGAGACGGTCGGAATGGAGGCCGCACGAATGCTGAAATCGATCAGGAAAGGCGGCCGCCGGTTGGCGTCTTTCCCCGCCAGCACGACGGCCATCGAGGGTATCAAGACATCGCCGAGCTTCTCGCCGAACGGATAACGGCGAACGAGCCCGTCGGATTCGACGGCGACGTTCACGACGGCCGGCCAGGACTGGTTGCTGAACGGCTTCAAGGGACGATTGATGTGGGCCGGACCACCATTCGGCGTCGGTTGCTTGAAGGACGGCAGGACCGTCGAGCCGCCGACCTCGCGAAGTGCCCTGAGGAACGCCTCGTCGGACGCCGCGTCGGACGGCGAGCTGAAGTCGACGTCGAAGGCGACTTCCCCGGCGCCTGCCGAAGCGAGTTGGTGCAGCAGCTCGGCGTGCAGCCGGCGCGGCCAGGGCCACACCCCGATCCGTTCGATGGACGGTGCGTCGATGGCCACCACGACGACGTGGCCGCTGGCCTCACGCGATTGCCAGGCGAACCGCAGGTCGGTGAGCGCATTGCGAAGCGCACCGTGCCATCCCGTGGACAGCACGATCGCAAGCGCGATCACGACTAGGATATGCGGCCGATAGCGTTTCACTCCGATCCTCCCGCGCCCGCTTCTGCAGGCGCCCCCTTGCTGCTAGGAAGCCGCCTCAGCGTCTGCCGTAGGCGTGACCATGGCCGTTGCTGCCGTTACCGCCGCCGTTGCCATTGCCGTTACCGTTGTTGCCCTTGCCGTTGCCGGTGGCGCCGTTGTTGCCGTTGCCGCCGCCATTGCCGTTACCGTTGCCATTATTGCCATTGCCGGAATTGCCGTTGCCGCCGGCGTTTCCGTTGCTGGCCGCTGCGGCTATCGCGGCGCCCGCATTCGACGAGCTGCTGTTGCCGGCCGCTGCAGCAGCGCTTGTGGCCACCGCGGTCTGGACGGCGCTGCTGGACGTCGTGGTGCTGCTGTCGCTCCAGACCGTCTCGGTCGCGACGCCGGCGTTGGCGTTCGCGTTGCGCACCTGTCCGGGAGCCACCGCGCCGTGAGCGAGCCCGCGCGTGACCTTGTGGAAGTTCAGCTTGACCTCTCCGAGCGAGCTCGAGATGCGCACGACGCCGGGCTTGGAAACATGACCGCCGGCCGCCTGATGGGATGGCTTCGGCGTGGCGGCCGTCTTGGCTCCCTTGTCGATCGGGCCGAGCGCGTGGATCGCATGACCGTTCGCGGCATTGCGGGGCGCCGACAGGCCGGATTTCGGCACGGGCACGCGCTCGATCGACGAGGCGCGCGGCTTGCCCTGCTCGATCGCATTGAACGTGCCGGCACCGCTCAGGCTGAGACCGGGCTTGCCGTGCTCGAAGGCGGTGGCGGCCTGCCCCGGCATGACCTGGGCAATCTGTCCCGTCTTGAAGTCGGAGACCTCGACCTGGCCCCGGAGCACGCCGACCTTGGTGCTTCCCGCGCCGACCGTCACGCTGAACTGCGTTCCCTTGACCACGGCGGCGAGATAGGGCGTCTCGACCTCGAAATGCTTGACGTTGCGCTTCTCGACCTCGAGCAGGATCGAACCCGCCTGCTGGACGATGGTGGTCGAGAGTCCCTCCTTCTTCTCGGTCGGCAAGCCGACCACCGAGTTGGGGGAGATCAGGATCGTTTCCTCGCCGCGGACCAGCAGAACGCGTCCATTGCGGCCGGTGCGAATGGTGTCGCCCGGTTTCAGCGCGCCGTCCTGGCTCAGCGACACCTGCTGCGCGCCGTCCGTGGCGAGCCAGACCTCGCCCGAGGACTTGCTGACGGACCACACACCGTCATCCCCGGCGGATGCGGCGGAGGCCGTTCCCAGGATCAGCGCTGCCAAAAGAGCGCGCCGCATTCCAAATCTGCCAAGCATGACCAACCCCAGTCCGCGTTACAGCCAAGCCTGAGGGGTATCCGAAATCACTCAAGATAGAATTAGCGGGAAGCGGCCAGAGAAGAGGCCGGATTAACCAATCATTGACCATAAAAAACTATGAAAAATCATGCGCCTAACGAAGCCTTACCGCGCCACCGGGAAAACTCCGCATAATTACGGGGACCGGTTCGCTGTGCGGGTTGATAAATGGCATCTCGTTACCGCGTTGGCCCTGTTGGCGCCGATTTTCACCGGAGTTTCCCAGGCATTCGCCCAACAGGCCAACCAGCCGGGCTTCGATCCTCGGCAGCCCGAGAAATACTTTGAAAACCAAACCGAGCGGGAAACGCTGAGCCGTCCGCCGGTCAGGCTGCCGACGGTCGGCCAGCCCAACACCAGCGGCGATACCAAGCCGCAATTCGCGTTGCGCGGCGTCAGCGTCAGCGGTGCCCACGCGGTCTCCCTCGATCGGATTGCCGCGGTCTATCAGCCCTATCTCGGCAAGAAGGTCTCGCAAGCCGATCTCGCCGCAATAGCGGGCGCGATCAGCGACCTCTACCGCGCCGACGGTTTCCATCTGAGCCGGGCCATCGTGCCGCCACAGGACATCGCGGACGGCCAGGTCCGGATCCAGGTCATCGAAGGCGCCATCGTGCAAGCCGAGCTGAAAGGCGACGGCGCCGAGCAGTTCGGTGTCAGGCCGATGCTCGGCCCGGTTTTAGCCGAGCAGCCGTCGCGCCTTGCAACGCTCGAGCGCCAGCTCTTCCTGATCAACGGCAGGCCCGGCGTCCGGATCACCGATACTGCGCTCGAGGAAATCGGCGGCACCTCGGGCCGCTTCCGCCTCACCGTCTCTTTGAAGACCTGGCACGTCTTCTCCTCGTTTGGCCTCGACAATCTCGGATCGTCGTCGGTCGGCCCTTGGCAGACCTACGCCACCGGCGCGTTCAACTCCTATCTCACGCCGGGAGACACGCTGGCCGTCAACCTGTCGACTATTGCCAACGATCCTCGTCAGCTCGGTTTCGCGCGGCTGTCCTATGACACGCCCGTCGGCGTCGACGGCGTGCGCCTCGGCGCATCCGCCCTCTACAGCGCGGTCAGGCCGGGAGATGCCCGCCGCCTCGACAGCGACATCACCACGACCGAGGCTTTCGAGCTGCGCGCCAGCATCGTTCCGCTGCAATCCCAGTCCTCGACGCTCACGCTGACGGCGGCGACGACTTTCAGCAACGTGTCTGAGCACGATCTTTACGGGACCTGGTACAACGACCACATCAGGACAGCGAGCCTGACGGCCGACTACCGGCTGCAGGATCCCTTCGGCGGCACCAATTTCGCGACGCTGACCTACCGCCACGGCCTCGACGTCTTCGGCGCCTCGCATTTCGAAGACGATCTGCTGTCCCGCGACGGCGCCTCCTCGAACTTCTCCGTGCTGAACCTCTGGTTCACGCGCTACCAGACACTCAACGATGTCTGGTCGCTCAAGCTCGCCGCCGCGAGCCAGACGGCGTCGCGGCCGCTGTTCACTTCGCAGCAATTCTATCTCGGCGGCGCTGCCTTCGGCCGTGGCTATGGCGCAGCGGAGATCAGCGGCGACAACGGCCTGGCCGGCTCGCTCGAACTGCGCTTCGACCAGAAGCTTAATTTCCGCTACTGGACCGGCTATCAGCTCTACGCCTTTGGCGACGCTGGCGCCGTCTGGAACGACGGCTATCGCCTGAGCGACGGCCTGTCGCTCACCTCGGCTGGAGCCGGCGTGCGATTCTTCCTGCCAGACGATCTCCAGGCCGATCTCGGCGTGGCCGTGCCCTTGAGCTACCGGGCACCGGACAACGAGCGCCGCAGCCCCCGTTTCCTGTTCACGCTGTCGAGCGCGTTCCGGCTCTGCCCCAACCGCGGCACCCCCGGCTGTCTCTAGCCGCCTGTCGTTCGCGCGGTCGGACGGGGCCCTGCCGCCTTTTTGCGGCCTTGCTCACAGACTTGCCTAAATTTAATCCCGTAACCTGCTCACGATCGCTCGATCCGGGAGTTTCCGATGACCATGTTCAGCCAAACGTGATTTGAGACCAGGCCATGAAGAGGGTGTTTGCAATACTGGCGTTTCTCTGCGTCCTAGGCGTCGGGGAATATCTCGTCGTCAGCCGGTTTGCGATCCGCCATGAGAACATGGCGCTGTTCGACGACCAGCGGCAGCGGCCGATCGCGGTCGAACTGGCGGTACGGCGCGACTACGAGACCAAGGCCAATCTCGGCCTCTGGAAGCTGCCGCTCGCCATCATCAGCAACGGCAATACCGTCAAGGCCACCGAATATTCATTTCTGGCCAACGTGCTCGCCGCGCGCGGCTATCTGGTTGCCAGCATCCAGCAGGACCTGCCGAGCGACCCACCGCTGATGACGCAAGTCGGCCAGCAATATGTCGGCCGGCGCGAGGTCTATATCCGCTGCGAGGCCAATATCCTGTTCGTGCTGGACAGGCTGAGAAGGCAGCAGGAGAACGTCGATTACGACCACATTACCCTCGTCGGGCACTCCAATGGTGGCGATGTCTCCATGTATGTCACCCATCAGCACCCGGAGTTGGTGTCGAAGGTGATTACGCTCGACAATCTCAGGGTGCCCTTCGTGCTCAACGACGGCATGAAGATCCTCTCGTTCCGATCGAAGGACCCGCATTTCTTGACCGATCCCGGCGTGCTGCCGACGCCGGAAGAGGCCAAAGCGCGCGGCATCGACATCGTTCATACCGGCGCGCAGCACACGGAGATGAGCGATCGCGGCCCCAACGCGGTTAAGGAGAAGATCCAGGAAACCCTCGACCGCTTCCTGCGCGACAGCGCCAGCAGCGCCCTCGCGCCGGCCGATACGAAGACCCCGATGATCATGAACCCGGGCGATTATTAGCCGAAATCGCTTTGCGGCAGATCAAGGCGGCTCCGAGCCAGCGGGCTACAAGGTCCCATGGCCTCGGAGAGACACGTGTCCAACTATATCGAAAGTGTTGATGCGAAAAGTCTCGACACCAGAAGTCTTGACACGACAAGCCTTGATATAAGAAGTCTTGGTCTGCCCGCGGCGAGAATGCCCGCATTCCTGCGGCATCTTCATCGTTCGGCCCGCAAGCTGCTGCGGTCGATCATCGCTCGCATCGATCTCTCGCAATTCCCGGGATCGTGCTGCGGATAGGCATGCGGCGCAACGAATGCATGAAGGTTACCCTATGCGCCAGCATTTGAGACAAATCTGCCTGTTGCTTGCCGTAACCTCAAGCCTCGGCACCTCTGCCGCGCTCGCAGCGGACGCCAATCACGGCGCCGACCTCGCCAAGCGCTGGTGCGCGAGTTGCCATGTCGTCGCCGCCGGCCAAACCCAGGCGAACGCCGACGTCCCCTCCTTCGCCTCCGTGGCGCGCAGGCCGGACTTCAGTCCAGAGCGGCTCGCCTTCTTCCTGCTCGATCCGCACCCGAAGATGCCCAACTTCCCCTTGAGCCGTATCGAAGCCGGCGACATCGCGGCCTATATCGCATCGCTGCGCTAGAGCCATGATCCGGAAAATCGTTCAGCGGTTTTCCGAAAAGATCATGCTCGAACGATAAGATCGGCCCGGGCACGACACCTGCCACAAATGCAAATCCCTGCCGGAGGACCGACAGGGATCAGCAGAAGAGATGACTGACGGCGAATGGTGTCATTCGGTGGCCCGTCATGGATCTGCACCAGCATCGAAGTGCGGATCTTCACGCCGCGCAAGTTCAATTTATGAGCAGGCTGTGCACAAGCCGGGAATCAGGACTTGCCCTTGCCCGGCTGCATGAGACTGCCGGTCATCTGGCGCATGTGATCGCCGGCGCTGGTGAACTGGCTGCGCAGGAACTCGGACTGGATCCGCATCGCCTCCTGAATGTCGGTGGCATGGACCAGCTTGCGCGCATGCTCGAAGGCCGACTTCATATTCTGCTCGGTGAACATCAGCGCCTGCTTCGACACCTCGGTCCCCGCGCCGGGAACGGACGACACCGACTTGGTGGCGGCTTCGAAAAACATGCCGAATGCTTTCTCGGCCTGGTCAATCGTCTTCTCGGCCAGGTCGCGCAGTTCGGCCGGAACTTCAAGCTTCGGTTCGATCATGGTCGCACTCCCTCTGTTTTCCCAACGAATACCACACTTGCCGGACCGCGTTCCAGCGGCCAGCCCATGGGAAACGGCGCCGGCGGCCCGGCTCCGGCAGGAAAAAACGAAGAGACGGCGTTAAAGCCGGGTTCAGGACAAGGGGCGCTCGGGAAGAGCTTCCTCGGTGGCGAGGTCTTCGACCAGCTTGATGACCTCGAAGCGCTGACGCGGCGCGAGCTTGAGGAACGCGCGGAGCAGGCGCAGACTTTCGACCGTGCCGGTCGCGGGCGCGCCGAGCCTGAGGTGCAGTTCAGCCGCGAAATTGACGTTCTTCATTCCGCACCTCTGACAAGCATCGACCTTCGTGATCCACTCAAGAACCGAACGCCCTGGCAGGACTCCACGTCGGGGCCCTTTGGCGACGAACTCTCGACCGGGTGGCCCCGGCCGCTGGCACGCTGAACGAACATGTCGAAACGACGGGCTCAACCGTGACGGTTGCAACTATGACAAGTAACAACCCTTCCGGCAAGTCCAACCCTCGATAGAGTGATGCTTCGTCTGCATCGCACCACGGCAATTCCGGATAACAGGAATAGCGATCGCCGTCACCCACCTGCGTCAAGAAGCGTCATCAATCACGCACGGAGCCCCGATCGCTGTCAATCAGCCAAACGTTTCTGCCTGTTTCCGATAGGGACGGACATGAGCGACGAATTGGTACCCACCGGTCCATACACGTCATTGTTGTGTTGGGCTTCGACGGTTGTCCCCCGCGACAAAATGAATCGTACGGCCGGGCTCCAGCGCCCGCTTCGGCACAGGAGTCGCTCGGATCGATCGGTGCGGAAATGTTTCCGCCCATGAACGGTTGTCCATGAACCGTTCTCCATGAGCCGGCGACCAAGCGGGTGCGACACGGCCACGCGGATAACGAGCGCCATGGCTGAAACTCTTCGATTCGGGCGCGCGTCAGCATCAAAGGACGACGGCATGCTTTCTCGCTGCGATCTCATCAAGGGCGCCGCGGCCGCGCTTCTTACCCTCTCGATACAAGGCGCATGGGCGCAGGAGACCAAGATGAACCTGTTCAAGATCATCACCGTCAAGGACGAGATCGTCGTCGGGTTGTCGGCGGATGAACTCAAGGGGCTCGGCGGCAATGATGCGAGCGCGGTCGCGCACGCGCTGGCACAGAAGGGCGATCTCACCGTCTGGCAATACAACGTGCATCGCGGCCCGAACGGCGAATTGCAGCAGGCCCCGACCGCCAAGATCGGCCTTCTCGCCAACGCCTCGCTCCGCGTCGAGCCCTATACGACGCCTTACCAGATCGTACCGCATCCGTGAGTGACGCCCCGGTACGCCGGCGGCCGCGGCCGCCGGCGTGCCTTCTTCATCTGCGCGGCTCCGCCCGCCGCGTCCCCGCCTCCGTCGCAAAGCCGTAGACCAGCGCCAGCCGGTCAAGGCATTCGCGAAAACGACGCGCAAAATAGTCGTTCCAGCGTTGCGTCCGGACGGCGCGACGCACGCTGATCTGATCCATGCTCAGGCCCAGGACCAGCACGTCGTGCACCAATGCGGCGCCGTCGACGCCAAGCTCGCGCTCGACCCGGTTCAGCCGCAACACCGCCTGGCGCTGGCTCTCGGTGACAGGCTCGCGCGAGCGCGCGCCGTCGACATATTCCCTGGTCGGGTCCATTGCCTGAGGCCCCCGCTCCGCCCTTTCCCAGTCATTCTGGAAGGCGCGTCCGCCGAGGAATTGCGCCTCGTCGACCTGGTGGTGAGCCTGCAGCCGACCCAGCGGATCGCCACGGATCGACCGGATAGCCGCGATCTTCTCACCGGGATCGAGCGCCAGCGGATTGTCGACCTCCACCTCCGCCACTTCGGCATTGAACGGCAGCTCCCGCAACCGCCGGTCGTAGATTCTCGCCAATCTGTAAGACTTGTTGCGTCGGGCACGTGCCAAGCGAATGCTCCTTTGCGAAATTGACGGTTGAACGGCTGGCGCGATCACGCCGCGGAGACCAGCCTCAGCACGACGGGACCGGAGACACGGGCGGCCGCGGCCCCGGAGCGGCGGGTCAGGCGCGCATGCGGCGCGCAATAGCTGGAGCCGGGCCGGCAGGGATGGCCGCAGAAGGCGATCTCCTCGCCCTCCTTGTCGCCGCCATAGGGATAGCGGCAGTCGGCCGGCTCGAGGTCGACCAGTTGGACCAGGCGTGGCTGAACGCCGACGCAGCGCAACTTCACGGGCGCCGCCGGCTTCATTGCAGACTTCGGCGGCACGTTGAGGTTCGGCAGCACCGCACGGCGTGGCGAAACCGGGCCCTCGCCCGGCAAGTACGGCGCGAGGGATGGGCTCGTGATCCATTCCGGTATGACGAGTCCGAGCCGCTTGGCCCGGCCGATCACCGCATTGCGCGTGTAAGCCGTTCCAAAGCTTGCGTTAATCTGTCTTGCGATCTCCGCATAAGACATGCCCTTGCGAAAATGGTCGCGAAGCGCGTCGGAGTGCTCCGACGGCCAATGGCCCGGTTCCATGATGCTGTCCTGTGATGCGCCTCGTCCGATCGCATGACCGGAGCCGGCGAAACATACATTCCGGTATTCCGAAGCAAGAGTCAATCGATAATTCTGATATTCATAATTGCATCAATTCCGAATTTCGGATTACAAGAGGCAAGACGGTGTGCAATCGAGGGAATCACCATGTTGGACGTTGCAATGATCGAGCGGGGCCTGGAGAAGACGGGCAAGAGCAAGGGCGGCCTGGCGGCAGCCATGGGCGTGCGGCCCGGCGCGGTCTCGGAGATCCTCGGCGGCGAGCGTCTGGTGAAGGCCTCTGAGATCATTCCGATCATGGAATATCTCGAGCTCAATCTCGCGCCGATCATGGGGCGCGTCGGTGCGGGCGCCGTGATCGAGCCGGACTACGAGCAGGTTCCTCCGGAGGGGCTCGGCGACATCGCGCTGCCCTTCCCGATCATGGAAGAGACCGTCGCATTCGAGATCGTCGGCGATTCCATGCTGCCCAAATACGAGAGCGGCGACGTGATCGTGGTCTACAAGGACCAGCGCCATCCGCTGTCGAGCTTCTACGGCGAGGAGGCCGTGGTCCGGCTCAAGACCGGCGAGCGCTATTTGAAGACGATCGAGCGGGGCAAGACCCCGTCCGTCGTCAATCTCAACAGCTTCAACGCCAAGCCGATCGTCGGCGTCAAGCTGGACTGGGTCGGGGAGATCTGCCTGTCGATGCCCAAGGGACAGCTCGAGCGGCTGCGGGCCAAGTCGGCGCGCCCGCGCAAGAAGGGCAAATGACAGCGATTTCCGCTTTTCGGAAATTACTCTTGACTTTATTCCGTTTTTCAGAAATACTCTGCCGCGCCTCCGGTAAGGAGCGCGGCAGGATCGTTTCATGCAGTATTTCGTGGTGATGATCGACTATGGACGGCGCGGCCGGGAGGCCGTGGTCGACCCTGAAATCACGAGGCGCGAGGTTATTTCCCGCATCGCCTCGGGCGAGTACCGCAACATCTCGTTCATCCACGAGGTCGCGGAGAACGCGGTCGAGGACGTCACCGAGGCCATCCTGACCGAGGCCGCCCTGCCCGAAATCCCGCCTGAAGATGTCGACCTGCAGGCAATCCGCCTCGATCACGCCCGTGACCTGCGCAAGCACGAGAGGACGTGACGCAGGCTCAGGGAGCCTGCGCCACCGCCCGTTCGGAGGTTACACCGTGAGAACGGTCGATCCCGTGGTCTTGCGCGCGGCAAGATCGGCATGCGCCTTGGCGGCATCCTTCAGCGCATAGGTCTGGTGCACCTCGATCTTCACCGCACCGGACTTGACGACGTCGAACAACTCGCCGGCCATCGCGACGAGGTTCTCCCGCTTGGCGGCATAGGTGAACAGGGTCGGGCGGGTGACGTAGAGCGAGCCCTTCTGCGCGAGCAGGCCGAGATTGAGCGGCTCGACCGCGCCGGAGGATTGACCGAACAACGCGGCGACGCCGAGCGGCGCGAGACAATCCAGCGACTTCAGGAACGTGTCCTTGCCGACGGAATCGTACACGACCGGCACCTTCTTGCCGCCCGTGATCTCGTCGACGCGCTTCACGAAATCCTCGCGCGTGTAGATGATGACATGGTCGCAGCCATGCGCCTTGGCGAGCTTGGCCTTCTCGTCGCTGCTGACCGTGCCGATCACGGTCGCGCCGAGATGCTTGGCCCACTGGCTGAGGATGAGGCCGACGCCGCCGGCTGCGGCGTGGAGCAGGATGGTGTCGCCGGCCTTCACGCGATAGGTCTGCCGGATCAGATATTGCGTCGTCAGCCCCTTCAGCATCATCGCCGCCGCGGTCTTGTCATCGACGCCGTCGGGCAGCTTGAGCAGGCGATCCGCGGGGATCACCCGCGCCTCGGAATAGGCACCGAGCGGCGAGGCACCATAAGCGACGCGATCGCCCGGCTTCAGATCGGTGACGCCGGGGCCGACCTCCTCGACCACGCCCGCAGCCTCGCTGCCGAGTCCACTCGGCAACTGCGCGGGGTAAAGGCCCGAACGGTTATAGATGTCGACGAAGTTGAGACCGACGGCGGTGTGACGGATGCGCGCCTCGCCCGGCCCGGGCTTGCCGACACTGACCTCCTCCCACACCAGGACTTCCGGACCGCCGGTCTTGTGAAAACGAATGGCATGCGTCATGGGGCGTTGCTCCCTTATTGTTGCGATGATGGCAGAAAGCCTGATCGGCGGTGAAATAGGCATTTGGTCCGCCCGTTACAGTATAGAAGACGTAACAAGAATGTCACAGCGAACGACAAACACCCGCCGTTCCGTCTCTGTTCGAAAGAGTTGATGGTGGCTCCCGGGCAACCGGCAGTAGCTTCTGCGCGGGGTTTGGTGGTCGCCTGCGAAGGAGAGCCGAGATGCCAGCTTACGTACAGCATCATCAGGATATCGAAATCGCGCCTGTGATTTGCCCGACATGCATCGGGTTCCTGCCGATGTATGTCCGCGAGGTCGAGCCGCATTGGAGCCTTGCCAAGATCGACTTCGTCTATGAGTGCGCCGATTGCGGCGCCGAGGTCCGGCAGACGATCCGCAAGCCGGAGGTGCTGCGGCACTGATCCCAGGCGAACGGCGAGCCGCTCGACTATTTGCGTTCAGCGGAAAAACGCCGTTCTCGCGGGTCTGATGTCTCCCAAACGAGGCTTGTTCTTTGCCGGGAACGCAGGCAGAACAAGCTTCAAGCAAGACCTTTGGGAGCGCCTTTCGTGGCTGAACAGAAGGCCTCGACCGCGATCGAGGCAGTGGAGAGCGGCCTCGCCGCGCAGGGCTACATCGCGAGCCGGCAGATCGCGACAGCCGTTTATTTGTCGCAGCAGATCGAGAAGCCGATCCTGGTCGAAGGCCCCGCGGGCGTCGGCAAGACCGAGCTCGCCAAGGCTATTGCGGCCTGGCGCGGCATGAAGATGATCCGCCTGCAATGCTACGAGGGCCTGGACGAAGCCAAGGCGCTCTACGAGTGGAAATACGCCAAGCAGCTTCTCTACACGCAGATCCTCAAGGACAAGCTCGGCGAAGTGCTGGGCGGTGCGCAGACGCTGCATGCGGCGCTCGACCAGCTCCACGATTTCGGCGACGTGTTCTTCTCCAAGGAGTTCGTCGAGCCGCGTCCGCTGCTCCAGGCGCTGGAGCAGCCCGGCGGCTGCGTGCTGCTGATCGACGAGATCGATAAATCCGACGCCGAGTTCGAGTCGCTGCTGCTGGAGATTTTGTCCGACTTCCAGGTCACGATCCCCGAGCTCGGCACCGTCTCGGCGATCACGCCGCCGACGGTGATCCTCACCTCCAACAGCGAACGCGACCTTGGCGATGCGCTGAAGCGGCGCTGCCTGCATCTGCATATCGGCTTCCCCGAGCAGCGGCTCGAGGAACGCATCGTCGAGAGCCGCGTGCCCGGCATCTCGCAGGCGCTGCGCCGGCAGATGGTCGGTTTCATCCACGAGATCCGCTCGCTCGATCTGAAGAAGCTGCCCTCGGTCAGCGAGACCATCGACTGGGCGCGCGTGCTGGTGCTGCTCCAGGCCACCGAGCTCGACACCGACATCGTCAAGGACACGCTCAACGTGCTTCTGAAATACGAAGCCGACATCGAGGCCGCTTCGCCGCAGGTGACGACTTTCATTGCCAAGGCGGCCCGGTCGAACGTCTTCGGTTGACGCCGATGCGCGAGAATCTCCATCGTTTCTTTCGGGCCGCGCGGGGTGTCGGCGTCCACGTCTCGCCGGCCGAGAGCATCGATGCGATGCGCGCGGTCGCGAAAGTCGGCATCTCCGAACGTGACGTTCTGCGGGACGCGCTGCTCCTGACGCTCGCAAAGTCGCAGGACGAGAAGCTCGCGCTCGGCGATTGCTTTGACCTGTTCTTCAGCCAGCCGGAACCGCGGAAGGACCAGCCCGAGGCCGACAGCAACGACGACGCCTCGCAAGACAACGACCAACAGGCGGATCAATCCCCGTCAGGTTCGACCAGCGAAGCGGGCGAAGGCCAGCCACCCGAAAGCCTCGGCCCGCTTGCGCAGATGCTGCTTTCACAGGATCGCAACGCGATCCAGGCCGCAATCGCCAGTGCCTCCGGCGCGGCCTCCCTGTCCGATATCCGCTACTCCACCCAGCGCGGCATCTTCTCGAGCCGCATCCTCGACGCCATGGGCCTTCAGCGCCTGCGCGACGATCTCGACGGACTCACCGCATCCAATCCCGCGCTGGCCGAGCGTCTGCGGGCCGCGCTCGACGCCTTGCGCGAGGCCGTGCGCGACACCGTCTCGCAGGGCCTTGCACTTTACGCCCGCGAGGAGGCCGAAAACCTCCGCAACGAGATTCTGCGCAACGCGCCGCTTGCCCGCATCGAGCGACGCCAGGTCGCCGAGATGCGTGCGCTGATCCGCCAGATCGCGCGCCGCTTGCGCGAGCGCTATTCCAAGCCGCGCAAGCGTCAACGCCGCGGCCATCTCGACGTGCGCCGCACGCTCCGCCGCAACGCCGCCTGGGGCGGCGTGCCGTTCCTGACCGCATGGAAGCGCAAGCATCGCGACCGGCCGAAGATCGTGGCGCTCTGCGACGTCTCCGGCTCGGTCGCCCAGGTCTCCGATTTCTTCCTGCTGCTGATCCATTCGCTGCACGAGGTCGTCGACGACGTCCGCTCCTTCGCGTTCTCTTCGCACCTGATCGAGGTCAGCGACGTCCTGAAGGCAAAGTCGCCGGAAGAGGCGATGGCCGAGATCATGTCCAAGGTCGGCTTCGGCTCGTCCGACTACGGCTCCTCTCTTGTCGATTTCGAGAAGGATTTCATGAGCACGCTGACGCCGCAGACCACGGTGATCGTGCTCGGCGATGCCCGCAGCAACAATCTCGACCCGCGCGCCGATATCCTGCGCCGCGTCTCCGAGCGCTCCAAGCGACTGGTCTGGCTCAATCCGGAAGGACGACTCGCCTGGGGCTTTGGCGATTCCGAGATGCCGCGCTACGCGACGTTCTGCACCGTCGTGCGCCAATGTGCCACCGCGCAGCAGCTTGAGCGCGCTGTGTCGGATATCGTGGCGACTTATCAGTAGGTCTCACGCGCGATCCGCGTTAGTTTCGCGCGAGCCCGGCTTGCCCTCCGTTGCACTCCCGGAAGTGGTAGGCGATTTCGTCGAGCGCGCGCTGCTCCCATTCTTCGGCCTGCGTCAGCCAGAAGATCCGGCGATCAAAATCGCGGGCCGCACGCTCTCGGCACAGAAATTCCTGACTGCGAATTTCAACCAGCCTGTTCATGCACTCCACTCCCTGCGCGTGAAGTCATTTCCCACGAATCAAGCTAGCAGAATCCTGGATTGCCGGCCTCATGATTTCGCACCCGTCTCGTCGCATAATGGGACAGCGATGCTTCCCGTGCACTGCGGTAGCTTGCAGCGCAGCATCACCTTCGGATCAGCAATTAGTGATCGAGACACACGGACGAATTTCGCGATCGAGCGATCTATTTCTCGTGTCGCTACAACGTGCGGCAATTCGTGAAGAGACGTTCTAAACAGCTCACCGGATTCCCGACTCATTGTCGTCGCATGGTCTTCATGCAGCGTCGCTAACAGGGGCGCGAACGTTACGATCGCTTGAGGCAGTATGAGCAACGATTTCGACTTCGAACTTTCGCCGGACCAATGGGAAGCGCTGCGCACGCTTCGCAACTCGCCGTCGAATGGCCGGCTCTCGAAGGCCTATCTCGTCGATGGCCTGGTCGCGCTCGGCCTCGTCGCCATCAACGACGGCGTGCCCGTGATGACGCCAGCCGGGCGCAAGGTGCTCGTGCGCGGATCGTGCCGGCTGCTCGATCTCGTTGCGTGACAGGGTCGCGCTGATCATCCCCGCCGTCGTCTTCGCAGAGGTCAGTCATTCCACGTCAGGAGCGGCGATCCATACGCCCTTCGCCAAACCGACAGGAAGCGCGGAAACCAGGAGTGAGCCACCGCGCCCTGATACGCCCAGGTGCGATATTTCAGACCCTGCTCGGAAATCAATTCCGGATATCCGCCGTGCAACTCCGTCGCGGCCCGAATATCCCGCAATATTCCCTGGGCGCAGGAGCGATAGGTATAGCTCCCCGAGAATTCATCATAGTCCAGCATGCGATCGGCGAACTCGACGTTGAACGTCGGCCAGGACGATCGCCCCTGATAGGCCGGCGCCGCGATCTTGTGGATCATCTTGTTGCGCGGATTATCCGCGGACACCAGGAAGTGGAACGTAGAGGGGATGCGGAAGCGCGGCTCGGCAATGATCAGGTCCGCCGTAGCCGCGAACAGCGCCCGCTCGCCCGCATCGTTGAGATCCCAGAAGCCGCGATGCACGCTGACGAAGTCCAGCGCGACCATCGAGGCCGGCGGACCGTTCGGGCCATCCAGGGAATGCCTGATGAATCCGTCCCTGCCGAACAAGCGGAGCAGGTCCTTCTTGTATTGCGCGAGGTCGCGCCCGAGCAGCCGCTTCAGCTCGTTCTCGTCAACGATGCCGAGCTGCACGCTCCACAGGAACGTCGTGTAAACGCAGGCATTGGTCACGAACCGACGGCGCTCGGCGCGGGTGTCCGTTGCGGCGGAGCGAGGGCCTTTTGCATCACACAGCAAGTACCTGGCGCCGTCATGGTCGAATGGCTCGAGCTCGCTTCCGAGCTTGAGGACCGCACGCCGCAAATCGCCGCCATATTCGGCCAGCAACAGCCGACCCGCATGCGCGCATTGCGACATCGCCAGATAGGATGGCGCCCTCTGATCGGCCGAGATCATCTGCTGCAGGCCGGCCAGGATCCCCAGCAGCGTATCCGACGGACGCGAGAAGTAATTCACGCCGAGATACCGGCTACGCCCCGCAGGGACGATGGTCGTCGTCACGACGTCGGCGCGAACCGCCTCCAGCAACAAGCGGATGCTCTTGTCGAGCAGCCGAGCCCGCCGCACGGCGTCCTGCGCATCCATGATGGTCTCGGGATCGAGGACATCAGGATAGAACCAGGCGAAGTCGCGGGGATAATAGGCCGACGCGTGAGGTGCGCCCGTGACCAGGAAGGCTTCGGTCGCGGAAAAAGCGCTGTCCATCGCGTGCCGGTAGAGGTCCTCGATGGCCGACAACGAATGAGGTAATTTCCTCAGGAAACGATCCCCGAGAAAATTCACCGCCTGGAGGGCATCGGCGACAAGCGTGGCAGCAAGGCCTTTGTAGAATCGGTTTTCGCGCTCTGAAGACAACGAGGTATCGCTATTCATATGCGGCCAGGGTCACTCCGATGGTGCGGCCACCAGCCAGACCATGGCTGATTCGTATTTCCTCCAGATGACGTTCCAGTCTCCGGCGGGCACGCACAATCCCTTCGCCGAGCGGTACATTTGGAACGACCTTGGCGGCCCCTATCTCGATGAACTCTCTCTTCGCCGGACCGCGGCAGCCATCATCAAGGCGGCCCGCATACGCAATATTTTTCAATCGGTTATCGGAACGGTACGGCGGCAACGACCACCGGCGTGGTCGGCCGGCGCCCGATTTGACTTGAACCGTCACGAATCTACAAGAGGCGCGATCCGAGCCTTGCGCGGGGGATCGCGCAGCGTGCTCGCCGACGCGCCGCGGGCACCACCCCTCCGCCGAGGCGTTGAGCAAGGGATGACGCATTTTCACACCTTACGCCGGGGTACAAACTAGCCCACTATCGGGTCATTTCACCATGCAAGCGCAGCAGCGAATGTTGGATTCGACACCTGACGGCCAGACTTCCGGCGAGTCCCCGCTGCTGCGGACAATCGGGCTCACCAAACGGTATGGCGATTTCCTCGCCAACGATTCCATCGACATCGATATCCGGCCCGGCGAGATCCACGCGGTCCTCGGCGAGAACGGCGCGGGCAAGTCGACGCTGGTCAAGGCGATCTACGGGCTGATCCAGCCCAGCGCCGGCGAGATCCACTGGCAGGGCCGGCCTGTCGTGCTGTCCGGCCCCTCGGACGCGCGCAGCCGTGGCATCGGCATGGTCTTCCAGCACTTCTCGCTGTTCGACAATCTCACCGTCGCCGAGAACGTCGCGCTCGGCCTCGACGGCAAAGAGTCCTTCAGGGACATGTCGGCGCGGCTTGCGCAGGTGTCGAAGACCTACGGCCTCCCACTCGATCCCCGGCGCGACGTCTGGCAATTGTCGGTCGGCGAGCGCCAGCGCATCGAGATCGTCCGCGCCTTGATGCAGGATCCCAAATTCCTGATCCTGGACGAGCCTACGGCCGTCCTGACGCCGCAGGAAGCCGATCAGCTCTTCGTCGTGCTGGAGCGCCTCAAGGCCGAAGGCCGCGCCATCCTCTATATCAGCCACAAGCTCGAGGAGGTGAAGCGGCTCTGCGACACCGCAACGATCCTGCGCGGCGGCAGGAAGGTCGAGACCTGCAATCCCCGGCGCGAGACCGCAGCTTCGCTCGCGCGCATGATGGTCGGCGGTGAGATCAGGGAGGCGAAGGCGGCGTCCGGCCGCACAGCCACCGCGCCCCGGCTCGTCGTCGAGGATCTTTCGCTCGCGCCCGGAGAAGCCAATGGCGTGCGGCTGGATCGCATCTCGTTCGAGCTGAAGGGCGGCGAAATCCTCGGCATCGCCGGCGTCGCCGGCAACGGCCAGGACGAATTGTTTGCTGCGCTATCCGGGGAGCGCTTGTCGAAGCACGCGGCCACCGTGGTGATCGAAGGCACCCCCGCCGGCCACCTCTCCATCACGCAGCGACGCAGGCTGGGCGCGGCATTCGTGCCCGAGGAACGGCTCGGCCATGGCACCGTGCCGCGCATGAAGCTGTCGGAGAATGCACTGCTGACCGGACATGCCGCGAGCGGCATGGTCCATCGCGGCTTCATCAATATCGCGGCCGCCCTGCAGACCGTCGACCGAACAACCGAGATGTTCGACGTCCGCAAAGCCAAGCGCGATCCGGAGGCCGCATCGCTCTCCGGCGGCAATTTGCAGAAGTTCATCGTCGGACGCGAGATTCTGCGCAATCCTGCTGTGCTGGTGGCGAGCCAGCCGACCTGGGGCGTCGATGCCGGCGCCGCCGCCGTCATTCGCCAGGCGCTGCTTGATCTTGCAACTGCGGGCGCCGCCTTGCTCGTGATCAGCCAGGATCTCGACGAGCTCGAGGAGATCGCCGACCGCATCGCCGTGATGTTCCACGGCAGGCTGTCAGCGCCGCTCGCCACCAGCGCGGCGACGCGCGAGCAAGTCGGCCTTCTCATGGGCGGCGGCAGCCTGCAGCTACAGGAGGCCGCGCATGCAGTTGGTGCTTGAGAAGCGGGCCGAGCGCTCAGGCACGGTTGCCCTGGTCTCGCCGCTGATCGCGGTCGGCCTCACGGTCGTGACCATGGTCATTCTGTTTGCGATCCTCGGCAAGAATCCGCTGCTCGCCCTGCACGCCTATTTCATCGCGCCCCTGACCGACGGCTATTCGCTGCAGGAGATCGCGGTGAAGGCAACGCCACTGGTGATAATCGCGATCGGGTTGTCGCTCTGCTATCTCGCCAATGCCTGGAATATCGGCGCTGAAGGCCAATTCCTGATCGGCGCGGTGGCTGGAAGCTGGATCGCGGTGCGAACGCAAGGCACCGACGCCGGCGCCTGGGTCTTCCCCACCATGCTCGTCCTCGCTGCCGCAGCAGGCGCGCTCTATGCGCTGATCCCGGCGATATGCAAGGTGAAGTTCGGTGCCAGCGAAATCCTGACCAGCCTGATGCTGGTCTATGTCGCCGACCTCGTCCTCGACTATCTCGTGCGCGGCCCCTGGCGCGATCCGCACGGCTTCAACTTCCCGACCACCGCCGAGTTCGACCCGGTTGCGACGGTCCCGCTGCTGATCGAGGGCGGCCGGCTGCATCTCGGCTCGATCATCACGCTTCTTGTGGTCGCGGCCGCCGCAATCCTGCTCGGGCGCACCCTCAAGGGTTTTGAGATCCGCGTCGTTGGCGCGGCGCCCCGCGCGGCGCGGTTCGGCGGCTTCAAAGCCGATCGGCTGATCATCCTGACCTTCGCAATATCAGGCGCGCTCGCGGGCCTCGCCGGCATCATCGAGGTTGCAGGTCCCATCGGTCATCTCCAGCCCGGCATTTCCCCGGGGTACGGCTTTACGGCGATCATCGTTGCCTTCCTCGGTCGGCTGAATCCGCTCGGAATATTGGTTGCGGGCCTTTTCCTCGCGTTGACCTTCATCGGCGGCGAGCAGGCACAAATCGCGATGAAGATCCCGCTGGATGTCACCAAGGTCTTTCAGGGCATCCTGCTGTTCTACGTGCTCGCCTGCGATTCCCTGATCCTCTATCGCTTCAAGCTGGTCTTCCCCAACCGACAGGTGACACGTGGAGCTGGTTGAGGCCATCATTCTTTCGGTGCTCGCCGCGTCGACGCCGCTGCTGATCGCTGCGACCGGTGAACTCGTCGCGGAGCGATCCGGCGTGCTCAATCTCGGCGTCGAAGGTATGATGATCGTTGGCGCGGCCTGCGGCTTTGCCGGGGCGTGGCTGACCGGTTCGATCTTCATCGGCGCGCTGTTCGGCATCGTCGCGGGCGTTTTGATGTCGCTGATCTTCGCATTGATGACGCTCGGCCTTGCCGTCAACCAGGTCGCGACGGGCCTCGCGCTGACCATTCTCGGCGTCGGGCTGTCAGGACTGATCGGCGCCGGCTTCGTCGGCGAGCGCATCACGCCTGCCGTTCACCTCTCCATTCCAGGCCTCACCGACATTCCGCTGATCGGCCGCGTGCTGTTCGGCGAGGATGCTTTCGTCTATTTCTCCATCGCGCTGATCGTCGGCGTCTGGTGGTTGCTGTACCGTACGCGCGCGGGGCTGATCCTGCGCGCCTGCGGCGACAATCACGCCTCTGCCCACGCGCTCGGCTATCCCGTGTTGCGCATCCGTACCTTCGCCGTGATGTTCGGTGGTGCCTGCGCCGGGCTTGCCGGCGCCTATCTGCCGCTCGCCTATACGCCGTTCTTCATCCCGGGCATGACCGCGGGCCGTGGCTGGATCGCGCTGGCGCTGGTGGTGTTCTCGTCCTGGCGGCCGGGCCGGCTCGTGGTCGGCGCCTATCTGTTCGGCGCAGTGACGATCCTGCAATTGCACGCGCAAGGCTGGGGCATCGGCATTCCCTCGCAATTCATGTCGGCACTGCCTTATCTTGCGACAATCATCGTTCTGGTTCTGCTCTCCCGCGCGCGCAGTGGCGGCTCGACCGCGCCGGCCGCGCTCGGCACCGTGTTCGTACCAGACCGCTGAATTTCATTTCGCGACGCGCGCGATGGGGCTCGCGCGTTGCGGATCTTGGCTTTCCCCTGATGTTGGAGATCGATGATGTGGAAATCACTCGTTGCGCTGGCCACCGGGTTCTTGCTTGCCGGAAGTGTCGGCGCAGCCTCCGCCGCCGACAAGCTCAAGGTCGGCTTCATCTATCTCGGCCCGATCGGAGACCTCGGCTGGACCTATCAGCACGACCTCGCGCGCCAGGCGCTGGTGAAGGAGCTGGGCGACAAGATCGAGACCACCTATCTCGAGAACGTGCCCGAAGGCCCCGACGCCGAGCGCTCCATCGAGCAGCTCGTCCGCGCCGGCAACAAGCTGATCTTCACGACCTCCTTCGGCTACATGGACCCGACGCTGAAGGTCGCCAGGAAATATCCGAACGTGCATTTCGAGCACGCCACCGGTTACAAGCGCAATCCGAACATGTCGACCTACTCGGCCAAATGGTGGCAGGGCCGCTACATCCAGGGTCTGATCGCGGCCAGGATGTCGAAGTCGGGCGTGCTCGGCTATATCGGCTCGTTCCCGATTCCGGAGGTCGTCTCCGGCATCAACGCGACGGTGCTGGCGGCGCAGACCATCAACCCGAACATCAAGGTCAAGATCATCTGGGCCAACACCTGGTTCGACCCGGGCAAGGAAGCCGACGCCGCCAAGGCCCTGATCGACCAGGGCGCGGATATCATCATGCAGCACACGGATTCGCCCGCCGCGATGCAGATTGCCAGCGAACGCGGCAAGCTCGCCTTCGGCCAGGACTCCGAGATGATCAAGTTCGGCCCGAAGACCCAGCTGACCTCGATCCTCGACACCTGGGGCCCCTACTACATCGAGCGCGTCAAGGCCGAGCTCGCGGGAACCTGGAAGTCCGAGGACAGCTGGGGCGGCCTCGACAGCCACATGTTCGCGATGGCGCCCTACACCAACATGCCGGACGATGTGAAAAAAATGGCAGAGGATGCCCAGGCCGCGATCATTGCGGGCAAGCTGCATCCCTTCAAATGCCCGATCATTGGGCAGGACGGCAAGCCGGTCGAGTGCAAGGGCGGCGAACATCTCGACGACGGGCAGATCCTCGGCATGAATTTCTACGTGAAGGGCATCGACGACAAGCTGCCGGGCAAGTAGCACGCTTCTTGCTTTACCCAATTCACCTGCTCCTCCCGGAGGAGGTTCGGAGGGGGTGGCCAGAAGCACCCGGCACTTGTGGTCGCCCCCTCCTTCAATTCGTCCCTATCCCGCCTGCATCGCCCGCGCCGCGGAACCGTGGCGGCGGATGAGATCGGCGACATCGAGGCCCGGGATCGCACCGTCGATCACCGCCCATCGTCCTGCCACCATCACACGGTCGGCCCGATGTGCCCCGCATAGCACCAGCGCGGCCAGGGGATCGCCATGGCCGGAGAAGCGCAGCTCGTCGAGCTTGAACAAAGCGAGGTCAGCCGCCTTGCCGACGGCGATCTCGCCGAGCTCCGGCCGGCCGACGCAGGCCGCCGAACCCTTGGTGGCCCAGCGCAGCGCGTCCTTGTGGCTGACCCTGGTTACCCCGTAGCGCGCCCGCTGCAGCAGGAAGGCGGCACGCACCTCCTGCATCAGGTTCGACCCGTCGTTCGACGCTGAGCCGTCGACGCCGAGCCCGATGCCGACACCAGCCTCCTCCATCTCGCAGACCGGGCAGCAACCCGATGCCAGTATCTGATTGCTGCACGCGCAATGGCTGATGGTCGTCCCGGCCTTGCCGAGCCGCTTCATTTCATCCGCGTTGAAATGGATGCCATGGGCAAGCCAGGTTCGCGCGTTGAGCCAGCCGCACTGCTCGAGATAGTCGAGCGGGCGGCAGCCGAACATCTGCTGGCAAAACCTGTTCTCGTCCTCGGTCTCGGCGAGGTGGGTGTGCAGGCGCACGTCGAGCTTGCCGGCAAGATCGGCGGTGGCGCGCATCAGCGAGGTCGTCACCGAAAACGGCGAGCACGGCGCCAGCGCGATCTGCACCATCGCATCCGCACCGCGCTGATGATGTTTTGCGACGACGCGTTCGCTGTCGGCGAGGATCGTGTCCTCGTCCTGCACCACGCTGTCGGGCGGCAGGCCGCCGTCGCGCTGCGACAGGTTCATCGAGCCGCGCGTCAGCAGCACGCGCATGCCGAGCCGCTTGGCCACGGCCACCTCGATATCCACGGCGTCCTCGAGCCCCGCCGGGAAGACGTAATGGTGATCCGTCGTCGTGGTGCAACCTGACAGCAGCAGCTCGGACATCGCCACGGAAACGCTGAGCTCGAGCGCCTCCGGCGTCAGCTTCGCCCAGACCGGGTAGAGCGCCTGCAGCCAGGGAAACAGCTCGCGGTCCATCGCCGCCGGCAGTGCCCGCGTCAGAGTCTGGTAGAAATGATGATGGGTGTTGATCAGGCCCGGCAACACGACGTGTTCGCTTGCATCGAACACCGCGACATCCGCCGTCGCAGGCGTGCCGCCGGCCGGCACGAGCTCGACGATCCGGCCATCCTTCACCACAATCCCGCGCGCGGCGCCGTCGGCGAGGATGGAACGCGGATCCCTGATCCAGATCGGCTTCGTGTCGCCCATGATCCCGCTTCTCCCTCACATCGGCCGACGGCCAAACACCGGCCCGATCACCCTCGCACCGCGACTTGCTTGTTGCGACCTGGCTCCGGTCTTGCAAGACTCAGCGTCGCGATTCACCGGCGGAAGCTTTGGCACAGCCATGGATTTGAATACCATCACGACTGTGGCCCATCCGCAAACGCGGGCGCAATTGCCGGCCTGGACGGCAGGCGACGCCTGGCTCGCTGGCGGCACGTGGCTGTTCTCGGAGCCGCAGGTCCATTTGCGCCGGCTGGTCGACCTGACCGACCTGAAATGGCCGGCACTGACCATCACCGACAGCCATCTTTCGATCGCCGCCACCTGCACCGTCGCGCAGCTCGATGGTTTCGCCTGCCCGACCGATTGGCTGGCCGCACCTCTGATCGGCCAGTGCTGCCGCGCTTTCCTTGCCTCGTTCAAGATCTGGAAGACCGCGACCGTCGGCGGCAATCTCTGCATGTCGCTGCCCGCGGGGCCGATGATCTCGCTCACCGCGGCGCTCGATGGCACCTGCACTATCTGGAAGGCGGGCGGCGGCGAGCAGCGGATTCCCGTCATCGAGTTCGTCACCGGCAACCAGCGCAATCGCCTGACGCCGGGCGACCTGCTCCGGCAGATCGACATCCCGATCGGTGCGCTGAAGCGCCGCACGGCCTTTCGCCAGATCTCGCTGGCGCCGGTCGGCCGCTCGGCGGCGCTCTTGATCGGAAGCTTTGATGCTGACGGTACGCTCGCGCTGACGGTGACCGCATCCACGGTGCGGCCGATCCGATTGGCCTTCCGCAAGCTCCCCGACGCGAACGCCTTGCACGACGCCATCACGCAGCAAATCACAGACGAGCTTTATCATACCGACATCCACGGCCAGCCGCTCTGGCGCAAGCACATGACGCTGCGGCTCGCGGAGGAGATCCGCGGCGAGCTGCTGGGAGCGATGACGTGAGCTTCGAGATCAACGGCAGCACATTCGCGCAGGAGCCGCGCGCCGGCCAATGCCTGCGCACCTTCCTGCGCGAGCTCGGTCATTTCGGCGTCAAAAAGGGCTGTGACGCCGGCGATTGCGGCGCCTGCACCGTGCTGCTCGACGGTGAGCCCGTGCATAGCTGCCTGATCCCGGCGTTTCGCGCCGAGGGGCGCATGGTGACAACGATCGAGGGCCTCGGCGGCGAGGACGGCGCGCATCCGATGCAGCAGGCCTTCCTCGACGCCCAGGGCTTTCAATGCGGCTTCTGCACCGCCGGCATGATCCTGACCTGCGCTTCCCTGAATCAGGCGCAGCAAACCGATCTCGGCTCCGCGCTGAAGGGGAATATCTGCCGCTGCACCGGCTATCGCGCGATCGAGGACGCCCTGCTCGGCAAGACCAATGTCGAGGCGAGCGTGGAGCCTGGCACGGCCTTCGGCCGCAGCCTGCCGGCGCCGGCAGGCCCCGACATCGTCCGCGGCAAGGCGCGCTACACCTTCGACACCGCAATTAACGGCCTGCTTCACATCAAGCTGCTGCGGTCGCCTCATGCCCATGCCAGGATCGTCACGATCGACAAATCCGCGGCGCTGGGCGTTCCCGGCGTGCACGCGGTGCTGACGCACGAGGACGCCCCCCCGGTGCTGATGTCGACGGCGCGTCACGAAAAGGACTGGATGGACCCCGAGGACACCCGCATCCTCGACGACGTCGTCCGCTTCATCGGCCAAAAGGTCGCGGCCGTCGTCGCCGAGAGCGAAGCCGCCGCCGAGGAGGCCTGCCGGTGGATCAAGGTCAGGTACGAGATCCTGCCGGCGCTGATCGATCCCGAGCAGGCGATGGCGCCGGGTGCGCCCATTCTCCATCCCGACCGTACCACCGCGAACCGCATTGCCGATCCCCAGCGCAACCTCGCGGCGGAGACGCATGGTGAGTTCGGCGATGTCGCGGCGGCGCTCGCAACGTCCGCCGTCACCTATGAGGCCACATATCACAGCCATCGCGTGCAGCATGCTGCGCTGGAGACGCATGGCGGCCTCGCCTGGCTCGATGAGACGGGCGCGCTCAATGTCCGCACCTCGACGCAGGTGCCGTTCCTGACCCGGCGCGCGCTATCCGACATCTTCCAGCTTCCGCTGGACAAGGTGCGCGTGTTCTGCGAGCGCGTCGGCGGCGGCTTCGGCGGCAAGCAGGAAATGTTCGTCGAGGACATCCTGGCGCTGGCCGCGCTCAGGACCGGGCGTCCGGTGAAGCTGGAGCTGACCCGCGAGGAGCAGTTCATCGCGACCTCGACGCGGCACCCGATGCGGGTCCACATCAAGGCCGGCGCCGATGCCGATGGCAAGCTCACCGCGCTGCAGCTCGACCTGCTCTCCAACACCGGCGCTTACGGCAATCATGCCGGGCCCGTGATGTTTCATTCGCTGTCGGAATCCATCGCCGTCTACAATTGCCCGAACAAGCGGGTGGACGGCTACGCCGTCTACACCAACACCGTGCCGGCCGGCGCGTTTCGCGGCTATGGCCTGCCCCAATCGCAGATCGCGATCGAAGCTGCGATCGACGAGTTGGCGATGCAGCTTGGTATCAGCCCGTACGAGATGCGCCGCCGCAACATCGTCACGCCAGGCGATCCCATGCTGTCGCCGCCGCCGTCCGAGTTTCACGACGTGCTCTACGGCTCCTACGGGCTCGACCAGTGCCTCGACCTCGTCGAGCGCGCGATGCAGGCGGATGGCCCGCAGTCGGAACTGTCGGCGGACTGGCTGACCGGTGACGGCGTCGCGCTGACCATGATCGACACCGCGCCGCCGGCCGGCCACCTCGCGGATGCCGCCATCGCGCTCAACGAGGACGGCGGCTTCGAGCTCACCGTCGGCACCGCCGAATTCGGCAACGGCACCAGCACCGTACACCGTCAGATCGCCGCGACGACATCGGCGACCACGGTCGACAGAATCCATTTGCGCCAGTCCGACACCGCCCATGGCGGCCACGACACCGGCGCCTATGGCAGCGCGGGCATGTTCGTCGCCGGCAAGGCTACCCATGCGGCGGCCATGCAGCTTGCCGCCGCGCTAAAGGCGGCCGCCGCCGATGCATGGCTGTGCGACGTCGAGGCCTGCACACTCGAGGACAATGCCGTCGTCTGCGGCGTCCGGCGCATGGCTTTTGCGGAGTTGGCGAAGCTCGGGCGCGAACGCGGACAGCCGTTCGCAGGCAGCGGCAATTCCGACGGCACGCCGCGTTCGGTCGGCTTCAACGTCCAGGGCTTCCGCGTCGCCGTGAACAAGGGCACCGGCGAGCTCAGGATTCTCAGGAGCGTGCACGCCGCGGACGCCGGTATCGTCGCCAATCCCATGCAGTGCCGCGGCCAGATCGAAGGCGGGGTCGCGCAGGCGCTCGGCGCTGCGCTCTTCGAGGAGATGGTGATCGACGCAGAGGGTCGCGTCACCAACCCGAAATTCCGCGACTACCACTTGCCTTCGTTCGCCGATGTCCCGCACACCGAGGTGTTCTTCGCCGAGACGTCCGACACGATCGGTCCCTTGGGCGCGAAGTCAATGAGCGAGAGCCCGTACAATCCGGTCGCCGCCGCGCTCGGCAATGCAATTGCAGACGCCACCGGCATTCGCTTCACGGCGCCGCCGTTCAAGCCGGATCGCCTGTTTCCGGCGCTGCTCGACAAGTTCGGGGGCACCGATGGGACGCGATAGCAGCAGCCACGGCGACGTCGTACTCCCTCGCCCCGCTTGCGGGGAGAGGGTTGGGGTGAGGGGGAGTCTCCGCAAGGACGGCGACAGTTGAAGTCGCGGAGAGTCCCCCTCACCCGGATTGCATCTTCGATGCAATCCGACCTCTCCCCGCAAGCGGGGAGAGGTGAGAGCGCGCCTCGCAGCTAGCTGCCTCGATAGGTCGAATAGCTCCACGGCGTGATCAGCAGCGGCACGTGATAGTGATCTTCCGGCGCGCTGATGCCGAAGCGCAGCGGTACTTCGTCGAGGAACGGCGGGTCGGCCATCGGCACGCTGCGCTCGGTATAATACTGGCCGACACCGAATCTGAGCTCGTAGCGACCGATCGGCAGCGGCCGGCCGCCGATCAGCGGCTCGTCGGTACGGCCGTCCGCATTGATGACGGCACGCGTGATCACGCGGCTCTCGCCGAGATTTGCAAGCTCGACCAGCTCGACCGCGATGCCGGCCGCGGGCTTGCCGATGTGATTGTCCAGCACATGGGTCGAAAGCCTGCCATGCACCTTCAGCCTGTCCTCGGCTGTGACGAGTTGATCGAGCCGCAGCGCGGAGATACGGCCGATCTCCTCGATCGCACGCCGCGTCTCGGTCTTGAGCATGTTGCGCAACCGGATATCGAAATCGCGCAGCACGGAATCCCGGGTGTGACGGCGCACGCAGACGATATAAGGGAAGCCGAACTTGTCCCGATAGGCATTGTTGACGCGCTCGAACGCCACGTATTCGGCGTCCGAGAGCCGGTCGAGGCCGGCACTGTTCTGCTCATCGGTCGAGTCCGCCGTCAGCCCGGCCGCGCGCTGGGCCTTGCTGGCGAGATCGGGGTGCGCCCGGATCAGCGCCAGCTGCACGTTGGGTTCGGCGCCTTGAATCGCGGCCATGAGTGCCGTGTGCAAATCGTTGATGCCGGCGAACGGCCGCTTCGCGGCAAGCTGCTCGGCGATCCACGGCGAATATTCGACGACATTGGCGAGCACGGCGACGAAATCCGCCTTGCCTGCAGCGTTGAGTTCAGCGAGCGAGATCTTCGGCATCGCCCTCACCCGATCTCGAACGCGTCTGCGGCCAGATGCGCGAGCTTGTCGTGCCAGTGCTGCGCGATTTGCAGTCGCGTCGGCACCCAGACGCGATCATGCTTGCCGATGTAATCGAGGAAGCGGATCAGTCCCGCAGCGCGGCCGGGCCGCCCGGCGAGGCGGCAATGCAGGCCCACCGACATCATCTTCGGCGCGGTCTCCCCTTCGGCATAGAGCACGTCGAAGGCGTCCTTGAGATACGTGAAGAAATGCTCGCCCTCCGAAAACCCTTGCGGGTTGATGAAGCGCATGTCGTTGGCATCTAGCGTATAGGGAATGACGAGCTGCTTGCCATTTCCGCCCTTCACCCAATAGGGCAGATCGTCGGCATAGGAGTCGCAGAGATAGAGGAAGCCGCCCTCCTCCATCAGCAATCGGTTGGTGTTGATCGAGGAGCGCCCGGTGTACCAGCCGAGCGGACGCGAGCCTGTCGCTTCGGTATGGACGCGGATGGATTCGGCGATCTCGGCGCGCTCCTGCGCCTCGGTCATGTCCTTGTGCTCGATCCATTTCAGGCTGTGGCTGGCGATGTCCCAGCCCGCCTCGTTCATCGCCGCGACGATCTCGGGGTTACGCTTCAAGGCGGTGGCGACGCCGAACACGGTGGTCGGCCAGTTGCGCGCGGTGAACATCCGCCACAGCCGCCAGAACCCGGCGCGCGAGCCGTATTCGAACATGGATTCGATATTGGCGTGGCGCTGCCCCGGCCAGGGCTGCGCGCCCAGCACGTCGGACAGGAAGGCCTCCGAGGCGCGGTCGCCATGCAGGATGTTGTTCTCGCCGCCTTCCTCGAAATTGACGACGAACTGCACCGCGACCCGCGCGTTGCCGGGCCATTGCGGGTGCGGCGGGTTGCGGCCGTAGCCGCGGAGATCGCGCGGGTAGCTTGGCTCAGTCACTCAGACTTCCTCGAAACGGATCGGCAGGGCGCCCTTCCACAGCACGCTCTTGCCGAGGGGCGCCAGATTTTCCAGGCCCGAGGTCAGCGTGATGAAATGGTTGCCGGCGAGCTGTCCCATCTTGCTCGCGAAATGCACGCTGCCGTAAGCGAGCAGGATCTCGGTCTCGCTGATGCCGCCGGGATAAAGGATGATCTGGCCGGGCGCGGGATAACTGGTGTGGTTCTCGTAGCCGACGCCGAAGTCGAGGTCGCCGAGCGGCATCCACACCCCTTCGCCGCTCCAGCGCACGTGGATGATGTGGCTCTCGAACGGCAGCGCCTTGCGGAAGGCGGCAACGGTCTTCGGTGCCAGCTGCTCCTCGAAGCGGGCATCAAAGGTGAATTCGCCGGCGCGAATAACGAGTTTGCTCATCTCATCTCTCTGGGTCGGAAGCTTCGCCCCCGGAAATCCCTCAAGCAAAGAGCACTCCCGACCGTTTCGCGCAAGAGGCGCGGCCGTGTTGGCGGCGACCGCGAGGGTCGGCGGGTCAGTTCCGCCTGGAAGCTCGCTTCGTCCATTGAAGCGGATCGACGCAGGCAAGTCCATCGGCGTGGCCGGACATGATTGCCGAAAATTTGGCCCTCGCTGTGTCCCGGACAAGCCGCAACGCGCAAGCGATGCGGCGCTGAGCCGGGATCCAGGGACGACACGGTACGGTGACATGGGCCCCGGCTCTGCAGCGCATCACCCCGGACGATGCTCCGCATCGCCGGGCCGCTGCGCTGCGTCCGGGGCACGAGAGCGGTGGATGGGTGGGACGTACGCTCTCTCCACGTCATTGCGAGGAGCTCTTGCGACGAAGCAATCCAGAGTCCCTCCGCGGAGACAGTCTGGATTGCTTCGCTGCGCTCGCAATGACGGTGGATGACGCGACGGCTTCGCTTTCCCGCACTATCTCGCTTGCAGACATACCTTCGCGTTCTCGCGGCTGAATCACCCGAGCGATGCTTGATCTCATCGCCCTCTGAAATCCAAGAGGGCGCAGGGAAGGCCGGGTACCGACATCGCACCCGCGGTCCGCTGCGCGAAATGCACACGCAACCGACACATACGCAAAACCGAATTTCGGTAGAGTGGAATATCTCTGCGCAGGTCGATTGACGGAGGGCGACTACAGGCCCGGTGCGTAGCCCGGATGAGCGCAGCGACATCCGGGAAAGTGCGACATGCCGGGCGAGCGGCCCCGGATTACGCTTCGCTCCATCCGGGCTACGGGAGTACCGGCGCATCAAAAAAGGGCGGCACCACGTGCCGCCCTTTCGCGAAATCCAATTCCGTACCGCGTCGAAACGTTCGCTCAATACGGCCCGTAACGGTAGCCCGGATCGTAATAAAAGGGGCTGCCGCCGCCGTAATAGCCGGGACCGCCGTAATAGGGCCGCGGGCCGTAATAATAGCGGTTCTCGTAGTAGTCGCGGCGCCGCTGCTCGGCGATCACCCCGCCGATGATGCCCGCCGCGGCGCCCATGAAGGCAAGGCCGGCGGCGTTCGACCCGCGCCGGTAATAACGACGGCGGGCTGCGCTGAAGTCGGTAGCATCCGAGGAAGCATGGCTAGCCGCCGGCTTCCCGGAGAGCGCCGGGGCCGAACCAGAGGATGCCGCGGCCGAGGGCGACACCGAGGTTGCGAGCAGCGCCACGCTTGCGAACGCGGCCAGGACCGCATTTCGGCCGGCTGCGGATTTCATCGGTCCATCACTCATCTTGATCTTCCTCTGTTCTCGCCAAAAATTATGTAAGCAAACAGTCGGTAACGCGCAAACCCCTGGAATGGTTTCCTGATCGCGGCAATCCGCCACGCTTCGAACGATTGTAAACCTGACGGCCAGATCCAGCTTGAACCATCCAACCTGAGCGGATAATGAACAGCCGCACCGTTTTTCGGCTGCCGTAAGCGTTTTACGTGAACCAACGCATCAACCGACGCCGTCGGCTCGATGCCATTTTAGGGTTCACCGTGATCGACGCGTCCTTTCCCAAGAGAAACCAGATGACTTTGGTTCGCAAACTGCCGGCGCGCTATGCGCCGATCGTGATGCCATTCGTGCTGTCCATCCTCATGACCGCCGTCGTGTCGGTCATTTCGACGCTACGGAGCCTCGGCCCAACCCCGGCGTTCCTGGCGACCTGGCCAGGCGCCTGGGGGCTGTCCTGGCTGGTCGCCTTTCCCACGCTGCTCCTGGTGCTGCCGCTGGTCCGGCGGATCGTGGCCTGCGTCGTCGCGGCCCCCTCCGGCCGGTAGGAGGCTTTACGACAGCGCGCCCAGCACGCCCCTCGTCGCCTTGTCGATCTCCTCGACATAGCGGCGGCGGGCGAAGTTTTCGGTGAGGAAGCCGACCACCTTGCGGCTGTCGGTGGAATCCACCACCGCCAGCATCTCGGCCTCGGCCTCGTCGAACACCGCCATCGCCGACTTCACGTTCATTTCCGGGATCAGCACGATGTCGATCAGGCGCGCGAGCTCGATCACCTGGATATCGTCGGCGATGGCGTCGAGATCGCTGGAGAACAGGTCCGGCAACAGGACGAGGCCGATATATTCGTCGGTATTGTTGACGATTACGACGCCCGGCCGAGAGCCCAGCACGAACTCGCGCCGGACCGCGGCGATCGTGGTCGTCGAGGGCACCTTGCCGACGTCGGAGCGCATCAGGCGCTCGACGGTGAGATTGCGCAGCCAGCCGACGTCGTTGGCGCTGCGGATAGTCTCCCCGCGCAGATGCAGGCGCCAGGTCGAGAACGAATGACCGAACATGAAGCGGACGCAGATCGAGGTGACGATGCAGCCGGCCAGCACCACGGCGGTAACGTCGACATTGCGGGTCATCTCGAGCACGAGGAACGACATGGTCAGGGGGCCGCCGACGATGGCGACGCCGAGCGTCGCCATGCCCGTCAGCATCGCGACCAGCGGATCGATCACGAAGTTCGGGCTGATCAGGAGCAATACCGCCGCGAAGAACTTTCCGATCAGGCTGCCGACGAACAGCGAGGCAAAGAACAGGCCGCCGCGGAAGCCGGAGGCGAGCGAGATCAGGCACGCCGTCACCTTCAGGGCGATGATCAGCGCGATCAGGCCGATCGTCATGTCGTGAAACAGATCGAGCACCATGGCGCCGTGGCCGGCCGCCAGCACCTGCGGGGTGATGACGGCAAAGCCGCCGACGATGAGACCGCCGAACACCGGCCGGAGCCAGACCGGCAGCCAGGCGAACAGGCGTTCGAAATTCGGCGAGGAGCGCATCACGGCGATGCCGACGCCGCTGGTGACGAGCGCGAGCCCGATCAGGGCCAGATATTGCTCGACGCCGACGGCGCTGACCTTGGGAATCTCCAGCGAATATGGCGCGCCGCCGAGCCATTGTGCGGTGAGCGCGCCGGCGAGCGAGGCCGCCAGGATCGGCGCTGCGCTGCCGACAGAGTAGACGCCGACGATCAGCTCGCAGGCGTAGAACGCACCGGTGATCGGCGCGCCGAACGCCGCCGCGATCGCCGCGGCGGCGCCGCAACCAACCATCAGGCGAAGATCGTTGCGGCGCAGGTTGAAGAACTTCCCGAACAGCGAGGCGATGCCCGATCCGATCTGGGTATAGCCGGCCTCGAGCCCGACCGAGGCGCCGCAGCCGTTGGAGATCAGCGTCTGGCTCGACACGATGACACTGTCCCGCATCGACAGATTGCCGCCGCGCAGCGCGTTCGCCTCGATCGGGTCGACCGCGCTCGAGATCTTCATCCGCCGCCGCGACCATTCCATGATGCCGAGCGCCAATCCGCCGAGCGCAGGCGCGATCAGCGCCGCCCAGGGGCTGACCCGGGCGTTGGCAGAGAGGCGGACGTCGACCGGAATGCCGTAGATGACCATATGAGCGATCTGCGCGATCTCGGCCATCAGCGTCACGATGGCGCCGGCGAGTGTGCCGATCACCAGCGACAGCGGGATCAGGTAGAACTCGTTGCTGCGCAACAGCGCGCGCAGCCGAACCATGACGCGGTTGGATCCCTTGCGATCGGTGAGATGTCTGATCCGCACGAACACCGCCCGCCCTAACCTTCCGACAGGCCGTAGCCGGCCATGCGCTGGCGAACCCGCTCGATCTCGTCGCTGGCGAGGAGCGGCGGCTGTCCGATCTGGAGGCAGCCGTGATATTGCCGCGCCAGCGTCTCGACCTCGACGGCCAGCCACATCGCCTTGTCCAGCGTCTTGCCGATCGTGATCATGCCGTGATGGTCGAGCAGGCAGGCGAGCCGGCCCTCCAGCGCCCGCACCGCATGCTCGGACAGCTCCGCGGTTCCGAAGGTCGCATAGGGCGCGCAGCGGATGCTGTCGCCGCCTGCCGCGGCGATCATGTAGTGCACCGGCGGAATCTCCATCCCCATGATCGCCAGGATGGTGCAATAGGTCGGATGGGCGTGCACGACGGCGTTGACGTCACCCCGCGACTTCAGGATGTCGCGGTGAAAGCGCCATTCGCTCGACGGCTTCTGGGCAGGCGCGTGGGCGCCGTCCATGGTCATGAAGACGATCTGGTCCGGCGTCATGGCCTCATAGGGCACGCTGGTCGGCGTCACCAAGAGCCCGTCCACATGCCGGACAGAGATGTTGCCCGAAGTGCCCTGGTTGATGCCGAGCGCGTTCATGCGCCGGCAGGCGTCGATGATGGCCTGTCTCTTGGCGAGCTCGTCCGCTGTCATCGACATCCCGATTCCCTTACGGTGGGCTTGTTGGATCGGGAGTACGTCAAAGCGACATGGCAGTGCAAGCGAAAGCGGCCGGGAGCCTGCATTGCCCCGGGCGAGACTCCCGCCAGACCACGAAAATGCACGGCAAAATCAACGGATTTGCGTGATATCGCAGTCCTATGACAGGCTGGTCCGGACGGCCGCGATCCCGTTGATCACGAACTGCACCGAATAGGCGGCGAGCAGCATGCCGAGGACGCGCGAGAGCACGGCATTTCCGGTGCGGCCGAGGGTGCGCGCGATCAAGTGAGCCGAGACGAAGCACAGCATGCAGATCAGGCAGACCGCGACGACGACCGCGATGATGATCGCGAGCCTCGCGCCATAGCCGGCATCGCCCGCGAGCAGCAGCGTGGTCGCGATCGCGCCGGGACCGGCCATCATGGGAATGGCCAGGGGAAACACGGCGACATCGGAGGCGTGCTCCGAGGTCGCCTTGTCGGCCTCGCGGGCCTCGCGATGCGGACGGTCGCCGAAGATCATCTGGTAAGACACGCCGAACAGCAGCAGCCCGCCGGCGATCTGGAAGGCGGGGATGCCGATGCCGAGCTGGCGCAGCAGCCAGTTTCCGACCAGCGCGATCACCACCAGGATCGAGGTCGCGATCAGCGGCGCCCGCAGCGCGATCATGCGCTTGACCTTGTCGGGCATTCCCCCCGTGGCGGCCAGGAAGGCCGGCGCGAGCCCGACAGGGTCGACCACCAGCAGCAGCGTGACGAAGGCGGACAGAGCGAAGTCGAGCATGGTCGGCGTGGTCCTTGGACGCAGGAACGATGGCGGCCGGGCTGACTTAGCCCAGCCGATCCCCTTTGGAAATCACCGGAGACGACGATGGCCGACGGTGGAATTGGAATGCTCCCAACGATCGTCGCGCGCGGATGTCGGTTTGGAACTTTCATTCATGAAGCGGCTTTGATCGCCTGTGGATTGAGGAGGGCGAGGCCTTCCCGTGTTACCTCATGAGGAGGATGTATGGCTAAAGCAAAGAAACGAACGACGAAGAAGACCGCGACGCGCCGTCCGCGTCAGCCGCCGAAGATGCTGAGCGACCTGTTTCTGGAGACGCTAAAGGACATCTATTTCGCCGAGAACAAGATCATCAAGACCTTGCCGAAGATGGCCAAGGCGGCGCAATCGAAGGATCTCGCGGCGGCCTTCAACAAGCACCTGCGCGAGACCCAGGGTCAGGTCAAGCGGCTGGAGCAGATCTTCAAGATGCTGGGTAAGCCCGCGCGCGGCAAGCCCTGCGAAGCCATCAACGGCATCACCGACGAGGGTGCCGAGATCATGAAGGACTTCAAGGGCGCGCCGGCCCTCGATGCGGGACTGCTCGCCGCCGCCCAGGCGGTCGAGCATTACGAGATCTCGCGCTACGGCACCTTGCGCACCTGGGCCGAGGAGCTCGGCATGCAGGACGCAGCAAGGCTGCTTCAAGCGACGCTGGACGAGGAAGAGGCGACCGACCATTCGCTGACCGAGCTCGCCACGTCCGTGATCAACCTGGAAGCGGAAGAAGAGTACCGCGACGCGGCCTGATCCGCGCCGCTGCCGATTGAGCAAACGCCGCGGCCCGTGCCGCGGCGTTTGTTTTTCAATCGCACGACGGCGCATGGCACGTCGGCGCCTGCGCACTGGACTTCCGGGGAACCGGCACCATATGCAGGCTTTCCCACCCCCCGAGCCCCAACATGCAACCGAAAAATCCCCTCGACTGGATGCTGTCCGAAGCCCTGGACTCGCTGACCCGCGCCGACCGGCTGCGCCAGCAGTTCGGCCGCCAGGAAGCCTGCTGGGAGCCGCCGATCGACGTGCTGGAAACCGAGCACGAGCTCCTGATCCTGGTCGCGCTTCCCGGCGTCAATCCGGACAATGTCGAGACGGTCATTCATGACGGCGTGCTCGTCATCTCCGGCCAGCGCACACTGCCGCCGGAGCTCCGCAACGCCCGCATCCACCGGCTCGAGCTGCCGCAAGGGCGCTTTGAGCGCCGCATCGCATTGCCCCTTGGCCGCTACGCCATCAGCCGCTTCGTGATGGACGGCTGCGTCGCGCTGCGTCTCGCCAAATCCTGAGGTCGATCATGGCCACCGAACAGATGAACAACGAACAGACCAACACCGACGTGAAGATCCCCGACGACGCGCTGATCGTCATCCCCGTGCGCGAGATGGTGCTGTTCCCCGGCGCCATCGCGCCGATCACGATCGGCCGGGCGAAGTCCATCGCCGCCGCACAGCAGGCGCTGCGCGAGCAGCGGCCGGTCGGCATCGTCCTGCAGCGCAGCCCCGAGACCGAAGAGCCCGGGCCGGACGACCTCTACCGGGTCGCGACCATCGCCAACATCGTGCGCTACATCACCGCGCCGGACGGCACGCATCACATCGTCTGCCAGGGCGTGCAGCGCGCGCGCATCCTCGACTTCCTGCCGGGGACGCCGTTCCCGGTCGCGCGCTTCCAGCAGATCCCGGAACCGACCACGACCTCGCCCGAGATCGAGGCGCGGGCGCTGAACCTGCAGCGCCAGGCCATCGAGGCGATCGAGCTGCTGCCGCAGGCGCCGCCCGAGCTGGTCGCGATGTTCCAGAGCACCAGCGCGCCCGGCGCGTTGGCGGACCTGGCGACCTCGTTCATGGACATCAAGCCGCAGGACAAGCAGGAGGTCTTGGAGACCATCGACCTCACCCTGCGCGTCGAGAAGGTGTCAAAGCATCTGGCCGAACGGCTGGAGGTGCTGCGCATCTCCAACGAGATCGGTCAGAAGACCAAGGCTTCCTTCGACGAGCGGCAGCGTGAGGCGATCCTGCGCGAGCAGATGGCGACCATCCAGCGCCAGTTGGGCGAAGGCGACGGCAAGGCGGCCGAGGTCGCCGAGCTGACTGCTGCCATCGCCAAGGCCAACATGCCGCCGGAGGCCGACGCGCACGCCAGGAAGGAGCTGCGCCGCTACGAGCGCATGCCGGAGGCTGCCGGCGAAGCCGGCATGGTCCGCACTTATCTCGACTGGCTGATCGAGCTGCCCTGGGCGCTGCCCGCGGAGAAGCCGATCGACATCAAGGAAGCGCGAGCCATCCTGGATGCCGACCATTTCGGCCTGGAGAAGATCAAGACTCGGATCATCGAATATCTGGCGGTGCGCAAGCTGGCGCCGCAGGGCAAGGCGCCGATCCTGTGCTTCGTCGGCCCGCCCGGCGTCGGCAAGACCTCGCTCGGCCAATCCATCGCACGCGCGATGGATCGCCCCTTCGTGCGCGTCAGCCTCGGTGGCGTCCACGACGAGGCCGAGATCCGCGGTCACCGGCGCACCTATATCGGCGCCCTGCCCGGCAACATCATCCAGGGCATCAAGAAGGCAGGCTCGCGGGCCTGCGTCATGATGCTGGACGAGATCGACAAGATGGGGCGTGGCGTGCAGGGCGATCCCTCCGCCGCCATGCTGGAGGTGCTCGACCCCGAGCAGAACGGAACGTTCCGGGACAATTACCTGGGCGTGCCCTTCGACCTGTCGCGCGTCGTCTTCATCGCGACCGCCAACATGCTGGACCAGATCCCGGGCCCGCTGCTGGACCGCATGGAGCTGATCAGCCTTGCCGGTTACACCGAGGACGAGAAGCTGGAGATCGCGAAGCGCTATCTGGTGCGGCGGCAGCTCGAGGCCAACGGCCTGACGGCCGAGCAGGCCGAGATCGAGCCGGAGGCGCTGAAGCTGGTGGTCAAGGGTTACACCCGCGAGGCCGGCGTGCGGAACCTCGAGCGCGAGATCGGCAAGCTGTTCCGCCATGCCGCGGTGCAAGTCGCCGAGGGCACGGCATCCAAGGTCGTGGTGGCGTCGAAGGACATTGTCACGGTGCTCGGACAGCCGCGCTTCGAAGGCGAGATCGCGCAGCGCACCAGCGTTCCGGGCGTGGCGACCGGCCTTGCCTGGACGCCGGTCGGCGGCGACATCCTGTTCATCGAGGCATCGAAGGTGCCCGGCAAGGGCGGGATGATCCTGACCGGCCAGCTCGGCGACGTCATGCGCGAGAGCGTGCAGGCGGCGATGACGCTGGTGAAGAGCAAGGCCTCGCAGCTCGGCATCGATCCGCAAGCGTTCGAGAGGAGCGACATCCACGTTCACGTGCCGGCGGGGGCGACCCCGAAGGACGGGCCGAGCGCGGGCGTTGCGATGTTCACGGCGCTGACGTCCCTGCTCACCAACCGCACGGTGCGCAGCGACACCGCCATGACCGGCGAGATCTCGCTGCGCGGCCTGGTGCTGCCGGTCGGCGGCATCAAGGAGAAGGTGGTGGCGGCTGCCGCCGCCGGCCTGAAGCGGGTGATGCTGCCGGCGCGCAACAAGCGGGACTACGACGACATCCCGAAGAGCGCGCGGGACAACCTCGAATTCATCTGGCTGGAGCGCGTCGACGAAGCCATCGCCGCGGCACTCGAGCCGGCCGAGGCCAAGATCGATGCGAAGATCGATACCAAGGCAGAAGCCGCGGAGTGAATGCGATGAAGAAACTATTGGAAGAAGCGAAGCGATCGCGGACAACGCAGCGGCTGCGCCAGCTGCTCGATCGTGCCGTCGATCGGGTGCGCGATGCGCTTGCAGGACCCGAGCCGCGGCTTCAGCCTGTCCCGGTCCGGGTGAAGCGCCGCAAGGGTTGAGCCCTCCGTCTCAGGCCCTCGCGGCTGCCCCAAACAAAAGGCCCCCTCTAATCCGAGGGGGCCTTTGCGTTGTTAGCCCACGGCGTCCTTGGCCGCCTTGACCGGGCGGGCGCGGACGATCTTGCGGGCCGGCTTGGCCTTGAACATCATCTCTTCGCCCGTGAACGGGTTGGTGCCCTTGCGAGCCTTGGTCGCGGGCTTCTTGATGACGACGAACTTGGCGAAGCCCGGCACCAGGAACAGGCCGTTCTTCTTGAGCTCCTTGTGACCAACGTCGGTCAGCGTCTCCATGACGTTCTTGACGTCGCGCTTGGAAAGCTCGGTAGCGGTCGCAATCTTTTCGATCAACTGCGATTTGGACATCTGGGTGGCCATCGTGTCTCCTCTGATTCGTGACGGCTGCATATTAGACCAACCGGCGAAGGCCTATAGCCTTCTGCACAGTTTTGTCGCGGTTTTACGGGCTTTTTTGCCCCCATCCGACAAAAAACCCTGCTTTTTAGCTGCTTCCGGAGTGGAAGAAACCTCAAGCAGCGGATTTTGCCTTGTTTCAAAGGCCCGTACGACATCTTGCTAGAACTGATTCGCCGCTTTCGACAAGCGACGACCGGCCTCTTTGTGAAAGGAGGCGCGTGATTCACCCTGAAAAATAAGGTCCGGAGTGCATATCGCGGTCTTCCTCCCCGTAAAAACAGGGAGAAAGTGACGCGGCGATCGGCTAGACGCGCTCGATGATGATGGCGGGCGCCATGCCGCCGGCGGCGCACATTGTGACGAGACCACGCTTCAAGTCACGCCGTTCGAGCTCGTCGAGCACGGTGCCGATCAGGATCGAGCCGGTGGCGCCGATGGGATGGCCGAGCGCGATCGAGCCCCCGTTGACGTTGACCTTGGCGCGATCGAGCTTGAGATCGCGGATGTATTTTTCCGCCACCACCGCGAAGGCCTCGTTGATCTCGAACAGGTCGATGTCGTCGACGGCGAGGCCCGCCTTCGCCAGCACCTTGTGCGTCGCCGGCACCGGCGCGTTCAGCATCAGGGTCGGCGAGTCCCCCATGTTCGCCATCGCGACCACGCGAGCACGGGCCTTGAGGCCGTGCGCCCTGGCATAGGCGGGCGAGGCCAGCAGGATCGCGGCAGCGCCGTCGACGACGCCGGAGGAGTTGCCGGCGTGGTGCATGAAGTCGATCTCGAGGTCAGGATATTTCTGCAGGATCAGACCGCGATAGGTCGTTCCCTTGTCGTCGAGCGCGTAGTCCGCGATCGCGGGGAAGGCCGGCTTCAGGCTGCTCAGCCCCTCCATCGTGGTCTGCGGCCGCGGATACTCCTCGTGATCGAGCGCGAGGCTGCCGTCCTCGCGGTGGACGGGCACGAGGCTCTTCTTGAAGTGGCCGTTCGCGATCGCATGCGCGGCGCGCTTCTGGCTTTCCAGCCCAAGCGCGTCGACATCCCGCCGCGTGATCCCTTCCATGGTCGCGATCGCGTCCGCGCAGACACCCTGATGCGACTGCGGATGTATTGCCCGCAGGTGCAGATTGCCGTTGTCCATCATCATCGGACCGGAGCCGCGGCGTCCCTCCATCGACATCATCTCGCAGCCGCCGGCGATGACGAGGTCTTCCGCGCCGGCCATGATCGAGTTCGCGGCCATGTTGACGCTGGTGATGCCGGAACCGCAAAATCGATCCAGCGTCACGGCGCTGGCGCGCACGTCGTAGCCGGCATCGAGCGCCGACATCCGGCCGAGATCGCCGCCTTGGGTTGCGACCTGCGCGCTGCAGCCCCAGACGATGTCGTCGACGTCGGCCGTATTGATGCCGGTACGCTCCGCGAGGGCGCGCAGCACGGTTGCGCCGAGCTGCTGCGGATGAATGCCCGAAAGCGCTCCCTTGCCGGCCTTGCCGACACCGCGCGGGGTCCGGCAGGCATCGATGATCAGTGCGTCAGCCATGGGCGTTGTCCTCTTGTTATGGGTTGTTGAGGACGGTTTTGGATAAGGGGGCGAGGAGAGTCAATGCGGAGCGTGAGATGCCCTCTTCCATTCCTCACTGGATTTTCCGCTGAGCGAAAGCCTCCGCGGCGTCATGGCCGGGCTTGTCCCGGCCATGACGAACTCAGCGCGAGGGAGGTGCTCACGCTCCCGCCGCGTTCTTCGCGATCACGTTGCGGTAGAAGCTGGCACTGAGTTTTGGCGTGCGGACCTGGGTGTCGAAATTGACATGGTACAGCCCGAAGCGCTTGTTCAGCCCGTACACCCATTCGAAATTGTCCATCAGGCTCCAGAGAAAATAGCCGCGCACCGGCACGCCTTCGGCCGTGGCACGCTGGAGCTGGGCAAGATAGTTGCGCAGATACATGATGCGGTCGGTGTCGTAGATCTTGCCGTCGGGCGTGACGACGTCGTCGCCGGAGGCGCCGTTCTCGCTGATATAGATCGCATCCGTCTTCCAGATCTTTGCCGCCAGCTTCGGCACCCAGTAGAGCGTCTCCGGCCCGACGCGCAGCCAGTCCGAATTCATGTGCGGGAACGATTTCGGAATCGGCAGCGGCATGAACCCCGCGCCCTGGTCGGAGGCCACCACATAGTTCTGCGGCGCGTAGATGTTGAGGCCGAGGAAGTCGACCGGCGAAGAGATGATCTTGAGCTCCGCATCGGTGTATTTCGGCGCGTTGGCGCCGGCATATTTCAGGAACGCGTCGGTGTAGCGGCCCGTCATGATGACGTTGAGATAGCCGGCATTCATCTCGCGCAGCGCGATCTCGGCGGCCCGGACGTTCTCCGGCGTGTCGATCGCGGGCGCGCAGGCATCGATGTTCTCGGCCGGGCCCACCCGGGTGCCGCGGCGGCCATGGGCGCGCACCGCTTGCACCGCGAGCCCGTGGGCCAGAGCGCTGTTGTGCCTGATCTGGTTGACCTCGGCCTGCGGCAGCGTCTGCCCCGGCGCGTCGATGCCGATACCGTAGCCGAAATAGACGAAGCGGCCGCTCTCGTTCAGCGTGAAGACGTTCTTGACCCGGTCGGTCAGGTGAGCTGCGACATAGCCGGCATAATCGCCGAAGATCTTGCAGGTCTCCTGCGAGCGCCAGCCGCCGAAGCGATCCTGAAGCGATTGCGGCAGATCCCAATGATAGAGCGTCAGCCAGGGCTCGATGCCGTTCTTCAGGAGCTCGTCGATCAGACGGTTGTAGAAGTCGAGCCCTTTCGGGTTCGGCTTGCCATCACCGTCCGGAAACAGCCGCGGCCAGGCCACCGAGAAGCGGTAGGCCTTGCAGCCGAGCGCCTTGATCAGCACGATGTCCTCCTTGTAGCGGTGATAGTGCTCGTTGGCGCGGTCGCCAGTAGTGCCGTCCTCGATCTTGCCGGGGATGCGCACGAACTTGTCCCAGATCGAGGCCCCTCGCCCGTCCTCGTTGACCGCGCCCTCGACCTGATAGGACGAGGTCGCGGTGCCCCAGACGAAGCCGGCCGGAAAGCCGCCATTGTTGCGCAGCGACGCGGCCGGCTTGGCTTCCGCGATGCCGGGCGGGCTTGCCAGGCTCGCAGCAGACAGCCCCGCGAGTTTCGCGAACCGGCGACGCGAGACCTTGTCCGACATTGATGCAGCTCCACTTCCGACCTGTTGCGGGCGCACAATGGCGAGTCCGGGGCGGTTTGAGAAGCCGGCGAGCCGAGGGCTGAGCTGCAGAATTGCTGCACCTGGCGCATGGCCCTCGTTTTTGAGGTGCCTCCTCGCTCCTTCGCTAAGGTGCGCGGCGAATCCTGTAGAGAGCGAAGCGGGCGGACCTGTCCAATTCCTGCAGCAGGTCCGGCAGCGGGTTGGTGATGGCTGGGCCAACCAGATAGAGATAGTCGTAATCCCGATACCAGTTGCGGACGACGAGGGTGTCATCGGGCACCGTCGTCTTTGCTGCGGCAATTGCGCTCAGCAGGCGTATCGGCACCGGCCCGTCATTGGGAATGGCGAGACGGCGGACCTCGGCGCGCGCCTGAACCGGCTGCTTGCCCGTTTCGGCGAATACGTTCGATACGAAAGCGTTCGCATAATGCACGGCGAGCGTCGGCGCATAATAGATCGGATATTGAGTGAGGTCCTCGAACGGCGGGTCCTCGCTGTCCGCGCTGGTCCCGATCAGTATCTTCGCGCCACGGTCGATATGCTGAAACGAGTCGATGATGGCCGAATAGTCCGAACGGTAGGACAGCCAGACCTCGAGCACGACGCCGAGATTGGCGAGCGTGATGCCTGCGACAAGCACGAGCGCAGCGATCGTCCATCGACGAGACGGCAATGACAGCGAGCAGAAGGCCGGAAGGATCAAGGCGGCCGCGGGCAGAACCCGGATATCCGCAAACGACGTGCCGAACAGCCTTGGCGGAATTGCAAGATAGAGCAGCGCGAAGCCGGCTGCGATCCAGATCCCGGCGGACTTGAGCTCCAGCACGCTGCATCTGGCGGCGGCATACAGCGCGACCATCAGCACGATCGCGCTCATCCCCGACACGGCCATGCTGTAGCCGTTCATGATGAAGAACGGCCAGAGCAGCTTGTGGTCAAAACTCCAAAAGGTTCCCTCGCTTCCGACAGAGCCGGCGTTCAGCCGCATGACGACCAACGACGCGACGGCCGGTGTGGCGAGCGCGATGAGCCGGAGTGCGACATCGCGCGCAGGACGCTTTCGGCCGAAGGCGCGCCACAGCTCATAGAAGCCGAGCGTCGCGCCATAGACCCCGAGGGCAAAGAAATGCGCCGCTAGCAGCACCACGACGGATGCGGTGTTGACGACGAGACGTAAGGGCACTTGTTGCTCGGCAACGGCGAGATAGACGGCAATGCCGCAGAGTGCGATGCCGAGGGCGCATTCGAAATTGATGAAGCCCCACGAGAACGGAAGGCAGTAGAGGAACATGAGCGCCGCGAAACCGGCGAGATGAATGCGTCCTTTCACAACCCATTCGAGCGCCAGTGCGCCGCCGACTATCAATGTCTGGCTGAAAAGGAGGAACAGCCGGGTGGCGATCTCGGCGCCGACCAGCCGCGCCATCCACGGCACCACCAAATCCATCGCCAGGTTCGGATAGAAAGCCCAAGCCGCCTGATAATAGGGATTGGCATCCGCGGCGCCCATTTCGCTGAGAAGATACATGCGGGCGAGGTGATTGACGTAATCGCCCATCGCCGGAATCGGAGCTAGCAGCGTCGGGAGAAGCGACGCGATGGCCAGCAGGGCGAACACGACCGTCGCGACCGACCGATCAGAGCGGGTGTTGCGAGCGCTGAAATTCTCTGCCGTCGAGAGAGCCGGTACATGCACGCGAAGACTCCGGGGATTCGAACCCGGCAGGGTTGTTGTTATCCTTGCAAGCTATTTGGGATAGAGTCTTCTAACAACCCGTTAATCGGTTGTGTGATGGAAATATATCTACCCTAGCAAGAATAGGGAGCGCGGGATAAATTGAACTTGGTTTTCCGCTGCGAACGATCGCCTCGCCCGGAGAAATAATGCACGTCAGCGCGTCGGATCCGCTTCTCCGCACACAAGGACGTCATGATTTCGCCGGGCACAACACGCGCAGGGCAGCGAGCGCAACGCGCCCCCTGATGCAATCAGACGGCGGTCGCGGCCCGCAACAACGAACGCGACCGTGAAGCTGGAATTATTGGGTCGCGGGTTCGCCGCCGGCGAGATGCCGGTTCAACGCGATCGGACGGCTGGGGCCGTTGCCTCGTTCAGCGCGAGCGCCTGGGCAACTTTGGCAGCTTGTCGGGATTGAACGCCGGACGCGGCTCGGGGCGTTCGAGCACCGGCGACTGCTGCTCGGTGAGAATGAGCGTCCCCTGGAGCACCATTCCCGGCACCTGTTGTGCCGTCGCAACGTAGGTCGCGATCTTGCCGGGACAGTTTCCCTCGATGATCAAGGTGAGTTCGTCTTCCACACCGAACACCGTGACACGGCCATCGGTGTGACGCTTCGTCGACACGGTGGCGGTGAAGCGGTCTCCGTCGACCTGGCACGAGCCGTGATATGTCATCAGACTGTCGCGACCCCAGATCTGTCCGTCCGCGACGTGGACGATTCCGGTCCCCTGGTCGAGCGGCGTCTGGTACCACGCCGCGTATGTACCGTCCTTCAACATGGGAGCAGTCTCCCCTGGCATTCCCGCGCGATCATCCGCACGATTAGCGCTAACAAAGCGTTAATCGCGCGGCCCGTGCCAATGCGGACAGTCCTTGCGCAGCTCGGCTTCAAGCTCCTCGACGATGCTGTGAAGCAGACCTGCGGCGAGCGGATCCGTCACCTCCCGCTCCAAATGCCGATAACGCGCGAGCTGGCATTCCTGCTCTCTCAATTGGCGTTCTGTCATCAGATGAACCCTCCGACAAACTGACGCAGAGAACGCCGGGCAGTTTCGTTAAACTTTTCAGATCATTTGCGATGGTTGCTGATTGGTAAACCCGTGCGGCCGGCGAAGAGCGGCCTCTCCTTTAGGCAGACAGGCGCAGCCAGATATCCTCGCTTCCCAGCGTGCCATTCGGCGTGGCGATCTCCATGTCGACGACGTGCAGGGAGCCGGGCTCATCTCCGTAGATGTATTTGAGGTGCCACATGAGGCCGAGGTCGGGTGAAATGACAAAGTCGTCCAGCCCGTCGGTGATGGCCTTGATGGCATCGCGGTGCGACAGGGGCCCGGCAGACATCGCATCGATCAGGTTGGCGAGGCTCATGCCCTCGATGAGCATGAGGCGCGCGACCTCGTCACCATAATTATGTCTGAGCGCTGCAACGATAGCGGCGACGGCATCCGGATTTTTCAACGACACGGCAAAGCGAACCTCCGGCCGCATGATGCCGGAAGCGGGATATTCTACGCAAGCGATCCGGCGCGGTGTCGCGGAACTCTCCGCCCGGACGCCGGGAGCTGCGCCTCGGCAGCTAGAACGTCACCCGCATCCCCGCATAGAAGGCCCGGGGCCTCGCCGGGCTCAGCGAGCGAGGGTCGGTGAAGTCGTTGCCGCCATTGGTGAAGTTGGGCAAGGCGCCACGGTCGAAGAACTGGCCGTAGGTCACGTAGCGCTTGTCGAAGATGTTGTCGACCTTGCCATAGAGCTGGATGTTCTTCGCCACCTGGTAGGAGGTGTGGAGATTGAACACCGTGTAGGACGGCAGCTTCGCGAACTGGTTCGACTCATCCCCGACAACGTACTGGCTGGAGACGAACAGCGCGTTGCCACCGACCTTCCAGACGTCGGTCACCGCATAGTCGACGCCGACCTTGACCCGATGGCGGGGAATGGCGGGGAGCTGGTTGCCGGGCGAAACGTGGATGGTGTCGATCGCCGGATCGGCAAACGGGCTTTCCGAGCCGAGCTCGAGCGGGTCAAGATAGCGCGCGTCGACGAATGAGTAGCTCGCCTGGAACTGCAGCGTCGGCGATTTGATGTTGACCTCGGCCTCGAGGCCCTGCCGGCGCGTCCGGCCGACATTGGAGAAATAGCCGAAGCCGGTTCGGCCGACCACGGGCACCGCGACGATGTCGTCGTAATTGGTGGCGCGGAAGCCGCCGATCTTCCAGCCGAGGGTGCCGATGTTCAGCTCCTTGGTGCCGCGAAGACCGGCCTCGATCGTCTTGGACACCACCTGCTTCAAAGGAGGGTCCGCAACCAGGAACGCCGCGATGAGACAGGGCCGGGTCGGATCGGCGCAGCCGAGCTCGAGCGGCGTCGGCACGCGGTTCGCCTCCGAATAGCCGGCATAGGCGGTCAGCTCGGAAGTGATCTTGTAGGTGCCGCCGATCACCGGGTTGAAGCGGGTGAAGGTATGGTCGCCATTGAGGGCGGAGCCAAGCTGATCCTCGAGGCTGATGCGTGCCGCGTTGAAACGGCCGCCGCCGGTGATGGCGAAGGCATCCGTGACGTTGAACGTGTCCATCGCATAGAGGCCGTTATATTGGTTGACGGTCCTCAGCGAGACGGGGCCTGCAATGGGATCGGCCACGGGCGTCGCGCCGAGAAAGACGCCGCTGCCGCTGACGACGTAGTTTTCTCCCATCGAGCCGATCTCGGCGGTCGCATTGTAGCGCGTGACGCTGGCGTCATAGCTCGTGCCCATCACGAAGCGGTTTTCGTGGCCGAACAGCTGGTCGGTGTTGGTGGCCTGCCCCGACACGCCGAAGGTGGTCGAACGGATCGAGCCTCGGTCGATCTCGCCGAGGATGGTGCCCGGCGCAAAGGGATTGGCGAGCTGCACGCCGCCTGCGCCGTTGGCGGGCGTGGTGTCGTCGCCGAAGCACAGCAGTGCCGGATCGATGGCGCACTCCTGCGCGTCGGTCGGATTGCCGTCGACGATCTTCTGCTCGAACCTGCGCAAATGCGCAGTGCCTTCGAGCGTCCAGGTCGGCGTTGCATCGGCCTTTCCGGTCAGGTTGAGATAGCCGACGCGATTGGAGGTGGTCTGCGGCGTGGTGTAGGTCGCGCCCCAATATTTATCGAGCAGCTCGGCTGGAACGGTGGCACTGGCGCCGAAATCGTTCTTGGCGACGCCCATATTGGCGTGGAATTCGCTGTCGCCGGCCTTGTAGCCGATATCGCCGTAGAAGCGCCGCACGGTCGACTGCGAGAAGTTGCGGAAGCCGTTGTCGCGCAAACCTTCCAGCGCACCGTAGACGCCGAAATTCTTGTCGACGGTCTTGCCCCATTGCGCCGAGCCCTGGATGCGGCCGAACGAGCCACCCATGATGTCGATCTCGGCACCCTGATAGGTGAAGCCGTCCTTCATCTGCAGATTGAGCGCGCCGCCCAGCGCGTTGAGGCCGAAGGCGGGATTGTTGGTCACCAGCGTCACTGACCTGATCGCAGCGGTCGGGATCAGGTCCCAGTTAACGGCGTCCGAGAAGGCTTCGTTGATGCGAACGCCGTTCTGGTACACGGCAAGGCCCTGCGGCGTGCCCACCACGGGCGAGGCAACGAAGCCGCGGAATTCGATATCCGGCGTGAAGGGATTACCGGTGACCTCGCTGATGTTAACGCCGGGAATGTTGTCGCGCAGCGCGTCGGTGATGCTGAGCGAGCCGGTGCGTTTGATCTGGCTTGGATCGACGGCATTGATCGCCGACGGGACCTTGTCGACGTCGAGACCCCGGCCGGTGCCTGGCGAGGTCGGGTAGACGTAAATGCGCGTCCTAGGAGCCGCGGATTCCGACGCTCCTATCCGCGCAACCGGCCGGGTCGGCGCGACACGCCTCGCCACCGACGGCGGCGGCGCGGCCACTTCCACCGCCGGCAGATTCTGGACGTTGGTCTCCTCCTCCGGCGCCGCGGCGGCGGGATTCGCGAAAACCATCCCCGAGAGCAGCCCGGTCGACACCGAGGCCATCAGCAAACGACGCCTGAACGAAAGAACCTTGCCCATCCCCGCCTTCCCATCCGTCACCGCCGGCTGTTTTGATTTTCGCCGATTGGTTGAGGCTAGTGTATTCGGCCGCAATTGGTGCGCCAGCCACAAAAGGTCGGGCCTTATCCGCGCCCGTTTTCCCGACCAAATCGGGAATTTTTCCCGACCCCTTCGGGCACGATCAGGCAGCCGCGGTTGGAACCAGCGCTTCCACGGTCAAGCCACCGGCGCCGGAGACGACGTTGAGCGTGCCTCCCAGCGCCAGAATCCGCTCCCGCATGCCGACGAGGCCGAAGCCGAGCTTCTGGTCCGGCTCCATGCCGCGGCCATTGTCGCTGACCCGCACCCGGGCGCAGACGCGGCCATCGTGAGCCATCTGCTCCGCGGGCTCGATCACGACATTGACCGAGGTCGCGCCGGCATGGCGGAACACGTTGGTGAGCGCCTCCTGCACGATGCGATAGATGGTGAGGTCGGCGGTCTCGCCCGTCGCGCCCAGCGCGGGCGAGATCGACGTCTCGATCGCGACGTCGGGATGGGATTCCCGCCACAGCCGCGACAGCGATTCCAGAGCCTGGCGCAGGCCGAGCTCGGCAAGGCCGACCGGGCGCAGGCGCTCCAGCACGCGGCGATTGAACTGCTGCAGCGCGTTGATCTGCTCCAGCATGGCGCTGCCATGTTTGCGCACGGCCTCCGCGCTGGGAACGCGTCCGTCCGCCTGCTTTGCCAGTGCGGTAGCGTGCGCGCGCAGCGAGAACAGATACGGCCCGAACTCGTCATGAAGCTCGCGCGCGATCTCCTTGCGCTCGACGTCCTGGAGCGACACCGCGCGTTCGGCAAGCTTCCGCTTGTCCTCGACCGCCTCGCCCAGGGTGACCGCAAGATGGTTGAGCCTGGTGCAGATCGCCGCGAGCTCGGGCGCGCCGCCCGGTGCGACGCGGGCGTCGTAATGTCCGCCCTCGAGCTTCCCCATGGCCTCCGCGAGCGATTGGAGCGGGGCCAGCGCCCGGCCGACCACATTCATCATCAGGAAGAACAGCGCCAGCGCGATCACCGAGCCGACCTCGAGCTGGGTCACGATGCCGTCCCATATCTCGGCGATCTCGTCATCCGGATGCGAGGTGATCAGGAGCGAGCCGGGCTTGCCGTGGATCGACACCGGCACGCTCACCGCGGTCTGCTCGGGGTGGACCAGGCTGACGAACCAGGCCGGCGGGCCGCGCGTGTCGGACTCAAGGTCAAGCCGGCGCGGCGTCTGCGGATTGCCGCCCGCATCGCGGAGCGTGATGCTGACATGGCGCAGACGGCTGAGGTCGCGCGCGATCTGGTTCAATTTGGCATCCGGATCGGGCGCCTCGTTGAGATCGGCCACGATCATCTCGATGAATTCGCGCGCGAGACGGATCACGCTCTGGTCCTCGGCCTGCACGCGGGGCCCCGCCTCCGCGACCTGGCGGCCGATATTGACGGCGAGCCCCAGCGCCAGCAGGAGCGCCAGCAACAGGTTGATGCGCCCGCGCAAGGATAGATTTTGCCACATGGGTGTCGCTCGTGCCTCGCGAAGCCTTCCGCCACTGCCCGATGACGTTGACAGGGACGAAGCGGCGGATATCTAATCGGAAGCGTACAGCAATCCCGGCCGGGCGCGAAACAGGCCGGCGCTGTCAAGGAAACGCCTATGCGCATTCTCATCGTCGACGATCATCCCATTGTTGCCTCCGGCTGCCGCGCCGTGCTGGCCGACGAGGGCGAGATCGAGATTTTGGAGGCCGCCGACGCCGAGGACGGCGAGTGCGTCTTCATCGTCGAGCGTCCGGACCTCTGCATCATCGACATCAATCTGCCGACGGTCTCCGGCTTCGAGCTCGCGCGCCGCATCCTGGAGCGCGCGCCCGAGGCCCGCATCATCATGTTCAGCATGAACGACGATCCGGCCTTCGCCGCGCGCGCGATCGAATGCGGCGCCAAGGGCTACGTCTCCAAGACCGGCGACCCCGACGACCTCGTCGAGGCGATCCGCGCCGTGGGCGGCGGCGGCACGTATCTGCCGAGCGCGATCGCGCGCAGCATCGCTTTTGCGGGGCCGACGCTGGCGCAAAGCCCGCTGTCCAAGCTGAACGCGCGCGAGATGGAGATCCTGCGGCTGCTGAGCGCGGGAAAAAGCCTGTCCGAGATCGCCTGGCTGGTGCAATCGTCGTACAAGACGGTCGCCAACACCTCGTCCATCATGCGGCAGAAGCTCGGCGTGAAGACCTCGGTCGAGCTGGTGCGGCTGGCGATCGACAGCGGCGTCGCCTGACGAGGCCACAAATTTCGGTCACATAAGCGTTGCAATCTTGATGTGGTGAGATGCCACGGAGTGAAGGCATGACGATTCAGACTGTCTCGACCAACAAATCCTACGGCGGCGTGCAGGGTGTCTATCGCCATGCCAGCCAGGCGACGGGAACCGACATGGTGTTCTCGGTCTATGTCCCCCCGCATGCCGAGGGCGCCAAGCTGCCGGTGGTCTGGTATCTCTCCGGCCTCACCTGCACGCATGCCAACGTCACCGAGAAGGGCGAATTCCGAAAGGCCTGCGCCGAGCTCGGCCTGATCTTCGTCGCGCCCGACACCTCCCCGCGCGGACCAGACGTGCCGGGTGATGCCAACAACGCCTATGATTTCGGCCTCGGGGCCGGCTTCTATGTCGACGCCACGCAAGAGCCGTTCGCACGCAATTATCGCATGTGGAGCTATGTCACCGACGAATTGCCCAAGCTGGTGGCGGGAAATTTTCCCGTCGATGCCAAGCGGCAATCGATCATGGGCCATTCGATGGGCGGCCATGGCGCACTGACGGTGGCGCTGCGCAACCCGCACCGCTTCCGCGCGGCAAGCGCGTTCGCGCCGATCGTGGCGCCCTCGCTGGTGCCCTGGGGCACCAAGGCGCTGACCGGCTATCTCGGACCGAACAAGGACGCCTGGCGCAGCCACGACACGGTGGCGCTGATCGAGGACGGGGCCAAGTTTTCCGGCTTCCTGGTTGATGTCGGCGAGGCCGACAATTTCCTCAAAGAACAGCTCAAGCCCGAACTGCTCGAAGCCGCCTGCGGCAAGGCGGGCATCCCGCTGACCCTGCGGCGTCAGCCGGGCTACGACCACAGCTACTACTTCATCTCAACCTTCATGGGCGATCATCTGCACTGGCATGCGGAGAAGCTGAAGGGGTGAGTGCTGTGCGCGCCAAGCGCACGCTGCTTCTTCCCTTCTCCCCTTGTGGGAGAAGGTGGCGCGAAGCGCCGGATGAGGGGTTCGCTCGGCGATTTCGGTGAGAGTTGGACTCGCGGAGAGATACCCCTCACCCGTCTCGCCGCTATCGCGGCGAGCCACCCTCTCCCACAAGGGGCGAGGGTGCACCGCCGTAGCGGCGAGCTATTCCCGCCCTACTCCCGCTTGCCGTAATTCGGCGCCAGCAGCCTGTTGCGGATCAGATAGCTCATCGTGCGCGTCCAGGCTTCATCGGTATTGCCGCGCATGTCGGCGCTGGCCGCTGCGATCATGGCGCCCGTCTTCACGTCGCGCAGGTAGATGTTGAGGTTGATGATCAGGTTCGAGACCTTCTGCACCATGCCGGTGATCTCGAGCTCGGCACCGAGCTGTTCGGCGAGCTTGAGGTCGCAGCCGCCGCAGGCCTGCAGATTGGCGTGGCGGGCCGCGTCCCTGACAGGCGCGATATCGAGCACCTGGAACCTGCCGGAGTCAGCCAGTTCCTTGCGCAGCTGATCGCTGACGAGCACGAGCCGCGCCTCCTCCGGCCTGGAGCCGTAGAACTCGCCCGGCAGGCTGGTGTCGATCAGCTCGAAATCGAACACGGCCAGCTTCGGCGGATCGGCGCGCGCGATCGAGCCCGTCAACAGCAAAGCCGCAAAACATATCAGCGCTCGCATGATCGTGATTCCAGTCCTCATGCGCGCGGGGACGAAATGCGGGGTTGCATGCCCTGACAAATTGGTCATGCTTTAGCAGAGACAATTCTCTACCGGCGGTCAAGCGGGGGAGAGTGCCTGGAGGAAACATGATCCGATGGTTGGTCGGTCTGATCGGCTTTGGTCTTGCTGCGACGAGTGCGCTCGCGGCGGAGCCTGCCCTGATCGGTGTCGGCTATCTCGGCGTCACCGGCACCCGATCGACGCTGTCGCTGGTCGACCTCCCTGCGGAGAATGACGGCCTCGCCGGCGCGCGCCTCGCGATCGAGGACAATAACACCACCGGTAAATTCCTCGGCCAGCGCTTCGAGCTGGAGGAGCGTCGCATCAAGGAAGGCGAAGACCCGGTGCAGGCCGCAACCGCGCTCGCGGACAAGAACAGCTTCATCATCACCGATCTGCCGGCCGATGCGCTGCTGAAGGTCGCGGACGCCCTGCGCGACCGCGGCACGCTGCTGTTCAATGCTGGCGCGATCGACGAGCGGCTGCGCGAGGCCGATTGCCGCGCCAACGTCATCCACACCGCGCCGACGCGCGCGATGCTGGCCGATGCGCTCGGCCAGTATCTGGTCTGGAAGAAGTGGTCGCGCTGGCTGCTCGTCGTCGGCTCGCATGACGAGGACAAGCTGTTCGCGGACGCGCTCCGGCGCACCGCGACGCGGTTCGGCGCCAAGATCGTCCAGGAGAAGACCTTCGAGGACAAGGGCGGCGCGCGGCGCACCGATAGTGGCGTGACGCTGATCCAGCGCCAGATGCCGGTGTTCACGCAAGGCGCGCCCGCCTATGACGTGCTGGTTGCCGCCGACGAGAGCGAGGTGTTCGGCGCCTATTTGCCCTACCGCACCTGGGACGCCCGCCCCGTCGCGGGCTCGGCCGGCCTCGTGCCGCGCAGCTGGGACGCGGCGCAGGACCAGTGGGGCGCGATCCAGATGCAGAACCGCTTCATGAAGCTGAATTCGCGGCGCATGACCGCGCTCGACATGCAGGCCTGGACCGCCGCCCGCATGATCGGCGAAGCGACCTCGCGCACCAATTCCGGCGACGTCAAGAAGGTGACGGACTTCATCAAGGGCCCGGACTTTTCGGTCGCCGCCTTCAAGGGCACGCGGCTCACCTTGCGCGACTGGAATCTCCAGCTGCGCCAGCCGATCCTGCTGGTCGACGGCCGCATGGTGGTGTCGGTGTCGCCGCAGGAGGGATTTCTGCATCAGGTCTCCGAGCTCGACACGCTCGGCTATGATCGTCCGGAGAGCAAATGCAAGCTGAAGTGAGGACGCAAATGTTGCGGATGTGGCGTGTGGGGCTTCTGTCCGGCCTGGCGCTGGCGGCGGCGCCCGCGCATGCCTTCATCGCCTATGTCTCGAACGAGAAGAGCAACACGGTCTCGGTGATCGATACCGACAGCTGGACCGTGACCAAGACCATCAAGGTCGGCCAGCGCCCGCGCGGCATCGACTTCACGCGCGACGGCAAGTTCGTGATGGTCGCAGTCGGCGACGACGATACCATCCAGATGATCGACGCCAAGACGCAAGGCGTGGTGGACAGCCTGCCTTCGGGCCCCGATCCCGAGCTGTTCGCCCAAGATGCGGCGGGAAAAATTCTCTATGTCGCCAACGAGAACGACAATACGGTCACCGTGATCGACCTGGAAAAACGCTCCCGTCTCGGCGACATCCAGGTCGGCGTCGAGCCCGAGGGCATGACCATCAGCCCCGACGGCAAGACCCTGATCAACACGTCGGAAACGACCAACATGGCGCATTTCATCGACACCGCCTCGCGCCAGATTGTGGCCAACGTGCTGGTCGATGCGCGGCCGCGCTTTGCCGAATTCAAGCATGACGCGTCCGAAGTGTGGATCTCCTCCGAGATCGGCGGCACCGTCTCCATCGTCGATCCCGGAAAGCACGAGGTGATCGGCAAGGTCACCTTCGAGATTCCGGGCCTGCGGAAAGAGGCGATCCAGCCGGTCGGCATCGGCATGACCAAGGACGACAAGACCGCCTTCGTCGCGCTCGGCCCCGCCAACCGCATCGCCGTGGTCGACGTTGCCTCGCGCAAGGTGACGAAATACCTGCTGGTCGGGCAGCGGGTCTGGCACATGGCGTTCACGCCCGACGAAAAATATCTGCTCACCACCAATGGCGTGTCGAACGACGTCTCGGTCATCGACGTCGCCGCGCAGAAGGTGATCAAGACCATTCAGGTCGGCGAATTGCCCTGGGGCATCGCGATCGCGCCATGACCAGCCCCGCTCCAATTCCCGAGGCACAGGCGGCGTCGCAGCCGGAAGCGGCAGCGGTGCCGGCGCTATCGATCGACGGCGTCAGCCATGCCTACGGGCAGCGGCGGGCGCTGATCGACGTCGCCTTCGACGTGCGGCCGGCCAGCTTCACGGCGCTGCTCGGCCTCAACGGCGCCGGCAAGAGCACATTGTTCTCGCTCATCACGCGCCTGTTTGGCATCCAGACCGGCCGTGTCTCGATCTTCGGCAACGACATCAGCAAGAGCCCCGGCGAGGCGCTGCGGCTGCTTGGGGTCGTGTTCCAGCCGCGCACGCTCGATCTCGATTTGTCGCTGACGCAGAACCTGCTCTATCACGCCGCGCTCCACGGCATCAGCCGCCGCGAGGCCGCCGCACGCAGCGCCGAGCTGCTCGGCCGCATCGGGCTTCCCGACCGCGCCGGCAGCAAGGTGCGCGACCTCTCCGGCGGACAGATGCGGCGGCTGGAGATCGCGCGCGCACTATTACACCGGCCCCGGCTGCTGCTGCTCGACGAGCCGACCGTCGGCCTCGACGTCAAGGCGCGTGCCGACATCATCAGCCAGGTCCGCCAGCTCGTCACCGAGCAAGGCATCGGCGTGCTCTGGGCCACGCATCTGTTCGACGAGATCATGCCGAGCGACGATCTCGTGGTGCTGCACCAGGGCAAGGTGCTGGCGAAGGGGCCGATGGGCCGCGTCGTCACCGAGGCCGGCGCGCAGGACGTCAACACCGCCTTCATGCGCCTGACCGGCGCGCAGACCATGCCGGGAGCCGGCGCATGAGCAGCGTCACCACGCGCGACGCCCCGCGCGGCTTCTCGTTTGCCGAGTACATGACCTGCCTCACCGGCATCGTCTGGCGCGAAGGGCTGCGCTTCCTGCATCAGCGCGAGCGCTTCGTCTCGGCGCTGGTGCGGCCGCTGGTGTGGCTGTTCATCTTCGCCGCCGGCTTCCGCCAGGTGCTCGGCATCTCCATCATCCCGCCCTACGAGACCTACATCCTCTACGAGGTCTATATCGCGCCCGGGCTGATGGCGATGATCCAGCTCTTCAACGGCATGCAATCCTCGCTCTCGATGGTCTACGACCGCGAGATGGGCAACATGCGCACGCTGCTGGTCAGTCCGCTGCCACGCGGCTTTCTCCTGTTCTGCAAGCTGCTGGCGGGCACCGCAGTGTCGCTGCTCCAAGTCTACGCGTTCCTCGCGATCGCCTGGTTCTGGGACATTACCCCGCCATCCCAGGGCTATCTCACCGTGCTGCCGGCCTTGATCCTGTCCGGGCTGATGCTGGGCTCGCTCGGCATGCTGATCTCCTCCGGCATCAAGCAGCTCGAAAACTTCGCGGGCGTGATGAATTTCGTCATCTTCCCGATGTTCTTCGCCTCCTCGGCGCTGTATCCGCTCTGGCGCGTGCAGGAGGGCAGCCCCTATCTCTACTATCTCTGCGAGGCCAATCCATTCACCCATGCGGTCGAGCTGATCCGTTTTGCGTTCTACGGGCAGATCAACTGGATCTCGCTCGCCGTGGTCGCTGCCTGCACAATCGTCTTCATGGTCGGCGCGATTCTCGCCTATGATCCCTCGCGCGGGCTGGCGCGACGGGGGCCTGCAGGAGGCGAAGGATGAAGATTCTGGCGATGGCCGTTCTGGCGCTGACGCTGTCGGGCACGGCGGCGCGCGCGGCCGATCCGCGCTACCCCAACTGGCCCTGCACGCAGGCCAAGGTCCCGGAGATCTCGCTCGCGGCCGTCTGGGCCGGTCCTGCGCTCGACGACGCCGAGACCAAATGGAAGAACGACGCGAAGGTCACCGCGCTGGTGGCAAAGCTGTCTGCGCGCAAGACATCGATCGAGGACGCCGAGAAGTCGGTGAAGGACTTTCTGGCCGCCTCCTCCGCCGACAAGTCGGCGAATGCCAAGCTGCTGTTCGCCGGCCTGTTCGACACGCTCAACGCCCAACGCTCCCAGGTCATGAGCGGGCTGGAGCGCGTCAGCCGCAAGCAGCGCGAGGCCGCCGACAAAATTCGCGAGGAAACCATTCAGCTCCAGACGCTGCAGGGCGCCACCCCGCGTGACGAGGCCAAGGTCGAGGCGCTCGGCAATGATCTGATCTGGAAAACCCGCATTTTCGAAGATCGCAACAAAGTGGTGCGGTTCGTCTGCGAGGTTCCCACCACCATCGATCAGCGCCTGTTCGCACTCGGCCGCGTGATCCAGCAGGAAATGGAATAAACCCAGCTTCCCTGCCGGCAAAGTTCCCGCGAGATCGATACCGTTAACCTTTGCCGCGCTATCGGCCGGAACCAAATCGATCTAGGATGGCTTGTCGAAGTGAACTCCAAGACGTCGGGAGGCCTCGATGGGAACCACCAGATTCATCTTTGCAGGCGCTGCGGCCCTCAGCCTGCTCGCGACCAGTGCTCTTGCTGACGACATGACCGGGACCGTGATGCGGATCGACCGGCTCAACGGCACGATCTCGATCCAGCAGACCCAGAAGGGCACCGTCGGCGGCAGTGCCGGCGGCGCCGGCGCTCTCCAGGAGTACAAGACCAAGGACGCCGCGATGCTGGACGCCGTCCATGCCGGCGACAGGGTGAACTATTCTGCCACCGAGACGAACGGCACCGGCACGCTGACGAAGCTGCAGAAGCAATAGGGCTGCATCGCCTTGGTCCTCCTTGCGGGGAGATGTCTCTCGCCGCGGGCGCATTAAGTGGACGTGTGCGAGACTGCGCCCCACACCGTCATTGCGAGCGCAGCGAAGCAATCCAGAATCTTTCCGCGGAGGGACTCTGGATTGCTTCGCTGCGCTCGCAATGACGCGGAGAGAGTGTGCCGCTTGCTGGCGCCGTTTCTGCGCAGCGATCAAGAGACGCCGCTATTGCTCCGGCCTCACCTCCGGCTGCGACTCCTCGGTCGGCAGCTTGGCGCGCTCCCAGCCGTCGGTGCCGTCGGGGTACCAGGCGACGTTGGAGTAGCCGTAACTGAGCGCGCGCTTGGCGGCGTTCCAGGACATCCAGCAGTCGGCGAGGCAATAGATCACCAGCAGCGCGGCCTTGTCGCCGCCCGAGACACGGGCGAGCCCGCGCTGGAAATACTCCTCCATGGCCGGCGGCAGAGTGGCGTAGCCGGTATCCGGCAGCCAGACGCTGCCGGGAATATTGCTGCGCGGCGCATCGCGCCACACCGTGCCGGCGGGCAGGTTCTTCGGCTTCGGCGGGCGCGGCAGCACGTCGATGAACGCGCCACTCTTCGCGCGCCAGATCGCTTCGGCCTCCGGCGTGGTGAGCACGCGCGCACCGGCGAGCGTCGCCGGCACCGGCGCGCGGTAATTGTCGGCGCGATAGCCCTCGGGCTCGAACGGCTCCTGCTGCTGCGCGAACGACGGCACCGCTAACACGGCAGCGACGAGCGCAGCGGCAAGGCGCCGCATCATGGCGTCTTCTTGGCCGTCTCCGCGCCGAGCGGATTGTCGCTCTCGTCGAGCAGCGGGACGCCGAAGTCGACCAGGATCTTGTTGATTTCGGCCTGGTTCTCCTGGATCAGCTTGTTGAGCTGGCGCTTCCAGTTCTGGTCGGCGGGACGCACGCCCATGCCGATGCGATAGACCAGCTTCGGCCCCGTGGTTTCCTTCACCAGCGGGGTGACATGAAGCGAGCCGACCTTCTTCGCATAATAGCCAGCCATGGGTCCCCACAGCACGCCCGCGTCGATCTTGCCGGCAGCGAGGTCGTCGATCATGGCCTGCGCCGAATTGTCATAGCGCGTGTCGATCATCAGCGGATAGGGCTTTGCATTCCCCATCAGCCCGGCAAGGGCCATGTTGGTTGCCGGAGGCGTTCCCGCGACGATGCCGACATGCTTGTCCTTCAGCTTCGGGTCTTCGAGCGTATCGACCTCCTCCAGCCCGCTGCCTGCCTTGGCGACCAGCGCATAGGTCGTGCGGTAATAGGGATTGGTGCCCTGCACGACGTCATCGCCTTGCGGAAAGCCCATGATGACATCGCAGCGATGCGCCCCCAGCGTCATGCGCACGAAGCCGGTGGCTTGCGGAAAGAAGACGTAGTCGAGCTTCTTCTTGAGCTTGTCGGCAAAGAGCTCCGCCAGCTTGTTCTCGAACCCCTCGCCCTTCTCGTTCGAGAACGGCAGATTGCGGGGGTCGGCGCAAACGCGCAGCACGTTCGGATCGACCAGCTCGAATGAGAGATCGCCACTGTCCTTGGTCTGCGCCACCGCGATGTCGCCGAACGCGCAAGGCGCGACCAGGACCCACAGGGAAAACAACCAGCGACGATGTCGCCCGACCTCCATCATCGCGCTTCCTCCTCATTTTGTTTGAATGCTATCCATGCAACGCATGACGCGCCATATCTTGAACGCGTAATGTCTTGCTTGGCTGGTATTGCAGGCATTGTCTTGCCCGACTTTGGCTGCTTCGGTTTGTTGCAGTGCAATGCAGCCAATCCTTTGAACTGAGGCGGAAAAGTGTCTCGCATCGCTCGAGTGATCGCAGCCTTGTCCCTGCTGGGGACCGCAACGCTAGCACGGGCCGGGACGGCCGAATTGCCTGTGAGCGAAGTCGCAACCGGTATCTTCGTGCACTCCGGGACCATTGCGCTGATGACCCGCCAAAACGAGGGCGACATCGCCAATGTCGGATTCATCGTGGGCGACGAGGCGGTGGCCGTCATCGACACCGGCGGCAGCCTGCGCGAAGGCGAGGCGCTGCTGGCCGCGGTGCGGGCCCGCACGCCCAAGCCGATCCGCTATGTCATCAATACCCACGGCCATCCTGACCATGTCTTCGGCAATGCGGCCTTCGCGACCGGAGGCACAGTTTTCGTCGGCCACAGCAAGCTGCCGCAGGCGCTCGCGACGCGTGGCCCCTACTATCTCGACAATTTCCGTCGCATCATGGGCAGCGAGTTGATCGATCCCGTGAAGATCATTCCGCCGACCCTCCTGGTTTCCGACACGATGACGCTCGATCTCGGGTCCCGTCGCCTCACCTTGCGGGCATGGCGGACCGGGCACAGCGATAGCGATGTCACCGTGTTCGACGAGACGACCGGGACGCTGTTTGCGGGCGATCTCGTGTTTCTCCGCCACATTCCGGTCATGGACGGCAGCATCCGCGGCTGGCTCGACACGTTGAAGGAATTGCAGGCCATCCCGGCGCAACGCGTCGTTCCCGGTCACGGCCCCGTGAGCGACTGGCCCGCCGCGCTGGCCGACGAGCGGCGTTACCTGTCAACGCTGCTGTCCGACGTGCGCGCCCTGAACAAGAAGGGCGAGCCGCTCCGGACTGCCGCCGACAAGGCGGCGGCCGAGGAACAGTCGCGCTGGGAGCTGTTCGGCGATTACAATGCCCGGAACGCAACTGCAGCATTCTCGGAAATTGAATGGGAGTAGCGGACGCGCTACGATAGGGCGTGAGATCAGCTTCGCTGACTCCGAGGACGAGATCAGCTTCGCTGACTCCGAGGATCATGACCATGACCCGATGGACACGCCGCCTGCCTGTGATCGCCGCGCTGCTGGGCCTCGCCTTCGCTGCGCCGGTGCAGGCTGAAGAGTCCTACGATCCCTGGCCGGGCCTGGTGCAGGATATCTTCAACAACCGCCCCATGAACGACGGCAGCGCCGTCATCGGCATCGAGATGCCGTATCGGGCAGAGGACGCAGCGATCGTGCCGGTGACCTTGCGAAGCAAGCTGTCGCCCGCAGACAGCCGCCGTATCCGTTCGATCACGCTTGTGATCGACCGTAACCCGGCGCCGATGGCAGCGAAATTCGAGCTCGGCGCGGATGCCAACGTCACCGAGATCTCGACGCGCGTCCGCGTCAACAATTACACCGATGTCCATGCGGTGGCCGAGCTCAGCGACGGGCAGCTCTATGTATCGAAGGTCTATGTAAAGGCTTCCGGCGGCTGCTCGGCGCCGGCGGGCAAGAATGCCGAAGAGGCGCAAAACCGGCTTGGCCAGATGCGCTATCGGCAGTTCGCGCGCGAGGAGGCGCCGGCGAGCCGTATCCGTGAAGCCCAGATCATGATCGGCCACCCCAACAATTCCGGCCTGCAGATGGACCAGGTCACGCAGCTCTATATTCCGGCGTTCTTCGTCAACCAGCTCAAGCTGACGCAGGACGACAGCCCGGTGCTGTCGATGGAAGGCGGCATCTCGATCTCGGAAGATCCCAATCTCCGCTTCACCTACGTGTCCAGCGGCGCCAGGCGCTTTCGCGCGGAGGCCAAGGATACGGAGGGACACGTCTTCCGCAACGAGTGGGACGTCGAGAAGCCGGGGACGTAGTTAGCGCCGCTTACGCTGACTTCCCCTCTCCCCTTGTGGGAGAGGGTGGCTCGCCGCATAGCGGCGAGACGGGTGAGGGGTTGTCTCCGCGCGCACCTCTCTCACGCTAGAATACGCCGATAGAACCCCTCATCCGGCGCTTCGCGCCACCTTCTCCCACAAGGGGAGAAGGAAGATGGCACCGCCTACGCCGCTACATCAAAAACACCTCACCTCGGCTTCCGCCTGTGCGCGCCGCAGATCATTCACCGCGGTGTTGGCCTGCTCCGACGTGCGGAACTGGACGCCGAGATTGCCGCGGACCTGGGACATGCTGAGCGCGGTCTCCGCGGTAACATAGCGCTCATAGGGGACGATCGAGGCCACCACGTCGATCGAGCAGGAGCATTGTTCGATCGACTGCCGACTCTCGCCATTGGCCTTCATGCAGCCATAGACATATTCGGCGCGCGCGGAGGTGGGATAATCGTTGGCCTCTTCGGCCCGCGCCACGCATGCGGTCGCCGCCAGCACCGTCAATGCGGCGACAATCGGTCGTAGCTGTCTGGCCAGTTTCATGCGCTTCCTCCCGCGGGTTGCGAGCAAAGCTATGCTATGCGTATTGTCCTGAAAAGCACTCTGTCAGAGGAAACGGCTCACAAGGCGATGAGAGCACTCGGTGTGATAAGGGCATTTGGGCGGACGATGGCGCTCGCGACGACGCTGGCGCTGACACTGGCTGCGCCAGGCCGGGCTGCGGATACGATCCGCCTGGCGGTGCAGAAAACCGGAACATTCTCCTGGGAGCTGGCCGCGATCCGCGCGAGCGGTCTCGACAAGGAGGCCGGCCTCACGCTGGAGGTCAGCGAGCTCGCGAGCACCGAGGCCGGCAAGATCGCGATGCGCGCAGGCAGCGCGGACATGATCCTGTCGGACTGGCTGTGGGTGTCGCGCGAGCGGGCGCTCGGCGCCAAGCTCACCTTCTATCCCTATTCCAGCGCGCTCGGCGCGGTGATGGTGCCCGCCGCCTCCCCGATCAAGACACTGGCCGATCTCAAAGGCCGCAAGCTTGCCGTCGCCGGCGGGGCGATCGACAAGAGCTGGCTGCTGCTCCAGGCCCGCATGAAGCAGGACGGCATCGACCTGAAATCGGAGGCGACCATCGTCTATGGCGCGCCGCCCCTGATCGCCGCCAAGTCGCTCGACGGCGAGATGGATGCGAGCCTGAATTTCTGGAATTTCTGCGCCCAGCTCGAAGCCAAGGGTTTTCGGCGCCTTGCCGGCATCGAAGAGATCCTGCCGAATCTCGGCGCCAAGGGCGCCGTCTCCGCGGTCGGCTACGTCTTCGACGAAAGCTGGGCAGCCGCCCACAGGGACGCCGTGGCACGCTTCATCGCGATGACCCGCAAGGCCAAGCAATTGCTGATCAGCTCCGATGCGGCCTGGGACCAGATCGCGCCGCTGACGGGCACGAGCGACGCGACACTGCTCAAGACCTATCGCGAGCGCTATCGCGACGGCATTCCGCGCCGGAGCATCGCCGACGAGGAACAGGACGCGCGCGTGCTGTATCGCGTGCTTGCCGAGACCGGCGGCCGCGACCTCGTCGGGCCCGCGGCCGAGCTCGATCCCGGCACGTTCTATCACGCAGTCCCCGGAGACTGAGGTGCTGCGTCTTCTCTCGTTCGCCCTGTTCCTCATGATCTGGTGGATTGCCGCGCTGTTCGTCGGCGGTGCGAAGCTGCCCTCCCCGCCGGCCGTGCTCGAAGTGATGATCGCGGAAGCCTCATCCGGCGCCCTGTTCCTGCATCTGGGTGCGACGCTGGCGCGCGTGATCCTCGCCTTCGTGCTCGCGATGTCGCTCGGCAGCGCCATCGGCTATCTGATGGGACGGGTCAGGCTCGCAGACAAGCTCGGCGATCCCTGGCTGATCCTGCTGCTCAATCTGCCGGCGCTGGTCGTGATCGTGCTGGCCTATATCTGGGCCGGACTCACCGAGGCCGCCGCGATCGCGGCGATCGCCATCAACAAGCTGCCGACCGCCGTCGTCACCCTGCGCGAAGGCACCCGCGCGCTCGACCGCTCGCTCGACGAGATGGCGCGCGTGTTCGCGATGCCGCGCTGGCGCGCGTTCCGCCATGTCGTGCTGCCGCAGCTCGCACCCTATATCGCCGCCGCCGCGCGCTCCGGATTGTCGCTGGTGTGGAAGATTGTGCTGGTCGCCGAGCTGCTCGGACGTCCGAACGGGGTCGGCTTCGAGATCGGCGTCGCCTTTCAGCTGTTCGACACGCCGCGGCTGCTAGCCTATTCGCTGACCTTCGCCGCCGTCGTGCTCGTCATCGAAACCTTGCTGGTGCAGCCGTTCGAAGCCCGCGCAACACGGTGGCGGCCCCGTGCGGCTTGAAGTCGACATCACAGGCAAGACGTTCACGAATGCCGCGGGCGGAACGCACGAGGTTCTCGCGCCACTGAAATTCGCGCTTCAACCCGGCGAGGTCGGCGTGCTGATCGGCCCGTCCGGCTGCGGCAAGAGCACGATGCTGCGTATCATACTCGGTCTCGACGGCGATTTCAGGGGTCATGTCACCCGTCCGCCGCAGGCGCGGATCGGCATGGTGTTTCAGGAGCCGCGGCTGCTGCCGTGGCGTTCGGTCGAACAGAACATTCGGCTGGCGGCACCCGACGTGAGCGAAGCGAAACTGTCGGAGCTGTTCAGGATTCTGGAGCTGGATGCGCATCGCAATCACTTTCCAGGCGAGTTATCGCTCGGCCTTGCCAGGCGCGTCGCGCTTGCCCGCGCCTTCGCGGTCGAGCCCGATCTCCTCGTGCTCGACGAACCGCTCGCCTCGCTCGACGACGCGCTCGCCGGCCGCTTGCGCGACGAGATCGCGACGCTGGTGGCCGGCCGTCCGGTGATGACGCTGCTCGTCACCCACAGTCTCGACGACGCGATCCGGCTCGGTGACCGGCTGTTCTTCCTGTCGCCGCGCCCCGCGCGTATCGTTCAGGAGGTACCGATCACCATTCCGCGCGGGATGCGCAGCGACGCCGATCTCGGCAGGATCAGGGCCGAGCTCGCGGCGTCGCCGCTTGAATCGAAATGAAAGTTCGTAGCCAACTGGATCAATTTGTCGAAGGAGATTCACCAATGCGGCGTACCCTGATTGCGATCGGCATCCTCCTGGCCGCTGCGCCGGGCGCAGCGCTCGCGCAGGCCAAAGGCAAGGGCATCCGGCTCTGGAACCTGACGACGGAGACGATCTCAGGCTTCCAGCTCGCACCGGCCGGCAAGACCGACTGGGGCCCGAACCAGTGCCTGAACGACAAGGACAAGGAGGTCGACCACGACGAGCGGCTGCGCATCACCGGCGTCGAGCCCGGCCGCTACGATGCCAAGGTCGGCTATCCCAACGGACGCCAATGCGTCGTTCGCGACATCGAGATCAAGGCCGATGCGGTGTTCTCGATCGCCGACAAGGATCTGAAGGACTGCACCAAGTAGCGAGGCGCGTCACGCCTTGTCGTTGGGGTGCGGATATTCGCAGCGCCACCTCACGGCCTGCCATTTCGGATGCTCGCCGACCCATTGCGCGATATAGGGCGGCGCGGCCATCGCGCATTGCCGCGGCGACCCGCCATAGTTGAACATCAGATGCTGCTCTTCGCAGGTCGCGGGCGAGAGCACCGCACACACGGTCACCACAAGGTCAATCGGGTTCATGCCGGGTTCCTCTCACGGGGACGATTGAGATTAGCATGAAAAAATACGAGGCAAGGAGGGGGAAGTTTCAAACGGGCGTGAGGGGGGCGCCTCTTTCCCCTCTCCCCGCAAGCGGGGAGAGGGGAAGGGCAAACCTAGAAATTCACCCCGAACACCATCCGGGCCTGGTGGCGCTCGAAATTGACCAGGTCGAGATTGCCGCCTGATCCGGCCGATCGTCCCCAGGCCTGCATGCTCCAGCTCAAGGTCAGCCGGGAGCGCTCGGACAGCTGAAAATAGGCGGTCGGGCCGACGAACAGGGCCTGACCTGCAAACTCCCCGAGGCCGATGCCTTCATATTGCCGGAAGTAACGCAGCTCGCCGCCGAGCAGCATGTTGGGCCGCATCCGCACCAGGCCCGCGAACGCCGCGCCGATCGTCGAGCTCTTCTCCGACAGTCCCCTCACCTCGAAGCGCGCCCATTCCGGCTGATAGATCAAATTGAGGGCGCCGATGGCGAAGTTCGGAATGAGCTCGCGGTCGAAGGCCAGGGTGAAATCGGTGCCGTACATGCGCCCTTTCGCGCCGGTGGTCTCGTCGATGCGGTCACCATGGAGCTCGGCGGCGATGGTGAGGCCGAACGGCGCGCGCTCGCGGTCGAGCAGGCGGTAACGCAGGTCGAGCGAGGCGCCCTGGAAGTTGAACTGGCGGCGGTCGTCGATATCGGGGACGCCGGTGATGTCGTGCAGGCTGGCGGTGCCGCCGACCTCGATGCGGAAATTGGGCAGCGGCACGATCTCGATCTCGAACTCCTTCTCCAGGGCGCGATAGGTTCCGCCACCCTTGCCGAAGCGGCCGGTCGTCTGGCTCTGGAATTCGCGCTCGCCGGGATTGCCGACATCGGTGCCGATCATGAAGCCGAAGATATGCTCGGTGTCGAAGCCCTCCTCGGCACCGGCGCATGCCGGCGTCAGCGCGACCGCACAGGCAACCATCACCCGAAATCGCCAAGCTCCGCCGCGCATCCCGCACCCCAAACGCGCGCGCCGCATCAAGCGGCAGCAGCGCTGACCGAGCGTCAGCGTAACACACTGCCGCAGATCAAAGTCGAGATTCTGATTGGGGAAGGAGTGCGGCCTTCGCAGCGGCATCGCATCAATGACAAAGCGCGAAGCAGCGGGGGAAGCGCAAGTGGGGGAAGGGAAAGTCCGACACTGCCACGGCTTCGACGGCGTTCGCCATCGAAGCCGTAGCAGGTCGTTCGTCTTACTTGCGCGAAGCGCAGGCGTACATGTTGATTTCCATGCCGACCGACACTTCCACGATCTTCGGAGCTTTCCAAGCCATTCGGGTCTCCCAAGGTATTGAGCGCGACATCGCGCGGCGCAAAACCTAGGGCTGCGTCAAGTGCAGTTCAAGCCTCGATTCGACGCGTGAGCGCGTCTGTGTCGATTCTTCGCGACCGCATTTCTCTCTCGGACAAAGCCAGTTCTCTCTTGGTCAAACACGAGCTGGAAGAGGCTGGCTTGTGCGACGCACCGCACGTCGAATCGACACGAGCGAACCCGCGCGGTCAGCAGCCTTTGTCGGTGCTCACCCTGCCCCGCGCCCGGCAGGACATTGCGGGGAGAACCGGCCGAGCTGACCGATGTTCCGGCAATCGGAGCCGAAACGAGCAGCTCAATAGCGTCGGTTCCGATCGCGGCCTTCACCGCAGCAAGCGCAGCAGCGCGCGGCCGGCACGCGCGTTCAGCTCCTTCGCATCCAGCGTTCCATCCTTGTCGGGATTGGCTGCATTGAAGCGCTGCTCGACCACGGACAGATATTCGTCGAGCGTCAGGGTGCCGTCGCGGTCGGGATCGGCGGCGGCGAGCTCTTTCGCCGTCAACCGTCCGCGCAATTCGCGCGCATCGAGCGTGCCGTCATGATCGGGATCGAGCTTTGCGAACAACGCGGCGGCCGCCTTCTTCACTTCGGCCAGATCGAGCGTGCCGTCATTGTCGGTATCGAACAATTTGACCGCATTTCCGGAGGCGGACCATGCCGGAGCGGACATCAATGCAATGGTGAGCGCGAGCGCGACTGAACGACGTGAAATCATCAAGACCTCCCAGACAAAGAGCCCCGGTTCGGGCGGGATAGAAACGACATAAATCCACAAGAGGTCCCCGGTTCAAGCCCCGAATTGCAACTTGCACGCGCGACAACCCGGGGAACTCGAACGGCAGGCGCGGGCGCCACGATCCTGGGCATGCTTCACGTCGCGGAATTTTCGCAGCGTCTCCGCACAAGTGCGACTTCACCACGTCAGGTTTCCGTAAGGTGACCAGCACCTGTGCTCAGCGATATCGTCACGACACATGCGACTTTCGTATTGACGCGTTTTGGTTTCCGACGGAGTGTTGCTGTCGCAGCGTCAAAAGGCGCGCATATTGGGAGGAACGGATGAAACGCTTTGCGATGGCCGCGAGCCTCGTCATGCTTGCATCGACGTGTGCAAGCGCACAGACCACCGAGCAGCTGGTCAAGGGCGCGACTGATACATCGAACGTTCTCAACTACGGGATGGGCTACAATCTGCAGCGCTTCTCGACGCTGAACCAGATCAACAAGGACACCGTCAAGAATCTCGTCCCGGTCTGGAATTACTCCTTCAACGACGATCGCAGCGAGGAATCACAGCCCATCGTCTATCAGGGCGTGATCTACGTGACGTCGCACAACGCGACCATGGCGGTCGACGTCAAGACCGGCAAGCAGATCTGGAAAACCAAGGTCGAATACCCCGCCGAGACGCCGCGCATCGTCTGCTGCGGCATCATCAACCGCGGTGTCGCAATTCACGAGGGCAAACTGTTTCGGACGACGCTCGACGCCAACGTGATCGCGCTCGACGCCAAGAACGGCAAGGAGCTGTGGCGGCAGAAGGCGGCCGACATCAAGGAAGGCTATTCGATGACGGTGGCCCCGCTGGTAGCCGACGGCGTCGTCATCACCGGCATCTCCGGCGCCGAGTTCGGCACGCGCGGCTTCATCGACGGCTGGGATCCCGCAACGGGCAAGCATCTGTGGCGCACCCATTCGATCCCCTCGCCGGACGAGCCGGGCGGCGACACCTGGAAGGGCGACACCTGGAAGCTCGGCGGCGGCTCGACCTGGATCACGGGCTCCTACGATCCCGAGCTGAACACGGTCTATTGGGGCATCGGCAATCCCGGACCGTTCAATTCGGCGGTTCGCCCCGGCGACAACCTCTACACCTGCTCCGTGCTGGCGATGGATCCCAAGACCGGCAAGATCAAGTGGCACTACCAGTTCTCGCCGAACAATCCGTTCGACTATGACAGCGTGGCCGAGATGGTCCTCGCCGACATGAATGTCGAGGGCAAGCCGACCAAGGTCCTGATGGATGCCAACCGCAACGGCTTCTTCTACGTGCTCGATCGCACCAACGGCAAGCTGCTCGCGGCCAACCCTTACGTGAAGGTCAATTGGGCGACCGGCGTCGACATGAAGACCGGCAAGCCGATCGAGACCGACGTCGCCAAGGACGCGCGCGAGGGCAAGAAGGTGACCGTCTATCCGTCGATCCTCGGCGGCAAGAACTGGGAGCCAATGTCGTTCAATCCGCAGACCGGCCTCGCCTACGCCAACACGCTCAACTTCGGCGGCAAGTACAAGGCCGAGCCCGTCACCTTCAAGCAGGGTGAATGGTATCTCGGCATGGACCTGACCGACCCCTGGGAGTTCGGCGACGGGCCGCGCGGTCACCTCAAGGCCATCGATCCCATGACCGGCAAGTCGAAGTGGGAAGCACCGAGCGACATTCCGCGCTTCTCGGGCGTGCTGTCGACCGCAGGCGGCGTCGTGTTCTCGGGCGCTCTCACGGGCGAGTTCGAGGCCTTCGACGCCGACACCGGCAAGAAGCTCTGGCAGTTCCAGACCGGGTCCGGCATCGAGGGCCAGCCGGTGACCTGGCAGCAGGATGGCGTGCAGTATGTCGCGGTGACCAGCGGTTACGGCGGCGTCTACTCGCTGTTCTCCGGCGACGAGCGGCTTGCCAAGGTGCCGCCCGGCGGCTCGCTGTGGCTGTTTGCGGTGAAGCAGTAATCCACGGCATGATGCTGAGAGGGCTATCTCACAAGACGGCGGCGATCCTCGCCGCCGTCGCGGGGCTGACGGTTGCGCTTGCGGCGACCGTTCGCGCCGCGGACGACGCAACCGGCAATCCCATGCAGGCACAGATCGACCATGGCAAGTCGACCTATGCTTCGAAATGCTCACACTGCCATGGCCCCAACCTGATGAACTCCGGCACGATCACGCCGGACCTACGTGCTTTCCCCGACGACAAGACCCGCTTCGTCGCTACGGTGAAGAACGGCAAGAATAACAGGATGCCGCCCTGGGGCGATATCCTCAACGACGACGAGATCGGCTCTCTCTGGGCCTTCATCTCCAGCCGGAGGAAGCCATGAGAGGCCGGTCTGTTGCATGGAGCCTCGTCGCGCTGCTTTCGACGATGGCCTCGGCTGCGGTCGCGGCCGACGGTCCCCTCAGGATCTGCCTCGACGAGGACCGGCCGCCGCTCTCGGTGCATCACCGCGGCAAGCCGGATGCCGGCTTCGACGTGCTGCTGGCGCAGGCGATTGCGGAGCGGCTCGGGCGGCCGCTGGCGATCCAATGGTTCGAGAGCAAGCTGGACGAGGATTCCAGCCCGCAGCTCGAGGCCAATGCGCTGCTCTCGGATGGGCGCTGCTCGCTGGTCGGCGGCTACGCGCTGACGCAGGATTCGCTGGTCGTCCCCGGGATGAAGACCGCGCGATTGCCGGACTTCGCGGGCGCCACGCGCGACGACCGGCGGCGCCGCGTCGCGCTCGGCGTGCTCGCCCCGAGCCAGCCTTACGTCTATTCGCCGATGACGGTGGTGCTTGGACCGAAGGCAAGGGGCCGCAAGATCGGCGACATCGGCGATCTCGCCGGGCTTCGTCTGGTCATCGAAAGCGGCTCGCTCGGCGATGCCATCCTGATGACCTTCGACAAGGGACGGCTGATCGAAAACATCACCCATCTCGTTCCCGGCCGCGACGATCTGCTCGGCGCCCTGCAGCGCGGCGACCATGACGCGACGCTGATCGACCTTGCGCGCTTCGACGCCCATCGCGCCGCGCACCCCGACACCGCAATCTCGGCGTCCGGGTATTACTATCCGATCGGCGCCAATCGCGGCTATGTCGGGCTCGGCAGCGATCCCGCACTGATCGACGCCGTCAACAAGGCGCTGAGCGCCCTCGCGAGCGAAGGCAAGATCGCCGACTTCGGCAAGCAGGCCGGCCTCACCTATTTACCGCCGCGCGAGCCCGCGATTCTGGGCGACGTGTGGACAAAGATCATTCAGCGATGATTGGGAAGGCTTTGTGTCCCGGACGCGGTGCGGCACGCAGTGACGCTCCGCTGAGCCGGGACCCAGCAGGCCGCGCAATGCGCTGCCGAATGGACCCCGGCTCTGCAGCGCACCGCTGAAGAAGCGCTCCGCTGAGCCCGGAGCACCTACTCCGCCCACGATGTTCCGTGGGTGATCAGCCGGAATGCGCCAATCTGTCTCGCCTGAGGCCCGTGGCAGGGCAAGCCTGGTGCAGTACCCTCCAGGGAACCGGGAGAGAATCATGTCCAAGACAATCGATCGCCGCCACTTCATCGCCGCTGGGGCCGGCGCCGTCGCGATGCCTTTCGTCTCGCGTAGCGCCTCGGCGCAGGCAGGCTGGCCGGCGCGGCAGATCCGCATGATTTGCAGCTATCCCGCCGGCGGGCAGACCGATTTGCTCGCGCGCGCCTATGGCGAATTCATCTCCAAGCAGATCGGCAAGACCGTGGTGGTCGAGAACAAGCCCGGCGCCTCCGGCGCGATCGGCACCGCGGAGGTCGCCCGCGCCGAGCCCGATGGCCACACCATTCTGTGCTCGATCTCGACCACGTACATCATGAACCGGGTGGTGATGAAGAATCCCGGCTACGACATGGACAAGGATTTGACGCTGGTCAGCGTCATTCCCGGCGCCGGCCTGTTGCTGGTGGCGAACCCGAAGACCGGGGTCAAGACGCTGGAGGATTTCGTTGCCTTCGCGCGCAAGAGCGGCAAGGTGAACTTCGGCACCTATAGCGCGGGCTCGGCCCCGCACATGACGATCAACGAGCTCAACAAGCAATACGGCCTCAACATCGAGCCGGTGCACTATCGCGGCGAAGCCCCGATGTGGACCGGAATGCTGGAGGGCACGCTCGATGCCGCGATGGGCAGCTACACGGCCGCACAATCGGTGCTGCAGAGCGACCGCGGCAGCGTGTTCGCCGTGCACTCGAAGAAGGTCGATGCGATCCCCGCGATCAAGACCCTTCCCGAGCAGGGCGCGACCTCGAAATTCTTCACCGTGAGCGGCTTTTCGGGCTGGGCCGTGCCCAGGGCAACACCGCAAGCCGTGGTCGACCGCCTGTCGGAGCTGTGCGTCGCCGCCAACAGCGATCCCAAGGTCAAGGAGGTCCTCGCGACCTTTGTGCTCGAACCCGCGATCGGCTTCAAGGCGACCAACGACCTCTATCAGCGCGAACTGCCGATCTGGATCGAGAGCGCGAAGTCGCTCGGCCTGGAGCCAGCCTAGCCGCCGGCCGGCGCGCCGATCGCCCTTCCCCGGTCCCGGAATCCGACCAAAGCCTAGTGTCGGACGCGCAATTTCCCGCTATGATTGCGCGCCGCCGCTGGAAGCCCTCTGCCCGCGGCCAACAAGGGCCGATCGCATGACACCTGATGCAGTCGCCGTCGCAGTCATGGTCATCCTGCTTTTTCCGATGGGCTATTTCACGCTGGCCTCGCCCGCGTTCCTTCTGGTGAAGCTCGATATACAGCCCGTCGCCCAGTTGCTGCGCGGAATGTTCAACGCCCATTTCCTGGTGATGCGCGTCGCCGCCCTCATCGGAACCGTGGCGCTCCTCGTCGACGGCCGCCTGCTTGCCGCGCTCGGCGTCGGCATGCTCGCGGCGCTGGCGATCTGGGGACGCCGCTGGTTCATGCAAAGGGTGGACGATCAGCTCAGCGCGAGCCACGCCGGCGATGCCGATGCCCCGCGCCGGCTGCGGCGGCTGCATTGGAGCGGAATGCTGGCCAATGCGGCGCTGCTGGTCGCGCTCCTGGCCGGCATTCCCTACGTCGCGGCGACGGCGTAACGAGCAGCTTCGCGCCGATTGAGGCTCGCGCGCCGCAATCCTTCCTTCCATCGCGTCGCACCTGAAGCCCTCCGCAAGGGCCCTTCAGCAAACGTAAACCGCACGTTGTATCAGGTTGCATTTTTTGATAGAATTTACCTGGGATAGCACAACGCTATCCTCCGTTCAGGAGAAGAAGACGATGAAGACTCCGGTTTTTCTTCTTGCGAGCCTGACCATTCTGTCGATCGGCTCAGCCAATGCGGCGCCCAAGAGCACCGACGCCTCGACTTCGACAACGAAGGTCAGCTCGGTCGCGTGCTCTACCTCGGGCGGCGGCTTCGGATCCTACCCATCGGGCTGCCGCAACGGAGCCAACTTCAAGACCTACAATGAATGCAAGGAATCAGGCGTCAAGCGCGGTTGGCGGCACGAAGACATGGCCTGGTATTGCAGCGGCCTGGGACTGCAATAGTGATCAGCTGCGCGCGAGCGCGGCTGCCTCGCGAACGCCTTCGATCGACCGAGTATCAAGATTTCCGGCAAGCAAGGGAGGGCTAAGCGCCCTTCCTGCTAATGCTCGCCCGAGCTGGCCGCGACCTGCTGCGCCTTGTGGATGGAGGACGGCACCACGCCGAAATATTTCCGGAACACCCGGCTGAAATGCGACGAGCTGGAGAAGCCCCAGGAGAAGGCGACGTCGGTGATGGTCTTGCCGGCGTGGGCCTCGAGCTCCTGACGGCAGTTCTGCAAGCGCGCCTGCCAGATGTAGTCGCTCACGGTGGTGCCGCGCTCGGAGAACAGCATGTGCAGGTAGCGCTTGGAGCAGCCGAGCTCGGCCGAGATCTGGTCGATGCACAGATCCGGATCGCGCAGGTGCTCGCGGATGAAGAACTGCGCGCGCACATACATCGCTTCGGGCCCGACGCGATCGAACATCGTGTCGGCTTCGCGCAGCGGCAACAGCAACAGATCGATCAGTGAATCGGCAACCCCGACCGCGCTGTTCGCCGACAGCTTGGCAGCTTCGTCGAAAGTCGCATGGACGAAATCGTGGGCAATCCGCCCGGTGCCCGTCTTCGCCGACAGCTTGCAGGCGGGCATCCGCTGCGACGGAAATCCGCGATCGCGCAGCAGCGCCTTAGGCACAATCACGACGTCGTGACGCGTGAAGGCCGGGCTGATGATCGAATGCGGGCACGAGACGTCATAGGCGATGATATCGCCGGGATTGATCTCGATGTGACGGCCTTCTTGTTCGAAATAAGACACGCCGTAGGTCTGGAAGTGAATCTTGATGTAGGGGTGCTCATTCGCCTTCGCACGCGCCAGCGTGTGCGCGATGCGATGCTGGCTCACCTCGATCTGGCAGAGCTTCAGGCGCGACACGCTCGTATAGTCGATGCGGCCTTCGAGTGAGGACGCCTCCAGCGGATCGACGTCGAAATGCCCGCACAGGCTCGTCAGCCCGTCGATCCAGCTCTGAATCTGGCGCTTCGGCGTCATGCCGGTCGTCGAGAGCGTGTGAATGGTGTCGGACATTAATCCAGCCACTGGTTTGATCCGGAGATTCGACGCGAATCGCGACCAGCGCTGCTGGAGCCCTCAGCCATGATTGCGTGACGTTTACCTCGAATTTGAGCGGTCTTTTGGCACGAGCGCCATCGTTCCATTGCCACCCTTGAAAGTTAATCCTCCGCCTTAGTTGCAGCGCCGTCAAGGGGAACCTGAGCGTTGAGCGTGCTGCCAAGCGCTGCGGAAGCCGCTGAATTCGCTACTGCAAAATCAAAATCTTCGCCTCCGTGCGCTATCAAGCAAACCAGTTTCTCTCTTGGGCAAGTTTCCCGATGGCGAAGTCGTTAGGGATTGCGGCAGGAACAACAAGAACGGGCCGCTCCTGCGTGTGGACCCGTGGCTCTCATCAGGAGGAGGAAGCAGCACAGCATCGTTTCTGGTCCGAAACGTGACCGCCCTGCACGAGCAGACGCCGGACGAGAAGCCCGGTGACTTAACAATGCTTCGGGAAAAATAAACGAGACCAAACGGAGGAATGACTATGCGCAAGGTGCTACTGGCGACCTTTCTCGGCTCCGCGGCGGCCCTCGCCGTCGGGAGCGCGTCAGCAAATGACGAAGTGCTCAAGATGTCGCAGAACCCGAAAGACTGGGTGATGCCGACCGGCGACTACGCCAACACTCGCTATTCCAAGCTCAACCAGATCAACGCACAAAACGTAGGCAAGCTCCAGGTCGCCTGGACCTTCTCGACCGGCGTGCTGCGCGGCCACGAAGGCGGCCCGCTGATCATCGGCAACATGATGTACGTCCACACGCCGTTCCCGAACAAGGTCTACGCCATTGACCTTTCCAACGAGAACAAGATCGTCTGGAAGTACGAGCCGAAGCAGGATCCGAACGTCATCCCGGTGATGTGCTGCGACACGGTTAACCGTGGCCTGGCCTACGGCGACGGCAAGATCTTCCTGCATCAGGCCGACACCACGCTCGTGGCGCTCGATGCCAAGTCCGGCCAGGTTGCCTGGTCCAGCAAGAACGGCGATCCGAGCAAGGGCGAGACCGGCACGTCGGCACCCATGGTCATCAAGGACAAGGTGCTCATCGGTATCTCCGGCGGCGAGTTCGGTGTCCAGGCGCATATGTCGGCCTACGACATCAAGACCGGCAAGCTGGCCTGGCGCGGATTCTCGGAAGGCCCGGACAACCAGATCCTGGTCGACGCCGAAAAGACCACCGCACTCGGCAAGCCGGTCGGCAAGGACTCGAGCCTCAAGACCTGGCAAGGCGATCAGTGGAAGATCGGCGGCGGCGCGACCTGGGGCTGGATCTCCTACGATCCCGAACTGAACCTCGTCTATTACGGCTCGGGCAACCCCTCGACCTGGAATCCGAAGCAGCGTCCTGGCGACAACAAATGGTCGATGACCATCTGGGCACGCAACCCGGATACCGGCATGGCCAAGTGGGTCTATCAGATGACGCCCCACGACGAGTGGGACTATGACGGCGTCAACGAGATGATCCTCTCGGACCAGTCGATCAACGGCGCGGCGCGCAAGCTGCTGACGCACTTCGATCGTAACGGCCTCGGCTATACGCTCGATCGCGTCACCGGCGAGCTTCTGGTCGCCGAAAAGTACGATCCGAAGGTGAACTGGACCTCCGGCGTCGACATGGACAAGAACTCGCCGACCTACGGCCGTCCGAAGGTGCTCGACGCAGCTTCGACCGACAAGGCGGGCGAGGACCACAACGTGAAGGGCATCTGCCCGGCCGCGCTCGGCACCAAGGACGAGCAGCCGGCAGCCTACTCGCCGGACACGCAGCTGTTCTACGTTCCGACCAACCACGTCTGCATGGACTACGAGCCGTTCAAGGTGAGCTACACCGCGGGCCAGCCCTATGTGGGTGCGACGCTCTCGATGTATCCGCCGCAGGGTGAAACCCACATGGGTAACTTCATCGCCTGGGACGGCAAGACCGGCAAGATCGTCTGGTCGAACAAGGAGCAGTTCTCGGTCTGGTCGGGTGCGCTCGCAACCGCCGGCGGCGTGGTGTTCTACGGCACGCTCGAAGGCTACCTGAAGGCGGTCGACGCCAAGACCGGCAAGGAGCTCTACAAGTTCAAGACTCCCTCCGGCATCATCGGCAACGTCACCACCTATGAGAACGGCGGCAAGCAGTATGTCGCAGTGCTCTCCGGCGTCGGCGGCTGGGCCGGCATTGGTCTGGCCGCAGGCCTGACCGATCCGACTGCAGGTCTCGGCGCGGTCGGTGGCTACGCGGCTCTCAGCAACTACACGGCACTCGGCGGTACGCTGACCGTGTTCTCGCTGCCGAACTAGGCCCATCAGCATCGCTCCGGCGCGTGGATCAACTCCACGCGCCGGCTCGTCTCCCCCGGGCTCCTTCGAGGATGAATCTCTTGCGTAAAATCTGCTTTGGCATTGCTGCGATGATCTTGGTTGCGTCCGGAGGAATTGCGGCCGCGGACGGTCCGGGCGATCCGACCGCCGTGAAGAAGGAAGACGACGGAAAATGGCTCGATAAGGAAGGTACCCCGACTTACAAGATTACCGACGGCACCGTCGACTGGTTCACCTATTCCGGATACCGCCGCTACCACTCCGACTGCCACGTCTGCCATGGGCCCGACGGCATGGGCTCCACCTACGCGCCGGCACTCAAGGATTCCGTGAAGTCAATGAGCTATGGCGACTTCCTCGGCGTGGTCGCCTCCGGTCGCAAGAACATCTCGACGGCGCAGGAGAACGTCATGCCGGCCTTCGGCGATAACCCGAACGTCGCCTGCTACATGGACGATCTGTATGTCTATCTGCGCGCCCGCTCCACCGAAGCATGGGGCCGGCAGCGTCCCTCCAAGAAGGAGGAAAAGACAGAGGCCTATACTAAGGCGGAAGACGCCTGCATGGGCCATAAGTGAACGTTACTGGGATTGCCGAGACGAACTCTTGGCGCCTGATGAGAATCTAAGGAGTTTACGATGAAGACACGTGCCGCCGTCGCTTTCGAGGCCAAGAAGCCGCTCGAGATCGTCGAGGTCGATCTGGAAGGCCCGAAGGTCGGTGAAGTCCTGGTGGAGATCAAGGCGACGGGCATCTGCCATACCGACGCCTATACGCTCGACGGCTTCGACAGCGAGGGAATCTTCCCGTCGATCCTGGGGCACGAGGGTGCCGGCATCATCCGCGAGATCGGCCCTGGCGTGTCCTCGGTAAAGCCGGGCGACCACGTCATTCCGCTCTACACGCCGGAATGCCGGCAGTGCAAAAGCTGCCTCAGCCAGAAGACCAATCTGTGCACCGCGATCCGCGCGACGCAGGGCAAGGGCGTGATGCCCGACGGCACCAGCCGCTTCTCCTACAAGGGCAAGCCGATCTACCACTACATGGGCTGCTCGACCTTCTCGAACTTTACGGTGCTGCCCGAGATCGCGGTCGCCAAGATCCGCGAGGACGCCCCCTTCGACAAGAGCTGCTACATCGGCTGCGGCGTCACCACCGGCGTCGGCGCCGTCGTCAACACAGCGAAGGTCACGCCCGGCTCCAACGTGGTCGTGTTCGGCCTCGGCGGCATCGGCCTCAACGTGATCCAGGGCGCCAAGATGGCCGGCGCCGACAAGATCATCGGCGTCGACATCAACGACTCCAAGGAGGATTGGGGCCGCAGGTTCGGCATGACCGAGTTCGTCAACCCCAAGAAGATCACAGGCGACATCGTCCAGCACCTCGTCGGCCTCACCGATGGCGGCGCCGACTACACCTTCGATTGCACCGGCAATACCACGGTGATGCGCCAGGCGCTGGAAGCCTGCCATCGCGGCTGGGGCACCTCGATCATCATCGGCGTTGCCGAATCCGGCAAGGAGATCGCCACCCGCCCGTTCCAGCTCGTCACCGGGCGCAACTGGCGCGGCACCGCCTTCGGCGGCGCGCGTGGCCGCACCGACGTGCCGAAGATCGTCGACTGGTACATGAACGGAAAGATCCAGATCGATCCGATGATCACCCACGTGCTCAAGCTCGAGGAGATCAACAAGGGCTTTGACCTCATGCACGAGGGCAAATCCATCCGTTCAGTCGTCGTGTTCTAGCTCGAAAGCGTCACCCCAAGGAGGATCGACCCATGACTGTTGCACTCCATCCAACGATCGACAACGGCCTCAAACAAGGCAGCGGCAGCTTCGCCGGCGGCACTCTCGCCTGCAAATGCAAGGACCATCAGGTCAAGGTCGGCATCAAGGGCGACGTCGCCCACAACCATGCCTGCGGATGCACCAAGTGCTGGAAGCCGCAGGGCGCGACGTTCTCCGTCGTCGCCGTGGTGCCGCGCCAGAACGTCACCGTGCTCGAGAACGGCGACAAGCTCCAGGTCGTCGATCCCTCCGCCGTGATCCAGCGCCACGCCTGCAAAGCCTGCGGAACCCACATGTACGGCCGCATCGAGAACAAGGGCCACCCGTTCTACGGCCTCGACTTCATCCATCCCGAGCTGTTCCAGGAACAGGGTTCGCAGGCGCCGCAGTTCGCCGCCTTCGTCTCCTCCGTGATCGAATCCGGCGTGAAGCCGGAGCAGATGGCGGGCATCCGGTCGCGGCTGAAGGAAATCGGGCTGGAGCCCTATGATTGCCTGTCGCCTGCGCTGATGGACGCGATCGCGACCCACGTCGCCAAGGCCAAGGCCGCCTGAGCAAGGCCGCTAAGCTGCGGCCAGACCTTCCCGGCTCGCTGGCGCCGATCTCCGCCAACGAGCCGGACTGGTCCGAGATTTCGGACCATGGCGGCGATGACGCCGCTTCCGTACCAAGCGTCTGTGAGGGCATCAGCTCCTCAGTCCTGGTCTCTGAATGACTGCGCAGTGCTGCCAGCTTCCGTCTTGAAGTCCCCGGCCCGCTGCGTTTCTCCCTCCCTCGACTGAGGCATCCTGCTTCGTCCGCACAGTCACTCTGGCGGACGAAGCCTTTTTTCGTGATGCCTCCATCCGCGAACGCGGCACGGCCGCGCAGCGCGATTCCGCGCCCTGCTTTTGACAAACCATCGATGCAATCTTTTCCCGGTGAGAACACCCGGCTCTGAACGCCGGGCCGGCGCGATCTCTGCTACGGTCGGGCCGTCACGATGCCGCGCGAAATACAACCAAGAACAAGCACGGGAGGTATCGAACACATCCAGACATCGCGATTCGCGTTCCTGCCCCTGCCGGGATTTGCCCGTGCGGGCTCATGGCCCGAATGCGGCGACACGACGCAACCTGCACGGTGCCGCCCGGCATCGGCGCATTTTGAATTTGGCATGCTTATGAAGAGCGAGGGACGATCATGATCAAGGTGAAGATCAACGGCCAGGAACAGAGCTGGGACGGCGACCCGGATCTCCCGCTACTCTGGTTCCTGCGTGACGAGGCCGGACTGACCGGCACCAAATTCGGCTGCGGCCAGGCGCTGTGCGGCAGCTGCACCGTCATCGTCGACAAGGAAGCGGTGCGCTCCTGCATCACGTCGGTCAACGACGTTGCCGGACGCGAGATCACGACGATCGAGGGGCTGCATCCGAACGGCGATCATCCGGTGCAGAAGGCCTGGCGCCAGGTCAACGTGCCGCAATGCGGCTTCTGCCAGGCCGGCCAGATCATGCAGGCCGCCGCGCTGCTGATGGACAACCCGAAACCTTCGCACGACCAGATCCGCGAGGCGATGTCCGGCAACATCTGCCGCTGCGGCTGCTACCAGCGCATCGAGAACGCGGTCCATCTCGCATCGACGGGAGTGTGACATGAATTTCATCGACAATCCCGGCAAGCTCCATGATTCTGAAAGACATGGCTTCGAAAAACATGGCTTCGAAAAGCACATCAAGGTCGAGAAGGTCTCGCGCCGCAGCATCCTGAAGGGGCTCGGCATCACTGGCGGCTTCGTGCTCGCCGCCCCCGTGATGTCGCGCCAGGCGCTCGCCTACGAGACCGGCGCCGGCAAGATGCCGCACGGCGTCGTGGTCGATCCGCGCGTGTTCGTGTCGGTCGGCGCGGACGGCATCGTCACCATCATCGGACACCGTTCCGAGATGGGCACCGGTGTCCGCACCAGCCTGCCGCTGATCGTGGCGGAGGAGATGGAAGCCGACTGGTCCAGGGTCAAGGTGCAGCAGGCCCATGGCGACGAGGTCAAGTTCGGCAACCAGGATACCGACGGCTCGCGCAGCACGCGGCACTATCTCATCCCGATGCGCCAGATCGGTGCCTCGGCTCGCACCATGCTGGAGCAGGCCGCGGCCAAGCGCTGGGGCGTGCCGGCGACCGAGGTCAAGGCCGTCAATCACGAAATCGTCCACAGCGCCAGCGGCCGCAAGCTCGGCTTCGGCGAGCTCGCCGCCGATGCCGCCAAGGAATCGGTGCCCGCAATCGAAGGCCTCAAGCTGAAGGACCCCAAGGACTTCCGCTACCTGACCAAGGGCCAGGTCGGGATCGTCGATCTCCACGACATCACCACCGGCAAGGCGCGTTACGGTGCCGATGTGCGGCTGCCGGGGATGAAATATGCCGTGATCGCGCGTCCGCCGGTCACCGGCGGCAAGCTGGTCTCGTTCGATCCGGACGCGGCGCTGAAGGTTCCCGGCGTCGAGAAGGTGATGAAGGTTCAGGGATGGCCGTGGCCGTCGAAGTTCCAGCCGCTTGGCGGCGTCGCGGTGATCGCGCGCAATACCGGCGCTGCGATCAAGGGCCGCAACGCGTTGAAGCTGGTCTGGGACGACGGCGCCAACGCCAAGTACGACTCGGTCGCCTATCGCAAGGAGCTCGAGGAGGCCTCGCGCAAGCCCGGCCTCGTCGTGCGCCAGGAAGGCGACGCGGACGCGGCCTTGAAAGGCGCGGACAAGGTGATCGTCGGTGAGTACTACATCCCGCATCTTGCCCATGTCAGCATGGAGCCGCCGGTGGCGGTCGCCGACGTCAAGGGCGACAAGGCGGAGATCTGGGCGCCGGTGCAGAGCCCGGGCGGCACCCGCGACGACGTCGCCAAGACGCTCGGCATTCCCGAAGGGAACGTCACGGTCAACGTGACGCTGCTGGGCGGCGGGTTCGGCCGCAAGTCGAAATGCGACTTTGCGCTCGAGGCCGCCCTGCTGTCGAAAGAACTCGGCACGCCGGTGAAGGTGCAGTGGACCCGCGAGGACGACATTCGCAACGGCTTCCTGCACACCGTCTCGGCCGAACGCATCGAGGCCGGCCTTGACAAGAGCGGCAAGGTGATCGCCTGGCGCCACCGCAGCGTGGCTCCCAGCATCGCCTCGACCTTTGCCGCCGGCACGCTGCACCAGGCGCCGTTCGAGATCGGCATGGGCCTCGCCGACATGCCCTTCGAGATCGCCAACATCTCCTGCGAGAATCCGGAATCGGCCGCGCATACCCGCATCGGCTGGTTCCGCTCGGTCTCGAACATTCCGCGCGCTTTCGCGGTGCAGTCGATGGTCGGCGAGATCGCGCAGGCGACGGGGCGCGACCAGAAGGACATGCTGCTCGAGCTGATCGGCTCGCCCCGCATCGTCAAGCCGAACGTGAAGGACCTCTGGAACTACGGCGAGCCCCAGGACAGCTACCCGATCGACACCGCGCGCCTGCGCAAGGTGGTCGAGCTGGTCGCCGAGAAGGGGCAATGGGGCCGGCAGGTGCCGAAGGGCCATGGCCTCGGCATTGCCGTGCACCGCAGCTTCGTCAGCTACATCGCGACCATCGTCGAGGTCGCCGTCGACGACAAGGGCAAGCTGACGATACCGAGGGTCGACACCGCGATCGATTGCGGCACCTATGTCAATCCCGAACGCATCGCCTCGCAGATCGAGGGCGCTGCGATCATGGGGCTGAGTCTCGCCAAATACGGCGAGATCAGCTTCAAGGAGGGCAAGGTGCAGCAGAAGAACTTCGACGACTTCCAGGTCGTCAGGATCGACGAATCTCCTGCGGTGACCAACGTCTACATCGTGCCGCCCGGACCCGACACGCCGCCGAGCGGCGTCGGCGAGCCCGGCGTCCCGCCCTTCGCGCCGGCGCTGATGAACGCGATCTTCGCCGCGACCGGAAAACGCATCCGCTCGCTTCCGATCGGCAAGCAATTGGAGGCGTGAGACGAAACAGCGGCGCGAGACGGAACACAAGCCGCCTCGCGCCGTTTCCATCGATCTGACAGGAGCAGATCGATGACCAACATCTCAAGGGCGCTCGCAGTCTCGCTGTCGGGCGCCTTTCTTTTGACGGCTACAGGCGCGTTCGCCCAGGGCAATACGACGCCGCCGACGACCGCCACGCGCCCCGCCACGCCCGACCAGAACTCGCTGCCCAACGCCAACGCCCCGCCCGCTTCGACCACCCAGACCACCGGACAGCACAATCCAGATCCGAAGGTTCAGGAGATGAACCAGAAGGAAAAGGACAAGGTCGAGCGACAAGGGAAATAGACCTTCTGGTCGTTCACGCCGTCATGGCCGGGCTTGTCCCGGCCATCACGACCTTTGCCGCGGCCCGAAGAGCGTGGATGCCCGGGACAAGCCCGGGCATGATGAAGAGTGCGCGGGGCCGTCCATCACAAAAATGCGGCGGACGTTGCCGTCCGCCGCATTCGTACCCCCCTGCTGCTCCGCCTTCTTCGATCCGCCCGCGGAGCTACTTCTTGAGCGCGAACACCCAGATCACGCCGCCTTGCGGCACATTGGCCTCGATGCCGATGTTGTTGGTCACCAGTGCGTCCTGGATGCGCTGGGCGTCCACGCCCCATCCGGACTGGATCGCAACGTATTGGGTACCGTCGATCTCATAGGACACCGGCATGCCCATGATGCCGGAGTTGGTCTTCTGCTCCCACAACAGCTCGCCGGTCTTGGCGTTGAAGGCGCGGAAGTTGCGGTCGTTGGTGCCGCCGACGAAGATGAGATCGCCCGCGGTCGCCGTCACCGAGCCGAACAGCTGCGACTTCGGGAAGTTGTGCTGCCACACCTTCTTGCCCGTCGCGGGATCCCAGGCCTGCAGTTCGCCGAAATGATCCGCGCCCGGCTTCACCTTCAGGCCGATGTCCTCCGGCTTGGTGCCGAGCCACAGCTCGCCCGGCTTGAGCGCGACCTTCTCGCCGGTGAAACCGCCGCAGAAATTCTCGTTGGCGGGCACGTAGACGAGACCGGTCTTCTGGCTGTAGGCCGCCGACGGCCAGTCCTTGCCGCCCCACAGCGACGGACAGAACTCGACACGCTTGCCGATCATCGGCTTGTGCGCGGGGTCGACGATCGGCTTGCCGCTCTCGGGCTCGATGCCCTTCCAGACGTCGGTGGAAACGAACGGCCAGCCGGCGACGTAGTTGATCTTGGTCGGGGTGCGCTCGAGCACCCAGAAGATCGCATCGCGCCCCGGATGAACCAGGCTCTTGATGTTCTTGCCGTCGCGCTGCAGGTCGATCAGCATCGGTGCCTCGACCTCGTCCCAGTCCCAGGAATCGTTCTGGTGATACTGGTGATGGGTCTTGATCTTGCCGGTGTTGGGATCGAGCGCGAGCACGGAGGAAGTGTAGAGGTTGTCGCCGGGATGGGTCTCGCCGGGCCATGGCGCGGCGTTGCCGACGCCCCAATAGACCGTCTTGGTCTCCTTGTCGTAATTGCCGGTCATCCAGGCCGAGCCGCCGCCGTTCTTCCAGTCGTCGCCCTGCCAGGTCTCATGGCCCGGTTCGCCTTCGCCGGGAATGGTGAAGGTCCGCCACAGCTCCTTGCCGTCCTTGGCGTCGTAGGCGGCGACATAGCCGCGCACGCCGAACTCGCCGCCGGAGCCGCCGACGATAACCTTGCCGTCGACGATCAGCGGCATCAGGGTCATGTACTGGCCCTTCTTGTAGTCCTGTACCTTGGTGTCCCACACCACCTTGCCGGTCTTGGCATCGAGCGCGACGACATGGTCGTCGGTGGTGGCGAGATAGAGCTTGTCCTCCCAGAGGCCGACGCCGCGGCTGGTCGGGTGCAACTGGAACAGATCGTCGGGAAGCTGCCTCTTGTAGCGCCAGTACTCGTCGCCTGTCTTCGCGTTCAGCGCGATCACCTGCCCCATCGGGGTCGCCACGAACATCACGCCGTTGTTGACGATCGGCGGCGCCTCGTGGCCTTCGACGACGCCGGTGGCAAAGGTCCAGACCGGCGTGAGGTCCTTCACGTTGGAGGTGTTGATCTGCTCGAGCGGGCTGTAGCCGTGGCCGTCATAGGTGCGCCGATAGAGCATCCAGTTGCTGGGCTCCGGATTCTCCAGCCGCTGCGCGGTGACCGGAGAGTAACTCTCGATCGGGCCGGCTACGGCAGCGGTCGACAAGAGACAGGTGAAGGCGACGAAGCCGGACAGGTAGAATTGCTTCCTGGTCATGGAAGTGTTCATGGACGTTCCCCTTTTTCATCCGATTGAATTCTTGTGTTGAATTCTTGTCGTTCGTCCCGTCGTCCGCCCCTCGGCGGATACGACCTCTCGTGGCAGGCTTGCGGCCCGCACCGTCCGTCATCCTGGCTGCGCGCCACCTACCTTTCCGATGAAATTGCCGGCGACGCTGATCGAGCCGTCAGAGAGCGCCAAAGGCAGCGCCGCGAGCCGTCGCGGCGCCGGTCCGAACACGACCTGTGCGCCCGCACGAGGATCGTATTCGGAGTTGTGACACATGCACTTGAAGACCTCCTTGTCGCCGACATCGCTCTTCACCCAGGCGGTGACGGGACAGCCGGCATGGGCGCAGATCGCCGAATAGGCGATGATGCCGTCGACGGCGCGCTCGCGCGTCTTGTCGTCGAGCTCCGCCGGATCGAGCCGGATGATCAGGATCTCGTTGAGGCGGGAGCCGCTGCGCACCACCGATGTCTTGGGATCCTGCGGCCAGGCATGCACCGGCGGGCCGCCGGCGGGGAGATCGGCGGCGGTGACGGGCTTTCCCTCCTTGTCGCCTTCGGAGAAGACGAGCACGTCGCCTTTCTGGGGCCGTTCGTCGGCGCCGGGCGGGTCCTCGCCTGCGCGCGCGTGCGAGGAACAACCGAGGCAGGCGGTGGTGGCGAGCGCGCCGATCAGAACGGCGCGCCGCGTTTGCTCGGCGCGCGCGTCAGCGTTCAGTTCCGTGGAGCTTTCGGACGATGAGGAGTCGGCCGTGGATGATGCGCGGGACATGTCCACAAACAGGCGCTGGAACTCTGCCGAAAACAAGGCGAAGAATTGGCACCGCAGTGCATCAATATGGTTTTGCTCGCGTTGATTGAACGAGAATGAACGCAATCAAACGTGTTTTCTCGATTTCAACGTCATGCCGCGCGATCGGCATGATAATTTTGCACATCAGACCGATGATGTCGGAATTGGTGCAGCGCGCTATCCATCACGCGGCGCAACCGCAGCGTGATGCCGTTGCTCATTCTGCAAGCAGAGGATCGGCGTCAGGACCTGAGCACGTGACGCGGCGCGGCGATCGAACCGGCAACGGTCGCCGACGCCATCTCGAAACTGTCGGCGATGCGGCGCGCCTTGTCGATGAACAGCGCCGCCGCCGGAGGCGGGCAGACCTCGCGCGCGGTCTGCTCGAACAGATCGAGCCAGCGATCGAAATGGCCGCCGACCAGGCTGAGCGGCAGATGCGCCCGCATCGGCGAGCCGTGATAGCGGCCGCTCATCAGCACGACCGAGGACCAGAAATCTTTGAGCTTGGCGAGATGCTCGTCCCAGTTCTGCACGACTGCGAAGACCGGTCCCAGTTTGGCATCCTCGCGCACGCGTCCGTAGAAGCGGGTGACGAGTTCCCCGATCATCTCCTCGCTGATCCCCGTGCGCTCGATCGCATCCTGGGTCAGCAGGTTCCGCCGTGCGGCCGCCGCTTCACGCTCGGCCTTCAGTCGATCCGACATGTTTCTCTTCGTCCGTTTCGTCTTTCCCTCTCCCCTTGTGGGAGAGGGTGGCTCGCCGCGGAGCAGCGAGACGGGTGAGGGGTCTGTCTCCGCATACTCTTCAGCATGTGCGTCTGCGGAACCAACCCCTCATCCGGCGCTTCGCGCCACCTTCTCCCACAAGGGGAGAAGGAAGGGCGCCTGCGGCCACGCTAGGGCGATGCGCCACGACCGTCTTTGTCGCAACGCAAATAGCCTGGATCACGCACCGTAGCTGTAGAAGCCCTGCCCGGTCTTGCGACCGAGATGGCCGGCATCGACCATCTCCTTCAGCAGCGGCGCTGGCCGATATTTGGGGTCGTTGAAGCCCTTGTAAAAGACCTCCATCACCGAAAGCATGGTGTCGAGCCCGACGAGATCGGCCAGAGCCAGCGGTCCGATCGGGTGGTTGCAACCGAGCTTCATGCCGGCATCGATCTCTTCCGCCGTCGCGATGCCTTCCTGCAGCGCGAAGATCGCCTCGTTGATCATCGGGCAGAGAATGCGGTTGACGGCGAAGCCCGGGCTATTCTTGGCGGTAATCGCCACCTTGCCGACCCGCTTGGCGAAATCGAGCGCCTTGGCATGCGTGTCGTCGGAGGTCTGCAGGCCGCGGATCAGCTCCAGCAGCGCCATCACCGGGACGGGGTTGAAGAAGTGCATGCCGATGAAGCGATCCGGACGATCGGTCGCAGCGGCGAGCTTGGTGATCGAGATCGAGGAGGTGTTGGTCGCAAGCAGCGTGCGCGGCGACAAGGTGGCGCAGAGGTCCTTCAGGATCTTGACCTTGAGCTCCTCGTTCTCGGTCGCGGCCTCGATGACGAGGTCGCAATCCGACAGCTTCGCCCGGTCGGTCGTGCCGGTGATCCGCTTGAGCGCTGCCTCGCGATCGGCCGCCGACATCTTCTCCTTCTTGACCAGCCGCTCGAGGCTGCCGCCGACGGTCGAAAGCCCGCGGTTCACGGCCGCATCGGAAATGTCGACCATCACGACCGAGAGCCCGGCCGCCGCGCAGATCTGCGCGATGCCGTTCCCCATGGTCCCTGCCCCGATGATGCCAACGGTCTGGATCATTGCCTCATATCCTTCTCATCCTTGCGGGCGTGCCAGCACCGGCGCGGCCCAATGTTCCTGCATCAGGGTCTAGCACCGCCGGGGGGCGGCTGCGACCTGATCCGCCCGCTTCTTAAAGCATCCATGGCCGGAATAAAGCCGCCGCCGGGCGCGAAAAGGCCCGATTTGGCCGCCCGGCAGGCGATTTTGCCCGAATTTCCGCCGCGCCTTGCCCGGCTCGCCAAGCGGGCGACGGCTGCGCCGGCCCATGCCCGAACGCCCTCGATCTCCACCATCCGGACGACGCGGCACCGGCTCACGCGTGGTGTAGTCGGCGCGCAATGGCCCGCGCGAAACCCTCGCGAGGCGATTGTGACATCGGCCACATCGGCCTCAAGCCCTCCCTGTTAGCGTCGCGCAAATGAAGACACAGATTACACTCCCCATCGTCCTCACCGCCCTCCTGATCGCAGCGCAAGGCTTGGCAACCCAGGGAGTGGCAGCCGAGATCAAGGGCGCCGGCTCGACCTTCGTCGCGCCCGTGATGGCGAAATGGACCGACGCCTACAAGGCGAAGACCGGAAACAGCGTCAGCTACCAGGCTGTCGGCTCGAGCATCGGCCTCAGCCTGATCAAGAAGGACGCCGTCGATTTCGGGACCAGCGATATGCCGCTCGACCCGAAGGAGCTCGACAGGCTCGGCCTGATGCAATTCCCGATCGTGATCGGAGGCGTCGTCCCCGTGGTCAATATCGACGGCATCAAGCCGGGCCAGATCCGCTTCACCGGGCAGGTGCTCGCGGACATCTATCTCGGCAAGCTCAAATCCTGGAACGACCCGGCCATCGCCGCGATCAATCCCGACATCAGCTTGCCGAAGGCACCGATCACGGTGGTCCATCGCATCGACGGCTCCGGCACCACCTTCAACTGGTCGAACTATCTCGCGAAGGTCAGCCCGCAATGGCAGCGAAGCGTCGGCGAAGGCACCTCGGTCGAATGGCCGCTCGGCCTCGGCGGCCGGGGCAATGACGGCGTCGCCTCGCTCGTCGGTCTCATTCCCGGGGCAATCGGCTATCTCGAATACACCTACGCGCTGCAACGGCTCGACCGGATCTCCTTCGGCATCGTGCAGAACAGCGCCGGCCATTTCGTCGTGCCCGACGGCGCATCGTTCCAGGCAGCGGCCGCGAGCGCGGACTGGAAGGCGGAGAAGGATTTCCATCTGGTCCTCACCAACGCGCCCGGTGAAGACGCCTACCCGATCACGGCGACGACCTTCGCACTGATGCCGAAGACCCCGAAATCCAGCGAGCGCTCGGCCGCCGCCATCGACTTCATGCGCTGGCTGCTCGAGAACGGCAGGTCCCAGGCCGAGACGCTCAACTACGTCCCCCTGCCGCCCGCATTGATCGGCCAGATCGAGCGCTATTGGCAGCAGAGCATCGACACGACCCCCGCGATTTCGGCATCGGCGACCGTCAAACGCTGAGGCTGCGAACCGCGCCCGGCCGACCCGATCCAGAGGCCCTTCGCGATGAACCGCTTCCGACCTGGTCGGGAGCGGTCCGCCGCGTGCCGCTTCGGCCAGCCATGCCGATCCTTCTGGAAATTTCGCCGTGAATCGTGATCTAGTCGGCAGGAGGCCTGTTGCCGGCTCGCCGCGGTGAGACTGCGCGGGGGGCTCATGAGAGCGGCCAAAACGCCGCAGGGCACCGGGGACTTTCGAATGGACGTCGTCATCTACCACAATCCCGAATGCGGCACGTCGCGCACAACGCTCGCGACGATCCGGAACGCCGGGATCGAGCCGCATGTGGTGGAGTACCTGAAGACGCCGCCGGCGCGCGCATTGCTGCAGCAGCTGATCGCGCGCATGGGAATTTCGGTGCGCGAGGCGGTTCGCGAGAAGGCGCCAGTCTATGCAGAACTGGGGCTCGACGACCCCGCGCTGACCGACGATCAGTTGCTCGATGCGATGATGGCGCACCCGATCCTGATCAACAGGCCGATTGTCGTGACACCGAAGGGCGTCAGGCTCTGCCGCCCCTCGGAACTGGTGCTCGATCTGCTGCCGGCGCAACAGCGCCAGGCCGGATGAACGACTTCGCACGATCTATTGGCGCTGCGTTCTCGCTGATCGGCGAAGCCGACGCCGAGCTGCTCGGCATCGTCGCATTGTCGGTGCGCGTCAGCCTGACCGCGAGCATCATTGCCCTCGCGATCGGCGCGCCGATCGGGGCCGTGCTCGCCATCACCCGGTTTCGTGGCCGGCAGGTGATCATCGTGCTGACCAATGCGCTGCTCGGCCTTCCGCCGGTCGTGGTCGGGCTCGCGCTCTATCTCTTCCTGTCGCGGTCGGGCCCGCTCGGGGCGGCCGGACTGCTGTTCACGCCGGCTGCCATGGTCATCGCGCAGACATTGCTCGCGACGCCGATCGTGGTGGCGCTGGTGCATCGGCCTGCGAGCCTGTTGTGGGCGGAGTATGGCGACCTCGCCCGGATCGACGGACTGTCTGTACTCCGCAGCATGGAGCTGCTGTTCGCGCTCGGCCGAACCTCGCTGCTGACGGCCTTTCTCACGGCCTTCGGACGCGCCATTGCGGAAGTCGGCGCCATCCTCATCGTCGGCGGCAACATCCGTGGCTTCACCCGAACGATGACGACAGCGATCGCGCTGGAGACCAGCAAGGGCGATTTGCCGCTGGCGCTCGGGCTCGGACTGATCCTGCTTGCGCTCAGCGTGGCGGTTTCGACCGTAGCCTTCGTGCTAGTGGGACGCGTTGGGGAAAAATAGCTGCTCGCCGCCGACCTTGTAGCCGGCGATCGCGTCCTGCCCCTTCGACGAGACGAGCCAATCGATGAAGGCCTGCCCGTCCTTCACCTTCACGTTCGAATGCTTCTCGGGATTCACCAGCATGACGCCGTATTGGTTGAAGAGGCGCTTGTCGCCTTCGGTCAGGATGGCGAGCTCGCCGCGGTTCTTGAAGGACAACCAGGTGCCACGGTCCGACAAGAGATAGGCATTGGACGACGAGGCCATGTTCAGCGCGGGACCCATGCCTTGACCGATCTCCCGGTACCAGCTGTCCTTGCCGGCACTGAGATCGACCCCCGCCTCTTTCCACAGCCTCAGCTCGGCCGCGTGCGTGCCGGACTTGTCGCCGCGCGAAATGAACGGCGCCTTGGCCGCCGCGATCTTGCGCAGCGCATCCGTGACGTCCTTGCCGCCGGCGATCTTCGCAGGGTCGCTCTTCGGGCCAACGATGACGAAGTCGTTATACATGACGTCGAACCGCTTCACGCCCTGCCCTTCCGACATGAACTTGTCTTCAGCAGCCCGGTCATGGACGAACACCACGTCGGCGTCGCCGCGCCGCCCGATGTCGAGTGCCTGGCCGGTGCCCACGGCGACGACCTTCACGCCGATGCCCGCGGCCTTCTCGAACAGCGGTAGCAGATGGCCGAACAGGCCCGATTGCTCCGTCGACGTGGTCGAGGCCACCGTGATGGTGCGATCCTGCGCGAATGCGATGGTGGACCAGAGCAGAACCGCTCCGATGGCAACTATCCGTTTCATGTGTCGTCCTTGCAGGTGTCGGGTAGTTCCAAAACTACCCTGCGAGAACGGTGCAGGGAACCCTACATTCGGTGCACATGCTGGCCTGCGGCGCGGTTGGCCAGGAACGTCCATCCCGCGCGCAGGTTGTCCCGACGATGAACCCAGGAGGACGAGATGAAGAAGATCATCTTGGCAACAGCATGCATCACGGCGCTGGCGACCGGTGGCGTTTTCGCACAGACACAACCCGCTCCAGGCGCGTCGAACCAGGGCGAGGTCAGTCCCTCATCGCGAGGCCCCGCGACCAAGGGCATGACTACCGGGCGTGCGTCGAACATGCAGAACGAGGCCAGCGACAGCAAGGGTGCACAGCAACCCTCGGCCGGCGGTACCAACACCAATAATATGGGCAGCCAGGCCGGCGGCTCCGCGGGCTCCGGCAAATAGCCAGAGGAGGCGGAATTGCAGGAGGGGAGTGTGGTCCCTCCTGCAGGGCCACTCAGTTGCGGTCAACGACCGGGGCAATATCGCATCACGCTGCGGACGCCCTGCGGTTCCGGCTCCTTCATCCAATCGATCTTCCACGCCAGCCAAAGCTTGTCGTCGTCGATGACATAGGCAAAGGTCGACGTCGAAAAGCCCCGGTCATTGCGAACCGTGACCTCGCCGCAGACCACCTCGACCGCGCGCCCCTCGGGGGCGGATGCGGGACTGGTCCAGGAGATGTGGATTTCCGCATTGGGCGGAATGAGGTGAGCGGCGATTTTCGGGGTCAGTTCGTCCGCAAGCGCCGGCGCGCTGACGAGGATGGCGACGGCTGCAGCCAGACAAATCCTGTGGATCACGTTCGCTCTCCTTCGCTTTGAAGGGAAGCGTGTCGATTTCCACGCGGCTTGACTGTGGTCGCTGTCACATTGACCCGTCGTCCCGTAGATCCACTGGCATCACCGGCCTTGCGGTGATGGCTGATACCTCATCCGGTCGCACCGCACACGCCAGAGATTGCGGATGTTCTGCAATTGATCTCGCCTGCATTGACAGGGGTGTGACGGGCGGGGCAGTTTTTCACATTGCTGGCGAATCAGCGATTGCCTCACGCCGAGTACCTCTTGGACAACTCCTAGTGCTTTCGAGACTGATATCGTTGCTGCGCCGTATCCCGGCGGTGAAGTGGGCATTCACCCGGCTGCGGCCCGCGCCGCATGACGGCAGCATTGGCGCCACTCCGGTCGCCGCAGACGTCTCGTCCGTCATCGCTGAAGATATTGCGGTTGAGAATATCGCGGTCCGAGATGTTGAGGTCCAAAGCACCGCGGCTCAAGACGCCATAATCCAAGACACGACAGCTCAAGACACAACGGCTCAGGACGCCACCGCCGAAGACCTTGCAGTCGAAAGCCTTGCGGAGACTGCATCGACCGACAGCATCGAAACCAGCGCGATTGCAGTCCCCGACGATGCCGCGATCGCGGCCGCCGCGCCCTCCGCCCAGGATGATGCCGCGATCTCCGTCATCGCGGAGAGCCCGCCGGCCGCGCCAACCGACGCCGACGCCAGCGACGTTGCCTCTCGGGAAGCACCGTCCGACATCGAACCGGTCGCGCTCGCTGAAGACGAGATTTCCGTCCCGGTCGCGGAGATTGCCGAGATCGAAATCGCGGCGGAAGCTGTCCCCGAACCCGTCGTCAGCGCCGATCAGGTTGCGGAGATCGCAAACGAAGTCGAGCCCCTCGAAGCCGAGCCGGTCGCGGTCGATGCCGTCAACGAACCGATCGACACCACCGAACTCGTCATCAGCAATGATCCGCCTCAAGCAGACGAGAAGCCCGTCGTCACGGCGGAGGCATCGCCTTTGCCGGCCAAGGTCGAGCGCGCCCCGCTCGATGTCCCTGCCCTCGTGGTCGTCGATGAACATTCCGCTGATGTCATTGCGGACGATGAGCCGGCCATCACCGGACCCTGCGTCGCATCCGCCGATGCCGAAGTTTTGGCAGAGGCGGCCTCCGAGGATCATCTCGCCAACCAGTCCTCACCCGAAGATGCGGTCGCCATAGAGCCGTCCGCTGAGGATTTCGCTGCGCCCGTCGCCGCAGTGGACGCAGGTTCCATCGATGCGGCCAGCGTCGACGCTGAGATCGCGCCAGCTCCGGCGCTCGTGTTGCCGCCTCCAGTCGTTCGCCGCGCGCCGAAAGTTCGCGCAAGGCCGGCCGAACCTGCCGATCGCGCTGCACTGATCCGGCAGCGCTGGGCGGAAAGCGGAATCAGGATGTGGAACCCGCGGCTTCACGGCACCGGGGAAGCCACGCTGAACATCCAGGGCAGCGTGGGGCTGCTGCCGCCCGCCGACGGCGAGACGATGCCGCGCTACGACAAGCTGGAATTCAAACTGCTCGGCGGGCAGATCGTCTGTGAGGGCGTCATCGTCGAAGCTCCCGCCCAGGCGAGCCATCGCAATTTCACGCGGCTCGCAGAGCCCGACAAACTCGAGCGGGTTCGCGAACCCGCCCGCGAGCGCCGGGCCGCGCTCGCCTGATCCTTTCTCCCGCGACCACCGCGATGTGCTAGGCTGATATCCCGTCATGGGAGATCGCACATGCGCGCAAGCTCTTTGCTTCTGGTCGTGATCGCCGTCTGCATCTCACAGCCCGCTTTCGCCGGCAAGCGGCCCCGTCATGCCGTCACGACCGCTGCCGCTGCCGATCAGGCCGGATCCTACAAGTCCGATCGGCTCTCGTCCTCGCGCGGTGAACGGATCCTCGACACGCCCGGCCAAACCACCGTGCTGACGCGACAGGTGCTCGACGACATGAACGCGACCAGCCTGAGAGGCGCCTTGGGCTCGACCGCCGGCGTCACGATCGGGCGCTAGCCTTTCCGCCATTACGCGCTATTCCCACGCGAGCGAGAAAATTTCCTGTCACGACGCAGTTGCCCGCGACGCAGGCTGCAACGTAACCTGCATGCAGGTCGAGCCGCGACGTCCGCCCGATCAAGAACGACAAGAACAATATGGGAGGCAAACCATGAGAAGACTCACGGCCGTACTGTGCACGCTGGCGCTGTTCGCGACGGGCGCGGAAGCGCAGACCATCAAGGACTTCCTGGCAGCGGTCATGCAGAAATGGACGGCGCCGTTCGAGCCGTTCCAGCTCATCGGCAACATCTACTATGTCGGGACCGAAGGCATCGCCGTCTACGTCATCAAGACATCTCAGGGCCTGATCCTGATGGACACGGCGATGCCGCAGTCCACCGGCACGATCAAGGACAGCATCGCCAAGCTCGGCTTCAAGGTCGCCGACATCAAGATCATCCTCAACTCGCACGCGCATCTCGATCACACCGGCGGTTTCGCCGAGATCAAGAAGGAGACGGGCGCGCAGCTCGTGGCCGGCGAGCGCGACAAGCCGCTGCTCGAAGGCGGCTATTATCCTGGCGACGAGAAGAACGCGGACCTCGCCTTCCCGCCGGTACAGGTCGACCGCGCGGTGAAGGAAGGCGACAAGGTGACGCTCGGCGACACCACGCTCATCGCGCACGCAACGCCCGGCCACTCGCCCGGCTGCACGAGCTGGGAGATGACCGTCAAGGACGGCGACAAGAACCGCGAAGTGCTGTTCTTCTGCAGCGGCACGGTGGCGCTGAACCGGCTGGTCGGCCAGCCGACCTATCCGGGCATCATCGACGACTATCGCGCGACCTACGCCAAGGTGAAGGCGATGAAGATCGACGTGCTGCTCGGCCCCCATCCGGAGGTCTATGGCATGCAGGCCAAGCGGGCGCAGATGAAGGACGGCGCGCCGAACCCGTTCGTCAAACCGGACGAGCTTGCGACCTATGCCACCGGCCTGTCGGAGGAGTTCGACAAGCAGCTCGCCAAGCAAACCGCTGCGCTGGATAAGAAGTAGCGCCATCCGATGCCGGCCGCCGCACCTCTTCCCGACGGGCAGAGGTGCGGCAAGACGCTGCGTCAACGCGCATGGTTAGCAGAGCGTAGCGGCCGCTCCGCCGGGCACTTGCGGCCGATACGGCTGCTTTGCGCGCCCCTTTATCGTTAACACGGCCTCACCAATGCAGGCAGCCGCGGCAATGTGGTAGCGCGCAACCCTGCTGCCCTTCCCTGGTGCGGGATCGACCTAACGCACCCTTTACCCCCGCCATGCAAGATCGCCGCTGTTTTCAGGGATCCGGGGCTCGTATTTCAATGCCTGCAGCCAATTTGAAGTCTCAACTCGCAGCCGCGATAAGGCTGTTTCACGTTCCGGCCGACAATCCGGATCTGATGCGCGCGCAGTTCGACGCCTTCTCCAAGCAGGTCCCGCTGCTCTATTTCATCCTCATGAGCAACACGATCGCGGTTGCTTACACCTATGTGAACGTGGCGCCGGACTGGTTGACGCTGATCGTGCCGAGCGTGCTCACCCTTCTCGCGGGCTTGCGAACCTATTGGTGGCTGCGCCAGCGCCATTTGGTACGCAGCGATGCCGATATCCTGCGCAATCTGCGCGCCACCAACTGGCTGACCTTGCCGATCGGCGCCGGCTTCACCGCCTGGTCCTTCGCCCTCTACCCCTACGGTGATCCCTTCGCCAAGAGCCAGGTCGCCTTCTACATGGCAGTCACGGTGATCGGCTGCATCTTCTCGCTGATGCATCTGCGCTCGGCCGCGTTGATCGTGACGCTGATCGTCGACGTGCCCTATGTGCTGTTCTTCTTCGCCACCGGCGAGCCGACGCTGAAGGCCATCGCCGTCAACAATCTGCTGGTTTCCGGCGCGATGGTCACGGTGCTGTTCATTTACTACCGCGACTTCGCCGATCTCGTCGCCAGCCGCAAGTCGCTGCTCGCGCAGCAGGCGGCGACGCAGGCGCTGTCGGACGAGAACTTCCGTCTCGCCAATCTCGATTCCCTCACCGAGCTGCCGAACCGCCGCCGCTTCTTCGCCGAGCTGTCGAGTGCCTTTGCCGACGCCGAGCGCAGGCACGTTCGCGTCGCGGTCGGCATCATCGACCTCGACGGCTTCAAGCCGATCAACGACAATTACGGCCACTCGGTCGGCGACCGCGTCCTGATCGAAGCGGGCCGGCGCATCCGCGAGGTCTGCGAGGGCTTCGGCCCGCAGCGCGTGGAGTTCGCCCGGCTCGGCGGCGACGAGTTCGGCCTCGTCGTCTGCGGCGACCCCGAAGATACCGACCTGATGCGGCTCGGCGAACGCATCGGCAGCCAGGTCAAGCTGCCCTACCAGCTCGACACCGCCCATACCGGGCTGTCCTGCTCGATCGGCTTTGCCCTGTACCCGGACTCCGCGACGATGTCCGAAGCGCTCTATGAATGTGCCGACTACGCGCTCTACCACGCCAAGCGCCATCAGCGCGGCCGCACCGTGATCTTCTCGAGCGAGCTCGAAGCCGAGATCCGCAGCCGCGGCGTGATCGAGAACCTGCTGCGCACCTCGGATTTCGGCGCCGAGATGGAGCTGGTGTTCCAGCCGATCGTCGATGCCGTCAGCGAGCACACCGTAGGTTTCGAGACGCTGGCGCGCTGGCACAGTCCCCGCCTCGGCTGGGTCTCTCCCTCCGACTTCATTCCCGCTGCCGAGCGCATCGGCCTGATCCGCCCCCTGACGCAGGCTCTGCTGGCGCGCGCACTCGCGACGGCCAGAGCCTGGCCCGACCACATCCGCCTGTCGTTCAACCTGTCCGCCCACGACGTCTGTGCGGCCGAAGGCATCCTGCCGCTGATCTCGATCATCGAGAAGAGCGGCCTGCCGCCTCACCGGATCGATTTCGAGATCACCGAGACCGCCGTCACCTTCGATTTTGCACGCGCCCAGCAGTCGATCGCGACGCTGAAGGCGATGGGCTGCGGCATTTCGCTGGACGATTTCGGCACCGGCTATTCGTCGCTGAGCCACGTGCACCGGCTGCCACTCGACAAGATCAAGGTCGACCGCAGCTTCGTCGCCGAGATCAACGAGAACCCGGTGAGCCACAAGATCATCAAGTCGCTCGCGGGCCTCTGCGACGACATGGAGATCGCCTGCGTCGTCGAGGGCGTCGAGACCCGCGCCCAGCTCGACAGCCTGCGCCGGCTCGGCTGTGAGCTGATCCAGGGCTATCATTTCGCAAAGCCAATGCCGGCCACTGCGATTGCCGATTATCTCACGAGCGAACGCCAGCGCCTCGGCGGCGCCGAGGCCAAGGTCGTAGCCTGAAGCGCTGATCACGCTTTAACATCAAACGGCGCAGTAGCGCTCCTGGATGTCCTTGTCCGCCAGCAGCGCCGCGGCGCTGCTCTCATGGACCACCTCGCCCTGGTCGATGATCACGGCGCGATCCGCCAGGCGCAGCGCCCATTCGACGTTCTGTTCGACCAGCAGCAGCGTCTTGCCCTCGTCCCGCAGGCGGCGGAACAGCACGCCCATTTCCTCAACCAGCACCGGCATGATGCCTTCCGACGGCTCGTCGAGCAGGATCATCTTGGGCCTTGCGATCAACGCGCGCGCGATCGCCAGCATCTGCTGCTCGCCGCCGGAGAGCGTGACGCCCTCCTGGTCGAGCCGCTCTTTCAGGCGCGGGAAGGTCTCGGCGATCTCCTCGATCGCGGCGCGCTCCTCGATGTCGCGGCCGGCGGCGACAAGGCCGAGCCGGAGGTTTTCGCGGACGGTGAGCCCGGGAACGATGCGGCGCTCCTCCGGCACGTAGGCAAGCCCAAGATGGAAGCGTTGATGGGCGCGCAGCGGCAGCAGCTCCCTGCCCGCAAAGCGCACGCGGCCCTCGGCCTTCGGCATCAGGCCCATCATCGCGCGCAGGGTCGTGGTCTTGCCGGCGCCGTTGCGGCCGACCAGAGCGACCACCTCGCCCTCCTTCACCTGCAGCGAAATGCCGTGGAGGATGTGGCTCGCGCCATACCAGGCGTGGAGATTCTCGATTTCGAGCAACGCGGTCTCAGCCATAGCCTTCACTCTGTCCGAGATAGACCCGGCGGACCTCCGGATTGCTCCTGATCTCGTCGGGCGCGCCGTCCGCGAGCAGGCGGCCGTGATGCAGCACCACGACGCGCTTGGACAGGCCCAGCACCATCTTCATCTTGTGCTCGACCAGGAGCACGGTGCGCTTCTCGGCGAGCCGCTCCAGCAGCGCGACCATATCCTTGGTCTCCTCCGGCCCCATGCCGGCGGTCGGTTCGTCGAGCAGCAGCAATTCCGGCTCGGAGACCAGCGCGATCGCGATTTCGAGCGCGCGCTGCTGGCCGTGCGACAGGAATTTTGCGAACTCGTTCCGCTTGCCGAGAAGGCCTACCGCGTCGAGCGCCGCGTCGGCCCGCGCCTGCAGTTCGGTCAGCCGGGCGCGATTCCGCCAGATGTCGTAGCTCACGGTCAGCGCCTGGACCGCCACGCGCACGTTCTCATGCACGGACAGATCGGGGAAGATGTTCGTGATCTGGTAGGAGCGCGAGATGCCCTGATGCACGAAGCGGTGCTGCGGCAGGCCGTTCAGCTCGCGTCCCCGGAAATGCAGCTTGCCCGATGTCGGTGTCAGCGCGCCGGAGAGGATGTTGAAAAAGGTGCTCTTACCGGCGCCGTTCGGCCCGATGATCGAGGTGAGCTGGCCGGCCGCGAACGACACGCTGATGCCTTCGAGCGCGACGAAACCGCCGAAGCGCTTGCCGATGCCTTCGGCGCGAAGCAGTTCACTGCTCATGGTCGCGCCTTCCCGATGCGAAGCGCATCGAGCAGCGTGCCCCAAATGCCCTTGGGCAGGAACAGCACGAACAGCACGAAGATCGCCCCGACGAAGATCTGCCAGTGCGGCGTCCAGAGCGAGATGACGTCCTCCAGAATCAGGAAGCTCGCCGCGCCGACGAAGGGGCCGAAGAAGCTGCGGGCCCCGCCGAGCAGCACCATCATCACGATCATGCCCGAGGTCTGGTAGTGCAGGATGTCCAGCGGCACGATCGACAGATGCAGCGCCAGCATGCAGCCGCCGAGCGAGGAGATCGCGCCCGAGAGCATGAACACCACCAGCTTGCTGCGCTCGACGTCGTAGCCGCAGGCCCGCGCGCGCTGCTCGTTCTCGCGGATCGCCTCGATGACGGCGCCGAACGGCGAGTTCAGGATGCGCGACTGGAACCACATCGCGAGGCCCGCGAAAGCCATCAGCACGTAGTATTTGTTGACGGGGTCGAGGAAGTTGACCGAGAGGCCGAACAGGCTGATGCGATCGACGGTGAAGCCGCGCAGGCCGTTCTCGCCGCCGGTGAAGGAAGCCGCCTGCAGCGCGACGTAATAGACCAGTTGCGCCAAAGCCAGCGTCACCATGGAGAAATAGATGCCGCGCGTGCGCGTCGAGATGATGCCGATCACGGCCGCAAGGCAGGTGCTGAGGCCCACGGCGATGGCGACCGCGGCGAACCAGGGCACGCCGTAGCGGCCGATCGCAATGCCCGTGAAATAGGCGCCCGCGCCGAAGAACGCCGCCTGCCCAAACGACAGCAGCCCGGTGTAGCCGAACAGCAGATTGTAGCCCATTACCACGACGCCGTAGATCAGGACGTTGACCGCCAGCGCCTTGGACGGCAGCAGCCAGGGCAGCACCGCCAGCACGGCGATGGACAGCAGCACGCGGTGGTCCAGCAGCCGGCCGAGCATCCCCGGCGCGGGCTTGTCGAGAACCTCGCCGCTCGATGATCCCGTCACGCGGTCCTCCCTCTCACGCCGAACAGACCTTGCGGGCGAATCAGGAGCACCACGGCCATCAGCGCGAACATCACGATGGTCGCCATCTCAGGGGCGAACAGTGCCACCAGGCTGATGGAAATGCCGACCATCAGGCCGGCGACGACCGCCCCGACGATCGAGCCAAGGCCGCCGATGACAGTGACGACAAAGGCTTCGGCCAGCACCAGCGACCCCATCTCCGGATTGACGTTGCGCATGGGCCCCGCCAGCACGCCACCGAGCGCGGCAAGTCCGACGCCGAGGCCGAAGATCGCAAGCCAGACCCGGCCGATATCGACGCCCAGCACCTGCATGATGGTGGGGTCGCGCGCGCCCGCACGCACGATCAGGCCGATGCGCGTCTTCTCCAGCGCCAGCCAGAGCACCAGCAGCACCACCGCCACCAGCGCGATCACGAAAAGGCGGTAGCGCGGGAAGAAGCCGATGCCGAGATCGAGCACGCCGACCAGCTGGGTCGGGGTCGGAAACGGAATGCCGTCGCTGCCGAACACGATGCGCACGCCCTCGACCAGGATGTAACTGAGGCCGAAGGTGAGCAGCAGCGGATCGTCGATGGAGCGTCCATAGAGCCTGCGGATCAGGACGAACTCGATCAGCATGCCGAAAGCGCCGATCAGGATCGGCGCCAGCAGCAGTCCCCACCAGAAACTCCCGGTGAGCGAGGCCAGATAGAGCCCAGCATAGGCCCCGATCATGAACAGCGCGCCATGGGCGAAATTCACCACCCCGAGCATGCCGAACACGATCGTCAGCCCGAGCGCAGTGATCACCAGGACCGCCCCAAGGGCGATCCCGGAGAGAAGCTGCATGATGATCAGCGACAGGTCCATCGTCACGGGTCTTAGGTCGCGTGGCCGAGCTCGCTGCAGCTGCGCAGCATGTCGTCCGAGCCGGTATCGTTGGCGAGAATGGCGAACAGATCGTTCTCGCCTGACATCGCCGACTTCTTCTTGGACTCCAGCACCAGCACCGACTGCACCGACTGATGGTCGCACTTGCGATAGTGCTGCGGGCCCTTGGTCAGATCATATTGCAGCTTCTCCAGGGCATCGACCACCTTATCGGTGTCGGTGCCGCCGGCGGTTTGCATGGCGGCCAGCAAGGACCCCACGCCGGAATAGCCGTAGGCGCCGTAATCGGTCGGGATCGCGCCGCCATTGGCAGCCTTGAAGGCGGCGTTGAAGGCGGCCGCCGACTTGCTCTGCGCCTCCAGGCCCCAATAGTAATTGGCGCCGCCAACCACGCCCTCGAACACGTCGGGGCCGACCGCGAGCCGCTGGTTGTGCAGGATCACGGGTACGACGATCTTCATCTGCTGCTTGACGCCGAAATCCACCGCCTGCTTGATCGCATTGGCCTGGTCGCGGCCGAAATTGGAGATGCACAGCACGTCCGGCCGCATCGACATCAGGCGCGGCATGAAGGTGGAATAGTCGGCCGCACCGAACGGATGCAGGATCTCGCCGACATTGTCGGCGCCGATCGCGGCCTGGGCGCGCTTGAAGCCGCGCAGCATCTCGTGGCCATAGGCATAGTCCGCGACGAGATGGGCGACCTTCATGCCCTTCTTCAACGTCTGCCGCGCCACGGCCGCAGTCGTCATATGCGGGTTCAGCGCCTCGTGGAAGGTGTATTTGCTGAAATCCTTGGCCTCGTTGATGGTGTCGGACTGGCTGATCGAGACGTAAATCACACCGCGTGCGCGGGTGACCTCGTTGACCGCGAGCTGCACGGCGCTGGAGAGCGCGCCGACCACGGCGTGAACCTTGTCTTTCTCGATCAGCTCCAGGGTCCGCGTCGCGGCCTCGCCGGCATTGAGCTTGTCGTCGCGCAGCAGCAGCTCGACCTTGCGGCCACCGATGCCGCCCTTGTCGTTGACGAGCTTGACGGCGAGCTCGGCGCATTTGACCTGGTCGCGCGCTTCCGCCGCGAACGGGCCGGTGAGCGGCGTCGGAAAGCCGATGCGGATCGTCTCGTCGGCAGCGCGGCCCAGACGGGGCATGGCAAGCAGAGCCGCGCCGGCGGAGAGACCGGCGAGCGCGGTGCGGCGGGATATCTTCAACGTTGAACCGGACTTGGGCATGAATTCCTCCAATTGTCTTTTTTCTAGAAACGCTTCAGGGCTTTCAGGACTTTGGCAGGCGTGATCGGGATCGCGTTGATCGTCGCATCGAACGGCGTGAGCGCATCGTTGACGGCATTGAGCACGCAGGCCGAAGCCGCCGCCGTGCCGGCCTCGCCGACACCCTTGGCACCGAGCACGGTGTCGGCGGTCGGCGTCTCGACATGGGCGATGACGATGTCGGGCATCTCCATCGGCATCGGCACGAGATAGTCCGCAAGCGAGCCGTTCACGAGCTGGCCGGTGTCGCTGTAACGGCACTCCTCGAACAGCGCCGCGCCCAGCCCCTGCACGATGCCACCGCGCAGCTGCTCGTCCACCAGCATCGGATTGATGACGCGGCCACAATCCTCGACGATGAAATGCTTCAGGAGCTTGATGAGGCCGGTTTCGACATCGACCTCCAGCGTACAGCCCTGGATGCCGTTGGTGAAGGCAAAGGGATAGCCCTGCGGCGCGAAATGATGGCTGACAGTAAGCTGCGCCTGCGTCCCCGGCGGCAACGTGTCCGACCGGAAATAGGCAATGCGCGCGATCTCGGCGATCGGCATTCGCTGGTTTCGCGTGACGGCATCGACAACCTCGCCATCGACGATGTCGAGCGCCGACGGCTGCTCCTGCAGAATCAGCGCGGCGATTTCCAGGATGTTGCGCTTGAGCGCGCGCGTGGCCTGCAGCGCCGTCTCGCCGCCGATGCCGGCGCCGCGGCAGGCCCAGGTGGCACCGCCATGCGGCGTGACCTCGGTATCGCCGGTGATAACCTTGACGTGCTCCTGCGCGACGCCGAGCTGATCGGCCACGATCTGGCTGATGATCGCCTCGGTGCCCTGCCCCTGCTCGGTGACCGAGATCAGGCAGCGCACCTCGCCCGACGGCGTCAGACTGAGGATCGCGCCGTCCTGCGAGGAGATGCGCGCACCGCCGACGCCGTAGAACGCGGGGCTCGGATTGGTGATCTCGACGAAGGTCGCGATGCCGATGCCGCGATAGATCCCGCGCTTGCGCAACTCCGCCTGCTCGGCGCGCAAGACGTCGTAGTCCATGATCTCGTGCAGGCGCTTCAGGCAGGCCTGATGCGACAGCGCCTCGAAGCGGTAGCCCGTCGGCGAGGTCTGCGGATAGGCATCGTCGGGAATGACATTCTGGGCGCGGATGGCGAAGGGATCGAGGCCGAGCTTGCTTGCGGCCATGTCCACCAGCCGCTCGGTGACGGCGCAGGCGATGGGATGGCCGACGGCGCGATACTGGCTGGTCTGCACCTTGTGCTGGAAGATCACCTCCAGCGCGGCGCGATAATTCCTGAAGCGATAGGGCGCGCCGATCAGGCGGATCACCTGGTTGCCCTCGACGACGCTGGTGCGCGGATAGGTGGAGAACGCCCCGATCGCGGTGAGGTCCGTGACGTCCATCGCCAGGATCTCGCCCTTGGCATCCAGTGCCATGCGGGCATGGACGCGGTGGTCGCGCGCGTGGATGTCGGAGACGAAGGATTCCATGCGGTCGGCAACGTACTTCACGGGCCGGCCGAGCAGGATCGAGAGACCGACCACCGCCATGTCCTCGTGATAGACGTGCAGCTTCATGCCGAAGGAGCCGCCGATATCGGTCGCGATGACGCGGACGCGGGATTCGGGAACGTTGTAGTGCCGCGAATAGAGATCCTGAAACTGATAGGGCGTCTGCGTGCCGTGATGCACGGTGAGCATGCCCGCGGCGGGATCGTAATCCGCAACGAGAGCTCGCGGCTCCAGTGTCACCGCCGTGTGGCGGCCGAAGGAGAACTCTTCCTCCACCACATGCGCAGCATGCGCGAAGGCATCGTCGACGGTGCCGCTGTCGAGCTGGCTGCGGAAGCAGGTATTGTTGGCGCTGCCGGGATTGACCAGCACCCCGCCGGCCTCGCGCGCGCCGTCGATGTCGACGACGACGGGGAGGTCTTCGTAATCGACCTCGATCAGCTCCAGCGCATCTTCGGCGATCGCCCGGCTCTCGGCGACGACGGCCACCACCGCCTGTCCGGCCCAGACCACGCGGTCGAGCGGCAGCGGCAACTGCGGCGCCGATGTCATGCCCTTGAAATGATCGAGCGTGCCGGTCCATGGCGTGCAGATCTTGGCGAGATCCGCGCCCGTCGCCACAAGGTGTACGCCTTCGAGCGCACGGGCCTCGTCTATCCTGATCGCAACGATCTTCGCATGCGCATGCGGGCTGCGCAGGAACGCGGCGTAGAGCATGCGCGGCAGCTTGAGATCGCTGATATAGCGGCCGCGCCCGGCCAGCAGCCGCCTGGCGTTGGGCCGAGGCACGGAGCGGCCGATATAGGAATTCGGGCGGTCGAGCGAGGTCAGCGGCGCGCTCATGGGGCGCCTCCGTCCGCGCGCGATTTGGCCACCGCGTCGATGGCATCGACGATCGCCTCATAGCCGGTGCAGCGGCAGTAATTGCCCGACAGCGCGTCGCGGATCTCGTCGCGGCTCGGCTGCGTCACCTGCGACAGCAGCTCCTGCGCATTGACCAGCATGCCCGGCGTGCAGAAGCCGCATTGCAGGGCGTTGCGGCGATGGAATTCGGCCTGCAGGTCGGCGATCACGCCGCTTTCCGACAGCCCTTCGATGGTGTTGACGGCCGCGCCATCGGCCTGCACCGCGAAGACCAGGCAAGAATGCACGGCGCGGCCGTCGAGCTGAACCAGGCAGGCGCCGCAGGCGCCCATCTCGCAACCGGCATGCGTGCCCGTCAGCTCGAGCCTGTCGCGCAGGCAATCGACCAGCGTGTCGCGCGGCGCGACCTCGCACGTCACCTTGCGCCCGTTGACAATGAGGCGGACCCGCACCGTCTCGTCGGCCTCATCCAGCAGGGTTTCGCTGCGGCCGTTCATGCGCCCTCTCCCAGACGTCCGAGCAGGCGGCCAAGCAGCACGCGGGCAAGATGCAGCCGCATCGCCGGCGGCACCTCGTCGCTGTCGGGCGGCGCGAGATCGCCTTCAAGCGCGCCTTGCGCTGCGGTGATACGTTCCGCATTGAGACGCGAGCCGATCAGGGCGCGCTCGGCGTTCTTCACCCGGATCGGCGTATTGCCGACGGAGAAGAACGAGATGCGGATGTCGTCGATGCGCTCGCCAGCGAACGTTGCAAGCATGCCGCAACCCACCAGCGCATAGTCGCCGCGCCGCCGCGCCAGCTCGTCGAACGCGAAGCGCTGATCGGCCTTGAACAGCGGCACATGAATTGCGGTGATCAGCTCACCGGGCTGCAAGGCCGTCTCGAACAGGTCGATGAAGAAATCGTCGGCCTTGATGCGACGGCGGCCTGAAAGCCCCGCGATCTCGATCTCGGCATCCAGCGCCAGCGTCATCGCGGGAAATTCGGACGCCGGGTCCGCCAGCGCGACGCTGCCGCCGAAGGTGCCGCGGTTGCGAATGGCGGGATGCGCGACGAAGGGTGCTGCCGCATGCAGCAGCGGCGCGAACTCGGCGATCAGCGGCTCGCTCAGCATCTCGCAATGCCGCGTCAGCGCCCCGATGCGCAAATAGCCGCCCTCGCGCCGGACGCCGCGCAGCTCGTCGATATGGGTGATGTCGATCAACAGACGCGGCGCCTGCAGCCGCAGCGACAGCGCCGGCACGAGGCTCTGGCCGCCGGCAATGAAGCGCGCGTCGTCGCCGGCGCGGGCATGAGCATCCAGCGCCTGGTCGATCGTCGCCGCACGAAAATAGCTGAAAGCCCTCGCCTTCACTGCCGTTTCCTCAAGATCCATCGGCTCATCAGCCGGGATGCCAGATTTGTAACCATCTGGTCTCAAAATCCTGACACGGCGCCCGAGGCCGGTCAACAGGAAATGACCATTTGGTCACAAATGCGCCATGGGCTATGAAGGTTCGTAAACCCGCGATTCAGCGACGAAATGGCCCGAAAGACGCAGAAAACGGCGAAGCGACCGGTTCGGAAGCGAACCGAGACAGGCAGCAAGTCCGCGCCAAAGCGTCGCAACATGCGCGCGGCCGACCGCGAGCGCGCGATCGTGGACGAGGCGATCCGCTTTTTCGCGGAGCATGGCTTCGAAGGCCAAACCCGTGAGCTGGCCAAGCGCATGGGCATCACGCATTCGGCGATCTATCGCCACTTCCCAAGCAAGGAAGCGCTCATCGAGCGGGTCTACCAGGAGGTCTATCTCAGCCGCTGGTCACCCGATTGGGGGCCGATGATCCGCGACCGCTCGCAGTCGCTCGAAGCGCGGCTGACACGCTTCTATCTCGACTATGTCGAACGCGTGTTCGAGTACAATTGGGTGCGGATCTTCGTGTTCTCCGGCATGAAGTCGTTCGGCATCACCAGCCGCTATCTCGACATCGTCCGCCGCGAGATCATCGAGCCGGCGGCAGCCGAGTTGCGCTACGAGTTGAAGCTGCCCGACGCGACGGCGCATTCATTGAGCGAGCGCGAGACCGAGCTGTTCTGGGGCCTGCACGGCCGCATCTTCTATCTCGCGATCCGCAAGTTCATCTACGAGACGCCGATCCCGTCCGATCTCGACGCCATCGTCCGCGACGCCGTCGAGACCTTCATGGATGGAGCCAAGACGACGATGCCGAAGCTGCTGGTGAGCGGCTAGAACGACGAACGCAGCCGCGAACGAGGTGCCCCCCCTCTCCCGCTTGCGGGGGAGGGCTGGGGTGGGGGTGCCTCCACAATGAACACTCCCAATGTCGCACGAGCCCCCACCCGGCGCTCCGCGCCGACATTTGAGGAAACGCGGCGGCGAGCCCGCCTGCAGCCATCCTTCGAGACGCCCGCCTTTGGCGGGCCCTCAGGATGAGGGCGGAGTGTGTGGCAGCCATTTCACCAGGCAAACCTGCCAATCAGCCTCATCCTGAGGAGACCGCGCAGCGGTCGTCTCGAAGGACGAGGCGCTTGCTCAGGTCTCCGCCAAGTTCATATGCGATACCCCTCCCCCGCAAGCGGGAGAGGTTGACCGAGCCCGTGGCTGGCTACTTCGCCAGGCTCGGCAGATCGAGTCCCTTCTGGCGCGCGCAGTCGATCGCCGTCTCGTATCCCGCATCGGCGTGGCGCATGACGCCGGTGGCGGGATCGTTCCAGAGCACGCGCTCGATGCGCTTCGCCGCTTCCGGCGTGCCGTCGGCGACGATCACCATGCCGGCGTGCTGCGAATAGCCGATGCCGACGCCGCCGCCATGATGCAGCGAGACCCAGGTCGCGCCGCTGGCGCAGTTGAGCAGCGCGTTCAGCAGCGGCCAGTCGGACACCGCATCCGATCCGTCCTTCATCGCCTCGGTCTCGCGGTTGGGGCTCGCCACCGAGCCGCTGTCGAGATGATCGCGCCCAATCACGATCGGCGCCTTCAATTCGCCGCGCGCCACCATCTCGTTGAAGGCGAGGCCGAGGCGATGACGATCGCCGAGACCGACCCAGCAGATCCGCGCCGGCAGGCCCTGGAACTTGATACGCTCCCTGGCCATATCGAGCCAGTTGTGCAGATGCTTGTCGTCTGGCATCAGCTCCTTGACCTTGGCATCGGTCTTGAAAATGTCTTCAGGGTCGCCCGACAGCGCGGCCCAACGGAACGGCCCGACGCCGCGGCAGAACAGCGGACGGATATAGGCGGGCACGAAGCCGGGGAAATCGAAGGCGTTCTTCAGGCCCATGTCCTGCGCCATCTGGCGGATGTTGTTGCCGTAGTCGAGCGTTGGAATGCCCTGCGCGTGGAAATCCAGCATGGCCTGGACGTGCTCGACCATCGACGTCTTCGACGCACGCTCGACCGATTTCGGATCGGACGCGCGCTTTGATTCCCAATCCGCGAGCGACCAGCCCTTCGGCAGATAACCGTTGATCGGATCATGCGCGCTGGTCTGGTCGGTGACGATATCCGGCTTGACGCCGCGGCGCACCAGCTCCGGGAAAATCTCCGCGGCATTGCCGAGCAGGCCGACCGAGACTGCTTTCTTGGTCTTCGCGGCCTCCGACATGATCGCGAGCGCCTCGTCGAGCGTTGCGGCCTGCCGGTCGAGATAGCCGGTGCGCAGCCGCATCTCGATGCGGCTCGGCTGGCATTCGACCGCGAGCATCGAAGCGCCGGCCATGGTCGCGGCCAGCGGCTGCGCGCCGCCCATGCCGCCGAGGCCGGCGGTGAGGATCCATTTGCCGGCCAGGCTGCCGCCGTAATGACGACGACCGACTTCGACAAAGGTCTCGTAGGTGCCCTGCACGATGCCCTGGCTGCCGATATAGATCCAGGAGCCGGCCGTCATCTGGCCGTACATCATCAGGCCCTGGCGATCGAGCTCGTTGAAATGATCGAGCGTCGCCCAATGCGGCACGATGTTGGAGTTCGCGATCAGCACGCGCGGCGCGTCGGCATGGGTGCGGAACACGCCAACCGGCTTGCCGGACTGCACCAGCAGCGTCTGGTCGCCTTCGAGATTGCGCAAGGCCGCGACGATCCGGTCAAAGCTCTCCCAGTCGCGTGCGGCGCGGCCGATGCCGCCATAGACGACGAGCTCGCTCGGACGCTCCGCAACGTCAGGATCGAGATTGTTCATCAGCATGCGGAGCGGCGCTTCCGTCAGCCAGCTCTTGGCGCTGATCTCGCTGCCACGGGGAGCGCGGATGGTGCGGTCGTTGTCCAGTCGGCGGTTCATGCGGACACCCTTCAGTCGAGCTTTGGAAACGGATCGGATGAGAGCGCGGCAATCGCAGCGGTCGGCAATGCGTCGGCCTCGATCAGCGCAGCAGCCTTGGCGAGATCGCCGGCCATGTAGCGGTCAGCCCCGAGTGCGGGCACCTGTTCGCGAAGCCTGGCGATGACAGCGACGAGCGGCGCGCTGGTCGCATGCGGCGCACGCAGCGTGATACCTTGCGCGGCAACCAGGAGCTCGATGCCCAGAATGGCGGCGAGATTGTCGGCCATGTCGGAGAGGCGCCGCGCGGCATGCGCGGCCATCGAGACATGGTCTTCCTGGTTGGCGCTGGTCGGCGTCGAGTCGATCGAGCAGGCCAGCGCGCGCTGCTTGTTCTCGGCATAGAGCGCGGCAGCCGTCACCTCGGCGATCATGAAGCCGGAATTGATGCCGGGATCCGGGGTGAGGAACGGCGGCAGGCCGAAATTGAGCGCGGGATCGACGAGCGTCGCAATACGCCGCTCGCTGATCGCGCCGATCTCAGACAGCGCCAGCGCAATCGCATCGGCGGCAAACGCCACCGGCTCGGCGTGGAAGTTTCCGCCCGACACGATCTCGCCGGTCTCGACCAGCACCAGAGGATTGTCGGTGACGGCATTGGCCTCGACGATTAGCGTGCGTGCGGCCTGCGTGATAAGATCCAGCGCCGCGCCCGCAACCTGCGGCTGGCAGCGCAGGCAATAGGGATCCTGCACACGCTCGTCGCCCTCGATATGCGACAGGCGGATGTCGCTGCCGTCGAGCAAGGCCATGAGTGTCGCGGCCGCGGCGATCTGCCCGGCATGGCCGCGCAGTGCCTGGATTTCAGGGCGGAACGGCGCCGTCGATGCCATCGCCGCATCGACCGACAACGCGCCCGTGACCAGCGCGGCGCGCGCGAGAGCGAAAGCGCGCAGAACGCCGGAGATGGCATAGGCGGTCGAAAACTGCGTACCGTTGATCAGCGCGAGGCCCTCCTTCGGGCCGAGCGTCAGCGGCGCAAGGCCAGCAGCCGCCAGCGCCTCGCCGCCGGAGCCGGTCGCCCCGTCAACAAGCGCCTGCCCCTCGCCGATCATCACCGCGGTCATATGGGCAAGCGGCGCGAGATCGCCGGAGGCACCGACCGAGCCCTGCTGCGGCACCAGCGGACAGACGCCCCGCGCCAGCATGGCCTGCAACTGCTCGATCACCTCGCGGCGCACGCCGGAGGCGCCGCGTCCGAGCGAGATGATCTTCAGTGCCATCATCAGGCGAACGATCGGATTCGGCGTCGCCGGGCCAACACCGCAGCAATGCGAGACGATCAGATTGCGCTGAAGCAGCGCAGTCTGCTCGGGCGGAATCCGCTTCGAGGCCAGCTTCCCGAATCCGGTGTTGATGCCATAGACTGGGGTCGCAGCTTGCGCCGCCTTGGCGACAATCTCGGCCGCCGCCTCGACGCGCGGCCAGAACGAGGGATCGAGCATAACGGGCGCGCCCGCCAGCACGCGCGCGAGATCGTCGAGGTGCACCGTTCCCGGCGTGACGACGATCGCTGCGCCCGGCTCCGTCACTGTCCCCTCCAGATCCGGCGATGCAGCGGATTGAAGCCGATGCGATAGACGAGCTCGGCGGGCCGCTCGATGTCCCAGATCGCGAGGTCGCACCATTTGCCGGCTTCCAGCGTGCCGGTCTCGCTGAGCACGCCAAGCGCCCGCGCACCTTCACGCGTGACGCCCGCGAGGCATTCGGCGACATTCATCCGGAACAGCGTCGCACCCATGTTCATCGCCAGCAGCAGCGAGGTCAGCGGCGAGCTGCCGGGATTGCAGTCGGTCGCGAGCGCCATATGCACGCCGTGCTTGCGGAACGCTTCGACCGGCGGCTTCTGCGTCTCGCGAATGAAATAGAACGCGCCGGGCAGCAGCGCGGCGACCGTGCCGGCCTTCGCCATCGCGGCAGCGCCGGCTTCGTCGGTATGCTCGAGATGATCGGCCGAGAGCGCAGAGAATTTCGCCGCGAGCGCCGCGCCGCCGAGATTCGAGAGCTGGTCGGCATGGAGCTTGACCGGCAGTCCTAGCCCCCGCGCGGTCTCGAACACCCGTGCCGTCTGCTCCGCCGAGAACGCGATGCCTTCCATGAAGGCGTCGACGGCATCGGCAAGGCCCGCCTTCGCAATCGCCGGCAGCATCTCCCTGCAGACGAGATCGATGTAGCGGTCCTTGTCGCCGCCAGCTTCCACGGGCAGCGCGTGCGCGCCGAGGAAGGAGGTCCGGATCGAAATCGTGCGCTGGCGGCCAAGGCTGCGCGCCGCCGAAAGCTGGCGCATCTCGGTCTCGGTATCGAGGCCATAGCCCGACTTGATCTCGACCGTGGTCGTGCCCTCGCCGATCAGCGCGTCGAGCCGCGGCAATGCGCCTGCAGCCAGCTCGGCCTCGCTCGCCTTGCGCGTCGCGGCCACGGTCGAGACGATGCCGCCGCCGGCGCGCGCGATCTCTTCATAGCTTGCGCCCTTCAGACGCAGCTCGAATTCATGCGCGCGGTTGCCGCCATAGACGAGATGCGTGTGGCAGTCGACGAGACCCGGCGTGATCCAGCGCCCCTCGCAATCGATCCACTGGATGGCGTCCGCATCGGCAGGAAAGTCTGCGGCTGCGCCGGCATAGACGATGTGGCCGCCGCGCGAGGCGATCACGCCAGATTCGATCTCGCCGATCTCAGGGCGGTCGGCCCGCATCGTGGCGAGCCGGGCGTTGTGCCAGATCCGGTCGAAGCGTTCTGCCATGCCACTGTCCCCTGGTGTGGGATGCTTGACTTATATGTCTAGACATATAATCGTACGCCGGTTCTGTCCAGCCGGCGTGTCATCAATCATGTCCCGACTGCATTTCGCCTCCGCGCTCCTGCCTTCGGGCTGGGCCAATGACGTGCAGGTGGTGATCACCGCCGGCGCGATCGCCGAGGTGACGCCGGGCGTTGCTGCAGCCGTCGGCGACGAACGCCACGCCATCGCGCTCCCGGGACTTGCGAGCCTGCACAGCCACGCGTTCCAGCGCGGCATGGCGGGCCTCGCGGAGCTGCGCGGCGACTCGACCGACACCTTCTGGACCTGGCGCGAGACGATGTATCGCTTCGCCCTCGCCATGACGCCGGATGACGCTGCCGCCGTCGCAACGCTGCTCTATGTCGAGATGCTGGAGCAGGGTTTTACCCGCGTCGGCGAATTCCATTATCTGCATCACGACCGCGACGGAACGCCCTACTCCGATCCCGCCGAGATGGCCGCGCGGATCGCGCAAGCGGCCGAGACCTCCGGCATCGCCCTGACGCTGCTGCCGACTTTTTATGCGCATGGGTCGTTCGGCGGCACGGCGCCGCATGACGGCCAGCGCCGCTTCATCTGCTCGGTCGATCAGTTCGCCGCGCTGGTGGCCGCATCGCGCAAGGCGATCAGCACATTGCCCGGTGCCAACATCGGCATCGCGCCGCACAGTCTGCGTGCGGTGATGCCGGACGAGCTTACCGCGATCATTCCGCTGGCTGAAGGCGGGCCGGTGCATATCCATGCCGCCGAGCAGACCAGGGAAGTCGAGGATTGCCTGGCCTGGTCGGGCCGGCGCCCGGTGCAATGGCTGCTGGAGCACGCGCCGCTGGATCGGCGCTGGTGCCTCATTCACGCGACCCATATGACGGACGAGGAAGTCAGCGCGTTCGCTGCGACCGACGCGGTCGCCGGCCTCTGCCCGATCACTGAAGCCAGTCTCGGCGACGGCACATTCGCCGCGCGTGAATTCCTTGCTGCTGGCGGGACATTCGGCATCGGCACCGATTCCAACGTGCTGGTCGGTGTCGCCGACGAGCTGCGCCAACTCGAATACGGCCAACGCCTCAGGCATCGCCAGCGCAACGTGCTCTCCGGCGGCGCAGGCCGATCGACCGGCCGAACGCTGTTCGACCACGCGCTCGCGGGCGGCGCACAGGCGCTGGCGCAGACGCCGGTCGGCATCGCGCCCGGTGCACGCGCCGACATCGTCACGCTCGATGCCACGCATCCGTCGCTGGCGGGGCGGACGCACGACGCGCTCATCGACGGCTGGATCTTCGCGACCAGCAGCGGCGCGATCGATTGCGTCTGGGCCGGCGGCCACAAGGTGGTCGAAGGCGGGCGGCACAGGCTGCGCCAGGCGGCGCGCGAGCGTTTCAACGCGGCGGTGCGGAGGCTCGTCGCATGAGCCTTGCGACCGACACCGGCGATCAACCGACGCTCTACAAGCGAATCCGCGCCGACATCGAAAAGCGCATCCTGACCGGCGAATGGCCGCCGGGACATCGCATCCCGTTCGAGCATGAGCTGGTGGCCCGCTATGGCTGCTCGCGCATGACGGTGAACAAGGCGCTGTCGGAGCTCGCGCAGGCCGATCTGATCGAGCGGCGGCGACGCGCGGGCTCGTTCGTGCGCCGGCCGCAACATCAATCGGCGGTGCTCAAGATCGCCGACATCCGCGCCGAGATTACCGCGCTCGGTCGCGCTTACGGTTACGAGCTGATCGGCCGCAAGCTGCGCACGGCAACCGCCGCGGATCGCGACCGTCTCGGCGTCAAAAAAGCCGGCAAGGTTGTCGCGATCACCTGCCGGCACAGCGCCGACAACGTGCCGTTCGCCGTCGAGGACAGGCTGATCGACCTGTCGTCCGTGCCCGATGCCGCGGCCGCTGATTTCGCGCGCGAGCCGCCCGGCTCCTGGCTGCTTCATCATGTCCCATGGACCGAAGCCGAGCACACGATCAGCGCCATCGTCGCGGACGATCGCACGGCGGACGCACTCGCGATCGCGGTCGGCGCCCCCTGCCTCGTGATCGACCGCTACACCTGGCGCAGCGCACGCACGATCACCGCCGTGCGCCTGCTCTATCCCGGTGACTCTCACCGCCTTGTCGCGCGATTCAAGGGAGGCTGAGAGGACATGTCGGCACAAATCGTGCAAAGCTTCGGGCAACGGTCCAGATGGACCGACATCAAGAGATCAACAGGACTTCAATCCACCGATCGGCAGAGGACGACAATCATGCGTAGTTCGACGATATTTGCGACAATCATTGCTCTTTCGGCCGCCACTCCCGTACTCGCCGACGACGTCAAGGTCGGCGTCGGCATCTCCGGATGGACCGGCTTCGCACCGCTGACGCTGGCTAAGGAGGCCGGCATCTTCAAGAAGAACGGGCTCGACGTTACCATCAAGAAGATCCCGCAGAAGGATCGGCATCTCGCCGTCGCCTCCGGCGACATCCAGTGCGCGGCGACCACGGTCGAGACCTGGATCTCCTGGAACGCCAACGGCGTTGCGACCAAGCAGATCTTCCAGCTCGACAAGAGCTTCGGCGCCGACGGCATGGCCGTGCGCAACGATGTCGCCGCGATCAAGGACCTCAAGGGCAAGACCGTCGCCGCCTCCGCGCCCGGCACTTCGCCCTATTTCGCGCTGGCCTGGATGCTCAAGAAAAACGGCCTGACCACCAAGGACGTCACCGTCGTGAATCTCGAGCCGGCCGCTGCCGCGCAAGCCTTCGTCTCCGGCCAGAACGATGCCGCGATGACCTATGAGCCCTACCTGTCGACGGTTCGTGCCGCGCCCGACAAGGGCAAGATCATCGCGACCACGCTCGACTACCCCATGGTCATGGACACCTTCGGCTGCACGCCGAAATTCCTCACCGAGAACCCGAAGGCCGCCAAGGCGCTCGCCGACAGCTATTTCGAGGCGCTCGACATGATCGCCAAGGACCAGGCCAAGGCCTATGAGATCATGGGCGCCGACGTGAAGCAGACCGGCGAGCAGTTCGCCAACTCGGCGAAGTACCTGCGCTGGCAGGACAAGGCCGCGAACCAGAAGTTCTTCGCGGGCGACTTCCTGACCTTCAACAAGGAAGCCGCCGAGCTGCTGCTCGAGATCGGCATCATCAAGGCCGCGCCGAAGGTCGAGGACCTCTTCGACGCCAGCTATATCAAGTAAACCTTCTCGAAGCTGGCCCCGTCTCGCGGCGGGGCCGGCAAATTCGTTCACTGCCCGGATAGACCGTCGATGCGTCCCCTTGACCCTGTTACATCGAAGCAGCGTGTTGCTTACGGCCTCGCGTTCTTCGTCGTGTTCGTTGCCCTGTGGTCGTGGGCGACCTTCGGCGGCCATGTGTCCAAAGTGTTCCTCGCCAACCCGCTGACCATGGTGCAGGAAGGTTATGACCTGCTGGCGAAGCAAGGTTTTGCATACGACATCGGCATGACGATCTGGCGCGTCATCGGCGGCTTCGTGCTCGCCGCAATCATCGCGGTGCCACTCGGGCTGCTGATGGGCGCCTACAAGCCTGTCGAAGCCTTCCTCGAACCCTTCGTGTCCTTTGCGCGCTATCTGCCCGCCTCCGCCTTCATTCCGCTTCTGATCCTGTGGGCCGGCATCGGCGAATTGCAGAAGCTGCTCGTCATCTTCATCGGCTCCGTATTCCAGATCATTCTGATGATCGCCGTCACCGTCGGCGCCACGCGCCGCGATCTGGTCGAGGCGGCCTATACGCTGGGCGCTGGCGACCGCGGCATCATCCGCCGCGTGCTGCTGCCCTCCTCCGCACCCGAAATCGCCGAGATCCTGCGGCTGGTGCTGGGCTGGGCCTGGACCTATGTCATCGTCGCCGAGCTGATCGGCTCGTCCTCCGGCATCGGTCACATGATCACCGACAGCCAGGCGCTGCTCAACACCGGCCAGATCATCTTCGGCATCATCGTGATCGGGCTGATCGGCTTGCTCTCGGACTTCCTGTTTAAGGCGTTCAACGCCTGGCTGTTTCCCTGGAGGCTCGCATGACGATCCTCAGGGTCGAGCAGGTCTCGCGCACCTTCCCCGCGCGCCATGGCAACGCGCCGACCAGGGCGCTGGAGCCGACCGACCTCGTCATCGGCAACAACGACTTCGTCACCATCCTCGGCCCCTCCGGCTGCGGCAAGTCCACGCTGCTCCGCATCGTCGCCGGCCTCGATCGTCCGACCAGCGGCCGCGTCACGCTCGACGGGCGCGAGGTCACCGGCCCCGGCGCCGATCGCGGCATGGTGTTCCAGTCCTACACGCTGTTCCCCTGGCTCACCGTGCGCGAGAATATCGCCTTCGGCCTGCGCGAACGCGGCGTGTCCGAGGCGGAGCGCAACAAGGTCGCCGACGCCTTCATCCGCCAGGTTGGACTTGCCGGATTCGAAAACCACTGGCCCAAGCAGCTCTCCGGCGGCATGCAGCAGCGCACGGCGATCGCCCGCGCGCTTGCCAACGATCCAAAAATCCTGCTGCTCGACGAGCCGTTCGGTGCGCTCGACAACCAGACCCGCGCCCTGATGCAGGAGATGCTGCTCGGCATCTGGGAGCGCGACCAGAAGACCGTGCTGTTCGTCACCCACGACATCGAGGAAGCGATCTTCCTCGGCAGCCGTGTCATCGTCATGAGCGCGCGCCCCGGCCGCATCAAGGCCGAGATTACCGTGGACCTGCCGCATCCGCGTTCCTACAAGATCAAGACCACGCCGGAATTCGTCCAGCTCAAGGAACGGCTGGTCGAGGAAATCCGCACCGAGGCGCTGAAGGTTGCCGAACATGCCTGACACCAAGCCGCGCGCCGACGGCGTCCGCGTCCTCGCCGATCTCAACGCGTTGCGCGCCATCGGCACCTACAAGACCGGCGTGCACAAGCCGACCTTTTCCGAGCCGCACAAGCAATCGCTGGACTGGCTGGTGCGGAAGCTGCCCGACGCCGGCCTCGCCGCCGCAATTGACGGAATCGGCAACGTGTTCGGCACGAGCACCAAGGCCGGACCGAAGCTGCTGGCGGGCTCGCACCTCGAGAGCCAGAACTATGCCGGCTGGCTCGACGGTCCGCTCGGCGTGGTCTACGCGCTCGAGGCCGCGCGCGTGCTCAATGCCGATCCCTCGCTCAAGGGCGCGGTCGAAGTCGCAGCGTGGTGCGACGAAGAGGGTCATTTCGGCAGCTTCCTCGGCTCGCGCTCCTATGTCGGTCAGGTGACCGAAGCCGAGATCGACGCCGCGCGCGACCGCACCAGCGGCCGCACCATGCGCGATGCTCTCGCTGAGATGGGGCTCGCCGGCCGCCCGCGCATCGGCGTCGAGCCGGGCCGCCACGTCGGATATCTTGAGGCGCATATCGAGCAGGGCGACACGCTCGAAAGCGGCAAGCTCGCGATCGGCGTCGTCACCTCCATCGTCGGCATCTGGCAATACCGCATCAATTTCACGGGTGAGCAGAATCACGCCGGCACCACGCGCATGGCGGTGCGCAAGGATGCCGGGCTGGCGCTCGCCAAATTCTGTGTCGCCATCGACGAACGTTTCCCGGAGGCCTGCGGCCCCCGCACGGTCTGGACCACCGGCCGCATCACCCTCGATCCGGGCGCGCCGAGCATCATCCCCGGCGGCGCCGAGATGCTGTTCCAGATCCGCGACGACAACCCGGCCGTGATCGCGCGGCTCGAGGAACTGCTGCGGACCTTGGCGACCGAGGCGAACGCGAAGGGGCCTTGCACCGTCACCGTCGAGAAGATCCGCACCGGCGCGCCTGCCATGATGAACGCGGGCATTCAGAACGCGATCGAAGCGGCGAGCAAGGTGCTTGCGGATGGACGCTCCCTCCGCATGCCCAGCGGCGCCGGCCACGATGCGCAGATGCTGGCGACCGTGATGCCGGCCGGCATGCTGTTCGTGCCGTCGATCGGCGGCATCAGCCATCACTGGACCGAGAACACCGCCGACGCCGATATCGTCACCGGCGCGGAGGTGTACGTCGATGCGTGCCGTCGCATCCTCGGGGGTTAGAACGACGTTCCTCCGCCAAACCTGAACTCCTGGACGACGTCGTATTTGCCCTTCGTGATCGGCACGGCGTAGTCAAAGCGCAGCGGCCCGAACGGCGAGGCCCAGATCAGGCCGACGCCGACCGACGATCGCACCGTGTTGCCGTCGTCATATTGCAATCCGCAGGTCGGGCAGGCCTTGGTGTTGACCTCGCCCGTGGCCGACCATGAGGTCGGCCCCTGATAGCCCCAGAGCGAGCCGGCATCGGCGTAGACCGCGCCCTTCAACCCGACTTCCTTGGGCAGGAACCAGAACGGCATCTGCAGCTCCATCGACGCGCCCCAATATTTGGTGCCGCCGAGCGCGTCGCCGTTGGAGCCGTAATTGTAGTAGGTGATGTCGCGCGGACCGATCCCGTTCGAGGCGAAGCCGCGCACCAGGTTCGGGCCCATCTGGAAGTGATCCAGCATGCGCAGATCCTGGTTGCCGAGCTTGCTGAGCACGCCGCCCTGGAGATGGATCACGCTGATGATGTCGGAGACGAGCGGCGTGTAGTATTTGGCGTCCATCGCGGTCTTCAGGTAGGTGACATCGCCGCCGACGCCGGCAAAGTCCTGCTTGAAGTCGACCAGCAATCCGTCCGTCGGGTTCTTGGTGTTGTCGAGCGTGTTGTAGCTCAGCGTGTAGCCCAGCGCCGAGGTCCAGGTCGCGCCGTTGGCCAATTCCTTGCGCACCGGCAGGCTCGACTCGCCGTCGCCGTAGCAGCCATAGCCATAGACGCCCGAACTCGTGGAATTGGTCGGGTCGACACCGCCGAGGACGTTCTGGATGTAGGACGGCGTCGGATTGAAGGCCAGCGAGGTATTGGACGCGTTGTTGTTGCAATTGTTGTAGGCGCTGGCGAGCGTGATGCTCTGCTGATACAGCGAATAGCGGAGCTGGAGCGAGAGGTCTTCCCGCAGGGCAAGACCGATGCGCGGGGAGAAGCCCAGCGTCGTCACGCCGTAGCTCGTATAGCTGTTCGACAATTGCTGGCGCCAATAGGTGTCGAAGCCGAGCGCCATGCGATAGTCGAGCAGGTAAGGCTCGACGAAGGACAGCGATATGCCGCGTGAATATTGGCCGTAGCTGACCGACGCCTTGGCGTAGAGTCCCTTGCCGAGCAGATTGCGCTCGGAGATCGAGACTTCGGCCAGCGCTCCGTCGGTGGTGGAGTAGCCGCCGGAGATCGAGAAGTCGCCGGTCGATTTCTCCTCCATCTCGACGACCAGGATGACGCGGTCGCTGGAGGAGCCCGGCTCGGTCGTGATCTTCACGCTCTTGAAGTAGTCGAGGTTCTTCAGCCGCCGCTCGGCGCGGTCGACCAGCGCGCGGTTGTAGGCATCGCCTTCCGCGAGGTCGAATTCGCGCCGGATCACGTAGTCGCGCGTACGGGTGTTGCCGCGCAGGGTGATGCGCTCGATATAGGTTCGCGGGCCTTCGTCGATGTTGAACACGATCGAAACGGTGTGCGCCTCGAAATTGCGATCGCCGCCGGGACGAACCACGGCGAAGGTATAGCCACGACGCGAAGCCTCGATCTGCATCTCCTCGGTCGACTTCTCGACCGATTCGACGTTGTAGAGCGAGCCGGCACTGACACGCGAATAGGTACGAAGCGTGCCCGTATCGAAATTGGCAATGCTGGAGCGGAATTCGACGGAGCCGACGCGATATTGCGCGCCTTCCTCGATCTTGAAGGTGACCAGAAAGCCCTTCTTCTCCGGATCGTATTCGGTGAGCGCGGCAACGACCTGGACGTCGGCGAAACCGTTCTTGAGATAGAAGCGGCGGATCAGGTCGCGATCGGCCTCGACGCGATCGGGATCGTAGATGTCGCCGCTGGCGAGGAAGCTCAGCAGGTTCGATTCGCGGGTCTTGATGACGTCCCTGAGACGGTAGGACGAGAACGCATTGTTGCCGACGAACTCGATCGACTTGACGCCAGTCTTGGCGCCCTCCTCCACCGTGAAGATGAGGTCGACGCGGTTGTTCGGCTGCTCGATGATCTCAGGGGTAACGCGGACGTCGTAGCGGCCGGAGCGCCGGTAGATCTCCGCGATGCGGAGCGTGTCGGATTGCACCAGCGCGCGCGAGAACGTCCCGCGCGCCTTGGACTGGATCTCCGCCGAGAGCTGCTCGTCCTTGATCTTCTTGTTGCCCTCGAAGGCGATACGGCCGATGACGGCATTCTCGACCACCGACACCACGACGCGGCCGCCGGAGCGGTTGATCTTCACGTCCTGAAACAGACCTGTCGCGATCAGCGCCTTGAGGCCGTCATCGATCGCGCCTTGATCGAGCCGCCCGCCGGGACCTGGCCTGAAATAGGACCGGACCGTCTCGGCCTCCACCCGGCGATTGCCTTCGACGACGATCATCTCCATCGCCTGCGCTGCCGCCGGCTGCGGCAGCAGTGCCAGCGGAAGCGAACCTGCAATCGATACGGCACTCATCGCCACAGCGATCAGCCAGGTTCGCAAAAACGACATTCCACACCTCGAGCAGCACTTCTCATGCTCTGAAACGGGAATGCTGTGGCGACGATGTGGCTTTGGGATTTCTGGATTGTTTCTGCTCGTTGAATTTCGTGCAAGGCTGGTGGGGTGGGCCCGCGTGTCCCGGACAAGCCGCAACGCGCAAGCGTTGTGGCGCAGAGCCGGGACCCAGCGCGGCACGGAAGGTCGCGGAGAGATGGGCCCCGGCTCTGCAGCGCACCGCACCGGACGATGCTGCGCATCGCCGGGGGCGCTGCGCTGCGTCCGGGGCACGGGAGCGGTGGGTGTGAGCACAGGCTCTCTCCACGTCATTGCGAGCGCAGCGAAGCAATCCAGAGTCTTTCCGCGGAGGGATTCTGGATTGCTTCGTCGCTTCGCTCCTCGCAATGACGGTGGGTGAGATGACGGGGTGCTTCCCCCGGTAACGCTGTCATTCCCCGCGAAGGCGGGGAATCCAGTACGCCGTGGCTTCTCGGTTCAATCACTGCGGCCTCTGGAATACTGGATCGCCCGGTCAAGCCGGGCGATGACACCGAATGTGGGTGATAGATATGGCTTCGCATTCTCGCGGCTTGTTCGCCCGAGCTTTGCTTGATCTCATCGCCCCCAAATCCAGGAGGGCGCAGGGAAGACCGGGTGCCGACTACGCACCCGCGGTCCGCTGCGCGAAATGCACACGCAGAGAGAACCGCACAGCAGCATACAGGTGGTGCCGATCACTCGGCCTTCCCTGCGCGGTGGTCGGACGGCTTATGCCGTGATCTCCCGGGAGCCGAACTTTCCTTTGGCCTCCCTCACCGTTCGAATTGAATGATGCCGTCCACCCGGTCGGGCTCGCGCACATCTTCGAACGGCTTGACCGTGGCAACGACGGTCAGGACCACACGGTTTTGCCGTACGCGTCAGCGTCGCTCGTCTGCACGCGGGTTCGGGCTCACAGGGACACCCCGCCCTGCCCGCCCCATCTCGTGCCGACGCTGCCGCGTCCACCGCAAGCCCGGCTCGCGATCAAGACGACCTCGAGATCGCCCCTCCTGGTGAGCCCGGGATTGGCGAGTGATACGCCGAAACCGAATTTCGGTAAAGTGGAATATTTTTAAGGCAGCCGGTTGACGGAGCGCGACCACAGGCCGGGTCCGTAGCCCGGGTGAGCGAAGCGATACCCGGGATTTAGTGCGACAGGCACAAAGGCCCCGGATATCGCTCCGCTCATCCGGGCTACAACCGGCCGATCCGCAGGTTCCAACGATCGAATGCACACCGACCGGAGCCCTCTGCAGCCGCGACATGTCATGCGCGCCGCAGACATAAAGTCGCGACAATCGTCGGGCTTGTCGATTGTCCTGCCTCTGCGTCTTCCGGAGTTCCCATGTCTTCTGCCGACCGGCCCGCAACACGTCTTGCGACGCGGCTTGCCTTCCTCGTCGCTGGCTTCGGCATCGCGTGCTGGGCGCCGTTGGTGCCGTTCGCGAAGGCGCGGCTCGGCGTCGACGATGGCGTGCTCGGACTGCTGCTGCTCAGCCTCGGCATCGGCTCGGTCGTCGCGATGCTGGCGACCGGGATCATCAGTGCGCGCTATGGCAGCAGGCCGATCATCATTGCCGGCGGGTTCGGCCTGGCGCTGGTCCTGCCGCTGCTCGCGGTCGCAAGCACCCCCGCGACGCTGGCGCTGGTGCTCTTCGCATTCGGCGCCGCGCTCGGCTCGATCGACGTTGCCATGAACATCCACGCCGTCGAGGTCGAGCGCGCGGCGGGAATCCCGCTGATGTCCGGCTTCCACGCGCTGTTCAGTATCGGCGGCTTCGCCGGATCCGCGCTGATGACGGCGCTGCTGTCGCTGCAATTCGGCCCGCTCGCCTGCACGCTGATCTGCTCGATCCTGATGCTGATCGCGATGGTCGTGACCTCGCCGCGCCTGCTACGCTCCGTGCAGGTGCAGGACGGCCCGCTGTTCGTAGTGCCGCACGGCTCGGTGCTGCTGCTCGCATTGCTCGGCGCCATCACCTTCCTGGTCGAGGGCGCGATGCTCGATTGGGGCGCGCTGCTCGTGATCGGCGCAGGCCTCGTCACCGAAGCACAGGGCGGCATCGGCTACATCGTGTTCTCGATCGCGATGACGATCGGGCGGCTCGGCGGCGACGCGGTGGTGGCGCGCATCGGCGACCGCGCGACATTGCTCTGGGGCAGCCTCATCGCAATCACAGGTTTCGTGGTGCTGCTCATGGCGCCCGTGGCGGCGGTCGCCATCGCCGGATTCCTGCTGATCGGGCTCGGCGCGTCCAACCTCGTGCCGGTGCTCTTCCGCCGGGCGGCTCGGCAAACGGTGATGCCGACGGGGCTCGCGGTCGCGGCGATCACCACCGCCGGCTATGCCGGGATCCTGGTCGGCCCCGCCGGCGTCGGCTTCGTTGCACGTCTTGGCGGATTGCCGATGGCATTCTGGCTGCTGGCTGCGCTGATGGGCCTCGTCACGCTGTCGGCGCGCATCGTCACGGCGGATGCGCAACGAACGAGAGCGGCCTAACCCCTTCCGTTTTAAGCATGATTCAGGCAGCCCGAGGCTGACCCCAGCCATCCGCGCAGGTCTGTCAGCCATGCTGCTTTCGGCCAGTTTACTGGACGCCTCGTTCTGCTAGACCACAACAAGATACCTTTTGACTCCCGTTGCGGGGGCAATGGCACGTGCCAGCTGATAATCAACAAGACCCAGTCGTTTCATTCGGACCCTTTCGGCTGTTTCCAAAGTCCCGGCTTCTTGAGAAGGAGGGAGAGCCGCTGCATGTCGGCGGCCGCGCGCTTGATATCCTCATCCTGCTGGCCGAGCGTCCCGGGGAGGTCATCGACAAGAGAGAGCTGGTCAAGCGCATCTGGGCCGACGTGAATGTCGACGAGGGTAGCCTGCGCTTCCATGTCGCAGCGTTGCGCAAGGTGCTCGGCGACACCGGCAAGTCCGCCCGCTATGTCCTCAACGTGCCGGGCCGAGGCTATTGCTTCGTCGCTTCGTCCACCCAGGCCAGCTCGCCGGTTGCGCCGGCCCCGGCCGAAATCACCCTTCCTCGCTCGCTGCCGGCTCCGCTCGCGAAGATGATCGGCCGCGAGGAGATGATCGAGAAGATCTCGAACGGCGTGACGCTCCATCGCTTCACGACCGTCGTCGGCCCCGGCGGCATCGGCAAGACCGTCGTCGCCGTCACGGTCGGGCATCGCCGCTCGGCGGATTTCGGCGGGCGCGTCTATTTCGTCGATTTCGGCCCGTTGCGCGATGCCGGCCATGTCACGACCACCATCGCCTCCGTCCTCGGACTGACCGTCAGCTCGGAGGATCCGACGCCGGCCATCCTGACATTCCTGAAGACCGGACCGGCCCTGCTGATCTTCGACGGGTGCGAGCACGTGCTGGACACGCTGGCTCCGCTGGTCGAGCACATCGTTCGCGAAGCGCCGCAGCTGCGCGTTCTCGCGACCAGCCGCGAATCGTTCCGGAGCGAAGGCGAGCGGATCTTCCGCCTCTTCCCGCTGGATTGCCCGCCCGAGCGCGAGGGCCTCGAAGTCGCCGAGGTGCTCGCCTATCCCGCCGCGCAGCTCTTCGTCGAACGTATCGCGCAGAGCTCCGGGCCGTTCCAGCTCAGCGCCGAAGACGCGCCGCTCGTCGCGAGCATCTGCCGGCGTCTCGACGGCATTGCGCTCGCCATCGAGCTCGCGGCGGGGCGTGTCAATGCGTATGGCATCGCCGGCACAGCCTCCCTGCTCGACAACCGCTTCTCGCTGCAATGGCGGGGACGACGCACGGCCGTGCCGCGCCACCAGACACTCGCTGCCGCCCTCGACTGGAGTTACGACCTGCTGCCCCCGGCGGAAAGCGCGACATTGCGGCGATTGTCGGTGTTCGCCGGCCCCTTCGCACCGGAGGCGGCCGCCGCGGTCGCATCCGGCGACGGCCTCAGCGCCGCGGAGACGCTGGAGGCGATCGACAGCCTGGTCGCCAAATCGCTGATCTCGCCATCCGGCTCGCCGACGCTGCGCTATCGCCTGCTCGACACCACGCGCACCTACGCGCTCGGCAAGCTGAACGAGCTCGGCGAAGTCAGGCAGTTCGCGCAGCGCCATGCCGAGCATTTTCGCGACTTCTTCGAGCGCGCGGGCGCCGACGGCGCGACGCCGCTGCCAGACTGGCTGAACGTCTATGCCGGGGAGCTGGACAATGTGCGCGCCGCGCTGGATTGGGCCTTCGCGGGCGAAGGCGACGCGGGCCTCGGCATCGCGCTGACGGCGACCGCGGTCACGCTGTGGGTGCGGCTTTCGCTGTTCGCCGAATGCCGCGAGCGCTGCAAGACGGCCCTGGCGGCGCTCGGGGACGGCGGCGACGACCGCATCCGCATGCAGCTGATGTCGGCGCTCGGCTGGTCGCTGATGTATGGCGAAGGCCGCGCACGCGAGGCACGCCCGATCCTCGAGACCACCCTCGCGCTGGCCGACAAGCTCGACGACAAGGATTTCCGGCTGCGTGCGCTGTGGGGCCTGTGCATCGACCAGTTCAACAACGGGCAGTTCGGCAAGGCCCGTGCGCTCGCCGACCGCTTTGCGAGCGCGGCGGCGAGTTCATCCGACCACACCGATCTGATGCTGGGCGACCGCCTGACGGCCGTCGCGCTGCATTATCTCGGCGACCAGAACGAGGCGCGGCAACGGATCGACCGGGTGAACGCTTCGCTGCATGTGCTGGTGGAGAAGCCGAAGATCTTCCCGCTCGATCTCAGGATATCGACGCAATATTTCCGCGCCCGCATCCTGTGGCTCCAGGGATTTTCCGATCAGGCTCGCGCGCTCGCTGCCAACAACATCGAGGAAGGCCGTGCCAACGGCCATGCGCTGACATTTTGCAGCGTGCTGGGGCAGGCCGCCTGCCCGATCGCATTCTGGGCCGGCGATTTCGAAGCCGCCGAGCGCCACGGCACCGAGCTGCTCGAACATGCCGAGCGCCACGCCATCCGGCTGTGGGGCCTGTGGGCGCGGGCCTTCAACGCCGCCGTCGTGGCGCGGCGCGGCGACATCGCGACGGGCCTGCCACTGCTGCGCGAAGAGCTCAATCGCGCCGGCGATGCGCGCTTCCTGCCGCGCTTCCTTCCCCTGCTCGGCGAGCTCGCCGCATGCTTGCTGGAGGCTGGACAGATCGACCGCGGCCTCGACGTGATCGAGGATGTCCTGGCCCGTTGCAACGACCGGCAGGAGCTCTGGTATCTGCCCGAGCTGATCCGCATCAAGGGGGAATTGATGCTCAAAAGCCCGCGGCATTCTGCAGACGCCGAGACGCGCTTTCACGAGGCGGTCGACATTGCCGTCCAGCAGGGCGCGCGCATCTGGGAGCTGCGCTGCACGACCAGCCTCGCACGAGTCATGCTCGGCGCAGGCAGAGGCGCGGAAGCCCGCGCCGCGCTCGACAAGGCCTGCGGCGCGTTTGCCGAGGGCCCTGATATCGCCGACATGCGCATGGCCCGCGAACTGATGATGCAAGCGCGCGCCTGATGGCCGGTACGACCGGATCTAGCCTCCCACGGCCGCCGCGCGGCGTGGCAGCTTCCAGTCGGGCCGGATGAAGTGGCAGGTGTAGCCGTCCGGATAACGCTCGAGATAGTCCTGGTGCTCGGGCTCGGCCTCCCAGAACTCGGCCGCGGGCGCCAGCTCGGTCACCACCTTGCCCGGCCACAGGCGTGAGGCCTCGACGTCGGCGATGGTGTCTTCGGCGGTCTTCTTCTGCTCGTCGCTCGTATAGAAGATCGCCGAGCGATAGCTGGTGCCGAGATCATTGCCCTGGCGGTTGAGCGTGGTGGGATCGTGAATCTGGAAGAAGAACTCCAGCATGGTCCGAAAGCTGGTCTTCGCCGGGTCGAACATGATCTCGATCGCCTCGGCATGGCCCTCGTGGTTGCGATAGGTCGCGTTCTTCACCTTGCCGCCGGTGTACCCGACCCGCGTGGAGATCACGCCCGGTTGCTTGCGGATCAGGTCCTGCATGCCCCAGAAGCAGCCTCCGGCCAAAACTGCGCGCTCCGTCGTCATATGTTGGCTCCCGATTGATCACGCGGCCCGCTTGCCTGCCCTTGACGCTTGCCATCACAGGGCGGGAGCCTGGCATTCCCTTCAGGCATTGATGTCCGTTCGCCGTCAAAGCCTAGAGGACCCCAGTGTTCCCGATCCCGCGGGGATCGGCAACGTGCACGGCCGGCAGCGCGATCAATTTTGCGTCGAGCACGCCCGCTTCATCGAGCCTTCCGGGTCTGCACATGGTCCTTGCCCTGCCCTGAATTGGAAGCATCTTCAACGAGATACCGCCATGTGCCCGGCTCGCAAATCCTAACAAATTCTAACACGCCAAGCCGCCTGCGCCCCGCCATGGTGGCGGCATGCATGGTGGACATGGCGGGACATGGCGCTACTTGACGATGTGATCGATGCCAGCGGCGGAATGGCGCGCTGGAACAGCCTGAGCCGGTTCACGCTCCATTTGTCCATCGGCGGAACGCTGTTCGCCAACGCCGGACACGCCCGGGAATTCAAGGACGTGACCGCGGAGGGCTCGACCCGGACGCAATCACTCCGCTTCACCGGCATCACCGGAGGCGAACGCTCCGGCTCCTTTCACCCCGACGCGATCACCATCGAGAAGCTGGATGGCGAGGTCCTGCAGAGCTGGAGCAATCCCGGCCCCGCCTTTGCCGACATTGGCCAGCCCGAGCTTGCGGACGAATTGCAGCTCGTCTTCTTCTGCGGTGTCGCGATCTGGAGTTGCCTGACGATTCCATTTCTGCTCGCACACCCCGAGGTCGTGACCGAGGAGCTGTCGCCCCATCAGGAGGGCGCCGAGATCTGGCGCCGGCTGCGGGCGCAATTCCCCGACCAATTGATCACGCTCGCCTCGGAGCAGATCTTCTATTTCGACCAGAGCGGCCTGCAGCGGCGCACGGATCACGAGCTGTTCGGCATGAAGGTCGCGCACGCCTCCTGGGCGCATGACAGTTTCGGCGGGATCGTGGTGCCGACGCTTCGGCGCATTCAGACCGTGCAGGCGGATGGAACCGTGATCGCCAAGCCCGTGCTGATGGACGTCGAGATTTTCGACGCCGTGTTCGAGTGACGTCTTGCGAAAGTCGACGTTGAATCGAATTTGCAGGATTCGATCGACACTCCTGCGGCGGGCTGTCGCACGCGCCGCACAAAATCTAACAGATCCTCATCACCCCTAACGGGAGTCCTGGCCGGCTCACGTCTATGCTTCGAGCATGGAAGGCGTTGGTTTGCGCGAGGCCGGGCGTCGCAAACAGCAGCAAAGCCAGGAAGGAACGAGCATGTCGAATAATCTGCAGGCGGCGCATGCCGAAGGCCCGGCCGGCGCGCGGGATCTCAGGATTCTTCGCCTCGTGCCGGTGATCGACCGGGACAGCCAAGACGCTGCGGCGGAGCCGCCGCGCGTCAGGGTCAACGCCTTGCCGAAATGGCGGCTGCGGCGCGTCGAGCACTACATCGCCGATCATTTCGGCCGCCGCATCAGCCTGTCCGAACTCGCCAATGTCGCGGGCCTCTCCAGGATGCATTTCGCAGCCCAGTTCCGCACCGCGACCGGCTACCGCCCGCGCGAATATCTGCTCCATCACCGGACCGAGCATGCCAAGCGGCTGCTCGCGACCACCGAGCGGCCCCTGGCGGAGATCGCGCTGGCCGTCGGCTTCAGCACGCAGGCGCATTTTTCGACCGTCTTCAAACGCATCAGCGGCGAGTCTCCGGCGCGCTGGCGCCTCGCCAGCAAGGGCGAGCCGCCCGCGGCCGAGTTGCCGCAGCGTCGCCCGTCGCTGGAGAGGACCTGGATCGCCGGCGCTGCTGTGCCTTACGCCGGATCGAATGCGCGGATCGGCGGCAGGTTGCCGGTGAACTTCTCCACCTCGACCGTGGTCAGCTGACCGGTGCAGCCCTGCGCCAGCGACGAGGTGCCGAGGTCGCGGGTGAGCACGTTGGGATTGCCGTGCACGCAGAGCGGCGCCTCGTCCTCGGGGTCCATCGGATCGTACCAGGCCCCGGTCGGAAGCTGCACCACGCCGGCGGCGATGCCGTCGGTGACGTGAACCGCGGCAAGGCAGGCACCGCGCGCGTTGAACAGGCGGATGATGTCGCCGTCCTTGATGCCGCGCGAATCCGCGTCGACCGGGTTCATGCGGGCGACTTCGCGGCCGCGATGTTTCGCTGCCAGCGAATGCCCGCCGAAATCGAGCTGGCTGTGCAGGCGCGTCACCGGCTGGTTGGCGACGAGGAAGCACGGCGCGCCGGGCTTGGGCATGTCGGACTTCTCCAGCCAGACCGGATGGCCCGGGCAATCGGCATCGCCGTGGGCCGCGATCTTCGCCGAGAAGATCTCGATGCGGCCGCTCGGCGTCGGCAGAGCGTGGTTGACGGGATCGTCGCGGAAGCGGCGCAGACGGCCGCCGTCATCGGGCTGCTGCGGCACGACCAGGCTGCCGCGCGCCCAGAATTCCTCGAAGCTCGGCGCCTCCAGACCGCGCTTCGCCAGCGAGGCGCGGGTCGGCTCGTAGAGATGCTCCAGCCATTGCCGCGACGTGCGTCCCTCCGTGAAGGGTTCGCGCGCGCCGAGACGCTCGGCCAGATCGGCAAAGATGTCGTAGTCGTCGCGCGCAAGACCGAACGGCTCGGCGACCTGATGCATGGCGACCATCAGGGGATCGTTGGTGGAATAGCCGATGTCCTCGCGCTCCAGCGTCATCGTGGCGGGCAGCACGATGTCGGCGTGGCGCGCCGTTGCGGTCCAGGCGAGCTCGTGCACGACGAAGGTGTCAGCTTTCGCAAACGCCTTGCGCAGGCGGTTGATGTCCTGGTGATGGTGGAACGGATTGCCGCCGGCCCAATAGACGAGACGAATGTCCGGATAGGTGCGCGTCTCGCCATTGTAGCGATAGCTGGTGCCGGGATTGAGCAGCATGTCGGCGATGCGCGCGACCGGGATGTAGTCGCGCACGCCGTTGCGGCCCTGCCCCAGAGTCGGCCCCGGCACGTCGTTGACGCGGCGGCCGTAATAGCCGATCGCACCCAGCGAATAGGCGTAGCCGCCGCCGGCAAGACCGATCTGGCCGAGGGCTGCCGCCAGCACCATGCCCATCCACACCGGCTGCTCGCCATGCTCGGCGCGCTGCAGCGAATGCGAGACGGTGATGAGCGCGCGCTTGCCGGCGACGCGGCGCGCCAGCTTGCGGATGGCGTTCGCATCGACGCCGGAGATCGCGGCGGCCCATTCGGCATGCTTGGGCTGTCCGTCGCTCTCGCCCATGAGATAGCGCAGGAAGACGGGCCAGCCTTCGGTGTAGCGATCGAGGAAGGCCTGGTCGTGCAGACCTTCGCTGACCAGCGTATGGACGATGCCGAGCATCAAGGCGGTGTCGGTGCCGGGCGTGCAGGTCATCCATTCCGCGCCGGCTTCGACCGGCAGATCCTCGCGCAGCGGGCTGACCAGGATGAATTCGCAGTCGCGCTTGCGCGCAGCATCCATGGCGCCGCGCTCGACATGCTTGCTGATGGAGCCGCCGGCCACCATGGAGTTCTTCAGCGCCATGCCGCCGAAGGCCAGCACGATCTCGGTGGTTTCGGCGATCTGCTCCCAGGTGACGTTGCGCTTGGTGATGTCCTCATAGCCGGCCAGGATCTGCGGCAGCAGCACCGAAGATGCGCCGGACGAGTAGGAGTTGACCGAGCGCACATAGCCGCCCAGCGCGATGTTGAGGAAGCGATGCACCTGGCTCTGGGCGTGATGGAAACGGCCCGCGCTCGACCAGCCATAGGAGCCGCCGAACACGGCGCCGGGGCCGCGCGTGTCGCGGATGCGGCCGAGCTCGTCGCCGAGCAGGTCGAGGGCCTGCTCCCAGCTCACGGGGATGAACTCGTCGCGCCCCCGGCGGTCGTCGGGGCCGGGTCCGCGCTCCAGCCAGCCGCGGCGAATCGCCGGCTGGGCGATGCGCGCCTGGTGACGGAGCGCGCCGGGGAAATTGTCGATGATGCCACTGGGATCGGGATCGCCCGCATAGGCCCGGACCTCGAGGCCGGTCGCACCCTGGCGCGCCGAAAACACGCCCCAATGCGAGGTGTGCGGCTTGAAACCGTCGGAAAGGTCCAGACCGGGGTCGGGGAAGCCAATCGTATCGTCCATCGTCTGATCCTTGTTCCGGCGGCGGCCTGCAATCGGGGTGGTACTATACCGATCAGGCCTGGACGTCGTCGAGATCAGCCTTGACGGAAACGCTGGGCTGCCCCGCAGGGCGGCCGTATCGCCGGGAGCGAAGGCCATTTCATTGATGCCGTAGACGTGAGCCCAGCGATCATCATCGCCTTTGCGGCCTATGTGATCACGCTGTGACGATGTGCGCTTCGATGGAGGCGCGGACCGCGCCCGCCAATGTGCGCGGCATCACTCGCCGGCGCAGCAATCCACCAGCAGATCCCAGATCCGCTGCGCCTCGCCTCTCTCGTATCTCTGCGGCACCTTCTCGGCACTGGTCTGACCGTAGCCGGCGATGGCGCGCGATGCCCGCGGAACGATCCACTGCTCCGAGATCGGGTCATACCATTTTCCGATGTTCATCCCAGTCACGGCGATCGGCTCTCAGCTATGATCAACGGTTGAGCGAGGCGGCTGCCGAACTTCATGCGAGTCATTCGGCGGCACGTCGTCCAGTTTACCAATCATGAGATCGCGGGATCGTTCCTCTTTTCCGCCTCATCCCGGCCGGGCCGGATGAAGCGTGCGCGGATGCCGCTGGTGCAGCAGGCGCGCGAGCTCCTCGCGCTCGGTCCCGCGTCCCTTCATGGCAGCCTCGAACAGCGCCTCCTGGATGTCGCGAGGCATGTCGCCCCACACGTCCATCGCGGCGCGGCCGAGCAGCCCCGCAAGATGATCCACACCATCGTTCATACGACTCTCCTGGTCTCGACACGGAATGGAACAGCTGCCGACGTCGAGCGTTCCAGAGCCATCATTGTGAAAAGGAGGCGTCTTTTATGGGATTCTTCACCAAGGACATCAAGACAATGGAAGACCTGCTGCTGCACGGGCTGCAGGACATCTACTACGCGGAGCAGCAGATCCTGAAGGCGCTGCCCGACATGATCGAGAAAGCGACCAACAGGGACCTCGCCGCCGGCCTCAACGCCCATCTGGACGAGACCAACAAGCAGGTCGAGCGGCTCGGCAAGGTGTTCGCCAAGCTCGGCAAGGAGCCCAGCGGCACGCAATGCCCGGCCATCGACGGCCTCATCAAGGAAGCCAATGCGACCGCCGGCGAGATCGAGGACAAAGCCGTGCTGGACGCCGCGATCGTCGCCAATGCGCAGGCCGTGGAGCACTACGAAATGGCGCGCTACGGCACGCTGATCGCCTGGGCCGAGCAGCTCGGCCACGACGACATCGTACGCTTCCTCACGACTAATCTGAACGAGGAGAAGGCGGCCAATACCAAGCTGAACACGGTGGCGCTGCGCAAGGGCGTCAACGCCAAAGCATCGAACGCCGCCTGATCGTAAGATAGGCTTGGCGCAAGGCATGGCGGCCCGGCCCACGGGCTGCCATGCCTATCGCGCTAGACAGCGCCGCTGTGCGGCTGAACGCCCAGGCCGTCTCCCGATCTCGCCTGGCGATAGATATGACCCGGCTCGGCCCACAAGAACCCGTTCGAGAACGGCGCGCCGGGATAGGTCGCCGCGAGGCGGCGATTGCCGCCATCGACATCGTCGCGACCGTCCAGCACGTCGCGAAAGATTTTTGCGATTTCGACCATGTCGCAGTCCTGCGGCGACAGGCGCAGCGAGCCGACCTTGCTCTCGCGCAGGATGCCGGCCTCCCCCAGCAGATTGGCGCAGGTGTGCGACAGGGTCTGCACGCCGTTGATGGTGAGGAAGTCCTGCTGCTCCAGCGTGTTCAGGAGCAGACCATCCGGATCCTTCTCGCAGACGAAGCGGCAATTGTCCTTGGCGAGCTTGCGAAGGCGCGCGTGATAGCAGCGGGCCGAGATGGCCAGCGGCACCCTGCCGAACGCGAACACCTCAGTCGTGACATCGGGTACAGCCTTTGCGATTGCCGCGACCGAGGCCAGCGGCAATTCCGGCGGCAGGCAGATTCGCTTCGCCCCATGCGCGGCGTGGAAGGCCGCGCTCGCTTCGTTGTAGATGTTGACGAAAGGCCCGATGGCGTGCGGCCGGCCTGCGAGCGCCCGGAGACAGGTCAGATCATTCACCTCGACCATCGCGCCTTCGACCGCAGCAAGCTCTGCGGTCTGGCGGCGCTCACGCCGCAGCGAGACCAGGATGAGCGAGCCCAGCAGCACCTCTTTGCCTGCGCTCTGCAGCCGTTCGACCACGGCCGGGATGTGATCCGCGAAGAACGGCGAGCGTTTCGAGCAGACGATCTCGCCGACGGAAACGACGTCGACCGGCGCTTCGTCGGCGATACGGAAATAGAAGTCGCGCCAGCGTTTCGGCGCCCAATTGTACAGAACTGGACCGAGGCTGAGTTGCATCGCTGGACCTCACATACTGAAAAAGACTAGCGCCAGGTCTTGCGATAGGCGCCGACCGTGGAGGCCTGCCCTTCGGTGAACGGCTTCAGGCTCGCGATGTCGGCCGCGCTGCCGCTCTCGAGCGCTGCGAGCGCATGGCGGAAATGGCGCACCACGCTTTCGACATAGGCACGGCCGCGCTGGCGGCCCTCGATCTTGAGCGCGGTCACGCCGGCATCGCGCATGCCTTTGAGCAGAGCCGTGGCATCCAGGCTGACGGGATCCTCGAAGATGTAGCCGGCGCCCTGCGCGGTCGAGAAGCGGCCCTTGCACAGCGTCGGATAGCCCGCAGGCTCGCTCACTCCGAACCGATTGATGGCAAAGCCGCCGAGACTGGACTTCGTTCCCTCGGCGGTCTGCTCGTAGGTCACGTGGCTCGGAGGCGAGCAGACACCCTGCATGTTCGGCGATTTGCCGGTCGCATAGGACGACAGCGAGCAGCGTCCCTCGGCCATCACGCAGAGGCCGCCGAACACGAAGACTTCGGTCTCGCAGGCCGACTCCCGGGTGATCTCGGCGATCTCGGGCACGCTGAGGACGCGCGGCAGCACGACGCGCTTGGCGCCGAAGGTTTCGGCGTAGAAGGCGATGGCATCGGGATTTGCGGCCGCGGCCTGAACCGAGACGTGCAGACGCTGGTTCGGATGGCGCCGCGCGGTGTAGTCCATCAAGCCAATGTCGGCGAGGATCAGCGCATCGGCGCCGGCACTCACCGCATCGTCCACCGCGCGATGCCAGATGTCCACGGCGGAGGCGCGCGGGAAGGTGTTGATGGCCACGAGCACTCTCGCGCCGCGCTCATGCGCCAGCGCGATGCTCTTGCGCATCTCGTCGCGGCTGAAATTCAGTCCCGGAAAATTGCGCGCATTGGTTTCGTCGTTGAAACCGCAATAGATCGCATCGGCACCGGCATCGATCGCGCTTCTGAGCGCCGCCGGTGTGCCGGCGGGACAGATCAATTCCATCATCTCGGCTGCTCGCCTTGTCCTGTTGAGCCGATCACGCGCCCCCGGGCGGCCTCGAAGATGCGCCGCGCCGGTGCGCCCAGCGGGCCGAACAGCGAGGATGCCTCGGCCGCGAGATCGAGCTGGGCGTCGTCGATCGCATTGCGCAGCGCCAGCACCGCCTCGACATCGCCCTCGATGACGAGCTCGCGCGAGAACATCAAGGCATCGCCATCGACCCTGCCTTCGAGCAGAGCCAACAGATTGGCAAACGAGGCCGAGATCCGCGCATCCACATCCGGCGGCAGGTCGCGCACGACGGACAGGCGCGGCGGCTTCGCCTCGACCACGAAGGCAAAGGGCAGATCGGTCGGCCTGATGCCGAACCGCGCGCGCGCGTGAGGTCCGAGCCGGTCGAATATTGCAGGATTGCGCCGGTAGATCCGCTGCAGCACACCGCCGAGAACGAGCTGCAACGGCAGCAGAGGCAGGGGACGCATGGCAAATGCGACGAGCGGCGGAATCGTCGGCAAAGGGCCGGGCGATGCGGCGGACGGATCAATCATGGCCCCACATCTGGACGGATTGCACGCCGCTGTATTTGAGCGGGAACAATGAAGACCGAAAACAAGCCGGCTAGCTGTGATTTTTTGGGAGCTTGCTCAATTGCAACGTGATGTGCCGCGCTTCCGCGACTTGCCCGACTTCCTCCGCTTCCTCGAAAGCCGGGGACAGTTGCGACGCATTCGCGAAAAGGTCTCCGTCGTCCACGAGATCACGGAGATCCACCGGCGTGTCCTCGAGGCGCACGGACCGGCATTATTGTTCGAGCAGCCCGTCAAGGCCGACGGTCGTGTGTCGGAGATGCCGCTCGTCACCAATCTGTTCGGAACGGTCGAGCGGATCGCATGGGGCATGGGGATCGCGCCCGACCGTCTCGAACAGCTTGGCGAGCTGATGGCCGAGCTCCGCGCGCCGCGACCGCCGAACAGCATCAGGGACGCCTTCGACAAGATCCCCCTCGCCCGTGCCGCGCTGGCGACGCGCCCGCGCACGCGCGCTGGCGCGCCGGTGCAGGATTGCGTCACGATGGGGCCCGACATCGATCTTGCGAGATTGCCGGTCCAGATCTGCTGGCCGGGCGAGCCGGCGCCGCTGATCACCTGGCCGCTTGTGATCACCGTGCCGCCGGACTCCGCAACGGCGGACCAGGAAGAGAATGTCGGCGTCTACCGGATGCAGGTGCTCGGCCGCGACCGTGCCATCATCCGCTGGCTCGCGCATCGCGGCGGCGCCCGGCATCACCAGCAATGGAAAGCGATCGGGCGCGACATGCCGGTCGCGATCGTCATCGGCGCCGATCCTGCCACCATCCTGGCCGCGGTGCTGCCGCTGCCCGAAACCATGTCGGAACTGCGCTTTGCCGGCATCCTGCGCGGCGAGCGGCCCGACCTCGCATCCTGCCTGACTGTCCCGCTCGCGATTCCCGCCGAGGCGGAAATCGTCATCGAGGGTTTCGTCTCCGCGACCGAAACCGCGCCCGAGGGTCCGTATGGCGATCACACCGGGTACTATAATTCCGTGGAGGAATTCCCGGTGATGCGGGTGACGGCGATCACCACCCGTCGACAGCCTGTGTACCTCTCGACCTTCACGGGCCGGCCGCCGGACGAGCCGTCGCGGATCGGCGAGGCGCTCAACCGCCTGTTCGTGCCGCTGATCCGCCAGCAATTCCCTGAAGTAACCGACTGCTGGCTGCCGCCGGAAGCCTGCTCCTACCGGATCGCGGTCGCGTCGATCAAGAAGCGCTATCCCGGCCAGGCGCGGCGGCTGATGCTGGGCCTGTGGTCGATGCTGCCGCAGTTCAGCTACACCAAGCTCCTGATCGTGGTCGACGACGACATCGACGTCCGCGACTGGCAGTCCGTGATGTGGGCCGTCTCGACGCGCAGCGACGCCTCGCGCGATCTCGTGACACTCACCGACACGCCGATCGACTATCTCGACTTCGCCTCGCCGAAGTCGGGGCTCGGCGGCAAGCTCGGCATCGACGCCACAACCAAGATTCCACCGGAAACGGATCGGGAGTGGGGTGTTCCGCTGGCCATGGATCCCGCCGTGGTCGCGCGCGTCGACGCGATGTGGGCGAAGCTCGGGCTTTCCGGCCCGCCAGCACCCGCACCGGTCCTCACATGAGCGCACGGCAAGGCATCATCGTCGGCATCAGCGGTGCCTCGGGCGCCGCGATCGGCATGCGCATCGTCGAGCTGCTGGCGGACAATCCGCATTACGCGGTGCACCTCGTGGTCTCGCCCGCAGCCGAGCGCACCCTAGACGAGGAAGTCGGGAGCGATGCGCTGGCGCGACTGCGCGCGCTTGCCTTTTGCAGCCATTCCTATCAGGACATCGGCGCCGCGATCGCCAGTGGTTCGTTTCCCGTCGCGGGCATGATCGTGGCGCCGTGCTCGATCCGTACGCTCTCGGCCATCGCCTGGGGGCAGCTCGACAACCTCCTGACCCGCGCGGCCGACGTGCAGCTCAAGGAACGGCGCCGGCTGGTGTTGCTGGTCCGCGAGAGCCCGCTGCATCTCGGCCATTTGCGCAGCATGCTGCAGGCCACCGAGATCGGCGCGATCATCGCCCCGCCGATGCCGGCCTTCTATCTCAAGCCGCAGTCACTGGAGGATGTGATCGACCAGATCGCCGGCCGGGCGATCAACCTGCTCGACCTCGCGAATTTTCGCGCACCCGCAAAAGTCTGGTGTGGCCCGGACAACGAAGACGTGTAGCCGGCGGCGCGATCTTCGATCGCCGCCGCTCCGGATCAATTGACCTCGGCAAAGCCCAGCTCCGACCGCACACCCGGCGAGATCATCGAAGGCTGCCACGGCGGTTCGAACGTCATGGTGACGTCGACCGATTCCACGCCCGGGACGAGGCACGCGCTGTTGGCCACCCCTTCCTTGAGGAAGGACGCAGCGGGACATCCAGGTGTCGTCGCCGTCATGGTGATGTGCGCGGCGCCGTCGTCGATGGACACGTCATAGACGAAACCGAGGTCGACGATGTTGTGGCCGAGCTCGGGATCGATCACGACCTTCAGCGCCTGCCTGATCCGGGCGACGAGATCCTCATCATTGCTCATCATGCCTGCACCCTCACGGTCAGCTGATAAAACTCCTTCTGCGGTGTGAAGCCGCCGCGCCATTGATGGCCGCGTCTGCTCAGCTCCCGAAACAGGAAGACCGGCTCCCGACTGAGCAAAGCGTGGAGTGTCTGGCCCGGGGCCAGCTGTTCGAGCGCCGCCAGAATCCGAACCATCGGCTCAGGCGGATCGAGGTCGCGATTGTCGAGATGAACCGAGGGCTCAGGCCAATTCTCGTCGCCCGGCGCATCCGCGGCCGGCTCAGCCGTTTCGAGCGAGGCATTGTCCGGCATGAAGCGGATCTCCCATTCGCCGCCTTCCAGCTCGGCCTCGCGATGCGCAAAGCCCTTGCTGGCCATGACGTCGAACAGGGGAACCGGCTTGAAGGGTGCATAGAGCCGCAGACCCTCCCCGGGCGCGAGCCGCGCGAGCGCGGCCATGATGACCGAGAACGGCTCGCCGCCTGCACGCAGGATCGGCCGGACATCGACGTCGAGAAAAGCGGTCATTGCAAGTCTCCCTTTCAGTTCCGTGTGACCAGGAGATGGGGCATGGCGGCTCCCGCCGGCAGGCGCAGCGGCTCCGCTACGTCCGCAAGCCGGCGGGCCCTGATGAACTCGCCGCCCAGGCCGAGCGTCGCCAGCGTCATGGCCGCGACGGCGAAGCGAAAGCCGAGCGACGCGTCGATCAGGAGCATCAGCGTCGCGGTCCAGCTTCCGGCAAAAAACAGGACGAACCATTTCAACGCGCGGCGCTCTGCAACGAGGTCCTGCACGCGAGGCGTCGGCACTCTGCCCATCACCGGACCGTAGGTCTCGAGCCAGGTCAGGAACGGCACGATCTTGTAGAGGTTGGCGAGCACGAGGCCGCTGAGCCAGCCGAACGCGACGAGAAAGGCCAGCGCTCCGACATGGGGCAGGAAAGAGCCGGTCGCAACAAATGCGACACTGAGGATTGCGGCGACGACGAGGCTCGCCAGTGCAACGAGGCTCATGCGCGTGTTGAGCTCGAGCGCGCGGCGCTTGCGCGCCTTGTAGAGCCCGAGCACGTCACGGCCGTAGGCGGCCAGCGACAGCAGCGCGGCAGCGCCCGCGAGCAGAAGCGTCAGGTTGAGTCCCGTCATGCGCCAGAGCGCGAGCACGCCACCGATCAGTCCGACGGCCAGCGCAATGATGCCGGCGATCCAGGCGAGCCGGCCAAGCCGCGCATCGCCGTCCGGTGCGAGCATGAACATCGCGAGCAGGCGATAGCTGACGCCCATCGCGGTGAACGTCAGCCATCCGCCGAGCCCTGCCAGTGCGTGGATCGGAACACCCGAGACCAGCAGGTCCGGCCATTGCGTTCCGATGGCGGTGCCGGACAGCACCAGCGAGAACAGGCCGCCGAAGCTCGCCGTGACACAGATGCAGGCAAGGCCGCCTGCAACGAACCGTGCCGGCGCCGGCAAGGGACGGGCCGACCAGAGCGTCATGCCGAGATTGGCGACGACCAATGCGAAACCGGCGATCAGGAAACTGGCGCCGACCGGAAGCAGCCAGCGCGGCCCGTTGAGGTGACTGCCCAGCGTGAGAAAGCCTGAGAGCAGAACAGTCAGGCCAAGCGTCAGCAGCACGAGCGCCGGCAGCGTCCAGCGCTCCGCGTAAAGCGGCTTTGCGACCAACACTGGCACGAACTGGAACAGCGCGCCGCACAGGACCGTGCTCAACCAACCGATGGTGACGATGTGAACGATGACCAGCGTGTCAGGTCCGTCGATATCGTGGTTCGGAAAACCGAAGCCGGCAACGACAAGCCCCTCCGCAAGCAACAGCCACGCGATCGCGACCGCGAAGTAGCTGATTGCCCATCTGCAGAGGCTGGTTCCGATCACGGTTTCCTTCCCATCGCCGCGCACGACATTCCATGTTGGCACTCGATAACCCTAAGTGGCTGAAGTCACGGCCACTTTGTCGAGGCGCAAACTCCGGCGCCTTTCACGACAATGGGATCGGCGGCGATGGAGCATTGATGCAGCGCAAGAGAACGCCCGGCGGCGCTGATATCCAAGGTGTTCAATCAGCAGGGAATGGTCCGATGACGCTGAAGACTTGGTGTGCGGTGCTGGCGATTTCGGCGAGCGCGTTGACCTCCGCGATGGCCCAGTCCAGCCCGCCGCCCTCTCCGAACGCAAGGCAAGATGCGCCCCGTCTCGTCGAGGTCATGAGCCTGGCGCAGCAACAGCACCTCAAGCTTTGGTATGCCGGCAAGGCCAGGAACTGGGACCTTGCTGCATACGAATTGCGTCAACTGACCAACAGCCTGGCGCAGGCGGCGATCTTCTACCCGTCCATTCCCATCAGCAACGTCACGACGATGAAGGAGCCGCTGCTCTCGGTCGCCGACGCGATCGCGGCGGGAGACGATCGCAAGTTCGCCGCGTCGATGCGCGGACTGACCGACGGTTGCAATGCCTGTCACAGCTCGATGGACCGCAGCTTCATCGTCATCGGCGTGCCGACCGGCGGGCAGCCGCCCGCCAATCAGATCTTTGCGCCGCGGGGAAACAGCCGGAAGAAGTGAACCGGCTTGCGCTTAACGAATATTAAGCATCGCGCCCGCTCGACTTGACCTGACGGCGCCTCGTGAGACCGGATTGAGTTGCGTCAATCCGAGGAGCCGGCAATCGCTTAACCTCGGCCTCGCCCCAGTTGTCAGCGACCGCCGAGCCCCCGCATGATCGAACAATCCATCCCGGCCAAGGCTGTGGCCGCGGCATTCTGGCAAATGCCGACGGACGATCTCTATCGCGCGCTCGGCTGCGGCCCGGACGGCCTGTCGCAGGACGAAGCTATCAGGCGGCTGGCCATCCATGGCGCCAACCGCGCCGACGCCTCGCAAAGCCGATCGGCCTGGCGCAAGCTCGGCCAACGCCTGTGGAATCCGCTGATCGCGATGCTGCTGGCGGCTGCCCTCGTCTCCGGCCTGAGCGGCGACATCGGCAGCTTTGCCATCATCGCAACGGTGCTGTCGCTGTCGATCACGCTCGACATCGTCCAGGAGCATCGCGCCGAGCTCACGGCCGATGCGTTGCGGGAATCGGTCGCCATCCAGGCCGACGTCGTCAGGGACGGCAAGGACATGACGATCTCGGTGACGGCGCTCGTCCCGGGCGACGTCGTCAAGCTCCGCATCGGCGACTTGATACCGGCCGACGGCATCGTGCTCGAGGCGCAGGAGCTCCAGATCAACGAAGCCCTGATGACCGGTGAACCGTTTCCGGCGCTCAAGTCCGAGCGGCCCTGCTCCGCGACCTTGCCGGCGGATGCCACCAACGCCCTGTTCGCGGGCACGAGTACGGTCGGCGGAAGCGGCAGGATGCTGGTGGTGACGACCGGGAGCCGGACGCGCTTTGGCGCAATCGCCTCGGCGATGGCGGCCAACGCCCCGCCCACGGCGCTCGAACAGGGTGTCCGGAAGCTTGGACTATTGATCCTTCGGCTCACGCTGTTTCTCACGCTGTTCGTGCTGATGGCGCATCTGGTCGCCCAGCGCAACGCGATGGAGTCGTTCCTGTTCGCGATCGCGCTCGCCGTCGGCCTGACGCCCGAGCTGCTGCCGATGGTGATGACGGTAACGCTTGCCCGCGGTGCGCTGCGCATGGCGAAGCGAAAGGTCATCGTCAAGCGGCTGTCGGCGATTCACGATCTCGGGGCGATGGACACGCTTTGCGTGGACAAGACCGGCACGCTCACCGAAGCCAGGATCACGCTGGCGGCGCATATCGATCCGCAGGACCAGGCCAGCGATCGCGTCCTTGGGCTGGCGCGCCTGAACAGCACCTTCCAGGCCGGCGTCAGGAGCCCGCTCGACGACGCGATCCTGTCGGCGAACCACAACGATCTCGACGGCTGGACTCGGCTCGCGGAAGTGCCGTTCGACTTCGAGCGGCGATGCCTGTCCGTTCTGGCGGTCCGGAACGGCGAGCACATGCTGATCGCCAAGGGCGCGCCGGAATCCATCCTGTCGCGCTGCGTGGCCGTGGAGATCGATGGCCTGGCTCATCCGCTCGATGCCACCTGGCAACGGAAGTTGGCCGACATCCAGACCCGCTATGCCGGTGACGGCTTCCGGCTGCTTGCCGTCGCCATCAGATCCATTCCGGCCGGGCAGCAGACGATTGCCGTCGGCGACGAAGCCCAACTGACCATGGTGGGTTTTTGCGTGTTCGCCGATCCGCCGAAACCGGATGCGGCTGCGGCGATCGCTGCGCTCGCCTCGCTCGGCGTGACCATCAAGATCATTTCGGGCGACCACGACGCCGTGGTCGCGCATGTCGCGCGCTCCGTCGGTCTCGGCGCGGACCGGATCATGACCGGTGCCGAAATCTCGGAACTCACCGATGCCGCGCTGATCGCCCGGGTCGATCACGTCGACCTGTTCGCCCGCATCGATCCCGACCAGAAGCGGCGCATCATTGCCGCGCTCCGGCATCGCAATCACGTGGTCGGCTTCATGGGAGACGGCGTCAACGACGCCCCCGCGCTCCACGCCGCGCATGTCGGCATCTCCGTCACCGGCGCGACCGAGGTCGCCCGCGCCGCCGCCGACATGATCCTGCTGGCGCCGGACCTGTCCGTGCTTGCGGCCGGCGTGCGCGAGGGCCGCAGGACCTTCGCCAACATCCTGAAATATGTCCGGATGGGAACGAGCTCGAATTTCGGCAACATGCTCTCGATGGCCCTGGCCTCGATCGTGCTTCCGTTCCTGCCATTGCTGCCGCTGCAAATCCTGCTCAACAATTTGATCTACGATCTCTCCGAGATCGGTATCCCCTTTGACGACGTCGACCGCGAAGACATTGCCCGGCCCGAATCCTGGAACATGGCGAGCATCCTTCGCTTCACCATCGTCATGGGAATAGTGTCGTCGCTGTTCGACGCCATCACCTTCGCCGTCCTGCTCAAGCTGTTCGATGCGGATGCGGCGATGTTTCAAACCGGCTGGTTCGTGGAATCGATCGCGACCCAGATCCTGGTGATCTTCGTGATCCGGTCCCGCAAATTGCCGTGGCTGGCGAACCGTCCGCCCCGCATCCTGATCGCCACGTCCGTGGGCGCCCTGCTGGTCGGCGTGGCGCTGGCGCTCGGCCCGTGGCGCGGCGCGTTCGGCTTTACCGCGCTGCCCGCGGGACTGATAGCGACGATCATCGCCATCGCGGCGGCCTATCTGGTCTCGGCGGCCGTCGCGAAGCGGCTGGCGATCTCGGATCCGTAGTGCCTGAGAGGAAGGGCCGAGGTTGACGGAAACGCCCCGGCCAGGGATCAGGTCGCGTCCGGATAGATCTGCTCGCGGTGGACTTCGCGGCCGCTCTCGTCGAGCACCACGATCCGAAGGTCGCGATGGCCCTTCGGCTGCTCTCGGCGCACGCGGTTTGCCAGATCCTTGCTATGCGCGATGGCGGCGCCGTCGCTCACGAGGTCCAGTCCGGATTTGTCGCGGACGGGCACGCCATCCTTGAAATCGAAATAATAGGTACGCATCGGCTCATTCCCGCGGTCTTGCGCGGCTCGGTTCAATCATCATCCCGGAAAAAATGCCGAGGCGGGGGGACGAACCGCGGCGACTTGGGGGAACTGCATCTTAAGGAGGCAATCGATTCGAACGTTTGACCCGGATCAAACGCGGGAAAACCCGGCAAGTTTCCGACGGCGGGGAGGCCGGCTTCCACTCGCGCGAGCGGACAGGCGGCAAGGCAACGCCCTGCCGCATTTCATCCGTGGTCGCCGTTTGGCTCGAGCCAGAGCCGTCAGGCGAAGTAGTCCATCGGATGCGTGGCCGCATCCTTGCGCCAGGCGAGATCGGCGGCCCCCGCATTGGTGCCGAATGCGGACATCCCCTGACGCATCAGCGCGAGCAGCGCGGCCGACTGATCCGCCCCGTCCCCGTTCGCCACGCGGCCAGCCCAACCGTCCACGTCGGCGCCCGGGTGCGATGGACCTGCGACACCCGCGCCGTTCGGCGTGTCCGGCCCCGTCATCGCATCCATCGCGCGCCAGAACTGCTCGCCGATCGAGGGCGCGGGATTGGCGGACAGGATCTCCAGTGCCGAGGCCAGCGTTTGCGCCGAGCTTGCGGCGCTCGCATCGGCGGCGGCAAGCGGCTGCGTCGCCGTTGCCTGCGTCAATGCGGCATCGGCGTACTCCATCGTACGCCCGTCGGTGCGGGTATAGCTTCCGCGATTGACGATCACGGTGCTGCCGAACGCCCAGGATCCTTCCGTCGCCGTTGCCGCCAGATTGATCGAGCGGACGCCCGCGGCCGCCAGCGACACGATCTCGCCGTCCTCGGCCGTGCCGTCACCATTGCGGTCCTGCCACAGGTTGAAGTCGGCGAAGCGGATGTCGTCGGCCGACAGCAGTCCGTCGCGGTTGCTGTCGAAGGCACGCAGACCTTCGAGATCGGAGCGCGCGCCCGCCACGTCGTCGGCGAAGCTCAGCTCCGAGATGCCGCTCACGGTGCCGTTGCGGTCGCGATCGAGGAACAGGAAGGCTTCCGTGGTCCCGATCCAGCTGGTGTCGTCGGCGGTGCCGTTGCCGTCGATGTCGAACCGCGCCGAGGACTGCCTGGCCGTCGTCGTTTCCACTCCCAGCCCGTCGAGATCGAGGATGATCGGCGCCGCCAGCGTGACGGTCTCGCCGTTGCGGAAAATGAGCCTTTCGATGCTGGTGAGCGTGTCGACACCGTCGCTGCCATTCGCCGTGGAATTATCGGTGACCTGAACCGACCCTGCCGACGTGACGATCGAATAGGTCGACATCACGCCGTTGTAGTAGGCGGTGTCGGTGCCGTTGCCGCCATTGATCGTGTCGTTGCCGGCCATGCCCCAGAACTGGTCATCGCCGTCATTGCCGTTGAGCGTGTCGTTGCCGATGCCGCCGGCCAGGCGGTCCGCGGCCGCGCCGCCGGTGATGACGTCGTTGCCGCCGACGCCGTAGATGCTGTTCGGAGCGAGCGCATCGCCGACCAGCGTTTCCGAACTGGCGGTCCCGACCGCCCAGCCCTCGAAGGCGTTCGAGATGGTGAGGCTGACGGTGGCCGTCGCCGTCGCGACGCCGTCGCTGATCGTATAGGTGAAGCTGTCGGCCCCCTCATAGCCGAAATCGGGCGTGTAGCTGACGCCCTGCCCGTCGATCACGACGGTGCCCTTGGGCGGCGCACCGACGGAAACGATGGTCAGATTGTCGCCGTCGATATCGACGTCGTTGCCGAGCAGGCTGGCGCGCGCGATGGCGAGCGTGTCGCCATGGGTGACGGAGAACGGACCGTCATTGGCCGCGACCGGCTTGTCGTTCACAGGCGTGATCGTCAGGGTGAACACGTCGCTCGCCGTCAGCGTGCCGTCGCTGGCGGTGACCTTGATGTCGATCGCGCCGTTGAAATTCAGCGGCGGGGTGCCGGTGAACTTGGTGCCGGTCAGCGTCAGCCAGGACGGCAGCGGGCTGCCATCCGCCAGCGTGGCGGTGTAAGTGAGCGCGTTGCCGTCAGGATCGGTGAAGCGGCCGGTCGGGATCGTGTAGGAGATCGCGGCGTCCTCGGCCGAATTGACGTCGGACAGCGGCACCGCAACCACCGGAGCGTCGTTCACCGGCGTGATGGTCAGCGTGAAGATGTCGCTCGCCGACAGCGCGCTGTCGCGGGCGGTGACCTTGATGCTGAGCGTGCCGTTGTAGTTCGCCGGCGGCGTGCCGGTGAAAGTGGTGCCGTCGAAGCTCAGCCAGGCCGGCAGCGCAGCGCCGGTGGAAAGCGTCGCGGTATAGGTCAGCGTATCGCCGTCGATATCGGTGAAGCTGCCGGCGGGAAGCGTGATCGCCAGCGGCGTATCTTCCGGCGACGTCACGTCGGGAAGCGGCACGGCCAGCACCGGCGCATCGTTCTTCGGCGTGATGTTCAGCGTGAAGACGTCGCTCGCCGAGAGCGATCCGTCGCTCGCGGTGACCTTGATGTCGATGGCGCCGTTGAAGTTGAGCGGCGGGGTGCCGGTGAACTTGGTGCCGGTCAGCGTCAGCCAGGACGGCAGCGGGCTGCCATCGGCCAGTGTCGCCGAATAGGTCAACGTGTTGCCGTCCGGATCGGTGAAGCGGCCGGCCGGGATCGTATAGGAGATCGCGGCGTCCTCCGCCGAATTGACGTCGGCCAGCGGCACCGCAACCACCGGGGCGTCGTTCACCGGCGTGATGGTCAGCGCAAAAATGTCGCTGACTACCAATGCGCCGTCGCGCGCGGTGACCTTGATGCTGATCGTTCCGTTGTAGTTCGCCGGCGGCGTGCCCGTGAAGGTGGTGCCGTCGAAGTTCAGCCATGTCGGCAGCGCGGCGCCGGTCGAGAGCGTCGCGGTGTAGGTCAGCGTATCGCCGTCGACATCGGTGAAGCTGCCGGCGGGAAGCGCGATCGACAGCGGCGTATCCTCCGGCGAGGTCACGTCGGGGAGCGGCACCGACAGCACCGGCGCATCGTTCTTCGGCGTGATCGTCAGGGTGAAGACGTCGCTGGCCGAGAGCGTGCCGTCGCTCGCGGTGACGCGGATGTCGATGGCGCCATTGAAGTTGAGCGGCGGCGTGCCGGCGAACTTGGCGCCGGTCAGCGTCAGCCAGGACGGCAGCGGACTGCCGTCCGCCAGCGTCGCCGAATAGGTCAGCGGATTGCCGTCGACGTCGGTGAAGCGCCCGGTCGGGATCGTGTACGACACGGCGGCATCTTCGGCCGAGCTGACGTCGGACAGTGGCACCGAGAGCACCGGCGCGTCGTTCACCGGCGTGATCGTCAACACGAAGATGTCGCTGGTCGACAACGCGCCGTCGCTGGCGGTGACCTTGATGCTGACCGTGCCGTTGTAATTGGCCGGGGGCGTGCCGGTGAAGGTGGTGCCGTCGAAGGCCAGCCAGGACGGCAGCGCCGCTCCGCTAGAGAGGACCGCCGTATAGGTCAGCCGGTTGCCATTGACGTCAGTGAAGCTGCCGGCGGGGATCGCGACCGAGACAGCAGTGTCTTCGGCCGACGAGACGTCGGGCAGCGGGATCGCGACCACGGGCGCGTTGTTCACCGACGGGATGGTCAGGCGGAACACGTCGCTCGCCGTCAGCGCGCCGTCGCTCGCGGTGACCTTGATGTCGATCGCGCCGGTGTAGTTGGTGGGCGGTGTGCCGGCGAAGGTCGCGCCGTCGAAGGCCAGCCACGAGGGCAGTGCGCTGCCGTCGGCCAGCGTCGCGGTCAGGGTCAGCGTATCTCCGTCGAGATCGGTGAAGCTGCCGGCCGGGACCGGGATCGTGACGCGGACGTTCTTCGGCGAGACGATGTCAGCCAACGGCTGCGCCAGCACCGGCGCATCATTCACCGGCGTGATGGTCAGCCGGAACACGTCGCTTGCGTTAAGCGTGCCGTCGCTGGCGACGACCTTGATGTCGATCGCGCCGCTGTAGTTCGACGGCGGCGTGCCGGTGAAATTCGTGCCGTCGAAGCTGAGCCAGGACGGCAGCGCGCTGCCGTCGGCCAGCGTCGCGGCATAGGTCAGCGTATCGCCGTCCACATCCGCAAAGCTGCCGGCCGGAATCGTGATCGAGATCGGAGAATCTTCCGGCGATGACACGTCCGCCAGCGGCTGCGCCACGACCGGTGCGTCGTTCACCGGCGTGATCGTCACGCGGAACACGTCGCTCGCGGTGCGCGCACCATCGCTGGCCGTGACCAGGATATTGACATTGCCGTTGAAATTTGCAGGCGGCGTTCCCGTGAAAGTCGTGCCGTCGAAGCCGAGCCAGGACGGCAGCGCGCTGCCGTCGGCCAGCGTCGCCGAATAGGTCAGCGGATCGCCGTTGGGATCGGTGAAACTGCCGGCCGGGATCGCGATCGAGAGCGGCGCATCCTCGGACGAGGACACGTCGACCAGCGGCACTGACAGCACCGGCGCCTGGTTGACCGAGGCGATGCTCAGCCGGAACACATCGCTGGCGACCAGCGCGCCGTCGCTCGCGGTGACCTCGATGTCGAAATCCCCGGTCGCGTTCAGTGGCGGCGTGCCGGTGAAGCGTGTGCCGTCGAAGCTGAGCCAGGCCGGCAGCGGGTTGCCACCGCTCAAGCGCGCGGTGAATGTCAGCGTGTCGCCGTCGATATCGGCGAACGCGGATTTGTCGAGCGCGATATCAAGCGCCTGCCCCTCCAGGCCCGCCTGGTCGTCCAGCGGACGGAGCAGCACCGGCGCATCGTTGGCCGGGGCGATCGACACCAGCAGCTCCCGCACGGTCTGAGCGGTGCCGTCGGTCGCGGCGATCTCGAGCTGGATCGTGCCGTTGAAATTGGCGGGCGGATCGCCGCTCAGCAGCCGCGTCTGCGGATCGTATTGCAGCCAGGCCGGCAGCGCCGTGCCGTCCTTGCCTCTGATTTCGACCAGCAGCGCATCACCGTCGACGTCGGTGACGAAGCCGGCCGGCAGGGCCATGCTGAAGTGCTGATCCTCGGTTCCCTTGAGCACGGGCACCGCGGAGATGACGGGCGCGTCGTTGATCGCCGCCACGTTGATGTTGACCCGTGTCGTCGCGGTCAGGCCGGTCGAATCCTCAATCTCGTAGTCGAACCATGCCGGTCCGTTGACATCGGCATTCGGCGTGATCCGGAGCTGGCCGAAGCCGAGATCGGTCACCGTCACGCCCGAGGTCGCGACGATCCGGGTGAGCACGAACCCCTGCTGGTCGGCATCGCTGTCATTGGCCAGCAACTGGCTCGCAAACAGCGTCAGCGGCGAATCCTCCCGCATGTCGAGCGTGTCGGGGCGCGCGACCGGGGCATCGGCGACCGCCAGCACGTTGATCGTGACCGTCGTCGAGACCGCGAAGTCCTGCTCGTTCTTGACGGAATAATGCAGCACCAGCTCGCCGTTGAAGTTGGCGGCGGGCGTGATGCGATACTTGCCGTTCGCGAGCAACTCGGCGCCTTCGAGCCCGACGAAGGTCAGGGTCGATCCGTCCGGCGTAACGTCGTTCGCCATCAGCGCCGCGGGGTCGATGTCGATGAAGCTGTCTTCGAGCACCTCGAAGCCGGCATCCGACACCGGGATCGGCAGCGGCACGTTGGGGGCGACCAGCAGCGTCACGAAGCCGACGCTGGACGCGCCATGGCTGTCGGTGACGCGATAGTAGAAGCCGGCATCGCCGATATAGCCGGCGTTCGGCGTGAAGACCGCGGTCGAACCGACGCCCACCACCGTACCCTGGTCACCGTCGAAAACCTCGACGATCGCGAAGCCGTCGCCCTCGACGTCGCGGTCGTTGGCGATCAGCGCGGCGAAGTCGATGGTGATGGCCTGGTCCTGGGTCGTCCTGAACAGACCTTGCGGATCGTTGGCCGTCCCGGCTCCGTCCGGATTGGCGATCGGCGCATCGTTCACGGCGGCGACGTTGAACGTCACGGTGCCGGTCGAGGTCTTGCGGCCGTCGGAGATCGTGTAGCTGAAATTGACCGCGCCGCTGATGTTCTCGTTCGGCACGAACTGCCAGCGTCCGTCGGGCAGCTCGACGATGCGGCCGTTGCCGGCGCTGCGCGACAGCGACTGGAACGTGATGGTGTCGCCATCGGCGTCGGTGTCGTTGCCGAGCAGGTCGGCAGTCGTGAACTCGAACGGCGTGTCCTCGACGGTCTCGAACACGTCGGTCGCGGCGACCGGCGCGCGGTTGGTCGAGGCGACATTGACCTTGACCTTGCCCGTGCTCGAGCCGTTGGTGTCGTCGGTCACGATGTACTCGAACGAGGCGACGCCCTCGAAATTGTGGTCGGGCGTGAACACGATATGGGTGCCGTCGAAGCTGACGGTGCCATGCGCGGCATTGGCGACGCCGACGAAGCGGATCGGGTTGTTGTCGACATCATAGTCGTTGGCGAGCAGCGTCGCCGGGTCGATCAGCAGCGGCGTGTCCTCGATCGCCACGACCGTATCCTCGACCGTGGTCGGCGGATCGTTGACCGCGGCGACATGCACGACGGCCGAGCCGGTCGAAGGACCTTCGTGATCGTCGGTCACGACGTAGCTGAAGCCGTCATCGCCGGAGAAGGCATCCGCCGGCGTATAGACGACGAAGGCGCCGGCATTGCCGTCGAAATGCTGGCTCAAGGTCGCGCTCTGGCTGTCGCCGCCGAGCGTCCGCGTGAAGCGGATGTCGAGATTCGCAGCGAATGCCAGCGGCACGTCGCCCGAGAGCATGCCGGTCGCACTGTCGATGGTGAGCCAGCCCGGCAGTGCCGAGCCGTCCGTGAGCGTCGCGCTCCAGACCGCACCGTCGAGTTGGCCGAGCCCAGCCGGCGGCGCGATATCGGCATGGGCGAGCTCGATGACGAGCGAGCCGTTGGCCGGCTGGCCCAGCGACAGAATGCGCAAGGCATCGCGGTCGCGATCGAAATCGTTGCGCAGCAGGTCGGTCACCGCAAAGCGCGTGGACTGGCCCTCGCGTCCGGTCAGATTGTCGACCGCGGCGTCCGGCCGTTCGCGCGTCGGCTTGACGTCGTAGAAGATCAGCGCCGGGTTGCCGGATACGCCGCCCTTCTCGTCCGTCGCGTCGTAGCTCAGCACCACCGTGCCGTTGAAGTCGGTGGGAACCGTGACGTTGATCTGCTCGGGCGAGACCACCGTGGAGATCGGGAACGGCGCAATCTTGAAGGTGTCGTCGACCACGGCCTCGGTGATGATCGACATCGCGGGATGGCCGTTGCCGGCGGCGATATCGAGGCGGACCGGAACGGCGCCGACCCAGTTGGCCGGCGGCATGCCGGAGAAGGTGAAGGTGGCGGGGTCGAAGCTCAGCCAATCCGGCAGCGGCGCGCCGCTCTCGCGGGTCGCGGTGATCGCCCCGGCCCCCTTGAGGTCCAGCGCGAACAGGCCCCGGTCTGCGAAATAGGACTCGCCTTCCAGCGCGTGGTTGATCGCGGTCATCTGGCTCGCGAGATCGCCGTGCGGATCGACGACGAACTCCAGCGTGAAGCCGCGATTGCTCGACGCATAGGTCCCGTCGGGAAGCACGCGCGGGGCCGGCGTGAACACCACCTGCAGGCGCGCCAGCTGCGCGTCGGCATCCGGCGCGAAGCCGCTGAGGCTGACGGTGCGCGTCGCCGCATCGAAGGACAGCCAATCCGGCAATGGGCGACCGCCGATGACCGAGGCCGAAACCGTTCCGCCCTTGGTGTCAAGCAGCGCGATCTGGCTGTCATAGCTGACGCCGGCCGGCAACGTGGCCGGATCCAGCGTCATGCTGTCGGTGAAGGTCTTCGGGCTGCCGCCGCCCGCGGCCGAATGCGTGAAGGTGAGCTGGACGCTGATCGGGTCCGTCGTCCCCTCGGGCGGCGTTCCCGTGAACCGCAGCGTCTGGGTATTGAAGCTGAGCCAGGACGGCAGCACGGAGCCATCGGCGAGCGTGGCCGTGACGGTCGTGTCCGCATCGAGATCGGATGCATCGAATTCGTAGTCAACCGCGAAGGCAGAGCGGATCTCGTAACCCCTCAGGACATCGGTCCCGGCATCGAAGCCGCCCGAGATGTCGCCTGCCGTGAGCTCGAAGCGGGTGTTGAAGATCCGTCCATTGGAGGGATCGCGTACCCAGACGTCGACGGAGAGCGGATCCATTCCGGGCGGCGGCGATCCCGCAAACCGCATGGTGGCCGCATCGAACTGCAGCCAGGACGGCAGCGCCGAGCCGTCGGCCAGCGCCGCGCTGACCTCGTAACCGGCGGAGAGATAGCGGTGGTCGATCACGCCGAGCACGGTCGAGCGCTTGAAGAACAGCACGTCGCCGTCCGCGTCGATGTCGTTGCCGAAAGCTTCGCCCGGGATCACGAACAGCGGACCGTCTTCGAGGCCGCTGACATAGTCGTTGCGCACGACCGGAGCTTCGTTGCGCGGCAGCACCGTGATCGCGACATAGGCGGTCGACGTGCCGCCATGGCCGTCGCTGATCGTGTACTGGAAGCCGGCGGCGCCGTTGTAGTCAGGCGTCGGCCGGAACTCGATCATGCCGTCGTCGCGCAGGCGGACCTTACCGCCATCGGCGAACCGGGCAATGCTGTCGAGCACCAGCGTGTCGCCGTTCTCGTCGGTGTCGTTGGCGAGCATCGTCGCCGGGTCGATCACGAGGACCTGGTCCTCGAGTGTCCGGTAGCCATAGTCATTATAGGCCTTCGGCGGGTCGTTGAGCGGCTTGACCTTGAAGTCGTAGGTCAGGGTCGCCGCCGCGCCGCGCGCGTCGATCACGTCATATTCGATGCTTGCCTGGCCGAGCGAGGCCGGCGTGAAGGTGATGGTGCCGGTCGCCTGGTCGAACACCAGGCTGCCATTGTTGGCGGGGTTGTTGTCGAGACCGCCATGCAGGCCGACGAAGGTGAAACTGTCACCCTCGATGTCGTACGTGTTCGCCATCAGGTCGGCGACCGTGACGGTGGTATCCTGGCCGAGACGGATCCAGCGATAGGTGTCGCGATCGCGCGGTGCGTCGTTGACAGGCGAGATCGAGATCTCGACCCTGGCGGTCGAGGTCGCGCCGCTGGCGTCGGCCAGCGTGTAGACGAACCCGGCCGCGCCGAAATAGTCCGGACGCAGCTTGAACTGGATGTAGTCGCCATCCAGCCGCGCGGTGACGTTGCTGCCCTCGAAGCGGTAGTCGTTGTCCTTGTAGCTGTCGATCGCCTGTCCGGACGTATTGGTCAGCGGCGCGATCGAGACGATGTGCAAGCCTTCCAGACCGGCGTCGCCGTCGACGTCGAAATCATTGGCGAGCAGCGTGTCGATCCGGATCCGCAGGATCTGGTCTTCGACGCCATAGACCAGCGGATCATCCACCGCCGTCGGCGCGTCGTTGACCGGCGCGAGATCGACCTCGACACGGGCCGTGGATTCGCGGCCGAACTGGTCGCGGACGGTGTAGTTGAAGAAGGCATCGCCATTGTAGTTCGGCGCGCCCAGGAATTCGATCTTGCCGTCCTCGCGCACGCGCACGGTACCGTTCACGGCATTGCCGACGCCGGCGAGCGTCAGGTTGACCGCGCTGTCGGCATCGTTGGCGAACAGGGTCGCCGGATCGATCACGACCGGCTCGTCCTCGACGCCGAGATGCACGATATCGTCGGCGGCATTGAAGCGGCCGAGCTGTTGCAATTGATCGATGCGGCCGCGATCCCAGACCGTGCCGTTGGCGAACACGACTTCCTCGATGCCGCTCTCGGCGCCGAGGAAATGGTCGGTGACGCGCACGGTGTCGATCAGGAAGCCGTCCTGCCGCTCGAATTCGAGCAGGAGGTCGTTGCCCTCGCGGATGACGGAGACGTCCTTCGGCGCGATCGCCGACGACAGCACCAGGCGGTCGGTGTCGGTCTGTGCCCCCTGCTCGGTGATGACGTCCTGGCCGTCGTCGAAGCCGAACACATAGGTGTCCGAGCCGGCCCCGCCGGCGATCACATCATTGCCGCGGAGACCCTGGAACTGGTCGTCGCCGGCGCTGCCGGTGAGCTGGTCGTTCCAGAGCGAGCCGACCAGCATCTCGATCGAGGTCAACTGGTCGCCGGCCGCTTCGCCTGCTGTGCCGAGGCCGGTCGCCAGATTGACCGCCACGCCCTCGTCGGCCTTGCTGTAATCGGCGATATCGAAACCGCCGCGTCCGTCGATGATATCGGCGCCGCGGCCGCCGCGGATGCGGTTGTCGCCGGCATCGCCCCTGATCGTATCGTCCTGATACGAGCCCTGGACGATCTCGATCCCGGAGAAGGTATCGCCGAGCGCATCGCCGCCGCCGGCGGCGCCGTTGGCCATGTCGACGATAACCCCTTCGGTCGACAGCGTGTAGTCGGCCGTGTCGATGCCGTCGCCGCCGACCAGCTGGTCCGCACCGCGGCCGCCGATCAGGGTGTCGTCGCCGGCATTGCCGATCAGGATGTCGTTGCCGCGGCCGCCCGACAGGATGTTGGCGAGCGCATCGCCTTCCAGCGTGTCGTCGGCATCGGTACCGGTCAGGTTCTGGATGTTGGTGAGGACATCGCCCTCGGCATCGCCGCCATGGGCGGTGCCTGACGCCAGCGAAATCGACACGCCGGTCGCACCGAAGCTGTAATCGGCCGTGTTGTTGCCGAGGCCACCGTCGAGCACGTCGGCCCCTGCCCCGCCGGTCAGGACGTCGTCGCCCGCGCCGCCGAGCAGGATGTCGTTGCCGCCGCGGCCTTCCAGGATGTCGTTGCCGTCGCGTCCCTCGAGCCGGTTGTCGCCGGCATCGCCGCCGAGCTGATCGGCATATTGCGAGCCGATCAGCGCCTCGATGCCGATATAGACGTCGCCTTGCGCGTGGCCGCCCTGGCCGACGCGCGATTCGAGGTCGGCACGCACGAGGAAGTCGGAGTTCTCGAAGCTGACGGTATCGTAGCCGTCGCCGCCGGTGATGCGGTCGGCGCCGTCGCCCGCGTCGATCCAGTCGTCGCCGGCCCCTGCATCGATCTGATCGTCGCCGTTGCCGGCCTCGATCCGGTCGTTGCCGCCGCCGCCTAGCACGAAATCGTTGCCGCCGAGCGCCTGGATCAGATCCGCGCCCTCGGTGCCGACGAGGTAATCGGCCTTCGCCGTCCCGCGCAGCAGACCATTATAGCTGTCGGCCACCGAGGCCATCGCAAAGCCGGTATCGGTCGCACCATCGGTGTCGGCGATGCGGTACTCGACCGCGACCTGGCCGGTAAAGCCTTCCGCGAAGTGCACGACGATGAACTTCTCGCCGTTCCAGTCGACCACCTCGGCCGTGCCGCGCGGCACGCGCTGGCCGAGCGCAAGCGCATCGGCGTCATAGACGCCGTCGACGCCGACGAAGGTCGGCCGGGCGCGGTTGGGGTTGTCGAGGTCGTCGTCGATCACGCCGTCGCCGTCGTGATCGGCCTGCTCGACGTCGTAATCGTTCTTCAAGAGATCAGTGACGCGCAGCACCAGCGGCGCATCGAGCGGCGTGACGAAGCCTTCGTCCTGGCCGACCGTCGGATCGTCGTTGCTGGGAACGATGATGATGTCGACATAGCCTTCGGCCGAGCCGTCGGCATCGTCGGTGACCCCGTAGACGAAGCCGGAGCTCTGGCTCGCGTCCCGATTCGGCGTGAACACGAGGTTGCCGTCGGCGTCGAACTCGATCGTGCCGTTCAGCTTCTGGCCGGCATCGCCGCCGAAGACCAGCGCATCCAACGTCGTCGACAGGCGCCAGCCCAGGAAGCGGAGCGGGTCGCGGTCCACGTCGACGTCATTGGCGAGCAGCGTCGCGATCGGAATGACGGTCGGGATATCCTCGTTGACATAGATGACGTCGCGATGGGCGACCGGCGGCGCGTCGCCGACATTCTCGAACCACATCGTGACGGTGGCACCGTCGACCGCGCCTTCGTTGTCGCGGACAAGGTAGCTGAACGTCGCCTCGCCCCAGAAATCGGCATCCGGCGTGAAGATGATCGTGCCGTGGTCGGTGACTTCGATGTCGCCATGCACCGCGTTGCCGGCGCTCTCGAACTGCACCGCGAAACCTTCGATATCGCTGTCGTTCTTCAGCAGCTCGAGGATCGGAATCTCGATCGAATGGTCTTCGACGCCGCGCAGGATCGGCAGGCTCTGGTCGGTGTAGCTGTCGTTGCGGGCGTCCGGCAGGTCGTTGACCGGCTGATAGGCCAGCGTCGCGCGGGCCCAGGCGGTTCCTCCATGACCGTCGTCGACCTGATATTCGAACCAGGCATCGCCGTTGAAGTTGGGCGACGGCGTGAACAGCACCGTGTTGTTCTCGAGTAGCACGGCGTTGCCGCCATGGCTGTTGCGGACGGCGGTGAGCGTCATGGTCTCGCCGTCGTGCTCGATATCGTTGGCGAGCAGCCGATCGGCCCCAATCACGATCGGATTGTCCTCGCGGATCGGATCGCCGTTGTCTGTCGTCTCGAACCGGTCGTCGTGCAGCTCCGGCGGATCGTTGACCGGGGTCACGGCGAAATTGACCCGGCCCGTCGAGGTCGCGCCGCTGGGATCGGCGACGACATAGTCGAAATGCGCGCTACCCCAGAAATAGGCGCGTGGGGTCACATGGATCAGGCCGTCGTCGCCGATCGTCACTGTGACATCAGCGTTGGAGATCACCGACTGCACCGCGAGCCCGTCGTGGTCGATGTCGGTATCGTTGGCGGTCAGCGTGCCCGGATCGAGCGTGAAGGCCGTGCTTTCCAGCGTCGCATCGACCGTATTGTCATGCGCGACCGGCGCATCGTTCACCGCGGTGACCTGGATCGTCACCTTGGCCTCGGCCCGGCCGCCTTCGGGCGTGTTCGCCACATAGCTGAACTCGGCGGTGCCGTTGAAATCGGCGTTCGGCGTGAAGGTGATGTTGCCGTCGCTCGCCAGCGCCACCGTCCCGTTGACGGCCTGATAGACCTGGCCGACGATCATGCGATCGCCGTCGAGGTCGTTGGCGAGGAGCCGCTCGACGCGGATCACCAGCGAGCCATCCTCGGCGACGGTGAAGCCTGTGTCCGGATAGGCGGTCGCGACCGGGCGCACCTTGAGATCGACCGAGGCCGTGGCGAAGCCGTTATGACCGTCGGAGATCGTGTAGCTGATCGAGGCGGAGCCGTAATAGCCGTTGGTCGCAGTGTAGTGGATGTTGCCCTGGCCGTCGATCACGGCAACGCCGGAACTGCCGGCATCGACGCCGACGATGGTCAGCGCATCGCCATCGGCGTCGAAATCGTTGCGCAGCAGGTCGCTCGCCTTGATGACGAGCTCGACGCCTGTCGTGACCGAGAAGAAGCCGTCGCCGAGCGCCGTCGGGGCACGGTTGCCCAGCAGCTCGCGCAGGGTCTCCTTGGTCCAGGTCACACCGTCGGCGAAGACGTAGCTCTCGATGCCCTTGGCGTCGGTCGAAAGCGCGTCGAACACCGTCAGGCTGTCGGCGCTGTTGCCGGTGAAGCGGATGACGACGGCATCCGAGCCACGATAGAGCTGCTCGACATGGGCATCCGTCGAGGCGAAGTCGGCGATCTGGATCCGGTCGGTGCCGCTCGTTCCGGAATCGACGATGGTGTCGTTGCCGGCCCCGCGCCCGAACAGATAGAGGTCGTCGCCGGCAGCGCCCGAGAGCAAATCGTTGCCCGCCCGTGCGGCAAAGGTGTCGTTGCCGTCGAAGCCGTAGACGTTGTCATTGCCGGTGCCGTCGATATCCGACAGCGCGCGGGCGCGCATCGCATCGCGATTCCAGACCGTACCGTCGGCGAAGCGGACCGACAGGCCGAACGCCGGATTGTTGGACGGACTGAGGGCGTCGGTCAGCACCACGCGGTCGCCCGTTCCTGCGAATGAGAGCACGAGATCGTTGCTGTCGGGACCGGCGCGGACGGCGGAGACGACGTCGGCGACGTTGTAATCGATCAGGCTCAGGACGTCGGTGCCCTTGCCGACCGCGTTGATGCGATCGTCGCCATCGCCGCGGCGATAGAGATAGGTGTCGTTGCCATAGCCGCCGTCGACGAGGTCGTTGCCCTTGCCTCCCATCAGCGTATCGGCGCCGTCGGTGCCGATGACGATGTCGTTGCCGTCGGTGGTGAGGCTGGCGAGGATCGCCAGCTTCATGTCGGCGACGGTGTATTGCGTGCCGTCCGCGAGCGCGATGGTCTCGACCCCGGCGGAGTTGGCAGCGAGCGCATCGACGATGACGATCTGGTCGGTCGTCCCGGCAAAGCGGATCGCGACGTCGTCGCTGTCGGCGGCGATGCGGTGGAAGCTGATCTCCGCGGCGGAGTAGCCGCTGATCTCGAGCCGATCGGCCGTGGACGAGGCCTTGTCGTTGATGACGTCGCTGCCGTCGCCGCGGGCGAAGCGGTAGGTGTCGTTGCCGGCGCCGCCGGACAGATGATCGTTGCCGAGACCGCCGATCATGACGTTGTTGCCGGCATCGCCGGTCAGGACGTCGTCGGCAAAGCTCGGCGCGCGTGCGATCAGGTCGGAGGTGCCCCACACCGTGCCGTCGGCAAAGCGAATCGTCTCAACGCCGCCCGCACCAAGCGCGCCTTCGATGGTGATCCGCGCGCCGGTCGACTTGACGATCAGCGTGAAATCAGCCCCGTCCTCGCTCTGCGAGACCGTGACGTCGTCGGGCGCGATATCCGCCGCCAGCAGCAGCGTGTCGTTGCCGGCCGTATCGGCAATGCGGTCATGGCCGCCATGGGCCGCGAAGCGATAGGTGTCGTCGCCGGCGCCGCCTTCGAGGCGATCGTTCCCGGTGCCGCCGTCGAGATCGTCAGCCCCGCCATTGCCGATCAGCAGATCGTCGCCGGCGCCGCCGGCGAGCGTATTGTCGAGATCGTCGCCGCGAATGACGTCGTCGCCATCGGTCGCGGTGCGGGCCAGCGCGACCAGGGTCGACGCGGTCCAGACCGTGCCGTCCGTAAAAGTGACGCGCGAGACGCCCATACCCGGCGTCGCCGGTGAGCCAAGATCGACGCGGTCACCGGTGCCGATGATTTCGAGCACCAGATTGGCCGCGCCGCGCACGACGCGGATGTCGCTGGCCAGAATCCCGGCGGCAAAGCTCAGCGTGTTGGTGCCGGAACTGTCGAGAATAACGTCCTGACCGTCGCCTCGGGCGAACACATAGGTGTCGTCGCCACCCGCGCCCTGCAGCACATCGTTGCCGGTGCCGCCGATCAGCGTATCGGCTCCCGCGCTGCCTTGAAGGGTGTCGTTGCCCGCCTTGCCGTCGAGGGTGATGGAGTTGCCCTGGAAGCTTGCGGGAACCGCGAGCGCATCGTCGCCGCTCGATCCCTGCAGGGATCGCGTCAGCACGTCGTTCCAGGTCCAGTTGGTGCCGTCCGCGAAGGCGATGGTCTCGATGGCGCTGGCGCCGTCGAGCGCGCCGGTGACGCGGACCCGGCCGCCCTCGTTGTTGATGCGCAGCTCGACGTCGCGACCGACCTGCACGACGCTGATGTCGGTGGCCGCGATTCCGGTGGCGAATTCCAGGCGATCGCTGCCGCCGAGATCGGAGATGGTGTCGCGGCCGTCGCCGCGCGCGAAGCGATTGACGTCCGTGCCGGTGCCGCCGAACAGCTGGTCGTCGCCCTGGCCGCCCTCGAACACATCGGTGTCGGTCGCGAAGCTGCCGTCGCCGTAACCGGTGATCACGTCGTCGCCGGAGCCGCCCGACATGATGTCGTTGCCGCCGCCGCCGGTGATCTGGTCGTTGCCTTCCTGGCCCGCGATCAGATCGTTGCCGAGCCCGCCGTCGATCACATCGTTGTCGGCGCCGCCGGCGAGCCGGTCGTTGCCGCCGAAGCCGCTGATGACGTCGTTGCCGCCATTGCCGAAAATGCGATCGTCGAGCGCGCTGCCGTTGAGGACGTGGCCGACATCGTCATCGTTGATGCTGATCGAATTGTCGATCGCGATCGGAACGCCGTCGAAATTGGCCGAGGTCAGCGTCGTGGCGTTGACGCCGAGCAGGCGCACCAGCTCCTGGTCGGGCCCGGACGAGGCCCGCATCATGACGACCGCATCGCTGCCCGATTGCGCCAGGAAGATGCTGCCGCCCTCGAACGGATTAGGATTGCTGGTCATCAGGCGGATGACGTCGCCGCCGGCGCCCGCCTGGAAGTCGGTGATGACGTCGGCGACGATGGCCGTCGCACCTTGCCGGACCGGCAGGTAGTAATAGGTGTCGCGACCGGCGCCGCCGGTCAGCGTGTCGACGGAACCATCGGCGGAAATGTCGCCGAACTGATCGTTGCCGGCACCGCCCGACAGGATGTCGGCTCCCTCGCCGCCCCTGAGGTAATCGTCGCCCGTTCCACCCGTGAGCGTGTCGTCGGCGCTACTGCCGACCAGGAACTCGCCCGTGATCGCGACGTCCTCGACCAGACGGCCGCGCACGTCGGCAAGCGACAGCGTGACCCCGTCGGCCGCGATCTCGAAGGCGTCGACGAGATCGCTGACGCCGCTGCCGAGGCCGTTGCGCACGATGATGCGGTCGGCGCTTCCGGCGAAGCGGATGACGAGGTCCTGGCCGACCGCGCCGAAGCGGATCTGCGACAGGCCATAGCCTTCGATGCGGAGCGTATCGCTGGTGGCGTCGCCGCCGTCGGTGATCGTGTCGGTGCCGTCACCGGCCGCGAACACGTAGGTGTCGGCTCCGGTGCCGCCCGACAGCGCATCGTTGCCGAGACCGCCGACCAGACGGTCGTCTCCCGTTCCGCCGTTGAGCGTGTCGTCGCCGGCGCCGCCGAGCAGCAAATCGTTGCCGTCGAGGCCGGAGAGCGTGTCGTTGCCGCCGCGCCCGTCGAGGCGGTTGGCATCGCTGGTCCCGACCATGGCGTCGGCAGTGTCCTCGCCGATAAACGACTGATCCCGCAGGTCGTTCATCGACCAGACAGTGCCGTCGGCGAAGGCAATGCTCTCGATGACGTTACCCGCATTCACGATCACATCGGTGAGCTTGAGCTCTTCGCCGGTGTCGCGGATCCGCAGCACGAAGCTGCGCCCGTCGGGCGAAGTGACCTTGATATCCCCCGGCGCAACGCCGGCGCCGATCTCGACGCGGTCGGTCCCGCCGGTGTCGGTGAGCGTGTCGCTGCCCTCGCCGCGGCCCCAGCGGTAGACGTCGTCGCCCTGCCCGCCATACAGCGCGTCGTTGCCGGTGCCGCCGACCAGGATGTCGGCGCCGTTCGCTCCGGTCAGGGTATCGTCGCCGGCTTCGCCGAGCAGCGTGGCTGCGCCGAAGGCGATCAGGCTGTCATTGCCCGCGCCGCCCGCGAGGGTTTCGCCACTTGTTGTGCCGAGGATGATGTCGGCGCCCGCGGTCGGCGTCTTCCATCGCGCGACGATGTCGGCGAAATTCCAGACGGTACCGTCGGCGAAGGTGAACTTCTCGATCGCCCTGCCGTCGGTGGTCGAGCCGTTGTTGATGGTGATGCGGTCGTCGCTGTTGACGAACGTGACGACGAGCGTCGAGGAATTGCCGACCAGCGCAACCCTGACGTTGGCGGGATCGATGCCGGCACCGAACTCGATGCGGTCGGTTCCGTTTGCGTCGGTGATGATGTCCTGACCGTCGCCGGCCGCGAAACGATAGACGTCGTTGCCGAGGCCGTCGATCAGATTGTCGTTGCCCTTGCCGCCGATCAGGATGTCGTTGCCGGCATCGCCATTGATGGTGTCGTTGCCGCCATTGCCGTTCAGCGTGTCGTTGCCGTTGCCGCCGGAGATCACATCGTCGCCGGCACCGCCGCGAATGAGATCGTCGCCGTCAAGGCCGGACAGCACGTCGTTGCCGATCGCGGTGCTCGCGACGGCTTGCGTCCGCGTGAGACTCACATTGTCGAGGGAGGCGCCGACGCCATCCTGATTGCCGCTGCCGCGGAAGCTGAGCTGGTTGGTGCCGGCGGCTGCCGTCACCAGCACGCTGGAGCGCACCATCGCCGTGCCGGTATTGTTGAAGCTCGCGACCACCGTGCCGTTCCACAGCACATCGAACGAGCCGTTCCAGTCCCAGGTACGGTTGGCATGGTCGAACTGCACCAGGAGCGTCTCACCCTCGGTGAGACCGGTCACGTCCTGTGCGATCTGAACGTTGGTGCCGCCGGAGCCCGCCCCGTCGAGATCGAGCCAATAATTGCCGTTGGTCGCGGTGACACCGTTGTAGCCGGAATTCATCTGCTCGATGCCGAGCGTCGTCGCCGGCTGCGTGCTGTTGATCCGGCTCCAGCCCGGCAAGGTCGTTGCCGAGTAGCCCCAGCTTTGCGGGCTGGCATCCGCGGCGAGCTGCTCGAAGCTGCCGTTGACGACCAGGTTGGGGCCGACCGGCTGCCATTGCACCGTTCCGCCGCCGTTGATGTCATCGGCCGCAGCCGTCCCGGTCAGGTTGTCGCTGCCGGCAGTGCCGACCAGCTGTGCGCCGCCGGAAGAACTCAGAAGCGTCGGCCGGTTCGAATAGGTCAGCCGCGCCTCGATGTCGGCCGCGGACCACACCGTGCCGTTGGCAAAACGAACTTGCGAGATCACGGCGTCGTGGGCATTGCGCGAGACCCAGACGCGGTCCTCGCTGCCGGCGATCGACAGATAGTAATTGCCCGAGAGATTGGAGGCGTCCGTGAGGACGCTGACCTGCGCGGGGTCGATGGTCGCGTCGAACTCGATGACGTTGACGTCCGCGCCATTGACGGAATCGTAGATCCAGTCTTCGCCGAAGCCGGCAGAGAAGCGGTAGGTGTCGCTGCCGAGGCCGCCAAACAGCTGATCGGATCCGGTCCCTCCGACCAGGATATCGCTACCGCCGTAGCTGTTGATGCTGTCATTGCCGCCGCCACCCTCCATGACGTCGGCGTCGACCGAGCCGTACATGGTGTCGTTGGTGGCGCCTCCGACCAGCGGAATGCCGCCCTGATAGGGATGCTCGATCAGGCTCCAGCGCGCCCTGATGTCGTTGGAGTTCCAGACCGTGCCGTCGGCAAACGCGATGTCGAAGTCGGCGGAGCCGAAGCCGCCGCCCCATGTGATACGGTTCTCGGTCCCCGCCACGCGCAGGATCACGTCGGCATAGGTAATGTCGCCGTTATAGCCGGCCTCGTGCTCGATGATGATGTTGCTGGACGAGATCGAGGAGTCGAAGACGATGTGGTTGACGCCGGATCCCCACTCGTAGATCTGATCCTGGCCGAAGCCCGCCGAGAAGCGGTAGGTGTCGACCCCCTGATTGCCCTGCATCTCGTCGTCGCCGGCACCACCTTCGAGGATGTCGTCGCCGGTGGAGCCGTTGAGGACGTCGTCGCCGGCAAAGCCTTTGAGGGTGGACGCGACGCCGTATTTGGCCTCGAGCTTGTCCCAGCCGCTGGTTCCGAGAACGTCGGTGCCCTGGTCGCCCTCCAGGCTGACGCCCATCCACGGCGCAGCGAGCGAGGCCATGTCGTCATATGTCCAGATCGTGCCGTCCGCGAAATGGATCTCGGAGGTCGCATGCAGACCGTTCAGCATGATCCGGTCGGTGCTGCCGTCGATCGTCAGCAGCATGCTCGGCGGGTAACCGTCTCCCTCGAAGGTAAGATGGACATCCGCCGCGGCAATCGTCGCGTCGAACTCGATGACGTCGGTGTCGTCAGCATAGTACGGCGTGACATAGACCGTATCCGAGCCGAATCCGGCCGAGAAGCGATAGATGTCGTTACCGTATCCGCCGTCCATCTCGTCGTGGCCGGCGCCGCCGATCAGGATGTCGGCGCCGTCGCCACCGTACAGGAGATCGTTGCCGGCGCCGCCGATGATGGTCTCGTTCCCGGCATCGCCGTCGATGCTGTCGTCCAAGGCGGTACCGGTCAGGGTCTGATCGGTCGCGTCGCCCTGGATCACGCTGCCCGGCAGCGCCACGGCGGCGGCCACGAGCTGATCGCGGGTCCAGATCGTCCCGTCGTTGAAACGGACCTCGTCAATCCCCGCGGTTTCATCGGCATAGGCACTGCCGATCGTGATGGAATCGTCCGAGTTGGTTGATCTCAGGATCAGGTCGCCGTACTGCGAGAAGTAGACGGCAATGTCGGCGACGGCGACGGTCGCGTCGAAAACGATCGCGTTGGTCGCGCCGGCGTCGCGGAAATCGTTGATGACGTCGTTACCGAAGCCGCTGGAGAAGCGATAGGTGTCCGAACCGTTGTCGCCGATCAGGATATCGCTGCCCGCGCCGCCATCGAAGATGTCGTCGCCTTCCGCGCCCCACAGGAAGTCGTCACCCGCACCGCCGGTCAGCGTATCGTTGCCGCCGCCTCCGTTGAGGGAATCGTTGTACGTTGTGCCGACCAGCGTGTCGTCCGAGATCGCGCCCTGCAACTTGATGCCCGGCGTCCCCACCGCGGCATTGATGATGTCGTCCAGCGTCCACGTCGTGCCATCCGCGAAGCGGATGCCGGCAATGCTCTGGTAAGGATCCGGCGAAAGCGTGTAGCGGACTTCGATGATGTCGCCGGTGCCCTTGACGTGCACCAGCAGATCGTCGGTGAGGCCGCCGCCCTCGTAGAGATCATAGGGGCGCAGCACCTCGATATCATCAGGTGTCAGGCTGGCATCGAATTCGATCCAGTCGAGCCCGACGTCGCCCGTGGAGATGCTGTCGTGACCGAAGCCCGCCGAGAACCGATAGACGTCGGCACCCGCGTCACCGGACAGGAGGTCGTTGCCGGTCCCGCCGGTCAGGATGTCGGCGCCGGCGCCACCGTAGATGCGATCGTTGCCGCCGCCGCCGAGCAGATTGTCGTCGGTGCCACGGCCTTCGATCAGGTCGTCCTTCGCCGATCCGATCAGGGGATTCGGAATCGGCATGTCCGACGGGGAGAAGGAGCGGTCGTTGCTGGAGAGGCTGACCGCGCGGGCCAGCATCTGCTGCCTGTCGAGCACGGTGCCGTCGGCAAAACGGATCTGCTGGATCGTGTCGAGATCGGCGATCGTGATCCGGTCTTCGCTGCCCGCGAAGCGCAGCCGGGCCTGACCGAAATCGGAATTGCCGTTGCCGTCGGTAAAGACGTCGGCTTCCAGCACGAAATCATCGATCGAGAGCGAGGAATCGAACACGATGATGTTGTTGCTGCCGTTCGACGTGTATTCCTGAATCGTGTCCTGGCCGAAGCCCGCGGAGAACCGGTAGGTGTCCGCGCCGGCACCGCCCGTCAGCATATCGTTGCCGGTGCCGCCGATCAGAACGTCGTCGTAGGCGCTGCCGGTCAGCTCGTCGTAGCCGCCGCGACCATCCAATGTGCCGCCAGCCGCATAGGCCGACGCGTTGAGGAGTTCGGCAACATCGGTCCCGACGATGGCATTGCCGACAGCCGCCCCGATCTGAGTGATGCCACCGCGGTCGTTGGCATCGGCCAGCGCAAGCATGCCGGTGAAGTCGAGCGTGCTGCCGTCAGCGAAGCGGATTTGCTCGATCCGGCTCCAGTCGGTATCGATGCCGCGCGAGACCGTGATCTTGTCCTCGGTCCCCGCAATGGCAATGATCAGATCCTGGCCGTTGCTGGCGCGCGTGAACGAGAGGTCGGCGACGGCGATTCCGGCCCCGAACAGAATCGTGTCGTTGCCGTAGCTCCAGTCGCTGATGATGTCCTGGCCGTCGCCCCGGTTGAACACATAGGTGTCGTTGCCGTTGCCGCCACGCATCCAGTCATTGCCGGTGCCGCCGATCAGGATATCGTCGCCGTCGCGGCCATCGAGGATGGTGTCGTTGCCGGCGCCCCCCGAGATCGTGTTGGCGAACTGGTCGCCCGCGAACGTGTCGTCGCCGCTGGTCGGCGTCAGCGAGCGGTCGAGCAGCTGCGAATAGCTGAGCGTGCTGCCGTCGCTGAAGCGCAGCAGTTCGATCCGGCTCCAGTCGGTATCGATGCCCCGCGAGACAGTGATCTTGTCCTCGGTTCCCGCGATGGCGATCACAAGGTCCTGGCCGCTATTGGCCTGCGTCACCACCAGATCGGCGGCCGTGATGCCGGCGCCGAGCTGGATGGTGTCATTGCCGTAATTCCAGTCGCTGATGACGTCCTGACCGTCACCCCGATTGAAGATATAGGTGTCGTTGCCGGTGCCGCCGCGCAGCCAATCGTTGCCGGCCCCGCCGATCAGGGTGTCGTCGCCCTCGCGGGCGTCCGAGATGGTGTCGTTGCCGACCCCGCCCGAGATCGTGTTGGCAAACTGGTCACCTGAGAACGTGTCGTTGCCGGCCGTCGGCGCGAGCGACCGATCGACCATCTGCGTGTAGCTGAGCGTGCTGCCGTCACTGAACCGCAGCTGCTCGATCCGATTGTAGTCGGTGCTGAGGCCGCGCTCGATCGTGATCCTGTCGTCGGTCCCAGTGAAGGTGATGACGAGGTCCTGGCCGCTGTTGCCTTGCGTGACCACGACGTCGGCGGCCGTGATGCCGGCACCGAACTGGATGGTGTCGGTCCCGTAATTCCAGTCGCTGATGATGTCCTGACCGTCACCGCGGTTGAACACATAGGTATCGTTGCCGCCGCCGCCGCGCAGCCAGTCGTTGCCGGTCCCGCCGGTCAGGGTGTCGTTGCCGTCACGAGCATCCGCGAAGGTGTCGTTGCCGGCCCCGCCGGACAGCGTGTTGGCCGAATTGTCGCCGTTAATCGTGTCGTCGCCCCAACCGCCCTGAACCGGCGTTGCGCCGCTGGCGGTCAAGGTCTGGTTGGCAACCACGGTGAACGCGGCACCGGCAAAATTGACGCTGGTGAGGCTCGCCGGCGAAACGTTGTCCAGGCGCAACAGCAGCCGGGCGTCCGCAAAGCTCTGCGTCCCCTGCTCGGCGAAATAGATCAGCGTGTCGGCGCCGACCGCGCGCGCCAGCAGCGTTCCGGACAATCCTTCGGCGATGGCGATGTCGAGACTGTCGCCGGCATCACCGCTCTTGAAGTTGGTGACGACGTCGACACGGTCGCCCCACCGCGAAAGCGGCACGAAAACGTCATAGGTGTTTTGCGCGGCCGCACCCGCAAGCTCGCGCGCGAACAGGCCCGAGCCGATCTGCTCGACGGTGCCGACTGTCAACGGGTCGGCGCCGGCCCCTTGCAGGGTCGCGACCGAGAGGATCTGGACCCGCTGATCGTTGGTCGCGCCGCCCGTCGCAGCGCCGAAGCCGTACCAGACGTCGGAATCGCCTCCGAACAGGCTGCCGACGACATCATAGGTCTTGCGCCCGATCAGCGTGCCGTCGACGCTGTAGCTGAAGGTCTTGCTCGCCGCGTCCCAGCTGATGACGACATCGTGCCAGGCCGCGTCCTCGAGCTGGCTGAAGTCGTGCCGGGGATCGAAATTGTCGTCGCCGGTCTGGCCGTTGACGACGAACTGGCTGAAATCGGTCGCCTGCCCCCAGGTGTCGAAAATGATGCCGAACGAGCCGGAGACCAGCGCGCCCATGCCGCCGCCGCCCGATCCCGTCAGCTCGCTTGCGCTCTTGTTCTGGACGGCGAAGGACAGGCCGTCGGCGCCGCCTTCGTTGGCGCCGAAGAACATCTTCGTGGTCCAGACCACGTTCTGCGAAAGGTCGATGCTGCCCCAGACCGCGCCGGACCTGCTGCCGGCTTCGGGGGTCAATTGATAGGTGCCGCTGCCGACCTCGCTGGCGGATCCGACCACGGCAAGGCCGGTGACCGGCCGCGAAACGGCATCGTAACGGGCAAGTCCGATCGTCGCGGATCCCTGCGATCCTCCACCGCCTCCGCCGGAGCCCGCGCCCGCGAACACCGGCGCGGCGAACGGATCGGACGACGAATTGCTCGGATGCAGCACGTGCTCGGCCGCATCGGGCGTGAGTGCGCGCGAGAGCAGCGTCGCCGCGCTCCATTGCGTGCCGTCGTTGAATCGCACGACGTCGATCGGAGGCGCGCTCGCCGTCGCCTGGCCGACGATCGTCAGCCGGTCGTCGCTGCCGGCGAAGCGCAGCACGAGATCGTTGCCGTCCCTGACGACGACGACGTCGCTCGGAACGATCCCGCTGTTCAGGCGTAGCGTGTCGCTGGAGCTGGTCGCGTTGGCGGCCTCGCGGATCGTGTCGCGGCCATAGCCCCGGCCGAACACGTAGGTGGTGTCGCCGACGCCGCCGGCGAGCACATCGTCGCCCGCGCCGCCGTCGAGGGTGATCGCGAGGTCGAGCTGCGGGCCGAAATCGATGGAATCGGCGCCGGCGCCGGTCGACGCCGCCGCATGCGAGACGATGTCGGCGAGCTGCCAGACCGTGCCATCGGCGAACTCGAACTGCTCGATCCCGAAATTGTTCGCGCTATTTCCGGCGCGGAACATGTCCTTGATCGTCAGGCGGTCGTCGCTGCCGACGAGGCCGATCACGAGGTCATTCGGCCCGACCGAGAGGAAGCGGATGTCGCTCGGCAGGATGCCGGCGCCGAAATGGACCTTGTCGACCTTGGACGCATCGCTGGTCTCGACATCGGCGATAGTGTCCTGCCCGTCGCCGCGGCCGAAATAATAGAGATCGGCGCCGCTGCCGCCTTCCACGAGATCGTCGCCCTTGCCGCCGGTGAGGACGTCGGCGCCCCTTCCACCTTCGATATGGTCGTTGCCGAGACCGCCGGAGATCACCGAGCCGATGTCGGGATTGGCGAGATCGGAGGGAATGATGATGTGGTCGTCGCCGTCGGTCGATGCGATCGAGGCGGCAAGGGTTCGGTAGCTGAGGCTGCGGCCGTCGGCAAAGACCACCTTGGCGATGACCGGATCGATGTCGCCGGCGGGATCGACCAGCGTAACGCGGTCGTCGGTGCCGTTGATCGACAGCACGATATTGCCTGCGGCATCCCGCGTCGCGACGATGTCCTCCAGCGCGATGCCGGTACCGAAGACGAGCGTTCCCTTGCCGTCGGCCGAGCCGTTGCTCTCGATGCGGTCCTGCCCGTCGCCGCGCCCAAACCGGTAAACGTCGTCGCCGCCGCCGCCGATGATCACGTCATCGCCGGTGCCGCCGCTGAACGTCTCGCTGCGCCCGGAGCCGACGATGCGGTCGTCCTGCCAGGTGCCGACATCGGCGGCCATGTCGCGGAGCTGGTCGAGCGTGAACGAGGTGCCGTCGCTGAAACGAACCGCGTCGACGCCGTTCCAGCCCCAGACGTAGCGCAGCACGATCTGATCGGTCGAATCGGCAAAGGACAGCACGAGTTCGTTGCGCGCCGGGTCGATCTGCGAGACGCGCAGCTCGTCGGGCCGGTAGCCGGTGATGGCGAGCGTGTCGTTGCCGGAGGCATCGTCGATCACGTCGCGGCCGTCGCCGCGCGTGAAATTGTAGGTGTCGTCGCCGGCCCCGCCGCTCAGCAGGTCGTCTCCGGCGCCGCCGGCAATGACGTCCGCGCGGCCGCTGCCGACGATGATGTCGTTCCCCGCGCTCGCCTGCCCGGCGATGGCGGCCTGCACCAAGGTCGCCCCGCTCCAGGTGACGCCGTTGGTGAATTCGATGTTCGGCAGGCTGCCATTGCCGAGCGCGCCCCGGACGATCAGCTGGCTTCCCGACGAGAACGAGACGACGAGATCGGTCGAGTCGGTCGCAACCAGCCGGACCGTGGCATCGCTCGAGGCATAGGCCGAGAGCACGATGGTCGCGCTGGTCACGCCGAAGGGCATCTCGACGCTGTCGATGCCTTCCGAGGCGCCGATGACGACGCGGGAATCCTGCGCCAGGATGAGCCGGTCATGGCCGGCGCCGGGACGCAGCGTGCTGGCGGCCGGCAGCTCCCTGAGGTCGACGAGGTCCTGGCTGGCGTTCGACAGGCCGTCGCGGATGATGCCGCGCACGTCCTCGATCGACAGCGTGGTGCCGTCGGCGAAGACGAAGCTCTCGACGGGCCTTGCGCTGTAGCCGGACAGGATGGCGAGCCGGTCGATGCCGTTGCCGATCGAGATAAGCAGGTCGCCGTCGATGTTGCTGAAATGGACGAGGTCGGCGGTGATGCCTTCGCCGAACACGATCTTGTCGACGCCGCCGGCGTCGTCGACGCTGTCGCTGCCGTCACCGATGCCGAACTTGTAGGTGTCGTTACCGAAGCCGCCCTCGAGCGCGTCCTGGCCCGCGCCGCCCGACAGCGTATCGTTGCGGTTGTCGAAGCCGATCAGATGGTCGTCGCCGGCGGTGCCGGTCAGCATGCGGTCGATGATGGCTTCAACGGACAGAATCCGCCCGTCGGCGAACTCGAACTGCTCGACACGGCTGGTCGACAGGCCGTTGACGATAGTCAGGACATCGAGGCCGCTGCCGAGATCGATGATGAGATCGTTGCCATTGCGGCTGACGACGATGTCCTCGAAGCGGACGGAGGCGCCGAACACCACGCGATCGACGATGCCGGCCGAGTCCGGCCGCTCGATGATGCGGTCGAAGCCGTAGCCGGCCGAGAAGGCGTAGGTGTCGGCGCGGTTGCCGCCGTATAGCGTGTCGTCGCCCTGCCGCCCGTCCAGCACGTTCTCCTGTTCGAGCAGGCCCGTGATGATATTGTCGCCGCGGTTGCCGCCGGCGATCTGGAGCAGTTGCTCGACGTCCGAGATCTTGATGGTGGAACCGTCGAAGAAGCGGAACAGCTCGACGCCGTCCTCGGCGTCGCGGAACTGGTTGCGGATGCGCAGCGTGTCCGAGCGGCCGGTGATCGAGATCAGGAGGTCATTGCCGTCCTTGGTGAAGACGACGTTGTCGCGGGTGATGCCGCCGCCGAACTGGACGACGTCGTCCACCGGCACGTGCACGCCGCGCCGGTCGGACCAGCTCGCGCGCGCGCGGCGGTCGACGATGACGTCCTGGCCGTAGCCGGCGTCGAACCTGTAGGTGTCGCCGCCGTCGCCGCCGATCAGCGTGTCGTTGCCGCCGAGCCCGTCGAGGGTTTCGGCGAAATTCGAGCCGGTGATGGTCTCGTCGCCGTTGGTCCCGACGAGGTCGATATCTTCTGGATTGACGTCGAGGAACGAGACCGTGCGGTCGGTGAAGACCAGGCTCTCGACCGCATTGGTCTGGCCGTCGTCGCGCACATACTGGTTCTCCAGCACGAAGCGCTGGCCGGTGGCGCGGACGGTGATGACCAGGTCGAGCGCAGTGCGGGAGAAGTCGACGTCGGTCGAGGCGATGCCCGAGAGAACGACCTGGTCGTTGCCCGAGCTGTCGAGGATGGTGTCGTTGCCCTCCCCGAGCGCGACGTAATAGACGTCGTTGCCGCCGAAGCCGACCAGACGATCGTCGCCGGCGCCGCCGTCGATCGAGTCGGACAGCTCGTCATAGCCGTAGATCGTGTCGTTGCCGGCGGTCTTGGCGATATCGATATAATGCTGGGCCAGCTTGAAGCCGGTCCAGACCGTGCCGTCGCCGAACTGGATGTCCTCGATGACGTTGATGAAGCCGAGGATCGGAACGGTGGCAAGGAAGTCCTGCAGCACGACTTCATCGGTCGTGCCCTTGATGCGCATGCGCAGCGTATCGGTTGCGCCGTCGCGCAGGAAGTCGAGGTCGGTCCAGCGGATCTCGTCGATGAACTTCAGCTTGTCGTGTTGCGGCGGATCGAACAGGCCGGGAATGGCGTTGTCGAGCACGACGTCGCGGCCATAGCCGCGGCCGAAGATATAGGTGTCGTCGCCCTCCTTGCCGGACAGGAAGTCGTTGCCGGCGCCGCCGTCGAGCGTGTTGGCGTTGATCATGCCGTAGATCGCGTCGTCATTCGCGGTCCTGGCGTTCTCCAGCACCTTCTGCACGATATCGGTGAATTCGAGGCTGGAGCCGTCGTCGAAGACGAAGCGCTCGATCAGGTTCGGCGCGACGTAGTCCAGGCCGTCGCTCGAGCCGAGCGCCTCGGAGAACAGGCCGATGCCGGTCCTGATGCCGGCGAACTGGCCCTTGATGACGAGCGTGTCGCCGGTCGGCTGGCCATTGTCGTCGAGGAAAACGATCAGCAGATCCGGGCTTTCGCCGTCGCGGATCAGCTTCAAATTCTCAAGCTTGATGCCGCCCTTGAAGCTGAGCACGTCGATGCCGGCCTTGACCGGCCCGAACGAGAAATTGCCGAGGTCGTCGATGACGTCCTGTCCGTCGCCGGCCTGGAAGACGTAGATGTCCCCGCCGGCACCGCCGCTCATATAGTCGTTGCCCTTGCCGCCCCAGAGGATGTCGGCCGAGCCCGAGCCCATCAGGCTGTCGTTGAACTGGCCGGCGGCCCGCTCCCTGTCGAGTACCTCCATCGACATGCGGAAGCGGTCCCAGGCGACGCCGTCGGCGAACACGATGGCGCTGACGCCGGAATCGGCCCGCTTGCCGTTGCTCAAGAGCTCGTTGTTCTCGCCGAGGAACTGGTCGGTCAGGCGGATGGTGTTGGTGCGGCCGCGGATCTCAAGGATCAGGTCCTCGCCGTCGCGGATCGCCTTGACGTCGGTCGAGAGCACATCGGTGAGGCGCAGTTCGTCGCTGTCGCCGAAGTCCTTGTCGTCGATGACGTCGTCGCCGGAATTGCGCCCGACAAAATAGAAATCGGCGCCTTTGCCGCCGCGCAGGGTCTGGTTGCCCGCGGTCATGTAGAAATAGTCGGTCGCATCGGTACCATTGACGATGACGTCGCCGGCCGTGTGGGTGATGATGCGCTCGTCGCTGATCCCGAGCGCATGCGCGACGCCGCGGATGTCGAGATCGACGCCGACGGTCTCGAAGGCCGGCAGCATCATCTGCATGATGAAGGCCTGGTTGACCGCGAGCGTCGAGCCGCCGAGATTGCCTTCGCCTGAGGGGTGATAGTCCGGATAGACCTGCGCCAGGATGCCGTTCCACTGCGCGAGATAGTCGAACACAGCATCGCCGGTGTTGCTGGCCGGCGCGCCGGCGAAAATCGCCTCGAACATCGGGGCGAGCTCGCGGTTCGTCGTCGGCTTGTAGCTGTCGGTGGCGAGGTCGTAGCTGACGCCCCGGAAGAAGTCCTTGAGGCCGCCCTGCATCGCGATACGCACCGCGTAGCGGCGCGAGGTCGAGATGTACTCGGTCATGACCGGCTGCAGCATGTCGATCATGGTCGCGATGCCGGAGACGTAGTGCGCCGGATCGGTCGACAGGTTCGCGCTGCCGCCGGGGCCGACGGCATAGGCGATGTGCCCGGTCGCATTGTCGAGCTGCGCCGTCAGCATTTCGGGGTTGAAGTCGATGCCGCCGAGCGAAGTCGCGAAGTGGAACTGCGCCGGCGTCAGCATCTCGACGCGATAGGTGGAATCGTCGGTCGAATTCACCTCGTCGAGCGTATCGAAGTCGATCGCGTAATTGCGCAGGTTGAATTCGCGGCTGTCACCGGTCTTCCATTCCAGCTGCAGCGCACGGTCGAGATTGCGCGCCCAGACATAGAACGTGCCGTCCTGGTCGGTGACCTTGACGGTGTAGTCGACGGCGATGCCGTCGGTGAAGCGCACGCCGATCTTGTCGACGGGAAGGTTGGCGTAGGGGTTGAAGCCGAGCTGCTCGGTCCGCCATTCGGTCCCGGTGGGATGGGCGAGCGCGAGGATCGCGTCCTTGCTGGCGTAGCTGGTGGCGGCATCGGAGGCGAGCTTCCAGCTGCCGTCGGCCTGCTTGATGCCGTAGTCGAGAATGACCGCGCGCCCGTTGACGACGCTCATCAGATAGGGCGCGGCATCGCGATCCGTCAGCGCGGCGTCGCGGTCGGACGGCGACCATGTCTGCTCCAGGCGCCAAGCGGCACCTGACGCTGCCGCCTGCGCCAGCACGTCCTGCATGGTGGCGCGCGCGATCGGCTGGCCCTGCGCGTCGAGCACCGGTGCGCCGGAGGCGAGCGTCCAATGGCCGCCCTGGCCGTCCTCGACATAGACGCCGCGGTCGAGCAGCACGGCCTTGCCGCCTGCGTCGGTGCCGACCAGCACCGGCGTCAGCTCGCGCGTCTGCTCCAGCGCCTCGCCCCAGGCGCCGAGCAGCTCGCCGGCCTGCGCCACCAGCGTGCGCAGCTTCGGAACCGTCATCGCCGCCGCCGTCGAGGTCACCAGCTCGCCGAACGCGATGTCGTTGGCGGCGGCGACCGCAAGGTTGGTCACCCGCCCGAAGCCCTTGACGTCGAGCGTCGCGCTCGACTGCCAGGCCGCATGGCCGGCCTCGCCGGCATATCGGGTGTCGGTGTCGTTCGAGGCCAGGATGGCGTCGAACATGTGCCTGACGGGGCCGGTCTGGAAGGTGATGTCGCCGACGCCGGTGAGCCGCGCGCCATTGGGCGTGGTGATGTCGATCGCGGTGGCGCCGAGATCGATGCTGATGATGCCGAGCTGATCGAGCGTCTTCAGCTCGCCGGCATCGGTGATGCCGTCGCGGTCATAGTCCTGCCAGACCTTCAGCTCCGACCACAGCACGTCCGCCGCCGTGATCTTGCCGTCGCCGTTGGAGTCGAGCTGCGCGAGCTGGGCGAAGCCGGACCGTCCGACGCCGCCGAACATCTCCGAGATGTCGTCGATCCCGCCATTGCCGTTGAGGTCGCGGACCAGGAAGCCGTCGTCGCCCTTCAGCCAGCCGGTGCGTTCGGCGAACAGATCGTTGTCGATGTCGAAATAGACCTGCCCGGTGGCAAGCTCGGTCGTCTCGATGCCGTCGCCGTCCAGGTCGATCACCAGCGGATCGGCGGCGTTGGACCATCGCATGCCTTCCGCAAACCGCGCCGCAGCCGCGGACAGCGTCAAGGCCTGGTCGACCAGCGCCATGCCGCCATACTGCGCGGCCAGGGCCATGCCGATGACGCCGACCAGCGGCTGAACCTGCTCCATGAGGTCGGCCAGCGGATTGACCGCCTTGAACACCATGCCGAGATCGCCTTCGCCGGCAAGCTCGGCCTGGTGCTGCCCGATGAAGCTGCCGACCAGGTCGAAGTTCTCGACCTTCATCCAGCCCTTCAGGATGCCCTGCGCATCCAGCGCCTGTTGCGCCTTGTAGGAATCGCTCGCGGTGCCGCTGAACACCGCCGTGAACAGCTGGTCGAACTGGTTGGTCACATACATGTCCAGCCCGCCATTGGCGTTGGGCCGGAACACATAGGTCATCCAGGGGAACAGATCGTCGAAATAGACCGAGCGGGCCGGATCGTATTTGCCGTTCTCGTCGAGGGAATTGTAGAAATTGGCCATGCCGATGGTGGCGCCGAGAAGTCCACCGAACGCGGCAAGACCCGCGATGCCGCCTTCGGCATCGCCGCCGGTCAGAGTGAGGCCGTAGAACTTGAGAACGTCGTGGTGCTGCGCGTCCTTGATGATGGTATTGGCCGAGTACCAGAAATTGTCCGCATTCTCGGCCGTATCTTCGACCTGGGTCGGCGTGGTCTTCTGGCTGCCGTCCGGATTGAGCACCGGATTGCCATCCTCGTCGAAAACCGGCTTCTCATAGTAGCCGCCGACGGCGTCGCCCCAGATGATGCCGCCGTTCGAGGTGTTGTAGATCCAGTCCTTGCCGAGGCCGCCGGCGGCGATGCCGCGGTCACCGCCGACGAGCAGAATGTCGTCGTTACCCGCTCCGCCATCGACCGTGAGCGACAGCTCCTCGGCCGCCCTCGGGCCGTCCGGCTTGGAGAGATCGATGAGCTCGCCGGCGTCCTTGTGTCCGGCGCCGTAGTAGATCAGGAGGTCTTTGCCGTCGCCGCCCGAAATCTTGCCGAATCCGTCGTGATTGGCAGTGCCGAAGAAGCCCTGCTGCACACCGAGAAGATTCGACAGATTGCCGCCGAAATAGACGTCGTCCTTGCTAGTGAGGATGACGTTCTCCGCGCCACGGAAATGCAGCTCTGCCTCGGGCTTGAAGAACGCTCTCAAGAGCTTCAGCGCGACCGAATTCGTCAGATCGACGATCCCGCCGGCGCCGCCGGAATTGTCCGCAACGGAGCCGTTGATCGTGATGACGCCGTTGGTCCGCGCCTCGAACGATACGGTGTCGAAATCCTGCTCGCCCAAAACCCCGCTCTTGGGAGCGCTGAGGTCGACAATGACCGGCAGCTTGCTGAGGTCATCGCTGATGGAGACGAAGTCGGCTCGCTCGCTCAGTTCCACGATGTCGATATCGATCATGATATCGCTGCTGACCTGACCGGTATTGAGGTCGCGCACGGTCAGCTTGATGCCCTTGCTCGTTCCGTAAGTGACCAGCTCGCCGGAGACGATCTGCAGGCCCTTCGCGGCGAGTTGATGCGTGACGGGATCCTCGACGCTGTAGTGGACCTTGTCGACATCGCCGGCTCCCACGAGGCCGCGCAGATAGTCCAGGAAGCCCTGCACCATCGACTTGTCGAGGGTATCGCCGACATAGATGTCGCTGCCGTCGTCCTGCGGGCTGTGCACCTCGCCGATCTGGTCGATGAATTCGTCGTTGCCGGTGCCGCCAAGCACCATGTCCCGGCCGCCGCGGGAATAGACCACATCGTTGCCGGCGCCGAGGATCAGGAGGTCATTGCCGGAGGTGCCGTGCACCTCGTCGTCGCTCTGCGTGCCGATATAGACATCGACATGCACCTGATCGCCCTTGATCTCGGGGATCTTGTCCTTGTACGAACGTTCAGTGAGCGTGATTTCGTGGTCGTCGTCAGACGTGGCGATATGGTAGCGATCGAAGATCGATCCGGACGATGCCTCCCAGAAGGCGGCGAGCTTCTTGAGCGCCTCCTCATCGACCTTGGAAGCCGCAAACCCGGTAATCCCCGTGATCAGCCGGGATATCGTAGATGGATTCGTCTCGGCAGATTGGTCGAAGAACGCCGCGCGGAATGCGTCTTCATAGATGGGCTTGAGACGGTCTGGAGCGCCTGAGACGCCACCCGCCTTCAACACGTCGCCCCAGAGAATGCTGGAAAGATCAAGCGCGAGAGCCGTTCCGTCGTCGTCCACAGCGACTATGCCGTCGTCCGCACCGGCGCCTGCTCCCAAGACCTGCCGCAGTTCGGTTACTTCGACGTCATATTGGGCGAGCGCGCCAGCATATTGCGTGGCAAGATTGGCGATCTCCTGCGTGACATCAACGGTGCCGAAGAGCCACCCCGTTACTGTTTTGCTGAAGAACGAAGCCGGCGTCGCGCCATCGCTGAACAGGCTTCCGAGCTCCGCATAATCATTAAACATGGAAGCAATAGCGGTATCGCCGAACGGCTTTTGATCAGCCCCCATGCTCGGATCGATCACCGAATAGGCGATCTTCTTCTGCATCGTCGAAAAGTCTGTTATGCCCGCCGCGTTTGCAATCTCGTCTGAATACAAGGCTCCGACCGTTTGATTGTAGACCGGCGTCCACAACGAGTCGTAACCATTGACAGCCGAAAATTCCTTGATGTTCAGGAAGCTTTGCCAGTGAAGGTTGATCTGCTTTCCGAGCCCCGCACCGAGAAAGCCTAAGATCACGTTCAACCAGGTTGAAACCGAAGGGACGGCGGTGAGATTGTCGATGGCCGATTGGCTTCCCACACTGATGGTGGGAATAGCCTGAAGCATTCGGATGTTACCCGCGACATCGCCGGGCGTGACGAGCGCCTTGAGGGACGTGCGGTCGATCTCCGGAATGTTTCCGTCGGGGTAGAACGTATCGACGATGTCCTGCGGAACGACCCAGCCAAGATACGTCAAATCCACAAGAGGACCAGCGGCCGCCCGCAAGAGCGCGGCGGCGTATATGAAGGTCGAGGTGATTTCAAACGGGACGTTGTTGTAGAGAACCGCTCGGGTCCCGTAGAGACTGCCGACCGTTCCAGCCAGCGCGCCTCCGAGCGAATGGCCGGTCAGGACGATCGTCTTGTCGGGATATTTGCTCTTGATCGCTTGATAATATTTCGCGGCCAACGCGGCCTGCGACGGGACGCCGACGCCACTGGTGAACTGTGCATCGTTGGCTGCGTCATTAAGATCGTCGCTGCCGCGATAGGAAATGACGATCGTACCGTCCAAGTCGGTGTTGGTGCCGGCCACCGAATAGGTGGTCGCATTAAACCCGGAGGCATTCAGGGCATTTTGCAGTTCCGCCGAAAGTGGCAGCTCATCGTTCGGAACCACGCTGGCGCCGCCGATCTTTGTACCTACGCCGTCGACCCCCGCTCCAAAGCCCTGATTGTAGGCGTCCATGGCGAGGAGTGCGAGAATTTGATCGCTATTCATGGCCGATGTCACTTTCTCGAATCAAAGTGTATCGATGTCGATGAGATTGGCGGGACCGATGGGTGGCAAATCGGGACCCGCATTGAGCCGAAACCATCCGACCTGCCGCGACAGCCACGGCAGGATATTTCTTATGCCTCGTGTCACCGCATCATCGGTAATCTCGATTGTCACGCGTACGAGGCGGAAGCCGGGACCGAAGCTTTTAGCCAGATCGTCAGGATCGACGAGTTCCGCCGTCGCCGGATCCTTGATGTCGCGAAAGCGCAGGAAGCGTGGAAAAAGTCTTTGCGGTAGAGCGACCGGACCGCGGCCCTTCGCCGCCTGAACCTGCCTGAAAGTATCCGGCGACCAATAGAGCTTCTCGTCGCCGAAAAGTTTTGGTGCGATCAGCCCGGTGCATTGAGTCTCCTGGCTGTGCTGGTAGCCGAGAATCGCAAACAGGAACTGGCCTCTGCCGAGATCGATGGTCGTCGCGTCGCCTCGCAACGACAGATGATAGAGCGCGCCGCCCCAACCGCCCGAAAAGAAATTCTTGGCCCACGAAACAGATACGACGGAAAACCCGGAAACCTCTCCTTGAGGGGTCGATACCGTCACCGTCAGCTTCTGATTCCAGGAATAGATCGGGTAGTTGAGCTTCCACCACACGATCGCACCAGCAGTGAGGACCGCCAGGAGCAGCAGCACTTTTGTCAACCCGCTCATGCGGCAAGCTTTTCCATGCAGGTGCCCTGGACGTTCGCGTCGGCATGCTTACGCTGCCCACAGGCGCCCCCGTGTGATTTCGCTTTATGATCGGGGCTCACCACGCGCTTGTTTGGGTTCAGCCTCCTCCACCGGCCGTACCTTCATCTTCTCCAGCACCGCCGGATCAACCAGCTGGCTCACGATCGGATGAATGCGCACCGGCTTGTCCTTCACCACCTGCTTGAAATTGGCGAGCACGGCGGTGGCGACTTTTTGCGAGGGGGCGATGACGTCGAGCAGCCATGTGGTGTCGCCGCTGGCCCAGTCCTCGGCTTTGAGCCGAACCGGGAACACGCGCGCCTGAATCTGCTCGCGGATCTTGGCGTCGACTTCTTCGGAGACGCTCGCCCAGATCGCGATGCCGGCGGTCTCCTCGACCTTGCCTTCGCCGCCCGCCTTGGCGATCGCGATGCGGTCGCGCGTCATCGGCTCGACGACGAGATGCATGACGTCGGCCAGGGTCTGGTTGCGGTAGCGCGGCAGGTTCAGCATGGCGAGGACGACCTCGCCGACGCCAGCCTGGATCCTCATCTTGAACGCGGCGATTTGCGCCAGCACTTGCGGATCGAGCGCGCGCTCTTTCGCATTCGCGGGTTCGGCCGCAGCTCCGCCTTTGATCCCGTTCAATGCCGGCTTGGCGGCCGCTGCCGTCTCGTTCGCGCTTTTTGCCATGGCTCTAGCTCCCCACATTCAGCCCGTTCGACGGGGCTTTTCATGATCAACGGGGAAATGAGCCTGCCGCAGCAGCCAACGGCCCGTCCGGGCCGCTCGCCTGCCGACGAGAAGAATCCGTCCCCTGCACAATACCCGCTCCGGTTGTATCGGCGGTCGCCATGGAAGCGGATAAATAGTTCCGGCGCAGGTGATAGGACGCAGCCCCACTGCCCCCTCCTTCGACGTTCATAGAACGTTAACTCGGATACAACTTCAAGACGAAACCGCGGGGCGTCCAAAAAAATGTTTCGAAGTGTGTCTCACGTCCGTTGCGATCGGCAACGATCGGCAGTTTGAAAAACGGAACTCGGCGGGGTTCCGAGATCGGCGCGGACTGCTCGACGAAAAATTTGCGAAGCTCGAGACAAACGGGCAGCGGACTCGAGCGGAGCGATGGCGTCACGCGCCGTCATGCGATGGGCCTCGATGCCGCGCCCTTGATCCGTCGATCGCGCCAGCCACGCACGCGCGTATCGTGCGGGTCAGAGCATCTTCGTCTTTTCCAGCGCGGCCGGCTCGAACGGCCGGAGCGATCAATCGCCTCACCGCTCGCGGCCGGCCTCATCGAGCGACTGCGTGATTGGCGACAGCAGATATTGGATGATCCGGCGCTCCCCGGTCTTGATCTCGGCCTGCACGGAGAGGCCGGGGCCGAGCGGCTGCTGGCGGTCGCGGATGCGGATGCTGGTCTGCAACAGGCGGATGCGCGCGGCGTAGACGAGGCCGGGCTGGATCGGCCGGCCTTTCTCGTCGCGCTGCGGCTGGCCGTTCGACTGCGACAGGTCGATCGCATCGCGGCTGATGCTCTCGACGATACCAGGCACCAGCCCGTAATCGGTGAAGGGAAACGCCTCCAGCTTGACCCGGACCGGCTGGCCCTCGCGGACGAAGCCGATGTCCTTGTTGAGGACCTGGGCTTCGACCTCGATCTCGGCACCGTCAGGGACGACGGTCATCAGCGGCTGCGCCGGCTGCACCACGCCGCCGATCGTCGCGACCACGAGCTGCTGCACCGTTCCGGCCACCGGCGCGCGCAACTGCAGGAACTCGCGCCGCCGCGTGGTCTTGCGCAGATCTTCGGCCGCGAGCTGGGCCTTGTCGCGAGCCTGGACCATCTCGGTCACGGCGGTCTTGCCGAAGGTCTCGCGCAGCTTGCGGATCTCGGCCTCGAGCGCCGTCATCGCCGCGCGCGCCCGCGCGGCATTGGCGAGCTGCACGTCGACGTTCTGGACGTGCTCGATGCGTTGCTGCTCGTATTCGAGCAGCCGCAGCCGCGCGAAATTGCCCTGCTCGGTGAGCTGCCGGCGCGCCTCGAGCGATTGTTCGACGAGCGGCAGCGTGAGGCGCAGCTTGTTGATCTCGACCTCGGCCGAGGTCAGCTCGGCCGCGCGCTGCGCGATCTGCTGCTGCAGGCTTGCCACCTGCGCCTCGTATTCGGCGATGCTGGCGCGGACGTATTGCTCCTCCACCGCGATGGCGGCGGCCGGCGCGTCTTCCGGTGCGGCGAACCCGGCCGACCGGCCGTCGAGATAGGCGAGCAGCGCGGCGTTGCGGGCCTGGATCAGCCTCGAGGCCTGCAGGTTCTGGCGCGCCTGCGCCTCGTCGGCGGTCGCCAGCGTCGGGTCGAGCTCGACCAGAAGCTGCCCCTCCTCCACATGCTGGCCGTTGGCGACATGGATGGCGCGCACCGAGCCGATCTCCATCGGCTGAATTGTCTTGACCTTGCTCGACGGAATGATCTTCCCGCTCGCCACCGCCACGACGTCGACGGTGCCTATGACGGACCAGACCAGCGCGGCGGTGAAAAAGCCGCAGGTCATCAGCAGCAGCATGCGCAGGCCGGGGCTCGGGGGCTTCTCCATGATCTCGAGCGCGGCCGGCAGGAACTCGTGATCGGAGCGCGGTCGCCGGTTGCGGTCGGCCTCGTTCTGCATGCTCCAGCTCGCCCGCAGCACGGCCCAGTGCCTGGCGAAAGTCGGAAAGCGCTCGGCGACCCAGGCCGTCACGTGCTGCGCCCCATCTGCTTGGTGTAGAGCTGGGCATAGCGGCCGCCCGAGCGCAACAATGTCTGGTGATCGCCGGTCTCGGTGATCTCGCCGGCTTCCACCGTGACGATCCGGTCGCATTGGCGCACGGCGGAGAGGCGATGCGCGATGATGATGACGGTGCGGCCGCGCGCGATGCCGGCGAGATTATGCTGGATGATCTCCTCGCTTTCGGCGTCGAGCGCGCTGGTCGCCTCGTCGAGGATCAGGATGCGCGGATTGCCGATCAGCGCCCGCGCGATCGCCATGCGTTGGCGCTGTCCGCCCGAGAGGTTGCCGCCGCGCTCGTCGATCACCGTGTCGTAGCCGTGCGAAAGGCTGAGGATGAACTCGTGCGCGCCGGCGAGCTGCGCGGCTGCGATGACCCGCTCCATCGGCATCGTGGTGTCGGCGAGCGCGATGTTTTCGCGCACCGAGCGGTTGAACAGGATGTTCTCCTGCAGCACGACGCCGATCTGCCGGCGCAGCCAGGCGGGATCGACCAGCGCGAGATCGACACCGTCCACGAGCACCCTGCCCTGTTCCGGAACGTAAAGGCGCTGCACCAGCTTGGTCAGCGTCGACTTGCCCGAGCCGGAGGGGCCGACGATGCCGATCATCTCGCCGGGCTGGATCGCGAGCGAGACGCCGCGCAGCGCTTCAGGCGCGTCGGGACGATAGCGGAAGCGAACCCGATCGAAACTCACCGCGCCCTTGATCGGAGGAAGGCTCGCCCGGTTGGGATTGTGGTCGGGCTCGGCCGGCGCGTTCAGGACGTCGCCGAGCCGGTCGACCGAGATGCGCACCTGCTGAAAGTCCTGCCAGAGCTGGGACAGCCGCAGGATCGGCTGCGCGACACGCCCGGACAGCATGTTGAAGGCAACCAGCGATCCGACCGAGAGGTCGCCGGCGATGACTGCTTTCGCGCCGAAGAACAGGATCGCGACCGTGGTCAGCTTGGACACCAGCTGGATCAGATGGCTGCCCCAGTTCGCGAGCGTTGCGACCTGGAATCCGGTGCTGGTGTAGCCTGCGAACTGCTTCTCCCATTTCGCCCGCATCTGCGGCTCGACCGCCATCGCCTTCAGCGTGCCGATGCCGGTGACGCTCTCGACCAGGAACGACTGGTTCTCCGCGCCGCGCTTGAATTTCTCGTCGAGACGCGCGCGCAGCGGCGGCGTCACGACCACCGAGATCGCCACATAGAGCGGGATCGACAGCGTGACGATCAGGGTCAGGAGCGGACTGTAGGCGTACATGACGCCGAAAAAGACGATGGTGAAAAACAGGTCGATCACCACGGTGACGGCGTTCGAGGTCAGGAACTCCCTGATGCGATCGAGCTCGCGCACGCGCGCGACGCTGTCGCCGACGCGGCGGGCTTCAAAATAGGACAGCGGCAAGTTGAGCAGGTGGCGGAACAGCTGCGACGAAAGCTCGCTGTCGACGCGATTGGTGGTGTGCGCGAACAGCCAGTTGCGCAGCGCCGACAGGGCCGTCTCGAAGATCAGCACCGCCGACAGCCCGATCGCCAGCACGTCGAGCGTCGTCAGCGATTGATGGACCAGCACCTTGTCGATGACGAGCTGGAAAAAGATGGGCGAGATCAATCCCATCAACTGCAGGAAAAACGACCCGATCAGCACGTCGCGCAGCGGCCCGCGGTATTTCACCAGCGCCGGGATGAACCAGGAGATGTCGAAGGGGCGCGTCGCCCCCGCCATCAGCTCGCGCGTCGTCATCAGCAGCAGGCGCCCGGCATACCGGCCGCCAAAATCCTCCGCCGTCCACACTTCGGGACGCCCGCCATTGCCGCGTTGGATCAGGTAGCGCGATCCTGCTTCCTGCTGGTCGACCTTGAGCAAGACGACGGCCGAGCCGTCCTCGAGTTCGGCGAGCGCGGGCAACGGCACCTTGTGGAGCGCGTCGGTGGCCGCAGGCTTCACCTTGGCGACGATCTTCAGCCGCTTGGCGACCCGCGCGAGGTCCTCGAGCCGGTACTGCTCGCCCGGCGCGCCATGGTCATGCGCGATCTGCCCCGCATCGGCGGGAACGCCGAGGAATTTTGCGATCAGGATAAAGGAAAGCAGCGACGCAGGAAGCTCGGGATCGTTGCCGCCGGGCGTGCCTGCGGCCTCGTCAGGCGCTTTCGCAATCGCAATGGTCATGACCCAAGCTTTAAACCCGACCGAAATAGGCCGGGATCCCAACCGGGAACCGCGCAGGATGTGCCGGGTCCCCCAACTCGCACAGTAGATCGAGACAACAACTTAACCACGGATTAGACGATCGCTTACATCTAACGTTGTTCAATGGGCAAGCCAAGCCCTCCTTCGTCGCTCCCGACGAAGGTCGAGGTGACGCCGATGACCGTTGCCGGGTCGATATGATGGAGATGCAGTCGAGGCGGGGAATCTTCTCAGCGCGCGGCGACCTGCCTCGGCGCTCCCGAGCAATCCCAGCGCGAGCACGGGGCACACGCGCTTCGCGCAATCCGCATCCAGCTCTCACGCCAGCGCCAGGCTGCGCCGGGACGGATGATCGGTTTGAGATCATCCAGCCGGGCAAATCATCGACCGGCCCGATCAGGTCCGCTCGCCCTGTCGAATGCGGTGAAGGTGCGGAAGCGATGGACAGGTCGAACAGCGGGCCGGTGAGGTTCTGCCACGCAAGCAGCCTTACCGTGCGGCGTCCGCCCACACAGACGTCGCGCTTGTTCTGAGGCCCGACATGAAAAAACCCTGCCTCTGCAGGGCTTTGGAATGGTGGGCGCACCAGGGCTCGAACCTGGGACCCGCTGATTAAGAGTCAGCTGCTCTACCAACTGAGCTATGCGCCCGAAAGGCGATCAATGCCTTGCGAGGCCGGTCGTTTAGCAAAGCGAATCCGGTCTGGCAAGCGATGCGGCGAAGGTTTTTCCACAGTCCCCAAAAAGCGAAAAGCCGCTGGATTCCAGCGGCTTCGCCAAGGTTAATTCCGGGGTTAACGCCGGCAAAATCCCTGATAGCTCAGAGCCGGCCCTCACGGTCGCGGTCCGGGCCGCCATCACGGTCGAAACGGTCGTGATGGAAGTGCTCCATGCTGCGATCCATCATCCGGCCGCCCATGCCACGTTCCATGCCACGCTCCATGAAGTGGCGGGGGCCGTCTTCGCCGCCGCCGAACGGGCCGCGGTGCCGGGTCAGCACGGCGAGGCGCCGCTTCTGGCCCTCGTCGAGGGTCTTGTAGAGCGGATCGGCCGCATCGGCGATCTTCTTCAAGGCCGCCGACGTCGCGCCCATGTCCTCGGCGCGCTGGCGTAGACGGGCGACCGGATCCTCCGGCTTGTCGGCGTCCTTTGCAGCGTCCTTGCCGGCATCGCCGGGACCGGCGTTCATCCGCGCATTGGCGCGATCCATGCGCAGCTTGGCGAAGTCGCGTACGGCGGCCTCGACCGGCGGCCACAGCTTCTCCTGGTCGGCATTGAGCTTCAGCCCGGCATGCACGGCGGCGATGCGCGCGTCGACGAGGGCGGCGCGATCCTCCGGGTTCATGCGGACGTGGTGGCGCATGTGCTCCATCCACGGGCGATGGTATTGGGCATAGACCGCGCCCGAGCCGGCGATGCTGAGCACGGCGATGGCGGCGATGGTGAACTTCTTCATCCGAACCTCCTCTGGAAGGATGTCCATGAAGATGGGCGCGAGGCGGCTGACACGCAACTTACAACTTGGACAGGGAGCGCGTCCTTACGAAGATGTAACGCGCGATTTTACCTCCGGGCGAAGCGCAGACATCATTCGCAACAAAAAGGCTTCCGTGCAGCGCGCACGGAAGCCTTCGTTCATCGTCCGAAACGATCCGTTCGTCGTGCTCAGTTCGTCGTGCTCTTGGCCTCTTTGAGGAATTCGTCGATCAGCGGCTGGCCGATGCGGCCCGCGGCATCCTTGTAGACCGGCTCCATCGCCTTGCGCATCGCCTCGCTCTGCTCCGCGGTGAGCTTGATGATCTCGCTCTTGCCGCTCTTCTTGATCTCGGCGAGCGCGTCGTCGTTCTCCTTCTGCGACTGGGCGTTGCCGAATTCGGTCGCTTCCTTCATCGCCTTGGTGAGCGGGTCGCGGATGTCGGCCGGCAGATCGTCCCAGAACTTCTTGTTCACGATCACGACGTAGCCGATGTAGCCGTGATTGGTCTCGGTGATGTACTTCTGCACCTCGTGCATCTTCTGGGTATAGATGTTCGACCAGGTGTTCTCCTGCCCGTCGACCACGCCGGTCTGCAGCGCCTGGTAGACTTCCGAGAACGCCATCACCTGCGGCAGCGCGCTGAGCGCCTTGAACTGGGCCTGCAGCACGCGCGAGGACTGGATGCGGAACTTGACGCCCTGATAATCGGCCGGCGTGACCAGCTTCTTGTTGGCGCTCATCTGCTTGAAGCCGTTGTCCCAATAGGCAAGGCCGGTGATGCCCTTGGCATCCAGCAGCTTGAGCAGCCGCGTGCCGAGCGGACCTTCCGTCACCTTCCGCAGCGTCTTCAGGTCGGGCAGGATGTAGGGCAGATCGAACACCTCGAACTCGCGGATGCCGAGCGGTCCGAATTTGGAATTGGACGGCGCCAGCATCTGCACGCTGCCGAGCTGAAGCGCTTCGAGCTCTTCCTTGTCCTTGTACAGCGTCGAGTTCGGATAGACCTCGACCTTGACCTTGCCGCCGGTGTACTTCTCGGCCAGTTCCTTGAACTTCTCCGCCCCCTTGCCCTTCGGCGTGTCGGTGGCGACGACGTGGCTGAACTTGATGATGATCGGCGATTGGGCCGATGCCGGCCCGGCAAGTCCGAGTGCCAGTGCCGCGATGGACGCGGCGATCGCGAAGGTGCGCATAGTCTCTCCCTGAAATTATTTTGGCTGCCCTGACGCGCGGGGTGGCCGAGCCTTAAGCCGTTGACATCAATAGCGGCTGGGAGGCTGAGCCGCTATTGGCCCTTAGCAGGGCAGCTATTCATCATGAACGATGTCAATCCGGGGCGGTCCGAGGGACCTAACCTCCGGTGCGCAATTGCGCACCGGAGAAATCTGGAGATCCCGGGCTCGATGCTTTCGTCGCCCCGGGATGACAGGCTTCGTGTGTCAGCTCGCCGCAGCCGAGGTCACGGTGTCGCGCTGGCGCTTCATGACGATCTTGTTGAGCGCGCCGAGATAGGCCTTGGCCGAGGCCACCAGCGTATCCGGGTCCGCCGCGCGTGCCGTCATCGAGCGGCCGTCATGCGACAGCCGCACCGAGACCTCGGCTTGCGCGTCGGTGCCTTCGGTGACAGCGTGGACCTGGTACAGTTCCAGCTTGGCCTCGTGCGGCACCAGGCGCTTGATGCAGTTGAACACCGCATCGACCGGGCCGTTGCCCTCGGCTTCCTCGATCTTGATCTGGCCGTCGACGTCGAGCTTCATGGTCGCGCGCTGCGGGCCATGGGTGCCGGCGATCACGGTCAGCGAGGTCAGCTTGATGCGGTCGTGCGAGGCGGCCATCTCCTCGTCGACCAGCGCCTCGATGTCCTCGTCGTAGATGTCCTTCTTGCGGTCGGCCAGCGCCTTCATCCGCGTGAACGCATCTTCCAGCTGGTTCGGGCCGAGCTTGTAGCCCATCTCCTCCAGCTTGTGCACGAAGGCATGGCGGCCGGAGTGCTTGCCCAGCACCAGCGAAGACTGCTTCAGGCCGACCATCTCGGGCCGCATGATCTCGTAGGTGGAGGCGTCCTTCAGCACGCCGTCCTGGTGGATACCGCTCTCATGCGCGAACGCGTTCCGGCCGACGATGGCCTTGTTGTACTGAACGGGGAACGAGGTCGCCGCCGACACCACCTTGGAGGCGCGGGTCAGCTGCGTGGTGTCGATCTTGTTCCAGTACGGGAATTTGTCGTTGCGCACGTTGATCGCCATCACGATCTCTTCGAGCGCGGCGTTGCCGGCGCGCTCGCCGATGCCGTTGACGGTGCACTCGACCTGGCGCGCGCCGCCGACGATGCCGGCCAGCGAGTTCGCCACGGCCATGCCGAGGTCGTTATGGCAATGCACCGAGAATACGGCCTTGTCGGAGTTCGGCACGCGCTCGATCAGCGTCTTCATGAAGTGGGTGTATTCCTCCGGCACCGTATAGCCGACGGTGTCGGGGATGTTCACCGTGGTGGCGCCGGCCTTGATGACCGCTTCGACGATGCGGCACAGATAGTCCATCTCGCTGCGGGTGCCGTCCTCGGCCGACCATTCGACGTCGTCGATCTGGTTGCGGGCGCGGGCGACCATCGCGACCGAGGTCTCCAGCACTTCTTCCGGCGTCTTGTTCAACTTCACCCGCATGTGCAGCGGGGAGGTCGCGATCACGGTGTGGACGCGGCCGCGCTTGGCGAATTTCACGGCTTCGGCGCAGCGGTCGATGTCGGCGGGATGGGCGCGGGACAGGCCGGCGATGACGGCATTCTTGGAACGGCGGGCGATCTCGCTCACCGCTTCGAAGTCACCTTGCGAGGTAATCGGGAAGCCGGCCTCGATCACGTCGACACCCATATCGTCCAGCAGCTCGGCGACCTCGATCTTCTCCTCGAAGGTCATGGTGGCGCCGGGGCACTGCTCGCCGTCGCGCAGCGTGGTGTCGAAAATGATGACGCGGTCCTTCTCGGACTTGTTCACGGTGGCCATTTCAAATTTCCTTTTGAGCTTTTGCGCCGTTCAGGCCGTCTAGGTCCCTGGCGCTTGAGGTGTCCGGTGATCTCGACCAACCCCTGAGCGCCCAGGCGCATGGCGCCCAGCCGGCCCTCAGGGGCAGCTAAGAAGAAGCCCGCCAATCAGGAGGGTGGGCAGCAGCGCGGCCGGGATCGTGGCGGCGGCCAGAGCCACCTCCCCCGAAATCCCATCGATTTGGCCGCGAATCAGCATTGCCAGACCCTTTTGAGCCCACAAATCCTCGGGCAAAACCGTTGACGGTTGGTTGCCGGGAGGCCCAGTAGCGTCGTTTCTAGACGAGAAATGGCAACAACTGCAACGCCAAAAGATGGTCAGGGGGACTGACCTGGTTGGGGCGCGCCCCTCGCTCTTGCGTGTCCCGGATGCGCTGCAGCGTGAGACGCTGCTGCGCTGAGCCGGGACCCAGGGCGGCACGACCCGCGGCAGCATGGGCCCCGGCTCTGCAGCGCACCGCAAGAGCGCTGCGCTGCGTCCGGGGCACGAGAGCGGTGGGTGTGAGCGCAGGCTCTCTCCACGTCATTGCGAGCGCAGCGAAGCAATCCAGAGTCCCTCCGAGCAGGCAGTCTGGATTGCTTCGCTGCGCTCGCAATGACGGTGGATGAGGTGACAGGCTGTTTCCCCGAGTGGCACTGTCATTCCCCGCGAAGGCGGGGAATCCAGTACGTTGCGGCTTCTCGGCTCAATCACAGCGGTCTCGGAGTACTGGATCGCCCGCCCCCGTGCGCAATCGCGCACAAGGCGGGCGATGACAGTGAGTGTGTGGTCGCAGACATGCTTTCGCATTCTCGCGGCTTGTTCGCCCGAGCTTTGCATCGTCGCTCCGCCCTCCCAAATCCAGGAGGGCGCAGGGAAGGCCGGGTGCCGACTACGCACCCGCGGTCCGCTGCGCGAAATGCACACGCAGGAAGAACCGCACAGCAGCATACAGGTGGTGCCGATCACTCGGCCTTCCCTGCGCGGTGGTCGGACGGCTTATGCCGTGATCTCCCGGGAGCCGAACTTTCCTTTGGCCTCCCTCGCCGTTCGAATTGCATGATGCCGTCCACCCGGTTGGGCTCGCACGCATCTTCGAACGACTTGACCGTAGCAACGACGGCCAGGACCACACGGTTTTGCCGTACGCGTTCAGCGCCGCTCGTCTGCACGCGGTGTCGGACTCACAGGGACTACCTGCCCTGCCCGCCCCATCTCGTGCCGACGCTGCCGCGTCCACCGCAAGCCCGGCTCGCGATCAAGACGACCTCGAGATCGCCCCTCCTGGTGAGCCGGGATGGGCAATAGATACGCCGAAACCGAATTTCGGTAAAGTGGAATCTTTTGGGCGAAGCGGGTTGACAGAGCGCGACCACAGGCCCGGTCCGTAGCCCGGGTGAGCGAAGCGATACCCGGGATCTGGTGCGACAGGCACAAAGGCCCCGGATATCGCTTCGCTCATCCGGGCTACAAGGCCTCCGCCTCAGCCCGCGCGGCGGGCGCGGGCCCTGGTCTGCCAGCGGTCCAGCATCTGGCCGAGTTCGCCGTTGACGACGGGCACCGCCGTCATGGCGCTCGCGATCTCGTTGGTGTTGGCGGCGCTGGCGGGCAGCCAATCCGGCTCGGCATATTCGCGCCAGCGGCGGGCTTCCGCACGTCGTTTGCTGGAGATGTAGTCGCGCGTGAAATAGCCGGCCGCGAACGCGATCCCCAGCAACACAATCAATACGATGACGCCACCCACGTTCAACTCCGTTCATTGCCTCGAACGGTTTCTGCGTGGCAATCGGCGCGAAATCATGGCTCGAACCGGGCGGAATGCGTCGCATGCCGCGCTTTGCCGCACGCGCGTTCTTGCGCCAGCGAACATTTCGAAGCCCTCCCGATCGCACATCGCCGGACCTGGACGCAGATTCCCCGCGAGCGCATTCGAATATGACGACATTGCGACCTGCGGTCGCTCATTGGTTTCGATTCCACCCCTCGCAACCGGCGGCGGACCGCATTAACCTCCGCCTCCGCTCGGCCGGATCAACCGGCCAGCGAACATCATTGGGAGGACGCGATGACAAGCCAAGAGGCTCGTGACCAGGATGCTGCGCTTTCACGACGAACACTCGTCCGGGGGCTCGCGCTTGGGGCCGCCGCCACCGTCGCCGGCCCCGCGCTGGCGCAGACCGGCCCCGCCGCACCGCCGACCACCATCACCACCCCGCCGCGCGATTTCGGCCCCCATGGCGCGCCGACCACTTATTTCTGGGACCCCGACATCCTCGCGGTCGATCCCTCCTTCAACGACCTCGCGCAACCCAACACCGCGATCAAGCGTCTCTACACCGGCGTGCTGTGGGCCGAGGGCCCGGCATGGAGCGCGCAAGGCCGATATCTGTTGTGGAGCGACATTCCCAACAACCGGCAGATGCGCTGGAGCGAGGACGACGGCCGCGTCAGCGTATTTCGTACGCCGTCGAACAATTCCAACGGCAACTCTTTCGACTTCCAGGGCCGCCAGCTCTCCTGCGAGCATCTGACCCGCCGCGTGACGCGCTACGAGCATGACGGCACCGCGACCGTGCTCTGCGACAATTACAACGGCAAAAAGCTGAACTCGCCGAACGACGTCGTCGCTCATCCCGACGGCAGCTACTGGTTCACCGATCCTCCCTATGGCGGGCAGCTCTACGAAGGCGAACCGGATGCAGCCGGCGGCCCGAGCAATGCGGGCGGCAAACTCAATCCGCGGATCGGACAGCCGGCCGGCTTCACGCCGGGCAAGCGCGAGCTGCCGACCAATTGCTATCGCATCGACCCTTCCGGCCGCATCGATCTCGTCGTCACCGAGGAGCAGGTGCCGGATCCGAACGGCCTATGCTTTTCGCCGGACTACAAGAAGCTCTACGTCGCCTCCACCGGCAAGGGACCGGGCGACACCGGACCGGGCGGCAAGGGCGAGATCTTCGTGTTCGACGTCGGCAGCGACAACAAGCTGTCCAACGTCAAGAAGTTCAGCGATTGCGTGGTGGACGGCGTGAAGTGCGGACCCGACGGCCTGCGCTGCGACGTCAACGGCAATGTCTGGGCCTCCAGCAATGCCGGCCGCGCGGTGGGCTACAACGGCGTGACGGTGTGGTCGCCGGAGGGCAAGCTGCTCGGCCGCATCCGCCTGCCGGAAGTTTGCGGCAACATCACCTTCGGCGGCCCCAAGCGCAATCGCCTGTTCATGGCCGCGAGCCAGTCGCTCTACGCGGTGTTCACGGCAACGCAAGGCGCCGGGCCGGGCTGAACGAGGCACGACACGACGCGTAGGGTGGGCAAAGCGGAGCGTGCCCACCCTACGGCACCTGAGCCGAGGCCCGACCGCGCCACGATACAGGCACCGCACCGGCGCGGTTCCCCCAGCCGCAATCAAGCTGCACCGCGGGCCAATCTCCGCCATCAAGCCCAAGAAGATGTCTGGCGCGGTGCGCGGGCATGCAGCTCGCCGCGATCCGCACCTGACATGGATGGGGAGCCTTCGCGATGCGCTATATGCCAAACGACACCATCATCGTCAGCCTCGGAAGCGAGCAACTCGTGATCGCGATCGGAGACCCCGGCCTGCCGATCGACGGCCATGGCGGCAACGACATGATGATCGCGACGGTCGACGACGGGCCCAGCAGCCTGTTGCTTGTCGGTGACGAGTCGACGCTGAACGGCCGATCGCACGGCGGCAACGACCTTCTCGTCGCGACCGTTCAGGGTCGCCTGCCCTATGTGTCCCTGGATGGCGACGCACAGATCATGTCCGATCAAGCCCATGGCGGCAACGACGTGCTGCATGTCGAGGCTTCGAAGGCGATCTTTGCGAACCTCTATCTCTCGGGTGACGCCGAACTCGCCATGACCGGCGACGCCAAGGGCGGCAACGATCTCGTCGCGGCGGAGATGGGCGACAGATCGTATGGCCAATTCAGCGGCGATTCCGGATCGCTGATGAGCGGCAACGCCCAAGGCGGCAACGACATAGTCAGCGTGGTCCAGGCCGGCGGCTCCGGCAACGTGGTGATGTCAGGCGATGCCCTGGTATCCATGATCGGCGATGCACGCGGCGGCAATGACGTCCTCATCTATACCGCCGGCGTCGGCGCGCAGTCCGGCGGCGCATCGCTGTTCGGCGATGGCGGCGACATGAGCGACAATGCACGCGGCGGCGACGACATCCTGATCGCAACCGTCGACGGCAATCCCGACACGACCGCCATCGTGCTCGTCGGCGATGCCGCGCAGATGACCGGTAACGCGCAGGGCGGCAACGATGTTCTCTACGGCAGCGACCGCGGCGATTTTCTCTATGGCGATGCACGAGCCTACAACCCGTTCGTGGGCGGCGCGATCACCGGCGGCCGGGACGTCCTCAATGGCGGCGGCGGCAATGATCAGCTCTGGGGCGGACCAAACAACGATCGGTTCGTGTTCGGCGCCGGCTCGGGTCAGGACGTGATCAACGACTTCGATCAAGGCAACAAAGCCGGCGGCAGCGTGGCGCGCGAGCATGATGTGATCGACGTCCGCGCCTACGGCTTTGCAGGCTGGGCCGAACTGAAGAGCCTGATCAGCGACGACGGCGCCGGCGATGCTGTGATCCATCTGACCGCCAATGACACGATCACGCTGGACGGCGTCCACGCCGCCGATCTCAACGCCCGGGATTTCATCGTCTGAAGCGTGGTGAGGCCAGGATGGATCGGCATCGCGCGCTTGATTATCGTTCGCGCATGATCTCTGTGCTTGCCGGGAGGGATCACCTGTCGATAGGTTTCGAGATCATGCTGTGGGAATAGAGACCATGCGCGTTGTGATCTGCGGCGGTGGCGTGATCGGGGCCTGCACCGCCCCGTTTCTTGCCCGTCGCGGCATCGAAGTGATCGTCGTCGAGCGGGCCGAAGTGGCGGCGGCCGCCTCAGGCAAGGCCGGCGGCTTCCTGGCGCGCGACTGGTGCGCCGGCACGCCGCTCGATGCGCTGGCACGGCGCAGCTTTGCGCTTCATGCGCAATTGCCCGCGGAGATCGCTGGCGATTGGGGCCACCGCCCCATGAGCGCCTATAGCGGCTTCGTCGCCGCCGATGGCGACGAACGGCGGAACTTGCCGTCCAGACTCGACTGGCTCGCCGACGGCGTCGTGATCACGCAGCGCATCGGCACGGACGAGACGACCGCAATCGTCCATCCCCGCAAGTTCACCTCCTCGGTGATGGAGGCGGCGATCGCCTTGGGCGCGCAGCTTCGCCGCAGCGGCATCACCGGCATCCTGCGCGCCGCGGACGGCGTTACGGCGACAGGCGTGGAAGTCGAAGGCAGCATCATCGAGGCGGACGCCGTCGTGATCGCGATGGGCCCATGGTCGCTGCTCGCGGCGCAATGGGCGAGCCTGCCCGCGGTCTATGGCCAGCGCAGCCCGAGCATCGTGTACGACACCGGCGCCGATGTGCCTGATCACGCGTTGTTCCTGGAGCATGAAGACGACGGCAACGCCCTGTCGATCGAAGTCTTCCCGCGTGCCGACGGCAGCACGCATATCACCGCGCTTTCCGATATCGCTCCGCTGCCGCTCGATCCTGCCACCGTGCGGCCCGACGAGGATGCGATCGCGCGCCTGCAAGCGATGAGTGAGCGGCTGTCGCCGCTGTTCGCCCCCGCGAGGATCATCGCGCGGCAGGCCTGCTTCCGTCCGGTGACGCAGGACGGCCTGCCGCTGATCGGCAAGGTGCCGCAGAGCGAGAGCCTCTATGTTGCGACCGGACACAATGTCTGGGGCCTTCTCAACGCGCCCGCGACCGGCGAAGCACTGGCACAATTGATCGCCGACGGCACGACGCAGATCGACCTCTCACCGTTCGATCCGGCCCGGCTCGAAGCGCTCGATCCATCGTTGCTGCACACGCGCTGACCCCGCAGAGGGGGCACGCCGCATGCGCGCATAGGCATCGCCGAAATCTGCATGACTGCCCTGCTCTCTTTCTGCGCAGCGCTAGACTTTAGTTCGCTCTCACAATCCTGAACGCAGTTTCACTTGCCGAGAATGTCTCGGCCGGTATAGTTGCGACATAATGGCTCACAAGAGGCCTGTTCAAAGGGAGAGAGAACAACATGAAAAAACGACTCTCTGTTGCGTTGCGAATAGCACTCGGTACGGCCGCTGCCGGTGTGCTGGTGACCGCGCCAGACATGGCGCTTGCGGCGGATCCGCTTCGGATCGGTGTGATTGCTGAAGCGCAGGCGATTGCCGGCGCCTCCATTCCACAGGCGGCGCAACTCGCCGCAGACGAGATCAATGCGAACGGCGGCGTCGACGGCCGCAAAATCGAGATCATCTCCTACGACAATCATTCCTCCTCCGCGGATTCGGTGCGCGCGTTTCAGCGCGCGGTGAACGAGGACAAGGTCAATGTCGTCATCGCGAGCTACATCAGCGAGGTAGTGCTGGCGCTGGAGCCTTGGGCGTCGCGGCTGAAGACACCGTTCGTCACGCCTGGCGCGGCCTCCAATGAAATCAGCAAGAGCGTCCATGCCGATTACGAAAAGAACAAGTACACCTTCCACGGCTACCTGACGTCGGCGGCGCTGGCACTCTCGGTGTGCGACGGCGCCAAGGACCTGCTCGTCGACAAGATGCACATGAAGACCGCGGTCATCATGAGCGAGGACGCGGCGTGGACCAAGCCGCTCGACATCGGCTATGAGGAATGCCTGCCCAAGATCGGGCTGAAGGTGCTCGACCACATCCGATTCTCGCCTGATACCACCGACTTCACGCCGATCTTCAACAAGATCGAGGGTTCCAAGCCCGACGTGATCATCACCGGCATCTCGCATGTCGGCGTGCAGCCGACGGTGCAGTGGAAGAACCAGCAGGTACCGATCCCGATGTTCGGCATCTCCTCGCAGGCCACCAACGAAACCTTCGGCAAGGACACCAACCAGGCCGCCGAAGGCGTGCTGTACCAGGGCGTCTCCGGACCGGGCGTCGCGGTGACGCCGAAGTCGGTGCCGTTCGCCGAGAACTTCAAGAAGAAGTTCGGCAACTATCCGTCCTATGCCGGCTACACCGCCTATGACGAGGTCTACTACATCGCCGATGCGGTGAAGCGTGCGGGCTCGACCGAGGCCGACAAGGTGGTCACGGCGCTCGAGGCGACCGACTGGGAAGGCACGATCGGCCGCGTCCAGTTCTACGGCAGGGACGATGCCTTCACCCATTCGATCAAATACGGCAAGGGCCTGATCACGGGCCTGATGCTGCAATGGCAGGGCGGCAAGCAGAGCGCGGTCTGGCCGAAGGACGTCGCGAAGGTCGACGTCAAGTTCCCGGGCTTCATCAAGCTCAGCAACTAGTCGGAAATGCTCCCGGGACCACCTCCCGGGAGTTTCCACATGCGTCCGACGCAGCACCTTCCCTCAAAGCGGCAGCCCGGCTGCCACGCGGCAAATCATCAATGCGAGTCTTCCAGATCCTGATCGATGGCTTTGCCATCAGCGCTCTCTACGCTCTCGGTGCCACCGGCTTTACCCTGATCTTCGGCGTCTCGGGCGTGCTCAACCTCTCCCACGGCGCCATCATGGTCGCGGCGGCAGTGGCAGCCTGGGCCGCCGCCAGCATCCTGAATGTCGGCACCTATGCCGGCGCGCTGATCGGCGTCGGTGTCGCCCTTCTCACCGCGTTCGCCACCTACTTCGCGGTGGTGAAGCCGATCCAGGATTCACGCCGCATTCCCCACGAGGAGAAGGAGATCTTCGTCCTCACGGGCACGCTGCTCTGGGGCATCATGATCCAGGAGGTGATCGCCTATTTCTTCACCAACAACGCCAAGACCGTGCTGCCGATCGTCGAGGGCGTGGTCGAGATCCTCGGCGTGCGCACGCCGAAGAACGAGATCTTCACCGCCATCGTGTGCTGCCTCGTCATCGCCCTGTTGTGGCTGCTGGTGAACCGCACCCGTACCGGCAAGGCAGTGCTGGCGGCGTCGATGAATCCGCGCGGCGTCACGCTGCTGGGGCTGGAGCTCACCAACATCTACATCGTGGTGTGGGCGATCTACGGCATCCTCGCCGGCATCGCCGGCGTGCTGCTCGGCATGTTCCTCGGCGTCAGCTCCTACAGCGTCGGGCCGTTGACGGCGAGCGCGTTCTCGATCGTCGTGCTCGGCGGGCTCGGCAGCGTCTCCGGCTCGCTGATCGCCGCCTTCGTGGTCGGCTATCTCGAAACGCTGACGGCCTACCTCGTCTCGCCCGCCTATCGCACCATTCCGGCACTGCTGCTGCTTGTGTTCGTGATGTACATCCGGCCCCAGGGCCTCTTGGGGAGGCGCTGAGATGTCCACCTTCTTTACCTCGCGCCTGTTCTTCATCTCGCTCGTGCTCGTCGTCATCGCGGCGACGCTGCCGCTCTACGTCTCCGGCTATGTGCTGGGCCTGCTGACGGTCGCCTTCTATTTCGGCGTGTTCGCGATGGCCTGGGACCTCTTGTTCGGCTTCGCGGGCGAGGTCAATTTCGGACCGACCTTCCTGATCGGCGTCGGCGCCTACACAGCCGGCATCCTCAATGCCCAGCTCGGCTGGTCGGTCTATCCCTGCATCGTGCTCGGGGCGATGGCTTCCGTCGTCGCCGGCCTCGTGCTGGCGCTGCCGGCGCTGCGGGTACGCGGGCCCTATTTCGGCCTGACCACGCTGGTCGCGGTGCTGATGCTGCAGAACTTCATCGTGGTGTTCGCCGACCTCACCGGCGGCGAGATCGGGCTCACCATCCCCGACGTCATCAGCATCAATGCCGGCACCAATTACTGGATCGCGCTCGGCTTCATGACGATCTCGGCCGCAATCCTCTACGGCCTGTCGCAATCGCCAATCGGGCTCGTGCTGCAGGCGAGCGGCCAGGACCCGGTGCAGGCCGGCGCGCTCGGCTTCAACATCGTCAAGCACAAGCTCGCCGCCTTCATCGTCAGCGCATTCTTCTCTGGGCTGTCGGGCGCGCTGCTGGTGTTCTATTTCGGCACCGCCTCGGTCGGCACCGTCGTCGACGTCGCGGTCGGCGTCAACGTGATCGTCTCGGCCGTGCTTGGCGGCCGGCGCACCGTGCTTGGGGCTGCGCTGGGCGCGATCTTCCTGATCGTCGCCGGTGAGTTCCTGCGGCCCACGGGCGAGCTGGCGACCTTCATCGTCTCGGCGGTGGCACTCCTCGTCGTGCTGTTCTTCCCCGGCGGCTTCTTAGGGGCGGCCCTCTCGCGTGAGGCGCGCTCGTGATGGATATGAGGCTTTCAAACCGCGCCGTGCTCGAAGTCCGCGGCCTGACCAAGCGCTTCGGCGGCCTGACCGCGGTGAAGAATCTCGGCTTCGAGGTCAACAGCGGCGAGATCTTCGGCCTGATCGGGCCGAACGGCTCGGGCAAATCGACCGCGATGAAGAGCGTGATGGGGATCGAGCGCCCGACCGCGGGCGAGGTGATCTTCGAGGGCGAGAACGTCGCCGGCCTGCCCGCGCACAAGATCGCGCGCAAGGGCTTTGGCATGGTGTTCCAGCACTCGCGGCCGCTGAACCGGCAGACCGTGCTGGAGAACATCCTGGTCGCGCTGCTGCCGGACAGCCTGTTCATGCTGTTTCCGGACAAGGCGCTGGTCGAGCGCGCCAAATGGATCGCCGAGCGCGTCGGGCTCGGCAACGTGATGCACCGCCGCCCGCCGACGCTGCCTTTCGCCGATCTGCGCCGGCTCGAGCTAGCCAAGGCCATCGCGCGCGATCCAAAAGTCGTGCTGGTGGACGAGCCCTTTGCCGGGCTGACGCGCGCCGAAGTCGACGTCTTCTCCGACCTGATCCGCAGCTTCCGCGACGAGGGCCGCGCGGTGATGCTGGTCGACCACAACGTCAAGAGCGTCGCTGCGCTCGTCGACCGCGTGCTCGCGATGTATCTCGGCGAGGAGATCGTCACCGGCAAGGCCGAGGACGTCATGAAGAACGAGACCGTGCGCCGGGTCTATCTCGGCGGCGCGATCGAGACCCATGCGCGGCCCGAGACTAGTTTCAAGGACAAGACGCCGCTGCTGCAGGTCGAGAATGTCAGCGTGTTCTATGGCAAGGCGCAGGCGCTGGAGAACGTCTCGATCCACGTCCACGAGGGCGAGTTCGTCTCCGTGGTCGGCCTCAACGGCGCCGGCAAGACCACGCTGTTCAATACCATCTCCGGCTTCCTGCCCTATAGCGGCGAGATCGTGCGCGGCGGCGAGAAGTTGCGCGGTACCAGCCCGGCGAAGATCGCGCGCAGCGGCCTCGTTCAATGCCCGGAATCGCGCGAGCTGTTCGGCGAGATGAGCGTGCGGGAGAATCTCGATCTCGGTGGCCAGCATCTCGACGACGACAAGCGCGCCGCGCAGCTCGCCTGGCTGTTCGAGCTGTTCCCGATCCTCAAGGAGCGGCAGAGCCAGATGGCGCAGACGCTCTCCGGCGGCGAGCAGCAGATGCTGGCGATCGGCCGCGCGCTGATGATGCAGCCGCAGATCCTGATCCTGGACGAGCCAACGCTCGGCCTTGCCCCCGTGATCCTGGAGCAATTGTCGAAGGCGCTGACCAGGCTGCGGGAGACGACCGCGATCACGGTGCTGCTCGGCGAGCAGAACGTCACCTTCGCGCTTCCCCATGCCGACCGCGTCTACGTGCTCGAGCACGCCAGGATCGTCTGGGAGGGCGATCCCGGCCGCTTCGCCAGCGAGGCCGGCGCCGATTTTCTTTAAGTCCTCAACACCAACAAGAAATGGAAAGGGAAACGACCATGCGACCATCGATCCTCAGCAGCAGCTTCCTCGCCTCCGCGCTCGCGCTGTGCCTCGCCGCGCCGGCCTACGCCCAGTCGAACGACCCGATCAAGATCGGCGTCATCGCCGAGGTGCAGTCGATCGCGGGTGCCGCAACCCCCGGCGGCGCGCAGATCGCCGCCGACGAGATCAACGCCAAGGGCGGCATTTTGGGGCGCAAGGTCGAGATCGTCACCTATGACAACAAGAGCTCGTCGGCGGATTCCGTCCGTGCCTTCCAGCGCGCGGTGAGCGAGGACAAGGTCTCCGCGGTGATCGCAAGCTACATCTCCGAGGTCGTGCTTGCGCTGGAGCCCTGGTCGGCGCGGCTGAAGATGCCGCTGATCACCCCCGGCGCCGCCTCGAACGAGATCACCAAGGCGATCCACAACGATTACGAGAAGAACAAGTACACCTTCCACGGCTATCTGACCTCGGCAGCCCAGGCCCAGCTCGTCTGCGACGCCGCCAAGGACCTGCTGGTCGAGAAGCTCAAGTTCAAGACGGTCGCGATCATGAGCGAGGACGCTGCCTGGACCAAGCCGCTCGACGTCGGCTACGAGGCCTGCCTGCCCAAGGCGGGGCTGAAAGTTGTCGAGCATGTGCGCTTTTCGCCCGACACCACCGACTTCACGCCGATCTTCAACAACATCGAGAGCAAGAAGCCCGACGTGATCGTCACCGGCATCTCCCATGTCGGCGTGCAGCCGACGGTGCAGTGGAAGAACCAGCAGGTGCCGATCCCGATGTTCGGCATCTCCGCGCAGGCGCTGAGCCCAACCTTCTGGAAGGACACCAATGGCGCCGCCGACGGCATCCCCTCGCTCGCGGTCGCAACACCCGATGTCGCGGTGACCTCGAAGACCAAGCCCTTCGCAGCGGCGTTCAAGGCGAAGTTCGGCTCGCCGCCGGCCTATACCGGTTACACCGCCTATGACGAGGTCTATATGATCACCGACGCGATCAAGCGGGCCGGCTCGACCGATCCCGACAAGATGGTCACCGAGCTCGAAAAGACCGATTACGAGGGCACGATCGGCCAGATCCAGTTCTACGGCAAGAACGACGAATTCACCCACGGCATCAAGTCCGGCCCGGGCACGGTGACCGGTCTCGTCTTCCAGTGGCAGGACCAGAAGCAGGTCGTGGTCTGGCCGGAGAAGATCGCGGAAGGCAAGATGAAGTTTCCGAACTTCGTGAAGCTGTCGCAGTAACCGGCCGCACCCGAGCCTCAATCGAACGCCAAGGCCCGCCGCGATGTCAGCGGCGGGCCTTGCTGCTTTGTGCAGAACGGAACCTGCGCGCTGGCCACCGAGGACCCATCCTGCGATCTTGCCGTTAACCCCGTCTCGGAGCGGAGAGGCAAGATGGACGATCGACCCAAGCAAGCTGACGGCCTGACGCAGGACGACGGCTACGTCCGTGTCAGGGGCGCGCGCGAGCACAACCTCAGGAACGTCGACGTCAGGATTCCGCGCAACGCGCTCGTGGTGTTCACGGGCGTGTCGGGCTCCGGCAAGTCCTCGCTTGCCTTCGGGACGATCTATGCGGAGGCGCAGCGGCGCTATCTGGAATCGGTGTCGCCCTATGCGCGTCGGCTGTTTCACCAGATGCAGATCCCTGAGGTTGACGACATCGAGGGCCTGCCGCCGGCGGTGGCGCTGCAGCAGCAGCGCGGCGCACCGACGACCCGCTCGTCGGTCGGCAGCGTCACCACCATCTCGAACCTGCTGCGGATGCTCTATTCCCGTGCCGGCGATTATCCCAAGGGACTGCCGATGCTCTATGCGGAGGCCTTCTCGCCGAACACGCCGGAGGGTGCTTGCCCGACCTGCCACGGCATCGGCCGTATGCTCGACGTCACCGAGAAGTCGATGGTGCCCGACGACACCAAGACGATCCGCGAGCGCGCCGTCGCGGCCTGGCCGAGCGCCTGGCAGGGCCAGAACCTCCGGGACATCCTGACGACGCTCGGTTACGACGTCGACAAGCCCTGGCGCGAGCTGCCGAAGAAGGACCGCGACTGGATCCTGTTCACCGAGGAGCAGCCGACCGTTCCGGTCTATGCCGGTTACGATGCCGCCGAGGTCAAGCGGGCGCTGCGCCGCAAGGAGGAGCCGAGCTATCAGGGCACTTTCACCGGCGCCAAGCGCTACGTGATGCAGACCTACGCCAAGTCCGAGAGCGCGATGATGAAGCGCCGCGTCGCGCAGTTCATGATCACTCAGGACTGCCCGACCTGCCACGGCACACGGCTCAAGCCCGAGGCGCTCACGGTCAAGTTCGCAGGCCTCGACATCGCCGGGATGTCGCATCTGCCGCTCAAGGAGATGCACGAGGTGATCAAGCCATTCGCGCGAGCTTCAACGGACAAGTCGGAGAAGGCCGTCGTCGCTCGGCGCATCTGCGAGGATTTGTCGGCGCGGCTGACGGTGCTGCTCGACCTCGGCCTCGGCTATCTCGCCTGCGAGCGCTCTACGCCGACGCTGTCGCCGGGCGAGCTGCAGCGCCTGCGGCTCGCGACGCAAGTCCGCTCCAACCTGTTCGGCGTCGTTTACGTGCTCGACGAACCCTCGGCCGGCCTGCATCCCGCCGACACCGAGGCGCTGCTGCGCGCGCTGGATCGGCTGAAGCACGCCGGCAACTCGATCTTCGTGGTCGAGCACGAGATCGAATTGATCAGGCATGCCGACTGGCTGGTGGATGTCGGTCCCGACGCCGGCGACGGCGGCGGGCAGATCCTCTACAGCGGGCCCCCCGCAGGCCTCGGCGCGATCGAGCAATCGCACACCGCGCAATACCTCGCCCATCCCCGCAACAAGCTACCGACGGCACGCCGCGAACCCAACGGACATCTGAAGCTCAGGGGCGTGACCCGCAACAATCTGCGCAGCCTCGATGTCGACATTCCGCTCGGCGTCATCGCCGGCATCACCGGCGTGTCGGGCTCGGGCAAGTCGAGCCTGATCAGCCAGTTCCTCGTCGATAACGTCGCCGCGCATCTCGGCCACACCCTCGCCACCGACACCGACGACGACAGCCTGGCCCCGACGGTCGAGACCCTCGGCGGCAGGATCGTCGCCGGCCTCGACCAGGTCAACCGCCTCGTCGTGGTCGACCAGAAGCCGATCGGCCGCACGCCGCGGTCCAACCTTGCAACCTATACCGGCCTGTTCGACCACGTGCGGCGGCTGTTCGCGGCGACACCGCAGGCGAAGGCGCGCCGCTACGATGCCGGGCGCTTCTCCTTCAACGTCGCCAAGGGCCGCTGCGCGACCTGCGAGGGCGAGGGTTTCGTCGTCGTCGAACTGCTATTCCTGCCCAGCGTCTACGCGCCCTGCCCGACCTGCAAGGGCGCGCGCTACAACGACAAGACGCTGGAGGTAAAGATCCGCGGCAAATCCATCGCGGACGTGCTGGCGATGCGTGTCGACGAAGCCTTCGAGTTCTTTCGCGACGATGCCGCGCTCGGCCGTTCTCTGTCGGTCGTGCGCGAGGTCGGTCTCGGCTATATCCGCCTCGGTCAGTCCGCGACCGAATTGTCCGGCGGCGAGGCCCAGCGCATCAAGCTCGCGACCGAACTGATGCGTCCGCAACGCGGTCACACGCTCTATGTGCTGGACGAGCCGACTACCGGCCTTCACCCGCGCGACGTCGAACGGCTGATCGCTCAGCTCGAACGGATCGTGGACGCCGGCAACAGCGTGATCGTGGTCGAGCACGACATGGACGTCGTGGCGCACAGCGACTGGATCATCGATCTCGGACCCGGCGCCGGCGACGAGGGCGGCCGCGTCGTCGCGGCCGGAACGCCCGAGCAGATCGCCAAGGCCGGCGGCAAGACCGCAAGCTATCTGGCGCGCCGCCTCAAGCAATAGCTCCGGTCCCACCGTCATGCCCGGGCTTGTCCCGGGCATCCACGTTCTTTGTCCAGTGTGGCAAGGCGTGGATGGCCGGGACAAGCCCGGCCATGACGTTGGAGAGACTTGCGCCCCTCACTATGCGGTTGCCGGCCTGCCCCCGACTTTCGCGATGTTGACTTTCCGCGATCCCCCTCCCCATACTTCGCCAAAAAAAATAACAACCAATCATAAGACGGTTTAGAGGGAGGATAGGATGCCGACTTCACGCAGGCAGCTGCTGAAGGGTACGGCGGCTGCCGCCGCCACGCTCAGCCTCGATTGGACCAGGGCCCAGGCGCAGGCCGAGAATTTGCGCATCGGCCTGATCTACGACCTCACCGGCCCCTTCGCGGCCGGCGGTTCGGTCGCCTCCTCGGTCGGCGCGCAGATCGCCATCGACCTCGTCAACGAGAAGGGCGGCATCGGCGGCAAGACCAAGATCGTGCCTGTCGCGGCGGACTCGCAGAGCAAGGCGGACGTCGCCATCAACGAGGCCGAGCGGCTGATCAGCCAGGAAAAGATCGACATCATCAACGGTGTCTATTCCAGCGCGCACGCGGTGCCGATGGCGGCGAAGGTCGAGCAGCAGAAGAAGATCCTCTGGATCACGACCGCGGTCTCGACCGCCGTGTTCAAGGACAAGAACCTGCAATATGTATTTCGCGCGCAGATCCATTCCGACCAGTACGGCCAGGCCTTCGCCGGCTTCCTCGCCGAGCACGCGCAAGCCAAGCTCGGGATGGATGCCAAAGACGTCAAGGTCGCGCTGATCCACGAGGACGGGCCCTATGGCGTCGGCGTCGCCGCCGCGGACGAGGCCTATGCCAAGCAGGCCGGCATCCAGGTCGTGCTGCGCGAGGGCTATTCGGCGTCCGCGCCCGACCTCTCGGTGCTCGTCACCAAGATCAAGCGCGCCAAGGCCGACGTGATCTCGCATGCCGGCTACAACCCCGACATCACCCTGTTCCTGCGCCAGGCCCGCGAAAGCGGCCTGCGCTTCAAGATGCTGTTCGGCGCAGGCGCCGGCTACAGCCAGCTCGACAAGCTGCGCGCGACGTTCGGTGCCGACATCGACAATTTCTGCAACATCGATCCGGTGCCGGCGCAATTGCTCGATCCTTCCAAGCTCGCGCCGGGCATGGGCGAGCTGATCAAGACCATGGTCTCGCGCTACCAGACCAAGACCGGCGCCACCGACGTGCCGCCGCACTGCTCGATGGGATTCAACCAGACCTGGGTGCTGCTCAACAACGTGCTGCCGGTCGCCAAGGAGAAGTACGGCAGCTTCGAGCCCGAAGCCATTCGCAAAGCGGCGCTCGATGTCGACATTCCTGCCGGCGGCACCATCCAGGGCTATGGCGTGAAATTCTTCCCGCCGGGCACGCCGCTCTCCGGCCAGAACGAGCGCTCGACACCGGTGGTGATGCAGAACGCCGGCGAGCATATCTCGGTGGTGTGGCCGACCAACATCCGCACGCAGGACCCGGTGTTTCCGCTGCCGAAGGGCTCGACCTACGGGACGTGAGGTGCGAGCGACGGTGACGGTGCACCCTCTCCCCTTGCGGGAGAGGGTGGATCGCCGCGCAAGCGGCGAGACGGGTGAGGGGTGTCCCTCCGCGTACTCATGTCTCGCAGTCGAAGTGCTGAGAGAAACCCCTCATCCGGCGCTTCGCGCCACCTTCTCCCACAAGGGGAGAAGGAAGAGCAGCGCGCGCTCGTGGCGTTCAGCTCCCCGCAACGCCACTCTTCTCAATACCTCGCACGAGAGATAACCGCAGGCTGAGATCCTCCCACACCCGATTTACGCCGCGACGCTGCAAGCAAGCGCGCCTGCATCCGTAGATCATTTCTCTCGCGCTGTAGTTGGCTTTTCGGCCGCGTGGCGGCACGTACAGATTGTGAAACGAAGTCTTGTTGAAACAAAAAACTTCTAGAATGTGATCCAGGTAATCAGCCCTGCTTCGTTTCGGACGTACAAAGCGAACACCGATCCCGTTCAGCGTTTTCGCAAATCCGGCTCGCATGACGAAGCCGCCCAGCGGGGATCAGACATTGCAAAGCGTAGTTTTCAACGATGGGGGTGATGATGCCCGCCATATTCGATTTGCTCTACAAGGAATTTTGCCGCGCCCGGCTTGCTGAAATGCGCAAGCAGCTCCTGCTCACGGGCAAACGTCCCGAACTGTTTCGGGCGGATGAGCGGCTCTCCGACCCGGATGGTGCCGACAGGACCGATGCGACGCCTCCGGAGGAATGGAATCGCGTCAGGAAGTAGCGTGCGCACCTTTTGCCGTACCTGCATTTGTACAGAAGCAGATTTCAGGAGGCACCCTTGAACACACCCGAATTCTATACCGCATCGATTGCCTGCCTCTCCTGCATGACGATTGCGATCATGATCGCAATCGGCGCCTGGTAGATGGCGATAGCGGCAAGTAGCGAGGGCGCGGCGGCGCCCTACAGCACCACCCGCCGCCCCTCTTCCGCCGCCCAATAGCCGGCGTAGTTCACCTTGATCGTCTCATAGGCCAGCGCGAGATCCGACAGCGGCTGGCGACCCGTCGCCACGCATTCCATGAAGTCCTGGATCTCCTGCAGATAGCCGCGTGTCCATTCCTCTTCGAGGCAGACATATTGCCAGCCGGTTTTGCGGTCGACCTTTTCGGTGATGTAGACGGAGGCGAGCTTCTCCTCGGAGGTCTGATAGCTCATCAAATGATTGTTCGGCGTGATGTTGGCGAACAGCGAGCCGCCGGAGGTGTAGGTCTCGATCAAATTGCGCACGCCGCCCATGATCATGTCGCCGGAGAACACGGTCGCCTTGGTGCCGTCGGAGAAGGTCGCCGTCAACGTGCCCCAGTCCTCGACATCGACGGGATTGGCCTTGATGTAGGTGCGCTCCTCGGGCTTGAGGGCGGCGGTGACATTGCCGACATCGCAGGTGACGCTGGCGACACGAATGGTCTCGCCGCGCGCTCTGGCCTCGACCTGCTTGAGATACAGCACGGCCGAAAGCGGATGGCAGCCCATGCGGATCAACGAGCCGCCGCCGGTCATCGCCCATTGCGCGGCGTGCGCCGCGTGCGAACCGGAATGGCTCTCCTCGCCCTTCATGAACAGGATCTTGTCTTTCGTCGCCCTGATGATCTCCGCGGTCTTGGTCACCGCCGGCGCGTAGACCCAGTCCTCGGCATACATGAAGAGTTTTCCGGTGCGCTCGATTGCGGCGCGCGTCTCGTCCATTTCTTCCAGCACCCGCTCGTACATCAGCGCCTTCGGCACATTCTTGCCGATCGGCTGCGCATCGCCTGCGCGCCCGAAATAGCCGGCGAACGGCTTTTCACAGATCACGTGCTTGCCGGCCTGCATGGCCGCGATGATCATCTCCGCGTGGAGATTGGGCGGGGTGCAGATGTCGATAACGTCGAGCTCTCGGTCCACTATCAGATCCGTGAAGCTGCGATAGACGCGCGGAATGCCGTGATGCCCAGCGAATTCCACCACGCGATCGCCGCGCGCTGCGACCGCCACGACCTCGACATCCAGGCCATAGACGCGCCGGAACGCATACATGTGCAGCTCCGACACGAAGCCGCAGCCGACGAGTCCCACCCTGATCCCTGCCATAGCGCCCCCACCTGCTTTTGGCGCACTATAACGAATTCCGGTCAGGTCCTAACGCGATTATGAGGACGGCACGCCTATTCCACGGAGACGCGGACGACGCCGGCGCTCATCATGCCGAGCGCGCGGGCAGCCGGCACCGAGAGATCGACGATGCGGCCGCGGATGAAGGGACCGCGATCGTTGACGCGGCACTGGATCGAGCGGCTGCCATAGGACACCCGGAGCACGCTGCCGAACGGGCGCGTCCGGTGCGCGCAGGTCAGCTCCCCGCCTTTGCCGGCTTTTCCATATCCGTAATACGATGCAAGCCCGCTTTCGGCCTGGGCGACGGAGAAGGCTGACAGTGAAAAAGTGGCTAGGCATAAACAAAATGTCGTCTGCGCTCGCACGGCACCGCTCCCGGTTGACCCTGCCCGGCGCTGCAAACGTCGCGTTGTTCCCCAAGGTTCCCAGAACACGGCCGCGCAATGCGCGGCCGTGCCATCACACATTGTTACTGTTTGTGAAAGACCAGCGCGCGCACCTCGATGCTTTCGCGCGGCGCCGCATTCAGCGGCGTGGTCGGATCGATGAAAGCCGTGTGCGGCCCGAAGCGCGTGCGGCCATCGGTTGCGGAATCATAGCATTTGAGCAGCAGCGCCTCGTCCGGCGTCATCTCCGGGAAGTAGAACCAGCGATGCTCGGGATTGTACTTCACCGAATAGGTTTCACCGCGGCGGTTGGGATAGATCAGGTCTGAGGCGACGAGATCCGCGGGCGCAACTGTCGTGCCGTCCACCATCGCCAATGGTGAATCACGCAAGGGACCGCGGATCGGCCGCCACAGATTGATCACCTGCACGCGGCCCTTCAGCAGCTGTTCGGCTTCGTCAGGCAGATGCTCGCGCACGCGGTTGGCGCCGGAAACATCGGTCTGATCGACATGAACGCGTGTCGCCGGCTGACGCGGGCCACCGCCGCGAATATCAGGTGCGCCCTCGACGCGCTTGCGCACGGTGTGGTCGAAGATGACGACACGGTCGGCCTTCAGCGTGGCGCGCAGGAAGGCTTCGACGGCGGGATAGTAGACCGCCTTCACCTCTTCCTCGTTATAGAAATCCTTCACACGCGTCGGATGGCGCACCAGCGCGAAGCCCTCGCGATCGAGCGAGAAATCGTTCGCGATCAATCGCGCGTCGAAGATCGGCACCTGATGCGGCTCCGCTAGCGACGTGCTCCTGGGCTCGCCCGGCGGCGGATCGAACGCGTAAGTGCGCGGCTTGCCCGTAACAGGCGCGAGATAGTTGAGTTCGGCGGTGACGAAGGGAAGCGACTCGATTTTTGTTTCTTGCAGGCCCATGGCCGGTCTCCCGATGTGGTCGTCGAATTGATTTTTGACGGGGTGCACGGGGCCGCAAGGGAGGCGATGCAAATAGCAATGGGGATGTCGTCGTCAGCGCGAAATGCAGAAGGAACGTGTCGGGGATACCGATTGCTTTGGAATGCGCTCCATCCGCTTCACGCGCGCGGGGGCGCGGCGGGATGCGCTGGGCTCAGCCTCGAAGGCCGGCCCGCTGCATCTCGCCGCGATCATGCTCATGCATGTCGCCTGCATGAGCCTGATCGTCTGGCTCTCGCTCTAGCTGCGCGCGCGGCGCTCACCAATATCGGCGATAATAGTGACGGTGATAGACCCGGTACGGCCGGTTGTAGCCGTAGCCATAGCCGTAATACGGACGATAGGGCCGGTAATAGCGCGGATAGGCATAGGGCGGCCCGTAGGCATAGCCGCCGTAATAGGCAGGGGCATAGCCGTAACCATAGCCATAGCCGGGATAGCCATAGCCACCGTAATACGGTCTGCCGTAATAGCCGTAAGGCGCGCCGCTCGCGATGGCGCCACCGATGATCGCGCCGGCTGCTAGACCGCCGATACCCCAGCCCCACCCGCCGCCGCGCCAATGCACCTGCGTGACGTCGTCGCCGACCGCGGCCTTCATGGTCGCGACGTTGGTCGGCAGCGGGGCCGCTGCCGACTGCTGGATTTGGCCGCCGATGACCACGCCGGCCAGCGAACAGGCAATTACCGTTTTCCAGACCCTCATCGTCTCAACTCCTGTCTGACGTTTCGCTTGGAAAAGGATCGCAGTGTCATGATCGGGCATCCTTGCGCCAAGTCAAAGCCCCGATTTTCGAAGCCCGGACTTGCGTGCGCCGCACAAGCCTCGCTCTTGCCTCTTTGCAAGGCGGCTGCCAGCGTGCGAGACGGGCTGGCGCGCCAGCTGCCGCCCAGGTGAGGACGGCGCGACATCCGAGCCCTGCGGCCAAGGCAAAGCATTAAGCTTCCCGCGTTCGCAACCAACAACCGACTTCACGATTTACTATTCGTACCGTTACTATCGGTTCCAAGGGACGCGGGGCTTCTCGCGACAAATGGCCTCGGCCTGCGCCGGGCGGGAAGTGGGAGGATGACATGAGTGCCGTCGGTAATGAGCCGCTCGCCCGTCAGGCGCTGGCGTTCGTCCTGGCTGGTGGACGTGGCAGCCGGCTCCTGGAGCTGACTGACCGGCGCGCCAAGCCCGCCGTCTATTTCGGCGGCAAGTCCCGCATCATCGATTTCGCGCTGTCGAATGCCGTCAATTCAGGCATCCGCCGCATCGCGGTGGCAACCCAGTACAAGGCGCACAGCCTGATCCGGCATCTTCAGATGGGCTGGAACTTCTTCCGCCCCGAGCGAAACGAGAGTTTCGACATCCTTCCCGCGAGCCAGCGCGTCTCCGAGAACATGTGGTATGTCGGCACGGCGGATGCCGTGTACCAGAACATCGACATCATCGAGTCGCACAATGCCCGCTTCATCGTGGTGCTCGCGGGCGACCACATCTACAAGATGGATTACGAGGTGATGCTGCGTCAGCACGTCGACAGCGGCGCCGACGTCACGGTCGGCTGCCTCGAAATGCCGCGCGTGGAATCCTCGGGCTTCGGCATCATGCATGTCGACGAGAACGGCTGGATCCAGGAGTTCCTGGAAAAGCCGAAAGACCCGCCGCCGATGCCGGGCAAGCCGGACGTCTCGCTCGCCAGCATGGGCATCTACGTGTTCGACGCGAAATTCCTGTTCGACCAGCTCAAGCGCGACGCCGAGGACCCGAACTCGAACCACGATTTCGGCAAGGACATCATTCCCTATCTCGTCAAAAACGGCCGCGCCATCGCGCACCAGTTCTCGACCTCCTGCGTGCGCTCGCGCCAGAACAACGGCGCCTATTGGCGCGACGTCGGCACGGTGGATGCCTATTGGGCGGCCAACATCGACCTCACCGACGTGGTGCCGGAGCTCGATCTGTTCGACCGCGCCTGGCCGATCTGGTCCTACGCCGAGATCACCCCGCCCGCGAAATTCGTCCATGACGAGGAAAGCCGGCGCGGCCAGGCGGTGAGCTCGCTGGTGTCGGGCGGCTGCATCATCTCCGGCGCCTCGCTGCGGCGCTCGCTGCTGTTCACCGGCGTGCGCATCAACTCCTACGCCAATGTCGAGAATGCCGTGATCATGCCCTATGTGAACGTCGGCCGCGGCGCACGGCTGAAGAACGTCGTGATCGACCGCGGCGTCGAGATCCCGGAAGGCCTCGTCGTCGGCGAGGATCCCGAATTCGACGCCAAGCGATTCCGCACCACCGAGCAGGGCATATCGCTGATCACCCAGGCGATGCTCGACGGGCTCAATAAATGACGCCTGTCCGCGTCCTCGCCGTCGCCTCCGAAGTCTATCCCATCATCAAGACCGGCGGCCTCGCGGATGTCGCCGGCGCCCTGCCGGTCGCGCTGAAGACGCACGGCGTCGAGATGCGCACCTTGATGCCGGGCTATCCCGACGTGATGCGGCTGATGTCGGGCGCCGCGGAGATCCGGAGCTGGCCGGATTATTTCGGCGGTCCCGGGCGGCTGCTCGCCGGCTTCCACGAAGGGCTCGACCTGTTCGTGCTCGACGTGCCGCATCTCTATGCGCGGCCGGGCAATCCCTACGTCACCCCCGAAGGCGTCGACTGGCCCGACAACGGCCTGCGCTTCGCGGCGCTGGCGCGCATTGCGGCCGACATCGGCCACGGCCTCGTGCCCGCCTTCGTGCCGGACGTCGTGCATGCCCATGACTGGCAGGCCGGCCTCGCGCCCGCCTATCTGCACTATGACAATCGCCCGCGGCCCGCCACCGTGATGACGATCCACAACATGGCTTATCAGGGCAAGTTCGCGCGTGAGCTGATCGGATCGATCGGCCTGCCCTGGAGCGCGTTCGACGTTCGCGGCCTCGAATATTTCGGCGGCATCAGCTTCCTGAAGGCCGGCCTGCAATTCGCCGATCGCATCACCACGGTGTCGCCGACCTATGCGCAGGAAATCCAGAGCGACGAAGGCGGCATGGGCTTCGGCGGCCTGCTGCGCGAACGCGCCGGCGTGCTGAGCGGCATCCTCAACGGCATCGACACCTCTGTTTGGAATCCGCAGGAAGATCCGCACATCGCCTACCGCTACGGCGCCGATGATCTGACGTTCCGTGCCGCCAACAAGGCGGTGCTGCAACAGCAGTTCAACCTCGATTCCTCGGACGAGGCGCCGCTGCTCGGCGTCATCAGCCGGCTGTCATGGCAGAAGGGGCTCGATCTGCTGCTCGAGACCATTCCGACCATTATGGGCGAAGGCATGCAGCTCGCACTGCTCGGCAGCGGCGACCGCGATCTCCAGGAGCGCTATCAGGCCGCCGCCCGTGCCAATCCCGGCCGGATCGGCGTCGTGATCGGCTATGACGAAATTCTGGCGCATCTGCTCCAGGCCGGCTCGGACGCGCTGATCGTACCCTCGCGCTTCGAGCCCTGCGGCCTGACCCAGCTCTGCGCGCTGCGCTACGGCGCCATCCCGATCGTCTCGCGTGTCGGCGGGCTCGAGGACACCATCGTCGATATCGGCGAGGCCGGCACCTCGGGCCGCAACGCCACCGGTTTCAAGTTCGCGCCCGTGACGGCCGAGGCCCTCGCCGGCAGCTTGCGCAAGGCCAACGCCGCCTTCCACGACAAGCAGACCTGGCGGCAGCTGCAGCGCAACGGCCTTGCGACCGACGTCTCCTGGCGCGGCCGCGCCGGCGACTATGCCACGCTCTATCGCGATCTCATGGCGGCGCGCGCCTGAGGCATGATCCGTGTCGAATCCATGCTATAGAACCGGCATGGACCCTCTCGCGATCAAGCTGATCGGCTTTGCCGCCGCCACCTGCACCACCGTGGCCTACGCGCCGCAAGCCATCAAGGTTTGGAAGACCCGCTCCACCGGCGACATCTCGCTCGGCATGTTCCTGGTCATGGTGCTGGGCCTCGCGCTCTGGCTGATCTACGGCCTGCTTTCGGGTGATGCCCCGCTCGTCGCCGCCAACGCCATCACCATCGTGCTCGCCGGATGCATCCTGGTGATGAAGCTGAGATACGGGTGAGGCCGGCGAGATGCGTAGGGCGGATTAGCCGAAGGCGTAATCCGCCACCTTTGCTGCAGCAGAACGGCGGATTACGCTGACGCTAATCCGCCCTACGAATTCACCCAAACACATACGACGCCATCGCCACACCCGCGACCTCGTCCACGAAAACGCGCTTGCCGGTATCGCGGCCGGCGGCGCCGGCGGCGACCATCAGCGGCAGCAGATGGTCCTCGCGCGGATGCGCGAGGCGCGCGCTCGGGGCGTTCTCCCAATCCACCAGCATCGCGTTGCGGCGGGCCGCATCCGGATTGCTGATGGCCTCGTTGAGATAGGCCTCGAAATCGTAGGAGACGGGCTTCGACTCCGGCCGGTTGAAGCCGCGCATGTTGTGATAGGTCAGCCCGCTGCCGACGATCAGGATGCCTTCGTCGCGGAGCGAGGCGATGGCCTCGCCGACCTTGATGTGCTCGGCCGCGTCGTAGCTCGACTTCATCGACAGCAGCACGATCGGCATGTCGGCATTCGGATACATCAGGCCGAGCGGCACGAAGGTACCGTGATCGAAACCCTGATCGGGATCCTCCCGGCAATCGACGCCGGCGCCGGCCAGCAGCGCCTTCACGCGCGCGGCGAGCTCGGGACGGCCCGGCGCCGGATATTTGAGGTGGTAGGTATGCTCGGGGAAACCGTAATAGTCGTACACCATCGGCGGGTGCGCCGAGGTCGAGACGGTGAAGGCATCGGCCTCCCAATGACCGGTGATGACGAGCACGGCCTTCGGCCTCTCGGGGAGCAATTGCGGCAAGCGGCCGAACTCCTCGGCGGTCTTGGCATATTGCACCCGCCTGTCCTCCATGAACGGCCAGGGGCCGCCGCCATGCGACAAAAACAGGGTCGGAAATCGCGTCATCGGGCTCGTCTCGTCGGCAATAGGCGCGCCAGTTCCCGCGCGACCGGCGGCGAGCATAGGCAAACCGGCATGGTTAGCAAGTCGTTAACGATTTGCCGCCCAAAATCCCCGGCGTGGCCGAAGCAGTCGGCCTGAAGACATGTGAGACGTGAGATGAAGAAGTTCGCGCTGGGGGACGTCGTCAACAGTGACAAGGGCCGCCGCGGCATCGTTCGCGCCGCCTTTCGGTCGCGTGAAGGCCAGCAGTTCTACGCCGTCGAGAAGGACGGCGCGATGGACTATCTCGAGGAAGACCGGCTGACGCCGGCGCCCCGCGTCGAGCTCGCGGCCTAAGTCCAACCCATTTGCTGTCGCGCTAGCGCGCGAGCCGGTCGAGACGCTCCGCAAGGGGATCGTCGCCGCTCGCGATGCGATCGTTCGTGATCAGCAGCAGGCGATCGCTTGTCGCGGCTTGCTCCCAACGCGGCAGACCGGCGCCGTTGGGATCGCCGCTCCGGGCGAAGTTGATCCAATAGGACCGCATGCGGCTTGCGACCTCGCGATCGCCGCGCGAGAAGATGCCCGCGCCCAGCACGCCCTCCGCACCGAAGATGAACTGCAGCTCCCGCCCTCGCCCGCCCTCCGGATTGGCGCGCCTGGCCTCGGGCACATAGGCAAAGCGATAACGATAGGTCGCCGCGCCGCTTGCCGCGTGCAAGCGGGCCAGCATTCGGGCAGGCTCGGAAAAGACCCTGTCGGTGTAAAGCCGCGCCGCGAGCTCGGACGGCCTGTTAGCGTCAGGATAGATCTTGCGCAGCTCATCACCCGCAAGACCTGACGATGCGACCTCCTCCTTGATGTCGGGCTCGCTGTCGAAGCCGGTCTCGTCATCATTCGAGCCGATGATCAGGGGAATGCGGCCTTGATGTCCGGCCGCAAAGCCTGCGGCGATCTCCTCGTTCACGAGGCTTCCGTCCAGCATCGGCGCGAAGCTGTGCCGCGATATCTCCAGGAGGCGGGTTTCCGCGGCGAGCAGGCGGCGCGGATCTGCGGCGCGCGGATCGGTCTGCGGCGCCAGCGATGCCACGAATTGCCGGCCGACAGCCTCCGCCTCCTGCGCCGGGCGCAGCCGCGCGCGCGCAGGGATCGATTGCAGAATGGCTTTATGGAATAGCCCACGCGATCGCGCGGACAGCATCAGGAGTGCGATCGAGGTCGCGCCGGCGTCGCGGCCGAACAAGGTGACGTTGCCGGGGTCGCCGCCGAAGGCCGCGATGTTGTCGTGAACCCAATGCAGCGCGGCGATCTGGTCCATCAGGCCGTAATTGCCGGAGCCGCCTTGCGACAGCGCGGGATCGGCAAGCCAGCCAAGCGCGCCCAACCGATAATTGACCGTCACCACGATGAGGCCGGCCTGCGCCAGCCGGGCGCCGTCGAACAGCTTCTCGTTCGCGGTGCCGCTGATGAAGCCGCCGCCGTGGATGAACATCATCACCGGCAACGGACCGTCGACGCCGAAGGGGCGAAACACGTTCAGCGTGAGACAATCCTCGCTCGTCCCGGGCCGCGCCGGCTGAAGACACGCCACGCCATATTCGTAGGCGGTGTGCATCTCCGAGTTTTCGGGCGTCGGCTGCGGCGGACACCAGCGCAGCGCGCCGACGGGCGGCGCCGCATAGGCCAGTCCCTTGAACGACGCCACCTCGCCTTCGACGGCACCGAGCATCTGTCCTTCGCGAGTCAGCGCGAACGGAAACTGTCCGACCGGCTGAGCCATGGCCGCACCGGCGGGCAAAAGGAATGCAGAAACCGCAATGAGCGCAAGCAGGGATCGCATCTTTTGGGATTCTCGATGCGCTGAAAGGTTCCCGTGAGGTTATGTCCCCCCTGCGTGAAGACGCAAGTCTCGCGGCTCACTCATCGCGCTTTGCAAGAATCTCCGCCAGCGCGTGGCGCGCGACGATGCCGAGTTCGCCCAGCGTGGAATGTCCCGCCTGTGCGGCCTCGATCAGGCGCTCGGCGATGAATCTGCGGCTGTCGTGATCGCCGCCATGCGGCAGTTGGCGGCACGTCTCCTCCAGGACGACGTCCATGTTCGCTTTGGTCCGCTCATTCAACTCTGGCATGACGCTCGGTCGCTACGCGTGGCTTGTAACCGCAAGCATACACAGACCGATCGGGCATGATTAGCCCGGGTGATCACGGCCATTGTGCATCGCGATGCGTGTAATGCCGCATCATTCACGTGGCCACGATGCCGCCGCAAACAACCACCGAAGATTGCACTTGCCATGATGACAAGCTGAACCTGCAGCGATAGCCTGCCGGCAAAACGAAACATACGGGAGGAATGCCATGTCTGACGCGATGGTTGCCACACGTGCCTCCGAAGACCGCGGAACCGCGGAGCAGGTCGACGTCGCCGTGGTCGGCGCCGGATTTTCCGGCCTCTACCTCCTGCATCGCCTGCGCAAGGCCGGCCTCTCGGCCGTCGCCCTCGAAGAGGCCGACGACGTCGGCGGCACCTGGTACTGGAACCGCTACCCCGGCGCCCGCTGCGACATCCAGACCATCGACTACAGCTACACGTTCGATCCCGAGTTGGAGACGGCCTGGACCTGGTCGGAGAAATACGCCACCCAGCCCGAGATCCTGCGCTATCTCGGCTTCGTGGCCGACCGCTATGATCTCAGGCGCGACATCCGCTTCAAGACCAAGGTCACCGAAGCCAAATGGGACGACAAGGCCGAACGCTGGCTCATCACCACCAGCAACGGCGCGCCCGTCTCCTGCCGTCATTACATCATGGCCACCGGCTGCCTGTCGGCGCCCAAGCCGCCGGAGATCGACGGAGTCAAGGATTTCAAGGGCGAGATCTACTTCACCGGACGCTGGCCGCATGACGGCGTCGATCTCAAAGGCAAGCGCGTCGCCGTGATCGGCACGGGCTCGTCGGCCATCCAGTCGATCCCGCTGATCGCCGAGCAGGCGGCGCATCTGACCGTATTCCAGCGCACGCCGAACTTCGCACTGCCCGCACATAACGGCCCGGCGCCGTCGGACCGCATGAACCTGCTGCAGAGCGATCGCGCGGCCTATCGCGAGCAGGCGCGCCAGTCGATGGCGGGCGTGCCCTACCCGCAACAAACCGTCGTGAGCTGGCAATTGAGCGATGCCGAGCGGCGCGAGCGGTTCGAACGCGCCTGGGCCGCCGGCGACCTCGTCCACATCCTGACGCAGCTCTGGGCCGACCAGGCCGTCGACGTCGACGGCAACAAGATCGTGCAGGACCTGATCCGCGAGAAGATCCGCGCCGCGGTCAAGGATCCCGAGACCGCCGCGGCGCTGATGCCGGACGACCATCCCTTCGGCGCCAAGCGCCCGTGCCTCGACACCAATTACTACGCGACCTACAACCGGCCCAACGTCACGCTGGTCAATCTGCGCCAGGAGCCGATCAAGGCGATCACGGCGAGCGGCATCACCACGGCCAAGCGCGGCATCGACGTCGACGTCATCGTGTTCGCGACCGGGTTCGACGCCATGACCGGCGCGATCCGCGCCGTGCATCCGATCACCGGGCGCGGCGGCAAGTCGCTCACCGACGTCTGGGCGCACGGACCGCAGAGCTATCTCGGTCTCACGGTCGAGGGCTTCCCGAACTTCTTCATGATCACAGGGCCCGGCAGCCCGTCGGTGCTGTCGAACATGGCGGTGTCGATCGAGCAGCATGTCGACTGGGTGGTCGATCGGCTGGCCGCTCTGCGCGATGCCGGCTTCACGACGATGGAGCCGACCGAGACGGCGCAGGCCGGCTGGAACAGGCACATGGCCGACTGCTCGATGGTGACACTGCATCGGCTTGCCAACACCTGGTACACGGGCGCCAACGTTCCCGGCAAGGTGCACGCCCTGATGCCCTATACCGGCGGCGTCGGCCCCTATCGCAGCATCTGCGACGAGGTCACGAGCCGCGGCATGCTCGGCTTCAAGCTCACCGGCCCCAATGGCGCCACGCAATGCAATGACGGCGAGGTGGTGCGCCTGCAGCCGGACGTGCGGCTGGTGCTCAACCTCTTGGCAACCCTCAACCTGCCGCCGATCGAGTCGATGGGCGCGGAAGGCGCACGCGCCTTCGTCAACGAGTTCAACAAGGGCCGGCCTGCGGGACGGCTGATCGGCGACATCAGCGACGGCACCCTGCCCGTCAGCGGCGGCGCGCTGCCTTACCGGATCTACAAGCCGGCCACGCCGGGGCCGCATCCCGTCGTGGTTTATTTCCACGGCGGCGGCTGGGTGCTCGGCGACGAGCAGTCGGACGAGCCGTTCTGCCGCGACATGGTGCGGCGGACCGGCATGATGTTCGTCAGCGTCGGCTATCGCCACGCGCCGGAGCATCGCTTCCCGACCGCGGCCGAAGATGGCTATGCGGCAACACGCTGGATCGCCGAGCACGCCACTGAACTCGGCGGCAAGGCGGGCCCGGTCCTCGTTGCCGGCTGGAGCGCCGGCGGCAACGTCGCTGCCGTCACCTGCCAGCTCGCGCGCGACCGTGGCGGGCCCGAGATCGCCGGCCAGCTTCTGATCTGCCCGGTCACCGACTGCAGCTTCGACCGTCCCTCCTACAACGACAATGCGACAGGCTACTTCCTGACGCGCTCGCTGATGTACTGGTTCTGGGACCTCTACTGCTCACCGGCCGACCGCACCGATCCGCGCGCCTCGCCGCTGCGCGGCAAGGTCGACAGGCTGCCGCCGGCTCTCGTGGTGACCTGCGAATTCGATCCGCTGCGCGACGAAGGCGTCGCGTATGCCGAGGCGATGTCGGCCGCGGGCGTCCCGGTCGAACAGCTGAAGGCGCACGGCCATTTCCACTCGTCCTACACCATGGTCGACGTGGTGATCACGGGCGTGGCGGGCCGGGTGCAGATGGCGGAAGCCTTGCGGCGCTTCGCCGGACTCCCGCCCGAGGTCAGCCGCGACGATGCCTCCGGCCACGGTCAGGCCAGCCCGGGTCATAAAATCGCGGCCGCGGCGAGCTGATCATCACGCGGCGGTTCGGGAACCTTTTCCCGGCTGCCGCGTTGTGATGATGGCATTGAGATGCAGCGACAGGTGTAGGCCCCGGCACGCGAGACCGCGCGCTGGGGCGTTTTTTGCGTGAGGCGGGACGATGGGGGACGTGGTTGCGGAGTCGAAGGTCGACTTCGGTGCGCGTGCAGTTCTGAACAAATGGCCGTCGCTGGCCAATCAGCGTCAGCCTGACCGGGAGCCTTACCAGGTCATCGAAGGCACGCTCGACGAATGCATCTCGGCGTTCATGGGCAAGCCGGCGGCAACCCGGCACCTCTACGAGATCCGCACCGCGTCGCAGCCGCCGCTCGTCACCGAAACCCTCTCGCCCGAGCACGTCCTCGAGCTCGCGCGCCTGAGAGAATTTCTCTAACGGCACTTCCGAAAATCGCGTTGGAACCTTCTTCCGGATTTTCCCGTTAATGGGATGCCAAGTCCGGAAAGCCAAGTCGCGAGTGCCCTGAGGATGCTTGAAGCTGGCCCATCATCTCATGTCGTGCCCTATGGCGCAGACCAGACCCTGTTCGTGGTGATCGACCGCCGCGACAACGCGACCGAGATCCGTGTCGAGCGCAGCGACCTCGACGCCACGATCGGCGAGCTCGTCGCCGGCTGCTTCAACGATCCGATCAAGGTGATCTCGTTCAACACGCTCGAACATTGGATGAAGGACATCTCGACCGATGTCGCCGGCGAGATCCGCGCACGCTGCGATATCGACGGCGTGAAGCTGCCGGACTATCTCAGCGACTTCGTCGAAAACCATTCCTAGAGAGCTTGCGCCATCCCTTCACTGGAAAGGTCGAGCCCTTATGCGCAGGCAACAAAAAAGCGCCGCTTCCGCGGCGCTTTTCGTGTCGTGTGACGACCTCAGTGATGCCAGAACAATGCCAGCAGCAGAACGATCGGCAGCGGCACGCCAAGCAGCCAAAGCAAAGCACCTCGTCCAAAACCCATGGTGTCCTCCTCTTTCTCCACTGCCCATATGACGCAGGAGAGGCCAAGAAGTTCCGCGCGTTGCGGAAAGGACGAATGCGTTCAGAGCATGGTTTGCGGGCGCTATGCGCGGCGATATCTGCCGGCGATGACCTCGATCTCGCGGCGGCGTTCGACGGCGAAGGTCTCGAGCTTTTCGATCGTCAGCGTATCGGTGATCCGTTTGGCGAGCCGTTCGGCGCGCGCGGCCTGATCTTCGAGATACTGGATCGTCTTCAAGCGTCCGCCTCCCCAACAGCCCCAAATTGATCGGACAAGCATGGTGCTTGAGAAGCCGCTAACAGCGGGTTAAGCGCGCGGGCCGCGACCGATGCTTCCGCCTCATTGCACGACGTCGAGCCGGACATTGGCGAGGCCCTTGTCGACCATGCCGAGCGCCTCGGCCGCGGAGGGCGAGATGTCGACCACGCGGCCACGGACGAACGGTCCGCGATCATTGACCCTAACGGTGACGAAGCGGCCGGAGGATACGTCGGTGACGCGCAGCTTCGTGCCGAACGGCAGGCTCGGATGCGCCGCAGTCAATTCGTTGCGGTCGAACTTCTCGCCGCTCGCGGTCTCCGTGTCCGAGTAGAAGCTTGCAAGGCCGTGCGAGGCCTGCCTGGTCTCGCCCGGCGCCTCGGGAAGGCGTGCCCGGCTGATCGGCCGTGGATGCAGCGCCTCCACGCGGTGCGGCCGCTCGACTGCGGCCTGTCGGTTAGTCGTCGCGAGATCTGCCTTCTGGCGGCCGACCGGCGATTGCGCGCAAGCGGCGAGCGAGGCACCGGCGATGATTGCGAGCAGCAACCGGGATGCGGCTGCGGGGGAAATCCGGGCAGTTTCGGCATGTGCAATGCAAGACATGGTACGCCCCTCCGAACTGGGGCGGATTTTCGGTGGGCAATGAGGGCCAAACCTTGTCGGAACAAAAGCGGGCGTAGGGCCGCCACGGTTTCGCATCAGCTGTGACGATTCCATCACAGTGACACGTCCTGAATCGGGACAGCGGCGACGAAAAATCAGCCCGAGACGACCCGCCATGCGATCGGGCGCGTCTTCGGCTCGGCATCGTTCGCCTCGGCCTCACCCTTCATCAGCCGCGCAAGCTCACGCCGATAGAGCCGCCACCAGCCGGTTTTCAGGCCGGCGAGAAAGTCGAGATCCAATTGTGTCAGTGTGCACATCATGAACCCGATCGAGTTGCGAGGTTCGTTCCCTCAGCCGACGAGACCTTCCAGCGGCCTGATGTCGGCGCTGCCGGGGAAGACCAGCTCGGCCAGCACCTTCTCCTCGACGCGCAGATGATCCCTGAGCAGGCCCTTCAGCACGGCGCGCAGATCGGTGGTCGGCTTGAGATCGCGATCCTCGAGCAGTTGCGCCGGCTTCAATCCCGGCCAGTCCGCGATCACGCGGCCGCCGGCAAGCCCGCCGCCGATCAGGAAGGCGACCGTGCCGGTGCCATGGTCGGTACCCTGCGTGCCGTTGATGCGCGCGGTGCGGCCGAACTCGGTGACGACGGCGACGACCGACTCCTTCCAGGCCTCGCCCATGTTGCTCTCGATCGCGGCGAAGGCGCCGTCGAGCGCACCGAGCAGATTGTAGAGCTGGCCCGAAGCTGCGCCCTCGGCGATGTGCGTGTCCCACCCGACGAAGCCCATGGCGCCGACGCGCGGGCCGTCGGGCTTGGCGAGATAGCGCGCGGCGGTGCCGGCCGCTTCCGCGAAATAGGCGCGCACGCGCGCGATGCCCGGCGGCGCCAGCGTCGGATCGTCCGACATCGCTTCGCCCGTGCCCGGTGCTCCCATGAGCGAAGCGAGCTTGATGCGCGCCTCGAGCACGGTCGCAAGCTTGGGATCGGTGTGCTGATAGAGGTCGAGCAGGCGGCGCTGCGTGTCCTCGCTCGCCGGCAGCAGCCTCTGCGGCACCCATGTCATGACCGGCGCGGAGCCGCGCACCACCAGCGGCGTCACCGAGCCGATGCCGAGCGCGCGGCTACCGCGCGGATCGACGCGGCCGCCGCCTTCCATCGCGAGCAGCGCGCGGTTGAGCCAGCCCGAGGCGGTCGCGCCGGGCCTGGTGAAGCCGCTCTCCAGCACATCCTGGCCGTCGAAATGCGAGCGCTCGCGATAGGGCGTCGCGGCCGCATGGACGATCGCGGCCTTGCCGCTCTTGTAGAGGCGGTGCAGGTTCGGCATCGCCGGATTGAGCGCGAAGAAGGCATCGAGCGGCAGTGCCGGCGTCTTGCCGTCCAGCACCAGCGCGCGATCGCCGCGCAGCGAGATCCAGTCGGGATCGCCGACCGGCGCGACGACGCCGAGACCGTCGAGCGCGCCGCGCAGCACGATGACGAGCAGGCGCGGATCGCGTCCTTCCGCGCGCGCGATCCGCGGCATCTGACTCCACGCGAACAGCGCGCCGGAGCCGGCCAGAAGCTCACGCCTTGTCGGCAGGTGATTGACGATACCCATGCTCACCTCCTCTGAAAATCCGCCGACATGAACAGCAGCGCCAGCGCCTGCTGCCGGCTCTCGGCGCGGCCGACCGCCTGCTTCACCTCGGATGAGATCTGCGATGCGAAGACATCCTCGATGATGGCTTGCGGATCGGCCATGCCGCTGATGCGCTCGGCAAAATTGTTGGCGATGTCGAGCCGGCGGCCGACGCCGTCGATCCAGCTCGCCTCGTCGTCCGGATATCCCTTGGGCGCGGACGGGCGCCACAGCGGCTCGCCGAGCAGTTGCTGGCCGCCGGTGTAGAGCACGGGATCGACCTGGGTGATGCCGGTCGCACGCACCATGCCGACGACCCATTCGCTCGGACGCTTGAGCTTTGCCGGCGGCGGGCGCCACGCCTCGTCCGACGACACCATGGCGATGGCGACCTGCTTGAGATCACCATCGGTGTCGCGAAAGCGCTTCGCCATCTGCTCGACCAGGGCGGGCGGCGGCTCGTCGGCGACGAAGTGCCGTGCGAGCTTGGTTGCGACATGGGTCGCTGTCGCCGGATGCGCGGCGAGATCGCGCAGCACGGCACGGCCCTGCTCGACGTCCTCCTGCTCATAGCGTTTGCCGAGCACGGTCTGCCCGCCGGGCTCGTGCAGCCGCGGATTGAAGGTGAAGTCGCCGCCATGCTGGGGATCGGCGCCTGGCGGCACCAGCGTCCAACCGGTCATGACATTGGCGAAGCTGATGACGTCGCCCTGGGTGTAGCCGGTGCGCACGCCGAGCGTATGCAGCTCCATGATCTCGCGCGCGATGTTCTCGTTGAGGCCGCTGCTGCGATTGATGCCGGCGACCGAGTTCGCCCCCATCGAGCCGAGATTGTCGAGATAGAACAGCATGGCCGGATGGCCTTCGGCGGCGAGCAAGAGGTCGACGAAGCGGCCGAGCGCGTTGGCGCGAACCGCTTCGCGCTCATAGGCGCCGGACATGCTCTGGATCTTGTTGGCCGAGATGCAGAAATGATTGGACCAGAACCACACCAGCCGCTCGGCAAAGCCGAGATCGGCGCCAAGCGCGGCTTCGGTGCGCAGCTTGGCTTCCTGCAGATAGATCGGACGGCCGGGATCGGGAATGGCGTCGGCGGCCTGCTTGGCCGCCATCTCGGCCGCATCCTTCTCCTGGGCGTAGCCTTGCGCCTGCCCTTCGGCCCGCGCCGGCGTCTGATCGCCCGGAGCAGCCGAGGCCATCTGCTGCTTCTTGACCTGCTGCTGCGCCTGCTTGGCGCGCGCCGCTCGCCGCGCGTTGGCATCGGCCACGGTGCGATAGGCCTTCGCGCTGGCGGGAAGGCTGGCGGCAGCGCTCAAGCCGAGCGGCCGGTCGAGCTCGGCGATCAGCGCGCCGCGCGGATCGCTCCCGAGAGCGGCAATCGATCCCGGCCGCGGCCCCATCCCGAAGCGATGGAGCGCCAGCACGGCCTCGGCCTTTGCGGAATTGCTCATGCGGATGCCCAGTTATTCGCTACGAATTGTAATGCTACGTACCGTAACACTCACAATGGAGCCCGACAAGCAGAGATTGCGGCTCCTTCGTCACGACATCCGGAGCCGCCGGCGTCCCTTAGAAATTTGGCCCGAGCGCGATCTTCGTGATCGTGTCGTTCCTGACGCCGATGCGCCATTCCGCCGAACCGTTGGCGAATTGGGCAATGTAGATGTCGCTGTCGAGCGCGGTGACGCCCCGGAAGGAGACCGCACGCAGCGCGCCAAGCCGCGCCAGGATCGCCTGGTCGAACGGCAATTGCTGTCGCGTGATGTCGGCCACTTCCGACGTCATGTGCTCGTAGTCCGGCTGCCCCTTGCCGATGCTCTCGATATAGCGGCGCAGCATCTCCTCGCCATTGGCGATCGGAACGGCGCGGCGCGCGGCACGACCGGGATGCGCGCCGATATTCGAGGCTTCGACATTGTGGAAGCGGGTCTGCCGGCCCGGCATCACGATCTCCAGGCACCGTCCCGACTTGTCGGCGACCATCCAGGGATTGTTCACCGTCGTGGTGGTGGCCCAGGTCATATTCGGCCTGACGATCTGCGACTTGCGATTGCCATCCGCATCAAGATTGTAAACCTGGATGTCGCTGCCCATCTCGTTGTAGAGCATGATCCTGATCGGCGAGGTGCCGGCGCGGCCGCGCACGCTCGCCTCCTCCGCGCAAGGCATGATGCCGCCGAGCTCTTCATTGCCGTCGGCCCGGAAGAGCACGTCGCCGGCCTTGCCGTCCGGCTCGATCATCAGGCGAAATTCCGCGCTGCCGTTCTCGAACTTCACGCCATAGATGTCGTAGCCGCCCGGACCGACGCCGCGGAAGAAGATCGACTGCACCGCGCCGAGCGCCACGAAGGTCGATTGCATTTCGCCGACATAGCGGTGGACCTTGGCCGCGAGCGGCGCGCTCATGCGATCATAGTCCGGCGCACCGCGGCGCAGGTCTTCGATGCCGCGCAGGACCATCTCCTTGCTGCCGGCCGCAGGCACTTGCTCCCTGAATCTGTCGGACACCTTGGCGAGGCGGCGCGCGAAATCCGCCTCGACCGCCTGGGCCACCGCCGGGTCGACGCGGCCCCCAAGGCGGGCGCCGAAGACCGCGCTCTGCACCAGCACGCGCGAGACCTTCGCCTGCTCGTCGCGCAGGAAGATCACCAGATGATCGCCTGGGAAAGAGAAGGCATCCGTGCCCTCGGCGAGCACCTGCGTCGCGTCCTGCCCGGTCTCCTGCAGCAAGAGACGACTGCCGTCGCGGCGCACGGCGAGCACGCGGTTCGGCGCCAGCCTGTACCAGCCAACATACTGATCGAGCGACGCAGGTTCCGCGGACGACGCTGGCATCTCCGCGAGGCGGACAGCACGAATGTCGCGGCCGTTCATGCGCAGCTTCAGCTCGGAGGAGCGCCGCTCCGCATCCAGCGCGAACGTGATCTCGCCGGACGTGGCGGCGTAGGATGCCGTGCCGTCCTTTGCGACCGTCAGCGGCAAGCGACGCTGACCGGTGAGCTGGCCATAGAGGTCGTCGCCTTCCCGGAAGATGGCGAACACCGAGGCCGGACCCATGGCGTAGAAATTGACGAACGGGCGGTAATGCTGGGCGGGCACCTCTCCAGTCTCCGCGGCGACAGGCGCCGCATCCGGCGTGCGATAGGCGATCATGCCGGCGGACACGACCATGGCCGGGGCGATCGCGGCGACGATCCACAGCCGCTTGCGCCAGCTCACCGCGACGGGCATCGCGGCCGCCGCGATGATGCGTTCGACGCGGGCACGTACGGTCGCGGCCCGCGCCATCGCGAGCTCGACCGGCCTCGGCTTCACCGTACTGGCGAAATCGAGCAGGATTTCCGCGTAGGACAGCCGGTCGTCGATGACCTCGATCGCCTCGGCGTCGCTGATGATCTCGGCGAGTTCGGCAAGGCGCGCAAGCTGCCACCACGAGAACGGGCTGAACCAGAACACCGTGCGGTTGAGGGACGCCAGCAGAAGGACGTAGAAGTCGCGATTGGCGACATGCGCGCCCTCATGCGCGAGCACGGCGAGGCGCTTCTTGGCGTCCCAGCCGAAGAATTGCGGCGGCACCAGGATGGTCGAGCCGAAGGTGACGGGACCGCCGATTTCGCGGCTGACGCGCACATCGGTGCCGCTCGTCTCGACGCCGCCGATCGGCTTTGCCGCCCGTGCCAGCCGCCAGGTCAGGCAGAGACCGATCGCGAGCCGCAGCAGCAACAGGCCGGCGACGCCGGCATAGACGATGCCGGCAACCAGCCACCAATTGATCGACCAGCCGCTCCTGGAAACCTGCGGCGCGACATCGATGCCCGGCGCGACCGGCAGCACGGGCTGCGGCGTCTCCAGCATCGAGAGGTCGGCGGGCAGAAAATCATCCGGCACGGCGACCGGCAGAGGCAGGCGGCTGATCGTGAGCGTCGGCCAATGCATCACGAAGGGCATCGCCAGCGAGGCCAGCAGCACGACGACCCAGGCCGTCATGTGAACGTGCGGATTGCGCACGCGAAACAGGTTGAGACCGAACCAGACGACGCCTCCCAGCACCAGGGAGCGCAGTGCCGCCTCCGCCAGAGTTGCGATCATTCTTTCTTCACTCCCCTCGCTTTCTTCGCCTTGGCCACCTGATCGGCCAGCGTGCGCAATTGCTGCTGGTCGAGCATCTTGTTGTCCACCATGCCGACGAGGACCTCCTCGATCGAGCCATTGCAGAACCAGTCGACGATACGCTGCACCGCCTTGGCCGCCACCTTCGCGCGCTCTTCGGCGGCATGGTAGACATAGGTGCGGCCGTCCACGGTGTGGTGACAATAGCCCTTTTCCTCGAGCCGGCGCAGCACCGTGCGCACCGTCGATTCCTTCAGGCGCCGCGACAGGCGTTCACGCACGATCTCGGCCGTGACGGGACCATGGGCCCAAACCAATTGCATGACCTCGTGCTCGAGATCGCCGAGTTCGGGCAAACGATCGTCCATGGCATCTGACCTTGCGGCTTGAGTTCTTCTTGTAACGCTACAGACTGTCGCATATAGGGTCGCGCGGCACAATGGCGATTCCACCTGAGATGGTGGCGGCGGTGTGAGGATCTATGATCGGCCTGGCCTGGTGTCGTTGACGGTACACGAGGCCGTCATGCCCGGGCTTGTCCCGGGCATCCACGTTCTTTGTGCGCTTCAGCAAGAGGTGGATGGCCGGGACAGCCCGGCCATGACGGTGTGGAAGTGTCGGGACCCTATCGCGCCGCTTTGACGCGGGACGACCGCTCAGTAATGCGGCTCGTACATCTGGGATTGGACCAGGGCCTTGACGTCGTTGGGCGCCGGTCCGTCCGCGAGCCCGCGCTGATAGGCGACGTCCGCGACCGCGGCGGCGATGCGGATGGAGACTTCGCGGATGCGCGGCAGCGCCGGATAGAGACTGCCCTGCGCAAGATCATCCTTGCCGACGCAATCGGCAAGCGTATGGGCGGCCGCCATGAACATCTCGTCCGTCACTAGCTTCGAGCCGCTGGCGATGACGCCGAGGCCGACGCCGGGGAAGATGTAGGAGTTGTTGCCCTGGCGCGGCACGAAGCTGCGGCCGTTCAGCGTCACCGGATCATACGGGCTGCCGCAGGCGAACAGCGCGCGACCGTCGGTGTAACGATAGGCATCTTCCGCCGAGCACTCGGCCTTCGAGGTCGGATTGGAGAGCGCGAACACGATCGGCTGCTCGTTGAGCTCGGCCATCGCCTTCAGCACTTCGGGCGTAAAGGCGCCGCCGACCGCGGCCACGCCGATGATCGCCGTCGGCTTCAGCGTCTTGATCGCGGTGAGGAAGTCGGAGATCGGCGCTTGACCAGCGTGCGCATAGCGCAGCTTGTGGCCGGAGAGGCCCTCGCGGCCGCCGACGACGAGGCCGCGGGAATCCACCAGCCAGTTGCGGCGGAGCGCGTCCGCCTCCGTCGCGCCCTCCGCCATCATCGCCGACACCACGAGATCGGCGATGCCGGTCGCCGCCTCGCCCGCTCCCAGGAACAGGATCTTCTGGTCCTTCAGCTTGCCGCCGTTCACGCGCAGCGCCGAGAACAGGCCGGCGAGCGCCACCGCTGCGGTGCCCTGGATGTCGTCGTTGAAGACGCAGGCTTCGTCGCGATATTTGTGCAGCAGCTTGAACGCCGCATGATTGGCGAAATCCTCGAACTGGATCAGCACGCCCGGAAAGGTTTTTCGCGCGGCGGTCATGAATTCGTCGACGAAGGTGTCATAGGCTTCGCCCGTGAGCCGGCGCTCGCGCAGGCCCAGATAATAGGGATCGTTCAGAAGCTCTTCGTTGTTGGTGCCGACGTCGAGCACGATCGGCAGGCACGCTTCCGGATGCACGCCGGCGCAGGCCGAATAGAGCGAGAGCTTGCCGACCGGAATACCCATGCCGTTGGCGCCGAGATCGCCGAGGCCCAGAATGCGCTCGCCGTCGGTGACGACGATCAGTTTGGCCTGATAGGGCCAGTTCTTCAAGAGCTCGGCGATCTGGCCGCGGTCGCGCGAGGAGATGAACATGCCGCGCGGGCGCTGGAAGATCAGGCCGTATTTCTGGCAGGCGAGCCCGACCGTGGGCGTGTAGATGATCGGCTGGATCTCGTCGATATTGTCGACGACGACGCGGAAGAACAGCGCCTCGTTGCGGTCATGCAGCGCGTTCAGCGCGACATATTTTTCCAGATCCGTCGGCAGCGTGCGCAGATTGGTGAGCACGCGCTGCGCCTGGGTCTCCATCGTCAGCACGCAAGGCGGCAACAGGCCACGCAGACCGAGTGCGGCGCGCTCGGATTCCGTGAAGGCAGTGCCCTTGTTGAGCAGGGGATCGCGCAGCAGCGCCATGCCTTGCGGCGGATTTGACGACGTCGATTGGGCAACGACCCGGGCAGGTCTATTCACGAATTCCCCCAAGAAGCACATTGAACCGCGCGCATTGTCGGCCAGCGCTCCATTGAGATCAAGGACGTAGAGACCGAGGCCTCGATTGTGATCTCGCACCGCAGCGAGATTTGCGCGAACGACTGGCAGTCGCGCGTGAAAAGGTTAACGGGGCGAGGCTGATCTTTCTCGTGGCAGGTATTAGGGGCAGCGTCCGCTCTCTCCCCTTGTCATTCCGGGGCGCGCGACAGCGCGAACCCGGAATCCATTGGGCGGTAGTTCTGCAGCTTGATGGATTCCGGGTTCGCGACTTTGTCGCGCCCCGGAATGACGAAGCAACAGCCCTACTCCGGCTTGATATCCGCCGCTTTCACGATCGGCCACCATTTCTCGGTCTCGGCCTTCTGGAACGCGGCGAGTGCTGCGGGCGTCTGCTGGTCGGGCGGCGGTATCTCTTGCCCGAGTTCGCCGAAGCGCTGCTTGACGGACGCATCGGCGAGCACGGCGACGATCGCCGCGTTGATCTTGCCGACGATCTCCCTCGGCGTGTTCTTCGGTGCCCAGATGCCGTGCCAGTAGGAAATATAAAGACCCGGCAAACCTGCTTCGTCGACGGTCGGAACGTCGGGCGCTGAGGCGAGCCGGGTCGGCGAGGTCACCGCGAAGGCCTTGATCGCGCCGCTCTTGACGTGCGGCAGCGAGTTCGACGCCTGGTCGAACATGATGTCGATCTGGCCGGCGACGAGATCGATCATGGCAGGCCCTGCGCCGCGATAAGGCACGAACTGGAAATCGGTGCCGGTCTTGTTCTTGAAGAAGACGCCGGCGACATGGGCGCCGGTACCGGCACCGGCCGTCCCTGCGGTGGCCTTGCCGGGATTGGCCTTCAGCCAGGCGATCATCTCCTTCAGGCTGTTCGCCTCGAGCGTCTTCCGGCCGACGATGAGCTGCGTTCCCATCGCGATCATCGCGACCGGCTCGAAATCGCCGAGGATGTCATAGGGCAGCTTGAAGATCGCGCCGTTCAGCACATGGGTGCCCCAATGCCCGATCGTGATCGTGGTGCCGTCCGGCGCCGCGCGTGCGACGCGCGCGCCGGCGATGCTGCCGGATGCGCCCGCCACGTTCTCGACCACGACCGTGGTGTGCAGTTCCGCTGCGATCCGCTCGGACAGGATCCGCGCCAGCGTATCGGTCGGGCCGCCTGCGGCGAAGGGTACGATGAGGGTGATGGGGCGCGAGGGAAACGGCTGGGCATGACCGGGCGCGGGCGAAACCACCCATCCCAGCAACGCGCAAATGACGATCACATGACCGCGCAACACGGCCCACAGCCCCCGCATCAGCCTCTCCCACCCTTTTTGCCGCCCGCATGTCGTCTGCGGGCTGGAGGGCGAGTGAACGCTGCCGAACGGGCCGAGGCAAGCGGTAAGTTTCGGCGTCTATCCGGCCGCGCGCCGCGGCGTCAGAGTGGCGGCGCTGTCGGCCGGCGGCGCGATATGCATCAGGATGGTCTGGGTCGCCGATGCGACGTTGATGCCGTTCTGCTGGAAGCGCAGCTTCATGCGACGGTTGAATTCGCGCTGGACCGGCCAGCGCCCGGCCTCGGTGCAGCGGATCTGGCCGACGATCGACACCATCGCACCGTCGACCTTGTCGATGCCCCACAGTTCGAGGTCGCCGCGGATCAAGGCGCGGAAGTCCGGCTCGCGGCGCATCTCCTCGACGATATCCTTGAGGATCTGGCCCGCGCGGTCGGTGTCTTCCTTGTAGGCGACGTTGACGCTGACCGAGGCATTGCCGGCGCCGCGACTGGCATTGGTGATGGTCGTGACCGCGCTGAACGGCACGATGTGCACGGCGCCATCACCGGCGCGCAGCCGTATCGTTCGAATGGAAACGTTCTCGACCACGCCCGACAGCCCCGACACGCTGACATTGTCACCGACCTGCACAGTGTTCTCCAACAGCAGGAACAGGCCGGTGATGAGATCCTGCACCAGCTTCTGCGAGCCGAAGCCGATGGCGATGCCGACGATGCCAGCGCCCGCGAGCAGCGGCGCGACATTGACGCCGATCTCGCTGAGCGCGGTGAGGCCGACAACGGTGGCGATCAGGCAGAGCAGCGCGGTGCGCAGCATCGGCTGGAAGGTGCGCAGGCGCGCGGCGCGCGCATAATGCCCGTCGCGCGACAGCGTGTTGATCTGGCGGTCCAGGAGTGCGTTGCTCGCCTCCCAGATCGCGGCGGCGATGAACACGGCAAGGCCGATGGTCACCACGGCCGAGATCAGCCGGCTGCCGATCTGGCCGCCATAGAACCAGACGATGGCATCCACGCCCCAGACCTCGAGCATGGCAACGAAGCCGATGAAGGCGATCACGCCGGAGACGATCTTGCGCAGCAGCGGCAGATAGCGGTTGGCGCGGACCTCCAGGCCCGGGAAGCGCTGCAGGATCTCCGGCTTGATGCGAAAGCCGCGGTCGATCAGGCTGAGCGTCAGCATGATAGCAACGCGCGTGATCAGGGCGACTGCGATCGTGCCGACGAAATATTGCAGCAGCAGCGAATAGCCGTTGCGGATGTTGAGCGCCCACACCGCCCACAGCGCCAGATCGAGCGCGATGGCAAGATAATGCCAGCCGCCGGCAACGCGGTCACGCAGACGGGCGGCGATGCCCTGCCGCTCGGCCGGCGCGCGGATGGCCTGAGCCACCTGGCGGCGGCATTGCAAGATGATGACGACGACAAACAGGTGCACGATTAGCATGACCATGCGAAGCAGCGCCGCATAGCCGGCACGATGCAAGCCGAGCAGCAGCGCCACATTGGCAAAGGCGATGCCGGAGACGCCGACGCCGACGATGCGGCGCGCCCAGATCTCGATATAGGCCGCGGTCTCGGCCCGCACCGGGAACAGGCCGAACGGCCCGGCCAGCGCCCGCACCGCGCAGATCAGCCCGCGCGAGGATGCATAGGCGTTGACGACCGCGAGGATCACGAGACGAACGGTGGTGGGCTGGCCGACTTCGGTGCCCAGCAATGCCGTCGCGACACCGACGAAGACGACGACGGGAAGCAGCTCGAGCACGAGACGGCCGAGCACGAGGGGCAACCGCAGCATGACCTGCCAGGCCCGCGCGAGGCTGTGACGCCGCTTGTGCAGCTCGGGCGCGGGAGTGACATCGACGACCGACGACGGCGGATCGGCGATCGGCAATACCTGCGACGGCAAATGCGCGGTTTGCGGCACGCGTCCCTCCAGGAACGCGACCGGGCGCCGGATCAGGCGGAACAGCACCCATTCGGCGGCGAGCGCGCAGCCGATCACCAATGCCAGCTTCCAGGCGATCTCGATCAGCAGATTATAGGCCGCAGGGTCGTTCGCGGTCCGCACGATCCAGTAATAGAACGCCGGGAAATGCGTGATCGTCCGCGCGACGCTCGCAATCTCGCTCGAAATCTCGCCGATCTCCTCGGAGACCGTGAGCAGGAGCTGCGCGCCGAGACCATCGGCCGAGAGCGGGATCGGCGACTTCTGCTCGGGCGCGGGCGACGCAGGCGGCTGCTGACCGGAGGCCGTGGCGATCGCCCGCAGCGTATCGATCATCTGCGCACGGCGCTTGTCGTCCTGGAGCGTCTCCAATGCACGCCTGGCGTCCTCGGGCGACAACGCAGCGGCATTGCTCGTCGCCGGCCGCGGCGGCTCGGCGCGGGCGCCGGAGAGAGGAATGATTGCGAGGAAGAGAGCGGCGAAGAGAGCCGAGGCAAGCTTATGCGACACGAGGATTCCCTGAAATAAATTGCATGCGCCGGCGGCAACGAGACCGTCACCGCGCAAAGCGCATGCGTCATGTCGGATGGCCGTTATTCGCCCTTAGCCTGTGTCGGAAGTTGGCCTTCGAGACGACATTCTCTTGGCATTTGCCGCGATGCGAAGATGGGGGAACCCGCGAGATCGGCAGAGCTCCGAGGCACGGCAAAACGCCTCCGTCATTCCGGGCGTCGGCCCGGAATGACGGCGAGGAGGAAGGAGGAGGAGGAGAAAATCAGGATGTCAAAACGGCAATCGGCGCAGCAGCCTCGTCGCGGCTATTCGACACGATCGATGTGATGCAAAATACAGCGCCGGGCAGGTAGGGGCCATGCCACACTGATGGAGCCCTCTAAACCTGTACCCGGCGTGCCGTTCGCGGTTTCTGCCGCTATGCGATAGTCCGAACGAGCTCCATCGCACTTAACGCGGCTGGGTTTGCGGAGGTGGTGTCATAGACCTCCCCTTGCTCATGAGGTGGACGTTGCGCGTCGCTTGTTTGCGACCAACGACATGCTCCTCCCGTGACACGAAACTGTCAAGCGGGATCAGCGGGCCGTGGAATCACATTTGAACGCGCGGCGGTTCCCGCGACAGTTTGGCTGCACGCAGGGAGGAATAAATCCCTTGCCGCTGCGTTTGTGTCGAAGAGAATATCCTTCACTTTTCCCTTGTTCGATTTCAAGAAAGCCAGCGATGAAAGCGTCCATTTGCATCACCGTTCTCGCCGCCCTCGCCACCGGATCGGCATTCGCACAAAGCCCGCCGCAGACCTCGACGAAGAAGGTTGACGGCACCGAGAACGTCTACGTCTTCCGCTATGGCGGCCATCAATCGATCTTCATCGTGACGCCGCAGGGCGTGATCGCGACCGACCCGATCTCCTATTTGCGTCCCGCCAAGCCCTATATCGACGCGATCAAGGCCGTCACCGACAAGCCGATCAAATACGTCGTCTACAGCCATCACCACTACGACCACATCGCCGGCGGCCAGCCCTTCAAGGATCTTGGCGCCACCTTCATCGCGCACCGGCGGACCAAGGAGCGCTTTCTCGAGCTGAAGAAGCAGAAATCGCTGCTCGCCGACGTCGTGATGCCCGATCAGGTGGTGGACGACAAGAAGAGCATCACGCTCGGCGGGACCACGCTGGAGCTGAACTATGTCGGCCGCAACCATTCCGACAATTCGCTGGTGATGCGGCTGCCGAAGGAAAAGATCGTCTTCGTGGTCGACTTCGCCCCGATCGAGCAGGTCCAGTTCCGCAACATCCCCGACAATGCCTCGCCGCTCGAATACATCGCCTCGCTGAAGAAGCTGGCGTCGCTCGATTGGGAGCGGATGATTCCTGGCCATCCCTATGCAGGTGGCCGCTTCGGCACCAAGAAGGACATCGAGGACGACATCGCCTACATGGAGGACCTCTCCACTGAAGTGAAGAAGGCGGCCGATAGCGGCAAGTGCTTCGACACCGCGATGAAAGAGGTGAAGCTGCCGAAATACGAAAAATGGGCGAACTACGAGACTGCCCTTCCCGCCAATATCGAGCGCTTCTGCTATTGGTGGGCGCGCGGGTATTGAGGGCTTGCGCTGCCGCGACGAGCTTCGCTCGCGCTGAAGTCGTAGGGTGGGCAAAGGCGCGCCAGCGCCGTGCCCACGTCTTTGGACGGCGTGGGCACGCTTCGCTTTGCCCACCCTACGAGAGCGGCGACCGCCGCGCCCTACCGCTTCCCCTTGCCTTCCTTCTCCAGCGCCTTGCGCACCGCCTCGAACTCCTGCAACGAGGCCTTGTCGGCGCGCGGGAATTTCAGGTCGAGCTGCTCGAGCGTCGCATTGATCACCGAGCCGATCACGACGCGGGCGAACCATTTGTGGTCGGCGGGCACAACGTACCACGGCGCATGCGCCGTCGAGGTGTGCCGGACGATGTCCTGGTAGACGGCCTGGTAGCGCGGCCACAGCGCGCGCTCCTTGATGTCGTCCATCGAGAATTTCCACTGCTTGGCCGGGTCTTCAAGCCGGTCGAGGAAGCGCTCGCGCTGCTCGTCCTTGGACACGTTGAGGAAGAACTTCAGCACCACGGTGCCGTTGCGGCAGAGATAGCGCTCCCAGGCGGCGATATCCTCGAACCGCTCCTTCCAGATGTTCTTGGTGACGAGCCTTTGCGGCAGCTTCTCCTTGACGAGGATCTCCGGGTGCACGCGCGTCACCAGGCATTCCTCGTAATGGGAGCGGTTGAAGATGCCGATATGACCGCGTTCCGGCAGCGCGATGGCGTGGCGCCAGAGGAAGTCGTGGTCGAGCTCTTTGCTGCTCGGCGCCTTGAAGGCATGGACCTCGCAGCCTTGCGGGTTGATGCCCTCGAAGATCGCCTTGATCGCACTGTCCTTGCCGCCGGCATCCATGGCCTGGAACACGATCAGCAGCGACCAGCGGTCCTGGGCATAGAGCTTCTCCTGAAACTCGATCAGCCGCTTCTTGTTGGCGTCGAGGATCTCCTGCGCCTTCTCCTTGTCGAGATCGCCCTTCTCGTTGGTCTTGTGTCCCTTGAGGTGGAACTTGCCCGCACCGTCATAGCGGAACGGCGTGATGTAGCGGTCAAGCTCCTGGGCGAGCGATTTGGACGGCTTCTTGCTCATGAGCGCGGGGCACCTTGCGTTGCGGCTTCAATCGGTCGAGCAAGCTACCAAGAATGCCCTTGGGAAGGAATATGATGAAAAGCACGAGCAGCACGCCGTAGACCAGGTTGTCCCAGCCGACCGCCTTGGTGCCGAAGCCGATGCGAAGGGTTTCGGCCAGCAGGATGGTGATGACGGCGCCGAAGGTCGGCCCCAGCGAGACGAACAGGCCGCCGACGATGGCCGCGAACACCATCTGCAGCGACACCGCGATGCCGCTGACCGTGTCTGGCGTGATGAACATCTGGTACTGGCAATAGATCGCGCCCGCGAGCGCCGTCATCAAGGCACTGAGCAGCGTGATCTTGAGCTTCTCCGCGGTGACGTCGACCCCGGCGGCGGCCGCCGCGTCCTCGTCCTCCGAGATCGCCTCCAGCGCATAGCGGGCCATGCTGCGGTCGACCCAGTGCCAGACCACGATGCCGAACAGCCAGACCCCGAGCGCGATCAGGTACCACGTCGTCTTGTCGTCGAATTGCAGCGCCAGCAGCTTGTTGCCGGATGCCCGGTTTGGCGTATAGCCGAGCGAGCCGCCGGTGTAGTCGCGCGTCGCCGTGATGACCTGGAGCACGATGCCCGACAGGGCCAGCGTCACCAGCACGAAATAATGCCCGGTGATGCGGAAGCGGAAGCAGGGATAGCCGACGATCAGCGCCAGCACGCCGGCCGCTGCCATACCGATGGGAATGCCAATCCAGGGCGACAGGCCGAGATGATTCCAAAGAAGCGCGGTGACGTAAGCGCCGATCCCCATGAAGCCGCCATGCCCGAGCGAAACGAGACCGAACCGCCCCATCATCGACCACGATGTATAGGCGAACGACCAGATCAGGATCAGCACCAGGATGTGCAGATGATAGGGATCGCGATAAACGAACGGCAACGCGACCAGCGCCGCGAGCCCGATCCCCCATGCCGCAAGCCGCCCTTGCCCGGACATCCCCTGCCCCGTCATCGGCGCCTCGCAAGCAGGCCCGCGGGCCGGATGAACATCATGACGATGAAGAAGGCGAAGGCGAGCACGTAGCCCCATTCGAGGTCGGAGAACAGGCCGCCGAGCGAGATGATCTCGGCGAAGACGAAAGCGGCGATGAAACCGCCGATGAAATTGCCGAGCCCCCCGAGCACGCAGATCAGGAAGGTGATCGGCCCGAACGACAGGCCGACGAAAGGATGCACGTCGTATTGCAGCACCAGCAGGCACGCGGCGAGCCCGGCCAGCCCGCCGCCAATGGCTGACGTAATGAGATAGATGCGTTTGGTGTCGACGCCCATCAGCGCCATGATCTGCCGGTCCTGCGAGATGGCACGGATCGCGGTGCCGGTGAAGGTGCGCGTCATGAACAGATAGACCGCGACCATACCGACCAGCGCAGCCAGGAACGAGAGCAGCCGCGCGTAGCTGAAGTTCATGTCGCCGAAGGCGAGCACCGGCAAGCGGATGCCGAGATTGCGGAAGTCGATGCCGAAGGCGACGGTGGCGAAGCTCTGCAGTACGAACAGCACTCCGCCGGTCGCGAGCAGCTGGTTGATCGGCGGCGCGGTCAAGAGCGGCGCGATGACGAGGTAGTGCAGCGCCGCACCGAGCACGGCGACCAGCAGGATCGTGAGCGGCGCCGCAACGAAATAGCTGATGCCGTAAACCTGCACCAGGAAGTACATGGCGTACATGCCGATCATCACCAGTTCGGCGTAGCAGATCCAGGTCACGTCGATGACGCCGAAAATGAGATTGAGCCCGAGCGCGAGCAGCGCCAACACGCCGCCGAGCAGGATGCCGTTGATCACGGCCTCCAGCAGGTAAATGTCGAAAATGTCCAGAAAAGCTTGCATGCCTGGATGCCCCCTCACACCCCGAGATACGCTTCCTTGACCGTGTCGCTCGCCAGCATCTCGGCCGAGGTGCCGGATGCGCGGATCGTGCCGGCCTCGATCAGATAAGCGCGGTCCACCACTTTCAGCACCTGCTGCACGTTCTGCTCGACGATCAAGACAGTCAGCCCGCTGGCGCGGATCCGCTTCACCAGCTCGAACACCTGCTGCACCACGACCGGCGCCAACCCCGCCGACGGCTCGTCCAGCAGCAGCAGCTTCGGCTTGGACATCAGCGCGCGGCCGATCGCGCACATCTGCTGCTCGCCGCCGGACATGGTTCCGGCCATCTGGTGGCGGCGTTCCTTCAGGCGCGGAAACAGCTCGAACACGACCTCGAGCCGCCCGGCATAATGGCCGCGCGCCTCCTTCATGAAGGCGCCCATCTTGAGATTGTCGTCGACCGAAAGCTGCGGAAACAGCCGCCGGTTCTCCGGCACATGCGCGATGCCGAGGCTGACGATCTTGTGCGGCGGCGTCGCCACGACGTCCGTGCTCTCCATCCTGATCGCGCCGCGCGAGGGGCGGATCAGGCCGGAGATGACGCGCATCAGGGTGGTCTTGCCGGCGCCGTTCGGGCCGATGACGCCGACGGCCTCACCGGCCCTCACGTCGAGGTTGACGTCGAACAGCGCCTGGAAGGTGCCGTAGCCGGCATTGACGCCGCGGAGTTCGAGCATCAGGCGCCTCCCGCGCGGCGGCGCGCTTCGGCGGCCGCGGCCTGTGTGGTCTCGGCATCGGTGCCGAGATAGACCTCGATGACGCGGGGATCGCCGGCCACCGCGCTCGGCAGGCCTTCCGAGATCTTCTCGCCGTGATCGAGCACCATGACACGATCGACGACGCGCATCAGCACGCCCATGATGTGCTCGACCCAGATGATGGTGATGCCGAGCTCATCGCGGATGTTGCGCAGCATGTCGGCCGCCTGGTCCATCTCGGTCTCGTCGAGGCCTCCGAGGCTTTCGTCGGCGAGCAGCAGCTTTGGCGCGGTGGCGAGCGCCTTGGCGAGCTCGAGCTTCTTCAGCCCGGCCGCACCGAGGCCATCGACACTGGCGTGGCGATCGGTCGGCAGGCCCACCATGGCGAGCGCGCGCTCGGCCGCCTCTTCGGCCTTGTTGCGGCTGTGGCGGCCCTGTCCGTAGAAGCCGGCCAGCGCGACGTTCTCGAAGATGGTCAGGCGGCGGAAGGGCCGTGGAATCTGGAAGGTGCGCCCGACGCCGCTGTTGATGATCCGGTGCGGCGCGAGGCCCGCTATTTCGGTGCCGTCGAACAGGATCGAGCCCGATGTCGGCGCCAGCGTTCCCGAGAGCATGTTGAAGATCGTGCTCTTGCCCGAGCCGTTGGGGCCGATCAGGCCGAGGATCTCGCCCTGATCGACCCGGAACGACACGTTGTTGACCGCGGTGAAGCCGCCGAACCGCTTCACCAGCCCGCTGACTTCCAGCACCAGGGCCCTCCGCTGCTACTGGTTGCTGTAGGTGGTGCCCTTCGGCAGCGGCAGCACGGCCTCGCGCTGCGCCTGGCTCTTCGGCCACACCACATGGGACTTGTCTTCGAGATACTGGATCACGACCGGGAACGAGCGCTCGTTCTGTCCGGCCATGGGCGTGCCCTCGGCGTAGAACTTCACGCCGAATCCGAGCATGGTGCCGCCTTCGGCGATGTCGGTGTCGAGCGCCGCCTTGCGCAGCGACTCGGGATCGACGCCGCCATACTTCTTGATCGCGCGCGGCAGCACGTCGTTCATGAACACATAGGTGTTGGACGCGCCGATGCCGACATGGGCGGAGCGGATGGCGACCCCCGGCTTGATCTTGTCGAACTCCTCGCCGACCATCTTGATGACCGGCGCAAGCTTCGGATCCATGGTCTTCTGGTTGGCGAGCCAGATCGAGATCGGGTCGGTGTTGAAGATGTAGGTGGCGTCGGCCCCCATACCTTCCTTCAGCTTCTCGTAGACGCCATAGCCTGCGCCATGCCCCATCAGCGCACCGAACTTCAGGCCCTGCTCGCGGGCCTGACGCAGCAGCAGCGTGATGTCCGGATTGTAGCCGGTGTGGAAGATCACGTCGGGCTTGGCACGCTTGAGCTTGGTCACCAGCGCGGAGAGATCCGGCGCGGTCGCCGAATAGCCTTCCTTGAGCACGACGTTGAAGCCGGCCTTCTTGGCCCCGGCCTCGTTGCCCTTGGAAACGTCGACGCCGTAGGCGCCGTCCTCGTGGATGATGGCGACGCGCAAATCCTTCGGCTCCTTGCCGAACTTCTCCTTGGCGTTCTGCGCGATGAAATCCATCGTCATCATGCCGAACTGGTCGCCGCTCGCCTGCGGGCGGAAGACGTATTTGTAGCCCTTCTCGTTGAACACGGCCGACGAGATGCAGGTCGTCATCCACATGAACTTCTTGAGCTGCTCGACGCGCGCGGCTACCGGCACGCATTGCGCGGAGGAGAAGAAGCCGAGCACCATGTCGACCTTCTCCTGCTCGAGCAGGCGCACGGATTCGTTGATGGCGATGTCGGGCTTGCTCTGCGCGTCGGCATAGACCGCCTCGATCTTGTAGCCCTCGACGCCAGTCTTGGCGAAATGGTCGAGGATGATCTTGCTGCCGACATAGTTTAGCTCGGAGCCGCCGCCGGCCAGAGGGCCGGTCAAATCAAAGACGACACCGATCTTGATCTTCTTGTCCTGAGCCTGGGCGGACATTGCCAAGCCCGTCGCCGATATCGCGACCAACAGCCCACGTACCAAACGGGCAGCCATGCGCAGGCGCATCAAAACCTCCCTGGACGATTGTGCATTGCATTCTTGTTGCTTTTGCTTTTTGCCCATCACATGGGCTGAGCGCAGCGATGTCAAGCCTTGCGCATCAGCGCGAGGCGAACTGCTGCTCGACAAAGGCCGTGACAAATCGCGGCATGCTCGGCCTGAGATCACTCATCCCGCGCACGAGATGGATGGCCGACAATTCGGGCTCGTCCTCGCGGGCGAGATTGGCTTCGATCCGGGCGCGCGCTTCCTCGCCCGACATATCCAGGTTGAGCACCTGCATCATCGCAATCGTGGGGCCGCTGACGATGCAGTGCCAGTCCGGCTCGGCCCGGAAGTCCGCCGCGGTGAGGCCGGTCTCCTCCTCGAGCTCGCGGACGACGCTGCCGGGAATGTCCAGCGTGTCGCCCCTGACGTCGTCGAGATCGGGCGTGCCGGAGGGGAAATAGATGCGGCCCGCATTGGCGGTGTGCGGCGCCATCTCCCCCATCACGAAGGCGCCGTCGGCGCTGCGCAGCGCGCCCATGCCAAAGCCGTTGAATACGGCGGGCCCGGGAAAGCCCCAGTCGCGCCATGCGAGGAAGCTGGCAAAATCGGTCTCGAAATAGGTCGACGCGAAACGGCCGCCCGTGAACACGGGATCGCGCCCGAGCAGGACGCGGCCGTTCCAGATCTTCGGCCGCTCGCGCTGCTTCTCGGCGAAATGCGCCGCGATCTCGTCACGACGCTCCTCGGCGAACGGCCAGACTATCGGCCGCACGGCAAGTTCGAGCGTCGTGACGCGATGAATGATTGGTGACGTCATGAGGGACGACTACCCCATCTTCGCGTCAGTTATTTGGCATTCCCCGTGGTCTTCTTGGCCTGCTCGACGAACGTATTGGTGAAGGTCTTGCTGACGTCGATCTTGGCATTGGCGACCTCGGGCGAGCCGACGCTGAACACCGCGAGCACGGCGTCCGCGCCCTTCGGGTCCATCTTGCCGGTCTCCGAGTACATCGGGATCGTGTTCTTCAGCGCGGCGAGATAGAGGTCCTTGTTCTTGCCGACCGTCTCCTCCGGCATCTTGGCCATGATCTCTTCGGGGCTGTGCGAATGGATCCAGGCGAGCGTGGCGAGGATCGCATTGGTGAGCGCCTGCGTCTCTTTCTCGTGCTTGGCGACCCAGGCCGCGGTCGAGTACAGCGCACCGCCCGGATATTCGCCGCCGAAGGTCTCGAGCGTGTCCTTTTGCGTGCGGGTGTCGGAGAGGATGCGCAGATCCTTGTGGCTGCCCTGCAGCACGGTGACGGAGGGATCGAGCATCACGGCGGCATCGATCTGGCCCTGCTCCATCGCGGCGACCGCGGTGGCACCGAGGCCGACACCGATCACGGCGGCGCTGGTGGGATCGACACCGTTCTTCTTGAGCATGTATTTCAGGAAGAAATCGGTCGACGAGCCGGGCGCGCTGACCCCGACCTTCTTGCCGGCGAGGTCCTTGACCGACTTGATGTCGTTGGTGCGCGAGGGCGCGACCACCAGCACGAGGCCGGGATAGCGGTCATAGACCACGAAGGCCTGGAGCTCCTGCTTCTTGGCGGCGAGGTTGACGCAATGGTCGAAATAGCCGGAGACGACGTCGGCGCTGCCGCCGAGCACGGCCTTCAGCGCGTCCGAACCGCCCTTGAGGTCCACGAGCTCGACATTGAGGCCGGCCTTCTCGTATTCGCCGAGCTGCCTGGCCAGAACGGTCGGCAAATAGCACAGGCACGAACCGCCGCCGACCGCGATGGTGACCTTGCTTTGCGCCGCGGCAAATCCGGTGGTGAGCGTCAGCGCGAGCAGCGCACCGGCGAGCCTGGCAATCGTGTTCTTCATTGGTTTCCTCCGTTCGGCCGGCGGCACCATAGAGCAGCGCACCCGGCTTGAGAAGCGCAACCAAGGTCTTTGATCCCTCTCCTCTGGCCATCTTCCTTCGGTCGCAATAGCATGGCTCCACAACAACAATTCCAGATGGGGAGGAATCCATGAATCGCCTTGTTGCCGGGCTGTCGATCGCCGCCGCCTTTGCCGCCGGATGCGGCGCCAACCAGTGGCTCCGGCCGGCGCTGGCCGCCGAGAACATCACCGCGCAGATCATCCACACCGACGAGATGGCGGGCGACGCCCTCGGGGCCGCCAACAATGTCGGCTACCGCTCGAAGATGTTCGCCAGCGCCGACGGTGCCACCATCTCGATCCAGGTCGGCAATGTGCCCAAGCACATGCATCCCAACACCAACGAGATCCAGTACATCCTGGACGGCACCGGCACGATCTGGCTCGGCGACAAGGAGGTCACGGTGAAGCCCGGAGACCTCGTCATCATTCCGAAGGGCACGCCGCATGGCGGCACCAAGCCGATCAGCGGACAGGTCAAGGCGATCGCGATCAAGACCCCGCCGCAGGCGCCTGACGATACCAAGCTGCTGGACTAGGCCTACGCGCGATGCGGGGCTCGCGCCGATGCGCGGGCCCTGCTTCTACCCCCGCCCGTCCGATGCGGCCGGTCGCCACACCAGCAGGCGCCGCTCGACCAGCGTGACGCCGTAGTCGATCAGGATCACGAACGCCGACAGCACGAACATGCCGGCGAACACGCCGGCGACGTCGAACACGCCTTCGGCCTGCTGGATCAGATAGCCGAGCCCGGCGGCCGACCCCAGATATTCGCCGACCACCGCGCCGACCACGGCGAAGCCGACCGAGGTGTGTAGCGATGAGAACATCCACGACAGCGCCGACGGCCAGTAGACGTGCTGCATCAGCTGCCGCTCGCTCATCCCGAGCATGCGGCCGTTGTCGAGCACGGTGCGGCTGACTTCCTTGACGCCCTGATAGACGTTGAAGAACACGATGAAGAACACCAGCGTCACGCCGAGCGCGACCTTGGACCAGATGCCGAGGCCCAGCCACAGCGCGAAGATCGGCGCCAGCACCACGCGCGGCAGCGCATTGACCATCTTGACGTAGGGGTCGAACACCGCGGCGACCAGCGGCTGGCGCGCGAACCAGAAGCCGACGAGGACGCCGCCGGCCGACCCGATCACGAAGGCAAGGATCGATTCCGTCAAGGTGATGCCGAGATGCTTCCAGATCACGCCGGAGGCGAACCACTTCACGATCTGGCTGAACACGTCGAGCGGGTTGGAGAAGAAGAACGGCGGCAGCAGGATCTTGCCGAACACGGGGACGGTCGACAGCACCTGCCACAGCACGATGCAGACGACCGCGACCAGCACTTGCAGCGCGAACAGCGTCGGGCGCGACATCAGACCGCCTCCGCCGGTTGCGTGGATTGCGCGTAGCCCTTCATCACCTCGTCCTTGAGCACGCCCCAGATTTCGCGATGCAGCTCGTGGAACTGCTTGTCGAGCCGCACCTCGAAGATGTCGCGTGGCCGCGGCAGCGTAACCTTCCAGTCGCCGATGATACGCGAGGACGGCCCCGCCGACATGATCACGACGCGGTCGGCGAGCGCGATCGCCTCTTCCAGGTCATGGGTCACGAACAGCACCGCCTTGCGGTCGGCGCTCCAGAGGTCGAGCAGCAGATTGCCCATCACCTGCCGGGTCTGCGCATCGAGCGGCCCGAACGGCTCGTCCATCAGGAGGATCTTGGGGTCGCGGATCAGCACCTGCGCCAGCGCCACGCGCTTGCGCTGGCCGCCCGAGAGCATGTGCGGATAGCGGTTGGCAAACGCCCCGAGGCCGACCGAAGTCAGCCATTGCTGCGCCCGGGGCAGCGCTTCGCTGCGCGGCGTGCCCTGCACCTCGAGCCCGATCGCGACGTTGTCGAGCGCGGTCTTCCACGGGAACAGCGCGTCGGCCTGGAACAAATAGCCGGCATCCCGGTTCAGCCCGGCGAGCGGCCGGTCGAAAATGCTGACGCTGCCGGCGGCCGGCTTCAGCAGCCCGGCCGCGACGTTGAGCAGCGTCGATTTTCCGCAGCCGGTGGGGCCGACGATGGCGACGAACTCGCCCTGCGCGACCGCAAGATGGGCCTTCTCCACCGCCGTATAGACCCGCCCGTCCCCGAGCCGGAACGCGACCTTGGCATCTTCCAGCGCCACTGCCGTGGGCGTCGACATCTGCTTCCTCCGAATTTCGCCTGATGCCTTAGCCGCTCGCGCGGCCAAGTTCAATCAAGCCGCCAAGCGTGCTACGCATGCCCTGCCCCTCCAGGGGAGGGGAAGCAAGAATGAGCTGCGTCGAATGCCTTCCAAGCCGGCCATCAGCTATGTGCACGTCACCAAAAGCTTCGGCCGGCTGAGGGCCGTCGACGATGTCTCGCTCGATATCGCCGAGGGCGAATTCCTGGCGATCGTCGGCGGCTCGGGCTCGGGCAAGACGACGCTGCTGCGGCTCGCCAACCGGCTGATCGAGGCCGACGGCGGCAGCATCATTGTTGACGGCGAGGACGTGCAGAACGTCGATCCGGTCGCGCTGCGGCGGCGGATCGGTTACGTCTTCCAGAGCGGTGGATTGTTTCCGCATCTGAGCGTCGCCGACAATATCGGGATCACGCCGAAACTGCTGGGCGAGCGGCCCGCGGATATCGCAGCGCGCGTCGACGAGTTGCTGGAGCTCGTGCAGCTCGACCGCACCGCGCATCGCGACCGCTTGCCCGAGGCGCTCTCCGGCGGCCAGCGCCAGCGCGTCGGCGTGGCGCGGGCGCTGGCGGCAAGGCCGCGCATCGTGCTGATGGACGAGCCGTTTGGGGCGCTCGATCCCCTCACCCGCGACGCGCTCGGCGACGATTATCGCTCGCTGCATCGCAAGCTCGGCCTGACCACGGTGATGATCACGCACGACATGACGGAGGCGATCCTGCTCGCCGACCGCATCGCGGTGATGCGCAGCGGAAAGCTGCTGGCGCAGGGCACGCCTGCCGAGCTGTCGAACAGCGGCGATGCCTACGTGCTCGAGCTGCTGCGCACGCCGCGGCGCCAGGTCGAGCGGCTGAACGCCCTGCTGCCGACGGGCGGTGCGGCATGAGCTTCCTCGCCGATCCGCGCTGGGTCGAGGCGCTGTCGCATCTGCCCGACTATCTCGGCAACCACGTGCGGGTGAGCCTCGCCGCGCTCGCGCTCGGCCTTGCCGTCAGCCTGCCGCTGGCGATCCTGACGCGCAATCGCCCGGCACCGCGCGCCATCCTGCTCGCGCTCGCCAGCATCGTGCAGACGGTGCCGGGGCTCGCATTGCTCGCGCTGTTCTATCCGTTGCTGCTGCTGATCGCGTCCGTGACGCTAGCCTGGTTCGGCGTTTCGTTCTCGGCGTTCGGCTTCCTGCCGGCGATGCTGGCGCTGGCGCTCTATTCGATGCTGCCGGTGCTGCGCAACGGCATCACCGGCCTCAACGGCATCGATCCCGCGCTGATTGAGGCCGCCAAGGGCGTCGGCATGACGGCGCGGCAGTCGCTGGTGATGGTCGAGCTGCCGCTGGCGCTGCCGGTGATGATGGCGGGCATCCGCACCGCCGCGGTGTGGGTGATCGGCACCGCGACGCTGTCGACGCCGATCGGGCAGACCAGCCTCGGCAATTACATCTTTGCGGGATTGCAGACCCAGAACTGGGTGTTCGTGCTGTTCGGCTGCTTTGCCTCGGCCCTGCTCGCGCTCGCCGTCGATCAATTGCTCGGGCTGATCGAGAGCGGCCTGCGCCGGCGCAGCCGCGTGCGCGCCGGGCTCGGCGCAGCCGGCATCGCGGCACTGGTCGCCGCGACGCTGGTGCCGACCATGGGACGTTCGTCGCAGGGCTACGTCGTCGGGGCCAAGACGTTCGCCGAGCAATATGTGCTATCGGCTTTGATGAAGGACCGCCTGCAGGCGGCGGGCCTGTCCGCAACGGCACGCTCGGGCCTCGGCTCCAGCGTGATCTTCGAGGCCCTGAAGGCCGGCGACATCGACCTCTATGTCGATTATTCCGGCACGCTGTGGGCCAACCAGCTGCATCGCACCGACATCAAGCCGCGCGCCGAGCTGATCGCGGAACTGAAGCCGGCGCTGGCGAAGGAGAACATCACCCTGCTCGGCGAGCTCGGCTTCGAGAATGCCTATGCGCTGGTGATGCCGCGGAAGAAGGCCGAGGCGCTCGGCATCCGCAGCGTTGCCGACCTCGCCGCACATGCTCCGACGCTGTCGATTGCCGGCGACTATGAATTCTTCTCACGCCCCGAATGGGCGGCGCTGCAAAAGGCCTATGGGCTTTCGTTCCGCGCCCAGCGCCAGATGCAGCCGGACTTCATGTATGCGGCGGTTGCCGGCGGCGAGGTCGACGTCATCGCCGGCTACACCAGCGACGGGTTGATCGCGAAATACGACCTCGTCGCACTCGACGACCCCAAGCACGCGATCCCGCCCTATGATGCGATCCTGCTGCTCGCACCGAAACGCGCCGGCGACGAGCGGCTGAAGGCCGCGCTGAGCCCGCTGCTCGGCAAGATCGACATCGCCACGATGCGCGAGGCGAATTTGCGCGCCAGCGGCAATGACGCGAATTCGTCGCCGGACGCGGTTGCGAGATGGCTGTGGGAGAAGGTGGGCGGACGGTAGATTCGCGACCCGTCATCCTGAGGCGCGAGGCATGGGACGCAACGCGTCCCATGGGGAGCCTCGAAGGATGAACGGCCCCGATGTCGATACAGCCGGGCTGTCGCCCTTCGAGGCTCAGCAAGCGGCTTACGCCGCCTACTGAGCACCTCAGGGTGACGGTCGAAGAGTTGAAGTTGCGGTGCAGGCGATCGCCGCTACAGCCCCCGGATCATGCCCGCGTTGATCAGCAGGCGGTTCAGCCGGCGGGCTTCGGCGCCGTCCTTGCAGCCGAAGAACACGCCCTTGCAGCGGAGCATGATCTCCTTCTGCTCGGCGAAGGACGGGTCGAGCGGAATGCCGGCGGCTTCCTGGATCACCAGCGGCAGATAGGGGCCGTCGATCGTGTCCATCACGGCATCGCTCTTCACCGGCTCGAAATTGAGGGCGTCGATCGCGTAGTAGGTCGCGTAGAGGCGCGGATCGTAGGCGTCGAGCTTCTTGCCGAGTGCGCCTTCGTCGAGCCCCGGCTCGAGGATCCCAGGCGCAAACTCCGGCTGGTGATCGCCATAGCGCACGATCAGGAACGGCTCGCCGGGAAAGGTCTTCTTCAGGCCCGCGACGAACGCCTTGTACTGCTCGGCGCTCATCGCCTGCCGGCGCAGATATTCGTCGATGGACGCCACATTGCCCGGCGCGCGCCAGTTCGGCAGCAGCTCGGGGCGGAAGCGCGTCTCCCAGGGGAAATGGTTGGCGCCGAGATAGATGAAGGTGAACAGCGGCTTGTTGGGCGGCTGCTGTCCCATCAGCTGGAGCGCCTTGTCGTAGAAGAAGCTGTCGGGCTCGACGTCCTTGGCGTGGAGATCCTTGGAATCGAAGAAGCGTTCGATGCCCGTCGTCATCTGGAAGCTGCGGGCGGCCATGAAGCCGCCATAGGCGGGATAGAGCGACATGGTGTCGTAGCCGCAACGGCGCAGAGCCAAAGGCAGCCCGCGCTCGACGCGGTTGGAGGCGATGCGCGTCACGAAATAGGCGAAGCGGCCGAACGAGCGCGACGAGAGCCCCGCCAGCACGTTGTATTCGGTGAACCAGCTCGGCCCGCCATTGCTCTCGGCCAGGAACGTGCGCTGCTTGCCGTCCCAGGACTTGAAGTGGCTGCCATAGCCTTGCGGCACCTTGATCCCTTGCGCCGCGCGGATGTCGAAGCTCGATTCATCATGGATCATGATGATGTTCGGCCGGCGACCGGCGGCGTGGCAGGAATCGACCAGCGGCATATTGAGCCGCTCGTTGCTCGCGGCGGCCGATTCCATGAAGCCGTATTGCACGAAGTCCGACACCGAACTTACGCCGGAGCGGAAGAATTTCGAGAGATAGCCGTCGTCGTAATAGCCGCGCCAGGCCTCGTCCGGATGATAGAGCGAATAGCCGACCAGCGCGGCAAGACAGGCGAGCTTGCAGGCGAGCGCCGGCAGGCGGCGGATGCGGAACGGGTCGAGCCACCACAGCGCATACATCAGCGGCAGCGTGACGAGGCCGGCCAGGATCACCGACCAGCGCAAATTCGGGAAGATCGTGAACAGGAATGCCACGGTGTCCCGGTCGATCATCATCAGGTCGATGAAGTTGACCGTCATCTGGACGACGTCGTGCTTGAGCCGCGACAGCAGCACCAGCACCACGACCATGGTCAGCGACAGCGCGCCCGACAGCGCCGGCCGCCGCAGCAGCGTGATCCAGAAGAAGTTGAGAATGCCCCAGGCGAGCGCAAAGGACAGGCGCGAGCCGAAATCGGTCTCGGTCTGGTACATCAGTGCGAGCGCGGCAAGGTGCGGGGCGGCAACGGCGAGCAGGCGCCAGATGCCGAGCGCGGCGACGCTCGCCAGCACGGCGGTGGTGGCAGAAGGACCTGGATTAGGCGCGGACGCCATCGACGGCACGCAACAGCTGGTCCGGCAATGATACCTAGCCGTCCGGCCGGCCTCACGGCGGCTAGGGCATCCGGCGCAGCCGGAAGCCTGCACCGTGTCATAAAACTGTAACGGAACGGTCAAGGACAGGCAACGTGCGCGGTGACCCGACCTTCGCTTAGTCGTGTCGAGCGGCGAGGTGCCGCACAGGGCACCATGAAGGTTCGGGCAGAGCTGCCGCCGGCGTCAGGACTTCGCGATCCCGGCGATGAACAGGTCGATCACCTGTTCCGCCATCCGCTCGATCTCCCCTTCCGCGACACCCCAGCGCGGAAAGTGGCCGTCGAGATTCATCCGGGCAAAGCCGTAGACCAGCGCGCGGCCGGCGATCTGGACTTGCTTGAGATCGGCCGGACGCAGCAGCCCCTGCTCCGCCGCCTCGGCCAGGATCCCTTCGGTCAGGCCGATCAACTCGGCATTGTCGCGGGTCAGCTCGGCGGAGCTGCCATGGGCGAAATAGCGCCCGGTGGAGATGATCTCGAAGTGAGCGGGATTGCGCATCGCCCAGCGCAGGTAGGCCAGGCCGAAGGCGCGGAAACGGCCGAGCGGGCCGGCGGCCGGAGCCTTGCTCAGCGTGGCCTCGATCTCGGCGCGAAAACGCCGCTGCGCCTCCTCGGCCGCCGCGGCCATCAGCGCATCGCGGTTCGGAAAGTGCCGGAACGGCGCGCCCGGCGACACCGCGGCCCGGCGCGCAGCCTCACGGACCGAGACTTCTGCGCCCTCCGCAGCGAGTTGCAGCGCAGCATCGATCAGGACGCGGCGAAGATCGCCGTGGTGATACGGCCTTGGTTTTTGGGCCGCGGGACGGCGGGGACGCGGCTTGGAAGGCTGACGGGTGGTCATGGATGCGTCCTAGCATCACCCGAACGTGAATGTAAGCAGCGATTACACGATTGACCGCACCCGCGTCGCACAATGTAATCGATGATTACATAATGGAGGAGATGATCATGTCGCAACGTCAAGGCTGGCTCGAAGGCTGGCGGCTGCTGGCCGCCCTCACCCTTAGCCTCGTCGTCCTCAGCCTGTGGATCGCCTCGATGCGGCAGTTCGAGGTCGAGGGCGTGCGGATGGTGATCCGTTTCACGGCGCGCAGCTCGCTGCTGCTGTTCTGCCTCGCCTTCAGCGCGGCGGCCCTTGCCCGGCTCTGGCCAAACGCCTGGACGCGCTGGCAGCGCCGCAACCGCCGCTATCTTGGCCTCAGCTTTGCCGCGTCCCACGCCATCCACGCGGTCGCGATCATCGCCTTCGCCAACATGGACCGGGCCGGCTTCGCGGAGGCCACCTCACCCGCCTCCTACATCTTCGGCGGGATCGGCTATGCTGTCATCATCGCCATGAGCGCGACCTCGTTCGACCGCGCGGTCGCACTGATCGGACCGCGCGCCTGGCGAATGCTGCACCTTGCCAGCGGTTATTATCTCTGGTTCCAGTTCATGGTCTCGTTCGGCAAGCGCGTGCCGGCGATGCCGCTCTATGCCGCCTTCCTCATTCCGCTCCTGATCGTGATGGCGCTGCGCATGATCGCGATGGCCCGCCATCCGCATCAGCAGACCGTTGCGGCGGGCTGAGCGCCCGCTTCACTGCGGGAGGAATCCGAGCCGCTTGGCGATGATGCGGTCGAGCGTCCGTTTCGGCAGCACGCTCGAGATCAAATGGCGCATCGGGTCCGGGGTGATCTGGTAGCGCACCTTCGGGCTCGCCGCAGTGAGCGCCTCGAACACGATCTCGGCGATGCGCTCGGCCGGCAGGCCCTTGGCGCCGAGGTCCATCATGAAGGCCATGACTTTGTTCAGCGCCGGCAGATAGGGCGAGTTCTGGTAGACGGACAGGTCGATCTCTTCGGCCTTGCTCCAGATCGGCGTCTTCACCGCGCCTGGGGCGACGATGATGACGTCGATGCCGAACAGCATCAATTCGCGGCGCAGGCTTTCCGACAATCCCTCGATGGCGTGCTTGGAGGTGCAGTACGGCGCCGAGAGCGGATTGCCGTTCTTGCCCGCAACCGAGCTGATCATCACGATCCGCCCCTTTGGCCCCTTCAGCGAAGGATCCGCGCCGAGTAGTGGCCCGAAGGCCTGCGTCGCGATCACGGGGCCGATGACGTTGATGTCCATCTGGCGGCGGAAATCGTCGGCCGACAATTCGAGCACGGGACCGGCGACGGCGACGCCGGCATTGTTGACGAGGCCGGCCAGCGTCTCGCCCGCCAATGCCTCGCGCACGCCCCGCGCAGCCGCGAGGACCGCAGCCTCGTCGGTGACGTCGAACAGCAATGGAGTGAAATTGGCGCCGAACTCGGCCTCGAGCCTGTCGGCATCGGCCTGCTTGCGAACGCTGCCAAAGACGCGATAGCCGCGCCCAATCAGGAATTTTGCAGTGGCCCAACCGATGCCGGTGGACGCTCCGGTGACGACGACGGATCGCATGGTCATTCCCCCTGTTGTGCCCCGCGACCAATGTAGGGAACGGCCGCGCCGGCGCAACGCCGTCAGGTTCTCAAGCCGCGCACCGACGACTTTTTCCTTCCCTGGGCGCGCTGCAAGAACATGCGGCAGGTGTCGGTTCTCAAGATGAAGCGGCGCGCGAACGTGAAAAAGCGCGATCGACCGCATCATGAGAACGCGGATGAAGAGGCGAATCCTAGACTCTGAGGGCACAGCGCTTTTGGCGATCGAGGACTCCCGAAAAGCCCTGACAAACGACGCGAGATCAAGAATGTGGATTAAGCGTCAGTTCTTCGTGCTCGGAGAACACATCAGCTCGCGAAGAATTTGAATGAAGCAGCAATGCTTCGCGCGAGACGAAAAGAGCGAGACCGCTATTTGCGATCTCGCTCCAATCTAGTCGCGAAGATTTAAGAATTGGTTTGGCGAGCGAAGCTTGTGTTTTACTCGTCATTCCGGGGCGCGCATGAGCGCGAACCCGGAATCCAGAGGTCGTCGATCGAGATTCCGGGTTGCGCTTCGCGCCTCCGGAATGACGGTCGTCAGTTCTTCGACTTGTCGACCAGCGCGCCCTTCTTGATCCAGGGCATCATGTCGCGCAGCTTGGCGCCGACTTCCTCGATCGGGTGAGCGGCGAGCTTGGCGCGGGTCGCCTTGAACGAGGTCTGGTTGACCTTGTTCTCGAGCATCCAGTCGCGGGCGAACTTGCCGCCCTGGATGTCGGCGAGAACGCGCTTCATCTCGGCCTTGGTCTCGGCGGTGACGATGCGGGGACCCGTGACGTACTCGCCGTACTCGGCGGTGTTGGAGATCGAGTAGTTCATGTTGGCGATGCCGCCTTCATAGATCAGGTCGACGATCAGCTTCACTTCGTGCAGGCACTCGAAATAGGCCATCTCCGGGGCGTAGCCGGCTTCGACCAGCGTCTCGTAGCCAGCCTTGATCAGCTCGACCAGACCGCCGCAGAGCACGACCTGCTCGCCGAACAGGTCGGTCTCGCACTCTTCCTTGAAGGTGGTCTCGATGATGCCGGCGCGGCCACCACCGACGGCCGAAGCGTAGGACAGGCCGAGGTCATGGGCATTGCCCGAGACGTCCTTGGCGATCGCGATCAGGCAGGGCACGCCGCCGCCGCGCTGATACTCCGAGCGCACGGTGTGGCCGGGGCCCTTCGGCGCGATCATCAGCACGTCGAGGTCGGCGCGGGGGTCGAGCAGGTTGAAATGGACGTTGAGGCCGTGCGCGAACACGAGGGCGGCGCCCTTCTTCATGTTGGCGTGCAGGTGCTCACGATAGATGTCGCCCTGGAGCTCGTCCGGGGTCAGCATCATGACGAGGTCGGCCCATTTGGCGGCCTCGGCGACGTCCATCACCTTGAAGCCGGCAGCTTCCGCCTTCTTGACCGAACCCGAGTCCTTGCGCAGCGCAATCGCCACTTCCTTGACGCCGGAATCCTTGAGGTTGAGCGCATGGGCATGGCCCTGGCTGCCATAGCCGACGATGGCGACCTTCTTGCCCTTGATCAGGTTCAGGTCGGCGTCGCGATCGTAATAAACACGCATGGGTCGTTTCCTCGTTCAGGGCCGAAATCGGCCATTGGTCAGTGTCCGAAGGGTGAAATTTGCGGATTTCGGGGGCTGTCTAGAGCATTTCGGCCCCTGAGGGAAACCCGTTTCTGCATGGAAATCCGCGACATCATGCATCCATGAAAACGGGGTAGAGGGAGGCCAGGAGCAGGAGCGCCATCAGGATATTGAAGGCGCGGACCAGCCGCTCCGAGGTCAGGACCGGCCGCAAGGCCGAGCCGAACAGGGCCCAGAGTACGGTCGAGACCGTGCCGATCAGCAGGGTGACCAGAGTCTGGATCGCGATGTTGAGCGGGAATTGGGCGATGGCCGCATAGGCGGTGATGGTGCCGATCACGATCACCCAGCCCTTGGCGTTGATCCACTGGAACATCGCCGCGCCCCAGAACGTCATCGGGCCGCGGCCATCCTCCTCGCCCGGCCTGGTCGGGCCGGACATGGCGATCGCGGCGGCAAGATAGATCAGGTAGGCCGCGCCGGCATATTTCAGGATGGTTTGAAGGATCGGATAGGCCAGGAACAGGGAGCCGAGCCCGAGGCCGACGGCCGCGACCATGAAGGCAAAGCCGAGGACGATGCCGACGATGTGCGGGATGGTGCGCCGGAAGCCATAGGTCAGGCCCGAGGACAGCAGCATGATGTTGTTCGGCCCGGGCGTGAAGTACATCACGACCATGAAGACGAGGAAGGCATAGAATAGCGAGGAGGTCATCGGTCACCTCACGCGGTTTTCGGCAGGACTTGCGGGCGGTTCGCCAACACCATCACCGCGATACCAGCGATCACGGTCAGCATGCCGGCAAGCCGCAACGGCCCGAACCGCTCGCCGAACACGACGCTGGAAGCGGCCGAGCCGACGAACGGGACCAGCAGGGCGAACGGCACCACTTGCGCGGCGGGATAGTCGCGCAGCAACCGGCCCCAGAGCCAATAGGCGATGCTGGTGGAGATCGCGCCGATCACCAGCAGGCAGATGAGACCCTTGAGCGACATGTGGATCAGCGACTGGAAGGTCGGCACTGGCCCGTTGACGGCCAGCGCGAGCGCGAAGAGCGGCACCGCGGCGGTGAGGCAGAGCCAGGCAAACAAATCGAACATCGGCGCGCCCCGGGCGCCGCGCAGCAGCAGATTGCCGACGGCAAAACAGACCGGCGCGATCATCAGCACCGCGAACGCTCCAACGCTGAAATCGTAGCCGACCGTGCCGCAGATCATGAGCAGGCCCGCTGCAGCGATGGCGATGCCGAGCGTCTGCACCGGCGTCGGCCGCTCGCCGAACGCGACCGCGGCAAAGCCGATGGTGAACAGCGCCTGGCTCTGCACCACGACGCTGGTCAACCCGACCGGCACGCCATGGGCGATGCCGTAGGCCTGACTCAGAAACTGGCCGAGGAACAGCGTGAGGCTGATCGCGATCAGAAGCGACCAGGCGACCTTGGGCCTCGGGACGAACAGACAGGGCAGCGCAGCGATGGAAAAGCGCATCGCCGTCATCAGCTCCGGCGAAAACTCGTCGAGCGCAATGCGGCTCGCCACGAAGGCAAGCCCCCAGATGATCGCCACCAGGATGGCAATGAAGATATCGGCCGGCTTCATTGTTGTTCTCGGTTCTGCCCTGTCGTGCAGCCCTGTTGTTGGTCTAGCCTTGCTCGCCGGCTCTTACGTGGAAGGATTGGGTTTGCGCAGCAGATACGTGCCGTGCATCGGTGCGTGGTAGTCGGCCGAGACCAGCGTGAAGCCGACGTCGGTCAGCATCCGCTCCATCACCCAGCCGAAGGTCGAATATTCGTCGCGCATATGCGTCACCACGCTTTCGCGCGCGAAATCGTGATTCTTGATCTGGAAGTCGGCCCATTGATCGACGTCGCGCTCGATCGCGTCGGGCATCGATGCGTAGACGATATCGCGCAGATAGAACGTCGCCCCGGGCTTGAGCGCGCGGAAGATCCGCGACATCGCCACCGCCTTCCAGAAGTCGGGCAGGTGATGCAGCGTGAATTCGCTGACGATCAGATCGTAGGATTCCGGCCGGTAGGCGAAGCTGAGCAGGCCGGCGGACTGGGTGCGCACGGGCGCCTTGCGGTCGCGCGCATAGATCTCGGCGAGCGCCAGCATCGCCGGCGAGATGTCGATGGCGTCGACCTCGGCGCCCATCAGCGCCGCTTCGGTCGCCAGCACGCCGTTGCCGCAGCCGATGTCGGCGATGCGCCAGCCGCGCTGGACTCCCAGCAATTTCAGTGCGGCGCGCGCCCGCAGATCGGCGTCGTCGTGGGCGTCGTAGATCGAGGCCACAGCGGGCCCGATCCCCATCCGGTTACGCTCGTTGTAATACCAGTCGCGCGCCAGCATGGTTCACATCCCTTCAGGCCCGCGGCCGATCGCGGCAACGCCGGTGCGCGACACCTCGACGAGGCCGAGCGGACGCATCAGGTCGATATATTGATTGATCTTGTCCGTGTTGCCTGTGATCTCGAACACAAAGCTCTCGGTGGTGGCGTCGATCACCCGGGCGCGGAACGCGTCCGCGAGACGGAGTGCCTCGACCCGATGCTCGCCCTGCCCGCGCACCTTCACCATCGCGAGCTCGCGTTCGATCGAGCGCCGGGTCTGGGTCATGTCGACGACCTGGTAGACCGGGATCATGCGGTCGAGCTGGTTCTTGATCTGCGCGATCACCATGGGCGTTCCCGTGGTGACGATGGTGATGCGCGACAGATGCTTCTGAGCCTCGGTCTCCGAGACCGTAAGGCTTTCGATGTTGTAGCCGCGGCCCGAGAACAGGCCGATGACGCGCGCGAGCACGCCCGGCTCGTTCTGCACGAGCACGGCAAGCGTGTGCGTCTCGTTGGGATCGTGGCGCTCTTCGATGAAGTAGGCGGATGCGGGCTGGTTCATTGTCGTCCCCTCAAATCTCTCTCGTCACACCAGCGCCTTGCCGCCGGCGAACGCTTTCGCGGTCGCCTCGTCATTCGCCTGCTCCGGCAACAGCATCTCGTTGTGCGCCTTGCCGGAGGGAATCATCGGGAAGCAGTTTTCGAGCGCCGCGACGCGGCAGTCGAACAGCACCGGACGCTTGACCGAGATCATCTCCTGGATGGCGCCGTCGAGGTCGCCGGGCTTGTGCACCTGGATGCCGACGCCGCCATAGGCTTCCGCGAGCTTGACGAAATCAGGCAGCGCCTCCGAATAGGAGTGCGACAGGCGATTGCCGTGCAGCAGCTGCTGCCACTGCCGCACCATGCCCATGTACTGGTTGTTCAGGATGAAGATCTTGATCGGCAGCTCGTACTGCACCGCCGTCGACATCTCCTGCATCGTCATCTGCACCGAGGCATCGCCCGCGATGTCGATGACGAGGCTGTCCGGGTGGGCCACCTGCACGCCGACCGCGGCCGGCAGGCCGTAGCCCATGGTGCCGAGACCGCCCGAGGTCATCCAGCGATGCGGCTCCTCGAAGCCGTAGAACTGCGCCGCCCACATCTGGTGCTGACCGACTTCGGTCGTGATGTAGGTGTCGCGGCCCCGCGTCGCCTCGAACAGGCTCTGGATGGCGTGCTGCGGCAGGATGACGTCGTTGCTCTTCTTGTAATAGAGCGAATTGCGCGCGCGCCACTGTGCGATCTGCTGCCACCAGGCCTTGACGTCGGGCTTCTTCGCTTCCGCCTTGAAGACCTGGAGGATGTCGCCGAGGATGTTGCCGCAATCGCCGATGATCGGCACGTCGACGCGGATGTTCTTGTTGATCGAGGACGGGTCGATGTCGATGTGGATCTTCTTCGAGCCGGGCGAGAACGCGTCGACCCGGCCGGTGATGCGGTCGTCGAAACGCGCGCCGACGCACAGCATGACGTCGCAATCATGCATCGTCATGTTGGCTTCGTAGGTGCCGTGCATGCCCAGCATGCCGAGCCAGTTCTTGCCCGATGCCGGGTAGGCGCCGAGGCCCATCAGCGTGGAGGTGATCGGAAAGCCCGTGACCTCGACCAGCTCGCGCAGCAGCCTGGTCGCTTCAGGGCCGGAATTGATGACGCCGCCGCCGCTATAGATCACGGGGCGCTTGGCGTTCGCGAGCAGCGAGACGGCCTTGCGGATCTGCGTCGCATCGCCCTTCACGCGCGGCGCGTAGGAGCGGTGCACGTCGGATTTGCGCGGCGGATGATAGGTGCCGGTCGCGAACTGCACGTCCTTGGGCACGTCGACGAGCACCGGCCCCGGGCGGCCGGAGGTCGCGACGTAGAAGGCCTCGTGCAGGACTTTCGCCAGATCGTTGACATCGCGCACCAGCCAATTGTGCTTGGTGCAGGGCCGCGTGATGCCGACGGTGTCGCATTCCTGGAAGGCGTCGTTGCCGATCAGATGCGTCGGCACCTGGCCGGAGATGCAGACCAGCGGGATCGAGTCCATCAGCGCATCCGTCAGCGGCGTCACCATGTTGGTGGCACCGGGGCCGCTCGTCACCAACGCAACGCCCGGCTTGCCGGTCGAGCGCGCATAGCCCTCGGCGGCGTGGCCCGCGCCCTGCTCGTGACGAACCAGGATGTGCTGGACCTCGCTCTGCTGGAAGATCTCGTCGTAGATCGGAAGCACCGCGCCGCCGGGATAGCCGAAAATGTCGGTCACGCCGTGATCGATGAGCGCGCGGACGATCATCGCGGCGCCGGTCATCTGGTTCGGATCGTGGCTCTTGTCGCTCATTGTCTTGCTCCGGATGCGCTGTTGTCAGCGGCTTCGTTCGTGTCGGTTTCGGGAAATAAAAAAGGCCCCGAAGAGGGACCCTGCACACCGCCTGTCATGTGGATGGCAGCTAGCCACCCCCGGCGGTGTGCCTGGGTACGACGGCGATAAGGAGTTTGGTAATAATGTTGCGCATGACAGACGCTCGGCTTCCCAAAGGTTGCGCGAAACATAACGACCAAAGCCTCGATGTCAAGGCAAAGCGGTCGCTTCCGCGCGATTTAGGCAATGTAGCGGTGTTCCCGGGGTTCGGCGAGAGGTAAATTGGGGAACCCGGTCAGAAAAGCGTGTCGCTATCCCCGCATGATGGCGCCGAGCCATCCCCTCGCCTCCTCCGGTTTCACCCATTCGAAGTCGGGCAATTGGTGCCGGAACCAGGTGAACTGCCGCTTGGCGTAGTGACGGGTATCGGCGCGCCCGATGGTGGCGGCCTCTTCCAGGCTGAGCTCACCGCGCAGATGCCGGATCAGGGCCGGGACGCCATGAGCCTTCATGGCCGGCAGCAGCGGATCGAGCCGTCTGGCGGCGAGCCGCTCGACCTCCTTCAGCGCGCCGGCATCGAGCATGGCATCGAAACGGGCGTCGATCCGGGCATAGAGCTCGTCGCGCTCGGGCGCGAGAAAGACCGCGCGAAAGCTGCCCTGCGGCAGCAGCGGCGGCTGGCCCTCCTGGTGCCAGTCGAGCAGCGAACGGCCGGTTGCCTCGATCACTTCGAGCGCGCGCGCGATGCGGGTGCGATCACGCAGGTTCAATCGCTCGGCGGCGCGGGCATCGCGACGCGCCAGTTCCGCATGCAGCGCCTCGACGCCGTTCTGTTCCAGCCGCGCACGCACGTCCTCGCGCACCGCGGCCGGAATCGGCGGCACCACGGAGAGCCCCGCGGTGAGCGCCTTGAAATAGAGCCCGGTGCCGCCGATGAAGATCGGCAGGCGGCCTTCGGCTTGCGCCTCGTCCAGCGCCTTCGCCGCATCGCTCACCCAGGCACCGGCCGAAAAATTCACGGCTGCATCGATATGGCCGTACAGACGATGGGGCGCGCGCGCTTCCTCGTCCTGTGTGGGGCGGGCCGTGATGATCCTGAGGTCCCGGTAGACCTGCATGGAATCGGCATTGATGACGACGCCGCCCGCACTGAGGGCGAGCTCGAGCGCCAGCGCCGACTTGCCGCTGGCGGTCGGGCCTGCGATAAGCACGGCCTTGCCAACAGGCCTTCTGCCGACTTGCCTCTCGCTCACGAAAACCTCAAATGTCCCTCGTCGCCACGCTGATCTGCAACCCCGACAATCCCGCGCTCGACAGTACCATCGTCGACGGCGCCCGCGCCGTGCTGCCGCAGGCCGCGCCCGCGCACTGGCTGTTCGACGGCGTCGCGGTCGATATTCCCTTCGGCGCCGACAATAACCTCGAAGCCGACCGTCACGCCATCGAGCAACGCCTGCGCGAGCTGCGCGGCGACCTGCCCATCGACATCGTCGTGCAGCCTGTTGGCTTCAGGCGCAAGAAGCTTTTTCTCGCGGACATGGATTCCACCATGATCGGCCAGGAATGCATCGACGAGCTCGCCGACCTCGTCGGGATGAAGGCCCATGTCGCCGGCATCACCGAACGTGCCATGCGCGGCGAGATCGAGTTCGAGCCGGCGCTGCGCGAGCGCGTCGCGCTCTTGAAGGACCTGCCCGCCGGCGTCGTCGACGAGGTCCTCGCCAAGCGCATCACGCTGACCCCGGGCGGCAGCACACTGGTTGCGACCATGCGCAAGCATGGCGCCTATACCTGCCTCGTCTCCGGCGGCTTCACGCTGTTCACCCGCGCGGTCGCCGCCAAAATCGGCTTCCAGGAGAACCGCGCCAACGAGCTCGTGGTGCGCGACGGCAAGTTCACCGGCGAGGTGAAGGAGCCGATCCTGGGCCGCGCGGCCAAGCTTGCGACGCTGGTGGATCTGATGGAGTCGTTTGATCTCGACGACATCGATTCCGTCGTGGTCGGCGACGGCGCCAACGATCTCGCGATGATCCAGGCCGCGGGGCTGGGCGTCGCCTATCACGCCAAGCCGGCGGTCGCAGCCGCAGCAGCCGCGCGGATCGACCACGGCGACCTCACCGCGCTGCTCTATGCACAGGGCTATCGGCGCGACGAGTTCGTGGAGGGATAGCCGCCTCCCCTCCGCCGTCATGCCCCGCGAAGGCGGGGCATCCAGTACTCCGCGCCCCACGGGGGACTCACTGCCGTCTCTGGGATACTGGATCACCCGCCTTCGCGGGTGATGACAGTGAGTGTGGGGCTAAGACCGCCCCTACTGCACGCTCAGCGCCACGAACCGCAGCTCGCCGTCGGCATTCGAGACCAGCAGCAGCACCGACTTCTTGCCGTCCTTCTTGAGCTGGTCGACGCGCTTCTGGATATCGGCGCCGCTCGACACCGCCTCCTGCGCGACCTCGACGATGACGTCGCCGGCGGAGAGCCGCTTCTCGGCGGCGTCGGAACTGGCGTCGACATTGGTGACGACCACGCCCTTGACGCTCTCCTTGATCTTGTAGCGCGTGCGCAGATCCTTGTTCAGCGCGGCGAGATCGAGGCCGAGCGCCTTCTGCGTCACCGGCTTCTCCGGCGCGGGCTCCTCGGTCTTCGCCGCGGTCTGCACCTTGTCGGGATCCTGCAGGCGGCCGAGCGTGACCTTCTTGGTCTCTTCCTGGCCCTTGCGGATGATGACGACGTCGACCTCCTTGCCGACCGCGGTGTCGGCGACGACGCGGGACAGATCCTTGGGATCCTTGACGTCCTTGCCGTCGAACTTGACGACGACGTCGCCGGGCTCGATCCCCGCCGGCTTCGCCGGGCCCTTGTCGTCGACGCCGGCAACCAGCGCGCCGCGCGGCGGCTTGATGTTGAGGCTCTCGGCGATCTCGTCGGTGACGCTCTGGATGCGCACGCCCAGCCAGCCGCGGCGCAGCTCGCCGAACTGGCGGAGTTGATCGACCACGCCCGCAACCGTCTTCGACGGCACGGCGAAGCCGATGCCGATCGAACCGCCGGAGGGCGAGATGATCAGCGTGTTGACGCCGATCACATCGCCGTCGAGATTGAACAGCGGTCCGCCGGAATTGCCGCGATTGATCGAGGCGTCGGTCTGGATGTAGCTGTCATAGGGCCCCGAGGAGATGTCGCGGTTCTTGGCCGAGACGATGCCGGCCGTCACCGTGCCGCCCAGGCTGAACGGGTTGCCGATCGCGACCACCCAGTCGCCGAGGCGCAGCTTGTCGCTGTCGCCGAACTTCACCGCAATCAGCGGCTTGGTCGGCTTGAACTTCAGCACGGCAAGGTCGGTCTTCTTGTCGACGCCGACCAGCTCGGCCTTGATCTTGGTGCCATCGTTGAGGATGACGTTGATCTCGTCGGCGTCCGCGATGACGTGGTTGTTGGTGACGACGATGCCCGAGGTGTCGATGATGAAACCGCTTCCGAGCGAGTTGGTCTTGCGTGGCGGGTTGTTGCCGCCGTCGCCGCCCTTGCTGCCGCCGCCGGGGCCCCTGCGGTTCTTGAAGAAGTCGTCGAAGAACTCCTCGAAGGGCGAGCCGGGCGGCAATTGCGGCATGGCGTTACTGCCGCCGCCCTTGGCCTCGACGGTCTGCGAGGTCGAGATGTTGACGACCGCGTCGATCACCTTCTCGGCGACGTCGGCGATGCCCTCCGGGCCGCGCGCCTCGGCCGGCGTGCCGAACGCTGTGAAAGCACCGACGGCGAGCGCGGCCAGCCCTAAACGCAAGCGGGTCGGGGCAATGGTGGCAGCGGTCATTGGTATCTCCAGAGAAAAGGATTCGACGTTCAGACTGCGCTCGAACGGGGGGGCGGCGCAAGCGCGTAGCTTAGCGGCCTCAAGACCCCGATAATACGGCGAAAACCGGCCGCTCGCCTTCACTTTGGCGTTGGCGCAGGCGCTAAACCGGACGCCGCATGACCCAGATCAGGATCAGGCCGGCGACCGCCGAGCCGATCCCGACCACCCGCAGGATGTTGTCCGGCGTGGCGATGGCGCTCTTCATGGCCTTGCGCATCCAGTTCGGACTGGCTGCGAACATCAAGCCTTCCAGCACGAACAGGATGCCCAGGCCGATGAGGAAGTCGGCGAACGCAATGGACCTCATCGGATGGGAACCTCCCGTGGTGCTGTTTTCGTTTGGACGAAGGGCGGCGAGATCCGCCGCCCCCTGTCTAGCTTACGGTTTCGCCGGCGTCTCGGTTGCCAGCTTGCCCGACGGGTTGCTGAAATACCGGAAGAAGTCCGAGTCCGGCCGCAGCAGGAAGCGGGTGTCGTTCGACTTCAGCCCGTTCTCATAGGCCGTCATCGACCGGTAGAACGCGAAGAAGTCGGCGTCCTTGCCGTAGGCTTCCGCGAACAGGCGGTTGCGCTCGGCGTCGCCACCACCGCGGGTCTGCTCGGCCAGCGAATTGGCTTCCGCGATGATCACGGTCGCCTCGCGGTCGGCCTTGGAGCGGATCTCCTGTGCCTTCTGGCCGCCCTGAGCGCGGAACTCGGCCGCTTCACGCTCACGCTCCGTCTTCATGCGCTGATAAACCGCCTGGCTGTTCTGCTCCGGCAGGTCGGCGCGACGGATCCGGACGTCGACGACCTCGATGCCGTAGCCGTCGGCCTCGCGGTCGAGCTGGTCGCGGATGCGCTGCATCAGCTTCTCGCGGTCGTCGCGCACCACGTTGATGAAGGTGACCTCGCCGAGCACGCGGCGCAGCGCCGCGTTCAGGAGCGTGGTGAGCTGGATGTTCGCAGCCTGGATCGAGCCCACGCTCTGATAGAAGCGCAGCGCGTCCTTGATGCGGTAGCGCGCGAACGCATCGACCACGAGCCGCTTCTGGTCGGACGCGATCGCTTCCTGCGACGGGTTCTCGAGGTCGAGAATCCGCTTGTCGACGTTGATCACCGAATTCCACGGCGCCTTGAAGTGCAGGCCGGGCGCGGTGACGACGTCGACGGGACGACCGAACTGCAGCACGATGGTCTGCTCGGTCTGCGCGACCGTGAACAGCGACATGTAGCCAACGATCACGACGAGCAGGAGCGCGAGCAGCGTGACGATACCTGTGACCGGAGACCTCATCGGTTGCCTCCGCTCGACTGCGGACCGGGGGTAGGCGGCCGCTTGGCGGACAGTTCGCCGAGCGGCAGATAGGGCACGATGCCCTGGCCCGAGGGGCCGCCGTCATAGACGAGCTTGTCCGCGCCGCCGAGCACGCGCTCCATCGTCTCCAGATAGATCCGTTCACGCGTCACGTCGGGCGCCTTCTTGTATTCCTCGTAAACCTTCAGGAAGCGCGCGCTCTGGCCCTTGGCCTCGGCGACCGCCTGCTCCTTGTAGCCTTCCGCATCCTGCTGGATCTTGGCCGCGCGACCGCGCGCCTGCGGCACGACCTGGTTGGCGTAGGTCTGCGCTTCGTTCTGCAGCTGCTCCAAATTGGCGCGCGCCGCCTGGACGTCGCGGAAGGCGTCGATCACCTGCGCGGGCGGATCGACCTTCTGCATCTGCACCTGGGAGATCTGGATGCCGGCGCCGTAGCTGTCCAGCGTCTTCTGGATCAGCTCCTGCACGCCCTGCTCGGTGACGTTGCGCGCACCGGTCAGGATCGGTTGGATCTGTGATCGGCCGATCACCTCGCGCATCGCGCTTTCGGCGACCGCCTTCACGGTGCCCTCGGGGTTCTGGATGTTGAACAGGAAATTGCCGACGCCGTTGGGCTTGATGCGCCACAGCACGGTGAAGTCGACGTCGACGATGTTCTCGTCGCCCGTCAGCATCAGGCTCTCCTCCGGCACGTCACGGATGGAGCGGCCGCGCCGGGCCGGATCGTCGATCAGCGTCATGCCGATCGAGATGGTGTTGACGCGCAGCGCCTTGGGCAGCAGCACGGTCTCGATCGGATAGGGCAGATGATAGTTCAGGCCCGGATCGACGGTGCGGACATGCTTGCCGAAGCGCAGCACGACGCCCTGCTCTTCGGACTGCACGCGGAAGAAGCCCGACAGCAGCCAGAATGCGATGATGAGCAGGACGATCAGCGTGATGCCGATGCCGGAGAAATAGCCACCCGGCATGATCTGCTGGAGCCGATCCTGGCCGCGCCGCAGAAGGTCTTCCAGATCCGGCGGCCTCGGCCCGACCGGTTGCGGGCCTGAGCCCCACGGTCCCTTCGGACCCGAGCCCCATGGGCCACCGCCCTGATTCTTCCACGGCATTCGACGCTCTCCTCGGCAGGGTGGAATTGCCCCCGCCCGCTTTGTCCGGATCGGCTTTATAGGGGACAGGCAGGTCCCTTACAACGCAGCCCTCACCGTCTTCCGAGCTATGCTCGGGCACGAAAAAGTCAATGTAAACATTGACGAAAGCGGTTAATGGCCGCGCCGCCGACGATATGTCACATAGGAGTAGTCGGCGCTGTCGTCGCCTCCGGCAGGATGACGGACACGCGCGACCTCGTCCCACTCGGCCCTGTCGATGTCGAAATGCGTGTCTCCTTCGGGCCGTGCGTGCACCTCGGTGATTTCGAGGCGATCGGCGCGATCGAGCCATTGCCTAAAGATCTCGGCCCCCCCGATCACCGCGATCTCAGTGACCGAACGCCGCAGGGCATCACCATGCGCCACCGCGCCGGCATCCGCCGCCGACGTCGTGACGATGGCGCCGTTGGCGCGATAACCCGCATCGCGCGTGATCACAATGTTGGTGCGGCCCGGCAGGGGACGGCGAGGCAGGGACTCGAAGGTCTTGCGGCCCATGATCACGGGCCTGCCGATCGTCAGCGCCTTGAAGCGCGCCAGGTCGGATTTCAATCGCCAGGGCATCGCGTTGCCGGCGCCGATGACACCGTTCTCCGCGATCGCGACGACGAAGACGATCTCCATCAGGATACGCTCCCGGCCAGCCGCGTCAGCGCCGGCCCCGTGACGCGGCACAATGTCCAGTCGTCCATCATGACGGCGCCGAGCGATTTGTAGAACGCGATCGACGGCGCGTTCCAGTCGAGCACCGCCCATTGCAGACGCGACCAGCCGTTATCGACGCATTCCTTCGCGAGATAGACCAGCAGCGCCTTGCCGAGGCCCTTGCCCCGATGCGAAGGCCGCACATAGAGGTCCTCGAGATAGATGCCGTGACGGCCGCTGAAAGTGGAGAAATTGACGAACCACACCGCAAAGCCGACGGCCTCGCCGTTCCACTCGGCGATCGCGCAATAGAGCCGCGGCGCCTCGCCGAACAGCGCCCCGGCGATGTGGGCCTCGGTCGCCTCGACCTCGTGCGAGAGCTTTTCGTAGTGTGCAAGCTCGCGAATGAAGGACAGAACGAGCCCGGCTTCTCCGGGCTGCGCACGGCGGATGGTCAAGGACATCGGTCTATTCTTTTTCGCGCATGATCTGATCGGAAAACCGCGGCACACTTTTCCGGATCATGCGCTAGACCGCGACTTCCGCCTTGATGTGCGGGTGCGGGTCGTAGCCGACGAGCTCGAAATCCTCGTAACGGAAGGAGAAGATGTCCTTCACATCAGGGTTGATCCGCATCACCGGCAGCGCACGCGGGGCGCGCGAGAGCTGAAGCCGCGCCTGTTCCAGATGGTTGGAATAGAGATGGGCGTCGCCGAACGAATGCACGAAGTCGCCGGGCTTCAGGCCCGTGACCTGCGCCACCATCATGGTGAGCAGCGCGTAGGAGGCGATGTTGAAGGGCACGCCGAGGAAGACGTCGGCCGAGCGCTGGTAGAGCTGGCAGGACAGCTTGCCGTTGGCGACGTAGAACTGGAACAGCAGATGGCACGGCGGCAGCGCCATCTTGTCCACGTCGGCCGGATTCCAGGCCGTCACGATCAGCCGACGCGAATCCGGGGTGCGCTTGATCATGTCGATGACCTTCGCAATCTGATCGATGCTGCCGCCCTCGGGCGTTGGCCAGGAGCGCCATTGATGGCCATAGACCGGGCCGAGATCGCCGTTGGCGTCGGCCCACTCGTCCCAGATGCTGACGCCGTTGTCCTTCAGATATTTGATGTTGGTGTCGCCCTTCAGGAACCACAGCAGCTCATGCACGATCGCCTTCAGCGGCAGCCGCTTGGTGGTCAGCATCGGGAAGCCGGCGGATAGATTGAAGCGCATCTGATGGCCGAACACCGAGAACGTGCCGGTGCCAGTGCGGTCGGTCTTCTCCGCGCCGTCTGAAAGAATCCGCTCGAGCAGGTCCTGATACTGGTGCATGTGCGACTGAGCCTTTGGGGAGGCGGCGAACTTAGCGGCCACCCCCGCGCTGCAACAGCGGCGATTCGCTGTCCGCACCGATTATACCCGGAAAAATGAGTGGTCTCGGCGCAAACGACAAGGGGCGGAACTCGGCTGTCCCGCCCCTCGCCTATCGGCTTGAAGTTGCTGCTTAAGTGGCCGGCTTCAGCACCGGGGTCCACTTGGCGATCTCGTTCTTGACGAGGGTCGCCAGCGCCTCCGGCGTGCGCTCCGCCGGGGTCGGGATCACGCTGCCGAGCTCGAGCAGGCGCTTCTTCACGGTCTCGTCGTCGAGCGCCTTGCTGGCCGCAGCGTTCAGGCTGGCCACGATCGCAGCCGAGGTTCCCTTGGGCGCGAACATCGCATTCCAGGCCTGGGCCTGGAATTTCGGCAGGCCGGCTTCCGCCGTGGTCGGCACGTTCGGCAGCGACGGATTGCGCTCCGGCGTTGCGATCGCATAGGCCTTGATGGTGCCGGCGTTGATCTGCGGCACGGCGTTGACGATCTGGTCGCACATGTAGTCGACCTGGCCCGCCACCAGCGCGTTCATCGCAGGTCCCGTGCCGTTGAAGGGCACGCCGACCGGCTTGACGTCGAGAAGCGAGTGCAGGAGCTCGCAGGAGACGTGCGAGACCGAGCCTACGCCGGCATGCGCCGCGTTCACCTTCTCGGCGTTGGCCTTCACGTAGGCCACGAACTCGTTCAGGTCCTTCGGCGGAAAGTCCTTGCGCGCCAGGATCAGGATCGGCGTGCCCGCGAGCAGCGCGACCGGCTCGAAATCCTTCTCGGGATGGTAGGCGAGCTTGGGATAGAGCGGCACGGAAGCGGCATGGGTGCCCATGTGACCGGTGATCAGCGTGTAGCCATCATTGGCCGCGCGCGCGGCGCGCGTGGTCGCGGTGGTGCCGCCGGCGCCGACCACGTTCTCGATGATGATGCTCTGTCCGAGCGTCTGCGCCATGTGCGACGTGACGATGCGCGCGACGACGTCGGTCGGACCGCCGGCCGCGAACGGCACGATCATGGTGATGCTGCGCGTCGGATAGGCCTGGGCATTCGCCGGCGAAACAAAGGCACACAGCGATGCGAGCGCTGCTGCACATGCGCCCGAAGCGAGCGCGCGAATGGAAGTCATATCGGTCCTCCGGGACAAACAAAAATGCCGGCCCAAGGGCCGGCATTTTCATTTCACGAAGCCGTCACACAAGTCGATTCGACTTCCGAATGCGGCGCGCGGACGCAGGGCGCCGGGCGCCGCGACAACCTCAGTTCTCGGATTCGGTGAACACCTCGTCGCGCTTCGACCGCAGCGCAGGCAGCACCGTGAGCAGCAGCAGGCTCGCCGCGATCGCGAGCAGCACCGCCGACAGCGGTCGCGTCAGGAACACACTCCAGTCGCCGCGCGAGATCAAGAGCGCGCGGCGCAGGTTCTCTTCCATCAGCGGTCCGAGCACCATGCCGAGCAGCAGCGGCGCCGGCTCGAAATCGTGCTTGATCAGCCAGTAGCCGACCAGACCGAACACGCCGGCGAGGATGACGTCGACCGGTGCGTTGTTCACCGAGTAGATGCCGATCGCGCAGAAGATCACGATCGAGGGGAACATCAGCCGGTACGGCACGCGCAGCAGGCGGACCCAGATTCCGACCAGCGGCAGGTTGATGATGATCAGCATCAGATTGCCGATCCACATCGAGGCGATCATGCCCCAGACGAGGTCGGGCTGCTTCTGCATCACCTGCGGGCCCGGCACGATGCCGTGGATGGTCATCGCGCCCACCATCAGCGCCATCACCGCGTTCGGCGGGATGCCGAGCGTCAGCAGCGGGATGAAGGAGGTCTGCGCCGCAGCGTTGTTGGCGCTTTCCGGTGCCGCCACGCCTTCAATCGCGCCGCGACCGAACCGCTTCGGGTCCTTCGCCAGCTTCTTCTCGAGCGTATAGGCCGCGAACGAGGCGATGACCGCGCCGCCGCCAGGCAGGATGCCGAGGATCGAACCGAGCACGGTGCCGCGCAGGATCGCAGGCGTCGAATCCTTCAGATCTTTCCTGGTGGGCATCAGACCGGTGATCTTCTGCTGCACGAGGTCGCGATTCATCTCGGCGCCTGCGTCGAGATTGCGGATGATCTCGGCGAAGCCGAACACACCCATCGCCACCGTCGCGAAGCCGAGACCGTCGGCAAGCTCCGGGATGTTGAAGGCCATGCGCGAGGCGCCGGTCTCGATGTCCGAACCGACCATCGACAGCAACAGGCCGAACACGATCATCGCGATCGCCTTCAGCACCGAGCCCTTGGCCAGCACGACCGCGAAGATCAGGCCGAGCACCATCAGCGAGAAATATTCGGCCGGACCGAACGCCAGCGCGAGCTTCGTCAGCGGCGCGCCGAGCACGGCAATGAGCACGGTCGCGACGCAGCCTGCGAAGAACGAGCCGATCGCCGCGATCGCCAGCGCCGGGCCGGCGCGGCCCTGCTTGGCCATCTGGTGACCGTCGATGGCGGTGACGACCGATGTCGCCTCACCTGGAATATTGACCAGGATCGAGGTGGTCGAACCACCATATTGCGCGCCGTAATAGATGCCGGCGAGCATGATCAGCGCGCCGACCGGCGGCAGTCCGAAGGTGATCGGAAGCAGCATCGCGACGGTGGCGATGGTGCCGATGCCCGGGAGCACGCCGACCAGCGTGCCGACCAGCGCGCCGATCAGGCACATCAGCAGATTGATCGGGGACAGAGCGACGACGAAGCCGTGAGCGAGGTTCGCAAAAATATCCATCACGCCCTCACTGGATCAGGAAACGCGGAAACATCGGCATCGGAAGCCCGAGCACGTAGGGAAAGAGGATTGCGCAGCCGGCCGTCAGGCAGGCCCCGACGATGGCAGCTTCCAGCCAGCGTGTCTCGTGCGAGCCCGTTGCTGCGATCATGAAGCTTGCGAAGGCCGTGACCACGAGGCCGAGCGGCCGGATCGCCAGCGCGAAGAACACGATCGCGACCATCACGAACATCGGCCCGCGCCAAGCATAATGGGCCATCGCCGGCCCGTCGGTCAGAAGACCGGTCAGGGCGATGCCCGCGGACATCGCGACCAGCAGTCCGCCGAACATCCGCGGCGCGGTGCCGGCGCCGAAGGAGAAGCCGCGCATGCCCTGCAGGTCGCTGGAAGCCCACAGTGCGAACAGGGCCAGCGCCATCAGGATGATGCCGCCGACATAGTCCTGGGCCGACCTGATGGTCATGAACAGCGTGACGATCGCCACCGCAAAGAGCGGATAGGAATAGATCAGCGCCAGCAGAACCTCGGATGACGCCTTCTTGGTGTCACCGCTGGCCGCTCCGATCAGCGCGCCGGGCGCACCGGCGAGCAATGCCGTGGCATGGGCGATCACCACTGCGGCCGGGCCGCGGCCCGCGCCCCAGCCGAAAATCGTCCCGATCGACCAGATGAATTCGAAGATCTGCGGCGCTATCGCCAGCAGACAGAAGCCGAGCGCCACCGAGGTGTTTCGGGTGGCTGTCGCCGAGTGGCCCATCGTATCGGCCATGCATGTCTCCTCCGCGACCCGTAAGTCACGAGCACTGTTGTTCTAAATCGGCTGGAATTGGATCCCCCGCCCGGACATTGCCTAGCCACTTTCATCACACAATGCCAGCAAAACCAAACAGGCCTCCGGCGAGCAGGAGCCAGAGCGGATTGATGCGCGAGACCGATGCGACCACCGCAACCATGGCGGTCAGAAGCAGTGCAGCAATCGTGCGATCGGTCGACTGGGCCAGGATCAGGGCACTCGCGGCCATCAATCCGATCGAGAGCGGAACCAGTGCAGCCTGAATCAGGCCCGGCCAGCGCGATTGACTGGGCCGATTCAGGAGCCGGCTGACATAATAAGCAAGCAGCGCCGTCGGCAGGCACATCGCCAGCGTTGCCGCCAGCGCGCCGGGGATGCCGGCCACGGCATAGCCGATTAACGTCACGATAAGGACGTTCGGACCTGGCGAGAGCTGCGCGATCGCATAGGCGTCGCTGAACTGCTTGTCGGTCATCCAGTGCTGCACCTCGACCGCGATGCGGTGCATCTCGGGCACCGCCGCCGCGGCGCCTCCGACGGCGAACAGCGACATCAGCCCAAAGGTGGTGATCAGCGCCCAGATCGGGTTCTCGGCGTTCATGCTGCTACTTTCCGCCGCAGGAAATAAGTTGCGCCGATGCTCACGGGGATCGCGACCAGCAGCACCGCCGGAAGCGGCAGGCGGAGCACGCCGATGGCGAGGAAAACGCCGAGCATCAGGGTCAGCGCCAACGGATCCATCCGCTTCAACAGCGGCGTCATCATGCGGAAGACGACCGCGATCAACAGGCCAACCGCCGCGCAGGAGATGCCGGCGAGGCTGCGGCGCAGCAGATCGAGGTCGCCGAAACGGGCGTAGACGATCGCGAGCACGGTCATGATCAGCGTCGGCGGAAGCAACAGCCCGGCGAAGGCGGCAACCCCGCCGGCGATGCCGCGCAGCCTCGATCCGAACACCATCGACAGATTGACGATGTTGGGCCCCGGCAGGAAATGGCAGAGCGCAAAGGTCTCGTTGAACTCGTCCGCCGTCATCCAGCGGTGCTGCTCGACGATGGCGCGCCGGGCAAACACCAAAACCCCGCCGAAACCGGCCAGCGACATCCTGGCGAAGGCCAGAAACAGGTCCAGCAGGCCGGGCGGAGCGGCGTCGGCTGTGGGGATATCCGGCTCTTGAGCGGCCGATGCGGAATCCGGGGGCATGTCAGGAGCTTAGAACGGGGCCTGCGGTGCGGCCAAGGTCGGGCGCAGGGCCACGTCGGACCTATCCAAAGGGAACCGGGCCCTCCCCGATCGAAACCCCTGTTTTTCAAAACCTTTGCCCCCTATATTGGGGGTGCCGGTTCGCCGGCTATGGAAATAAACGGTCGTCGCAATAAACCATTCGGACCCGGGGGCGGTACCCGGCGCCTCCACCAAAGCTCATCGTTCGGCGAGCTTGGCCCACTGACAGGTGAGCTTCGGCGGGGGCGAAATAGGATCGACGAGGGCGTAAAGGGCGAACTTTTTCCCGGTATTGTTCCGCCGTTATCGGGCTATGCAATAGTTGCCAACGACAACTTTGCTCCGGTTGCTCAGGCTGCGTAACGCAGTTTGAAAGACCATTCTGAAGTCCTAACGGGTTAAGCTCCGTTAGGCGGGGTTCGGAGGCACCTGGCAACAGAAGCCTCCACTTACCTTCATTTCTTCCCAGGCGGGGACTCCTGCTCACCCGTCCGGCGCGATATCATTGCGGCTTGGCGAGTCGAGCCGGCTGGTTCGGCTTCGGGGATGCAACAGGACCACCATGGCGACCGATCATATCCGATACGATGTGCTGGCCCGCGACGCGCTGCGCGGCGTGCTGCGGAAGGTGCTGACCGATGCCGCGGCCCATGGCCTGCCGGGGGAGCACCATTTCTTCATCACCTTCGTGTCGAAGGCCGAGGGCGTGAAGCTGTCGTCGCGGCTGCTGGCGCAATATCCGGAAGAGATGACGATCATCCTGCAGCACCAGTTCTGGGACCTGACCGTGCTGGAGGACCGCTTCGAGGTCGGCCTGTCCTTCGGCGGCATCCCGGAGCGGCTGATCGTGCCGTTCAGCTCCATCAAGAGCTTCCTCGATCCGTCCGTGAAGTTCGGCCTCCAGTTCGACACCTCCGATGTCGCCGAGGTCGCGCCCGAGACGCTGCCGGCCGCTCCCGCGCCGTCGGCGGTCGCCGTGCAGACGCCTGCCGCCGAATCGGCGGAAGGTGCGGAGGAGCCGGCGGCCCCGACCAAGGGCAGCGCCGAAGTGGTACGGCTCGATCGTTTCCGCAAGAAATGATCTAGGTTGGCCTCGGAGCCGTCGCGCCCGGCCAGACTGCCTATATAGAAGAGCACATGAAGAACCGCGCGGCGTTTCGCGCGGCAGAATGGATGTGCTCATGGCCAAAGCTTCCCGCTCCAAGCCCACGAACTCGAAGACCACCCGCCCCGCGACCCGCACCGAGACCGACAGTTTCGGTCCCATCGAGGTCGCCGCCGACCGCTATTGGGGCGCGCAGACCGAACGCTCGCGCCAGAATTTCCGCATCGGCACGGATCGCATGCCGATCTCCCTCGTTCACGCGCTCGGCATCGTCAAGCTTGCCGCGGCGCAGTCCAATCTCGAACTCGGCCTGCTCGACCAGCGCCGCGCGGGCGCCATCATCCGCGCCGCGCGCGAGGTGATCGAGGGCAGACTGGACGACCATTTCCCGCTTGTCGTGTGGCAGACCGGCTCAGGCACGCAGAGCAACATGAACCTCAACGAGGTCATCGCCAACCGCGCCAACGAGCTATTGGGCGGCGAGCTCGGCACCAAGAAGCCGGTGCATCCCAACGACCACGTCAACATGAGCCAATCGTCGAACGATTCATTCCCGACCGCCATGCACATCGCGGCCGCGAGCCGCATCAATGTCGACCTCGTCCCCGCCCTCGGCGAGCTGCTGCGCGCACTGCGCAAGAAGGAGAAGGCGTTCGCAAAGATCGTCAAGATCGGCCGCACCCATACCCAAGACGCGACGCCGCTGACGCTCGGCCAGGAATTTTCCGGCTATGCGGCGCAGGTCGAGAGCGGCATCGCACGACTGAAGGTCGCGGTGAAGGATCTCTATCCGCTGGCGCAGGGCGGCACCGCCGTCGGCACCGGCCTCAACTCCAAGCCGCGCTTTGCCAAACTGTTCGCAAGGCATGCCGCCTCCATCACCAAGTTGCCCTTCACCAGCGCCGCCAACAAATTCGAAGCGCTGGCTTCCAACGATGCCTATGTGCTGGTGCATGGCGCCATCAATTCCGTCGCGACGGGCCTGTTCAAGATCGCCAACGACATCCGCCTCTTGGGCTCGGGCCCGCGGTCGGGATTGGGCGAATTGATCCTGCCGGAGAACGAGCCGGGCTCGTCGATCATGCCCGGCAAGGTCAATCCGACGCAGTGCGAGGCGATGACCATGGTGTGCTGCCAGGTGTTCGGCAATCACACCGCCATCACGGTGGCCGGCAGCCAGGGCCATTTCGAGCTCAACGTCTACAAGCCCGTGCTCGCCTACAACATGCTGCACTCGATCCGCCTGCTGGCGGACGCCGCGCGGTCCTTCACCGAGCATTGCGTCAGCGGCATCCGTGCCGACGAAAAGCGCATCGACGAGCTGATGCAGCGCTCGCTGATGCTGGTAACGGCCCTCGCCCCCAAGATCGGCTACGACAACGCCGCCAAGGTGGCCAAGACGGCCCACGCCAATGGCACCACGCTGAAGGAGGAAGCGCTGCGGCTCGGCTTCGTCTCCACCGAGGAGTTCGATCGCCTGGTGCGCCCCGAGAAGATGACCAGCCCGGGATAAAATTCCGAATTCCGATACCCATCCGTAATGATACGGACGCCGGGCGCCCCAGAAATGTGCGGCTTTGGGGGTGGGATTTGATTACCGTCAATGTTCAGGCCGGACGGCGTGCTACGCAGCCATTCTGCCTCCCGACGGGGGCCAAATTCATCGTTTGATGGCCCCAGGGGCCGATTGACGAGGACGAGCGAATGGCGATCAAGTCTTTTGGGGCGCAACGCGGCACCCTGTTTCGGAATGTTTCATCCCTCCTGACGAGGATCGGATGATGGAGACGCGGCATGGGGAACGTCATCAACCTGAATCGTTTCAGGAAGCGCGCCGAGCGGGAAACCTCGGCGAAGCAGGCGGACGCCAACCGGACGAAGTTCGGTCGCACGAAGGCGGAACGGTCGGCGGAGCAGACGCGCGCGGACAAGGCGAAAGCGCATCTGGACCAGCATCAGATCGATCCCGAGGAGCAGCCATGAAGTCGCCCGTCGTGAAACGGTCGATCGTCGTCGCCGGACACAAGACCAGCGTCAGCCTGGAAGAGGCGTTCTGGAACGGCATGAAGGAGATTTCCGGCCTGCGCAACATGACGTTGTCCGAGCTGGTCGGCGAGATCGACAACAACCGCCAGCAGGGCAATCTGTCGTCGGCGATCCGCCTTTTCGTGCTGGACTATTTCAAAAGCCGGGCCATGGCCGCCCAGCCGGACAAGATTCCGGCCCAATAGGCTCAGCCCTTGCGGGAGCGCCCTCGCCGGCGCTCCGGCACCCGCACTTTAAAATCACTCTAAGGTGCGGTTTCAACGAGCGCCCGCGCTTGACCTCAATGCCTTGCGTTGAAAATACAGGGCATGACCGACACCAATGACACGCGCCCGCACATGCCGCTGGGTCTAGCCCAGCGCGGCTATTCCGGCGTCATCCAGCACCTGTCCGCTCGCGATGCGGGCTCCGCGCTCTCGGACATCGAGCTCGAGAGCCGCCTGATCGAGCTCGGCTTCGTCGAGGGCGCCCGGGTCGAGGTCCTGCACGAGGGCCTGGTCGGGCGCGACCCGATCGCCGTGCGGGTCGACAGCATCACGATCGCGGTCCGCCGCCGCGAAGCCATGGCCATCATCGTCGCCTAAGACTGCGACCAGACGCCTCATCCCCAAGTCTCTCGCCAAGCCCTCTGCCAGGCCGTTGATCACATGGAATTACCCCTGCTGCATCTCGCCCTGGTCGGCACGCCAAACAGCGGCAAGACCTCGCTGTTCAACGCCCTGACCGGCAGCCGGCAGAAGGTCGCGAACTATCCCGGCGTCACCGTCGAGCGCAAGGAAGGCTTCTTCGTCACCCCCCAGGGGCGCCAGGTCTCCGTGGTCGACCTGCCCGGCACCTATTCATTGCGCGGCCGCAGCCCGGACGAGGAGATCACCCGCGACTTCGTGCTCGGCAAGGCCTCCGGCGAGACCGTGCCGGATCTCGTGCTGTGCGTGGCCGATTCCACCAATCTGCGCCTCACCATCCGCCTGCTGCTCGAGCTCAAGCGCACGGGACGGCCGATGGTGCTCGTGCTCAACATGTTCGACATCGCCGCCCGGCGCGGCATCACGGTCGACGTCGAGCGGCTCGCCAAGGAGCTCGGCCTGCCCGTGGTCACCTCGATCGCGGTGCGCAAGGGCGGCACCGCCGACCTGTTGAAACTGACCGACGAGATCTCGGCCAGGCTCGCCGCCGAGGCGGAGGCGAACAGCTGGCGCGCGCTCAGCGTCGCCGAGTTGCGCGCGACCCAGCGCGAGGCCGACCGCATCATCGCCGATTGCGTCAGCCTGCCGGCTCGGCCCGACACCTGGACCGCGCGGATCGACGCCGTGGTGCTGCATCCCGTCGGCGGTCTCGTCGTGCTGGCGCTGATCCTGTTCGTGATGTTCCAGGCGGTGTTCGCCTGGGCGCAGCCGGCCATGGACCTGCTCAAATCCGGCTTCGACGCGCTCGGGGAGCTGGTGCAGACCACCCTTCCCGACGGCTTGTTGCAGAGCTTCCTGCAGAACGGCGTGATCTCCGGCGTCGGCAGCGTCATCGTGTTCCTGCCGCAGATCATCCTCATCTTCCTGTTCATCCTGCTGCTGGAAGATTTCGGCTACATGGCGCGCGCCGCGTTCCTGATGGACCGCATCATGGGCGGCGCCGGCTTGCACGGCAGGGCCTTCATTCCGCTTCTGTCGAGCTTTGCCTGCGCCATTCCCGGCATCATGGCGACGCGCGTCATCGACAACAAGCGCGACCGGCTGACCACGATCCTGATCGCGCCGCTGATGACCTGCTCGGCGCGCATTCCGGTCTACACGTTGATCATCTCCGCCTTCATTCCAGCCAAGGACATCTGGGGCTTCATCAATCTGCAGGGCCTCGTGATGTTCGGCCTCTACGTCACCGGCATCGCCAGCGCGCTTCTCGTCTCGTTCCTGATCAAGTTCTTCATGCTGCGCGACTATGCGCCGGCGCCGTTCATGCTGGAGCTGCCGGATTACAAGGTGCCGCAGCTCAAATCGATCCTGATCGGCATCTACACCCGCGCCAAGATGTTCCTGGTGCGCGCCGGCACCACGATCTTCTCGATGATGGTGCTGATCTGGTTCCTGGCCTCGTTCCCGCAGCCGCCCGCGGGCGCGACCGAGCCCGCGATCGACTTCAGCCTGGCTGCGATCATCGGCAAGGCGCTCGAGCCGCTGCTCGCGCCGGTCGGCTTCAACTGGCAGATCGCGGTGGCGCTGATCCCGGGCATGGCGGCCCGAGAGGTCGCGGTCGCAGCGCTCGGCACCGTCTATGCGATCGAAGGCGGCAAGGAAGCGGCCGAGCAGATCGGCCAGGTGCTGGCGACGAAATGGTCGCTGGCGACCGCGCTGTCGATGCTGGCCTGGTACATCTTCGCTCCGCAATGCGCATCCACGCTGGCCGTGATCCGGCGCGAGACCGGCAGCTGGACCTGGATGGCGGTAACCTTCTTCTACATGCTGGTGCTGGCCTACGCCGCGAGCTTCCTGACCTACAACGTCGCGGTCGCGTTCGGGGCCGGCTAAGGCCCCTCAGAACAAAAAGTGCGAAAACAACCCCATGCACAGTAGACGGGGGTCGTGAAATCAATGGGTTACCGAAGCTCGAAATCATCCGGGCTACGAACTCCGCCTGGTTGCTCCGTCGGGCAAAACAGGGGCATGATGTCGTGATGGACCTGCAGCGATAGCAGCATGAACGACGACGTTCCGCGGACGCGACGATCTGATCCCGTGGACCACTTCAGCACCAACAGGCTGACCGCCGAGCGGCTGCGCGAGGACCATCTCGCCGACCTCGTCGCGCTGCATCTGGATCCCGAGACGTCGCGCTACCTCGGCGGCGTTCGCTCGGCGGAGACGACGGAAAGATATCTCGTCACCAACATGGCCCATTGGGACCAGCATGGCTTCGGCCTCTGGGTGCTGCGAACGCAAGACGGAGCGTTTGTGGGACGCGCGGGCATCCGGCACGTTCTCGTCCACGACGTCGACGAGATCGAGATCCTCTACGCGTACAAGCGCGAATTCTGGGGCCAGGGATTCGCAAGCGAGATCGCAACCGCGATGACGGACATCGGACTGTCACACTTCGGGCTGCCGTCTCTCATCGGCATCGTGAATGTCCGCAACGGTGCATCCCGCCGCGTTCTGGAAAAGTCGAGCTATCTGCTCGAGCGGAGCATGAACAGCCGCGGCGAGGACGTGGTGATCTACCGCATTCGGCGGTGAGAGACGATCCGCCGCTCAGGGAGCGGTGCGAGAGACAGCACCACGGAATGCCGATGATCACAGCAACGTGCGCGATGAGCGATCGTGCGTAGCGATCAGTTCGTTCCTGGCGATCGTCCGAGCCGCGCGGGTCCTGCCACTTACCGCTGACAGGCGACGACTGGCGCCGGTCCATCGCCGAAACGGCTTGTGTTAGATTCTGAACCGACAGCCCGGACTTCCGGGCGCAGTCTGGCAGCACAAATGCCCCTGCGTTCGACGCGCCGCAAAGGAGCGCCAGGGGCTGCCCGGGATGCCCGCGCATAGGGGCTCAAGCGGAACTCAATCCTTCTCCGCGAGTTCCTTAAGAGAAACATTTTTCGGTCCTGATTCAGCGATCCGTCGAAGGGTCGCTCAGGACATATCGCGGAATTCCAGGACATCGCGAGGGGGATCATGACTGGTCGGTCCAATGCCGGGGCTAGCAGCGAGTTGAGGGATTTGCCGAGAATTTCGACGGGCAGCGAAGGCCTGGACGACATCCTGGGCGGCGGTTTCGACGCCAACCGGATGTACCTCTACGAGGGACGGCCCGGGACCGGAAAGACGACGATCGCCCTGCAGTTCCTGCTTCGAGGCGTGCGCGATGGCGAACGCGTGCTCTATGTCTCGCTCTCCGAAACCAAGCGAGAGCTGAACCTGGTCGCGCATCGGCACGGCTGGTCGCTGGAGGGCGTCGACATCTTCGAGCTGGTGCCGCCGGAGACGACGCTCGATCCCGACCGCGAGCTAACCGTGTTTCATCCGGCCGAGGTGGAGCTGAGCGAGACCACCAACCTGATCTTCAAGGAGGTCGAGCGGATCAACCCCACGCGCGTGGTGCTCGACAGCCTGTCCGAACTGCGCCTGCTGGCGCAGAATCCTCTGCGCTACAGACGCCAGGTTCTGGCCTTGAAGCACTTCTTCACCAATCGCAACTGCACCGTCGTGCTGCTCGACGATCTCTCGTCGTCCCAGGACGACCTGCAACTGCATTCGATCGCCCACGGCGTCGTCATGCTCGAGCAGCTCGCGCTCGACTACGGGGCCGAGCGGCGGCGGATTCGCGTGATCAAGATGCGCGGCATCCGGTTTCGCGGCGGCTATCACGACTTTACGATCGCGGAAGGGGGCTTGCGCATCTTCCCCCGGCTGGTCGCGGCCGAACATCACAAGGCGTTCCCCGGCCAATCCATGTCCAGCGGAAATTCCGAGCTCGACCAGCTGCTGGGAGGCGGACTCGAGCGCGGTACCAACGCGCTTCTGCTGGGATCCGCCGGCGTCGGCAAATCGTCCCTCGCGCTGTGCTATGCCATCGCCGCGGCCGAGCGTGGCGAGCACGCCGTGTTCTTCGCGTTCGACGAAGGCCGCGGAACGATCGAAGCGCGCGCCCGGACGCTCGGCCTGCCCCTGCAGAAACATCTCGATTCCGGAAAGATCCGGTTTCAGCAAATCGATCCCGCCGAATTGTCGCCCGGCGAGTTCGCGGCGAACCTGCGTCGGAGCGTCGAGGTCGAGAACGCCCGCGTCGTCATCATCGACAGCCTGAACGGCTATCTGAACGCCATGCCGGATGAGCGCTTTCTCATCCTGCAGATGCACGAGCTTCTGAGCTATCTCGCCCAGCAGGGTGTGCTCACCATCCTGATCCTCGCGCAGCACGGACTGGTTGGCCCGATGGATACGCCCATCGACCTCAGCTATTTGAGCGATGCGGTGGTGATGCTGCGCTATTTCGAGTTCGGCGGGACGGTGCGACGCGCCCTGTCCGTCGTCAAGAAGCGCAGCGGCAACCACGAGAACACCATCCGCGAATTCCGGCTCGGCCGCACCGGCCTCAGGCTCGGTCCGCCCCTTCAGGAGTTCAGCGGCATCTTTTCCGGCAATCCCCGTTACAACGGGGCGGCACTCCCGGAAGGACCGATGGAATGAGGGCGGACGGGGATAGCCGCGTTCTCATATTCGCTCCGATCGGACGTGATGGAGCGGCATCAGCCGAGCTCTTCCGCAGCTCCGACCTGGATGCGGTCAATTGCCGAAGCCTGCCCGAGCTCATCAGCGAGATGACGGCCGGCGTGGGTACCGTCTTTCTCGCCGAGGAAGGATTGTTCGGAAAGGACACGGCGCCGCTGGCCCAATGGATCGCGGCCCAACCGCCATGGTCGGACCTGCCTTTCGTCGTTCTCACCAGCCATCGCGAGCAGCCGGCGGTCGTTGCGTGGCGACGCAGCATCGTGGAGCTTCTCCGCAACGTTTCGCTGCTCGAACGGCCGGTTCAGCCGATAACGCTGACCAGCGCGGTTCAGTCCGCCATCAGGGCGCGGCGGCGACAGTACGAGATCCGGGCCCTGCTCCGGGCGCGCGAGCAGACTGCGCAGGAGCTCGAGAAGCTGGTGGTCGAGCGAACACGCGAGCTGAAGGAGGCCAACGAGCAACTGCGTCTCGAAATGAGCGAGCGAGCCCGGGTCGAAGAGACTCTCCGCCAGGCGCAGAAGATCGAAGCGATCGGCCAGCTCACCGGCGGCGTCGCGCACGACTTCAACAATCTGCTGATGGTGATTTCTGGCGGCCTCGACATGCTCGACCGCCAGACGGATCCCAACCGGCGCCGGCGTCTGATGGACGGAATGATCCAGGCCGCGCAGCGCGGCGCCAGCTTGACCAAGCAGCTGCTGGCATTCTCGCGCCGCCAGACGCTGCGCCCGGAGCCCGTCGACGTCGCCATGCAGATCGGCGGCATGCGCGAGCTGCTCGATCGCAGCCTGCGGGGCGACGTGCATGTCGAATTCGACTTCCCGGATGCGCTCTGGCCGGTGGAGGTCGATCCCGGGGAGCTCGAGCTGGTTATCCTCAACCTGGCCGTCAACGCCCGCGATGCGATGCCCAACGGCGGCACCATCCTGGTCCGCGGCGAGAACCTGCCCGGGCTGAGTGACGGGGAGATCGCCGGCGACTACGTTCGGCTGTCCGTCGTCGATACCGGCGTCGGCATGCCGCCGGAGATCCTGTCGCGGGTTTTCGAGCCGTTCTTCACGACGAAGGACGTCGGCAAGGGATCTGGCCTGGGCCTTGCGCAAGTCCACGGCTTCGCGACCCAGTCACGCGGGACGGTCCGCATCAAATCGCAGGTCGACCAGGGCACCAGCATCGAGCTTTACTTGCCGCGCTCGCTGAATTTGGCCTCCAAGCAGCGGCACTTGATCGATTTCAACAGGGCGGTGCGACCGAAGCAGAGCGGACAAGGCCAGGTCCTCCTGGTCGAGGACGACGACGAGGTCGCCACGCTCGTGGGGGAGATGCTCGGTCAGCTCGGCTACGAAGTCACGCGGGCCGCCAGCGCGGCAGCAGCCCTCGGCGCCCTGGCGGACGGCCGCTCGGTCGACCTCATCTTTTCGGACATCATGATGCCGGGCGGCATGAACGGCGTGGAGCTCGCACGGGAGATCAGACGGCGGCGCAGCAACATCCCGGTGCTGCTGACCAGCGGATATGCCGAGGCCGCGATCCACGAAGCCGAAACGGCAGGCATCCAGATATTGGCCAAGCCCTATCACATCGACGAGCTCGCCGCGGCGCTGAATGCCGCGAAGTCGACCTTTCGACTTGAGACCGAATCCAAGCGCTCAGGCTCCTTCCTGAACTCGTGAGAGGTCCGCTTGCGAAAGGCGTGTGTCGCGCTTAGCGGAAATATCCCATCACGAGATCGACGTCCGCGCTGCGGGCGACTGCACCGGTCAGCTCGGCGTCGATGACGCGGCGGCAGGCTTCGATCGCGGCGTGGTCGCCGAGATCGTTGGCGGCCTCGAGCACGAGCCAGGCCGCGTCCACCGAGGCCTTGTCCGGTGCTCCACCGCCGAGATCGGCGGAGGCGGCGCTGTTGAGGTTCTTCTTGCGAACGGCGGAGCCGAATTGAGGCAACATTGCAGATACTCTCCTGTCCTCAATGGACCTGAAGTTCGGGCTGACGGCCCGCATCGACACCCGCGCTATTCTTGCGCGACTGGTAGAACTTCAGAACGCTGCGCGAGGTCTCGATCTTGAGCCGGCCGAAATCGCGCTCGTTGTCGTGGAGCTCGCGCGCGGTGATCAGATGATCCTTGGCGCCGAGGAACAATAACGACATGGTCGTGTCCCAGGAGAAGTCGAGCGCCTTGCACAGCACCAGGATCATCTCGCGGTTGCGGTCCATCATCGCGCGCTCGATCACGTCGACCGGCAGCGACGACAGCAGCGACAGGCCGATCTGCACCTCGTCGAAGCGGTGCTGGCGCGCATAGTTCGAGATCGAATCCTGATTGAGGTTGCCCTGCCGGTACTGCGTCGTTACCACGCGTTTGGCGACGAAATAGCTGCGCGAGGACGGGCCGAACTTGGACTGGAGATCGCCGGTGACCTCGGTCACCGAGCTCTGGATCTGCGCCATCATCTCCGGCCGCTCGGTCTCGAGGCGGCGTCGGACGTCTTCCGACGCCTTCGAGATCAACTGCTGGAAGATGTGGCGCGGCACGTCCTTGCGGAGGCCAAGCTGCTCGGCGAGGATCGAATCGCCCTCGGCGCGGCGGACCATGTGCAACAGGCCCGAACCGGAGAAGCGCGCGCCCTCGTTCTTCGCAACCGACGTCACGACCTCCTGATCGCCGCGCTTGACCAGCACGTCCGTCACGGCCTCGCCGATCGACTGACGCTGGGAGATCGCGAGTAGGTGCGACTGCCCTTTGGTCAGGGCGCTCTCGACCAGCATCTTCTCGTCGATGCGACTGGAGTTGCGCAGCACGGGGCCGGCGACCTCGATCGCGTCGTCGAGCGCGAGCTTCTCGATGACGTTGAGCGGGGCATGATCGCACGCCGACATGACGTCCGAAAGCTGCGCGCGCGCGGCGACCTCGATCTCCTCGGCGAGCCGGCCGATCACCTCGCCGAACATGCTGATCTCGTCGTCACTATAACGGCCGGTGATCAGAATGTCGGTCGCATGCCACAACGCCTTCGACCGGCTTTCGTCGGTGCCGCGCGCGATCGCGTCGTCCAGATCTTGCAGAAGCGATTTCGCCCCGTTCATCTCGATCACCCCAGTTCTTGGCGAGCTATTCTTGGCGAGCCGTCCCGCCGCTCGTGGCGGGACTTTCGAAGTCCTCTGGGAACCGAAGCTAGAGATCAAACGCGAGAATTCGGTAAAATCGGCAAATCAGTTTTGCCGGGCAAAATTCATTCAAATGCGAGGGAATGAGTTAACTGAGCGGCAAGGTGCGCCGCGAAGCAAGCCTGAAGCACCGATGCCTCTCCGGCGTCATGGCCGGGCTTGTCCCGGCCATCCACGCCTAGCCGCACGGGACCAAGAACGTGGATGCCCGGGACAAGCCCGGGCATGACGGAGGGTGCTTCACGGATTCTGCGGCGTCAGCACCAAGGGCGGCTTCGGCTTGGTCCTTGCGGGCGGCGGCCCCGGGGCAGGCCTCACATCGATGGCCGGCGGCAGCGGCGCGAGTTGCTGGCTGGCGAGCGGAGGACTTGCAAGCGGAGGACTTGGCGCGGCGGGAGCGGCCTGCGGGGCCTTCGGCGTCGGCGCGGCCTTCGGCTTTGGCGGCGCGCGGCGCGGATCCTGGCCCGGCAGCGGCACATTGGCGGGCGCCTGCTCGGGCGCAAGCTCCGGCGACACCAATGTCGGCAGCGCGGCGGTCGCCGGCGGCGGCTCGCCGCGCTCGATCGCATCCAGCCGGCGCGTCTCGCGGTCGATCGTGCGCACCGCGAGCCACGAGGACAGCGGCGCAAGATCGATGGTGCGATTGAGCCTGTCGGGGGGACCCGCCGCGAACAGCTGGATCTCCGGCGGCGCGCCGGAGAGGCCGGTCATGATCGGCGTCAGGCTGGCGCGGATGTCGGCCTGGTCGGCGGGAATGTCGTAGCCGCCGGAGACGATGGCACGGGCGTTCTTCGCTTCCAGCGGCGTCGCGCCGACACGCAGGCGTCCGTCGCGGATCGTGAAGGGGATCTGCGCCGAGGCCACCGCAATCGGCGCGGCGGCAAGCGCCGGCTCGACCAGCTGCCGCAGGCGGTTGTCGTCTGCGACCTGGCCGCCGTCGCTGGCGCGGATCGCGATCTCGAAGGCGCGCGGATTGAGGCCGCTGATCTCGGCGGCGTCCAGCGTCACCGTACCGTTGCCGGCGAGCGCGCCGGTGAGCGCCGCGACGCTGCGGCCCTGGCTGGTCAGTGCCGTCTGCACCGAGACGCGGCCCTTGGGCAGCGCGAGGTCGCGATAGCGCAGCGTCGCCGCATCGACATTGCTGAGCTCGATGCGCGTGTTCAAGGCAAGGCCGCCCGCGCCATTGCGCGCGTCGAAGCTCGCCGACATCTCGCCGCCGCCGATCGCGCCCTTGAGTCCGTCGAGCGCGAGCGACTGGCTGTCGCTCCTTATCGTGCCGCCGAACTGGCGCAGCTCGAGGCCGCCGGGCAGCATCCCGCGCAAGGCCTGGAACGCGACCCGGCCGCGCCAGCCCGTGACGAGCCCTGCGCTCAGCGGCTCGCCCGTATCATGCCCGGCCGCGCCGATCGCCATCGCGAGCGCCGGCGCGAGATCGAGCGTATCGAGGCCGACTTCGCCGTCCACGCTCCTGTCCTGATCGAGCGTCACCGCCAGATGGCCGCGCAGATGCGAGCCGGCCGCGTTGCCGTCGAGATCGTCGAAGCTCAGGCGATTGCCCGTCAGCGTAAGGCGTGAGGACAGGCTGACATTCTGGGCCGATTTGTCGGTCAGGCTGGTGCCGAGCAGCGGCGCGAGATTGACGCTGCGCACGCGCAGGTTCACGCTGCCCTTCGGTTCCGACAATTCGACACTGCCCTGCGCGTCCGCATCGAGCCCGCCGCCGCTGAGCTTTGCGTTCAATTGCAACGGCTTCCGCCAGGAACCGGTCAGCTTGCCCTCGAACTGCGAAGCGCCCTCGCCCGCGGCCACCATGCGATCGAGCCCGAGCAGCGCCAGCAGCGCGCCGGCCTGCGGCGTCGAGACTTTCGACTCCAGCGTGAAGTCGCTGTTGCGCAGGCGGTCGAGATCGATGCCGCCAATCGCGGCCGCCGGCGTCTGCGCGGCCAGCGTCGCGGTCGCCTTGAGCTGCGGTGCGTCGAGCTCCAGCACGGCGCGGGCGTTGCTGCGGTCGGCATGCTCGGCATTCTTGTCGAGGCTGAGATCGAGCTTGAGGCGCGTCGCCCCGGGCAGCGACGGCATGGCATCGAAACGCGCCCGCACCGAAGGCGCGAACGGCTCGAGCAGCGCGGTGAGCTCGCGTAGCGAGCTGGCGGAGGATTTCAGCGCGAGCTTGCCGGTGACCTTGGCGCGATCGAAGCTGCCGCTCGCCTCGGTGGTGACGCCGCCGGCCTGGCCGAAGCGCAGCTGCTCCAGCGACAGCGATGCCGGGCCGTAGCCGAGCTTCGCCGCGAACGGCCGCAGCTCCTGGCCGGCGGAGATCGCGCGGCCGATATCGAGCGAGAGTTTTGCTTCCTCCGGCCATTCGCCTTGTGGGCCGCCAAGCGCACGCACGAAGCTCGCGGCAGCATCGAGGTCGAGCCGGTCCGCCCTCAGGTCGGCGTCGATCCGCGAGCCCTTGCTCGCGCCCGTTTGCACGAAAGCGATGCGGCCCTCGACGGTGCCGCCTTCGATGTCGGCCTTCAGCTTGTCGACGGCCAGATGATTGGCGGCGATCGTGACGTCGCCGGCGAGGCGTAGCGGCCGCGTGCTGCGGCGGTTGATCTCGCTGCGGCCCTGGAGCCAGGCCACGAGCGTATCGGGGTCGGAGGATTCGACGCTGAGGCGGCCGCTGAAACTGTCGGCACCCGGGGTCGCGCCGTTGAGCGAGAGCTGCGTCATGCCGGGCGCGCGCAGCTCCAGCCGCTGGAAGGTCCAGGATCGTCCGTCGGTCTGCAGCTCGGCCGTGATGTTCTGCAGCGGACGGCCGCCGAGCATGATCTGGTCGGAGTTGAACTCGATCTGCGCCGGGATCGGCGCCTGCGGAATGGCGGCAAGCCCCGCCCGCAGCGCCGGCAGGATGCGCAGCGGCTCGGCATCGTTCTTATCCGTATTCTTGGCCGTCAGCTTGTCGGCATCGACCTGGCGGGCCGAGAGCACCGCGCGCAACAGCGGCGAGGCACCGAACCTGAGGTCGCCGACGCCGCCGAGCTTGAGCGCGGTGTCCTCGGGACCGAAGCTTGCGTCGACCTGCTCGAACTTGGCACCGGCCGGATCGGCCTTGAGCTTGGTCGCGAGCTTCCAGGGTGTCGGCCCCGCCTCGCCCGCCTTCTTCGGCGGCGGCACCGCCAGCGTCAGAGCGCCGTCGAATTTCGGCAGGCGATTGTCGAAGGCGAGCACGCCTTCGAGATCGGCGAGGATGGCGCGCTCGCCGGGATCGATGTTGAGGTGAAGGCGGGTGGCGCTGCCGTCGGCGCTCGGTCCGGACGAGACCCGAAACGGATAACGCACCCCATTGGCGCTGAAGCTGCCGTCGCCGCGCACCGAGCCCGCGAGCGAGCGGACGTCGCCGGAGAAGGCGATGTCGTTCAGCTCCAGCGTCGAGCGGCTGGCGGCATCGTGCAGGGCGATGCGGCCGGTGAGATTGACCCGCTCGATGGCGAGCGAAGCCAGATTGAAGGTGCCGCTCGCGGTGGAGGGCAGATCGACCCGCCCGCGCGAATCGAGGCCGAGATCCACCGCCATACCGCCGACCGACAGCTCGGTGGCGCGCCATTCACCGCGCATCAGGGAGCTCAGGCTGAACTCGACATCGAGCTTGTCGGCGCGCAGGCGGCCGAGATCGTTGTTGCCGCCGAAGGTGACCTGGCGCAGCCTCAAGGTCGGCGCCGGCAGCAGCCGCGCGTCGAGCTCACCCGCGACCCGCACCGGTACGCCGATGATCTTGCCCGCCTCTGCCTCGAACTGGGGCCTGAACTGGTTCCAGTCGACGTAGTAAGGCCCGATCAGCGCGGCCAGCAGCGCAATGATGAAGGCAATCGCCAATCCGAGCAGCGTCGTCTGCACGGGTCTCCCCTCGGCCAAACCGGTACCCGGACCAAACCCTGGCCTTCGTGGACTTCAGGCGTGCCGGAACACTCCCTTATATAAGGGGAAGTGTGGCGAAGTCACAGCGACTGTTGCGCGCGGAGGTTAATGCCGGGGCCGCCTCACCAGCTCGCCGGCAGCCGCTTCAGGCCGCGCAGCACGAAGGTCGGCCGCCATTCCGGGTTTTCGACGTCGTCGATGCGCAGGTCAGGCAGCCGCCGCAGCAGGGTGGCGATGGCGATCTCGGCCTCGATGCGCGCCAATTGGGCACCCAGGCAGAAATGGATGCCGCCGCCGAACGACAGCGGTTTCACGTTCTGGCGGGTGACGTCGAGCCGGTCGGGCCAATCAGGATAGACGGCCGGATCGCGGTTGGCCGAGCCGAGCAGGCACAGCACAGTCTCCCCCTTGGGAATCCGCTTGCCGCCGAGATCCTCGATATCCTCCAGCGCGACGCGGCCGGTCATCTGCACCGAGGAATCGTAGCGCAGGAATTCCTCGATCGCGCCTTCCATCAGCTCGGGGCGCGCCTTGAGCAGCGCCAGCTGGTCCGGGTTGCGGTGAAGCGCCAGAAGACCGTTGCCGATCAAATTGACGGTGGTCTCGTGGCCGGCGCCGAACAGCAGGATGATGTTGGCGGTCAGCTCCTCGTTGGTGAGCTTGTTGCCGTCCTCCTCGGCCTGCACCAGCTGGGTGGTGAGATCGTCTCCGGGATTCTTGCGGCGCAGCTCGAACAGCTGCTGGAAATACATCTGCGCCATCAGGTTGCCGTCGTTGCCCTTCTTGATCTCCTCCGGCGTGAGGGGCACGGGGTCGAGCAGCCGGCCGCCGTCGCGCGAACTCTTGTAGAAGACCTCGCGATGATCCTCTGGGATGCCGAGCATCTCGCAGATGATGGTGACGGGCAGGCGGAAGGCGAAATCCTCGATCAGGTCCATGTAGCCGCGGTCGATCACGGCATCGATCGCCTGGTCGACGATCTCCTGGATGCGGGGACGCATGTCCTCGACCCGGCGCGCGGTGAAGGCCTTCACGACGAGGCCGCGCAGGCGGGTGTGGTCCGGCGGATCGGCCTGCAGCATCCAATGGCTCATGCTGCGGAACACCGGCTCGTCCATGATCTTGTCGCCGTAGCGGCGCTTGGAGCGCTCGACGTAATCCTTGCCGAAGCGCTTGTCGCGCATGACCAGGGTGACATCGGCGTGGCGGCTGGCGACGAAATGGCCGAACGGCGTCACGTGGATCGGGTCGCTCGTGCGCAGCCGGTCGTAATGCGGATAGGGATCGCGGATGAAGTCCGGCGAGAGCGGGTTGAACAGCGGCGCGCCGCCGGCGCCTTGCACGTGCTCGTTCATGGTGACCTCAAATCGGTTGCCGCAATCTCTTGCCACATGACACGAATACGCCGAGCGCAGCCCCACTGCCCGGCGTAACCATCCCTGAATTTATAAACTCGATACATTGTTGTATCGAGTTGCATTCTGCCCTAACCTCGTCCGATGTCAAGGGTGAGAACCAGGCCGACCAGGGACGATACGCGCGACAAATTGTTCGAGGCGGCGGCCCGGGTGTTCGAGGAGGACGGCATCGGCGGCGCCAGCATCGAGGCGATCGCGGCGGCGGCGGGCTTCACCCGCGGCGCGTTCTACTCGAACTTCAAGAGCAAGGACGAGCTGATCATCGCCATGCTCGAGGACCATGTCGAGCAATCGATCCGGCGCAACATGGACATCCTCGCCGAGCACGACAATCTCGACGACTTCATCGCCGCGCTGAAATCGATGGACCGCACGCGGCAGGATCCGCTCGGCCGTTCGCCGCTCCTGCACATGGAGATGATCCTGTTCGTCGCCCGCGCCGAGAAGCGCCGGCCGGACCTCGCCAAACGCCTGCGCGCGCGCCGCAAGCTGGTCGCCGACATCGTCGAGGCCACGCTGAAGAGCAACGGCAGGAACGACAATCTGAACCCGCCCTGGATGGCCTCCGTCGTGCTGGCACTGGAGGACGGCTTTCGCCTGCACCGGCTGATCGACCCCGAGACGACGCCGGCCGACAGCTTTTTGCGCGCGATTACGGATTTGCGGCGAAGGACGGGGCTGGCGGGGGAGTGACGTGAGCGTCCAGACCGCGAAGCTTCGACGCGTGGCTACGCCGACTTCCTCACCGCCCCCCCGCCCGCCGGCCTGACCTCCAGCCGTCCCAGCATCGCCCTCGCCTGCTCGGCGCAGTGCTCGATCAGCCAGCGCTCGAATGCGACGGGTGCCAGCGCCGGCGCGTAGAGGAAGCCTTGCACGACGTCGCAGCCGAGGTCGGCCAGCGTCTTGCGCTGTCCTTCAGTCTCGACGCCTTCGGCGATGACGGTCATGCCGAGGCCCTGGCCGACGCGCACCACGGCGGTGGCGATGGCAAGCGCGCCAGCATCCTTCTCGATGTCGCGCATAAAACTGCGGTCGATCTTGAGCTCGCGGATCGGCAGATGGGCGAGCCGGCTGAGGCTCGAATAGCCGGTGCCGAAATCGTCCACCGCCAGCCCGATGCCGAGCTCGCGGATCGCGTTCATCGTCTCCAGCGCGGCGACGCTGTCCTGCATGAAAGCGCCTTCGGTGATCTCGAGCATCAGGACATCCGCCGGCAGATCGTATTCGGCGAGGATGTCCTTGAGCCGCGCGGCCAGCGTGACGTTGCGGAAATTGATCGGCGACAGGTTCACCGACACGGACGGGATATTGAGCCCGGCGCTACGCCAGCTCGCCATCTGCCGGCAGGCCTCGCGCACCGACCAAAGGCCGATCTGCTCGATCAGGCCGCACTCCTCGGCGAGCGGGATGAACTTCGCCGGCGAGACGTCGCCCAGCACGGCATCATGCCAGCGCGACAGCGCCTCGACGCCGTGGATCGCGCCGTCGCAGCTGCGGATTTGCGGCTGATAGCTGAGGGTCAGCGCGCCTTCCGCGATCGCGCGGCGGAGCGCGGCGATCAGCGCCAGTCGCTGCTCGGTGAGCCCGTTCATCTCAGAGCTGAAGATGCGATGGGTCGAGCGGCCCGCCTGCTTGGCCATGTACATGGCGGCGTCGGCCTGCTGCATCAGGGTGTCGATGTCAGTCGCATGATCGGGATAGAGGCTGATGCCGATGCTGGCCGACATCGGCATCAGCTTCGAACCGAGCCGCAAGGGCGCGGCCAGTGCCTCGGTGATCCCGGCTGCGATGCGCTCGGCGCTTTCGGCGTTGCGCTGCGGCAGCAGGACGACGAATTCGTCGCCGCCGAGCCGTCCCAGCATGTCCTCGGGGCCGATCTGCTCGCGCAGGCGCTGGGCGAGCTGGATCAGGAGCTCGTCGCCGGCGGCATGACCGAGCGTGTCGTTGACGTCCTTGAAATGATCGACGTCGAGGAAGGCCAGCGCGACATGACTGCCGGTCGGGCAGGCATCGATCGCCGTGGTGATCAGGTTGCGCAGCTGCGCGCGGTTCGGCAGGCCGGTGAGGATGTCGTGATAGGCGAGCCGCGCAATCTCGGCGCGCGCCTCCTTGCGCTCGATCGCGAAGGCGCCGAGGTTGACGCAGGCGTCGACGATGCGCCGGTGCCAGTTGCTCGGCGCGCGGGGCTCGCGATAGTAGAAGGCGAAGGTGGCGATGACCCGGCCGTCCTTGGCCTTGACCGGCGTCGACCAGCAGGCGCGCAGGCCGATCGCGAGCGGCATCGCCTTGTAGGGCTGCCAGCGCGGGTCGGTCTCGAGATCGGTCGCCAGCACCGGCTCGCCGTAGAAGGCCGCGGTTCCGCAAGAGCCGACATTGGGGCCAATCGCAACACCGTCGAGCGCGCGAGAGTAGTCCGCAGGCAGAGAGGGACCGCCGAGCGGGTGAATCACGCCGGCGGCATCGACGTGGAGCAGCGAGCAGACGACGTCGGGCGCGATCTCCTCGACGCGCCGGCAGAGCCGGTCGGCGATGTCGGTGATCGGAACTTCGTCCGCGAGCGAGCCCATGATGAGCTGCTGCAGCGAGCGCAGCTGCTTGGTTTCGGTGATGTCCTCGAGCAGCGCGAAGATGTGCTTGACCCGGCCCTTCTTGTCGCGGAACGCGTCGAGCCGGGCGCAGACCCAGATCTCCTCGCCGTCCTTGTCGTAGGCCAGCACTTCGGTTTCGCCGCGGCGGCCGCCATGCAACAGGCGCTGGACCAGCCTCGCGACCGCCTTGCGGTCGGTGTGGCAGCCGGCGATCAGCTCGCCCGCCCTGCGGCCCTCGGCTTCGATGCTGGTGTATCCGAACAGCGTCGTGAAGGCCGAGTTGACGTAGACGATGTTCTGCTCGGTGTCGGTGATGATCACCGCCCGGTTGGTCTGATCGGAGACGGCGTGAAGAAGCCCGATCCTGACGCGGCGCTCGGCCTCGCCGGTGACATCGCGCGCAAACACGAGACGGTAGGTCGCGCCGTTGCGCACGACGGACGACACCGATATGGCCGCACGGATCCGGCTGCCGTCCTGCCGCACGAGGCTGATCTCGTCGCGGAACTCGGCGCCCGGCTCGGCCTGAAGGCATTTGAGCGTGAGAATGCCGACATCTCCGCCGAGCACGTCGGCGCGGGCCAGCCTCCAGATCTGCTCGGCCGCGGCATTGAAGTGGACGATGCGGCCGTCCTCGGTGACGATGACGACAGCGTCGTCCGCCTGATCGAGCGCAGCCAACAGGACTTCCGGCATTTCGATCGCGGGGCAATCGGGAGCGGACATCATTCGACCCAGGAACATCTCACGGATATGACGATGTCACGAGCCTAGCGCCGCGGTGGTGTCCAAGACGTTCGCGTCCTCCGGTAGCAAATTACCAAGGCGCCGGATGCTTAAGATTGCGCGAAGAAGTGCGACGGCATTTGGCAGGAGATTCTACCGGCCTGTTCCGCCGGTTCCCGACGAAGGCTTTGGCAGCCGGCCGGCAACGGCCCGTACCTTGCCCGGCGATGCCTGCCAGATCGAGAGCGCCGACAATCCGCTCACGACCATCGCGATGCCGAAGGCGAGCGTGTAGTCGCCGGCGCGGTCATAGAGCAAACCGGTCACCCACGGTCCGGCCGCACCACCCGCCAGCGCCGCCAGCATGATCGTGCCGAAAATGCTGCCCTGGTGCTTGCCCTGGAAAATCTCGAACACCACCGCGCCCATGATCGAGGTGAGGCCGTAGCCGAGCGCGCCCTGCGCGAACACCATGACGTAGACCAGCCAGAACGAGGGTTGGTACTTCAAGGCGATCAGCGCGGCGAAGCAGATGACGAAACCCGCGCAGCTGATCGCCCAGACCCATTCGCGTCCGATGCGGTCGGAGACATGACCGAGCACGATCTGGCCGGGAATGCCGAGCAGGCTGACGATGCCGAGCGCCCACACCGCGACAGACGCGCTGAAGCCGATATCGAGCAGGAACTTGGTTTGATGCACCTGCACCGCGTACCAGATGTACAGGCCGCAGAAATAGCCGACCGCGATCCACCAGAAGCGCGCGGTGGCGACGGCGCGCTTCAGCGTCCAGTCGGTGTTGACCCAAACGGGATCGACGATGTTGGAGATCGGTGCGGCGCCGCCCGCAGCCGGCGCGGCATCGCCGTCCGGTTCGAGGCCGATGTCCTGCGGGCGCTTGTGCAGCAGTAAATTGACCGGCGCCAGCACGATGAGGATGAGCAGGCCCATCGCGGTGCAGGCGGTGCGCCAGCCGGTCTGCTCGATCATGTGCTGCACCCATGGCAGCAGCGTCACCGAGCCGATACCGACGCCGGCGAACGCGATGCCGATGGCAAAGCCCCGCTTGCGGATGAACCAGTTCGGCAGGAACAGCGACTGGCCGGAATAGCCGAGACACACCGAGCCGGCTCCGACCATAACGCCGATGGTGACATAGAGATGCCAAGGCGTGCTGGTGAGCGGCGCAAGCAGCAACCCGCCGCCCATCAGCGCCACACCGAGCTCCATCACCGCGCGCGGACCGGCGCGGTCCATCAGGCGGCCGATCAGCGGGCTGACCACCCCCGACACCACGAAGCCGAAGGAGAAAGCACCCGCGGTGACGCCGCGCTCCCAGCCGAATTCGGAGATGATGGGCGGAAAGAACAGAGAGAAGGCGGTACGCGCGTTGACGCCGATGGCCATGGTGACGAAGGTCACGGCGACCACGACCCAGCCGTAAAAAAACGGAAGCCGCATGATGTGATTGTTTCATCCCTAGATGGTTCTACCGACCATCCGGGACCGTCCGGGTCAAGCGATTTTCCGCGCGTCTCGCTCTGCCGCGGGGCTCACGTGATGGCCAAATGTTTCCGCATCGTCATGGCCGGGCTTCCCGGCCATCCACGTCTTGCGACGCGAGAGACAAAGAACGTGGATGCCCGGGCCTTCGCCGCGCCGGAGCGGCTTCGGCCGCGCAAGCGGGACAAGCCCGGGCATGACGACCTCAAGGACCAAAGAGGAGACGCCCGCTCAGGCGGCGTCGCGCCGCGAGGGCTTGACCGGCGCATCGAACAGGATGCGCTCGATCGGCTGCGGGCGACCGAACAGATAGCCTTGCGCGAAATTGACGCCGAGCGCCTTCAGCCGCTCGTATTCTTCGCGGGTTTCGACGCCCTCGGCGGTGACCGACATGTCGAGCCCGCGCGCCAGGGTCACGATCGACGAGATGATCGCGGAAGAGCGCGGCTGATGCGTGAGGTTGCGGATGAAGGATTTGTCGATCTTGATCTTGTCAAACGGAAACGCCGTCAGATAGCTCAGCGACGAATAGCCAGTGCCGAAATCGTCCAGCGCGAGCTCGATGCCGAGCTGCTTCAGGCGCTGCATGAAGGCGAGGTTCTCGCTGCCGCGTTCCAGCAGCACGGATTCCGTGATTTCGATCTCCAGCCGTTGCGGCGACAGTCCGGAATCGGTGAGCGCCGCGCAGATCATTTCGAACAGCTCGGCCTCCTTGAACTGGATCGGCGACAGATTGACGGCGACCGCAAGGTCCGCCGGCCAGTTGGCCGCATCCGCGCAGGCGCGCCGCAACACGAATTCGCCGAGCGGCACGATCAGCCCGGTCTCCTCGGCCAGCGAGATGAACTGGTCCGGCGGGATCAGGCCGCGAGTCGGATGCCGCCAGCGCACCAGCGCCTCGAAGCCGCGCCGCGCGCCGCTGAGCGCGTCGATGAACGGCTGGTAATGCACCTCCAGCTGGCACTGCGCGATGGCGTCGCGCAGATCGCCCTCCAGCGTGTTGCGGGCCTCGAGCTCGGCCGACATCGCTTCGTCGTAGATGGTGAAGCAGTTGCGGCCCGCCGATTTCGATCGATAGAGCGCAAGGTCCGCCTTTTTCAGGAGCTGCTCCTGATCGCTGCCGTGGTCCGGCGCGATGGCGATGCCGATGCTGGTGCCGATCTCGACGCGGTGGCCAGGCAGCAGGAACGGTTCGGTCAGGAGCTTGGCGATCCGCGCCGCAAGCTCCGTTGAGCAGGCGCGCTGATCCGAACCGGCTTCCTGAATGATGGCGAACTCGTCGCCGCCGAGCCGCGCCAGCACGTCATTGGCGCGCACGGTGGATTTCAGCCGTTCCGCCACCTGGCGCAACAGCGCATCGCCGGCGCCGTGGCCGAGGGAATCGTTGACGTTCTTGAAGCGGTCGAGGTCGAGCATCAGGATCGCGAATGGCAGGCCGCGGACGCCGAGCTGGCTGTTCATCTCGTCGAGCCGGGTCAGGAAGAAGGCGCGGTTCGGCAACCCGGTCAGGATGTCGGTCTGGGCGAGCTCGAGCACGCGCCGGTTGGCCAGCGACAGCCGCCGCGAGTTGCGGCTCGCCAGCATGAGATAGGTCGACAGCGACAGCGTCAGCAGCATGCCGACGACCAGCACCGCGCCGGCGCGATCATAGGTCGTCTCCAGCGGACCGCCGGCGGTCGGGACCGCCCGCACCTGCCAGTCGGTATCGCCGATCCTGAGACTGCCCGACCAATGCAGCGCCCGCGCGACATCGCGCATCGACTGCGGCACGGTGGCCGCCGAGGAATAATCCGGCAGCATCTGCTCCAGGCTGACGATCTGCGCCGTGAAGGGCGGATAGACATTCATGCTGACCGCCGGGCTTGCACCCGTGGTCACGCGAATGGCCTGGATCAGCAGCGGCAGGTCGAAGATGCCGACCACGAAGCCTGCGAGATTGCGGCGCCGGTCCGCGACCGTCTCGCGCGACGTTCCCTTGGCGTAGACCGGAACGGCAACGAGGACGTCGGGCATCCGCCCGCCATTGTACGGCTCGAACAGGCGCGTGCGAATGGCCGCGACCTTGTCGCTGTCGCGCGCGCGCTCGAGGACAGTGCGGCGCTCCGGAACGGAGGTGTAATCCATGCCGTAGACCGGCGAGGTCTTCGGCTGGGTGGAGTAGAACACCGGAAAATATTCATCGCTCTGCGGTGCCGTCGCGAAGCTCTCGCCCTGCAGCGACTTGATGCGATAGCCGGAGACGCCGTCGGTGATCGCCGCCGTCTCGTATTCGCTGCGTTCCTTGCGGTTGACGCGCGGCAGCCAGGCAATGCGCAGCATGCCGGGATGGCGCTCGAACAGGCGGGCGCTGAAGGTCTCGAACTCGCTGCGGGTGACCTCGTCGTTGGTCGATTCGAACAGCGTGCGCAGCGCGACCAGCCTGGAGATGTACTCGCCCATGCCGTTCTGCATGACGATCGCTTCGGTTTCGGCCGCGTTCTCGAACTCGATCCTGTTGACGCGATCCTCCCACCGCGCCACGGCGGCCGCGCCCACGATCGAGAAGAGCAGGCCCACGGCGACAGCAACGAGCGCAGGGCGATAGAGCCCGAGCAGCGGCGCGGCACGCCACCATCCGGTCTTACGCCTCCGATCCTGATCGTTCTGATCGCGATCGCCCATCTTGAAAGCCGCCGTCCCCTCTTCGCGACGAACCGAACCTCTGGTTGAGGTACCGGCGGGGCTATCGGAACAAGACCGCGGTTAAGAACTGCACAATTTCGGAACCGGACCGTTCCGCAACGCACGGGTTAGTTAATGAAGTGCGCGAATGTCGCAGCAGAGTGGAAACAAGTTGCAGGTTTTGCCCGGAGTACTACGGCCCTCCAGTTCGATGCCGCTTAGCGAGCTATTCAGCCTCCCAGGGATATGTTGCATCAGGTTTCCTCCAGCACTCCAACAAGATCGCCCGATGTCTCGATTTCGATCAGCGAGATCCGTCGTCCTCAGCATCGCTTTGCTGGCCGGGGCGATGCTGCCGGCGCAAGGCGGCGAGGCCGGCGTCAGCGATGATGCGATCCTGTTCGGCCAGGCCGCCGCGCTGGAAGGCCCCTCCTCCGCGCTCGGGCAACGCATGCGGCAAGGCATCGTCGCCGCGTTCACCGAGGTCAACGCCAAGGGCGGCGTTCACGGCCGCAAGCTCCAGCTCATCAGCCGCGACGACGGCTACGACCCCGACCGTTCGGTGGCGCAGACGCTGCATTTGATCGACGACGACAAGGTGTTCGCGTTGATCGGCGCGGTGGGCACGCCAACCGCGATGGCGACGATCCCGATCACCAGCTCCAGGAACGTTCCCTTCATCGGCCCGTTCAGCGGCGCCGAATTCCTGCGCGACCTCGAGCTTGCGAACGTCATCAACATCCGCGCGAGCTATGGAGCGGAAGCCGAAGCGTGGATCAAGCACCTCACCGAGGACCGCCATTTCACCCGCATCGCCATCTTCTATCAGGACGATTCCTTCGGCCGCGACGGCCTTGCCGGCGTCAAGCTCGCGCTCGCCAAGCGCGGCCTCGAGCTCGCCGCCGAGGGTACGTTCGAGCGCAACACGCGCGCGGTCACGGCCGCCTGGCGGATGATCAAGCGTGCCGAACCCGAGGCCGTCGTGATGGTCGGGACCTACGGGCCGTGCGCGGAGTTCATCAAGCTCGCACATCGCAACGGCTTCAACCCGACCTTCGTCAACATCTCCTTCGTCGGCGCCAACGCGCTCGCCAAGGAGCTCGGCCCGGACGGCGAAGGCGTCATTGTCTCCCAGGTGGTGCCGTTTCCGTGGGACCGCTCACTCAAGCTCGTCGCCGACTACCAGGCGGCGCAGAAGGCATTCGATCCGACGCTGACGCCGGACTTCGTGTCGCTGGAAGGCTATCTCTCGGGCCGCCTCGCGGCCGCGGCGCTGGAAAGAGCCGGCCCGCAGCCGACCCGCGCGAGCCTGCTGCGCGCCGTCAACGAGATCGGCCGCTTCGACATCAGCGGCAGCACCGTCACCGTCGGCGTGCGCATGTTCGACACGCCGCCCAAGGTCTACCTGACGGTGATCCAGAAAGACGGAACGTTCAAGGCGGTGGACCGGCTCTAAGGCCGCCGCGTCCAGCGGTCGGCGTTCGCCGCGCCTGGCGGCACTTCGCCCCTCACGATCGCCTCGACCTGCCGCACCGTCTCCAGCGACTGGTATTCGATCGCCTGCGGCGTCAACCCGCCGACATGCGGCGTCGCGATGACGTTGGGCAGCTTCGCCAACTCCGGCGTCGGCATCTGGTCGGGCGCGCGGCCGACGTCCATTGCGGCGCCGGCGATGCGGTTCTCGCGCAGGGCGCGCGCGAGCGCAGCTTCATCGACGAGATTGCCGCGCGAGAGGTTGATGAAGACGGCATGTCTCTGCATCCGCGCCAGCGCGGCTTCGCCGATCAGATTTTCGGTCTGCTCATTGGCAATCGCAAGGCAGACCACGTAATCCGATGCGGTCAGCAGTTCGTCGAGGCCGACCTGCCGGATCGCCGCGTCGCCGACATTTGCGAAGGGATCAGCGACCAGCACCTCCATGCGCATCACCTTGGCGATCTCGGCCAGATAGCGCCCGATGCTGCCATAGCCGATGATGCCGATCCTGCTGCCGGCGAGCTGACGGCCCATCCGCGCCTCCGGCTTGCGGCCGGCCTGGTAGTCCGCCGTGGCGCGCGAGACGCCGCGGGAGAGATCGACCATGTAGCCGAGCGCGAGCTCGGCGACCGCCTGCACGAACCCTGGACCTGCGCGGGTCACCAGCACGCCGGCCCCTGATGCCGCGTCCACATCGACGTTGCGGATGTCGACGGCACAGCGGACGAAGGCCCGCAGGTGCGGCAGTTGCGAGAAGATCTCGCCGCGCCCTTCCGTCATGCGATCGGCGACGATGATGTCGGCATCCTGCGCGGCGCGCACGAGGCTAGCGGCATCGAGCGTCTCGTCGCTCTCGTGCAGAATCACCTCGGCCGCCGCGCGCAGGCCATTGAGGCTGCGATCGCCATAATAATTGCGCCGCATCTCGGGGGTGTGCGCGAGCAGGACCTTCACGGCAAGACTCCTTCAGTAGCCGAATGCCCGCGGCAGCGCGGTCGACAGCCATGGCACGAAGGCGATGACGAGCAGGCAGAGGAACAGCAAGCCGAGATAGCCCATGATCGGCTTCACCGTCTGCTCGATCGGCACGTTGCCGATCAGGCAGGCGCCATAAAGCCCGAGCCCGAGCGGCGGCGCGAACAGGCCGATGCCCATGGCGATGACGAGGACGACGCCGAAATGCAGGGGATCGACGCCGAGCTGCACCGCGACCGGCAGCAGCAGCGGCCCGAAGATGATCAGCGCGGCCGCGCCTTCCAGCACCGAGCCCATCACGATCAGCACGGCGATCGCCAACAGGATGAACAGCCAGACGCCCGAAGTCTTGGACAGCCCCAGCATGAAGTCGCCGACTGCGTGCGGCACCTGCTGCAGGGTCAGCGTAAACGCGAGCGATTGCGCGGCCGCAACGATGAACAGCACGAGACCGGCGCGCGTCGCGGCCTGCACGAAACTGTGCGCGGCCGATCTGAAGCCGAGTTCGCGGAACACCACGCTGCCGACGATGATCGCATAGGCCACGGCGAAGGCCGAGATCTCGGTTGCGGTGGCAAAGCCGCTCTTGAAGCCGAAGAAGATCATGAAGATCAGGCCGAACGAGGCGATCGCCCCGCTCCACAGGCCGGACACCGGCATCTGCGGCGCGACGTCCTCGGCGTCCGCCGGCCGCTTGCCGAAGATGATGGACACCGCGATCAGCACCGCCGCCATCAACGCCGCCGGCAGCAGGCCGGCGACGAACAGGCCGCCGATCGACAAATTGGCGACAAAGCCCAGAATGATCAGGTTGATGCAGGGCGGGATCGTCTCCGCCATCACCGCGGAGGCCGCAAGCAGCGCCACCGCGCCGCCGGGATTCTGCTTCGAGCGCCGTGCGGCCGGGATCAGCACCGAGCCGACCGCGGCAACGTCCGCCATCTTCGAGCCCGAGATGCCCGAGAACAACACCATGGAAGCGACCATCACGACGTTCAGCCCGCCGCGCATGCGCCCCACCCCGCGCTGCAGCAGCTCGATCAGACGCACCGACATGCCGTTGGCTTCCATGAGGTAGCCGACGAGGATGAAGAAGGGGATCGCCAGCAGCACGAAATTGTCGATGCCGCGGGCCATCTGCTGGGCGAAGATGACGCCGGGCAGCGCCCCCTCGACCCAGATGAAGATCAGCGCGGCGAGCGCCAGCGCAAAGCCGATCGGCAAGCCGCCGAACAGGGTGGCGAAGAAGCCGACCAGCATCAGGACGCCGGCCGACGGCACCGAGGACGGCGACAAATAATCCCAGGCCATATAAAGGCCGCTCACCACGATGATCGCAACGAGCCCCCTGAAGATCTCGGGTAACGGCCTTGCGCAGAGATGGTCGATCGCAAACACCGTCATGAACAGCGCGCCGATGCCCATCGGATAGAAGGTCAACTCCAGCGGCAGCCCGGAACCGGTCGTCTGCCCCGCCGTCAGCGCACCCAGCTTGACGGCGTTGTAGGCGACGTAGCCGGAGATCAGCACGATCAGCAATGCGCTGGCGGCATCGACCAATGCACGCGACCGCACCGGCAGGAGATCGCGGAAGAAGGAAACACCGACATTCTCGCCGCGCGCGAGCGCGCTCGCGGCGCCGAAGAAGGCCGACCCGACCATCAGCCCGCGCGCGACGTCGTCCGACCATTCGACCGGCGCGTTGAAGAAGAAGCGCAGCAGCACGGAGACGCAGACCACCACGAGATCGGCGGCGAGCAGGACGGCCGCGATCCCATCGCTGAGGCGAAGCAGCAGGGCGATGCTGCCATGGCGGCCGCCCGAGACGGGAACGGCGGCTGTGATCGTCATCTCAGGCTTGCGTCGCGCGGATGATGTCGATGACGGCCTTGGATTCGGGCCGCGCCTTGATGAAGTTCTCGATCTGCGGCGCGACGCGCTTCTTGAAGGCCTCGCGGTCGCATTCGGCGACCGTCACGCCCTTCTCGGTCAGCGCCGCCAGCGCTTCCTTCTCGACCGCAAGACCATGGGCCCGGGTGTCGACCGCGGCCTTCCTGGCCGCGTCGAGGAAGCCCTCGCGCAGTTTCGGATCCATGCGGTTGTAGGTCATGTCGCTGAAATAGACTGCGAGCGGCGAGAAATTGTGCTGGGTCAGCGCATAGAATTTCGCGGTTTCGAAGAACTTGCTGGCGAGGATGGTCGGCGGATCATGCTCGAGACCGTCGAGCACGCCGGCCTGCAGGGCCGTGTAGATCTCGCCGAACGCCAGCGGCGTTGCGGCGGCACCCATCAGGCGCAGGCATTCGGTGATGACGGGATTGGGCAGCGTCCTGATCTTGAGGCCGGCGAGATCCTCAGGCGTCTTCACCGGCTTCTTCGCCAGCACGCTGCGCGAGCCGAAATTATAGGCCCAGGCGATGATGCGGATATTGCCGCCCTTGAGCAGCGCGTCCTCGATCGGCTTGGCGGCGCCGGCGTCGAACGCCTTGGTCTGCTGCGGGAAGCTCGAGAACAGAAAGCCGAGATCATAGGTGCCGACCAGCGGCACGAGGTTCGCCGAGATCGAGGAACCCGACACCATGAGGTCGATGACGCCGAGCTTCACCGAGTTGATGACGTCGATCTCCTGGCCGAGCTGATTGTCGGGGAAGAAAGCGACCTCGACCTGCTCACCGAGCCCGTTCGCCTTCAGGCTCTTGACCAGATTGTCGTAGTAGACGCGGCCGTTGGCGAATTTGGGATCGTTCGGCAGGGAGGAGGAACATTTCAGCTTCAGCGTCGCCGCCTCGGCGCGGCCGATGATCGCGGGAGAGAGCACGAGGCCGGCACCAACCGCCGCCGATGACTTGATGAACGCGCGACGGTTCACGGGCACGATGGTCATGGTGCGGCTTCTCCCACTTTATTTTTTGTACGCCGCGGTCGTTGCCGCAGCCTGTTGCCCGAACTCTATGGCCAAAGCGACGGCACAGGCAAGCGCGGCGGCCGGCCGCCGGCGAACGGCGCGGCGCGCGCAGGGGTCAGTCTGCACGCACAGCTGAACGACGGGGATTCCCTTGGGATTTGCGATGAAGAACGACCTGCGCCGACATCCGCACAGCGAGCGTTGTCGTGCAAAAGACGACATCAATCCATTTGGTGCATGGATCAATGCGCAATTCACATGGATGAGCACGGAGCGACATCATCCGGCTCCGGCAGACAGCCTGCCCCATTTTGCCGCAGCCGAACCGTGATTTAGGGCACAGACAGACTCATGGCGGCCCCCTAGAAAAAGTGGCATCATCGCACGCATTGCCGATGGAGGTGACACCATGCGCCGCCCAGTCTTTTCCAGTCTATTTCTAGCCTCCGGCCTTGTTGCCCTCACCCAGTTCATGACCCCCACCGAGGCCGCGGCCGAAGCGCGGCTTGCGCTGGTGATCGGCCAGTCCGCCTATCGCACCGTGCCCGAGCTGCCCAACGCCGCCAACGACGCCAAGGGCATGACGGAACTGCTCGGCAATGCCGGCTTCAACGTCACCACGGCGGCCAATCTGGCGCAGAGCGAGATGCGCGCGGCGATCTCGGATTTCGCCGGCAAGGTCAGCGCCAGCGGCGCCGACACCGTCGCGCTGGTGTTCTATGCCGGCCACGGCCTGCAGATCGACGGCGAGAATTATCTCGTGCCGGTCGATCTCGATCCCAAGCGCGAGGCCGACATTCCGCTCCAGGGCGTGCGGCTGAACGATCTGCTCAACACGCTCGGCGCGCTGCCGACGCGGGCGCGCATCTTCATGCTCGATGCCTGCCGCAACAACCCGTTCCCGGCGCTCAGCGGCACCGGCCACGGGCTTGCGATCGTCGACACCAAGGCCGGCGCGCCGGGCTCCTTCATCTCCTATTCGACCTCGCCCGGCGCCGAAGCCGAAGACGGCAATGGCCTCGATAGCCCCTACACCACGGCGGCGCTGACCGTCGCCAAGCAGCCCAATCTGCCGATCGAGGAGGTGTTCAAGCGCATTCGCGTCGCCGTCGCGCAATCGACGGACGGACGGCAGATTCCCTGGGAAAGCTCCTCGCTGACCACCGACTTCAAGTTCTTCGGCGAGAGCAGCGGCAGCACGCCCGCCGTTCCCGGCGCATCCGCGATGGCGCTCGCCAGCGGCACGCGCAGCGTCGATGACTGGCGCAAGACCTTGCAGGGCAAGCCCGCCACGGCTGCCTATGAGCTCGTGATCACCGACGACACCGTGGAGGCGTATCAGGCCTATATCGAGCTGTACGCACAGGACACCCGGACGCCGCGCGTGCGCACCGTTCTGGAACGGCGGCGCCAGATGCTGGCCTGGGAGCGCGCCACCGCGATCAACACTCGCGCCTCGTTCGAGGCCTATCTCGCCAATTGGGACAACAGCGACCTCGCCGCGACGGCGCGCCGGCTGCTGCTGCGCGTGCAGAACCGCAATTACGGCGTGCCTGTCGCCGCCGTGGCGACCCCGGTCGCCGTCGCGATGGCCCCGACCTGCCCCTGCTCGACGCCGTCCGCGCCGGCATCACCGGTCAATCCGAGCGTCGCGCCCGTGATCAAGAAGCGTGTCGACGACACGCCGCCCAAGCGCAAGGTGGTCGAGACGCCGCCCAAGCGCCGCCCACCGCCCGAGGAAGTTGTCGTCTACGAACGTGCCCCACCGCCCCCGCCCGTAGGTGTCGGCATCGGGATCGGAATCGGCGTAGGCCGCGGCGGCTACGGCGGAGGCTATGGCGGCGGTGGCTATAACGGTCCTGCCCGCGGCGATTACCGCAGGTACTGATCCGCCCCAACACCATCCCATCGGCTCGCGCTAACGCGCGAGCCGATTTTATTGCGCCAGCGCCGGATGGTCGCGCTGGACGGCCTCGCGGACCCAGCCGGCCTGGATCGCGCGAAACAGGATCTGCGCCGTCTTGAGATCGCTCGCCTTCATGCAGAGATCGACGATGCGGCGCACCGCATCGTCGCGCATCAGCTCGTCGGACATCTTCATCGCGATCTCCATCGCGACGCGAGCGGCACGGTCGTAGCGCTCGCGCTGGCCGGGCTGCGCAGAACCTGTCGCACTGGCGGCAGCGGCATCGCAGATCGCACGGATGCGCTCGGCGGCTTCGATGTCGCCGAGCGGTGCGTCGATCGCTTCGTCCCAGATATCCTGTCGCGTCTTGCGCGCGAACCAGCGCATTGCCCGCTCCGTAGCTGATGGAGCGAGCATAAAGGGCGCCTACGCTGCGCGCTACGCCTCCGGAACGATCTTGCCGGGGTTGAGGATGTTGAGCGGATCGAGCGCCTGCTTCAGCGCGCGCATGGCCTCGATCGCCTCGGGGCCGAGTTCCGCCTTGAGGTATTTCTGCTTGCCCTGGCCGATGCCGTGCTCGCCGGTGCAGGTGCCGTCCATCGCCTGCGCACGCTCGACGAGGCGGTGCATGAACTCCTCGCCGCGCGCCATCTCGGCGGCGTCGTTGGTGTCGCAGACCAGCGAGCAATGGAAATTGCCGTCGCCGACATGGCCGACGATCGGCGACAGCAAATTGAGGCGCTTGAGATCCTCCTCGGTCTCGCTGACGCAATCGGCGAGCCGCGAGATCGGCACGCAGACGTCGGTCGCGACCACGCCGATGCTGTCGCCGGGGCGCAGCGCCTTCACGGACCAATAGGCGTCATGCCGGGCCTGCCACAGCTTGGTGCGGTCCTCGGGCTTGGTAGTCCAGGAGAAATCGCCGCCGCCGCACTCCCTCGCGATCTCGCCAAAGGCCTTGGACTGCTCGGCGACCTCGACTTCGCTGCCGTGGAATTCCATCAGCAGCAGCGGCGTCTCGGGCAGCGTCAGCTTGGAATAGGCGTTGCAGGCCTTCACCTGCGCGGCGTTGAGCAGCTCGATGCGCGCCACGGGAATGCCGGTCTGGATCGCGAGGATGACGGCCTGACAGGCCCCGTGCACGGTCTCGAACGACACCGCGCCGGCGGCGATGGTGTCGGGAATGCCGCGGAGCCGAATGGTCAGCTCGGAAATGATGCCGAGCGTGCCTTCGGCGCCGACGAACAGATGCGTCAGGTCATAGCCCGCGGACGACTTCTTGGCGCGCGTGCCCGTCGTGATGATCTCGCCGTCGCCGCGCACCACTTTCAGCGCCAGCACGCTGTCGCGCATGGTGCCGTAGCGCACCGCGTTGGTGCCGGAGGCGCGGGTCGAGGCCATGCCGCCGAGCGAGGCATCGGCGCCAGGATCGATCGGGAAGAACAGGCCCTGGTCGCGCAGATGCTCGTTGAGCGCCTTGCGGGTGACGCCGGGCTGGATCACGCAGTCGAGGTCCTCGGCATGCACCGCGAGCACCTTGTTCATGTCGCGCAGGTCGATCGAGATACCGCCGGCGGGCGCATTGACCTGGCCCTCGAGCGAGGTGCCGGTGCCGAACGGAATGACGGGGACGCGGTTTTTGGCGCAGATCCGCACCACATCCTGGATGTCCGCGGTCTCCTGCGCCATCACCACGCCGTCCGGCGGCTGGTTGGGGATCCAGGTGGTGGTATGGCCGTGCTGCTCGCGGACGGCCTGCGAGGTGATCAGGCGGTTGCCGAAGCGTGCGGCAAGCTGCTCCAGCGCGCTCGCGAGGGCTTTCGGCTCCGGCCGCGGCGGATTATTGGTGATGGTCGTACCCACGGAATTCCTCCCGACAGAAGAACCGTGGCAAAGGACATAAAACCGGTCAAGTCAAGCGATCGGACGCATAGCTGGAAGGAAACATGCCGGAGACCGCCGCCTCAACGCCCAAGGCCGAGCCGTTCCGCGCCTCGATCATGCAGATCGAGCCGCAATGGATCGACTATAACGGCCACCTCAACATGGCCTATTACAACGTGATGTTCGACCGCGCGATCGACCAGCTCTGGGGCGAGCTCGGCATCGGGCCGACCTACATGAAGGAGCGCGGCGGCTCGACCTTCACCGCCGAATGCCATGTGCGGTACTTGCGCGAAATCCATCTCGGCGATCCCGTGCAGATCTTCGTCTGGCTGCTGGAAGCCGACGACAAGCGGCTGCATACCTTCGAGGAGCTGCGGCACGCGGGCGAAGGCTGGCTGTCCGCGACGTCGGAAAACATGTCGCTGCACATGGACATGAATGCGCGGCGCGTGGCGCCGTTTCCGCCCGATATCAGGGAGCGCATTGCCGCGGTCACAAAGGCCCACAGCGTCCTGGCGCGGCCTGAGGGCATCGGCCGGAACGTGGCGATGCCCTCGAAGCGGTAGTGAATGATCCGGAAAGCTGCGGCTCTCCGGAGAGATCATGCACCCGATCGGATCGCGCTAGACCCTGTTGCGGCCGCGGGCCAGGCCGACCACGGCCGAGACCAGAAACAGGACGACCGCGATGAAGAAGATGATCTTGGCGATCTCGATGGAAGCGCCGGCGATGCCGCCGAAGCCCAGGATGCCGGCGATCAGTGCGATAACCAGAAACGTCACAACCCAGCCAAGCATGGTCAAACCCTCGTCTTGATGTCTGTCTGCGATCGGCGCGGCTGACCGCGCCACCTGTCCAGACAATCTCGAGGCGGGAACAATGGTTCCGGCCCGCGCCGGGTGGAAATTCGCGGGGCTCGCAGGAACAAATTGGCCCGCCGCGCACGTGGAAAACCCCATTCCGCCGCCCCATATAGGCACCAATCCCTGTTAGAAGGCTCCCTTCCACCACCCTGCGGTGCCATCGTGGGGCCAATGATTCGCATGACCGAGCCGAGCAAGATCACCTCCCAGAACGTCCCCGACCACCAGCCCGCAGCCGGCGGCATTGCCGCGCGTGCGCGCGCCTCGGTGGGCCCGAAATACCTGTCCGGCCTCAATCCGGAGCAGCGCGAGGCGGTGGAGACGCTGGACGGCCCGGTCCTGGTGCTGGCCGGCGCCGGCACCGGCAAGACGCGCGTGCTGACCACGCGTATCGCCCACATCCTGAGCCAGGGCCGTGCCCGCCCCGCGGAAATCCTGTCGGTGACCTTCACCAACAAGGCCGCGCGCGAGATGAAGCACCGGCTCGGCCAGATGCTCGGCCACGCGGTCGAGGGCATGCCGTGGCTCGGCACCTTCCACTCGATCGGCGGCCGCATTCTCCGCACCCATGCCGAGCTGGCGCAGCTCAAGTCGAACTTCACCGTGCTCGACACCGATGATCAGGTTCGTCTGCTCAAGCAGCTGCTCCAGGCCGACGACATCGACGACAAGCGCTGGCCGGCGCGGATGTTGGCCGGTCTGATCGACGGCTGGAAGAATCGCGGCCTGACCCCGTCGCAGGTCCCGTCAGGCGAAGCTGCCGTGTTCGCCAACGGCAAGGGCGGCAAGCTCTATGCGAGCTACCAGGAGCGGCTGAAGATCCTGAACGCCGCCGATTTCGGCGATCTCCTGCTGGAAGACATCCGCATCTTCCGCGAGCATCCGGACATCCTGCGGCAATACCAGCAGCGCTTCAAATTCATCCTGGTCGACGAATATCAGGACACCAACGTCGCGCAGTATCTCTGGCTCCGGCTGCTGTCGCAAGCGCCGTCAGCGGCGAAGCCAACCACACCCGCCGTCATTCCGGGGCGCGTCGAAGACGCGAACCCGGAATCCGGAGATGAGTCCTCAGCTCGAGATTCCGGGTCTGCGCCTTCGGCGCATCCCGGAATGACGGTGACTCCTACCGGCCCCACCAAAAACATCTGTTGCGTCGGCGACGACGACCAGTCGATCTATGGCTGGCGCGGCGCCGAGGTCGACAACATCCTGCGCTTCGACCACGATTTCCCGGGCGCCAAGGTCATCCGCCTCGAGCGCAACTACCGTTCGACCGGCCACATCCTCGCCGCCGCCTCGCATTTGATCGCGCACAATGAAGGCCGGCTCGGCAAGACGTTGCGCACCGAGGACCATGACGGCGAGAAGGTCACCGTCACGGGCTCGTGGGATTCCGAAGAGGAAGCCCGCGGCATCGGCGAGGAGATCGAGCAGATTCAGCGCAAGGGCGAGAAGCTCAACGAGGTCGCCATCCTCGTGCGCGCCTCCTACCAGATGCGCGAGTTCGAAGACCGGTTCGTCACGCTCGGCCTGCCCTATCGCGTCATCGGCGGCCCGCGGTTCTACGAGCGCGCGGAAATCCGCGACGCGCTGGCTTACTTGCGCGTCATCAACTCGCCGGCCGACGACCTCGCCTTCGAGCGCATCGTCAACGTCCCCAAGCGCGGCCTCGGCGATGCCACCGTGCAGATGCTGCACGACCACGCCCGCAAGCGCCGCATCCCCTTGTTCGAAGCGGCGCGTGCCGTGGTCGAGACCGACGAGCTGAAGCCCAAGGCGCGTGGCTCGCTTCGCAACGTCGTCGCCCAGTTCGACCGCTGGCGCGCCCAGCGCGAGGTCACCGCACATACCGACCTCGCGCAGATCGTGCTCGACGAGAGCGGCTATACCGAGATGTGGCAGAAGGACCGCTCCGCCGACGCCGCCGGCCGGCTGGAGAACCTGAAAGAGCTGGTGCGCTCGATGGAAGAGTTCGAGAACCTGCAAGGCTTCCTCGAGCACATCTCGCTGGTGATGGACCGCGACAGCGGCGCCGATGAGGACGCGGTGTCGCTGATGACGCTGCATTCGGCCAAGGGGCTGGAATTCGACAACGTGTTCCTGCCCGGCTGGGAGGAAGGCCTGTTCCCGAGCCAGCGCACGCTGGACGAACAGGGCCGCGCCGGCCTCGAAGAGGAGCGCAGGCTCGGCCATGTCGGCCTGACCCGCGCCCGTCGCCGCGCCATGATCTATTTCGCGACCAACCGGCGCATCCACGGCACCTGGTCCACCACGATCCCCTCGCGCTTCCTCGACGAACTGCCGGCGGCCAATGTCGAGATCACGGAGTCCAAGGGCGGCTCGGCCTGGGGCGGCACCGGCGGTTACGGTGCCTCGCGTTTCGACGACATGGAGGCGTTCGGCTCCAGCTACACGACGCCGGGCTGGCAGCGCGCGCAGGCGCAGCGCAACCGCGGCGGCGGCCGAAGCGGCGGCTTCGAGGAAGAGGCCGCGACGTTCTCGTCTTCCCCGTCGTCGGGCCCGGATTTCGGCAGCTTCTCCTCGCGCCGTCGCGGTCCCCTGACGATCGAGGGCGAGCTGGTCGCCAAATCCACCGGCACGACCTCGGAATTCTCGCTTTCCGACCGCGTCTTCCACCAAAAGTTCGGCTACGGCCGCGTCACCAAGATCGACGGCAACAAGCTCACCATCGATTTCGACAAGGCCGGCGAGAAGAAGGTCGTGGACAGCTTCGTGCAGCGGGCGTGAGGCCCGACATGGCTCAGTACGTCGCCATCATCGAGGACACCGATCCGGACGCCGTCAGCCTCTGGTTTCCGGACCTGCCCGGCTGCATTTCCGGCGGCGACGATATCGACGAGGCCATGGAGAATGCGCCCGAGGCGCTGGCATTCTATGCACAGGAGCTGGCCGCCGACGGCCGCGAGCTTCCGCCGCCGCGGACATTGGACGAGCTCAGGGCCGCCCCTGACGTGGCCGACGACCTCGGAAACCACACCGTGGTCCTGATCGAATGGCCGCCTCTCGACGCAGAGTGAGGACTGTTCGCCGCACTCGCCGGACGTTCGACGGTTCTCCTTCGAACAGGTCTTGACCAGCCCGAACTTCCCCGTATCAGATGCAATCATGGTCCGGGGATCCATCACACTGATCGTGCTTGCATTGGGGATGCCGTCGCTTGCGATGGCGGAGACCATGAGCTTTGGCGATTCGATCGGGCTGCTGGCCAAGAGCTGCGGCGCGGAGATCGTCGCCAATTGCCGCGGCGTCAACCCGGACTCGACCCGCCTGAAGGAGTGCCTGTCGCGCAACCGCGACGTGCTCTCGCCGCAATGCGCGAGCGACTATCTCGGCGCCTTCGACGCCATCCAGAAGCGCGTCGCCGCGCGCGTCACTGTGGCGAACGCCTGCCAGCGCGAGATCGTCAAGGTCTGCGGCGGTTCGACCAAGGAGACCAGCAAGTCGATTCCCTGCCTGATCTCGACGCCCAAGGGCATCAGCAACAACTGCCTGAAGGCCGTCGACGACGCGGGGTATCGCTGATGGGCGCGAACAGGCTTCTCATGGCCGGAACGGTCCTCGCGTTCGGCCTTGCTCTGCTCGCGGGCACAGCCGGCGCCCAGACCGCCGCGCCGACCCGCGACGACATCGTCGGCAAGCTGGGCCATCTCGAAGAGCCCGGCGAGGTCGATCTTCCCGCGCTGAAGACGCAGGTGATGGAGCGCGCCAAGGCCAGGATCAAGAACGATCCGGGCCCCGTGAACCGGCCGCCGATCGCGCCGGATCTCGCCAAGCTGCCGACTTTCAACGCGCAGATCCAGTTCGACGCCGACACGCCGATCATCCAGCCGGCCTCCTACCAGACCGTCGGCCGCATCGCGGACGCGATGGTTCATTCCTCGCTGCTGCCCTACACGTTCCTGATCGTCGGCCACGTCGAATCCAATTCGAAGACGCGCGAGGCCAATGCGATCCTGAGCCAGCGGCGCGCCGACGCGATCCGCGACGTGCTGGTGAACACGTTCAAGATCTCGACCAAGCGGCTGCACCCGATCGGCCTTGGCGAGGAGCAGTTTCTCGACCGGGCCAAGCCGACATCGGCCGTCAACGGCCAGTTGCAAATCCTGACCTATGCCAAGGTGCCCGAGGAGGCGCCCGCGCATCCCGCTGCGGCGCCTGCGCCTGCGGCGAAAAAGCCCGCCAAGAAGCGTTGAGCGAACAGAGTTCGCGGTCGACGGAACCCTTTGAAGTCTTGATCGTTTTGATGCCTGTCCGGGGCGCAGAAATACGGTTTTGCGCGACAAATTCGCAGGTTTGTGCACTGCCCGGTCCAGTGCTATAGCCACTATTCGCCCTTCCCGACCCCGTGCCGCATGAGACCGAAATGGGTGGCTTCTTTCAGCGCCAACTTGCCGTTTATGTCGAGTATCATCGCGATCCCCGGAACACGGCGATGCATGTGGTCGGCATTCTCCTGTTGTTCACCGGCGCCGTCATGCCGCTGACGCTGGTCAAGCTTCCGCTGTTCGGTTTCAACGTCAGTCTGGCCGTGATCCTGGCCCTTCCGGTTCTGGTCTACTGGCTGCTGCTCGATGCGGCGCTCGGGCTCGGCATTCTGGCCGTCTCCGTCGTGCTGTTTTCGGTGGCGACGACCATTGCGGCGCAGGTCAGTCTTGCGACCATGTGGGCGATCTTCGCCGCGCTGGTGGCGCTCGGCTTCGCCGCGCAGACGATCGGCCACAAGGTTTTTGAAGGCCGCGAGGCCTCGTTGTTCACATTTCCGTCGCACCTTTTGCTTGGACCTATGTTCGTGATGGCAAAATTATTCATTGCATTGGGCTTCCGTCGCGACCTTGCCGCGATTTTGGCGCCTCTTCCGGCCAATTCCCTTTCAACCCGATAGTCCCGAAGCGAAATAGCACCTCTCTGCATGGCTCTCGTACTGGTTACCGGTGGCAGCGGTTTCATCGGACATCATCTCGTCGAAGCGCTCCGCGCCCGTGGGCAGCGGGTGCGCGTTCTCGATGTCCGCCCCCCGGCTGCGGCAAACGCCGAGGTTGAGCATGTCCAGGGTTCGGTGCTGGACGGCGCGGCGGTCGACGCTGCGATCGCCGGCGTCGATCAGGTCTATCACCTCGCCGGCCTGCCCGGCATGTGGGTGGCCAACAAGCAGGACTTTCACGACGTCAATTGTCGCGGCACCGAGATCGTGCTTGCGGCCGCAATGAAGCGCGGCGTCTCGCGCTTCCTGCACTGCTCGACGGAATCGATCCTGTTCCCCTATTGCGACCTCCAGGGCGTTGCCGCCGAAGAGGCACTGCAGCCGGCCGACGCGATGCCGGGCGCCTATACGCGCTCGAAGTCGCTCGCCGAGCATCATGCCGCGAAGGCGGCGGCGAGCGGCTTCCCGCTCGTGATCGGCACGCCGACCATGCCGATCGGCGCGGCCGACCACAATCTGACGCCGCCGACCGCGATGCTCTGGTACTTCCTGCAGAAGAAGGTGCAGCCGCATCTCAACTTCCTGGTCAATCTCGTCGATGTCCGCGACGTCGCCATGGGCCTCGTGCTGACGATGGAGCGCGGTCGCCTCGGCCAGCGCTACATCCTCGGCGGCGACTGCGTCCCACTCGGCAACATTCTGCGCATGATGTCGGCGATGAGCGGCCGCAGGCAGTATCCGATCGTGGTGCCCGGCAAGATCGCCGAGGCCTCCGCGATCATGCTGGAATACATCTCCGACCAGTTCACGCGCCGGCCGCCCAACGGCACCGCCGAGGGCGTGCGTATCGCGCTTGCCGCCAGCGATCTTTCGATCGGCAAGGCCCGTAACGAGCTCGGCTATTCGCCGCGCCCGATCGAGCCGGTCCTGCGCGAGACCATCACCCATCTGCTCGCCCGCAACGGCCAGCAGCCCTCCGGCGCCATCGAGCATCGCGCGCTCTCCTCGCGCGCGAGCTGACGCCGCCGCCCAACGCAAAGAACCTTCATGTCCTTCGATTTCAGCAAGCTTCTTTCCGTCGCCTGGGGCGGCTGGACCACTGCCTGGCCGACCGAAATCCTCGCCCTGCTGTGGCTCGCCTTTCTCCTCAGCTGGGTCGGCGCTTCGTTCTGGCAGGGGCAGACCAAGAAGCAGGTCATGACGCTGGAGTCGCAGCGCTACCGCCTGCCGATCCTGGTCGGCGGCATCCTGTACACGCCCTTTATTGCGGAGATCCTGGGCTGGAAGCCGCTCTGGGTGCTCGGCAACACCGGCATCACCGTCGCCGCGATCCTCTCCGCCGCCGGCATTGCCTTCGCCTGGTGGGGCCGGCTGCATCTCGGAAAATTCTGGTCCAACACCATCACCCACAAGGAAGACCACCGCGTCATCGACACCGGCCCCTACGGCATCGTGCGCCACCCGATCTATACCGGGCTGATCTTCGGCATGCTGGTGACCGGCGTTGCGATCGGCCTGGTGACGACGATCCTCGGCGCCATCCTGATCTCGCTCGGCATGTGGCAGAAGGGCCGGATGGAAGAGGTGTTCCTGTCGAAGGAGCTCGGCGAGGACGCCTATGGCGCCTATTGCCGCCGCGTGCCGATGATCATCCCGTTCCTGTCGCCGCGGTGATGTAGCAGAACGCCTGGCGCTCGTGTCCCGGACGCGCTGCGACGCCATAGCGCGTCGAAGACGCGCGTAAACGCGCTTTTGGCGTTGCTGCGCAGAGCCGGGACCCAGTTAGCTAGTTGCGCATACCGGTGAGATGGGCCCCGGCTCTGCAGCGCACCGCTGGATTAGCGCTGCGCTGCGTCCGGGGCACAGACGCGCGATCCGGCACCAAGGAACCGCCCCTCCGCTCGCCCGTTAGTCCTCGGCAGTTGCTACCTGCCGCGGAGCATCGAGCCGGGCACCAAGCCATGTCGGACGCCTACGATTATTTCCGTGAGCATGCGATCGCCGCCGTCCGCAAGGCGCGGGCGCTGCCGCCCGGACGGACGAAGCAGAAGCAGCGCACGGTGGCGCGGGTCTATCACCTGCTGTCCCGAGAGGCGGCGCTCGCACCGAATGTCCATCACCTCGACGATTTTCGCGCGGCGCGGCAGCTCGAGCGGCAGATCGGCCGCTGATCCCGACAGGATCCAGCAAGACCCGCCGGCGCTGCTCCCATGCAAATTCGATCGGCTGCCATTCGCAGGGAATAGCCCCTGCGTGGGCGCAGCACCGGTTGACGCGGGCCCCGTCAACCAGTTGGATGCGCGCGCAAACAGGGGCCCTTCATGACTTTTTCGAGCATCTTCGCGCAGTTCGTCGCGTTCATCGGCGGCATCGCGCTGCAATGGCGCAAGATGACGGGCACCGAGCCCGCGCCGGCCTGGGGCCAGACCCCCGCGATCCCCGACGCGAAGCCGCAAGGCGCGATCCCGACGCTGAAGATGCCGACCGCGCGCGGCTGGCGCGACGGCGAGAAGCCGACCGTCGCGCCGGGCCTCAAGGTCAACGCGTTCGCGACCGGGCTCGACCATCCGCGCTGGATCGAGGTGCTGCCCAACGGCGACGTGCTGATCGCGGAGGCCACGCAGATCGCGGGCGCGCCGCGCAGCGTGTTTCACTATGCGATGCAGGCGACGATGCGGCGCGCCGCCGCGCTCGGCGTCTCCGCCAACCGCATCACGCTGCTGCGCGACAAGGACGGTGATGGCGTCGCCGAAGTGCGCGGCGCCTTCATGGAGAATCTCAGCCAGCCCTTCGGCATGGCGCTGGTCGGCGACACGTTTTACGTCGGCAACACCGACGGCGTGATGGCCTTCCCCTACGTCGCCAATGCCGATCGCATCACCGCACAGGGCAAGCGGCTCACCACCTTCAAGCCGAGCGGCCACTGGACGCGCAGCCTGCTGGCGAGCCCCGACGGCAAGAAGCTCTATGCCGGCGTCGGCTCGCTCAGCAACATCGCCGAGATGGGCATGGAGGTCGAGGAAGGCCGCGCGGCGGTGTACGAGCTCGACCTCGTCGCCGGCACGCATCGCATCTTCGGCGCCGGCCTGCGCAATCCGGTTGGATTGGCTTGGGAGCCGAATACGAACGTGCTCTGGACCGTCGTCAACGAGCGCGACGGGCTCGGCGACGAGACCCCGCCGGATTATCTCACCTCGGTGCGCGACGGCGGCTTCTACGGCTGGCCCTATTGCTACTGGGGCAAGACGGTGGACGACCGCGTGCCGCAGGATCCGGCAATGGTCGCCAAGGCGCTGCAGCCGGACTATGCACTCGGCGGCCACACCGCCTCGCTCGGCCTGTGCTGGATGCCGGCGGGCACCCTGCCCGGCTTCGGCGACGGCATGGTGATCGGCCAGCATGGCTCGTGGAATCGCAGCACGCTGTCCGGCTACAAGCTGGTATTCATCCCCTTCGAGAACGGCAAGTCGTCCGGCCCGGGTCGCGACATCCTTTCGGGCTTTCTGTCCCCGGACGAGAAGGAATCCTACGGCCGCCCGGTCGGCGTCGTGATCGGCCCCGACAAGAAGTCGCTGCTGATGGCCGACGACGTCGGCAACGTGATCTGGCGCGTCACGGGGGCGTAGTCGAGATAATCGAGATCGGCGGCGCGGACTCGCTGCACCTCTCCCGCTTGCGGGGGAGGTCGACGCGCGAAGTGCGGCGGGTGGGGGCTCTTTACCCTTGGGGGTTCTCGCCCGCGGAGATACCCCCACCCCAGCCCTCCCCCGCAAGCGGGAGAGGGAGTGCACCACCTTCCGGGTTAATCCTGCGTCAAGCTACTAGGTCCCCACGCACAACGTGGCGCGCTGCTTGCGCAGCAGCGCGATCACGGACAGTGCGGTGATCAATCCGGTCTTGGGATTTTCGGACGGGATGTTCTCGATACCCATGGAGAAGCGCGCCGAATCCGCCTCGACCTCGATGCGGTGAACGTTGCGCGTAACGGTGGGGTCCGCCCAGACCTGGATCTGGGTGCGGTCGGGCCCGATGCCCGCCAGCGACAGCGCCACCGCGACGTTGACGTTGGCCGGAAAGCCCTTCGCCGCTTCGCGCGCACTGCCCTCGAACAGCTTGAGCGGCTCGCGCAGATTGTCGATGTCGATCTTGTTCTGAACGATGAACGGCGCGCCCTTCAGCCCGTCGATCGGCTTACGCGTCACCATCGTCACCGAATGAATGGTGCCGACCGCGGCGGCGTTGACCGCGTCGAGCCCGATCAGCGCGCCTGTCGGCACGAGGATGCGGCCGCCATTGGCGCGGGCGAGATCGATCAGATCGTAGTTGTCGAGCAGGCCGCCGACGCTGACCACAACGGCGGACTTGCCGCGCTTCACCGCGGGTTCGACGATGGCACGCAGATGATGGCTCGGCGCGCATTCGACCACGAGATCGGCGGCATCGCCGAGCTGGTCGATCGGCATGATTTGCGGCTGACGGCGCAGGCCGCCGAGGAAGGCCTGATGCTTGGCGGGATCGCGCACCGCCACGGCCGACAGCGTCAATCCCTCGATGCCCTGATCGAGCGCCGTGGCAATCTTGGTGCCAATCGAGCCCAGCCCGGCAATGGCAACCCGCATTTCGCCCGTGGACTTCTGTTCAGTCATCGCATCCACCTTCTCACCCGACATAATTCATAGCCGCTCACGCCTCCCGCGCATAGCTGCGCAGCCGCGCTTCCAGCACGGCCAGCATGGCGTCGCGGGCGGGATCGCGCGAGCCGCGCAGCCAGGCGGCGGCGAGCGGCAGCCGCCCAACGGGACCGCTCTGCTTCGGACGAAGCGGCACGAAGCGAACGCCCGTCGCCGCCATCCGCGTGGTCCAGCGCGGCACGATCGCGACCCCGAGCTTGGTGGCAACGAGGTTGATGATCGTCTGCTTCTCGTCGGCCACCTGCACGATGCCAGGCGTGAGGCCGGCCTGCTCGAACAGCTTGATGGTGAGGTCGTGGCTATGCGGCCGCGAGCGGCGGTCCGGCACCAGCATCGCCTCGTCGGCGATGTCGGCCAGCGAGACCCATTTACGCCCTGCCAGCGCGTGCCGCCGCGGGAAGGCGACGATGGCGGTCTCCTGGAGCAGGTCGCGGAATTCCAGCCGCTTGTCCGCACGGTCCGGCGGACGAACGAAGGCGAGATCGAGCGCGCCGGTCAGGATTTTGGGCAGCAGCCGGACGGTCTTGTCTTCGAGGAGCTGCACCGCGATCTCGGGATGCCCAGCGCGGAAATCGCGCAGCAGCGGCGGCAGCAATCCGGCCGCCGCGCTGTCGATGGCGCCGATCCGCAGCCGCCGCGCCGCGCCGGCTCGCGAACGGTTGCGCAAATTGCTCTCGACCGCCTCGACCTTGGCGAGGATGGCGCGGGCATCGCGCAGCAGCGTCGTGCCGTCTTCCGTCAGCGAGACCGCGCGCGTCGTCCGTGCGAACAGGCGCGTGCCGAGATCCTCCTCCAGCAACCTGATCTGGCGCCCGAGTGCGGAGGGCAGCATCTTGAGCTGCTGCGCCGCATGGCCGAAATGCAGCTGCTCGGCCGCCGCCACGAAGCATCGCAACTGATGCAATTCCATCCAATATCCTCTCGCCTCGCCCCAAGGGATTATATCATTTTTTTGTATAAACCAGCGCCAATTGAATCCGGCCTGCAACTCCGCCTAGGCTCGCTGCCAACACAACCCTGCTATGGTCGCGCGCGAGAACCGCGCCCGTCGAACCCGTCCCGCAATCCCACTGATCTCTCCAACGGAGCCTATCCATGCGCACCCATTCGATCGCAGCCATTCCCGCCGACGGCATCGGCCCCGAGGTGATCTCGGCCGGCGTCCGCGTGCTGGAGGCGCTCGCAAAACGCAGCGGCGATCTTGCCTTCAACGTCAAGACGTTCGACTGGGGCTCGGACTATTACAAGAAGCACGGCGTCATGATGCCGGCGGATGGCCTCGCTGAGCTGAAGAAGTTCGACGCGATCTATTTCGGCGCGGTCGGCGCCCCTGACGTGCCCGACCACATCACGCTGTGGGGCCTGCGCCTGCCGATCTGCCAGGGCTTCGACCAATACGCCAATGTGCGGCCGACCAAGATCCTGCCGGGCGTCGCCTCGCCGCTGCGCAATGTCGGCGTCGGCGATCTCGACTGGGTGATCGTGCGCGAGAATTCGGAAGGCGAATATGCCGGCATGGGCGGCCGCGCGCACAGGGGCCTGCCGGAAGAGGTCGGCACCGAGGTCGCGGTGTTCACCCGCGTCGGCGTCGCCCGCATCATGCGCTACGCGTTCCAGCTCGCGCAGTCGCGGCCGCGCAAGTTCCTGACCGTCGTGACCAAGTCGAACGCGCAGCGCCACGGCATGGTGATGTGGGACGAGATCGCGGCGGAAGTCGCGACCGAATTCCCTGATGTCACCTGGGACAAGATGCTGGTCGATGCCATGACCGTGCGCATGACGCTGCATCCGAAGAGCCTCGACACCATCGTCGCCACCAATCTGCACGCCGACATTCTCTCCGATCTCGCCGGCGCACTCGCGGGCAGCCTCGGCGTCGCGCCGACCGGCAACATCGATCCGCAGCGCCGCTTCCCCTCGATGTTCGAGCCGATCCACGGTTCGGCCTTCGACATCACGGGCAAGGGCATCGCCAACCCCGTGGCGACCTTCTGGACCGGCGTGCAAATGCTCGAGCATCTCGGCGAGAAAGATGCAGCGTTACGGCTGATGGCGGCCGTCGAGAAAGTCTGCGCCGCGGGCATTCTCACGCCCGATGTCGGTGGCAAGGCGACGACGAAGGAGGTCACCGACGCCGTGATCGACGCAATCCACGGATCGAATGTTTAGCTGAATTGACCGAGCCCGCGCCGCGGGTCGGTGCGCCCCCTCGCCCCGCTTGCGGGAAGAGGCGAGGAAGCTACTTCCGTCTCGCCGGAGCTGCCGCCGGCGGCGGCGTTACCATCGCGGCGGCCGGCTCGGGCGGCGTCAGGTGCCGGGGCACGATGATTGTCTGCCCCGGGGTGAGCGTCGCATTCTCCGCCAGCGAATTGCTCTGGGCGAGCGTCCACAGCGGCACGCGATTGGCGGCGGCGATGCTTTCCATGGTGTCGCCGCGGCGCACCGGCAACCGCACGCCGCTGTCCCATAGCTCGACCAGCGTGTCCGCGGGGACGAGATAGCGCAGCGGCACGGCATCGGCCTGGGTTTGCGGCGGAATGCGCGGCAACTGCGTCACCATCGCGACGATCTGGCGATGGATGTCGTCGGACTTCTCAATGTTGATGTGCGAGACGCGCGCGTTTTCCTTCAAATCGTAGCTGGCGTAATGGCCGCGAAAGCCGGGGACCGCCACGACGTCGCCGCCGCCGAGCACGCTGTCGGACAGGAAGATGTTGATGAAGCGCTCGACATTGAGCGGCACGTCGCCGGTCGCGTGCGCGGGATCGATGGCGATGACGAGGCTGATCGGGATGTTCTCCTTGGCCGCCATCTCGGAGATGACGACCGAGCACAGTCCGCCCATGGAGTGGCCGATCAGCACGATCGGCGCGGGGCTTTCCTTGTAGCTGGCGATGGCACGGTCGCCGATCCATCGGCAGATGGTGAACTCATAGACGTTGGCCGAGAAGCCGGCCTTCGTCAGCTTCTCTTCGAGCCGATCCATGCCGGTCGAGAAGATCGGCCCCATGGCGCCGCGGAACAAGTAAATCTTCGGCGGCGGCAGCGGCTCGAATGGCGGAGGCGGCGGCGCAACCGGCACGGCGGCTGGGGCGGGCTTCGACTTCGCGGGGGAAGCGGCGGCGATGCCGGGATCCAGGGCGAGCAGCGCAATGGCTGCCAGCACGACGAGGCGCCTCAGATCAATCATCAGTCCAGCAGTCCCACCACGGGAGGCAAAGGCCCCCTCCGAGCGCTTAGTGACCATCGATTTGGCGGATTTTGGGGCATGGAGGCACGCCATCCGCCACACCCATGCACGATTTGGCCGGGCTTTGCGACCATTGGCCCGGGCTGCGCCCGCCAACGGCTAAAGCGGCAGCATCCGGTTCAGCAGCTCGAGCAGCGTGCGCTGCTCCGCCTCGGTGAGCGGGGCCAGCATCTTCCGATTGTAGGGCTCCGTCAGCCTTGCCCCGTCGGCAATGAGCTTTGCGCCCTTCGGGGTGAGCACGAGCTCGACGGCGCGGCGATCCGACTTCGAGCGGTTGCGCTTGATGAGCCCTGAGGATTCCAGCTCGTTCAGGAGCTTGATCAGGTTCGGCAGCCGTAGCCGGAGCAGGCCGGCAAGGCTGCTCGGCGGAACGCCCGGATTGTCCCTGATGACGACGAAGATCGCGTAGGTCGCGGGCGTCAGGCCGAGGGCCGCGAACTCCTCGTAAAAGCCTTCGAAGAACTTCAGCTGGGCCAGGCGCAGCATGAAGCCGGGCGTGCGTTGCAGTGCCCGCAGGTCCAGCGATCGCTCCGTTTGCTGAGCCGATTTGGCCCCTCGTCTCAACGCTTTCGCGCTCATGGTCCTTGATCCCCGGGGCGGCCGAATTGACACTCTCGAAAATAGCTATAAATTATAACTATTATGCAGCGGCACCAAGACCGTGCATGGGAGGGAGACAATGAACAGCAAATTCCTGCACAAATTGTGCATTTCGGCCTTGTTGATGGCGGCCACGGGTCCAGTATTCGCTCAGGACGCGGTGAAGATCGGCATCCTGAACGACCAATCCGGCCCGTTCGCGAGCTATCAGGGCATCGGCTCGGTCGTCGCCGCCAAGATGGCCGTCGAAGACTATGGCGGAAAGGCCGGCGGCAAACCGGTCGAGGTCGTCGCCGCCGATCACCAGAACAAGACCGACATCGGGATCGGCGTCGCACGACGCTGGTACGAGAACGAAAACGTCGATGCGATCTTCGACTTGCCGAACTCGTCGATCGCGCTCGCGGTCGCCGGCATGAGCGCCGAGAAAAACAAGGTGTTCGTCGGATCGGGCGCCGGCACGGTGCTGCTGACCGGGGAGAAGTGCACGCCGAACACGGTGCACTGGACCTACGACACCTATGCCTACGGCCGCGGCCTCGGCAAAGCGATCGTGCAGCAGGGCGGCAAGAAATGGTTCTTCATCACCGCCGACTATGCCTTCGGCCATGATCTGGAGAAGCAGGCCGCGGAGGCCGTGAAAGCCTCCGGCGGCGAGGTGCTCGGCAGCGTGCGGCATCCCCTGGGAACGGCCGATTACGCCTCATTCCTGCTCCAGGCGCAGGCTTCCGGCGCGAATGTCGTCGGCTTTGCCAATGCCGGCGACGACACCATCACGTCGATGAAGCAGGCCGCCGAGTTCGGACTGACCAAGGACCACAAGCTGGTCGGATTGATCCTGGGCATGAACGGCCTACCCGCGCTCGGCCTCAAGTTTGCGCAAGGCGCGCAGATCATGAACCCGTTCTACTGGGATCTGAACGACGGCACGCGCGCCTTCGCAAAGCGTTTCGCCGAGCGCATTCCGTCGAAAGCCTATCCGAACGACATGCAGGCCGGCGTCTATGCCTCGGTCATCCACTATCTCAAGGCGGTCGACAAGGTCGGCAGCGCCAAGGACGGCAAGGCCGTCGTGGCCGCCATGAAGGAGATGCCGACCGACGATCCGCTGTTCGGCAAAGGCTATATCCGCAAGGACGGACGCAAGATCCACCCGCTCTACCTGCTCCAGGTCAAATCGCCCGAGGAGTCGAAATCCGCCTGGGATCTGCTGAAGGTCGTCGCCACCATCAAGGGCGAGGACGCGTTCCGCTCCGAGAGCGATGGCCAGTGCGCGCTCGCCAAGCCATGACAGACGGGAGCAGACCATGAGCGGCATGACAGCCAGTCGGGTGGACCCGTTTGCACCTGACTTCCTGATGGATCCCTACCCGGCCTATGAGGCACTGCGCGCGCTCGGGCCTGTGTTCGCGCTGGAGCAATACGGCGTGTGGGCGATGGCGGGCTACGCCGAGGTCGAGCCCGCCTTGAAGGACTGGAAGACCTTCATCAGCGGCGAGGGCGTCGGGCTGCACGGGATGAACCCGGCGCTGCCAAAGCCGCTCACGCTGCAGATCGATCCGCCCGACCACGACAAGGGCCGCCGCGTCCTTGGCCGCACCTTGTCTCCGGGCGTCGCACGGAAGCTGCGCGAGACATTCCAGCAGGAGGCGGAGAAGAAGGTCACGGAGCTGATCGACAAGGGCACCTTCGATGCCGTGACCGATCTTGCCGAAACCTTTCCGATGAAGGTATTCCCGGATGCGATCGGCATCCGGCCGGACGGCCGCGAGAAACTGCTGGCCTGGAGCACGTTCGTGTTCAACAGCTTCGGCCCTGAGAACGAGATCCTCGCGGCTTCACGGAAGGAAGGCCTCGCCGCGCAGAGCTGGATCATGGAATGTTGCGCGCGGGATGCCTTGCGGCCCGACAGCCTCGGCATGATGATCTACCAGGCCGCCGACGAGGGCGAGATCAGCGAGCACGAAGCCACGCATCTGGTGCGGCCCTTCCTCACCGCCGGGGTCGACACCACCGTCAACGGCATCGGCAACACCCTGCTCGCGCTCGCCACCCATCCGGATCAATATCGCAAACTGCACGAGAGACCGGAGCTGGCGCGCAATGCCTTCGAGGAAGGCCTGCGCTGGGACTCGCCGGTGCAGACGTTCTTTCGCACCACTTCGCGCGACGTCGAGATCGCAGGCGGCGTGATCCCTGCCCACCGCAAGGTGCTGCTGTTCATGGCCTCGGCCAACCGCGACCCTGCGCGTTGGGACAGAGCCAATCGCTTCGAGGTCGAACGGGCCGCGACCGGCCATGTCGGCTTCGGGGCAGGCATTCACGCCTGCGTCGGCCAGATGATCGCGCGCCTGGAAGGCGAATTGATCTTCGGCGAGCTTGCAAGGCGCGTGAAGACGATCGAGCTCACGGCAGCGCCGACACGCAGGCTGAACAATTCCCTGCGCGGGCTGGAGAGCATGCCGGTTCGCGTGACGCCTGCTTAGACGGGATACCCGCGGCGCGCGATGAACAAATCGCCGCCACCGCGGTCAACTACTGCCTGCTCTTGAGCCGGCTTCGATGCGCGGCCTGCTTGGCGCGGTTGCCGCAAATCGCCATCGTGCACCAGCGCCGCGCACGCCTGCGTGTATGGTCGGCGAACAGCATCGTGCAGTTATGGCCTTCGCAGGCCTTCACGTCGGAAAAGTCTTCTTCGCAGACGAATTTCGCCAGGGCTTCGCCGACCGGGAGCAGCAGCGCTTCCGCTGATCGCCAGCGCCGCATCCTTTGCAGCGCGAGACCATCACCCTGCGTACCACGGCGTGTCACGATCTGCTGGAACGCATCCTCGCGCTCCAGGATGCCGTTCAACGGGCCAAGCTCATGCAACGCCTTTGCCGTCAGCGGCCGGCCCGCATGCTCCCGGACAAAACCCCTGAACCACTCGCGCAGGTCGCGGGCCTGACCCGCGACCCTGTCGAGTTCGCCGGGCTTTGCCCGCGCTTTCAACGCGTCCAGTTCCTCCGCCGGCACCAGCTTCGCCTGCGCCAGCCAATCGATCAGCCCATCGCCATCGTCGAGCCAATCGACTGGCGTATCGACCGGTGTCGCCACCGAGTTGAGGAAATCGAGGCCGAGCGAGTCGGCGATGAACATGGCGGGCGGGCGATCCATGGGCGGTTTTCGACCGGTCCTTTGCGCGTTGGGAAAAGGCAGGAACCTAGTAACCTCTAAAATTACATTTGACAAGTTACTCCGCGAATACATAACCTCAAAATCTCGATTTCACAGGTTACGGAACTATCCCAAGGAGACTGTCATGACCCCGACGACTTACCGCACTGCCGACATTGATGGCTTCAAGGTGTTCTATCGCGAGGCCGGCGAGAGAGGCGCGCCGAAGCTCCTGCTGCTGCATGGCTTCCCCAGCGCCGGCCACATGTTCCGTGACCTGATCCCGTTGCTCGCGGACAAGTCTCACATCGTCGCGCCGGATCTGCCGGGCTTCGGCCAGTCCGACATGCCGCCGCGCAAGGACTTCGTCTACAGTTTCGACAACATCGCGCATGTGATCGAGCGCTTCACCGAAGTGATCGGCTTCGATCGCTTCGCCGTCTACGTCTTCGACTACGGGGCACCGACGGGCTTTCGGCTGGCGCTCAGCCACCCCGAACGAATCACGGCGATCATCTCGCAGAATGGCAACGCCTACGAGGACGGCCTCAGCGATGGCTGGACCCCGATCAAGGCCTATTGGCAGGATCCCTCTCCGGCGAACCGCGAGGCGCTGCGCGGCTTCCTCACGCCGGATGCGACGCGCTGGCAATACACGCACGGCGTCCCCGACCCAGCCCTGGTGTCGCCAGACGGCCAGAACCTCGACAATTTCTACCTGGCGCGCCCAGGCTCGGACGATGTGCAGCTCGACCTGTTCGGCGATTACAAGAGCAACGTCGCGCTCTATCCGCGCTTCCAGAGCTACTTCCGCACGCACAAGCCGCCGTTCCTGGCGGTGTGGGGAAAGAACGATCCGTTCTTCATCCCGCCCGGCGCCGAGGCGTTCAAGCGCGACAACCCCAACGCGGTGGTCCAGTTCTTCGATACCGGCCATTTCGCGCTGGAGACGCATGCGAGGGAGATCGCGGAGAGCATTCGCAAATTCTTGAAATAGACGGGAGCTTCGCCATGGCCCTTGCGAGACGATCTCCGGAGCGTCTACGCCGCGGTGTTCTTCCTGGTGAACGCGACCTATGTCGCGCTGATCTTCGACCTCGTCGGACGAGCGTCGGCGGGCGAGGTTTCGTTTCGCGAACGCAAGATCATGCGGATACGCTCGGTCGCCACGCTCGCGATCTTCGCGCTTGCGGCGGGCGTGGCCTTGCGGTTTCCCATCGCCGGGCTTGCGATGTGTTGCGGCTGCCTGATCGTCTATCTCAAACCGGAAGCGCCGGGCGGCGAGGACCATGCGTAAAACAATGCCGCCGTCGATCTGAGATCGACGGCGGCACGAATGACGTCAAACGGATTGAAGGGCTTCAATTCCTCGCCGGAGCAGTCGCTGCCGCCGAGCGCGCCTGGCGCGGCGCGCCGGGTTCGGCAACCGGCAGCGCCGGGGCGCGCGAGCGCATGATGGCGGCATCGATCTCGGCGATGACGCGGCGCTGGATCGCCTCGTTCTTGTCGATCGAGATATGGCCAACGCCGGTGCCGCGCACATCGACATTGTCGAGCTTGCCGCGCAGGCCCTGTGCGGCGCGCACCGGCTCGCCGGGACCGTCGCCGATATAGATGTTGATGTAGCGCTCCGCGCCGGTCGAGAGCTTGGTCTTGAACACGGAGTCGAGACCAATCGCGAGCTTCACGGGCACGCCGAGCTGGTTGAGCTTGGCGATCATGTCCGGCAGCGCGGTCGCGCCGGAGGAATGCCCGACCAGAACGATGGTCTTGATGCGGCCGGCCTTGTAGGCGGTCGCGGCTTCATCGGCGAGTGAGGACCAGGACACGAAGTTCGCGACGGTCACCGGGACGCCCTGCGCCTGGAGACGGGCGCCGATCGTGTCGAGCCCGAGCGAAAAGATGTTGAGCACGCCACGGAGCAGATAAACGTGGGTGGTCGCGGCCTGGGCCTGGCTCGGCGCCGCCTTGGCGGGGGCCGGGCTCATGGCAACAGCTGACAGCAGGAGCAGGCCCATCGCCCACGCGCGGAGGGCGGACAATTGGCTGGCGCCGGCGGTGTGACGGCCGTTCGGTCTCATCGATGTTTTCCCTGGGGACATACGCTTCGCAATTGGCCGGAATCGTAGCCACGGCCTGCTCGCAGACGCAACAAAGAGCCGCGTGAACGGCAATCTTAGAAGCAGGCCGTGACCATCGCGCAACACTTGCCCGAAACCTGCCGCCGAAGCGCCTGTTTTGAGACCATTTTTCTACGGGCAATTGCGGGCGGGCAACGGCATTCCTATCTCAGGGCTCCGCTGACCGGCCCTCGCGGCAGGTTCCAGCCTTCCCTCCCCATCCATGCCCCCAAGCCTTGCGGCCATCATGTCATCCATCATTTCCGTCGCCAATCTGTCGAAGACCTATGGGTCCGGCTTCAAGGCGCTTAAGAACGTCAATCTCGACATCCAGCGCGGCGAGATCTTCGCGCTGCTCGGCCCCAACGGCGCCGGCAAGACCACGCTGATCTCGATCATCTGCGGCATCGCCAATCCGAGCGAAGGCCGCGTGCTCGTCGGCGGCGAGGACATCCAGACCTCCTACCGCAAGGCGCGCTCGCTGATCGGCCTGGTGCCGCAGGAACTGCACACCGACGCGTTCGAGAGCGTGTGGGCGACGGTGAGCTTCTCCCGCGGTCTGTTCGGCAAGCCGAAGAACCCCGACCACATCGAGAAGGTGCTGAAGGACCTCTCGCTCTGGGACAAGAAGGACAGCAAGATCATTACGCTGTCCGGCGGCATGAAGCGCCGCGTGATGATCGCGAAAGCGCTGTCGCACGAGCCGCAGATCCTGTTCCTGGACGAGCCGACCGCAGGCGTCGATGTCGAATTGCGCAAGGGCATGTGGGAGGTCGTGCGCACGCTGCAGCAGTCCGGCGTCACCATCATCCTCACCACGCACTACATCGAGGAAGCCGAGGAGATGGCCGACCGCATCGGCGTCATCAACAAGGGCGAGATCGTGCTGGTCGAGGACAAGGCGACCTTGATGCAGAAGCTCGGCAAGAAGCGGCTGACGCTGCATCTGCAGGGCAAGATCGCTTCGCTGCCGGAAAGCCTTCATCATTACGAGCTCGAGCTCTGCGACGGCGGCGCCACGCTGGTCTACGACTACGACACCAAGGGCGAGCGCACCGGTATCACCAGCCTGCTCGGCGACCTCCGCACCGCCGGCATCCGCTTCAATGATCTCGACACGACGCAATCGTCGCTCGAGGACATCTTCGTCGATCTCGTGAGGACGTCATGAACCACCGCGCCATCCGCGCCATCTACCTGTTCGAAATGGCGCGCACCTGGCGCACGCTGCTGCAAAGCATCGTCTCGCCGGTGGTCTCGACTTCGCTGTATTTCGTGGTGTTCGGCGCCGCGATCGGCTCGCGCATCAGCCAGGTCGAGGGCGTCAGCTACGGCACGTTCATCGTGCCCGGCCTGATCATGCTCTCGGTGCTGACGCAGAGCATTGCCAACGCCTCGTTCGGCATTTACTTCCCGAAATTCACCGGCACGATCTACGAGATCCTGTCGGCACCGATCTCCTATTACGAAATCGTGCTCGGCTATGTCGGCGCCGCCGCCACCAAGTCGATCATCCTGGGCCTGATCATCCTGGCAACAGCGGGCCTGTTCGTGCCGCTGCACATCCACCATCCGGTGTGGATGCTGGCCTTCCTGGTGCTGACGGCGGTGACGTTCAGCCTGTTCGGCTTCATCATCGGCATCTGGGCCGACGGCTTCGAGAAGCTGCAGATGATCCCGATGCTGGTGGTGACGCCGCTGACCTTCCTCGGCGGCAGCTTCTATTCCATCGACATGCTGCCGCCCACCTGGCGCACGGTCGCGCTGCTCAATCCGGTCGTCTATCTGATCTCCGGCTTCCGCTGGAGTTTCTACGAGATCGCAGACGTCAGCATCGCGGTCAGCATCGGCATGACGCTGGCATTCCTGCTGATCTGCCTCGCCATGATCTGGTGGATCTTCCGGACGGGGTATCGGTTGAAGAACTGAGCTGTCATTCCGGGGCGTGCGAAGCACGAGCCCGGAATCCATCAGACGGCAGTGTCAGTGGATGAATGGATTCCGGGTTCGCGCTACGCGCGCCCCGGAATGACGGCGGTAGACCTCACCGGTAGCAATGAAAACGGTGATATCCGTCGTAATAGCCGCGGCAGTGGCGGTAGTGACGGTGGGGAATGCCGAGCACGCCTTCGACCGCACCAACGGCACCGCCGACACCGGCCCCGACGACACCTCCGACCGCCCCGCCCACGGGGCCGGCGATCCGGTTGCCTTCATAGGAGCCTTCCTGGGCGCCGCGCACGATGCCCTGGGCGTGACCAGCTTGCGGCAAGGCCAGCAGCGCAAGAAGGATGGCGGCGGCTGCGAACAGCAGACGGGCGGGCAAACCGGCCGGCGATTGGGCAGCGGCGATACGGGCTTTGTTCATCTTCGGTCTCGGGGAAGGTAACAGAGGGAAAGCGGGTGGCAGCCGCCACACGCTGAGGTGACCATTATCAACGCCGGAGGCGGCCGAATGGTTGCGCCTTTGTGACGAATTGTCGGCGTCGTAAACGCGCGCGCTCGCGAAAATGTCAGCACCGCGCGAACCGGCGTGGCACAAAGCGGCCTTGCTTACGCCCCGCATCGCGTTAACGATGGGCTTGCAGGCCGCTGGAACGAAAGCCGGATTGCAGGCATATTGCACGCCGGGGGACGGAGAGCCGCGGCGCGTTGCATGAACAGGCCGGAGGCCAGAACTCAAATGCGTTTCCAGATGCGTTCATTTTTGATCGCTTTTACCTCACTGATGCTTTTGAGCGCGGGCACCGCGCAGGCCAAGGTCGAGATCACCGTCGACAAGGACAATCAGCAGATGACCGTCGCGGTCGACGGTGTCGCGCGCTATCACTGGCCGGTCTCAACCGGCATCCCCTCGCGCGAAACGCCGAACGGCGCATTCCGCACCTTCCGCATGGAAGAGGATCACTACTCCAAGGAATTCGACGACGCGCCGATGCCGCACGCGATCTTCTTCACCAAGGTCGGGCACGCCATCCACGGCACGGATTCGGTCGGCCGCCTCGGCTCGCCCGCCTCGCATGGCTGCGTGCGGCTGTCGCGTCAGAACGCCTCGACGCTCTATGCCCTCGTGCAGCAGCAGGGCGTGCTCAACACCACGGTGACGCTCACCGGCTCGGCACAAGTAGCGCTGGCGCGCAATCCGCGCGGCCGCAACAACACGGCCGTCGCCCGCGCTCCGCAGCAGCAGCCGGCCGAGGAGCAGTACGCCACGACGGGTGATCCCGTGAACCTGACGCCGCCGGCGCAGCCCGCCCGCCGCTACATGCCGCAGGACGACAATTACATCTATCCGGCGGACGGCAGCGACACCGGCGCACGCTATCCGGCACCGCGCCCGATCACGCGCCCCTATGGCACGCAGGCCTATCAGCAACTGCCCCAGCCAAATTACGACCAGGGCTATGGCCAGCAGGGCTACTATTACCAGCAGCAGCAGCCTCGCCAATATTATCAGCCGCGCAACAACTATTACTATCAGAACTGACGCTGCGGCCCCGGCATGATCGCCTGCACATCATGCCCTATCTGAACGCGGCCTCGCCGCGTTCGACGATCTTTCGTACGGCATCGGCGAAAGCCCGCGCGACCGGCTCGAGGATCTCGGGCCCGGTCGCGTCGAGATCATCCGACGGCGTATGAAAGCTGCGGTGGCGGCCGGCCATGCCGAGGAAATTGGCGTAGCCCGCCGCATGCACGTCGCGCAGCTCGCCGACAGCCTGCTTCTCCGTCACCAGACGTTTTGCCGCGACCTGCGCGAAGGCCTCATCTATCAGCGCGACCGCGGATTTGCTGAGCACGAGATAGCGCTCCTCCTCGGGCCGATCGGTCCGGACACCCTCGGCAAAGCCATAGCACGCGTTCGACGAGCCGAAGTGAATCCACGCCAGCGTGTCCTTCGGCGCGGGCGCGCCGTGCTTCAGGAACAGCTCCATGCCGCCATGGCCGATCTCGTGGCCGGCGGTGGCAATGAAGACGACATGCGCCGGCCATCTCTCGGCGGCGATGGTGCGGGCTAGCGCGAGGAAGTTGGCAATGCCGGGGCCGCGCTCGCAGACGCAGGAGTACCAGCCGGTCATCGGCGTCGAGACGACGATGGTCGGTCCGCGGCCGGCGCCGAATTCAGCGATCACGTTCCGGCCGGCGACATCGCGCTCGTAATGGCCCTTGACGTCGAAGGTTACAGGCGTACCCGCGGCGAGCGAGCGCTCGAACGCCGCTCGCGATTTCGCAGCCACGACGACCACCGGCACCGGCCAGGGGGCATCCTCCTGCGTGACGTTGTAGGCGAAGCGATCGTCTGCGGGATTGCCTATCATCAGCAGGATCGCCGCCGGCCTCTTCGCCGCAGCTTCGGCGATGACGGCCCGATGGGCCGGCCCGAGATAGGCGCCGCGATCGAACGGCAGATCGAGCCACAATATCTTGCCGGCGACATCGCCATCGCGGGCGAGCGGCGCGGACAGATCGAAGCTCGTCTGGTCCTCCGGCGGCCACCAGAATGGCGTCGCCTCGACAGAGGTGCCGGCGGCCTCGACGCGGGCCTGCTCCACGACATATTGCCGGCCAAGCACGACGGGCTGAAAGCTGACATCGAAGCCCGCCTGCTTCATCTCGCCGGCGATCCAGTCGGCGGTCGCGCGATCGCCGGGCGAACCGAAGCGATGCAGGCCGAAGGAAGCATAGCGCGATACGTCCTCGTAAAGGCTCGCACCCGAGAGCACATCCCTGGCTGCCGCTTGTCCGACCATAAGAACTGCCATTGCTGCGATGACGACAAGCCGCATGTCAGTGGCTCCCGAACCGTTTCTTTTGAGTCGCAGTTTCCGCCTTCCACGGCCGCCGTCAACCACTGGGCTGGACGAAACGCGCAAAGATTTCATAAGCTCCCGTTTTCACGAGCGCTGTGAACCTTGATGCCGTCACGTGCCACGACAATTCTGACTGTGCTCTCGGTTCTGCTGACGGGGCAAGCCGTAACGGGGCAAGTCATAGCGGAACAAGTCATGGGATTCGATATCGAGGCGCATCGCGGCGGGCGCGCGCTGCTGCCGGAAAACACCCTGCCCGCCTTCGCCAACGCGCTGTCGATGGGCGTGGACACGCTGGAGCTCGACGTCGGCGTGACCGCCGACGGCGAGATCGTGGTCTCCCATGAGCGCGGCCTCAATCCCGATATCACGCGGGATGCGAGCGGCGCCTATTTGGCTCCACCCGGGACGCCCTTCGTCAAGCTGCGGCTGGCCGACATCAAGACTTATGACGTCGGCCAGATCCGGCCGGACAGCAACTATGCGAAGCAATTCCCCGACCAGCGTGCCGTGGCGGGGACGCGCATTCCAACGCTTAGCGAGCTGTTCGCGCTGGTCCGGAAATCCGGCAATTCGCGGGTGCGATTCAACATCGAGACCAAGATTGACCCGAACCGTCCCGACGAAACGCTCGATCCGGAAGGTTTCGTCGCGAAGCTGCTCGGACTGATCGACGCCGAAAAATTCTCCGATCGCGTCATGATCCAGTCGTTCGACTGGCGGACGTTGCGGCTCGTCCAGCAGCAGGCGCCGAAGATCCCGACGGTGTACCTGACGCTCCAGCGCGGCTCGGCTCCGACCATCGCGCTCGACAAGGCGACCAACTGGACGGCAAGCTTGAGCCCGGCCGATCACGGCGGCTCGCTGCCGCGCACGATCAAGGCGGCGGGCGGCGCGATCTGGTCGCCCTATTTCGGCGACGTGACCACCGCGCTGGTCTCCGAGGCCCACGAGCTCGGATTGCGCGTCGTGGTGTGGACGGTCAACAAACGTGAGGACATGGCGCGGATGATCGAACTCGGCGCCGACGGCATCATCTCGGACAGGCCGGACCTGCTGAGAGAGGTCGCCGGCGAGAAGGGCATCGCGCTGCCGGCGGGGACGCCGGTCGAGCCGTAAGCTCGCGTCGCCTTGTAGCCCGGATGGAGCGCAGCGCAATCCGGGGCCGCTCGCCCGTTCGACATAGCTCCCGGATTACGCTGCGCTCCATCCGGGCTACCGATTCTCACTCCCCGTCCCGCAGGCGCCGGTACAGCGCACCCAGGATGTTGGAATAGTCGTCAGTCCAGACCCTCACCCTGTCGTCGGCCTCGGTCTGCTCCCATGACTTGGAGGACGCGAGCTTGCCGACGTCTTCCCCCTCCCGCGCGGAGATGACGACGTCGGTCGAGAAGATGTAGTCCGCATCTCGCCCGGAATCCTCGTTGAAGACCCAGCTCTTGAGATCGTTGGCGTCGGCAATGCCGACCACGACGGTTTCGAGATCGAGGTGACGGTTGGAGACGTGCATCACCACGGCGCCATGCGGCGCCAGCTTGTCCTTGTAGATCTTCATCGCCTCTTCGGTCGCAAGATGGATCGGGATCGCATCTGACGAATAGGCATCGACGATGATGAGGTCGTAGGCGCCGTCGGGCTCCTTGGCGAAGGTGAGACGCGCATCGCCGATCACCGGCTTCAGGTCCGGCATGCAGCTCGAGATGTAGCGGAAGTTCTTGGGGTTGCGCGCGGCGTCCACCATCGACTGGTCGATCTCGAAGAACTTCCAATCCTCGCCGGGCGCTGCGGCGCAGGCCAGCGTACCCGACCCGACGCCGATTGCGGCGACCTTGAGCGGCGCGCCCTTGCGCTCGCGGATCGCATTGACGGCCTGACCGATGCCGCCGTCCTTGTGATAATAGGTGATCGGCTCGGGCCGGCCGGTGACCGGCGTGCCGTCATTGTTGCGGAAGCGCTCGGCGCCGTGGATGGTGGTGCCGTGCATCAGCACGTGGAAATAGCCGCCGGGCGTCTCCACGATCTTGTGCACGCCGAAGAAGCTGCGCACCGTCGTGACGCGGCCTTCGTCCGCGGGATAGATTCGGATCAGCGCCAGCGCGAGCGCGACGGTGGCGAAGATCTTCCAGCGCTCGGCATTGAGCGCCAGGGCAAGCAGCGCAGCGAGCACACCGACACTACCGGCGACCCAGACGCGATGATCCTCGAACCAGGTTGAAAGGCCGCCGCTGGTGGTGGACGGCATCACCAGCGCGACCGCAAGCGCGGCGAGCACCAGCCAGTACCATTTGACGATGCCGGCCAACCGCTCGTTCGCCGGCGGCCGGCACAACGCCGCAAGCGCGACCAGGATTGGATATTCGGCGATCCACGAGAAGGTGAAGGGCGCAACGAGGCCGGCAAACAGGCCTCCGACCATGCCGCCGAACGACAGCGCGACATAGAAGCCGGTGAGATATTTGGCCGCCGGCCGGGTCCGTGCCAGCTCGCCATGGCAGGCCATCGCGATGACGAAGAAGCACAATTGGTGACCGCCGAGCGTCAGCAGCAGGTTCTGCTCGCCACCGAAGGCGAGCAGCACGACGACGCCTGCGATCGCGACCGGCTGGAGCATCAGCATCCATTTGTGCGGCAGCAGCGGCCGCGACTGGAACACGACCACCCATGTCAGCAGGTACAGCGACAGCGGCAACACCCACAGCAGCGGCGCCGCCGCGACGTCGGTCGAGATATGCGCCGTGACGGCAATGAGCAGGCCGGACGGCACCGCGGCGAGGAAGATCCAGCGCAGCCGCGTCAGGAACGCCGGCGCCGGCGCGTTCAGGTCCTCGGTTTTGGCGTCGACCACCGCGAGTTTCGGCGAGCGCAGCAGCAGCACGCCGCAGGCCGCGATCAGGAGGATCAGCAGGCCGTAGCCGCCGGTCCACAGCCGGTTCTGCGTGTGCAGCGTGAAGATCGGCTCGAGCAGGAACGGATAGGACAGCAGCGCGAGGAAGCTGCCGATGTTGGAGGATGCATAGAGGAAGTAGGGATCGTGCCCGGCGGGATGTCCGGTGCGGACGAACCAGGCCTGCAGCAACGGATTGTTGGCGGCGAGCGCAAAGAACGGCAGGCCGATCGAGACCACGAACAGGCCGAGCAGCCAGAACGCATAGCCCGAGGCCGGCGGCTCGCCATAGGCGGAGGCAACGCCGAGCGGCAGCGTGACGAACGCCAGAACCAGCAACACCAGATGCACCACGACCGGAACGACGCGGTTCTTCGCCTGCATCAACAGATGCGCATAGGCATAGCCCGCCAGCAGCAGCGACTGGAAGAACACCATCGCCACCGACCACACCGCCGGCGAGCCGCCGAGGCGCGGCAGGACCATCTTCGTGAACAGCGGCTGCACCGAGAACAGCAGCAGCGCGCTGACGAAGATCGCAGCGGTGTAGACCGTCAGCAGCAACCGGTTGCGCGAGGCGGACGGCTGCTCCGTGGCGGCGGGTTGCACGATCGAATCCATGGAAGCTCCGGCTCAAACCCCGGCGGGCGCCGGACGTGCGCAATGGAGCACAAGGCGCCTGAACGGGCAATAAAGGCGCTCGTGATGTTGCAGTGAGGATTGCTTGATATACAGATGTCGTTCCGGGGCGATGCGAAGCATCGAACCCGGAACCTCGAGATTTCGGGTTCGATGCTTCGCATCGCCCCGAAATGACGCCAAGGAAGTCATGAGCGAAACCGACGTCGTCATCATCGGCGCTGGCCATAACGGCCTCACCTGCGCGGCCTATCTCGCGATGGCGGGTTTGCGCGTGCGCGTGGTCGAGCGCCGCAAGGTGGTCGGCGGAGCCGCGGTGACCGAGGAGTTTCACCCCGGCTTCAGGAATTCGGTCGCGGCCTACACCGTGAGCCTGCTCAATCCGCAGGTGATCCGCGACCTCAAGCTCGCCGAGCAGGGCCTGCGTGTGGTCGAACGGCGCGCCCAGAATTTTCTGCCCGCGACCGACGGCAGCCATCTGCTCACCGGCGAGGGACGAACGACGGCGTCGGTCGCGCGGCTCAGCGCGCGCGATGCGGAGGCGCTGGACGGCTTCTCGCGCGAGCTGGAGGACATCGCCGACGTGCTCAGGCAGTTCGTGCTGCGGGCGCCGCCGAACCTCGTCGACGGCTTTGGTGCGGCGGCGGTGCGCGAGGGCGTCAATGCCTGGAAGACCGCCGGCATCCTGCGCGGTCTCACCCTGGAGCAGAGCCGCAGCCTGCTCGATCTCTTCACCCGCTCGGCCGGCGAGATGCTGGACGAGCGCTTCGAGCACGATCTGGTCAAGGCGCTGTTCGGTTTCGATGCCATCGTCGGCAACTACGCCAGCCCCTACGCCGCGGGCTCCGCCTATGTGATGCTGCATCACGCCTTCGGCGAGGTGAACGGCAAGAAGGGCGTCTGGGGCCACGCCATCGGCGGCATGGGTGCGATCACGCAGGCCATGGCGCGCGCCGCGCGCGACCGCGGCGCCGTGATCGACACCGATGCGGGCGTCCGCGAAATCATCGTCGAGCGCGACCGCGCGGTTGGCGTCGTGCTGGAGAACGGCGAGACGATCCGCGCGAAATATGTCGCAGCCAACGTCAATCCGAAGCTGCTCTATACGCGGCTGGTCGCAGCCGACGCCCTGCCTGCCGACTTCCTCGCCCGTATCCGGCATTGGAAGAACGGCTCCGGCACCTTCCGCATGAACGTGGCACTGGACCGCCTGCCCTCCTTCACAGCACTGCCGGGCGAGGGCGATCACCTCACCTCCGGCATCATCCTGGCGCCGAGCCTTGGCTATATGGACCGCGCCTATCTCGACGCGCGCGCGCAAGGCTGGAGCCGACAGCCCGTCGTCGAGATGCTGATCCCTTCGACGCTCGACGATACGCTGGCGCCTCCGGGACAGCACGTCGCGAGCCTGTTCTGCCAGCACGTCGCGCCCGAGCTGCCCGATGGCAAATCGTGGGACGATCACCGCGACGAGGTCGCGGATCTCATGATCGCGACGGTCGACGCTTACGCGCCCGGTTTTGCGGGAAGCGTGCTCGGCCGCCAGATCCTGTCCCCGCTCGATCTCGAACGGCAGTTCGGGCTGCTCGGCGGCGACATCTTCCACGGCGCGCTGAGCTTGAACCAGCTGTTCTCGGCGCGGCCGATGCTGGGCCATGCCGATTATCGCGGGCCGCTGAAGGGCCTCTACCATTGCGGCTCCGGCGCCCATCCCGGCGGCGGCGTCACCGGCGCGCCCGGCCATAACGCCGCCCAGGCGATCCTGAGGGATCACCGCTCGCTGTTCGGAAGCCGTGGATAGGCCTGTGGACGGCTTGTGTACGGGCTGTTGAAAGAGCTGTGGTGAACCCGGCACCGGCTCTCAGCACAAGCATGGACCAGATTGTGGAAAGGGCTTGGGATAAGCAGGGTATAGGGCTGTGGATGTTCCGCGCATAACACGCGCATAGGCTGTGGGCGTCACTACCAGTCGCCCCCTAAATGAGTTCGCCCGCCGGAGGCAATTCCCCGCGCGGGCGCTCATCAGATGCAGCCTATGAAGAAAGTGCCCCCGCTGGGAAATGGGGGCGGAAATTACTTCAAGGAGCTGCTAATGGACGTGAACTTGTCGTTCAGGGTGACGCCGAGGCTGTTCACCACGGTAATGATGGCCAGCGCGATACCCGCGGCAATCAGCCCGTATTCGATCGCCGTCGCACCGGATTCGTCCAACCAGAACTTTTGAACCATGCTTTTCAAGACTCGCCTCCGTTTCAATTCCAAGCTGTGTTGGCTTAATTCAACACCCGGAAATGTACGGAACACAACCTACGGGCCGGTTAACCCGGGAACCGCAACTTGTAGCGATAATTGACGGCAAAAGTTCCAAAAATTGAACTCAACGGAACCCTGAATGCAGCCTTCCCCCACCCATCGCGCCAGCTTTTCGATCGGCAGCGAAGCCGACGCCAGGCGCGTCGTCGACGTGCTCACCGAGATGTTCTTCGAGGGCGACGCGGCGGTCGCCGCGTTCGAGCGGCCGGACGGACAATGGGACGTCACGCTCCATTTCGCCGACGCGCCCGATCAGGCCTGGCTACGCGAACTCATTGTAACTTCGGCAGGAAATGACGTCGCCGCAGGGCTCAGTTTCGACACCGTCGAGGCCAAGGACTGGGTCAAGGCCAGCCTGGAAGATCTGGTCCCGGTCCCCGCAGGACGCTTCGTCGTGCACGGCAGCCATGACCGCGACCGCGTGGCGCCGAACAAGCTCGCCATCGAGATCGAGGCGGCGCTCGCCTTCGGCACCGGCCATCACGGAACCACGCGTGGCTGTTTACTGCTGCTTGACCATGTCCTGAAGAGTTCCCATCCGAGGAACCTGCTGGACCTCGGCACCGGCACGGGCGTGCTGGCGATCGCGGCGGCAAAGGCGCTGCATCGGGCCGTGCTCGCCTCGGATATCGATGCGCCCTCGGTGCGGGTGGCGGCCGAGAACGCCGCGCTGAACGAGGTCCGCAATCATGTGCGGGTGATCCGGGCCACCGGCTTTGCCGCGCCAGACTTCGGACAGGCCGGTCCGTTCGACCTGGTGCTTGCGAACATCCTCGCCAATCCCTTGCGGCAATTGGCAGGCCCGATGTCGCGGCATCTCGCGCCCGGCGGACGCGTCATCCTCTCTGGCCTGTTGACGCACCAGGCCCCCGCCGTGATCGCCGCCTATCGCGCGCGCGGCCTCGTGCCGTTGGAGCATCTGCGGATCGAGGGCTGGAGCAGCCTGTTGCTGCGGAAGGTGTCGTAGGGCGGATTAGCGAAGCGTAATCCGCCAACGCATGCGGCACCATAGTGGTGGGTTACGCCTTCGGCTAACCCACCCTACGGCACCGTGGCCGCCCTACTCCGCCGGCTTGTCGTCCCGCTGCGGCGAGCGCTCATCCTGCAAGCTGCGCCTTGCCCGGCGCTCGGCAATGCGGTCGATCATCTGGCTGATGACGCTACGCGGCTTCTTCGGTGCAGGCACAGTCGGCGTGCGACGCGCCGACGGCGTAATCTTCTCAAACGTGAACGCTGGCATCGTGTGTCCCCTCGCCGTTGAGATGAACCACCTGCTCGAATTTTCCTGTTATCCGGACGAAGCGCGACTGCCGCATCCCTCAACTCCACTCGATACGAATGGAACTATTTCAAGCACAGTCCATGCCAGATGCGACGCAAATGCGTCCAGATTGCGGACTCGTCACCATGATCCTAGAGTGATCCACCATGTTCGAAGCACACTTCCAGACATTCGAGGAGCCGGAGGCCGGCGTCGCATTGACGGCACGGCTGGCCGCACTCCGCGAAGAACTCGCCCGCCGCAAGCTCGCCGGCTTCGTGATTCCGCGCGCCGATCAGCAGCAGAACGAATATGTGCCGCCGTCGGAAGAGCGGCTGGCCTGGCTGACCGGCTTTACCGGCTCGGCAGGATTGGCGGTGGTGCTGGCCCAGGAGGCCGCATTGTTCGTCGACGGCCGCTACACGCTGCAGGCCGCCAAGCAGGTCGATGCAAAGGCGTGGGCCGTGGAATCGCTGATCGACCCGCCGCCGGAGAGCTGGGTGGCGGCGCATCTGAAAGCCGGCGACCGCCTCGGATTTGATCCGTGGCTGCACACTTTTGCGGCAGCCGAGCGCCTGTCCGCCGCCTGCGCCAAGGCCGGCGCCGAGCTGGTTGCCGTCGACAGCAATCCGGTCGACGCGGTCTGGCAGGACCGCCCGCAGCCGCCGCTCGCCCCCGTCGCCGTGCACGGCCTCCAGCATGCCGGCGTCGCGGAAGCCGAAAAGCTGACGCAGATCAGAAGCGAGATCGACAAGCTGGGCGTCGACGCGCTCGTGCTGTCCGACAGCCATGCGGTCGCCTGGACCTTCAACATCCGCGGCGCAGATGTCGCCCATACGCCGCTGCCGCTGTCCTACGCGCTGGTGCCGAAGGACGGGCGGCCGACCATCTTCATCGACAACCGCAAGCTCTCCAATCTCACCCGCGACCATCTCGAGCAATCCGCCGACGTGCGCGAGCCCGACGCGATGGCGCCGACATTGATGGCGCTCGCCAAGGGCGGCGGATCGATCGCGCTCGACAGCGCCACCGCGGCCGACGCACTCGGCCGCCTGATCGCAAGCGCCGGCGGCAAGCCGGTGCGCGGCAGTGATCCGATCGCACTGCTGAAGGCGGTCAAGAACGCGACCGAGATCAAGGGCACCAAGACCGCCCATGTGCGGGATGCCGTGGCGCTGGCACGCTTCCTTGCCTTCATCGACCGCGAGGCCACGAGCGGCAAGCTCACCGAGATCGACGCGGTCGAGGCTCTGGAGACGTTCCGCCGCGACACCGGCGCGCTGAAGGACGTCTCGTTCCCGACCATCTCCGGCACCGGCCCGAACGGCGCCATCGTGCACTACCGCGTCACCCGCAAGAGCAACCGGCGGATCGCGCCCGGCGATCTGCTGCTGATCGATTCCGGCGCGCAATACGAAGACGGCACCACCGACGTCACGCGCACCATGGCCGTGGGCGAGCCCACAGCCGAGATGCGCGACCGCTTCACCCGCGTGCTGCGCGGCCATATCGCCATCGCGCGCGCGGTCTTCCCGGACGGCGCCACCGGCGCACAGCTCGACACGCTGGCACGGCAATATCTCTGGGCCGCCGGCGTCGATTTCGAGCACGGCACCGGCCACGGCGTCGGCAGCTATCTCAGCGTGCACGAAGGACCGGCGCGCATTTCGAAGCTCGGCACCACGCCGCTGAAGCGCGGCATGATCCTCTCCAACGAGCCCGGCTACTACAAGACCGACGGCTTCGGCATCCGCATCGAGAATCTCGAGCTGGTGGTGGAAGCCAGCATCAAGGGCGCGGAGAAGCCGATGAACGCGTTCGAGACGCTGACGCTGGCGCCGATCGACCGCCGGCTGATCGATGTCGGGATGCTGGGCAAGGACGAGCTCGCCTGGCTCAACGCCTACCATGCGCGCGTCCGCACCGAGGTTGGACCGGCGCTGGACGAGGCGACGAAAGCCTGGCTCGATCAGGCGACGGCGGAGCTGAAGGCATAGCGCGCGCATGGCGCTACGCGACTGACGCAAGGCTGTTCGCTCCACCACAATCGTCATGCCCCGCGAAGGCGGGGCATCCAGTATCCCAGAGGCGCCAAACGTATCCGGATAAGCCGCGGCGTACTGGATTCCCCGCTTTCGCGGGGAATGACACCGACCTGCTGGAACACGATGTGCGCCCAATCGTCGCCATCGCGCTGCAATGATAACCATCCCGAAATCCGAATAGCCGCATTCCGAAACGCCGATATCCGTCTTGCGCAGGCACGCTACAGTCGATTCGAATTCGAAAGACGGACGCCTATGCACGGCATGATCAGCAAGCCGCCGGACGCGGCAACGAAGCACATCGCGACATCGCGCGGGGTGTTGCTGCTGCTGGTCGTCATGACCGGAATCGCCCCGATCTCGCTGTACATCCTGGTTCCGGCACTGCCGGTGCTGGCAACGAATTTCGGACGCGACATCTCGATCGCGCAGATGACGGTGTCGCTCTACATGGTTGGCATCGCGCTGTCCCAGCTGATCATGGGGCCGCTGTCGGATAAATTCGGCCGGCGCCCGGTGCTGCTGAGCGGTCTTGCGCTGATGGTCGTGGCGAGCGTCGCCTGCATCTTCGCCGAGACCCTACCGCAATTGATTGCCGCGCGCTTCTTCCAGGCGCTTGGCGGCGCCTCCGGCATGGTGATCAGCCGGGCCATCATCCGCGACATCTACGAGCGCGACCGCGTCGCCTCCATGATCAGCCTCGTGGTCGCGGCGCTGATGATCGGACAGATGGTCTCGCCGCTCACGGGAGGCCTGATCGAAACCGCCTTCGGCTGGCGCGCGATCTTCTACGCCGTCACGATCGCCGCGCTCGCCGTTGCCGTCGGCATCGCACTGGCGCTGCCAGAGACGCGCCGCGACCGTGCCGCCGGCAGCGGCGGCTTTCGCAGCGACGTCGGCACCCTGATCAAGAGCCGCGCTTTCGTCGGCTATGTGTTGTGCCAGGTGCTGGCTTCGCAGATCATCTTCACCTTCGCGGGCGGCGGTCCCTACATCGTGGTGACGCAGATGGGCCGGACCAGTGCGGAATACGGCGCCTGGTTTGCAACGACCGGCTTTGCGTATCTGGTCGGCAATTTGCTCTGCGTGCGCTTTGCGCCGCGGCACTCGCTGGAGAAGCTGATCTGGTTCGGGCTCGGCCTGCAGCTCTGCGGCAGCCTGTTGAACCTGCTCTGGAGTTTTGCGGGCTGGAACGAGGCGCCGGCCTGGCTGTTCGGCACGCAGATGATCGTGATGGTCGGCAATGCCTTCGTGATGGCGAACTCCGCCGCCGGCGCGATCAGCATCCGCCCCGAAGCGGCCGGCACGGCCTCAGGCGCGATGGGTTTCCTGCAACAGGGTATCGGCGCGCTGATGTCGCAATTCGGCGCCTATCTCGGCGGCCACTCCGCAACGACGCTGCCGCTCACCTCGGCGGTGCTCGCGATCTCCCTGCTCTGCGCCTGCGTGATGATCTTCATCGTCCCCCGCCGCGAGGTGGTGGTGAGCGAGAAGCTGATCGAGCAGGCGGAAGAGGAAGAGACGGGGATGATGTAGCCGTCGCCATGCGACGGCTGTCACGACACGCTCAGCGTCATCCCCGCGAAGGCGGGGGATCCAGTACGCCGCAGCTTCTCGGCTCTAGCACTGCCGTCTCAGAGTACTGAATCGCCCGGTCAAGCCGGGCGATGACAGCGGAGTGAGTGGAAGGCGCACCCTCACTCCCCGATCAGCGTCAGCCACTCGTCCTCGGTCAGCACCTTGACGCCGTGCTTGTTGGCTTCCGCGAGCTTCGAGCCCGCGCCGGGGCCGGCGACGACGAGATCGGTCTTCTTCGACACCGAACCCGATACTTTGGCGCCGAGACGTTCCGCGGTCGCCTTGGCCTCGTCGCGCGTCATCTTCTCCAGCGATCCCGTGAACACCACGGTCTTGCCGGCGACGGCCGAATTGCTCTTTGGCTTCTCGGCGTCGATGATTTCGACTTCCTTGGTCAGCCGCTCGACGATGCCGCGATTGTGGCTCTCGCCGAAATAGTCGGCGATGCTCTTGATCACGGTGTCGCCGATCTGGTCCAGTGCGTCCATCTCGGCGATCGCCTCCTCGTCGCCCTTGGCGACCTTGAGGCAGGCGTCGTGGAAGGCGTCCCAGGAGCCGTAGCCGCGCGCGAGCGCCAGCGCCGTGGTCTCGCCGACATGGCGCATGCCGAGCGCATAGACGAAGCGTTCCAGCGCGATTTTCCGGCGGCTCTCGATGGCGCCGAACAGGTTGCGCACCGAAGTTTCGCCGTAGCCCTCGACCTCCTCGAGCTTCAATTTCGAATTGCGCTTCTCCAGCGTGAAGATGTCGGCGGGCTCCTTGACCCAGCCTTCGTCGAAGAAATACTGGAGCTGCTTCTCCCCCAATCCATCGATATCAAAGGCACGGCGCGACACGAACAGCTTGAGATGCTCGATCTTCTGATAGGGGCAGGCGAATTCGCCGCTGCAGCGGGCGCGGGATTCCTCTTCGCCGGCCGCGGTCTCGCCGCGCACGACGTCGGTGTGCAGCGGGCACGGGCACTTCTTCGGGAAATGAAACTCCTTGGCGCTCTTAGGTCGCTTGTCGAGAACGACGTCGACGATCTGCGGGATCACATCGCCGGCACGCTGGACCACGACCGTGTCGCCGATCCTGATGTCGCGCCCCTCACGCAGGACCTCGCCCTTGTTGCCGATGCCCTTAATGTAGTCCTCGTTGTGCAGTGTGACGTTCTGCACGATCACGCCGCCGACCCCGATCGGCTCCAGCTTGCCGACCGGCGTGAACGAGCCGGTGCGGCCGACCTGGATCTCGATGTCGCGCAGCACCGTCATGGCCTGCTCGGCCGGGAATTTGTGCGCGATGCCCCAGCGCGGCGTGCGCGACACGAAGCCGAGGCGCTCCTGCCAGTCGATGCGGTCGACCTTGTAGACGACGCCGTCGATGTCGTAGTCGAGTTTTGCGCGTTCCTCCTCGATCTTCTGGTGGAACGCGATCAGCTCCTCGACGGAGTGACACAGCCTGGTCAGCGGATTGGTCTTGAAGCCGCAGCGCTCGAACCAATGGATCATGCCACTCTGCGTTTCTTCCGGCATGTCGCTCATCTGCCCCCACGCATAGGCGAAGAAGCCGAGAGGACGCGAAGCGGTGATGGTCGGGTCCTTCTGGCGGAGCGAGCCCGCAGCCGAATTGCGTGGATTGGCGAAGATGGTATCGCCCGCAGCCTTCTGCCGCTCGTTGAGCGCCAGGAACGCCTTCTTGGTCATGTAGACCTCGCCGCGAACCTCGCATATCTCCGGGATATTGCGTCCCTTCAGCTTCTGCGGCACGTCTTCGAGCGTGCGGATATTGGCGGTGACGTCCTCGCCCACCGCACCGTCGCCGCGCGTCGCCGCGGTGACCAGCTCGCCGCCCTCATAGCGCAGCGACATCGACAGGCCGTCGATCTTCGGCTCGGCGGAGAAATTGACCTTGTCGTCGTCGAGCTTGAGGAAACGCACGATACGCCCGACGAAGTCGCGCACGTCCTCTTCGGCAAAGGCGTTGTCGAGCGAGAGCATCGGAACGGAGTGCTGCACCTTCTTGAAGCGGCCTGACGGTGCCGCGCCAACTTTCTGGGACGGCGAGTCCGCGCTGACAAACTCGGGAAAGCGCTTTTCGATGGCATTGAAGCGCTGGCGCAACGCGTCGTACTCGGCGTCGGTGACGGTGGGCGCGTCCTCCTGATAGTAGCGCTCGTTGTGTCCCTCGATCTCCAGCGCCAGCCGCATGTGCTCGACCTTGGCCTGCGCCTTGGTGAGATCGGCGACGTCACGAAGCGGTTTGGATTTTGCTGCTCTTGCCATGCTGCTTGGATACGACGGAGCGGGCGGGAGGGTAAAGGCAGGTTGGGCGCTTTGTTCCCTGGATGCTGTGCAGCGCTCCCGCCGATGCGCAGCATCGTCCGGTGCGGTGCACTGCTAATCCGGGTCCCGTGCGGCGGCAGTCTGGGTCCCGGCTCGCGCTATGCGCGTCCGGGACACGAGACCTAGCTTGCCGCCTTCAGAAGCCGTTCCGCCGCAGCCCTCGCCTCGGCCGTGATCTCGGCTCCTGCCAGCATCCGCGCGATTTCCTCGCGGCGGTGGTCGGCGGCGAGCGCGTTGACGCGGGTGGCGACGCGCTTGCCCTTGTCGAGGGCGTCCTTGGAGATCAAGAGATGCTGGTCGGCCCTCGCGGCGACCTGCGGGGCGTGGGTCACGGCCATCACCTGGACCTTGCCGGCGAGGCGCGCCAGGCGGCCGCCGATGGCGTCCGCGACCGCGCCGCCGACGCCGGTATCGATCTCGTCGAAGACAAGCGTCGGCGCCGAGCCGCGGTCGGACAGCACGACCTTGAGCGCCAGCAGGAAGCGCGAGAGCTCGCCGCCGGAGGCGACCTTCATCATCGGCCCCGGCTTGGTGCCCGGATTGGTCTGCACCCAGAACTCGACCCGGTCGAAGCCTTGCGGCCCGGGCGCGGCTTCGTCGGTCGCGACCTGGGTCATGAACTTGGCGCGCTCGAGCTTGAGCGGGGCGAGCTCGGCATTGACGGCCTTGTTGAGCTTCTCCGCCGATTTCTGCCGCGCCATCGACAGCTTCTTGGCAGCGGCGGCATAGCGGCTATCTGCCTCGATTGCGGCCTGCTCCAGCTTCTTCAGCTGCGAGGCGCCGGCATCGATCAGCACGACGTCGGCGGCATATTTGGCGGCGAGGGCCGCGAGCCCGTCGACCGGCGTCGAATATTTGCGGGAGGCTGCGCGCAAGGCGAACAGCCGCTCCTCGATGCGCTCGAGCTCGGCCGGGTCGAAATCGGTGGCGGCAAGGGCGGCCTGGAGATGCTGGTCGGCCTCCTCCAGCGCGTTGATGGCGGCGTCGATCGCCTTCACGGCGGGCTCGACCAGTGCCGGCGAATTGACGCCGCGACGCTCCAGCCGGCGCACGGCGGCCGCGAGTGTCGCGACCGGCGAATTGTGACCGCCGACCGCCTCCTGCGCCTCGCGCAGATCGGAGGCGATCTTCTCGCCCTGCATCATGGTGGTGCGGCGATTGGCGAGCGAGGTCTCCTCGCCATCCTTGGGGGCAAGCTGCTTCAGCTCGGCCGAGGCATGACGCAGATAATCGGCCTCGCGGGCGGCGCGCTCCATGCCGGCGCGATGCTCCTCCAGCTCCGTGTTGGCGGTCCGGCGCACGTCCCAGAGCGTCTCGATCGCGGCGACGTCCTTCTCCAGGCCCGCGAAGGCATCGAGCAGGCGGCGATGGGTGGCGGCATCGACCAGCGCGCGCTCGTCGTGCTGGCCGTGGATCTCGACCAGGGCGGCCCCGACCGCCTTCAACGTTTGCACGGAGATCGACTGGTCGTTGATGAAGGCGCGGGTGCGGCCGTCGGCGAGCTGCACGCGGCGGAGAATCATCTCGCCGGTGTCATCCAGACCGTTTTCGGCGAGGATCTTCGCCGCGGGGTGATTCTTCGGGATATCGAACACGGCAGTGACCTGCCCCTGCTCCGCGCCGTGGCGCACGAGGCCGGCGTCGCCGCGGCCGCCGAGCGCCAGCGCAAAGGCATCGAGCAGGATGGATTTGCCCGCACCGGTCTCGCCGGTCAAAACCGCAAGTCCGGTGGCGAATTCGATATCGAGCCGTTCGATCAGGACGATGTCACGGATCGACAGACGCGCCAGCATGGAACCCTATTTCCTAGCCGAGACCCATTTTCTTGAAGGTCTTGCTGATCCAGGACCCCTGATTCTCGCTCGGCTCGAGACCGCCGGATTTTACAAGATTATAGGCGTCCTTGTACCAGCGGCTGTCAGGAAAATTGTGACCAAGCACAGCCGCCGCGGTCTGCGCCTCCCCGACGATGCCGATCGCCATATAGGCTTCGGTCAGCCGGTACAGCGCCTCCTCGACATGGCGGGTGGTCTGGTACTGCGTGACGACGGTCTTGTAGCGGTTGATCGCCGCCGTGTAGTCGCGCTTCTGCGCGTAGTAGCGGCCGGTATTCATTTCCTTGCCGGCGAGCTGGTCGCGGGCACCCTCGATCTTGGCCTTCGCCGACGTGGCGTATTCCGAGTTCGGATATTTGCGCACCACCTCTTCCAGCGCCGCGATGGACTTCTCGGTGCGGGCCTGGTCGCGGCTGACGTCCGGGATCTGGTCGTAATGGGAAGCGGCGATCAGATACTGCGCATAGGCCGCGTCCGGGCTGCCGGGATGCAGCGTGACGTAGCGGGTGGCCGCGCCGATGCAGCCGTCGTAGTCGCCGCCCTGATAGGACGCATAGGCGGACATCAGCAGCGATTTGCGGGCCCACTCGGAATAAGGATGCTGGCGGTCGACCTCTTCGAACTTCTTGTTCGCCGCCTTCATGTCCTTCTTCTCGTTCATGAGGTACAGGCCCTCATTGTAGATCTTGTCGGCGGGCTCCTCGACGAAGGTGTCGTCCTTGGCGGTGAACTTGTCCCAGAGCGAGCCGGTGCCGCAGCCGGCGAGCGGCAGCGCGAGCATGATGAAGGTGACGGCCTGAAGCAGCCCGCGGCCTCGCGACGAGACCTCTCGGGACAAGGCCTGGAAATATCCGCGCGTCATACGCTGTGCCGACATGAGTTTAAGCCCTGACGCCCTGTGGTGCGGTGCTCGCCAGCCCATGAACCCCGCCATGGGCGCGAAATGTAACCGTGGTGCCTCGCCATGCGACCACGCCGATGTATCCGAAAAGCGATCTTTAACCAACCGGATAGGCAGGCATTCCGCCCGGATTAAGGCGAACTTGCCGCAATCCTAGTCGATCATGGTTACCAGGAGTTTCCCGGGGCTGCCGCGGCCAATACCTGCGACAGCAAGGCTGCCAGGAGCAGATCTGTCAGGACACGTCCGGCCCGTAGGCCGCAGCGATCCGGCCGCCGACGATGCCGTAACCGACTTCGCCGACGGGGCGCGTGGTGCGGCGAGCAGCCTCGCCCTCGACCACCCGCCAGGCGGTACGGTCGGCGAGCAGCGCGGTGAGGACGGCGTGGTTGAGCTTGTGGCCGCCACGCACCGAACGGTAGGCGCCGAGCAGCGGCAGGCCGGCCAGCGACAGGTCGCCGATCACGTCCAGAACCTTGTGGCGGGCGCATTCGTCGGCGTAGCGCAGGCCCTCGGTGTTGAGCAGCCGCTCGTCGTCGAACACGACGGTGTTGTCGAAGGAGGCGCCGAGGGCATAGCCCGCGCTCCACAGCCGGGCGACGTCGCACATCAGGCCGAAGGTGCGGGCCCGGCCGACTTCGCGGCGGAAACGCTCAGGGCTGAGGTCGAAGGCATAAGCCTGCTGGCCGATGACGGGATTGGTGAAGTCGATCTCGACCTCGGCACGGAACCCGTTCGCGTAAGGACGGATCTCGCCGAAGGAGTCGCCGATCTTGACCGAGATCGGCTTCAAAACCTGGATGAAGCGGCGCTGTGCCGATTGGGTGACGATGCCAGCCTGGTCGATCGCCGCAACGAAGGCAGCGGCGCTGCCGTCCATGATCGGCACTTCCGGACCGTCGATTTCGATGGTGGCGTTGTCGACACCCATGCCCCGCAGCGCAGCAAGCACGTGCTCGGCGGTGGAGACCAGCGGACCGTTGCGGTCGCCGAGGACGGTAGCGAAGTCGGTCGCAATCACCTGCTCGGCGGTTGCCTGAACTTCGCGATCACTTCCCTCGAGGCCCGTGCGGACAAAAATAAAACCCGCGTCGATAGGCGCAGGTCCAAGCGTGAGAGTGACGGGAAGACCGGAATGAACGCCTACGCCTGCCACAGAGGCCTGCGCACCAAGCGTTGTTTGCCGGCTAAATTTCATCAGGAACCCGCCCCACTACGACCCACTGCGACTTATACTAGACCCGCTTGGCCGGCCAGTGCCGAGCCCCTGCGAATCCGTATCCCCAAGTCACGCCAAACCATAGTCACTGCCTCAAACAGCGCCAACTCACGCTTTTTTACCGATTGTTACCCCAAACCTGCCGCATTCGCGCCAAGGCTTAACCAAATTGCGCCGAGGTTTTGGGCCGTTTCCGGCAGTTTTACTGAACACCCGAATGCGTAATTAATGATTTAAAATCAGTTGCTTGCTTACGCAATCCGGGCATGCACGGGACAAAAGGAAAGGTCCCGGCAAGCTTGTTGCCGGGACCCTTTTTCGTCCGCCTTATTGTAACAATCCTCAGGTCGCCTGACGCCGCAGGAAGGCCGGGATATCAAGATGGTCGTCGCCCTGTGGCGCCGGCGCAACAGGCGCCGGACGGCCATGCATATCCAAGCCCTGGGGCGCGGGACGACGGGCGTACTCAGATACCGGGTCGCTCGACGCGATCTGCTGCGCTACGGTCTTCTGCGGCCGGCGATCGGGCAGCGGCGGCATCGCGGGACCGGCGCTACGGGCGGCGACCGGAGCCTCGCTTTCCTCGTCACGACGGCCGAGGCCGACATTGGCGAGGCGCTGCAACAGCGACAGGCGGGTCTTCTGGGTGGGTTCCTCCTCGACCTCGCCGCGGGCCTGGCGAATCTCGGCCTGGGCCTGCATCGGCAGCTCGTCGATGCGCGGCATCCGCGGCGCGCGGACCGGCGGGCGCTCGGCCTGCGGCGGGATGAAGTTTTCCGGCATCATCGGCTCCTGCATCGCGACCGGGGCCTGCTCCGGCTCCGGGAACAGGGTCGGCTTCTGCGCGATCGGGCGCACGGTCACGTCACCATAGGTCTGCATCGGCGCCGGAGCCTGCGGGACATCCGCGACGGCGGCGGCAATGGCGGCGAGCGCGGCGCGCTCGACATTCGGACGGGGCGCCATCGGCGCGGCAGCGACTGCGGCCGGAAGCTGGCCTTCCAGCTTCTGGGCGCGCTCAGCCATACGCTGATTGTCGGCGCGGAGCCGGGCGGTCAGGTCGGCAAGGCGGCTCTCGGCGGCGACGGCCGGAGCTGCAGGCGCCTGCTGCGCCTGCGGCGCCGCGTTCGCAACCGGAGCACTGGTGGCCTGGCTGTTGCGGGCGATCGCGGCCTGCTCGATGCCGGTGGCAACGACGGAAACGCGGATCAGGCCGTCGAGCGCTTCGTCGAAGGTGGCGCCGACGATGATGTTGGCGTCCTGGTCGACCTCCTCGCGGATGCGGGTCGCGGCTTCGTCGACTTCGAACAAAGTGAGGTCCTTGCCGCCGGTGATGGAGATGAGGAGCCCCTTGGCGCCCTTCATCGAGCTGTCGTCGATCAGCGGGTTGGCGATCGCGGCTTCAGCAGCGGTCAGCGCGCGCTTGTCGCCGGAAGCCTCGCCCGTGCCCATCATCGCCTTGCCCATCTCCTTCATCACCGCTCTCACGTCGGCGAAGTCGAGGTTGATCAGGCCTTCCTTGACCATGAGGTCGGTGATGCAGGCAACGCCCGAGTAGAGCACCTGGTCGGCCATCGCGAAGGCGTCGGCGAAGGTGGTCTTCTCGTTGGCGACCCGGAACAGGTTCTGGTTCGGGATGATGAGCAGCGTATCCACGACCTTGTGCAGCTCGGCGATGCCGGCCTCGGCCGTACGCATGCGGCGGGCGCCCTCGAAGTGGAAGGGCTTGGTCACGACGCCGACGGTGAGGATGCCCATGTCGCGCGCGATCCTGGCGATGACGGGAGCAGCACCCGTGCCGGTACCGCCGCCCATGCCGGCGGTGACGAACACCATGTTGGCGCCGGAGAGATGGTCGCGCAGCTCGTCCATCACCTCTTCCGCCGCGGTGGCGCCGACGTTCGGCTGCGAACCCGCGCCGAGGCCCTGCGTGACCACCGTGCCCATCTGCACGATACGCTGCGCCTTCGACATCGTCAGCGCCTGCGCGTCGGTATTGGCGACCACGAAGTCGACGCCCTGAAGGCCCGCCGTGATCATGTTGTTGACGGCGTTGCCGCCGGCGCCGCCGACGCCGAACACGGTGATCCGGGGCTTCAACTCGTGAATATCAGGAACGTTGATGCTGATGGTCATGTTTGCCTCTCGATCACGTGCGCGTGGGTTCGCCCCGGCCGTCGGCCGCGGGAGTTGGTGAAAATGAGAATTTGCGGAAAGCGGTCATCAGAAGCCCTCGCGTAGCCATCGTCCGACCTTTCCGAAATAGCCGCCCGTCCCCGTCCTGACCTGCTGCCGCGTATGCCGCGGTTCGACATGTTCGAGGTGAACATATTGCGGGTAGACGAGAAGTCCGGCCGGCACCGCGAACGCGGCGTTCTTCGCCTCGTTGGGCAGCCGGCCAAAGCCGAGCGGACGTCCGACCCGCACGGGCCGGCCGAGAATCTGGGTGCCGAGTTCGACGAGGCCGGTGAGCTGCGAGGCTCCACCCGACAGCACGACGCGGCCGTTGGGCTCCGAGGCGAAGGGCGAATCCTTCAGCTTGTCCCGAACCATTTCGAAGACTTCCTCGGCACGGTGCTTGACGATGTTGGCGATGGTGGCGCGGGAAACGATCTGCGGCAGATCCTGCTCGTCACCGGCCGTCGGCACAGACATCAGCTCACGCGAGTCCGATCCGCCGGTGATGACGGTGCCGTATAACGTCTTGATTCGCTCGGCATCGGCAATGGTCGCCGAGAGTCCGCGCGCGAGATCCATCGTGATGTGTTGCCCGCCGACCGCAAAACCGGCCGCATGCACGAAACGGCCGCCGGAATAGACCGCGATCGTGGTGGTGCCTGCGCCCATCTCGACGACGGCAGCGCCGAGATCGGCCTCGTCGTCGGTGAGAACCGACAATCCGGCGACATAGGGGCTCGCCGCCATGGCTTCGACATTGATGTGGCAGCGTTCGACCGCCAGCATCAGGTTCCGCGCTACGGTGGCGTCGCAGGTGACGACGTTCATGTCGACGCCGAATTGATGGGCAACCATGCCGCGGGGGTCGCGGATGCCCTTGACGCCATCCAGGGTGTAGCCGACCGGCAGTGCGTGCAGCACGGTGCGGCCCTCGCCGGTGGCGTGACGCATGCCGGTGGAGGTGACGCGGCTGACGTCGGCCTGGGTCACGGCGCCGCCACGGATGTCGGCTGCGGCTTCGACCAGCTGGCCGGAAAGCCGGCCGCCGGAGACCGAGAGCAGCACGGACTCGACCCGCACCTTGGCCATTTTCTCCGCAAGCGCGACGGCCTGGCGCACCGCCTGCTCGCATTCGGTCAGATCGATCACCGCGCCGGCCTTCATGCCGCGCGACTGGATCTGGCTGTATCCGATCAATTCCACCGCGTGGGTGCGACCGCGCAGCGCCTCGCTCGGCGCCGACGGCCTCAGCCGCGCGATCATGCAGGCGATCTTGCTGGTGCCGATGTCGAGGCAGGCGACGAGGCCGCCGCGCTTGTGCGGCATCTGGCGCGTCTTCGGCGTCTGGGTGCGATCAAGACCGGTCATGCGGAATCCCCGGCCTTCTTTTTCTTCTTGTCCTTGAACAGGTCTTCGCGCGCCTTGGCGGCGTCCTCGGACAGCTGCACCACCAGCCGATCGGGCAGGCGCATGTCGACGGCGACGATGTCGCGGGAGAACAGCCTGTCCTCCTTGTCGAGCTTGGTCAGCAGCGCGAGCGCGTTGCCGACGTCCTGCTCGGGCAGGCGGATGTCGAGACCGTCCTTGAGGCGCAGATTCCAGCGGCGCTCGCCGACGTAAATCGCGGCTTTCGTCACCGCATTGACCTGCGGATAGCGGGCCAGCAGCGCGAGGAAATCGCGTGCCTGGGTTTCGGCGCCCTTGCCGACCACGAGCGGCAACGACAGGAAGCGGCGCGAGACGTAGGGCTCGAGCACGGCGCCGTCGTCGGCGATGACGGAGAGCCGGCCGGCCTCCTGCCACAGCGCGAACGCCTTGCGCTCGGTGAGCTCGATCATGAGCTGGCCCGGGTAGAGCTTCAGCACGGTCGCATCCGCGATCCAGGCATTGGCCTTGAGCTTGTCGCGCACGGCATCGGCATCGAGGAACAGCAGCGAGGAGCGGCCGCTGACGCCGCCGATCGCCAGGATTTCGTCCTGGGTGAGCTGTTTGCGGCCGTTGATCACGACCGAGGTGATGCGGAACCCGGCGGAATTGGCCAGCGCGTTGCGGGTGTCGCTGACCGCGGTGATGAAATCCTGGAGATGGCCGCCCTTGACGATGCCGAAACCGCAGCTGGCGATCAGCAGCAGCACGGTCATGCTGATCCCGACCCGGCGCGGCATATAGCGCTCGACCAGTGCGACGACGCGCGGCGGCGGCTCGCGCTCGACGACGGCCTTGGCCTTCGCCTTGGTCTGGATCTTGTCCTTGGCGGCGGCGCGCGCCTCAGCGTGCTTGTCCTGCATCCACTCGCGCAGAAGCACGACCGCTCCGACAGCGGCCGCCTTCAGGTCAGCTTGGGGCCTCAGCGATCTGAAAAAGGACCGGGTGAGGCTTCCTGCTCCATCCATTGCACGAGCTCGTCAACAGTTTGACCGCGACATCGCGCGGATCCTGGCGAACATGACGTTCTGAACATGCCGGGTCGGGTCCTGGTCTTCAGCAGAAGAAGCCTCTCCCCTTCATACGTGCGCTGGAGGTGACATCACCCGCGACAGCTCACGCGCCGGCAGCCAAAGCGCCATATGCGCCGCCAGCGTTAACCTTCGGACGTCCTGGTAAACAAAAGGTAAAGTTCGTTAACGTCCGGCGTATTTTGCCTCGTCATGTGAGGCATTTATGCCGCGATGTCCGGCATTTTACCGGTTTTGGACGCCAAACCGGGCCGTTTCGGCGTTCCGGCCGTTAACCAGTCCTAATTATTTCCGTACGCCCCGCCCGGCGAGCTCCACCAGGCCGCGCAGAAAGTCGACGAACGCGATGCCCTCGGCCTTCAGCGCCTTGGGGTAGAGCGAGGACTTGGTCAGCCCGGGCAACGTGTTGGTCTCGAGATAGACGAGGCCCTTGTCAGAGACGATGAAGTCCGACCGGGAATAGCCGCTGCAGGACATCGCGCGGTGCGCGAGCATCGCCTGCGTCTTCAGCGCGGCGGTGATCTCGGGTGCGAAACGGCCCGGGCAGATCTCCTGGGTCGACTTCAGCAGATATTTCGCGGCGTAGTCGAAATTGCCCTCGCCTGGAATGATCTCGATCGGCGGCAGCGCGATGATCGAGCCGTCGGCGCGCTCCAGCACGCCGCAGGTCGCTTCGATTCCGGCGATGTAGGGCTCGATGACATACTCCTCGTGCTTCGCCGCGTTGCGGACGGCGACGAGGTCCTGCTTGGCGTTGACGAAGATCAGGCCGTAGCTCGAGCCATCGCGCGCCGGCTTTGCGATCAGCTTGCCGTATTCAGCGAAGGCTTCGTCGATGTTGGCAAGCGCAACGTTCTCCGGCGGCGTCACGCCGCCGAGCGTGGCAAACCGCTTGGCCGCGATCTTGTCGAAGGCAAGATGCGAGGACGCCGAGCCGGATCCAGTGAACGGCACGCCGCGCGCCTCGCACATCACCTGCAATTCGCCGTTCTCGGCGCGCCCGCCATGCAGGCCGAGCACAAGCACGCGATCCTCGGCACTGGCCTGGTCGAGCGCCTGCTCCAAGGGAATACCGCGCGTGCCCGGCTTGAACTCATCCTCGAACGGACGGGCATGTTCGAGCAGTTGCCTGGACTGCACGACATGCACCTTGTCCTCGACGTCCCACCACCAGAGATCGGCCTCGGGCAACGCCTGATGCAGGGCCTGGGCCGAGGCGACCGAAACCAGGCGTTCGCGGTTGGAGCCGCCGAAGAGGATGGTGATGCGCATGGTCATGGTCCGTAATCTCTCTCGTTCGTCATTCCGGGATGCGCCGTTAGGCGCAGGCCCGGAATCCATAACCGAAGGCTGTGGTTATGGATTCCGGGCTCGCGACTTCGTCGCGCCCCGGAATGACAGGGATCATGAAACCCCGATCCGCTTGATTTCCCAGTGTAACTCAATTCCGGAATTTGCCTTCACCCGTTCGCGCACGGTCTCGCCCAGCGCCTCGATGTCGTGCGCGGTGGCATCGCCGGTGTTGATCAGGAAATTGCAGTGCATCTCCGAGACCTGCGCGCCGCCGACGCGCAAGCCGCGGCAGCCGGCGGCGTCCACCAGCTTCCAGGCGGAATGGCCGGGCGGATTCTTGAAGGTCGAGCCGCCCGTCTTCTCGCGGATCGGCTGCGCGGTCTCGCGGTGGCTCTGCACCTCCGCCATCCGCGCGCGGATCGCTTCCGCGTCCCGGACCTCGCCGCGAAAACGCGCGGAAGTGAAGATGATAGAGGGATCGACACCACTGTTGCGGTAGACGAACTTCATGTCGGCGTTGGAGAAAACATGCTTGGTGCCGTCGCGCCCGACGCCGCGCGCCTCGATCAGCACGTCCTTGGTCTCGCCGCCATTGGCGCCCGCATTCATGCGCAACGCGCCGCCGATCGTGCCGGGAATGCCGAAATAGAATTCGAGCCCGCCGATATTGGCGCTCGCAGCCACCTCAGCCACGCGCTTGTCGAGCGCGGCGGCTCCTGCGGTGACGATGTCTTGGCTCGCGCTCGCCTCGCCGAAGGCGCGCGGCGCCAGGCGGATCACCACGCCGGCAATGCCACCATCGCGCACGATCAGGTTGGAGCCGACACCGACGACGTAGACGGGAATGTCGGAGGTGAGATGCGCGAGGAAATAAGCGAGATCGTCCTCGTCCGCCGGCGTGAACAGCACCTGCGCCGGACCGCCGACGCGAAACCAGGTCAGCTCGGCCAGCGACTGGTTAGCGAGCAGCCGGCCGCGAAGTTCAGGCATCGCGGCCTTGAGGTCCGGCGTGATGTCGGGAAAGCTCACCGCCCTACCCCAGCGCCTTCAACTGATCCGGCAGCGCATACGCCCATTGCGTGATGTTGCCAGCCCCCAGGCATACGACGAGATCGCCCGACTTCGCCAATCCCTTGACGATACCCGCAAGCTCCGGCGCGGCCGGCAGCGGCACCACCTCGCGGTGGCCGTGGGCACGCAAACCCGAAACGAAATGATCGCGATCGATGCCATCGACCGGCGCTTCGCCGGCGGCATAGACATCGGCGACGACAACCGCATCCGCATCGTTGAAGCAGGTGCAGAATTCCTCGAACAGTGATTGCAGGCGGGTGTAGCGATGCGGCTGCACCACGGCGATGATCTTGCCGTTGGTGGATTCCCGCGCCGCCTTCAGCACCGCCGCGATCTCGACCGGATGGTGGCCGTAATCGTCGATCACGGTGACGCCGTTCCACTCGCCTGTCTTGGTGAACCGGCGCTTGACGCCGCCGAAGCCGGCGATTGCCTTGCGAATATCATCGTCAGAGACGCCGAGCTCGCGCGCAACCGCGATCGCGGCCGTCGCGTTGGAGGCGTTGTGGCGGCCCGGCATCGGCAGCATGAGATCGGCGATCTCGTGCACGGCGCCGGTCTTGCGATCGCGGAACGCGACCTTGAACTTCGAGCCGCCGCCCATCGGCGTGAGATCGACGAACCGCACATCGGCCTGCGGGTTCTCGCCGTAAGTGATGATGCGGCGATCCTCGATCTTGCCGACGAGGCTCTGCACCACGGGATGATCGATGCACATCACGGCAAAGCCGTAGAACGGCAGGTTCTCGACGAAATGGCGGAACGCGTCCTGCACGGCCTCGAAGGTCTTGAAGTGATCGAGATGCTCGGGGTCGACATTGGTGACGATCGCGACATCGGTCGGCAGCTTCAGGAACGTGCCGTCGCTCTCGTCGGCTTCCACCACCATCCAGTCGCCGGCACCGAGCCGCGCGTTGGAACCGTAGGCATTGATGATTCCGCCGTTGATGACGGTGGGATCGAGCCCGCCGGCGTCGAGCAGCGTCGCGACCATCGTGGTCGTAGTGGTCTTGCCGTGCGTGCCGGCGATGGCGACGCAGCTCTTCAGCCGCATCAGCTCGGCCAGCATCTCGGCGCGGCGCACCACGGGAATGCGGCGCTCGCGCGCCGCCATCAGTTCCGGATTGTCGCGCTTGATCGCGGTGGAGACGACGACGACCTCGGCACCGTCGACATTCTCGGCCTTGTGGCCGACCGACACCTTCGCGCCTTTCTTGCGCAGACGGTCGAGATTGTAATTGTCGGAGGCGTCCGAGCCCTGCACGGCATAGCCGAGATTGACCAGCACCTCGGCGATGCCGCTCATGCCGATCCCGCCGATCCCGACGAAGTGGATGGGTCCGATCTCGCGCGGCAGTCTCATGCTCTGTTCCCTGACCTCGCCGCCGGAAAAGGGCGGCATCTGGCGAAGGTCACGGCCAAATCAGCCGCGCCGTTGTTACTGGATGCCCCGCTTTGAGAGGCCAAGACAAGGGCTTTTTCGCGTCAGATTCCAGCGACCTTGACCACCAGATCGGCGAGCCGCTCGGCCGCATCGAGACGGCCGGCGCCGCGGGCGGCCTCGGCCATCGCCGCAAGCCGTGCAGGCTCGGCGGCGAAGGCGGAGATTTCGGACGCCAGCCGGTCCGAGGTGAACTCGGTCTGCGGGATGCGGATCGCGCCGTCGACCTTGGCCAGCACGCCGGCATTGGCGAACTGGTCCTGGTCGATCGCGCCCGGCAGCGGCACCAGGATCGAGGGCCGGCCGATCGCGGCAAGCTCGGCCACCGTGCCGGCGCCGGAGCGCGATACCACGAGATGGTTGGAGGCGAGCCGCGCCGGCAGATCGGTGAAGAACGGCGCCAGCTCGACGTTGATCTTGAGCTTGTCATAGACGGCGCGCACGCGCGCCATGTCCTCGTCGCGCACCTGCTGGGTCAGGATCAGCCGGCTCCACAGTGCCGGCTCGAGCCGCTCGATCGCGCCCGGCACGATGTCGGCCATGATGCGCGCGCCCTGGCTGCCGCCGACGACGAGCAGGCGCAAGGCTCCGTTCATCTCGGGCGCGGCATAGGGCACGGCGGCGGCAGCGAGGACTGCCGGGCGCATCGGCGTGCCCACTGTCGTGGTCTTTCCCGCCAGCGCCGGATCGCGGTCGAGCACGCCCGGCAGCGACGTCGCGATGGCGCGCACGCGGCTCGACAGGAACCGGTTGGCGCGGCCGAGTACGGCGTTGGCGTCGTGAATGATGCTGGGCACGCCGGCGAATTTCGCGGCAACCAGCGGCGGCAGCGTCGGATAGCCGCCGAAGCCGACGACGGCGATGGGCTTCAGGCGCTTGATCAGGCTGTAGGCCGACAGCGTGCCGGCGGCGAGCGTGAAGCCGGCATAGGCGAGCTGCAACGGATTGCGGCCGCGTGCGGTCTCACTCGCGACGACGTCGATCATGTCCTTGGTGAACAGCCCGCTATAGCGCAGCGCGCGCTCGTCGGTGACGAGGCGAACGCGAAAGCCGCGCCGGATCAGTTCGACGCCGAGCGCCTCGGCCGGAAACAGATGGCCGCCGGTGCCGCCCGCGGCGAGAAGAATCAGGGGGGAGGTGGTCATGAAGGGCAGTATTACAGGGACTTTTTCGCGATTGCGAGCGGACTACGACGCTCGTGCCCCGGGCGCAGCGCCCTTGCGGTGCACTGCTGAACCGGGGCCCATTGGTGCGGCATTCTGGGTCTCGGATCAGCGCGTCGCTTGTCCGGGACACGAGACCGTCACGCGTAACTCCGCATCGCGTCGGCGTGGCCGCTGGCTTCGACCTCGGTACGCGGGCGCAGCCGTGTCAGCGCCAGCATCATGCCGACACCGTAAGCCAAAGATACGATCGAGGAGCCGCCGTATGAAATGAACGGCAGCGTCATGCCCTTGGCGGGAATGAGTTGAAGGTTCACCGACATGTTGATCGCGGCCTGCACGCCGAAGAGGATCGCAAGACCGGAGGCGGCAAAGCGCGAGAACATGTCCTCGTTGGCGTAGGCGCGCGACAGCGTGCGGATGACGACGAAGGCGAACAGCGCCAGCATCGCAAGGCACAGGATGATGCCGAACTCCTCGGCGGCAACAGCGAACACGAAGTCGGTGTGGCTGTCCGGCAGGCTGCGTTTGGCGATGCCCTCGCCCGGTCCGAGGCCGAACCAGCCGCCGTTGTAGAAGGCTTCCATGGCGGTATCGACCTGGAAGGTGTCGCCCGAGGCCGGGTTCATGAAGCGCTTGATGCGGCCTGCGACGTGCGGGACGAACAGATAGGCGCTGAACAGGCCGGCCGCGCCGAGACCGGCGAGGCCGAATACCCAGATCATGCGCATGCCCGCGATGAAGAACAGCGAGCCCCACACCATCAGGATCAGCATGGTCTGGCCGAAATCCGGTTCCATCACCAGCAGCGAGACCAGCATCAGCAGCAGCACCAGCGCCATCGTGGTCGCGGGCATTTCCGGCCGCTTGGTCGATTCCGCGAACAGCCAGGCGGCGATCACGACGAAGGACGGCTTTGCGATTTCGGAGGCCTGGATGTTGACGCCGAGCAGCGTGATCCAGCGCCGCGAGCCCTTCACCTCGGGGCCGATCGCGAGCGTGAGCACGATCAGGATGATGCTGGCGGCGAAGATGATCAGTGCCGAACGGCGGATCGACCGCGGCGACAGGAAGGACACCCCGAGCAGCACCAGGCAGGACGGAGCCAAGAACATCACGTGGCGGCTGAAGAAGTGGAACGGATCGAGCCCGATACGGGTCGCAACCGGCGGGCTCGCCGCCAGCGACAGGATCACGCCGGTCAGCATCAAGCCCAGGATGGCGCCCATCAGCGGCTTGTCGACGGTCCACCACCACTCGGAAAAGGGGGTACGTTCTTCACGGGAGAGCATGGGCGGCCGCTTTCGGACAGAGGTCGGTCCATTGGTCGCCGAGGTTGGTTACTGCGGAGTTAAGGAGGTGGATTAAGTTGTGAACAGGTCTCGTGCCCCGGACGCAGCGCAGCGCGCTTGCGTTGCGCTGCAGAGCCGGGGCCCAGCAGCCTCTGGGTCCCGGCTCTGCGAAGCGTCACTCCGTGCCGCATCGCGTCCGGGACACGAGACCCTGCGGAGCTGCCCTATTCGTAATAGATCGCGACATCGCCCACGCGCTGATCGCGCTTGTAGACCTGCTCTGGCCCGGGAATGAATCCGATCCTGACCGCCCGCTCGCTGCTCCAGGCGACGACGACCTCGGGATGCCCGCGGACACTGAAAAAGGTCGGCGTGCTCTCGGGCGAGAACGTCCGGCCGCGCGCCACGATGCTGGCTTGCGTACTATCAGGCTCCGTCGCGCCGCACGACTTCCAGACCACGACGACCAACTGGCTTCCGCTGGGCGAGGCGAATGCGCGCTGACGAACGACACGGCACGCGCCGAATTGGTGCATGACGTTGTCGACGAGGACAACACAGAGGAAACCGACTGGAATAGCAAGAGCAGCGACCAACCAGATCCAGCGTCGCCGCGACATCCTCACACCACCGGCTTCACGCCCGGCAGCGCCTGCACCAGTTCGCGGAACTTGGTGCCGCGGATCTCGAAATTGCGGTACTGGTCGAACGAGGCGCAGGCCGGCGACAGCAGCACCACGGCGTCGGTGAGGCCTGATGCTTCCGCATCGCGCGCGGCGTGCTCGACGGCAACGTCCAGCGTCTGGCTGATCTCGTGCGCCACCGAGCCCAGCGTTCCCGAGAACTCCTGCGCGGCCTCGCCGATCAGATAGGCTTTGCGGATGCGCGGGAAATACCCGGTCAGGCCGGTGATGCCGCCCGCCTTCGGCTTGCCGCCGGCGACCCAGAAGATGTCGGCAAAGGACGACAGCGCATGCGCGGTGGCGTCGGCGTTGGTGCCCTTGGAATCGTTGACGAACAGCACGTTGCCGCGGCGGCCGACCTGCTCCATGCGATGTGCGAGGCCGGGAAAGCTGCGCAGGCCGCTCTGCAACACGTCCTTGCCGATGCCCATCGCGAGCACGGCTGCGGCCGCGCAAGCTGCGTTCTGCGCATTGTGCTGGCCGCGCAGCGAGCCGATGCCGCCGAGCGCGGCGACCTCGCTGCGGGCGCCGCCGGCCGTGCGCACGATATTGCCGTGCTCGACATGGATGCCTGAGGCCAGCGGATTCCTGACGGAGATGCGCACCACGTTCTTGCCGGCGCGGTCGAGCCGGTCGGCGATGTCGCGGCAAAAGCCGTCGTCGACGCCGACGATCGCGGTGCCGCCGTCCTGCACGCCCGCAACGAGGCGCTCCTTCACCGCCGCGTAATGCGCGATGGTGCCGTGACGGTCGATATGGTCTTCGCTGACGTTGAGCAGAATGCCGACGGAGGGATCGAGCGAAGGCGTGAGGTCGATCTGGTAGGACGACATCTCGATGACGTGGACCCGACCCATGCGCGGCGGCTCCAGCGACAGGATCGCGGTGCCGATATTGCCGCCCATCTGGGTGTCGTAGCCGGCGACCTTCGTGAGATGGGCGATCAGGGCCGTCGTGGTCGACTTGCCGTTGGTGCCGGTGATCGCGACGAACGGCGCGTTCGGCGCGTGGCGGCGACGCTCGCGGCAGAACAGCTCGATGTCGCCGATCACCTCGCAGCCCACCTCGCGCGCCTTCAGCACGCTCCAATGCGGCACCGGATGGGTCAGAGGCACACCGGGCGCGAGCACGAGCGCGGCGAAATTCGCCCAGGACACGTTGCGCAGATCCGCCGTGATGAACCCGGCCTGCGCTGCCTTGGCGACGTTCTCGGCATTGTCGTCGGCGGCGATCACCTCGGCGCCGCCGGCTTTCAGCGCGTAACAGGAGGCGAGCCCCGAGCCGCCGAGGCCGAACACCGCGACCGTCTTGCCGGCGAAGGATGTGACCGGGATCATGATTGGACCTCTGTCATTCCGGGGCGACGCGCCAGCGTCGAACCCGGAATCTCGAGATTCCGGGTTCTCGCTTCGCGAGCCCCGGAATGACGATCCTGAGACATCACCATCACCGCAGCTTCAGGGTGGAGAGGCCGGCGAGCGCCAGCATCACCGAGATGATCCAGAAGCGGATCACGATCTGCGGCTCGGTCCAGCCGAGCTGCTCGAAATGATGGTGGATCGGCGCCATCCGGAAGATGCGCTTGCCCGTGAGCTTGAACGACACCACCTGCACGATGACGGAGACCGCCTCCAGCACGAACAGGCCGCCGATCACCGCGAGCACGATCTCGTGCTTCACCGCGACCGCGATCGCGCCGAGCATGCCGCCGAGGGCGAGCGAGCCGGTGTCGCCCATGAAGATGGAGGCCGGCGGCGCGTTGAACCAGAGGAAGCCGAGGCCGGCGCCGAGCAGCGCGCCGCACAGCACCGCGAGCTCGCCGGTGCCTGCGACATATTTGATCTGGAGATATTCGGCGAACACCGCGTTGCCGGCGAGGTAGGCGATCATCGCAAAGCTCGCAGTCGCGATCATCACCGGCACGATGGCGAGGCCGTCGAGACCGTCGGTGAGGTTCACCGCGTTGCCGGAGCCGACGATGACGAAGGCGCCGAAGATGACGAAGAACCAGCCGAAATGCAGCACGGTGTCCTTGAGGAAGGGGATCGTCAGCGCGGTCGAGGCGGGATCGCGGTTCAGCCGCACCAGCGCGTAGCAGGCCACCAGCGCGATCGCCGCCTCGATCAGGAGGCGCAGCTTGCTGCCGAACCCGCTCGTGGTCTGCTTGGTCACCTTGAGATAGTCGTCGTAGAAGCCGACGAAGCCGAAGCCGAGCGTCACCGCCAGCACGATCCAGACGTAAGGGTTGAGCGGATTGGCCCACAGCACCGTGCCGACCGTGAGGCCGGACAGGATCATCAGCCCGCCCATCGTGGGCGTGCCCTTCTTGGCGAGATGCGATTGCGGACCGTCGGCCCGGATCGGCTGGCCCTTGCCCTGGCGGATGCGCAAATGATCGATGATCCAGGGCCCGAACAGGAACACGAACAGCGCACCGGTCACCACCGCGCCGCCGGTGCGGAAGGTGATGTAGCGGAAGACGTTCAGGAAGGTGCGGACGGCACCGAAGCCCGGAAATGTGTTGGAGAGCTCGATCAGCCAGTAAAACATTCAGACGGTCCTATGGCGCCTTTGCACGCTTGATCGACGTGCCTCACGCGCATTCGCTGGTCTTCATCGCGGGTCGTGCGGCCTTTTGGAGCACCGGACGGCTTCGCGCCGCAAAGGGTTGGGATTCGGGAACGGCGCCTTCCAAGCAGTTTACGCCTTTGCCTGCAAGGCGGCCACCAGGCCCGGCACAAACTTGTTGACCCAGAACATCTTCTTGCTGCCCTTGACAACCACGACATCGCCTGCCTGCAGCAGGCCCGCGACCTCGCCCGGATTCAGCGTGGCGGGATCGTCATGCCAGCCGAGGCCCTTGCCCGATGGCAGCACGTCGTAGAGGTGGCGCATCAGAGGCCCGACGCAGTAGACCCCGTCGATCCCGTCGAGGTGCTCAAGAAGCGCGGTGTGATAATCTGGCGCATCGTCGCCGAGCTCCAGCATGTCGCCGAGCACCGCAATGCGGCGGCCGCTGGTCATGTTGCGGGCCTGCAGGCTCTGCAGCGCGGCGGCGACGCTGGCCGGATTGCCGTTGAAGCTGTCGTCGATCACGGTGATACCGCCGACGGCCTGCTCGACGCCGCGCCCGTTCATGATGCCGACCCGGTCGAGCTTGATCGCGAGCGTCGCCGCATCGAGCCCGGCCGCGCGGATCGCGGCGAGCGCGGCCAGCGCATTCTGCACGCGATGCGGCCCGCCCGGCGTCAGGCTGAAGGCGAGCTCCTTCTTGCCGATCATCGCCACGATCTGCCAGCTCTCGCCATGCGGCGCGTGCGCGACCTCGTGCACCTCGGCATGCTCGCCGAAGCGCACGACCTTGCCCTTCCATTCCGAGGCCTTGAGCCCTGCGGGCAGCACCAGCACCCCGCCCTCGGGCAGGCCGAGCGCGATCGATACCTTCTCGTGCCGGATGGCTTCGAGCGAGCCGAGCTTTTCCAGATGCACGGGCTGCACGTTGACGACGAGCGCGACGGTCGGCCGGGTCAATTCGCTCAGCCGCGCGATCTCGCCTTTCTGGTTCATGCCCATCTCGACGACCCAGAGGCTGGCATCGGTACGCGCATTGCACAGCGTCAGCGGCACGCCCCAGAAATTGTTGAAGCTCGAGGGGCTGGCATAGGCGTTCGGATAGGCCGCCAGAAACTCCTTGGTGCTGGTCTTGCCCGCGCTGCCGGTGAGGCCGATCACCTGACCTTTGAAACGCGCACGCGCGGCGCGTGCGAGACCCCAGAGGCCGTCGATCAGCGTGTCCTTGACGACGATCTGGGGAATGCGGATGCCCTTGATCTCGTGCGGCACGATCATCGCGGCCGCACCCGAAGCCTCGGCCTTGTCGGCGAACTCCCAGCCGTCGCGCCCGCTGGCGAAGGCCGAGACGAAGCCTCCGCTCGGTGTACCGCTCAGCGCCACGAACAGGCTGCCTGGCTTCACCAGCCGGCTGTCCTGCGTGACGAAATCGATCGGGGTATCCGGGAACGATCCGGCAGCGCCCAGCGCGCGCGCCACTTCGGCAACCGTCCATATCGGCGCGCTCATGCAACCCTCGACGCTAATGCGGCGGCAACCGCCTCGTGATCACTGAAGGGCAAAACCTCGCCACCGACGATCTGTCCGGTCTCGTGACCCTTGCCGGCGACGAGCAGCGCATCGCCGTCCTGCAATTCTTCGATCGCGGTGCGAATGGCCGCGGCACGGTCGCCGATCTCGCGGGCGCCCCTGGCCGTGGCGAGGATCGCGGCGCGGATCGCTTCCGGCTTCTCGCTGCGCGGATTGTCGTCGGTGATGATGATCCCGTCGGCGTTCTCGGCCGCGATCGCGCCCATGATCGGACGCTTGCCGGCATCGCGATCGCCGCCGGCGCCGAACACGACGACCAGCCTGCGCTTGGCGTAAGGACGCAGCGCCTGCAATGCCTTCACGAGGGCATCCGGCTTGTGGGCATAGTCGACGAAGATCGGCGCGCCGTTGCGCTCGCCGACGAGTTCGAGTCGCCCCTTGGCGCCTTCGAGATGCTCCAGGCTTGCGAACACGTCGGCCGCGTCGCTGCCGGTACCGATCGCAAGGCCGGCCGACACCAGCGCGTTCTCGATCTGGAATTCGCCGACCAGCGGCAGCCGGATCGGATAGCGCTTGCCGCGATGCTCGAGCGTCAGCTTTTGCGAGAAGCCCTCCACCACGGCCGCGACGAGACGAATGCCCTCGCCGGCCCCGTCGCCGTTGCGGCCCACTGCCATCACGCGCAGGCCGCGCGACTTTGCCGCATCGATCGCCTCCGCCGAGCAATCATGATCGGCCGAGATGACGGCCGCGCCGCCGGGCGCCACGAGCTCGCGGAACAGGCGAAGTTTCGCAGCAAGATAGTGCGCGACGGTCGGATGATAATCCATGTGATCGCGCGACAGATTGGTGAAGCCGCCGGCGGAGACGCGCACGCCGTCGAGCCGGTACTGATCGAGCCCATGCGACGACGCCTCGAAGGCGAGATGCGTGACGCCTTCGCGCGTGATCTCGTCGATCTGCCGGTGCAGCGCGATTGGATCCGGCGTCGTCAGCGAACCGTAGACGGTGCGCTTGGGCGAGACGAGGCCGATGGTGCCGATGCTGGCCGAGACATGCCCCAGCCGTTCCCAGATCTGGCGCGTGAAGGCGGCAACCGAGGTCTTGCCGCTGGTGCCGGTCACGGCCGCGATGGTCGCCGGCTGGGCGGGGAAGAAGGTTGCCGCAGCCAGCGCCAGCGCGCGGCGCGGATTGGCGACGCTGATGAACGGCACCTTGCTGCCGTCAGGGGCATGGTCGCCGACCACGGCCACCGCGCCCGCGGCAATCGCGGCGTCGATGAAGCGCGCGCCGTCGGTCTTGCTGCCCGCGAGCGCGAAGAAGAGATCGCCCGGCCTGACCGCGCGGCTGTCGAGCGCCACGCCGGTGACGTCGAGCGCCCCGACGGCGGGCTCGATCGCGGCATCAGGGCCCAGAATATCCTGACCTAAGAGGTCGCGCAGCTTCATGGTCTTCCAGTCGACATGCCCTGCCGGAAAGCCGAATCCGGGTGGAAAATCCCCGACTCAGCCGCGGCAATGGCCACCCCGTTGATTACTGGGTTGTCCTGGATGCTGCAAGAATAAGGCGGTCCGCAGGCGGCAGGTCGAACCGCGGCTCGACGCCCAGCAGCGGCGCGATCCGCTCGATCACCTTGCCGCCGGTCGGCACCGCGTTCCAGCCCGAGGTGATGAAACCCTTCGTTTCCGGGATCGCCTGCGGCTCGTCCAGCATGATCAGGATCTGGTACTTGGGATCGTCGCAGGGCATGATCGCGGTGAAGGAGTTGAGCACGCGCTTCTTGGCATAACGGCCGTTGATGACCTTCTCGGACGTACCGGTCTTGCCGCCGACATAATAACCCTTGACGTCGGCGGTCTTGGCGGTGCCGATTTCGGCATTGAGCCGCATCAGGAACCGCATCTTGTCGCTGGTCTCGGTCTTGATGACGCGCTTGGCCATTGCCGCGGCCTCGGCCTCGGTGCGCTTCATGAAGGTCGGCGGAATCAGATAGCCGCCGTTCACCAGCGCGTTGATGCCCATCACCGCCTGCAGCGGTGCCACCGACATGCCCTGGCCGAACGCGATGGTGACCGTGTTCAGCTCGCCCCATCGTCGCGGCACCAGGGGCGCCGCGCTCTCCGGCAGCTCGGTGCGCAGCCGCGTCAGTTGGCCCATCTTGGCAAGGAACGCCTTGTGTGCCTCCACGCCCTGGCTCAGCGCAATCCGCGCCGCGCCGATGTTGGACGAGTAGGTGAACACTTCCTTGGTGTTGATGAAGCGCCCGAGCGCGTGGCTGTCGTGGATGGTGAACTTGCCGTAGTGCAGGTTTCCGCGCGCATCCCACGACGAGTTCAGATTGATCTTTCCGGAATCGAGCGCCATCGCCAGCGTGAACGCCTTGAAGGTCGAGCCCATCTCGTAGACGCCGGTGGTCAGGCGGTTGATGCGGTCGGGGTCGTGCGCTTCCTTGGGGTTGTTGGGGTCGAAATCCGGCAACGAAACCATCGCCACGAGTTCGCCGGTCTTGACGTTCGAAACGATGCCGGAGGCCGCCTTGGCGTGATACTTCTCCTTGGCCTTCAACAGCTCGTCGCGCAGCGCGTGCTCGACGCGCAGATCGATCGAAAGCTCGATCGGCTTCTGCAGCCGGTCGGTGGCAAAGCCGGCGCGGTGGAGATCGGCGAGGCCCTGATTGTCGAGCCACTTCTCCATGCCGGCGATGCCCTGGTTGTCGATGTTGACGAGACCGATGAGGTGGGCGACCTCGTTGCCGGTCGGATAGACGCGCTTGTTCTCGCGCAGGAAGCCAATGCCGGGAATGCCGAGCTTGTGGATGGCCTGCTGCTGCTTTGCCGTGACCTCGCGCTTGAGCCAGACGAAGCCCTTGCGCGTCCTCAGGCGCTCGCGCACCTCGGCCTCGTCGAGGTCGGGCACGGTGGCGGTGAGAAGCTCGATCGCTTCGTCCTTGTCGATGATGCGGCGCGGCTCGCCGAACAGGCTCGCGGCCTTGACGTCGGTGGCGAGGATCGCGCCGTTGCGGTCGACGATATCAGGGCGTGCGGTCGCCACCACCTCCTGCGCCGCGGCGCGGCGCGCGCTGTGGGCGTCGGCGCCGATTGCGAACATCACGAGCCGGCCGCCGATCAGGGCGTAGACCGAGGCGAAGGCGAGCATGGCGAGGCCGACGCGCGCGCGCGCCTTGGCGGCGCGGTCGACGTTGCGCCCGTACAGCAGGCTGCGGATCAGCCGCTGGCGCCAGGGCTCGGTCGGTTTGGCTGGAGTCGCGGTGCTCATTGATTGTCCTCGGGCTGAGGCACGGAGCCCGTCACGGTGTCAGGGTCGCTTGCGGCTTCGATGGTGTTGAGCATGGCCCCGATCGGGTCGGGCTCGCCCGGCCTGAACATCCGCGGCGGACGCTCCGGCAGGTTCTTCAGCGAATCGTATTGCGTCCCGTTGACCGGCTTGAGCTGCAGATGCCGGTCGGACAGGCCCTGCAGGCGCAAGGGCGCATCGAGCTTGGCCCATTCGGAGCGCAGCGAGGCGATCGCGTCGCGCTGCTCGCGGATTTCCGCATGCAGCCGCAGCACCTTCTCGGTGCGCGCCGTGGAGTCCATCTTGATCCGGTAGACATAGGACGCCGCGAAGATCAGCGCGCCGATGACGAGGAGGTGGATGATGCGCATGCGCTAGCCGCCCCTCATCACGTCTGAGAGCTTTGGCCAGGGCGATACCTCATCGTCCGCATGCGCCGGCGCCGAGGTGCGCTCGGCTGCGCGCAGTTTCGCGGAACGCGCCCGCGGATTGTGCGCAACTTCGTCGTCGCCGGCGACGAGCGGCCGCCGCGTCAGCAGCTGAAAGCTCGGCGGCATCTGCGCCACCTCGGGCAGATGCCGGGAGCCGCCGCCGGTTTTCGAACGCTCGGACAGGAAATTCTTGACGATGCGGTCTTCCAGCGAATGGAACGAGACCACCACGAGGCGGCCGCCAGGCTTGAGCATCCGCTCGGCCGCGGCCAGCGCGGTCTGCAGTTCCTCCAGCTCTTCGTTGACGAAGATGCGCAGGGCCTGGAACGTCCGCGTCGCGGGATGGATGTCACCGGGCTTGGAGCGCACGATCCTGCCGATGAGGTCGGCGAGTGCGCGCGTGGTCGTGAACGGCGTCTCCTGCCGGTCGGCGACGATGGCGCGAGCGATCCGGCGCGACTGCCGCTCCTCACCGAGCTGATAGATGATGTCGGCGAGATCGCCTTCGGCCGCGCGTGCGACGATATCGGCTGCGGTCGGCCCCGTCTGCCCCATCCGCATGTCGAGTGGGCCGTCGAGGCGGAAGGAGAATCCGCGACCGGCCTGGTCGAGCTGCATCGAGGACACGCCGACGTCCATCACAACGCCGTCTACAGCCGCCACGCCTTGCGCGGTGCAGACCTCGGCAAGATTGGAGAAGCGATCCTCGACCAGCGTCAGCCGGCCCGCGGAGCGTTCGACGAGATCGGCCCCGCCGGCGATGGCGGTGCGGTCACGGTCGATCGCGATCAGGCGGGTTCCGGGCACATCGAGAATCGCGCGGCTGTAGCCGCCGGCACCGAAGGTGGCATCGACATAGGTCCCGCCCGCATGCGGGGCGAGATGGTCGAGAGCTTCACGGCCGAGAACGGGGATGTGCGGAGCCGAGCTCATGCGCCAACCTCGCCGAACGACCAAGCCAGATCGGGGGCGTAGCTGCCCATAACGCCTCGAATCATTCCGCGTCGCGGCGGTTCCACGACAAAGCCCCAGTCCAGCATGGTTACCGGGCCCGATCGCCCGGAGCCGCAAACCGAGTGTTCCCAGCGGAATTTGTCGGGCAGCCATGGGATTTCGAGCCAAAATTACGCTTTGGCCGCCTCCGGACGCAGGTCGGCTCTTCATCCCTCAGTAACGGCCCTTAGCGTTAAGAAAGCGTTGATCAGCTCGCTACAAGTCGCAAAGGTGACGCGGCGGTGATGCTTCATCCACACACATCGGCGAAAATGCATCCGTTAACCGCACCGCGCGATTGCGCGCGGTGGAGGGTAAAGGAATAGTAAAGAGAAGGGCTTGGCCCATTCGCGTCCGACTTGAGTTGTCTATGCCGCCGTCCGGTTCCTCTACCCCGTCTGGGTCTGATTCGAAGCGTCAACGCGTTCTCCCGGTTCCCAAGGCCGCGGCGAACATGCGGACGTTCGAGCCGGATTCCTCGATCGTCTCCGACATCATCCCGTCACCGAACCATGGCGAGCGCAACAAGGGACGGCAGCCCGACATGATCGTGCTGCACTACACCGGCATGCCCGATGTCGAGGGCGCGCTGGCGCGGCTCTGCACGGCCGGCACCGAAGTCTCGGCGCATTACGTCGTGCTGGAGGACGGCCGCATCGTGCAATGCGTGTCCGAGGCCAAGCGCGCCTGGCATGCCGGCGTCTCTTCCTGGGCCGGCGAAGACGACATCAATTCCTGCTCCATCGGCATCGAGATCATCAACCGCGGCCATGACTGGGGCTATCCGGACTATCCGCTGCGCCAGATCGCCGCCGTGATCGCGCTGTGCCGCGGCATCATGCTCCGCCGCAAGGTGCCCGCGCACCGCGTGCTCGGCCATTCCGACGTCGCGCCCGCGCGCAAGAAGGACCCCGGCGAGAAATTCCCGTGGCACTCGCTGGCCAATTCCGGCGTCGGTCATTGGGTCACGCCCGCCCCTGTCGTGCGCGGCGAGACCCTGATGCTCGGCACCATCAGCGACGAGGTGATGGGCCTGCAGCAGGCGCTCGCCAAATATGGCTACGGCGTGCCGCTGACCGGCAAGTACGACGCCGCGACCATGGAGGTCGTCACCGCGTTCCAGCGCCATTTCCGCCCGGCGCGGCTCGACGGTGTCGCCGACCACTCGACGCTGTCCACGCTGCAGGCGCTGCTGGCAAGCCTGCCGCCCGAGGGGACGACGGTCGCGTCGAAATGACTGGGTAAGCTCCATCCTCCGTCATTGCGAGGAGCTCTTGCGACGAAGCAATCCAGACTGCCTCCGCGGAAACAGTCTGGATTGATTCGCTTCGCTCGCAATGACGGAGTGTGTGGCTGCTACTCCATCTCCCTCACTCTCCGCGCATATAGCCTCCGCAACGGCTCGAGCTGCGTCGCCTCCGTCGCCGCCCGGTACGCCTCGCGCGCTTCGTCCTTGCGGCCGAGCCGCCGCAAGAGATCCGCGCGCACCGCAGGCAACAGCTCGTAGCCGCGCAGCCCGCCGCGCGCGCTGATCGCATCGACGAGATCGAGCGCGCGTGCCGGCCCATCGACCATCGACAGGGCGGCAGCATGGTTGAGCTCGATCACGGGAGAAGAACCGATGCGCAGCAACACCTCGTAGAGCCCGGCGATCTGCGGCCAGTCGGTCTCTGCAAAGCTCGGCGCGCGCGCATGCAGCGCGGCGATCGCAGCCTGCACGACATAAGGCTGCGGCCGGCCGGGGATGCGCAGCGCATCGTCGACCAGGCGGAGGCCTTCCTCGATCTGCGCGCGATCCCACAGCATGCGATCCTGCTCTTCCAGCAGCACGATATCGCCGGCCGCGGTCTCGCGCCCGGCGCGGCGCGCATCGTGCAACAGCATCAGGGCCAGCAGGCCCTTGATGCCGGCGCGGTCCGGCATCAACCGATCGAGCAGCCGGCCGAGCCTGATCGCCTCAGCCGCAAGATCGGGACGCATCAGATCCGCGCCTGCGGTCGCGACATAGCCCTCGGTGAAGACGAGATAGATCACGGCGAGCACGCCATCGAGCCGAGGCGCCAGGGCGTCGCGCTCGGGCACCTCATAGGGGATGCCGGCGAGCCTGATCTTCTGCTTGGCGCGGACGAGGCGCTGCGCCATCGCCTCTTCGCCAACGAGAAAGGCGCGCGCCACTTGCGCGGTCGAAAGGCCGCAGACCGTACGCAGCGTCAGCGCGACCTGGACCTCGGGCGCAAAGGCCGGATGGCAGCAGGTGAAGATCAGCCGCAGCATGTCGTCGTCGAGCATCGCGGCCGGCTCGTCGGCGGCCAGCGCGTTCAGCTCGATCTCATGCGCGAGCGCCTGCTGCTTGCCGCGGAACACCGCCTGCCGCCGGACACGGTCGATTGCCTTGTGCCTGGCGACGTTAACCAGCCAGGCGCGCGGATTGTCGGGGCGATCGCTCGCTGTCCAGCGCTCCAGCGCGACGGCAAAGGCATCCTGGAGCGCATCCTCCGCGAGATCGAAATCGCCGACGAGACGGATCAGCGTGGCCAGCGCCCGCCCCGCCTCGTCGCGAAAGATCCTCTCGATCTCGGAAGGTGTCATTGCAGGATGCTGCGCACGCGACGCAGTCGTGCCCGGGAAACGCGAGATGACGGCTTCGCCGTCACTTGTCGTAGACCCAGATCGGCCGCACCTCGATCGAACCGACGCGCGCGCTCGGAATCCGCGCGGCGATCTCGATCGCGGCGTCGAGATCCCTGGCCTCGATCAGATAGTAGCCGCCGAGCTGCTCGCGCGTTTCCGCGAACGGACCGTCGGTCGTCAGCGTCTTGCCGTCGCGCACGCGCACCGTGGTCGCCGTCGTGGTCGGCCGCAGCCGGTCGCCGGCCTTGAAATTGCCGTTCCGGATGATGGATTGCGTGAAAGACTCGTACTCCGCCGACATCTTCTGGCTGGTTCCCGTGTCGATCTTCGCGTACTCGGCCTCGTTCTGGTAGATCATCAGCAGATATTGCATCGCTTCACTCCTGTTGTTCGGCTACCTCGCCGACATCCAGTCGAACGGGGCCCCTGCCAAACGACATCTTCAGGATAAATTATTTCACGCCACGCGTGGGCGGCGATCTCGGCTTGACGGGACCGATGCAAATGCCCCATGCATGCCCCGTCAGTCGGCCGGACGGCCGCTCCGGCAAGTGCCGAAAGGCCGCCGGGGAGGAAAGTCCGGGCTCCCTTGACATACGGTGCCGGATAACGTCCGGCGGGGGCGACCCCAGGGAAAGTGCCACAGAGAACGAACCGCTCCGCTTCGCCTTCGGGCTTTGCGGAGTAAGGGTGAAAAGGTGCGGTAAGAGCGCACCGCGGCGCCGGCAACGGAGTCGGCATGGTAAACCCCACCGGGAGCAAAACCGAATAGGGACGGCGTAGCGGGCTGTTTCGCGAAAGCGATAACGCCGCGGGGCGATGTCAGGCCCGCCGTCCGGGTAGGTTGCTCGAGGCCATGTGCAAATATGGTCCCAGAGGAATGGCCGTCACGTATCGTTCGCGCAAGCGGACGGTGCCTTACAGAACCCGGCTTACAGGCCGGCTGATATTCTAAAGCGTTTTCGAGCGAAGCCGTCTTCCGGTTCGCGTGAAGAAAACGCGTCTTACCAACGAAGTGACGAGGGGTTCGATGCCGACGCATCGGACCCCTCACCATTTTGGGCAAGGTTGTCATTCCCGGCCTTCAGTTCACGGCACGCCGGATATCTGCTTCCAACACAAAGTTTTCGTACGCCCTGTCAGCAATCACGAAATGCGTGGAGCCGATCCTTTTGAAGCCATGTCGCAGATAGAAGGCGATGGCTCGATCATTCTGCGCGTTGACCTTCAGCCAGACGCGCTCGCCACCGATGCTCCGGCAATGAGTCAGGGCGCGCTGCAGAAGTGCAATACCTTTCCCGCCCGACTGGTGTCTCGGCTGAACATACAGGGTCATGATCTCCAGCGGCGAGCAATTGGCCAGCGGCGGTTCGGACGTCGAACCCACCGTCACGAAACCATCGATCCCTATCCGGTTCTCCGAGACCCAGATCGATCGATTGGGATCACCGACAGCGTCACGAAACTTCTGTGCAGTGAACTCGGACAAAACGTAATCCGCGAAAAATGCGTTCACCCCTTCGCGGAGATAGGTGCCCAGCCAGACTTCGATGCTCACCGCTGCCAGGCTCGATGCGTCTCGCTGCTCGGCCTGCCTGATCACGACGCGCTTTCCAGCACCGCCATCAACGCCTCCGGCGCCGTCACATTCGGCGCGTGGCTCGCATCGAGCTCGAAATAGCGCCAGCCTTCCTCGCTCTTCGTGCGCGTCGCGAACTGCCCGAACACATCGCCCGGGGGAGTGCGCGTGCAATAGATATAGCTGCGCGGGATCGCCGGCTCGCCGTTTGCAAGCTTCAGCTTCGTCTCGAAGCATTTGAGCGGCATGTTGATGCGCCGAGCGTTGAGCCAGTCGAGATCGGCCTGCGGTGTATCCGGCGGCGGCGGGTTCGGCGGGATGCGACAACCGTCACCCGAGATTGCGGCCTTGCGCATCGGCTCGCGCCCGGCCTCGTTCAGATCGAACAGCGACTGGCCGTCGCGCGGCACGAAGGCGTCGAGATAGATCAGTTGCGTCACGCGCTCGCGGGCGCGGTCAGCGACACCGGTCGCGACCATGCCGCCATAGCTGTGGCCAAGCAGCACGATGTCGCTGAGATCCTCGAAGGTGATGACGTTCAGGATATCCCGGATGTGCGTGTCGAGATCGATCGCGGGACTAGCGAGATGCGCGCGTTCGCCGAGGCCGGTATAGGTCGGTGCCACCAAGCGGTGACCGGCCGCAGCCATCAACGGATGCATCTTCTTCCAGGCCCATCCGCCGGACCACGCGCCATGACAGAGCAGGAAAGTCTTCGCGCGGGCGGCCATCGGCGTTTCCATCGTTCTTGTTTCTGCGATGGAGTGTAGCCGCCGGCCGCGCGATGTAAACGCCGTCTCAGGCAGCGCGCGTATCGACCTTCGCCAGCACCGGCGCGAGCTCGCCGGCCTCGCGCCGCAGCTTGCCCGCCTCGAAGCCGTGCATGCCGACCTGCCATTGCAGCCCGACGATGGCGCCCTTGGTCGGCTGAAGCAGCGCGAGCGAGGCGAACAGCGTCACCGGCAGCCACACCGCGAGTTGCAACCACTCCGGCGGAGCATAGGCGGTCTCGACCGCGAGGATCGCGGGCACCACGAGATGGCCAACAACCACGATGACGAGATAGGCGGGAAAGTCGTCGGCGCGCTGGTGGAACAGCTCCTCGCCGCAATGATCGCAAGCGTGCGCGACCTTGAGGAAACGGCCGAACAGATGGCCCTCGCCGCAGTTCGGGCACTTGCCCCGGAAACCGCGCCACATCGCCTTCGCCAGAGAGATCGAACCGGTCGTCATGACCACACCTCTTCCTCTTCACAGATCCATACAATAATATCTTGCATCCATACACTCAAAGGATATGGGCCTATATTGCATGGATTGGACCCCTACAATCTCGGAGCTGTCGGGCCCGCGCTACCAGCGCATCGTCGAGGCCATGGAGGCCGACATCGCCGCCGGCCGGCTGGTGCGCGGCCAGCAATTGCCGACCCAGCGCGCGCTGGCGAAGGCGCTCGACGTCGATCTCACCACGGTGACGCGCGCCTACACCGAGGCGCGGCGCCGCGGCATCATGGAGGCGCGGGTCGGACAGGGATCGTTCGTGTCGGAGACCAGCGCGCGGCGCGCGGTCGACCTGCCGCATCCCGTCGCGATCGACCTGTCGATGAACGTGCCGCCGCATCCGCTGGAGGCGCAGCTCGACGAGCGCATCATCGCCGGCATGGAAGCGCTGCGCGCCCAATCGGGCCTGACCGCTTTCCTGAACTATCAGCCACCCGGCGGCAGCGCGCATGAGCGCGAAGTCGCGGCACGCTGGATGCGCGCACGCGTGCCGCACGCACATGCCGACAGGCTCGTGATCTTTCCCGGCGCGCAGACGATCATCTTCAGCCTGCTCGCGCACCTCGCGAAGCCCGGCGATATCGTGCTGACGGAAGCCCTCACCTTCCCCGGCATCAAGGCTGCCGCGGCGCGGCTCGGCATCAAGCTCGTCGGCGTTGCCATGGACGATGGCGGCATCCTGCCCGATGCGCTGGCGAAAGCCTGTCGTACGCACAGGCCGAAGGCCGTCTACCTCATTCCGACGCTGCACAATCCGACCACGGCGACGCTCTCCCCCGAGCGACGCAGCGCCATCGCGAAGATCATCCGCGAAGCCGGCACGATCCTGATCGAGGACGACGCCTACGGCCTGCTCGACCGCTCGGCCTCGCCGATCTCAAACCTCATTCCGGAGCGGACCTATCTGGCGAGCACATTGTCGAAATGCATCGCGCCGGCGCTGCGCGTCGCCTATCTCGTGACGCCCGATGACGCCGCGCAGCAGGAGATGCGCGCCCATCTGCAAGCCATTGTGCAGATGCCGGCGCCGCTGATGGTCGCGCTGGTGACGCACTGGATCGAGACCGGCGTCGCTGACCGCATCATCACCGCCATCCGCAACGAGGCGGTCGGCCGGCAACAGCTGGCGCAGCGCGCATTGAAGGGCTTTCAATTCCTCGCCAGGCCCGCCGCCCATCATCTGTGGATGCGGCTGCCGGAAGGCCGCCCCGACGTGGCGGCGCACCTGCTGCGCAATGGCCTCGCGGTCGTCGCGGCCGATGCCTTTACCGTCGATGCGACAGCGCCGCACGCAGCACGTGTCTCGCTGGGAGCGGCCCGCAACAGATCAGAGCTGGCGGAGGCGCTGCGCATCCTGGTCGGCGCGCTGCAGAAGCCCACCGACACCAGGCAGATCGTCTAGATCATCGGCGATGACGGCGATGGCCGGGGCGCACGAGCGGCGCCACACCCGAGGGATAGGCCTGCGATGCATAGGCATTATCGGGCGTTCCAAGCTGGCCACGCGCCGCAGGCGTGAGCTGACCGCCGTTCAGCACATCGCGGTCAGGATGGGCGGCCTGATAGGCCGCAGGTTCGGAAAACTGCGCCTGGGCCATCGTCGGCAACGCCATCGCCGCCAGCAACGCGGCTGCGGCGATAATCCTCGCGCGGGTCATGATCATTCTCCATCTTCGCATGCGCAACCGAGCGATCAGCGTGCAGCATCGGCCCGCCCGAATTGAAAGTACGACCGTCATGTAGGCGCGTCTTTCACGAGTGCCCGACGCCGCAGATCACGCTTGCGTGCGCGATGGATTGACTTGCACGACCGCAGCCGTGCTATGCGGGCCATGGCGATCAACAGTTCGGGATCGCTCCGGCGAGGAATAGCCTGTTGGAAACGCTCACCTACGTCCTGCTGCTGCTCGGCGCCCTGGCCGGTGGCTTCGTCTCGGGGCTGGCCGGTTTCGGCACGGCGCTGATGGCGCTCGGCATCTGGCTCTACGTGCTGCCGCCCTCGCTCGCGGTGCCGCTGGTGCTGATCTGCTCGGTGATCGCGCAGACCTCGACATTGCCGTCGATGTGGAAGAGTTTCGATCTCTCGCTGGTCTGGCCGTTCCTGATCGGCGGGCTGATCGGCGTTCCGCTGGGGACCATGCTGATCGCCTCGGCCGATCCAAAGGTGTTCAAGCTGAGCGTCGGCGTCCTGATCCTGATCTTCTCCAGCGCGCTCTATCTGAACAAGAAGCCGCTCGCGATCAAATTCGGCGGTCGCATCGCCGACGGGGCGATCGGCTTTGCCGGCGGCATTCTTGGCGGCCTTGCTGGCTTGTCCGGGCCGCTGCCGATCCTGTGGGCCAACATCCGCGGCTGGAACAAGCACGAGCGGCGCGGCATCTTCCAGCTCTTCAATTTCACGGTGCTCGCCAGCGCGCTCGTGCTGCAAACCGCATCGGGCCTCGTCGAGCTGAAAGTGGTCTGGCTCGCGATGGTCGCGTTTCCCGGCACGCTGATCGGCGCCTGGGCCGGCGCGCGGGTCTATCACGCCCTCAACGACAAGCATTTTGGCGATGTCGTGCTCGGCCTGCTGTTCCTCTCCGGTCTCACCCTGGTCTGGAACAGCATCGGCTCGATCTAGATCGCGCCGATCCATCGAAAGCCGTTAGTGCGACCGCACGGCCCTTTGCAGCCTGCTCAATTGCGCGCTACGCTCCGGGATTGCCTGAGTTTCATGATTTATTTTTCCAAGGACATTTCGACCCGATGGGCATTTTTCGTGCCTGGCTCGCCACCGCGAGCATCAGATTTCGGTTTCGTGCGCTGAAGGCGCTGCTGCGCAACGAGCGGACGGAGCTCACCGCAATTTGGCGGCATCTCAAACCCGGCGACATCGCCTGCGACGTCGGCGCCAACAAAGGCAGCTTCATCTATTGGCTGTCGTTGTGGGTTCACGATGGCCGGGTTATCGCGTTCGAACCGCAGCCCGAACTGGCGCACGCGCTCGCGGGCATCTGCGACGTCATCGAGCTTGCGAACGTGACTGTCGAAGCCAAGGCAGTCTATTCGCAGTCCGGCCCGCAGGATCTCTACGTGCCGGAGGGCCACCAGCCCGGCGCGTCGCTCTGCCACGGTGACGCAAAGGCCAAGAGCGTTTCTGTCGTCTCGGTCCCCGCAGTCGCGCTGGACGACTACTTCAAGCCGACCGACCGGATCGCCCTGCTCAAGATCGACGTCGAAGGCGCCGAGCTTGCCGTGTTCAAGGGGGCCGAACGCATTCTGCGCAGCGACGGGCCATTGCTGGTCTTCGAATGCGAGAACCGCCACCTCGCCACCGGTCACGTCGGCGACGTCTTCACCTTTCTCGAAGGCCTCGGCTACGAGGGACGCTTTGTGTGCCGGCACCGGGTGCTTCCCATCTCGCAATTCGACGCAGCCACGCATCAGCGGCAGGACGGCGACTGGTTCTGGAAGCGCAAGGACTATTGCAACAGCTTCATTTTTCGAAAGCAGTCAGCCGGATCGGTCGGCCAGGCCGGCGTCTTCCTCCCCGCCAACGCCATGCCTCCGGCAACGCCGACCCCGAGCACGTAGATCCAGCCCGGCGTGAAGTCAAACAGATGCGTGTTGAACAGCGAGGTCAGCATGTTCTGCAGCACGACCAGCAGGCCGATCCACGAGGCCAGCCCCTCGCCGCGAAACAGCGACAGGTGCGCAAACCAGAGCGCGTAGAGGATCAGGACACCGACGACGCCCCATTGCACGGCGACGCTGAGGGTTTGATTGTGCGGGTTGCTGACGATCTCCCCGCGCAGAGGATCGATCTCTGCATCGGCAGCCGCGCCGGCGAACAGGCCGCGGATCGCCCCGGTGCCGTGGCCGAGCAGCGGCGCATCAGCGATGAAGCCGAGGGACTTCCGCCAATATTCCAGACGTGAGCCCATGCCGCTGACCTGACTGTCCTGCACGCTCGTCGCATAGTCGGCCTGAAACTTCGCAACGGTCGTACGCAGATGCGGCGACACGGCAAGGAGCAGCCCGGCCAGCAATCCCGCCACGGCCACGGAAAGCAGCGCCGCGCGCAGGCGCAGATGCAGCAGCGCGAACACGACCATCAGGACCGGCAGCGTCACCAGCGCCGTGCGCGAGACCACGACGAACATCATGTTGACGAGAAACCCGATCGCGAGAGCCACGAGCAGCACCGCGCCGACCGGGCGCCCTTGCCGCAGCAGCGACATGACCGGATAGACCAGCGCCAGCGCGCAGAGCGCGAATTCCTGGCTCTGGTCGATATAGTTGCGCACCGCGATCCCGCTTTCGACCTTGTAAGGTCCGCGCGACAGATAAAGCTTCAGCGAGAGCGCGGGGTCGATGGCGACGGCGAAGGAATAAAGCATCAAGGCCGCGCAGGACGCCAGGAAGGCGCAGAACACCCAATGGCCGTACGGCCAGCGCTCGAACTGGTAGATCAGGAGCGGGATGACCAGCAGCTTCGCCGCCGGCCCGAGCGCATGAATTCGTTCCGGCCATGGCGCATCCGACCAGCACATGCCCACCGCGGCGAGCGCGACCAGCGCGATCGGCAGCAGGCAGATCGGGCGGAGCAGCGAACGCGGAAATGCGCGCAGATCGACGAAGGCGAAGGCAATCAGCCAGGGGATGAGCGCAAAGATCAGCCCGGTCGTGGTCCATGGCAGCAGCAGCGCGATCAGCGCCACGAAGCGGGCCGGCGTGCGATAGCGCGCCGCCCAGATCGCGGCGAGCCATGACGCCGGCTTCTGCTCGTTGGTCGGCCCCGTCATTCCGCCCCTTTTGCCCGTTACCGGCGCTGCGAAACTAGCCGGAGCCGCGCCGGTCTCAAACCTAAAGCGCGATGACGATTCATCCAAATCTCATCGCGCTTTAGGCCGGCGCCCGCGCGGGCGGCGTCACCGGATCAGCCTCGACCGGCGCCGCGGCCGCCGCAGGCCGAACCGTTGCCAAGCGCTTCCTGAACTCGCGGCGGAGCAGCCACACGCTCAGGGCCGCCTGGAACGTGGTTGCCGCGACCGATAAATACCAGACATATTCCATGCGAAAGCCCGGCCGCGTCGAGAGCCAGATCGCCGGCAGCGAATAGGTGAACACGCGCGTCGCCGAGCTCAGGAGGACCGGCTTGGTATTGCCGAGCCCCTGGAACATGCTCGAACAGGTGAAGATCAGCCCCTGCGCGACCATGTTGAACGAGATGATCCGCAGGAACAGGTAGGCAATCTCCATCGTCTCGCGGTCGTTGGAGAAGCCAGCCAGCAGCAGCTCCGGCTTCAATTGCGCAAGGATCATGAACCCGATCATCACGATCGTGACGATCAAGACGGTCTTGACGAAGGTCTCCCGCACGCGCGCGCCGTTTGCGGCACCGACGTTCTGGCCGGCGATCGGCCCGGCCGCCAGCGCAACAGCAAGCGCCGGCATGTGGATCAGCCCGAGCACGCGCTGCCCGATGCCGAAGCCTGCTTGCGCGGCCGCGCCGAAGTCACGCAGGACGTAGTAGACGACCGCCATGAAGATGAACATCATCGCGAACTCGCCGCCGGCCGGCAGGCCGACATTGAGGATCCGCTTCAGATGGCGGGACTGCGGACGCCACTGCGCGGGATTGAAGGCGACATAGCGCTCGACCTTGCGGAAATACACAAGCAGGATCACGGCGCCGATGACGACGGCGATCGAACTCGCCAGCCCGGCGCCGGCCACGCCGAGCGCATGGCCGGTGCCCCATCCCGAGATCAGCACCGGCGCCAGCGCGATGTTGACGGCCACGGCAAACGCCTGCACCAGCATGGTGGGACGAACGATACCGGTTGCACGTAGCGCAGATCCCATCACCTGGGTCGCGAACTGCAAAGCGAGTGCCGGCATGAACCAGATGAGATAGGTGGTACCGGCCTCGATCGTGGCCTGATCGGCGGCAATCGAACGCATGTAGGCGCGCGACAGCGCGATACCGGCGACCAGGGTCAACAGTCCGAACAACACCGACAGCAGGATCGCCTGGTTGAAGATCAGGTTCGCATCCGGCCGGTCCTTGCGTCCCACGGCATGCGCGATCAGCGCCACCGTTCCGACACCGAGCACCTGCATGAAGGCGTTGACGAGGAAGCCGGCATTGCCGGCAGCGGCGACGCCGGCGACCGCCGCATCGCCGAGGCTCGACACGAAGTACAGATCGACCAGCTGGCAGATCATGATCGTGACCATCCCGACCATGATCGGAGGCGACATGGTCAGGATGTGTCTCACGATGGAGCCGTTTGTCAGGTCTTTCATATCATCCCATCCCTGGCGCCGTGACCGACATTCGTCCGTCGGCCACGCGCCATTCGATTCCTCACTCAGCTGCCGCCACGTGCCCGAGCTCCACCACCTGGCGCTCGAACAGGCCGCGATAGATGCCGCCCGACTTGCCCGCGAGCAGGGCATGCGTGCCCTGCTCGACGATCTCGCCCCGGTCGAACACCAGGATGCGATCGAGACTTCTCACCGTCGACAGCCGGTGCGCGATCACGATCGAGGTGCGGCCCTTCATCAGCCGCTCCATCGCCTGCTGGATCAGCGCCTCCGATTCCGAATCGAGGCTCGACGTCGCCTCGTCCAGGATCAGCACCGGCGCGTCCGCCAGGAACGCGCGCGCCAGCGCCACGCGCTGCCGCTCGCCGCCCGACAGTTTCACGCCGCGCTCGCCGACCAGCGTGCCGTAGCCCTTCGGCAGACGCAGAATGAAGTCGTGCGCGTTGGCAAGCCGCGCCGCCTGCTCGATCGCCTCGAGGCTGGCGCCGGGCCGGCCATAGGCGATGTTCTCGGCGAGCGAGCGGTGAAACAGGATCGGGTCCTGCTGCACGATCGCGATCTGGCTGCGCAGCGATTGCTGCGTCGCCTGCGCGATGTCCTGCCCGTCGATCAGCACGCGGCCGCCGGTGACGTCGTAGAGCCGCTGCACCAGCTTGACGAAGGTGGTCTTGCCGGAGCCGGAGCGGCCGACCAGGCCAACCCGTTCGCCCGCGCGGATCCTCACCGACAAGCCGTCGTATAGCGGCGCGCGATGGCCGCCATAATGGAAGGTGACGTCGTCGAACACGATATCGCCCCCCTCGATCGCGATCGGCCGCGCACCGGCCGCATCGGCAATGCCGATCGGCTCGTCATGGATCGCCACCAGTTCCTCCATGTCGTTGACCGAACGCTGGAGATTGTTGATGTGCATGCCGACGTCGCGCAAATACGCGTGGATGACGTAGTAGCTCGTCAGCACATAGGTGACGTCGCCGGGCGAGGCATGCCCGTACATCCACAGCAGCACCGAGCCGCCGATCACGGACCCCCGCAGGCATAGCAGCAGCGAGAGCTGCGCCATGGCGGTGTAGTTGTAGCGGAACCAGGTCCGCCGCACCCGTACGCGCCAGCGATTGATGACGCGGGCCAACCTCGCCTCCTCGCGCATCTCGGCGCCAAAGGACTTCACCACCGCATTGCATGTCAGCGCATCCGCCAGCGTGCCGCCGACCTTGGTGTCCCAGGCATTCGAGACGCGCGCGGCCGGCGCGATGTAGCGGGTCGAGAACAGCACCGTCATCGTGACATAGATCAGCGCGCCGAGCGCGATCACCGCACCGAGCGAGGCCCAGTGCACGCCGAGCAGGATCATCGACCCGATCAGCACGACCAGCGACGGCAGCAGCGCCAGCAGAATGGTGTCGTTCAACAGGTCGACCGCCCACATGCCGCGCGTGATCTTGCGCACGGTCGAGCCGGCAAAGGAATTTGCGTGCCAGTCGGTCGAGAAGCGTTGCACGCGCAGGAAGGCATCCTGGGCCAGGTCGGACATCATCTTCAGCGTGAACGGCACGATCGCCTGCAGGCCGGCCAGGCGCAGCACCATCGAAGCCGCACCCAGCGCCACGATGGCGCCGAACGCGACCAGCGCGGCATGGCGTGCCTCCGGATCGGACGGACCGCGCGTCAGCGCGTCGACCAGATGTCCGGAGAAGACCGGCATGAACAAATCGGCGGCGGTCGCGCCCAGCAGGCCACCGGCGATGACGAGGCCGCGGCCCGGCTGCTTCAGCCAGTGCCGGAACACGAAGGGCAGCACCACGCGGATCGCCGCGGGCTTTTTTGACAAAGCGGTCATGGCATCATCCGGCCGCTTCGCGCGGTCCGGCTCCATCGATGGACGCAAAGCCGGCCGCAGGGGCCGGGACGGCGTCACTTGAGACTGATCTTGACTTGGGAAGCTGGAAGATCGGGACTTCGGGCCCAATCGAAACTGGCGGAAAGGACCTCTATGAGGTCGAGCACATACCGAGCCAGAAGGTCATCGAGCGCGGAAATGCGATCTGCGAATGCGACGAAATCATGCAAATCTCTCCCCGGTTCGATTGAATAAGGCGCGCTTTATAGATGTACCGTTTCCGGTTTGCAACGGGGCTCCGGCGAGATCACGGACGAGTGTTGCAATTTGGTGCGGGGCCGCCGCCTCACACTCCGCTGTCATCCCCCGCGAAGGCGGGGGATCCAGTACGCCGCGGCGGACGTGGTGAGCGTGCGCTCTGCAACGCAGGCCTCTGGGATACTGGGTCGCCCGGTCAAGCCGGGCGACGACACCTGTCGTGTGGCCTAATGCGCGTCGCCGCCGCCGGTCAGCGAAGCCGGCTTGTTCAAGAGCGTCACCAGCAGGGTGAGGCCGAGATAGAACACCGTCAGCACGAAGAAGGCGTCGCCGAAGCTCATCACCACGGCCTGGCGATGCACGAGCTGGGAGAGCTGCTTCATCGCCATCAGCGTGGAGTCGCCGAGCCCCTGGAACTTCTGCATAAACATGGTGAGGGTTTCGGTCGCCGTGGCGTTGCCCCAGGTCACGCGTTCCTGCAGACGGCTGATGTGCAGATCGGTGCGATCGTTGAGCACGGTGTTGATGACGGCAAGGCCGACCGCGCCGCCGAGATTGCGCATCAGGTTGAACAGGCCCGAGGCGTTCTTCACCCTGTCGGGCGCCAGCGTGCCGAGCGCGATGTTGTTGGTCGGCACCATCGCGAACATCATGCCGACGCCGCGCAGGATCTGCGGCACGAGCAACTCGTAGAAATCGTAGTCGCGGGTGATCCAGGTCATCTGGTAGGAGCCGATCGCGAACACGACGAGGCCGAATGCGATCATGTAGCGCATGTCGAACTTGACCATGAGCCGGCCGACCAGGGGCGCGACCAGGAACATGGTGATGCCCGAGACGAACATAGTCTCGCCGATCATCAGCGCGCTGTAGCCGCGCACTTCGGCGAGATAGCGCGGATAGATGTAGGTCAGGCCGTAGAGGCCGATGCCGATGCAGAATTGCAGGAGGCAGCCGATCGCGAAATTGCGGTCGGAGAAGGTGCGCAAATTGACGATCGGCTCGGCCGCCGTGAACACCCGCCAGAAGAAGGCGATCGCCGAGACCGCACAGATCCAGGCGCAGATCGCGACCGAGGTGTCCTGCATCCATTCATATTGCGGCCCCTCCTCCAGCACATATTCCAGCGTGCCGAGGAAGCTGGCCATGAACGCAAGACCCCACCAGTCGAAGCGGTCGAGCAACTCGAAATGCGGCTCGTCGAAATCGACCAGCGCCAGCACGCCGACGGTGATGCCGATGCCGGGCACGACGTTGATGAAGAACAGCCAGTTCCAGGACATCAGGTCGGTGATGTAGCCGCCGACCGTCGGCCCGATCGTGGGCGCGAGCGTCGCGACCAGCCCGATGATGGGGCCGACGATGTGGAATTTGGAACGCGGAAACACGGTATAGGCCGAGGCGAACACCGTCGGGATCATGCCGGCGCCGAGGAAGCCCTGCAGCGCGCGCCAGAGGATCATCTCCTCGATGGTGGTGGCGAAGCCGCAGAGCAGGCTCGAGGCGGTGAAGCCCGCCGCCGAGATCGCGAACAGCAGCCGCGTGCCGAAGGCGCGCGACAGGAATCCCGACAGGGGAATCGCGATGACCTCGGCGATCAGATAAGCGGTCTGGACCCAGGAGACCTCGCTGGAGCTGGCCGACAGGCCGGCCTGGATCTCGCTCAGGGACGCCGAGACGATCTGGATGTCCAGGATCGACATGAACATCCCGAACACCATGATGATGAAGGCGAACAGCCGCTTCGGCGCAATGCGCTCCGAAGCGGGGTCCGCCATCATGGCAGCTGAAGCAGTGGTGGCGTTGGCCATGGCGAGACCTCGCAGTGCTCGATGCGCTTACTGCGGGTGGATCGCGGTGGGATCGTCGAGGTCGACCTCGCTGTCGGCGTCGGCCGCGCCCTTGTTGGTGTCGACGGTCGCGTAGACCGACATGCCGGCACGCAGCAGGTTCTGCTTCGCCACAGACTTCGGCACGCGGATGCGGACCGGCACGCGCTGCACGATCTTGGTGAAATTGCCGGTGGCGTTGTCGGGCGGCAGCAGCGTGAACACGGAGCCCGCACCCGCCGCGATGCTGTCGACGACACCGGAGAACTTGCGCATGCCGTAGGCGTCCACCTTGATCGTCACGGGCTGGCCGGGACGGATGCGCTTGAGCTGCGTTTCCTTGAAGTTGGCGTCGATATAAACGTCATCGAGCGGCACGACATTGCCGAGGCGCTGGCCGACCGCGATGAAGTCGCCGGTGTTGACGAGACGGTTCGAGAACGTGCCGTCGACCGGGGCCCGCACCGAGGTGAAGGCGAGGTCGCGCTCGGCCTTGGCGAGCGAGGTCTTGAGTTCGGCGAGCTGGGCCTGTGCTTCGGCCTGCTGGGCCTTGGCGACATCCACATTGCTGACGGCAACGTCGTAGGCGGCCTGCCCGGCCTTGACCGCGGCGGCGCCCTGGTCGCGTCCGGCTTCCGAGGTCTCGAAGGTGGCGCGCGAAGCAAAGCCCTTGTTGCTCAGCGCCTGCTGACGCTCATAGTCGAGATCGGCGCGCTTGAGACCGGCCTGAGCCGAGACGAGTTGCGCCTTGGCCTGGGCCACCTGGCTGTCGAGCGCGGCGATCTGGCGGCCGATGCGATCGATGGTTGCCTGCTGGGTCGCGATCTTCGTCGCGGCGGCGTCGACCGCGATCTTGTAGTCGCCGTCGTCGATGCGGAAAATGACGTCGCCCGCGCGCACCGTGGTGTTGTCGCCGGCGAGGATCGCGGAGATGTGGCCGGCAACGCGCGCGCCCAGCATGGTGTTGTTGGCGCGGACATAGGCGTCGTCGGTGGCGATGTAGAAGCGGCCGACCAGCGTGTAGTAGCCGGCATAGCTTGCCGCGGCGAGCGCCAGCACCAGACCAACGCCCATCAGGACGAATTTACGCTTGCCCGGCTTGGGCGCACCGGCGGCGGGCGCCTCGGCCACGGGTGCAGCGGGCTTGTCGACCGCAGGCTTCTCCGGCGCCTCGGCCGTGCGGCGCTTGGCCTCCTCGACCACATGCGCCCGCAATTGCTCGGCAAGGGGTGTCGTCTCGGACGCAGCATTGCCGCCCGCCTGTTCCTCCACCGCTTCCTGGCGAAGGACGCGCGCAGCCTGGTCTCTCGATACGGCCATAAAGGCCTCCCCAAAGAAAAATGCGAACAAGGACGGCCGTTCTCCGGCCGGTTCCCTTCGCTGATCCAAATACCATTGACCGAACGGTTCGGTCAATATACATAATATTCCCGGGCGGACCCTACTGGCCCGAATCCTTTATTTGCGTTTCATCGTTCGGCACCCTGTCCAGAAACCTTCCGAGACCCTGAACCAATGGTTGTAGCTGCCGGCGAACATCTGCACGTCATCCAAGAGGAGGACTCCTCCAAGCGTCGCCAAATCCTCGACGGTGCCCGTAAGGTCTTCATGGATCTGGGGTTTGACGGCGCCAGCATGGGCGAGATCGCGCGCGCGGCGCAGGTCTCCAAGGGCACCCTCTATGTCTACTTCGCCGACAAATGCGCGCTGTTCGAAGCCATCCTCGAGCAGGAGGCGCTCCAGCACGGCCAGGTCGTGTTCAATTTCGATCCCGCGCGCGATGTCGAGACCACGCTGAAGGAGTTCGGCCGGGCCTATATCCAGCTGCTGTGCCGGCCCGGCGGCGGATCGGCGATCCGCACCGTGATGGCGATTGCCGAGCGCATGCCCGATGTCGGCCGCCGCTATTATGCGCGGGTGCTGGATAAATCCATCAACCGCCTCTCCAGCTATCTCGGGGCTCATGTCGCTTCCGGCGATCTCAAGATCGACGATTGCGACCTTGCCGCCTCCCAGTTCATGGAGCTGTGCAAGGCATCACTCTTCTTGCCTTTCGTGTTCCAGGCCGCGCCCGCGCCGTCGGAAGAGCGCATGACCGAGGTGGTCGGCAGCGCGACACGGATGTTCCTGGCGGCGTATCAGGCGGCATAACGGCGGCGCGTTGCGCGGGCTGGAGCGGCGGCACTATATTGCGGCCATGTCCCGTGATCTTCGCCCGCCCGTCGATATCCTTCATTACGAGATCGTCCAGGAACAAGCTTCCGCGCTTGGACGGATGGGCCGCACGCTCGAACAGGCGCTGACGCGTCTGCGCGAGTTCGATACCGCACACGCTTCCCCGGAAGTGCCGGCCTCGATGCAGCCGGCGCGGCGCAAGCTCGTGCTGGAAGCCGGCCAGGCGCTCTGGATGTTCGTGGTGCAGCGTGAGGCGACGGGTCTGCGCGACAGCCGCCACATCATGCGCACCTACAACGTTCCAGGCGAGGTGCAGCTCTGCATGGGGCTCCCTCCTGCGCTGACGAAGCCGGTCTCGAAATAACCGCTCGTGCCGCAGAGTTAGATTCCGGCCTCTTCCATCCTGCGCCATCCATGCAGGATGCCGTGCCCTTGCCGGGCGAACGCAAAACAATTGCCGCCGCCCGCCGGCTGGTCGTGGACGCGAGCTATGGGATGGCCGGCATACCAGCAGAACAGCAGCGTGCCGACCGCGCCATGACCGACGAACAGGACGTCGCCCGGGCGATTGCGCGCCAGCACCGCCTCAGCCTCGCGGACGATGCGTGATTGCGCATCCACCGCGCGCTCCCAGCCGCGGACGCTAAGCTCGGGCTCGGCGAAGAACTGATCGGCGACGGCCTCGAACTCGGCCGGCTTCAGGAAGCCGGTCGCCGAGCGATCGTTCTCGTGCATGGCGTCGCGGATCTCGATCATGACACCGAGACCAGCGGCAATGATCTCGGCCGTCTCGATCGCCTTGCGCTCGCCGCTCGCAACAATCTGCGTGGTGTTAGCGAGCCAGGCCGCATTCGCCAGCACCTCGGTGCGTGCGCGGCCGATAGAACTCAGCCCCCATTGCGGCACGGGCACTGCAGGATCGATTTGCACCTGCGGATGGGTGAGATAGCGGACGATGAACATTTTGGCTGACGCGATCGTAGCCCGCATGAGCGCAGCGATATGCGGGAATGCTGGTCCCGGATATCGCTGCGCTCATCCGGGCTACAAGAGCGGCTGCATCAGCCTAGTCGTCGGCGTAATCGTCCTCTTCACGCTTGCGTGACGTCGTCTTGCGCGCGCCGAGCGAGCCGGTGACCGACGGTTCGTGCGCATTCGCATAAGGCCTGCGCGACTGCACACGCGAGGCGACCTCTTCGCCGGAGACCGCGGCGGGCTGGCAGATCAGGCGGCGGCTGGCGCGGCGCATCAAATCGACGTGGATGTGATCGTAGTGATAGACGTTCGACCCCGGCGCGAGCACGGTCGTGAAATGCGCGCAGGCGCCCGACTGCACGTCGCGCAAAAATCCCTGCTCCTCCGGCATGCCACGCCAGCCGTCCTTGACGGTGACACGGCGGCCGTCGGCGAGCACAAAGGCGGCGATGTCGAGCGCGTTGCCGAAGGCGTGCTCGGAGATGTGCGAATGCGGATTGCCGTTCATGCCGCGGCAGGAATAGGCCGAGATCTGCTTGATCTCGGCGACGCGCACGCCGAACCAGCGCATCGCGGACGGCTGCACGGTATCGGCGAGCCAGCGGTCGAGCTCGGAGACGATCGGACAGGCAAGCGTCGCGGTCGGCTTGATCGTGACCGGGCCGACGGCCGTGACGGGATTGCCCTGCGCGGGGCCGAGACGCGGCGGCGGCTGCTGCGCGGGCGCCTGCGAGTAAGGCGCCGGCCGCGACGGATAGCTCGGCGAATTCATGTAGCGCGACGCGCCCGCGGCGTCGGTGCCGTCGGGCGGCAGGTCGATCTCGTCTTCCTGCGAGGCGACGCCGGGCGCGTTCAGCGACATCGGTCCGGAAGATGCGCCATAGCCGGCGGGCTGGCGCACCGCGCTTTCCGGATAGTTCGAGCGCGGCTGCGACACCGGCCAGCGCGGCTGGCCGCCGATGCTGCCGGGCGGACGCAGTTCCTCGTCGGCAAAGCCGTAGCTGCTCGAGGCCTCGCCGAGGGCGGCGACCTTGAGCGGAAACTCGGCGCCGCACATGCCCGGCCCGGAGATCGGGTCAATGCGAACGAGATCCGGCCCCTCTTTCACCGCGCCCGATTTCAGGCATGCGGCTTCAGCCTCGGCCCGCCATGGTTCGCGTTCGGCCTGGAACATGCCGCGTCCGCAACCAGCTAGCGAAACAAGGACGATGGAGCCGACGAGATACAAACGAACTCCGCGCGTCATGCACGCACGTTCGGTGAATTTACTTAAAGACTCTTCAACACGTTGATTTCAGTGTTCTTTAACCATACCGCCGCGGGTGCATCGAAACCCTGGCGGGCATGAGCGGCAGCAGTGCTGACTTTTTCGCGTGGAGACTCTCTGTTAACCATGACGAACGTGCGCGACGTAGCGCGCGTGGAGGGAGCCACCTCATGACGTTCGCCGGGAGACTGAGCGTAGTCACCGCGTACCTCGCCATGGCCTTTGTCGGAGCGATCGTGCTCGGCATGGTCTAGACGACCCACCCGCTACAAGACTTTCTGCCCTAGCCCTCTTGCGGGCGAAGGTGAGAGCTATGACCGCGCGCTCCACTGCCGCGACGTCGTGATCAGCTGCACGCGCGGCGCCTCGACCCGCGTCCAATCGTTGCCTGAGCACCAGAAACGGCCGATCGCGCACGCTTCGACGCGGAGCTTGCCGGAGCTCTTCAGCGTCATGGTCGCGTAATAGGTGTTGCCGCTGGAGCGGCTGAAGATGCTGCCGGCCCAGGCGTCATGCGACTTCGGCTTCATGTTGACGAGCACGCTCTCACCGCGACTTGAAGCCTCGGTCAGCGCGTAACCGCACAGTGCGGGCCCGCAGCGCTCGATGCGGACCGTGCCCTTGGCGCCGTCGCTCTCCCATTCGCCGAGCGGCGAATAGCTTTGCTCGTCATCGCCGCCGTGTGCGACCGTCGCGGCTTGCTTGATCTCTGGGCCCGGAACGGGCGGCGGCTCCAACCGCGGCGGCTCAGTTCGCGAAAGCTCGACGCGCGGCGGACCGGCGCTCAGTGCCTCGGGTCTGGATGCCTCCAGTCTTGGTGCTGGCGGCGGCATGATCGGCTGTGACGTCGTCGCAGCCAGGGTCGGCTCTGGCGCCGCCGGCGGCGGCGCGACCACGGCCGCCTGCAGCGGACGGACCGGAATGGCCGGCGCAACCAACGGCGCCTGCACCATCGCCGCCGGCGGCGGGGCCGGTTTCGTCGCGGTGTCGTCCGCCGGCCGAAGGCTGCGATTCGACGAGATCGACACGCAGGTCGAGGATCGGCACGCCCTGGACGCCTCGACATGGAATCGGTGGCCACCGACCGAGAACGAGTACGAGCCGGCCTCGGCTGCGGGTGTCACAGCCATCAAGGCGATCACTGTGCCAAGCGAAGTCAAAAGCCGGGTCATCGGCGCCTCCTGTCGTGTCGCGACGAGGTTATGCGGGATGGACCGCGGCTGGATGTGCGCTGGCTCACCCAAGCGCCTGGAGCCGTTGTGACTCCCATCACAGAAAGCGAGGCCAGGCCGGCATAGGGTCGAACCACGCTTCATCCACCGGCGACTTCAGTCCATCAGGGACCACGCCATTTTCGGAGGTTGTCATGAACAAGCTCACCATCGCCGCCACCGCGCTCTTCCTGGCATCGACCGCCGCAGCCCATGCCGGCGGCGGCAATTCGATCTCGTTCCAGGTCGAAGGCCAGCACATCCGCATCGAAACGCCGCGCAACTGCGCCTCGCTCAATTGCGTGACCATCGTCGCGCCGGGCCTGTCGGACAAGCCGATCAAGCTGAACAACATCAACCTCAAGGGCCTCGGCGGCTCCAAGGACGACGACGTCGACACCACGCCGGCTCCGGCCACCACGACCGCGCAGCCCGCGCCGGCTCCGGTGCAGCAGCAGCCGGTGCAACAGGCGCCGGTTCAGGCGGCCGCGCCCGTGGCCGTCGCCCCCGCGGCTCCCACCACCGCGATCGCCGCAGCTCCAGCCACAAGCTACAACACCACGCAGCCCGCGCCCGTTGCCGCTCCGGCTCCCGCGGTCGCGCCCGCCCCAGTCGCCGTTGCTCCGGCGTCCGCTCCGGCTCCGGTGGCCGCCGCGCCCGTGGCCGCACCGAACTCGCCGATCGGCGTGTGGGCGACCGAAGAGAACAAGGGCAACGTCCGCGTCGAGCAGTGCGGTGCCAATCTGTGCGGTTATGCCGAGAAGACCAACGAGCGCATCCTGATCAACATGAAGCCCGAGGGGGCCAAGTGGAGCGGCCGCATCCACGATCCCGACTCCGGCCGCAACTATGACTCGACCATCGCGATGAAGGGTCCGAACGCGATGCGTGTACAGGGTTGCGCTTTCGGCGGCATGTTCTGCGGCGGTCAGACCTGGAAGCGCGTGAGCTGAAGCGCAAAGCGTCAGCCCAACGACCAACAACCTATCGTCATGCCCGGGCAGAAGCGCGACTTCGCGCTGGATGTCCCGGGCATCCACGTTCTCAGTGACGCAAAGCATGGCGTGGATGGCCGGGACAAGCCCGGCCATGACGACGTAGAAATAGTCGAGCCCTATTTGCTTGGCCTCTCCTAGCCTCTGAACGCTCGCCCAGCGCAGACCACACGCGTTCATCCACCATTCAGGTCCGCCCGGCTGATATCGACCGATCTCGCCTCGCGTTCTCACCGGGACTTTCTCGTGACATCCATGCTGGCTTGGCGCCGCTTCGTGTTCGCGCTCGTGCTGCCGGCATTGCCGCTGGCAGGCAGCAGCGCGACTTTTGCATCCGAGACGATCGAGATCGCGCAGGCACAGCCCCAGGCCGACCCGGCGCCCGCACCTTCCCCGACGCCCTCGGCCTCGCCGGCGCCCGCAGCCGATGCACAATCCGCCACCGTCGAGCCGATCGGCAATGTCGCGACGGTCACGGGGATCGCGACCGTGATCCGCGACAAGAATTCCTATCCGCTGCGCGTACGCGACGACATCTATCTCAACGACGTCGTGCAGACCTCGTCGAACTCCACGCTCGGCATCACCTTCAACGACGCCACCACGTTCAACCTCTCCGCCTCTTCGAAGATCACCATCGACAATTACGTCTACGAGGACGGCGGCAAGCAGAACTCGGGGATCTTCGACATCGGCAAGGGCACCGTCGCTTTCGTTGCCGCCGCGGTGGCCAAGACCGGCGACATGAAGATCACGACGCCGACGGCGACGCTCGGCATCCGCGGCACCACGGGGGTCGTCGACGTGCCCGAAGGCGCAACCGCCGGCAGCACCAACAACGTCAACATCAAGCTCTATCCCGACGCCGACGGCCGCGTCGGGCACATCGACGTCGACGACCGCACCAGCGGCACGCGGCTCGGCGCGCTGACGCAGGGCGCGAGCGGCTTTGCGATCCGCCCCGGCGCGGCCACCGCCGGTGTGATGCGCTTTGCCGCCGTGCCGATCACGATTGCCCCGCAGCAGATCGCGCGCGACCGCGGCTTTGTAAGTCAGGTCCATCTGGCGCAAACCACGGGCCGGCAGATCGTCACCGAGCAGCGCGACTTCCGCCGCGCCAATCCGGCCGCGCTCAGCCGGATTCCGCGGCCGGCGCAGCCGCCGCAGCAGCAGCAATTGCGACCGGCGACCGTGCCCGCTCAGCAGCCGCAGCGCCCGAACGGCCAGCCCGGCCAGAACAACCGCCCGGGTCAACAGCAGCCGGGAACGCCGGGCCGCCAAGGCGCGCAGCCGCCGCAGCGGCAGGGACAGGGCCAGCAAGGCGGCGCCGTGCAGCCGGGCACACCGCGCGCGGGTCAGGGGCAACAACAAGGACAGCAACAAGGGCAACAGCGCGGCCAGCAGCAACAGGGTCAGCCGCAGCCCGGCCAGCAGCCAGGTGCCGGACGCCCAGGCGCGCCGCGCACTGGACAGGGCGCAGCCCCCAACGGCACGCCGCAAACCCTGCCCCAGCGCGGCGGAGCAAATCAGCCCGGAGGAGTAGTGCCGCCGCAACCGGGCGGGACGCAGCCGGCAAGCCCGCAGCCGCAACAGCCGCGCACCGGCCTGCAGCCGGGCCAGCCGCCCGCAGCCCAACCACCCGGCATGCAACGCCAAGGCGGGTACCAGCAGCGCCTCCCCGCCGCTCAACGCCCGGCAGCCCCGCGCAGGCCCGTGCCGGCACCGAAGGAGAAGAAAGAGCGGCGGTGACGCTGCACTTTCTTCGATGCGGGCGAGCAAGCGTTGTCAGCCCTGTGGCTGCTTCTGAGCAAATACTGCGAAGCAATCGCGCTCCGCTATCTCCCCGTCATTGCGAGGAGCCCTTGCGACGAAGCAATCCAGATTCCCTCCGCGGAGGCAGTCTGGATTGCTTCGCTGCGCTCGCAATGACGGCGTGGAGAAGCTGACGCTCCCACAGGCACATCAGCTCGCGGAAATATCCGAATTCACTAGCAGCGCGGCGGGAGAAGACCTCACGCCTCGCCGCGCAGCCAGGCCTTCACCTTCTGCAACAGGCCGTGGCGCAACTCGTCCACGGAGGCGGCTTCCGCGGGCGTCAGCGTCTGCAAGGCTGCATCGATATCTTCGCTCGCCAATGGTGACTCCGGCTCGGCAACGGAGGTCGGCGACGCCGCGGCCCCAGGCGCCAGCCCCGCCGCCGCGAGTGCGATCGGACCAATCTGTGTCAGGAACGCACGCTCATATTCGCGCGACAGCCGCGCGACCGCGTCCTCCAGCGTCAGCCAGTCCACCGCCTTGATGTCGTTCATCAGCTTGCGGACCGGCCCGCCCCCGGCCTCCATCCGCCAGAAATGCACGATCTTGGAGCGACCGCCGGACTGATAGGCGATCGTGCCCAAGAATTCGTGCACGGCGACGTCGTGCCCGGTCTCTTCCAGCACCTCGCGATGCGCGGCGTCCTTCGGCGTCTCGCCGTCGTCGAGCTTGCCCTTGGGCAACACCCATTCATTTCGCTTGCGCTGGCGCACGACTGCGATCAGCGGCTCCGATCCTCGCCGCAGCACAATTCCACCCGCCGCCATGACCGGCGCCCGTGCCATCGCCACATCCGTGTCGTCAAATCGTCCCCGCCACACATATAGACGGCGGTGACGGTGGATTGAAGGCTACTTTCTCCTCAGCAACGCCTGTCCGGCGCGAATGCGCGTGCCTTCGGCGATGCCGTCGCAGAACGTGAAATCGCCGGGGGCAAGGATGATGATGGTCGAGCCGTGCTCGAACCAGCCGAGCTCCTCGCCCTTGGCGACATTGACGTCACAGGGAAAGTTGACGGGGCCGCGAGTCTGCGCATTCAGCACCATGTCGAGGAAATGCAGGCGGATGCTCGCGACCAGGATCGCGGCGACCGGCACCAGCGTCACGGCTTCACCGGTCGCCAGATGGGTACGGATCACCGCGCGCTCGTTCTTGCAGAACAGGCGCTCGACCCGCTTCAGCGCGATCGGGTTGACGTTCCAGACGTCGCCATGGATCAGCGTGACCCGCTCGATATGCGCGTCATGCGGCGCATGAAAACGGTGATACATGCTGGAGGTCAGCCGCAGCGTGACGAAAGAGCCGTTGCGGTGCTGATCGACCAGCGCGGGATCGCCGACGAGGTCGAGCAGCGAATAAGGCGCGCCCTTGACCTGGAACAGCTCGGTGTCGGCGATCTTCCCGTGGGCGCCGACGATGCCGTCCGACGGGCTGGCGACAATCGAGGGGTCGGGATCAAACGGCCGCAGGCCCGGCTTCAGCTCCCGCGTGAAGCAGTCGTGCAGGCTCGTGAAATGATCCTTCCGCGCCTCCGACAGATCGAGGTCGGAGAACAGCTTCCACAGCGCGATCGAGAAGTCCCGGACCAGCGGATTCTCGATCTTGGAGAACCAGCCCATGAAGCGGGTCAGCGCGGCGCGCGGGATACGGTTGGTCAACAGGAAGTTGAGGTCTTCCTGCTGGGTGAAAGAGGCGATGAGGGCTTTGACTGTCATGAATCTGTCAGCTCACAGTATTAGCGCTTGTTGACATGGAAACGACACTCCCGATTCTCTCGATGTCCGTGGCCGCCGCAGCGTCTGCTGCCGCCGTCCTCCCGAAGATCAAGGCACGGGTCGAACTGTCCCGCGCCAAGCACCGCTCGCTCGCCGGACATTCCAAGATGTCGCGGCGGGTAGCGAAGCTGCTGCCGTTCTACGAGTTCGAGGGCGATAAGTACTTCGGCTGCGATGGCGCGCCCGACAACGTGGTGAAGCAGCGCAAGGACGCCTTCTTTCGTCTCGCCAAACTCTACGCCGAGCGCTACCCCAAGGGCCGCGCGATGACGAAGGAAGCGGCCGAGACGATCTCCGATCTCAACTTCACCGAAAGCTACCGCGTGCCGTTCCAGTTCGCGCGCCTCGTTCGCGAGCACCTGGGCACCTCGACCTTCATGGAGTCCTCGCGCGGCGTCACCGTCACCGATGTCGACGGCAACACCTCGTACGACCTCACGGGATCCTACGGCGTCAATATCTTCGGCAACGACTTCTACAAGGAGTGCATCGAGGGCTCCGAGAAGCGTGCGCATGCGCTCGGTCCCGTGCTCGGGCCCTACCATCCCGTCATCCTCGAGAACGTGCAGCGGCTCTGCCGGATCTCCGGCCTCGACGAGGTCTCGTTCCACATGTCCGGCACCGAAGCCGTGATGCAGGCGGTGCGCCTCGCGCGCTACCACACCAAACGCACGCATCTCGTTCGTTTCGCCGGTGCCTATCACGGCTGGTGGGGCGACGTGCAGCCCGGCGTCGGCAATCCCATTGCCGCGCACGAGACCTACACCCTCGCCGAGATGTCCGAGAAGACGCTGCACGTGCTGCGCACGCGCAACGACATCGCCTGCGTTCTGGTCAATCCGCTGCAGGGCCTGCATCCGAACGGCAACGCGCCCGGCGATTCCTCGCTGGTGGATTCCTCCCGTGGCGGCAACTTCGATCGCGCTGGCTACACCGAGTGGCTGAAGAAGCTGCGCGAAGTCTGCACCAAGCGCGGCATCGTGCTGATCTTCGACGAAGTCTTCGTCGGCTTCCGTCTCGCCGCCGGCGGCGCCCAGGAATATTTCGGCGTCAAGGCCGACATGGTGACCTACGGCAAGAGCCTCGCCGGCGGCCTGCCGGTCGGCGTGGTCTGCGGCAAGCGCGAATTGATGCGCCGCTTCCGCGACGACCGTCCCGCCGACATCTGCTTCGCCCGCGGCACCTTCAACTCGCATCCCTACGTCATGACGGCAATGGACGAGTTCTTGAGCCGGCTCGCCAGCCCGAATTTCCGTGCGGTCTATGACGGGCTCGAGGAGACCTGGAACGGCCGCGTCCAGACGCTCAACCGGATGATGGAAGGCGCGGACCTGCCGGTACGCTTCGCCAATCTCTCGTCGATCTGGACGGTGAAATACACCACCCCGTCCCGCTACAATTGGATGCTGCAATATTACCTGCGCGCCGAGGGCCTCGCGCTGAGCTGGGTCGGCACCGGCCGGCTGATCTTCAGCCTGAACTACACCGACGCCGACTTCGCCGAAGTCGCCGAACGCTTCGTCCGCGCGGCCGAGAAGATGAAGGCTGACGGCTTCTGGTGGCACGACGGTGTGCTCACCAACAAGAACATCAAGCGGCAGATCCTGAAAGAGATGCTGGCCAAGCGCTTCGGGCGCTGAGGCCGGTCTCCTCGCCCCGAGCACCGCCGCCAATTCCCCCTCGCCCCGCTTGCGGGGAGAGGGTCGGGGTGAGGGGGACTCTCCGCGCGTGTGATGAGAGTTAAGGCACGAGCCGTTGGCAGCACCCCCGTGGATAGCCCCCCTCACCCGCCGCGCTGCGCGCGTCGGCCTCTCCCCGCACGCGGGGAGAGGCGAAGAAACAGCCCCCAAGACGTGGATGCCCGGGACGAGCCCGGGCATGACGTAATCATCAGACATCGGAGTGCTTGGCGAGAACAGCGCGCTCAGGCGTGCTGCTCTTCGAGCGTGGGCTCGGAGATCAGGCCCAGCGTGTGCTCGGGGTTGAGGTGCAGGCCGGGGTCCATCAGCTCGCCGCGCATAAGGGCGAGCGGCGCGTTGCGATAGAGCATCAGGTCGTGGAAGGGGTCGGTCAGGATCTTGGTCATCCAGACGAGGCCGGTCTCGACGTCGCGGATGAAGAACAGGTGCACGGTGCGGAACAGAAGACCGCCGCCGCCGACCACCAGCCAGATCTTGGCGACCTGCCGCATGAAGTCGGTCGCCGTTGCCCAGGGTGTGAACAGGCCGAACAGCGTGGGATCGGCGAACAGCACCATCGGCGAGGCCGCCCAGATCGCCATCAGCACGACCTTGCGCTGCAGATTGTAGCCGACCTTGATCTCTTCCTTGTACTCGTGCGTCGCCTGGTTGACGTGGTCGTAAGTGTGCGGCTCGAAGAAGAAATGGCCGGCCTGGCGCGAGGTCATCGAGACCAGCCATCCCACGAGGGCGGAGACGACGGGATCGATGAACAGCCAGACATAGGCGAAGAGGAAGCTCAGCGCGCTGATGAAGTGCAGGCTCTGATTGATCCGGCTGTGGTGATAGTAGCGATGGTCGTCCCAGCGCTGGATCCGCAGCTGCTCGAGATAATTCTTGATCATGCTCTTCCCCAAATGCGTTCGGGTTCGGGATTTACAGGGATTCGATGTAGGCCGTGTGACATCATCGTTTTGTCTTGTGACGATGCGCAGCGGCGCGATGACGCACGCGACGCGTGAGCGCGATCAGGCCGCCTTGGCGACGTCGATCTTGCGGAAGCGCACCAGCGAGAAATGGCCGAGCGGCGGAATCAGGCGGCGCTCGGCGAGCTCCATGCCGCGCGCGCCGGCCAGCCACTTCGCATAACGCGACCAGGCGAACTCGGCGGTGCGGAAGCCGAGCGGACGAACCACCGGCTGCAGCTTCTGCTCGATGAAGCGGCGCATGCCGGTATCGGCACTGACGCGGGTCAGGATGATCAGCTCGCCGCCCGGGCGCAGCACGCGGGCGAATTCGTCCAGCGCGACTTCCGGGTTCGGCACGGCGGTGACGACATATTGCGCCATCACGACGTCGAAGGAATTGTCAGGGAATTCGAGCTTCTCCGCGTCCATCACCGCGAGGCCCTCGACGTTCTTGAGCTTGCCCTCGGTGACGCGCTGACGCGCCTTGTCGAGCATAGCTTCCGAGATGTCGGTGCCGAAGATGCGCAGGTTCGGCGCGTAGAGCGGCAGCGAGATGCCGGTGCCGACGCCGACCTCGAGCACGCGGCCGCCGATCTTGTTGGTGGCCGCGATCGCCGCCTGACGACCCTTGGCGAACACGCCGCCGAACACGAGGTCGTAGACCGGCGCCCAGCGATCATAGGCCTGCTCGACCGTGCCGCGGGTGAGGTCGAGCTGCTGGGTGCCGTCAAGGTTCATGATCTTGGCCATCGGTGAGGTTCTCGCTTGTGGGTCAAATGAAAGGTCAGCCGCGCACCGGCCGCCGCGCCAAGCGAGGCGAGGCGCGCAGGACGCGGCTGGGCTGAAGTGAGGTCAGGTTGCCGACGAACTGGCGCGCACTGTTCTCCCAGGAACGCTCCAGTGCAAAATTGCGGCAGGTCTCGCGCGACATGGTCAGCGCGCGCAGGCACGCGGCGCGCAGATCGTGGTCGATCGCGCCGATCGGATGATCGGCGATGACGTCCTTGGGTCCTGTCACCGGAAACGCCGCGACCGGCGTGCCGCAGGCCAGCGCCTCGAGCTGCACCACGCCGAACGTGTCGGTCAAGCTCGGGAACACGAACACGTCGGCAGCGGCGAGATGCGCGGTGAGATCGGTGCCCTTCTTTTCGCCGAGGAAGACCGCATCGGGATATTTCTTTTCGAGCGCGGCCTTCTGCGGACCGTCGCCGACGACAACCTTGGTGCCGGGCAGATCGAGCGAGAGGAACGCTTCGAGATTCTTTTCGACAGCGACGCGGCCCATGGTCATGAAGATCGGGCCCGGCAGGTCGAGCTTCGCCGGGCTGTCGGGGTGAAACAGCTCGGTGCTGACGCCGCGCGTCCAGAAGCCGAGCCGCTTGAAGCCGCGCTCGGAGAGCTCCTGCCGCAGCGAGGGCGTCGCCACCATGGTCATGGCGGCGGCATCGTGGAAGTGACGCAGCACGGCGTAGCCGACCGCCGCGGGAATGCCGGTCCGCACTGCAACATATTCCGGAAAACGCGTCGTATAGGAGGTGGTGAAAGCCAGGCGGTTGCGGCGGCAATAGGCGCGCGCGGCCCAGCCGATCGGGCCTTCGGTCGCGATGTGCAGCGCTTCGGGGGCGGCCTTCTCGATCCGCCGCGCGATCTCCTTCGCCGACGGCAACGCAAAGCGCAGGCCCGGATAGGTCGGCAGCGGCCAGGACGGAAAGCCGTCCGGGGTCAGGAAGTCGATCTCGACATCGAGCGCCTTGGCCGCGTTCGCCAGCGAGGTCAGGGTGCGCACTACGCCGTTAACCTGCGGATGCCAGGCGTCGGTTGCGATTAATACCCGCATGGGAAAATCCCGAGAGTTTGATGATTCTCAGGCATCGACCATCAACGAAGGATATTTCAGGCGTGTGACGTCACAGAAGTGTCGGCACCCGGTTTTGTGCGGCGCCCGGTGGCCCGGGCCACGAAACTGTCATGAAACAATCCTTGCCGCCGTGAAACCGTTTTCGGTTTTCCACGCAAATGTCCCGAAACGTTTTGCCGTTAGTGATCCAGGCAACAGAGCACCGCAACGGTGCCGCGGTGGCCGAAGCCACCGAGCAAACAGGGGCAATCACATGTTCAATCTGGGCACGTTCAAGACGTTTTCGCGCGCAATTGCTTTTGGCGCAGTCGCGGTCTCCGCGATCGCATTCGCGGGTAGCGCCAAGGCCGCGCCCGTGCAGATCTTCCCCTTCTTCCAGCCGCTGCCGCCGATCGCCGCGCCGCAGCCGTTCCAGCCCTATCAACCGTATCAGGCGCCGACCTATCAGACCGAGCCGTCCGAGGATCAGGATGCCGTCGAGATGCCGGCCCGCTTCCGCCGCCAGACCGTTGCTTACGCGACGCGTGAGGCGCCGGGCACCATCATCATCGATACCCCCAACACCTATCTCTATTACGTGCTCGGCAACGGCCAGGCGCTCCGCTACGGCATCGGCGTCGGCCGCGACGGTTTCACCTGGTCCGGCGTGCAGTCGGTGACCCGCAAGGCCGAGTGGCCGGCTTGGACGCCCCCGCCGGAGATGATCGCCCGCCAGCCCTATCTGCCGCGTCACATGGCCGGCGGCCCCGGCAATCCGCTCGGCGCACGCGCCATGTATCTCGGCGGCACCATCTACCGCATCCACGGCACCAACGCCCCCGACACCATCGGCAAGCGTGTCTCGTCCGGCTGCATCCGCTTGACCAATGACGACGTCACCGACCTCTATTCCCGCGTCAACGTCGGCACCAAGGTCGTGGTGCTGCCGATGACGGAGCGCCGCGCGGAGCTTGGAACCACGACGCGCTGAGCAACAGGACATTGTGACGCAAACGGCCCCGGAACCCACCGGGGCCGTTTTCGTTGGCCCTCGGCATGCCGACGCGCGCTTGAGGCGCGGCTGTTGATGGAGGCGCCAATGCAATCACGCCGGCAATCCCTGCCATATAAGTGGATGCACGCGGTCGCCGGCGCCGGAGCCCTGGCGCTGCTGGCGTCCGCGCCCGCCTCGCGCGCGCAGCAGCCCGCGGGCGATCAGGGCGGCCAGCAGGCCTTCAACAATTCCTGCCGCACCTGTCATTCCACCAAGGAAGGTGACAACCGTCTCGGTCCCAACCTCAATGGAATCGTCGGCCGCAAGGCCGGCTCGCTGCCCGACTACAACTACTCATCGTCCATGAAGGAAGCCGGCTTCGTCTGGGACCAGGACAAGCTCACCCGCTTCATGCTCAAGCCGGACGAGGTGGTCTCGGGCAACAAGATGCAGCCCTATGGCGGCATCTCGGCGGAGGAAGCAGCGAAGGTGGTGGGGTATTTGAAGGCGGCCGGATCGCAGTAACCGCACCTGTGCCTGGCTTGAAGTCGCGGCGCATCCTTCGAGACGCCCGCCTCTGGCGGGCCCTCAGGATGAGGGCTGAGTGTGTGGCTCGATTGATTCCTGAAGCGTTTGTTCACGAGATCAACGACCACCTCTTGCGCCAAGGCACGCCTGCCAGTTAGCCTCATCCTGAGGAGCGCGCCCTAGCGCGCGTCTCGAAGGACGAGGCGTTCACGATGACCGACGGCGCGTGGCTCTACATTCTCAGATGCGCCGACGGCAGCTACTACATCGGCACGACGCGCACCGAACTCGATATCAGGATCGCGCAACATAACGCAGGCACGTTCGAAGGCTATACGAAGTCACGCCGGCCTGTAGCACTGATGTTCTCGCAATGGTTCGATGGGAACACCGACGCGATCGAATGTGAGCGCAAGCTCAAGAAGTGGAGCCGCGCCAAGAAGGAAGCCTTCATGCGCGGCGATTTCGTCGGGCTCCATGAGCTGGCCAAGCGCGCATCAAACCATCCTTCGAGACGCCCACGAGGTGTCACTTCGATATGACGCCGCCTCCTCATGCCGCTTCGCCGGCGATCCGCCTGCTCACGCCCGCCGATGCCGAGCGCTACCGCGCGATCCGGCTGGAAGCGCTCGCGACCCATCCCGAAGCGTTCACCAGCACGCTCGAACGCGAGCGGGAAAAGCCGCTCGCCTGGTTCGAGGAGCGCCTCGCGGCATCGGACGTGTTCGGCGCGTTCATCGCGGGCGAGCTCGTGGGCACCGCGGGCTTCCGCCGGGAGGACGGCGCGAAGACCGCGCACAGGGCGGTGCTGTGGGGAATGTATGTGCGGCCGCAGGCGCGGAAATCGGGCATGGGACGATTGCTGGCCGATGCCGTCGCCGCGCATGCGGCAAGCCGCGTCGAGCAGCTTCACCTCGTCGTCGTCAGCGAGAACCTGCCCGCATTGCGGCTCTACAAGGCGGCCGGCTTCGCCGAATATGGCCGCGGCGTGAAGGCGCTGAAGCAGAACGGCCGATATTCCGACGAGATCATGATGGCCTTGTTCTTTGGCGAAGGCGGCACGTCTCGGCCCCGGTGATCTCCGGGGCCGTTCGCGTCGCGCCACTTACCGGCCGCCCTAGCCCCGCCGCTCCGCGAGCAGCCTCAGCCACGCCGCCGAATGGAACGCGCTCATCAACAGATACATCGGCACCATGCCGCCGAGCACGGAGCTGCGGCCGGCGGCGCACAGTATGTCCGCCGGCCCACCCGCGACCACGGCCATGATCGCGAACGTCGGCGTGGCAGCCAATGCCAGCCATCGGGCGAGATGACGCGCGGCCACCACGCCATCGCCGGCCATTGCGTCCATGGGACTAATCACGGCCTTCTGCCGCCTCCCGGCGAAACGCCTTCTCGCCGGCGTCCGAGATCTCCACCCATTTCTGGTCGGGCGCTGCGTTCTCCGTATAGCTGTCGTGCCAGTTCCACCATTTGTAGGTCGGCGTCTGCGGATAGCCCTTCGGCGAATCCTCCCACACCTCCTGCCGGCCGAGCGGGGTGATGTCGAGATAGTTCCAGGTGCCGCCCATTTGCTCGTCGCCGCGGCTCTTGACGAAATAGGTGCGGAAGATGCGCGTCCCGTCGCGATAGAACACGTTGGTGCCGTGCCATTCGTCCACGCCGAAATCGGCATCGAAACTGTCGGTGACGGTGACCCAGGGCATGGTCCAGCCCATCCGCTGCTTCAGCCTGACAATGTCGGCCTGTGGCGCGCGCGAGGCGAACACCAGCGTGGTGTCGCGGGCATTCAGATGCGAGACATGGGCGACCTGGTCGGCCACCATGGAGCAGCCGCGGCAGGCATGATCGGGCCAGCCGAACACGCCGGGCTCGAAAAAGGCGCGGTAGACGATCAGTTGCCGCCGGCCCTGGAACAGGTCGGCGAGACCAAGCTTGCCGCCGGGCCCCTCGAACGCATAGGTTTTGGCAACTTCCATCCACGGCATGCGCCGGCGCTCGGCGGCCAGGGCATCGCGGGCACGGGTATGCGCTTTTTCCTTCACCAGCAGTTGCTGACGGGCTGCTTCCCAGTCCTGCGGCGACACCACCGGCGGTGTCTGCATGGCGGTCTGTTTGTCTGCTGAAGTCATCATGGTTCTCCAAAGCTCTCACTTGAAGTCTTGCCTGAACGACCATTCCGCTTCTGGCGAAACCGCCGGCCCATTGCCGCACATTGTCGGTCGACAACGATTTCTGGCACTGCGCGGTTGCGCGGTGGGAGTAACAAGTGTGGCGGGATTTGAATGGAGTCGCTGATCACGGCGGCCGCGCGCGCGCTCGAGGCCGGCGATCCGCTCGGCGCGCTGAACCGCGTCGCACTGCGCAACGACGCTCCGTCACTGGCGCTGCGCGGCATCGCGATGGCGCAGCTCGGCGATCTCGCCAAGGCGAAAACGCTATTGCGCAGCGCCGCGCGCGCCTTCGGTCCGCGAGAAGCCGTCGCGCGCGCCAGGTGCGTGGTGGCCGAGGCCGAGATCGCACTGGTCTGCCGCGATCTCGGCTGGCCGGACAAGACGCTCACGGCGGCACGCGCGACCCTCGAAAAGCACGGCGACCTCGCCAACGCCGCGCATGCCGGCCATATCGCCGCGCGGCGGCTCCTCCTTCTTGGACACATTGACGAGGCGGAGCGCACGCTCGCTGATCTCGGCTCCCTCCCGCTGCCGCCCGCCTCGCAGGTCGTCCGGGAGCTCGTGTTCGCCGGCATCGCCATACGGCGGCTCAGGACGAAGGATGCGCGCGCGGCGCTCGCGCGGGCGGCCGGCGCGGCGCGGCAGGCCGATATCCCCGCACTCTCGGCCGAAGTCGACAGCGCAAGCCGCGTGCTCGACACGCCGGCGGCACGCCTGATCGCGCGCGGCGACGAGCGGCCCCTGCTGCTGGCGGACATCGAGGACCTCGCGACGTCTGAGGCGCTCGTCGTCGACACCTTCCACCATTCGGTTCGCCGGCGCGGCACCGTCGTGCCGCTCGGCACGCGGCCGGTGTTGTTCGCGCTCGTCCGCATCCTGGCGCAGGCGTGGCCCGCGGACGTCTCGCGGCAGACGCTGATCGCGGGCGCGTTTCACGCTAGGCATGTCGACGAATCGCATCGTGCGCGGTTGCGCGTCGAGATCGGGCGACTCCGCACCAAGCTCAAGCCGCTCGCCGGCATCTGCGCGACCAAGCAAGGCTTCGCGCTGGCGCCGCGCAAGACGCGCGAGATCCTCGTGCTGGCGCGGCCGGTCGAGGAAAAGCATGCTAGCGTGCTCGCGCTCCTCTCCGACGGCGAGCCCTGGTCGAGCTCGGCGCTCGCGCTGGCGCTGGGAACGAGCGCGCGCACGGTGCAGCGCGCCCTCGACGAGCTGGCGCGCGCGAACAAGGTGCAATGCTTCGGACACGGGCGGGCGCGGCGCTGGATGATGCCGCCCGTCCCGGGTTTCCCGACAGGCTTGTTACTCCCTACGCCGCTCCTGAAGGCGTAATTTGGGACCACATCACAGGAGCCAGCAGATGAAGCGTTCAGCCGCCGAGATCGTCAGGGAATATGGACCGTTCGAGGGCGTCGATGCCGTGCATGGCGTCACCTATGACGGCAGCCATGTCTGGTTCGCATCCGGCGACAAATTGAACGCGGTCGACCCTGATAACGGCAAGGTCGCGCGCTCCATCGATGTCGCCGCGCATGCCGGCACGGCGTTCGATGGCAAGCATTTGTTCCAGATCGCCGAGGATCGCATCCAGAAGATCGACGCGACCTCGGGCAAGGTGCTCGCCACGATTCCGGCGCCGGGCGGCGGCGGCGATTCCGGCCTCGCCTGGGCCGAGGGCTCGCTGTGGGTCGGGCAATATCGCGAGCGCAAGATCCATCAGGTCGATCCGGAAAGCGGCAAGGTCCTGCGCACCATCGAGAGCAAGCGCTTCGTCACCGGGGTGACCTGGGTCGACGGCGAGCTCTGGCACGGCACCTGGGAGAACGACGAGAGCGACGTGCGGCGGATCGACCCGGCGACCGGCAAGGTGCTCGAGCAGCTCGACCTCCCGGCCGGGACGGTCGTCTCCGGGCTGGAGTCCGACGGCGGCGGCCGCTTCTTCTGCGGCGGCGGCCCCAACGGCAATGTGAGAGCGATCCGCCGTCCGAAGCGCGGCTAGCGCCGCAATTAACGCTCTCAGCAGGCGGCAACAGCCGTTAACCCGTTCGCCGCAATTCCACCCCACCGGTGCGCTCTAGCGCCCTGCTCGCCCGCCCTGTAAAATCCCCGCCGGGGCGGCCTGGGGGAGTGATGCGACTAACGTTGAATTTGAAGACGATCCTGATCGGCGTCGTGGTGCTCGCGGCGTCGTTCTTCATCAGCCTGAAGGCGATGGACTTGCTGTCGCCGCGCGCGACGAATTCGGCGCCGCCGGTCGCGCAATTGCCGCCGCTGCCCCCCGCCTCGAAAAGCTCGGTCGTGATCGCCCCCGTGGCCATCGCGATCTCCGCGATCCGCGAGCAGGCCGAGAAGGCGGCGCCGCGCAACTTCGCCGGCAAGGCCGACAACCCGGTCTCGCAGATCCTGGAGAATGCCGACATCGGCTGGACCGCCGTTCGGGGGCCGATGGCCGCCAGCGGCGACAAGGACGTGCTGACGATCTCGACGCCGCTCACCGGCAAGCTGAACGTGACCGGCTCGCTGTCGGCGAAAGCCACCGGCGCACTCGGCGACGCACTCGGCAGCGTGCTCGGCGGCGATGCCGCCAAGCGGATCGGCGCCGTCAACATCAAACACCTGAACGCCAGCGCGGAGATCAAGGGCAACGTGGTCGTCACCTCGCGCCCGAAGCTCGCGGCCAACTGGCACATCGAGCCCAATCTCGGCGCCCAGGTCAATCTCGGCGACACCAACCTCAACGTCGCCGGCGCCAAGGTCAACGTGCCGGCGCAGGTCAAGCCGCTGATCGACAAGAATGTCGGCGAGCAGATCAACATCGTCTCCGAGCGCATCCGCAACGATCCCTCCCTGCGCGACAATGCGAAGGCGCAATGGGCCAAGGCCTGCCGCTCGATCCCCCTGCAGGGCTCGGGCTCCTCGGCCGCGCTGCCGCCGCTCTGGCTCGAGATGAAGCCGATCCGTGCCATCGCCGCGCAACCGCGCGTGGATGCCCAAAACGTGACGCTGCTGATGGGCCTGGAAGCGGAGACGCGCGTTACCTCGACGCCGACCAAGCCGGATTGCCCTTTCCCCGACAAGATCTCGATCGTGCCGCCGAGTGGCACCGGCGTGAACATCGGCGTTCCCATCGACGTGCCCTTCACCGAGATCAACAAGCTGATCGCAGCGCAGATGGTCGGCCGCACCTATCCCGAGGACGGCTCGGGCCCGGTCGACGTCACCGTGAAGAGCGTCAACGTGATCCCCTCGGGCGAGCGGCTGCTGATCTCGCTGCTGGTGCGCGCCAAGGAGAAGAAGAGCTGGCTCGGCCTCGGCGCCGAGGCCACCGTGCACATCTGGGGCCGGCCGGTGCTCGACCAGGCGCAGCAGACGCTGCGGCTCACCGACATCCAGCTTGCGGTGGAATCGGAAGCTGCGTTCGGCCTGCTCGGCGCCGCCGCGCGCGCCGTAGTGCCGCAGATGCAGCAGGCACTGCTGCAGCGGGCAACGCTCGACCTGAAGCCGATCGCCGCCAATGCGCGCGAGAAGATCGCCGCCGCGATCGCCGACTACCAGAAGACCGAAGACGGCCTCAAGGTCGACGCCAAGATCGAAAGCCTGACCCTCGCGGACATCGCCTTCGATTCCAAGACGCTGCGCATCGTCGCGGAAGCCGGCGGCTCGCTGAACGTGCATGTGAGCAAGCTGTCGGGAATGTAGCCGCCCTCGCGGGCCGCAGGACGATAGCATTCGAGAGCTGTCTCTTCGGCCATCCTTCGAGACGCCCGCTTGAGGCGGGCTCCTCAGGATGAGGACGGGAGTGCGCGGCAGCAGTCTCAGCGAGCACTCATGCCGATCAGCCTCATCCTGAGGAGGCGCGTCAGCGCCGTCTCGAAGGACGAGGCGTGCGCACCTTCTGCGCCGCGCGTGAAACCTGCGCCTCTGCATCGGTCGCACCGCTTGCCCCCTCGCCCGAGGGTGCTAAGCTGCTTCTCGGCAACCTCGAAAGAGGTGCCGACAGCATTGTAGCGGCAAGCCGAGGACAGCATGGAAGCCGGCATGGTCATACCCGCGCCGGCATTGGTGCGCTTTTCCGGCATTCAAAAGACCTATGATGGCGAGCATCTCGTGGTGAAGAACCTCGATCTCGACATCAGGAAGGGCGAGTTCATCACCCTGCTCGGCCCGTCGGGCTCGGGCAAGACGACCACGCTGATGATGCTGGCCGGGTTCGAGGTTCCGACCCATGGCGAGATCTACCTCAGCGACCGGCCGATCAAGAACATGCCGCCGCACAAGCGCGACATCGGCATGGTGTTCCAGAACTATGCCTTGTTTCCGCACCTGACGATCGCCGAGAATATCGCCTTCCCGCTATCCGTTCGCAACACGAGCAAGGCGGAAGCGCAGGAGCGCGTGAGGTCGGCATTGCGCATGATCAAGATGGAAGCGATGGCGCACCGCCGACCGGGACAATTGTCCGGCGGCCAGCAACAACGCGTGGCGCTGGCCCGCGCGCTGGTGTTCAATCCGCAGCTTGTGCTGATGGACGAGCCGCTCGGCGCCCTCGACAAGCGGCTGCGCGAGCAGATGCAGCTGGAGATCAAGCAGCTGCACGAGCGGATGGGCATCACCATCGTCTACGTCACTCACGACCAGAGCGAAGCGCTCACCATGTCGGACCGCATCGCCGTGTTCAACGACGGCATCGTGCAGCAGATCGACAGGCCCGATGCGCTCTACGAGCATCCGGTGAACAGCTTCGTCGCCCATTTCATCGGCGAGAACAACGTGCTTTCAGGCAGCGTCGAGACGATCGACAAGGACTATTGCCGGGTCGCGCTGGCCGGGGGCGGCACCGTCACCGCGCGGGCGGTCAACGTCTCGGGTGCGGGCGCGTCCACCTCGCTGTCGGTGCGGCCCGAGCGGATCAGTCTTGTCCCGGACGGCGCCTCCAGCGACGGCGTGAACCGCCTGCCCGCGCGGGTGCAGAACACCATCTATCTCGGCGATCACGCGCTCGCCGTGCTCGAGGTCGCCGGCAATGGCGAGTTCATGGTCAAGCTTCAGCCGGGGGCACATGACAGCCTGAGCCACGGCGAAAGCGTCTTCATCACATTCCGCCCGGAGGATTGCCTCGCCCTCGATCCCGTTTGATCCGATTGAGAGCGGATCCTCGACAATCAACATCAACGCAACTCACGAAGAAGGAACGAAGACCATGCTGAACCGCAAGATCGCTCTGGGTTTCGCCGCGGCGTTCAGCGCCGGCGCGGCGCTGGCAACGGTTGCCGAAGCGCGTGACCTCACCGTCGTGTCGTGGGGCGGCGCCTATCAGGATGCCCAGAAGAAGGCCTATTTCGAGCCGTTCAAGAAGGCGGCAGGCGTTGCGATGAACGACGAGTCCTGGGATGGCGGCGTCGGGGTGCTGCGCGCCAAGGTGCAGGGCGGTGCCGCCACCTGGGACGTCGTCCAGGTCGAGAGCGACGAGCTCGCGGTCGGCTGCGAGGAAGGCCTGTTCGAGAAGATGGACTATACCAAGATCGGTGGCGAGGCGGCCTATATCCCGCCGTCGGTCAACCCGTGCGGCGTCGGCGCCATCCTCTACGACTTCGTGCTCGGCTACGACAAGGACAAGCTGAAGGAAGCCCCGAAGGGCTGGGCCGACTTCTTCGACACCAAGAAGATTCCGGGCAAGCGCGCTCTTCGCCAGGGCCCCAAGACCACGCTGGAGATCGCGCTGATGGCCGACGGCGTGCCGCCGAAGGACGTCTACAAGGTGCTGGCGACCGACGAGGGCATCGAGCGTGCGTTCAAGAAGCTGGACACCATCAAGGGCGACATCGTCTGGTGGAAGGCCGGCGCCCAGCCGCCGCAACTGCTCGCCTCCGGCGAGGTCGCGATGACCTCGGTCTACAACGGCCGCATCGACACCGCGAACAAGAACGAGAAGAAGAATTTTGGCATGGTGTGGGACGGCGCGCTGTTCACGCTCGACAGCTGGGTCATCCTGAAGGGCAGCCCGAACAAGGACGCCGCCTACAAGTTCCTCGACTTCGCCGGCAAGGCGGAGAACCAGTCGAAGCTGTCGGAGAACATCTCCTACGGCACCTCGAACAAGGACGCCGCTGCCAAGCTCGCGCCCGCCGTCCTGAAGGACCTGCCGACCGCGCCTGACAACATCAAGAACGCGGTCGAGATCAACGTCGCCTTCTGGCTCGAGAACATCGACCGCCTGACCGAGCGCTTCAACAAATGGGCCGCGAAATAGCGCATGACGGAAATGGCGCTGAGGGAAGACGTGGCGTACATCTCGCCCGCAGCGCATCCTTCGAGACGCCCGCCTGCGGCGGGCTCCTCAGGATGAGGTCTGAGGCTGTGGCCATGTCTCCACTGGCGCCGATGTCGATCAGCCTCATCCTGAGGAGACCGCGAAGCGGTCGTCTCGAAGGACGAGGCGCTTGCTCTGGCTGCGCCGCGGGGCGCTTTGTATGACGGAAGCGTTGCAGACCGGCGCCAGTGCGTCGACAGAAGTCCCGCTCAAGCGCCGCCTGAAGCAGGCCGAGCGCGCGCGTCAGTTCAAGGCACTCGCGCTGGTCCTGCCGCTTCTCGTCTTCCTGCTCTTCACTTTTGCGGGGCCGATCGCCGGCATGCTGTGGCGCGCGGTCGATGACCGCGAGGTGCGCCAGGTTCTGCCTCACACCATTGCTGCCCTCGCCGGTTGGGACGGCAAGGACCTGCCGGATGAAAAGGCCTATGCGGCGCTGGCAAGCGATGTCCAGGCCGCACGCGAGTCCGGCACCCTCGCCATCGCGGCCAAGCGGCTCAACTATGCCCTGAACGGCTTTCGCACCATCCTCACCAGCACGTCGCGCAATCTGAAGGCGATGCCGGAAGCCGGCACGGCCAAGGAGACGCTGGGCAAGATCAACCCGGCTTGGCGCGAACGCAGCACCTGGACGACGATCAAGGACGCCGGCGGCCCGGTGACCGGCTTCTATTTGCTGGCAGCGCTCGACCTGACGCGGAACGCGGACCGCGCGATCATCGCGGCGCCGCCGGACCAGGCCATCTACCGCGAGGTCTTCACCCGCACTTTCCTCATCAGCCTCAGCGTCACCGCGCTCTGCCTGATCCTCGGCTTCCCGGTCGCCTACCTCCTTGCGGCGCTGCCGCCGGGACGATCGAACCTGCTGATGATCTTCGTCCTGCTGCCGTTCTGGACCTCGCTCCTGGTCCGCACCTGTGCCTGGATCGTGCTGTTGCAGAGCAAGGGCGTCGTCAACGACAGCCTGCACTGGCTCGGCATCATCGACGAGCCCTTGCGCCTGATCTACAACCGTTTCGGCGTTTGCGTGGCGATGACCCACGTGCTGCTGCCGTTCATGATCCTGCCGCTGTACAGCAGCATGAAGGCGATCTCGCCCGCCTACATGCGAGCCGCCGCCTCGCTCGGTGCGCCGCCGATCACCGCGTTCCTGAGAATCTACCTGCCCCAGACCCTGCCCGGCATCGGCGCGGGAAGCCTGCTCGTCTTCATCCTGGCACTCGGCTACTACATCACGCCGGCGCTCGTCGGCGGCGCCGCCGACCAGATGATCAGTTACTTCATCGCGCTCTACACCACCGAGACCGCCAATTGGGGCCTTGCTTCAGCGCTCGGCGCCGTGCTGCTGCTGGCCACGATCCTGCTCGCTCTCGTCTACGGCAAGCTGGTGCAGGGCCAGCAGGTCACGGGAGGCATGAAGAATTGACCGACAATTCCTCCCTGCGCACGCCAAGCCAGCGCATCGCCTGGACCGCGACCATCGTCGTCTCCGCGTTGGTGTTCGCCTTCCTGATCGCGCCGATCCTTGCGATCATGCCGCTGTCCCTCAGCTCGGGCTCCTATCTCACCTATCCGCTGCCCGGACTATCCTTACGCTGGTACGACGACTTCATCACCTCGCCGCGCTGGATGAACGCGCTGAAGAACAGTGTGATCATCGGCGTCGCTTCGACTGTGCTGTCCATGGGGCTCGGCACGCTGGCCGCACTCGGGTTGGCGCAGTGGAAGAGCCGCTTCAAGCCGCTGGTGCTCGCCTTCGTGCTGTCGCCGGTCGTCGTGCCCGGCGTCATCACCGCCGTCGGCCTGTATTTCTTCTTCGCGCCGATCGGATTGACCGGCAGCTATCTCGGCCTGATCCTGGCCCACACTGCGCTGGCGACGCCCTTCGTCGTGATCACGGTCGGCGCGACGCTGCAGAGCTTCGACACCAACCTCGCCCGCGCCGCCGCCTCGCTCGGCGCATCGCCGATCTACGCCTTCCGCCGCGTGATCCTGCCGCTGATCCTGCCGGGCCTCGCATCTGGCGCGCTGTTCGCCTTTGCAACCAGTTTCGACGAGGTGGTGATCGTGCTGTTCATGGCAGGCCCCGAGCAGCGCACCCTGCCGCGCGAAATGTTCAGCGGCATCCGCGAGAACATCAGTCCGACCATCACGGCGGCGGCCGTGATCCTGACGACGGTGTCGGTCATCCTGCTCGCGACCATGGAAGGCCTGCGCCGACGCAACGAACGTCTCAAGGCCGGCGGGTGAGCGGCGGCGCTCTTGTCCAGCGGATGGATGGGTAACAGAACAGACCGGATGGATAGGTAACAGTCGTTCATGGTTCGGTC
>NZ_JASVEN010000006.1:0-509660 GCF_051710265.1 Bradyrhizobium sp. U531
GTCCACCGCAAGCCCGGCTCGCGATCAAGACGACCTCGAGATCGCCCCTCCTGGTGAGCCGGGATGGACGATAGATACGCCGAAACCGAATTTCGGTAAAGTGGAATATTTTTGCAAGCATGGATTGACAGAGGGCGACACAGGCCGGCGTCCGTCCCGCCATCCCCGGAACGACGGCCGCGGGGAGCGCGGTTCAGTTAAGAAGATCATGCTATGCTGCTCGCCATCGAGGCCCCGTCGAATCGTCCCATGGCTCTGTCGCGCAAGCTGCTTCTGCTGATCGCCAGCCTCATCGCAGCGGCTATCCCGGCGCGCGCGGCGGAATTCTACACCGAGGATCTGCGCATCCCCATGGCGGAGGCCGGGCCGCAGGGGCTCGAGGCCTTTCTGGTCCGCCCGGCGGGCGCGAAACGCTATCCGCTCGCGCTGCTCAGCCACGGCTCGCCGCGCAGCTTCGACGACCGCGCCACCATGTCCGCGCACCGATATTACGGCATCGCGCTCGAATACGCCCGGCGCGGCTTCGCGGCGCTGATCCTGATGCGGCGCGGCTACGGCACCTCGCCTGGTGGACGCGTCGACAGCGTCGGCGGCTGCGCGAAGGCCGCTTATCTGCCTGCGGCCGCGGTCGCGGTTGCCGATCTGCGCGCCGCGATCGACGCGATGGCGCGGCGGGCGGACGTGACGACATCGGGCATGATCGCGGCCGGCCACTCCGCCGGCGGGTTCGCGACTATCGCGCTCACCGCGCAGGCGCCGCCCGGTCTCGTCGCCGCGATCAACTTCGCCGGCGGCCGCGGCTCGCGCGACGATGACGACGTCTGCAATGCGGACGGGTTGGTGCAGGCCTTCGCCACCTTCGGCAAGACCTCGCGCGTGCCGACGCTGTGGGTCTACGCGACCAACGATTCCTATTTCGGCCCGGACCTCGCGCGCCGCCTCCATGACGGGTTTCGCGCCGGTGGCGGCAACGCGACATTCATCGCGGCGCCCCCCTTCGGCGACGACGGCCACTACCTCTATTCGGTGACGAGCCGTCCGCAATGGACGCCCTATGTCGATATGTTCCTGCGCGAGCGCGGCCTGCTCGGCCGCGACATCCTGAGCCTGCCCGATTCCCTGCCGCCGCCGCGCCAGCTCAACGAGGCCGCGCGGGCCGAGTTCGCGCGCTATCTCGCCAGCACGTTGCCGCACAAGGCTTTCGCGGTGTCGCCGAACGGCGGCTACGGCTGGCGTGCGGGGCGCGTCACGGCCGACGAGGCCCAGCGCGACTCCCTGGCCGCCTGCATGAAATGGTCGGCCATTTGCACGCTCTATGCGGTCGACGACCGCCTGGCCGGGCCTGCGCAAGGGACCTCCACCGAACAGAGCGCCCGCGCGCGCTAAAGCGAAATCGCTCCCGGTTGAATCAAGCCGCCGCCGGCTCGGTCACCTCTCCCGCTTGCGGGAGAGGTCGGCGCGCTCCGGACGATGCGAAGCATCGTCCCGCGCGCCGGGTGAGGGTTCTTTCCTCTGGGGGAGTGTCCCATTGCGGAAGCACCCCCACCCCAGCCCTCCCCCGCAAGCGGGAGAGGGAGCGCACCTCCATCGCGGCATCAATCGAGTCTGATCTCACCCCGCGCTGGTTGCCGCGCGGCGGAGGCCGTTTGTTAACTCGGGCGATCTATGACGAAGCCATGCTGTGGGATCGGACAGGCTTTCTTCCGGGCGCAACGTGGCGACATTTGGCGGTCGTCCTGTTGTTGTCGGCTCCGCTCTGCGCGCACGCCGAGGACGGAGCCCCGGACGCGCCGCGCGTGACGTCGGCAATCCCCGGCGGCGGCACGGAACTCGGCGCCGGCGAGACGCCGTCGTCCCGGGCCCTGATCCGCAAGATCATCGAACGAGAAACCGCACGTACCAATCTACCGGCCGATATCGCCGAAGCCGTCGTCTTCGTCGAAAGCGGCTACAATTCGGCCGTCATCGGCAACGCCGGCGAGATCGGCCTGATGCAGGTGCGGCCCGAGACGGCGGCGATGCTGGGCTTCCGGGGCACCGAGGCGGAACTCGCCGAGCCCGACATCAACATCCATTACGGGGTGCTTTATCTCAGCCAGGCTTGGCGGCAGGCCGGCGGCGATATCTGCCGCGCCCTGATGAAATACCGGGCCGGACATGGCGAGGAAGCGATGACCGCGCGGTCGCATGTCTATTGCAACCGGGCGCGCAACCGTCTTGCCGCGATGAATTCGAAGGCGCTGTCGACCGAAGCTACGGCCGCTCCGGAACCAGCGCCTCCGGCTGCGGCTGTTGCAGTAGCAGCGGCTCCCGCCAAATCCGTGAGCCGGCCGAAGGTGTCGGCACAGCCCAAGGCCGTCTATGCCCGCTATCGTCAGGGCACGGCCGCGGCCAGCCGCGCCTATTGGGCCGCGCACGAGGCGAAGGTCAGCCGGATCAAGGCCCGGATCGAAGCACGATGGAAGCGCGTCGCATCGCGCTGAGAATAATGCCCTACAGCCGCTCGCTGAGCGCGAGCTTGTAACCGACGCCGGTGACGGTCGCGATCACGGGTGTGCCGCTGCCGACCAGCTTGCGGCGCAGCCGCGCCACCAGCGCATCGACGGTGCGGATGTCGACCTCGGCCTGGCGATTGCTGACCACCTCGATCAGATAATCGCGGCTGAGCGGCCGCCCGTCGGCGCCGACCAGCGCGGCGAGCAGATCGAACTCGGCCCGCGTCAGCGCCACCGGCTTGCCGTCGCTGCCGAGCAATTCGCGGCGGGTCAGGTCGATGATCCAGTCGCCGAACGCGATCGAATTATGGTTGCGCGCCGCCTTGCGGTCGAGCGAGCGCCGACGCAGCACGCTGCGGGCGCGCGCCAGCAGATCGCGCAGATTGATCGGCTTGGTGACGTAATGGTCGCCGGCGATCTCGAGGCCGAGGATGCGATCGACGTCGGTGTCGCGCCGCGTGACGAAGATGATGCCGGCGTTGCTGGTCGCCTGGATCTCCTTGGCGAGCTCGAAGCCGTCGCCGTCGGGCAACTGCACGTCGAGGAAGACGAGATCGGTGCGCGCGCGCAGCGCCTGGCGGCATTCCGCGCAGGAGCCGGCCCCGACCACGTCGAAATTGTTCTCGCTGAAATAGCCGACCAGCATCGTCCGCGTCACCGGATCGTCCTCGACGACGATCAGCCGCTCGCGGCCGGCGGGACGCACTTCCCGAAGTGCGGATTCAACCACTGTCTTGGATGTCCTGTGTGCCTGCGGGCTAGCCTGAAAGTTCAGGCCATCGCGCAATGCGCTGTCATGTGAACGGACATTCACGCGTTGTTCGAGCCCCCGAATTAGCCGCTGGAATACTAGGCGCGTTGCGACGCGCAAACAATAATGCTCATGGTCTTGAAGTATTAAGTATGAATTGGCCCACAATTCTCATTCCGCGCATCAATACAAGGGACAGCCTATGGCGGCGGCCTTGCGCCCGCCGCGGGCACCCAATCCCGCACATTCTGCGCCGGACTCAACCGCCGGTTAACGTAAAAAAGGCGTTCAGCTTCGGAAAGCCCGGCGCCGCCTCTATTGTCGCACCTGCACAATGAGAACCGTGGAGCAGGCGTGATGCAGGGGCAGGCCCGGTTGGCTGCCGGTCGAACCGAACAGGGCACCACCCCGTTCGCTCGTTCGCACACGCTCGATGTGCTGCGCGGACTTGGCATCGTCGGCGTGATGGCCATTCACGTTTCGCAGGCCTTTCCTTCGAACATCTACGCGGTCGATTACGCCTTCATGTGCGGCTGGACCGGCGTGAACGTGTTCTACTTCGTCAGCGCCATGACGATGTGCCTAATGTGGACGCAGCGCAGCGGCGAGACGGATCCGACCCGCAAATTCTACATCCGGCGTTTCCTGCGCATCGCGCCGTTGTTCTGGCTGGCGATCCCGGTCTATCTCGCCATCAACGGCACCGGGCCGAACGCCAACGCGCCTTACGGCATCGGGCCGCTTCAAGTGATCCTGACCGCGACGTTCCTGCACGGCTTCTGGCCGGACAGCGTCAACAGCGTCGTGCCCGGCGACTGGTCGATCGCGGCGGAGATGACCTTCTACCTCGTCTTCCCGCTCCTGATTACCGCGTTCGGATCGCGTCGCCATCTCTATCTCGCGCTCGCGATCATGCTGCATCTCGTCAATGTCTTCCTGTTCAAGCCCTGGGCCTTCGCGCTGTTCTCGGCCTATTATGGTCCAGGCCACGAAGCGTTCGTCTGGACCACGCTGCACATCAGCTTCCTGAACCAGCTTCCGGTCTTCCTGATCGGATGCGCGCTGTTCTTTTCGCTGCGCGACGGTTTTGCCAGATCGGATGCCGCGATCTATGCCGCCTTCATCGCACTGTCGTTCGCCGCCGATCGCGCGACCAGCTCGCACGAGTTCAATTATCTCATGATCAACCTCGTGCTCGGCGCGCTGGTCGTGGGCTGCATCAAGCTTGCCATCCGCTTCCAGCCGCTCGAAGCGCTCGGCCGCAATTCCTATTCGATGTACCTGTCGCATTTCGCGGTGATCTGGGGCCTGCGTCAGCTCTGGCCGCTCGCGGACGGGCTGGTCTCGCTGCTGATCGCCTATGTCGTGACCGCCGCGCTGAGCTATCTCGTCGCGCGCGCGACATGGCATCTGGTCGAGCGGCGCGCGCAGGATCTGGCGCATCGCCTGACGAAGGCAGGAGCGGACCGGCCGAGCCTGCGGCCGGCCATCGCCGCCGCGGCCGGCCTGCGCTGAACGACTTCCCGTCACTGCCGGCCTGATGCGGCTTGCTTCGCTGCCGCCTTCGACCCTAGTGTGAAGACGCTTCACGCTGGAGAAGGCGCCATGGAGGTCATACTGCTCGGCACCGGCGGCCCACGCCCGGACCCGCGCCGGATGGCGACGACTACGCTGATCAGGCTCGGCGACGAGAACATCCTGTTCGACGCCGGCCGCGGCGTCGTGCTGCAGCTCACCAAGGCCGGCGTTCCGCTCGGCGCGATCAACACGGTTTTTCTCACGCACCATCACTTCGACCACATCGGCGATCTCTACGATGTGATGCTGAATTCGTGGATGCAGGGGCGCAAGGACGCCTTGCGCATCTACGGACCACCGGACACCGAGCGGCTCGTCGACACGCTGATCACGCAGGTCTACGACAAGGACATCACCTGGCGCGACAAGGGCGAGCCGAGTTTCGGCGGCTGGAAACCCGTGGCCGCAACGGACATCATACCAGGGCCCGTTCTCGACACCGGGCGCTGGAAGATCAGCGCCGAACTGGTGTCGCATGGCGACGGCCTCGACATGCCGCCGGCCTTCCTCGCGCGATGGATGTGCCTCGGCTACCGCTTCGAGGCGGAAGGCAAGGTCATTGCAATTTCCGGCGACACGGTGCCCTGCCCCGGGCTCGAGCGGCTGGCACAGGGAGCCGATCTCCTCGTCCAGTGCTGTTTCCTGGCAACGCCGGAGATCACCAATGACAATCTGCGCCGGCTGGCGAAATACACCATGGCCTGCGGCGACACCGTCGGCAAGGTGGCGGCCAAGGCGGGCGTCAAGAAGCTGGCACTGACCCATCATCGCCCGCGCACCGACGAGTCCATGCTGGATGCGCTGCTCGCGGATGTCAGGAAGGATTATGCGGGTCCCGTCGTGCTCGGCGAGGATCTCACGCGGATCGAGATCTGAGCCGCCGCGCGGCACGCATCGCGGTGCGCGCTGCGTGAAGCTTACGTCGATCCGACCTCGATCCGGTACGACAATTGCTCTTCCGCGCCGGCTGCGATGTGCATCAGGCCGGGCTTGTCGCTGAACTCGCCGTCGAAACCGGCTGGACTGGCATAACCGCGCCAGGGCTCGATGCAGAGGAACGGCGCGCCTGACGGTTTCGACCACACGCCGAGTTCGCGGAAGCCGCGCCATGACATGTTGAGCCAGGGCCCGCTGGAGGCGGCATAGCGGACCGCGTTGCTCGCGATCCGGTCGAAGATGACGGCATCGTCGGTGAACAGGGATTCGGACAACGGGAGCTCGCTGCCCTCGACCGGGCTCGGCTCCGTTGCCGGGCGCAGCAATCCGCCGTCGAGACGTCGGACGGGATGCACCTCCGCGCTTGCGAAGGCCAGCGCATAGCTCTCCTTGGCGAGTCCTGCCTGGAGCGGCCAGTTGAACGCGGGATGACCGCCGAACGACGCCGGCAGCGTCTCCTTGCCGGTGTTGGCAATCGTGATTGTAAAATCGAGGCCGGAGGCGTCGAGCGCATAGACCGCGGTCAGCCGGAACGCGAACGGATAGAGAGCCCGCGTGGTCTCGCTGTCCTCGAGCACCAGCACGCAGCGGCGTTCGCCGCGTTCCGTCCACTTGAAACGACTGTCGCGCGCGAAACCGTGCTGGGTCATCCGGTAGGTCTTGCCCCGGTGCCGCAGCGCGTCTCCGGCGAGACGCCCGACGATCGGAAACAGCAACGGCGCATGGCGCGGCCATTCCGGCCCCGCCTGCCAGACGAATTCGGTGCTGCCGTCCTTCAGTGAGCACAGCTCGGCGCCGTGCGCCTTGATGGTCGCGGTGAGCCCGTCGCTGCGGAGAGTGTGGGTGTCGTCACTCATGGCCGACATCTACACCCCGCACTCACATGCAGCAAGGCGGCCCCGGGGCACACAACCCAGGCGTTTCTGCGCCAAGCGGAGCTGCGTCATATTTCCGTACCGAACAATTGCTCCTGTGGCGTTGTCCATCATTTGTTTCCCGCGCCCGACCCGGCCTGACGGCCGATGAACCCTATGGTAGCCAATTGAAGTTCTTCATCAACGGCCGCTTCCTGTCGCAAAAGATCACCGGCGTTCAGCGCTATGCCGCCGAAATGGTCAAGGCGATCGACGCGCTGCTGGCGTCGGAGCAGACGCCTGCCAGCTTGCGGAACGCAGACTGGCAATTGCTGACGCCGCCCGATGCGAGCGAGAGCCTCGATCTCACCCGAATCAAAATCCGCGCCGTCGGCTCCCTGCACGGCCACGCCTGGGATCAAATCGACCTGGCGCGCGCCGCTGCAGGCGGACGATTGATCAGCCTCGCCAATTCCGGCCCCGTCTTGCATCGCGACCACATTGTCGTGATCCACGACGCCCAGGTGTTTCGCCGGCCCGATTTCTTCAACTGGCGCTATCTGACCGTCCATCGGACGATGGGACGGCTGCTGGCCCGAAACGCAACCATTGCAACGGTCTCAGGCTTTTCCCGCAGCGAACTTGCGCAGGTGCTGAATCTGTCGGCAGCACGTATTCCGGTGTTTCCCAACAGCGCCGAACATTTCGCGGCGACGACGCCCGATCCCGGCATTCTCGTAAGGCTCGGCGTTCAGCCGCAGAAATTCTTCCTCTTCGTGGGATCCAGGACCAAGAACAAGAACCTCTCCGTCGCAATCCGTGCGGTCCAGCTGCTCGACCGGGCCGACGTCCCGCTGGTCATCGTCGGAGGAGATAACAGCAAGGTCTTTCAGGACAATTCTGGCGACGGGGTGTCCGGCCTGGTGCTGGCCGGACGATTGACCGACAGCGAGATCGCCGCGCTTTATGCGCACGCGTCGGCCTTCGTGTTTCCCTCGCTCTATGAAGGTTTTGGCGTGCCGCCGCTCGAAGCCATGATCTTCGGCTGCCCGGTGATCGCCTCGACGGCCGATGCGGTCGTGGAGACCTGCGGCGATGCTGCTGCATATTTTGACGCCAATGATTCCGACGCGTTGAAGCAGCTCATGCTCGAAAGATTGGCGATCGGCGCCATCTCGGATCAGGAACGCCGGCGGCAGCAAGCGCGCGTTGCGTTCTTTTCATGGCGAAAGTCGGCGACATCGTTGCTCGATCATCTCGCTCTGAAGGCAGACATTGCCAGCGCTGCTTGAAGTCGGGAGCATTTCGCCTATTGCGCGCATCGGTTTTCGCACAAACAATTTGCAACTGGCTGTAATTCGCGCGCCTACGCTTGGTTCCACGATTCTTTTGCGCGTCATGTGACAATCGCGCGCGCAAATGTGCGGGCGCAACATCACCACATCGCTGCCCCATTATCGCTACGTATTCGAGGAACTGTGCTTCGCAACTCACGAACTCAGAACAGGGATACACGATGTCCAGCTCTCCGATGCAAGCCTTTGCTAGGCAACCGATGAAAGTGCTGCACATCGCCGAAACGATTCGAGGCGGGATTGCGAGCTATTTGAACGAGCTGCATCCGCAGCAGCAGGCGAGCTTCGGCGCGGACAACGTCCATTATGTCGTGCCGGCGGATCATCGTCGCGATCTCCCCGCAATTGATGACAACCAGATTACGACATTCGAGCGTCCGAGCCGCGGCGTCGCCGGACTGTTTCAGATGCTGCGCGCGAGCATGCAGGCGCTGGATGCCTTCCGCCCCGATGTCGTGCATTTGCATTCCTCGTTCGCGGGCCTCGTCCTGCGCCCCGCGCTTGCCGCCCGCTCGGACGGGCCGCGCGTCGTCTATTGCCCGCACGGCTGGGCGTTTTCGCGCGAGACCGGCCGCCTCAGCCATCTCGTGACGAAGGCGGCGGAGAACCTGCTCGCGCGCACGGCGGACCGGATCATCTGCATCTCCGGCGACGAGTTCAACGAAGCGGTCCGCGCGGGCATTCCCGCCGAACGCCTCACCCTCGTCCATAACGGCATCTCGAAGACCCGTTCGCCGCAGCCCGTCGCGGCGGACTGGACGTCCGAGAAGGTCAAGGTCCTGTTCATCGGACGCCTGGACCGGCAGAAAGGCTTCGATCTCCTGATGGAGGCCGCGCGCACGCTGGAGGATGTGCTCGACATTCGCATGATCGGCGCCTCCGTCGTCAACAAATACGAAGGCCCGAGCGTCCCGTCCAACGTGACCCTGCTGGGCTGGCTCGACCGGCCGACCATCGAGACCCAGCTGGAAGCTGCCGATCTCGTCGTGATTCCGTCACGATGGGAAGCCTTTGGCCTCGTGGCGCTGGAAGCGATGCGCGCGGCAAAGCCCATTCTTGCGTTCCGCAGCGGTGCGCTGCCCGAGATCGTCGTCGATGGCGTCACCGGCGTGCTGTGCGAGCCCGTCGCCGTCCAGCCGCTCGTGGACGGCTTTCGGCGCGCGCTCGATTTCGATCTGAAGGTGTTGGGACAGCGCGGCTACGACCGGTTCAAGCAGCTTTATGACGTTCAGAAGACGCATGGACAGCTGCAGCAGGTCTATCTCGAGCTCCTGCAGGACGACCGCGCACCGGTCGCGGCGAAGACGGCGCTGCAATCGGATCTCTCCAAGAACTTCTGATGGCTCCGCCGCTCTCACGCACCTTGGTTCGCGATAGCCTCCGCCTCGCGAGCCTGATCGCATCCGTTCTCCTGTCGGTGCCCGCCTCTGCTCAGCACGCCCAGCCGCTCGATGCCCGATTCCTGCTGGGTGTCGGCACCCATCAGGGGCTGGGTGGAGCGGTGAGCGCGCGCGGCTACGCGCCCGCGGAGAACGTCAACCAGATCAAGCAGCTCGGCCTCAACGCCTTCCGCGACGATTTTCCATGGTCCGATTTCGAGCTGGCCGGGCGACGCATGGGTTTTACGCCGAGGCTCGGCAGGCTCGAGACGCAGGTCAGATCCGGCGTCGCCCGTCCCCTCCTGATCCTGGCGTTCGGTCATCATCTGGTGCCGAACTCTTCGCCGCCGACCACAGACGACGCGCGGCAGCGCTTTGCCGACTATGCCGCGGCGGCGGCGCAATCGGTCGTGGCGCAGCATCCGCTGTTCGAACTCTGGAACGAATGGAATCTGGCGTCCAAGAAGGATGCCGCGTTCTCGCCTGAGAACTATCTGGCGCTTGCCCAAGCTGCGCGGCCGGCGGTCAAACGGGTTGCGCCAAATGCGCCGTTCCTGGTCGGCGCGCTCGGCGACGATCCGGGCTGGACCTGGACGGAGAAGATGCTGCGGACCGGCATCCTGCAATATGCGGACGGCGCATCGATCCATCTCTACAATTTCTGCATGGGCCCGAGCAAACGCACCTCGGCCGAGATCATCGAGCGCCTCACGGCGTTTCACCGCCTCGTCGGCCAGGCGAGCGGAAGCCCCGACTTCCCGATCTATGTGACGGAGACGGGCTGGACCACGGCCAGCAACAAATGCGGCGTCAACGAGCAGGCCCAGGCCGACAATACGGCGCAGCTCATCCTGTGGGCGTCGACCGCTGCGCACTGGCTCAAGGGCATGTGGCTCTACGAGCTCAAGGACAGCGGAAAGAACCCGTCGGAGCTGGAGGACAATTTCGGACTCTATCGCTTCGACAATTCGCCAAAGCCGGTCGCCTGCGCGGCCCAGGACTCGTGGGCCTTCATTCGCTCCAGCCTGAGCGCCGAGCGGCGCGAGCTCGCCAGCGGCGTCGTATCGATCAATGCCGCGACGGCCTCCGGCGGCAGGGTTGCGGTCTGGTCCGAGTCTCCTGACCGGCGGTACGAAATTCGGCTCAAGGGCGATCCACAAGGCGCAAGCTTCGCGATGCCGTGCGACCAGGCGGCCAAGCCTGCGTCCGGAGTCTGGATCCCCGTCTCGAGCACACCTGTTCTGATTGCAGCCAATGACAGTGCCGTTCCCGCCCTGGAGATCAGGCCGGCGCGGTAGCGGCGATTTTGCGAGACATGAGGTTGACGCGATGAAAGTTCTTTTGACGTCCACGCTTTATCCGACGCCTCAGGCATCCAAGATCGTCGGCGGCGCGGAGATCTTTGCCCGCCGTTTCGCCGAAGGCCTGGTGCAACGAGGTGACGAGGTGGAAGTCATCCGGGCCGCATCCACGCCCGGGCAGGCCCCGGAGACATGCGACGGCATCAACGTCTATTCGGCGCCGGTGCAGAACATCTACCTGCCCTTCACCGAGCAGAAGAACGTCGCGCTCCGCAGCATCTGGCACGCGGTCGATGACTGGCAGATGCAAGCCCCCCTGATCGCGGAGCGCATAAAGGCGTTCAAGCCCGACGTGCTGCATTCCAACAATTTGTCGGGGCTCACCACCGCGGTCTGGCGCGTGGCGGCGCAACTCGGCGTTCCCGTGCTCCACACGCTCCACGACTATTATCTGACCTGCCCGCGCTGCTCCCGCTTCGACAAGGGGTGCTCCTGCGAGCACACCTGCACGAGCTGCAAAATCCTGACCTTCCATCGCAAGCGCGCCACCCACTGGCTCAGCGCCGTGGTCGGCGTCAGTGAGCGCGTCCTGTCCATTCACACCGACATGGGCATGTTCGCGGAGACGCCGATCCGCACCGTGATCCGCAACGCCTCGACCGAGCCGCCGCACGCGCCCTATCCCCGCCCGATCTGCACCACGGAGGTGACGTTCGGGTTCATCGGCCGCCTCACCGAGGAAAAGGGCATCGAGAACCTGATGCGGGCTCTGGCCCTGCTGCCGCGAGATCGCATCCGCATGATGATCGCCGGCCGTGTCAGCGACGAGGAGCAACGACGCCTCAGGACGCTCGCGCCCGATGCGCGCATCGAGTTCATGGGTTTCGTCGCGCCGGACGATTTCTACAAGCAGGTCGACGTCGTGGTCGCGCCCTCGATCTGGCATGACCCCGGCCCGCTGGTCGTCGCGGACGCCAAGGCCGCCGGCAGGCCGTTGCTCGGAACGCGCTTTGGCGGCATGCCCGAAGTCATCCAGCACGGCGTGACGGGCTGGCTGACCGAAGCCGATCCGCAATCCCTGGCCAAGAGCATGCTGGCGGTCGCGGCCGATCCGCACAAGATCGACGAGATCAGCCGGCGCCTCGTCGCCGATACCAACAAGTGGATCTTCGCCGACGTGCTGTCGTCGTACAAAACCCTGTACGAGCAATTGCGCGAGCAGCGAATGTCGCACTTGCGCGCGGCGACCGCTGAAGCGCCACAAGGTTCGGCAGTGGTCGGCAAGGAGCGCCTCATTCCGCGATGACACGCCTTCTCGCGATGGCGGGCTACGTCTATCAGAGCGCCGCGGCGATCATCCTGATCTTCGCGATCAGCCATCTGTTGCCCGCCGCCGACTACACCAATTTCTCCCTTGCGCTGGCCTCGAGCCAGTTGCTCTGCGTCCTGATGTTCGAATGGCTGCAACTGGCGGGGCTGCGCTTTCTGGCGGCCGCCGGGGAGAACGAGGCGGCCCGGCTGAGATGGTCGCTGTTTGCGGCAGGCCTGTCGAGCGCGGTCGCGCTCATCGTGGTCGGAAGTTGCGCGTCCCTGGCAAGCTCGCTCCCGACCGCGATCATCGCGCTGGGCATCGGCATCTCCGTCCTCCAGGGCCTGACAGACCTCTATTTCCTCTCGGTCCGTCTGTCCGACCGGCTCGGCATCGCCTCTTTTCTGCTCGCGCTGCGCGCCACCGCCCTGCTCGCCGGAGCCGTCGCGGGAGGCGTGATTTCGGGAACGGCCGAGGCGACGCTGCTGGGTATTGCGACGGGCCACGCTCTTGGCCTTCTTGCCGGCCTCGCCGCCTATCGCACGCCGATGGAGCGCACCTCGTTCCAGACGATGCTGGCCGACTGGAAGGAGTTCTCCCGCTACGGCATGCTGGCCGCGGGCGCATCCGTCATTCATCTGTCGGTGCCGGTCCTGCTCCGTGTCATCGTCATCGGCCGGCTGGGTGCGACCGGAGCCGGGGCCGGATTTTCGATCGCACTCGATCTCCTGCAGCGTCCGTTCTGGGTCCTCAATGCCGCGATCCACACCGTGAGCTATCCCGAGGTCGTCAACGACTTCGAAAACGGCAGCAGCGCGAAATCGGTCCAGTCGGCGCGGCGGATGTTCGAATTCATGATCTGCACGACCGTCGTGCTGCTCGGCGGGCTGATCGGGTTCATTCCGGATGCAGCCCGTATCCTGGTGCCGCAGGCGAGCCTGGATGGATTCCTGGAGACGGCGCCAATTGTTGCCGCCTTCTACTTCCTGCACGCCCATTTGCAGGCGACGGTCGCGGTCGTCCCCCACCTCGAAAAGCTGGCGACCAGGCTCGTCGTCGTCGCGGCCGGTCAGCTCGCCCTCGTCGTCTGCTTCGCGGCGATCGCGACATCGGTCGGCGTCTCGCCCCGAGGGGCGGTCGGTTGTGCCGCGGCCGCCACGCTCGCAACCATTCTGGTCGCAATAGGTCCGACCCTGCGGTTCGAGGCATTTCCGCGCTGGCCCCTGGTCGTGCAGGCCTTCCTGGCCGCGATCCTGATCGCTTCGCTCGGCTCGATGCCGACGGAGCCCGCCGCATGGCTCGCCGGCAAGATCGTGCTCGCCGCGATTGCAACGGCGATCATCGGATGGCGCGGTGACTTCCTGATGCTGTCCCGCCGCGGCTGATTTGTCGCGCCGGTCGTTTGTGACAGTGCATCAGTTCCGATGCGGAACTCTCCCGTGCCGGTCATCCCTAGCCACGAGCGCCTGCTTCATTCATAAGCACATACAACCAAGAGCTGTAAATCGTTTGAACTAACCGCCCATGGAAGCAGCATCGAGCACTTCCCGTGTAGAAAAGGAAGTAAGCTGCACGAATGAGCGAGACGAAGATACGTCGAACGGTGGACAGCGGCGCCACGGCGCGCTCTTCGACAGCCGACAGACAAATGCAGATCCGCGCAGCCTGCGCATACATTCAGCAGCGCAAGTCGAGAATATCTCGAAAGCGCCTTCCTCACGCCACGCTGGCCCGGCATTGCATTCCTATTCGCTGCAACCGAGCGCGTCTGTTCCTGCACAAGGAACCCAAGTTCGCTCACGATTTGTAGCTTCGATTTTTATCTGAAATTCACACTCGACAGAGAAGCTTGAACGCAAATCCTGCGAGCAATTTCGTTCGCGTTGAAATTCGAGTGTGAAATGCCAGACCAGACCATCCTTTCCGCCAGCGGCTTCATCAACTCCATTGGCGTCAACACGCATGCCGGCTTCGGATGGACCGGCTACAACAATCTCGCGCTGATGGTCGACGACCTCAAATATCTCGGCGTCACGCATCTGCGCGACGCGATGGGGACGAGCCCGGCCGCGCAACCCGTCGTCGATGGCCTCGCCGCCGCCGGCTACAAGTTCGACTTCCTGGTGTCGTCGGCCCTGCCCCAGACGGGCACGACCGGGCTGCAGAACTACATCGCCTCGCTCCAGAAGTTCGCGACGAGCCATCCAGGCAGCATCAGCGCCATCGAGGGTCTCAACGAAGCCAACCATCAGCCCTTCAGCTACAATGGCAGCTCGAGCCTTGCTGCCGCGGCCCAGTTCCAGAGCGCGCTCTATCAGGCCGTCAATGCCAACGCCACGCTCGGCAGCATCCCCGTCTACAATCTGTCATTGGCCTACAACGACCCGCAAGGCTACAGCCAGCTCGGCAACATGTCGGGCTCGGTCGACTACGCCAACGCCCACGCCTATGTCAGCACGAGCCTGACGACCGGCAGCTCGATCTCGGCCACGCTGAGCGCGGTGATGGCCGCGGCCCCGGGCAAGCCCGTCGTCATCACCGAGACCGGCTACACCACACAGGCCAACACCCAATATCTCGGCGTCAACGAGACGGTGCAGGCCAAATCCATCCTGAACACCCTGGTCGACGCCTACAAGGCCGGCGTCAGCGCGACCTATCTCTACGAGCTGTTCGACCGCGATTCCGCGGCCAGCAACACCAACCCCGAAGCCAATTTCGGCCTGTTCAATTCCGACGGCACGCCGAAGCTGGCTGCAACGGCGATCCACAATCTGACGACCATCCTGGCCGACGACGGCAAGGGCGGCCTGCAGCCGACTGATCCGTTGAACTACACGCTGGGCAACATGCCGGCCACCGGCAACAGCATGGTGCTCGGCAAGAGCAACGGCGCTTATGAGCTCGTGGTGTGGGCGGAGCCGAAGCTCTGGAACGATCCCACCGATACGGAGGTGTCCAATCCGGCCCAGACCGTCACGGTGAACCTCGGCGCCGTGCATCATTCGGTCAAGGTCTACGACACCCTGACCGGAACCACGGCGATCGCCAGCTATACCGACGTCAGCACGATCACCATTCCGGTCAGTGATCACCCGCTGATCATCGAGATCGACGCGCCCACGACCAACCCGACGCCGCCGGACACCCGCACCGCCGTCAGCGGATCGGCCGCCGAGATCGTACCGCAATTGTCCGACCTCTCGACCTCGACCGCGCTGCAGACCATCAGCCTGACCGACCCCCACGTCCTGCCGGTCGCCTCCAAGGCGACCATGGACTACATCATCGCCCATTACGGCAGCGCCCTCGCCAAGATCCAGGGCGGCTATTCCTTCTCGGTGACGAACTCGGCCGCGACCTGGATCAACACGAAGACCTATAATGCCAGCGGCGCGCTCGTGTCGAAGTCGGACACCGGCCTGAATTCGAGCGGCCAGCCGACCTCGACCACCGTTGTCTTCACCGACGGCTCCCAGGACCTGATCAGCTACACCAATGGCGTGAAGACGAAATCCGTTCACGTCGGCACCGACGCGACCCGGACCACCGACACCTACAACACGGCCGGGACCCTGCAGAGCGAAGTTGTGCAGAAGTCCAGCGGCTATTACGCCACGACGCTCTATACGAACGGCGTGAAGACCGCCGCCTACGTCAAGAACGCCGACGGATCGCAGGACAATTACACCTACGGCATCACGGGCAAGAGCTTCACCACCCAGGTTCAGCATCTCGACGCCTCCGGGAAGGTCACCTCGGTGACCCGCAGCCATGCCGATGGCTCGCTCGACTCCACACAGGTCTACAACAGCGACGGCAGCAGCGTGATCACCACCTATAGCGCCACGGGCGTCAAGCTGGTCGAGACCGCCTACCATGCCGATCACAGCAAGGACGTCTGGACCTACAACATCACGGGCCAGAACTACACCACCGAGCACGACGTCTACAGCGCCACCGGCTTCCTCACCAGCCTGACGCGCCTGCACGCCGACGGCAGCCCCGCCTTCAAGCTCACCCAGACCACCGACGGCACCAAGACGACGGACTGGTACAACGCCGCCGGTAGCCTCACCAGCGAGGTGATTCAGAAGGCAGACGGCTTCACCTCGACCACGCTCTACAGCAACGGCGTCAAGACCAACGCCTATGTGAAGAATGCCGATGGCAGCCAGGACAATTATGCCTACGGCATCACCGGACAGAGCTACACCACGCTGATCCAGCACGTCGATCCCGCAGGCAAGGTCACCGCCGTTACCCGCAAGCATGCCGACGGCACGCTCGACTACACCCAGGTGATCAACAGCGACGGCAGTAGCGTCGTCACCAATTACGATGCCGCGGGCACGCGGACCAAGGAAACCGACTTCCATGCCGACGGCAGCAAGGACGTCTTCCTGTTCAACATCACCGGCCAGGACTACACGATCGAGCACGACATCTATGATGCGACCGGCTTCCTCACCACGCTGATCCGCAAGCACGTCGACGGCAGCATGGCGTTCAAGCTGGTGCAGAGCGCCGACGGGACCAAGACCACCGACTGGTACGACGCCAGCGGCGTTCTCACCAACGAGGTGTTCCAGAAGCCGAGCGGCTACAACTCGACCACGGTGTACACCAACGGCGTGAAGACGGCGGCCTACATCACCAATGCCGACCAGAGCCACGACAATTACAGCTACAACATCACCGGCCAGAGCTACACCACGCAGTACCAGCACCTCGATCCGGCCGGACGGACGACGGAAGTGACCCGCTGGCATGCGGACAACTCGCTCGACTACACCCAGGTCATCAACGGCGACGGCAGCAGCGTGGTCACCAACTACGATGCATCAGGCGTCAAGAAGACCGAAACCGACTACCACGCCAACGGGTCGAAGGACGTCTTCCAGTTCAACGTCGTGGGCCAGACCTATACCAACGAGCACGACACCTACGATACGACGGGCTTCCTCACCCACATCGTGCGCACCCACGCCGACAACAGCCTGGCCTTCACCCTGGTGCAGGGCACTGACGGCACCAAGACCTCCGACTGGTACGACGCCAATGGCGTCATCACCAGTGAGGTAACGACCAAGACCGACGGCTACAGCTCCACCACCGTCTATACCAGCGGGGTGAAGACCGCGGCCTATATCAACAATGCCGATGGCACCTCGGACAATTGGAACTACAACGTCACCGGCCAGTCCTACACCACCCAGCATCAGCACCTCGACGCCGCTGGCAAGCTGGTCGAGCTCACCCGCACCCATGCCGACGGCACCCTGGACTATACCCAGGTCATCCACGCCGACGGCAGCAAGCTCACCGACATCTACAACAGCGCCGGGACCAAGACCCAGGAGATCGCCAACAACACCGACGGCTCGAAGGACGTCTTCCTGTTCAACTTCAACGGACAGGCCGGCACCACCCAGCACGAGAACTACAACAGCGCCAGCGCGCTGCAGTTCTTCGATCAAACCAAGACCGACGGCACCCACAACGTCACCGCCGTCGCCAGCGGCGTGACGATCCAGGGCGGCGCGGGCAACGACGTGTTCTCGGCGGCGCCGAACTCGACGACCATCGCCTACTACCATGGCCAGGACCAGATTCTCAACTTCCAGGCCGGCGATGCGACGACGCATGATACGATCGCGATCTCGAAACTGCTGGCGGCGGACTACAGCCATCTGCAGATCTCTCAGTCCGGCACGAACGCGATCATCACCTTTTCGGCAACCGATTCGATCCTGCTGAAGAACGTCTATGTCTCCAGCCTGACGAGCCACGACTTCGTATTCGTCTGAGCCAGGCGAACCAGCGGACGCACCATTAAGTTGAACGGGCCGGGACTAATCGAAGTCCCGGCCCATTTCATTTGGCGTCTGCCTCATCGAGAGGCAGAATTGGCACGACGAAGATGTTCGTTTCTTCGGCAGGATGACCTGAGGGAACCGTGATCTGCGATCCGCTTCGAACTCCATCCAGCGAACTTGCGTCACAATTCGTCTCTAGAACGGCGACACACCGCGCAAGGACTCCGAGGCCCGATGGAAGCCAGTGAAGCAAGACGTTTTGTCGTTCTCGACTTCTACCGCTTCGTCGCCGCGCTCGGGGTCTTCATCTTTCACCTGAAGCTGATCGACACCGGCATCTCGCCGGCCTGGAACGGGTCCTATGGCCTGTTCGTGGACATGTTCTTCATCCTGTCCGGCTTCGTGATCTCCTATTCCTACCCGTCGGATGCGCGCGGCGTGGCCGCCTATTCGCGCTTCATGATCCGCCGGATCGCGCGGATCTATCCGTTGCACCTCTTGAGCCTGCTCGTTTTCGTGGTGCTGATCGGCGCCGGCCTGGAGCGGACGGCCCGCTCGACCTCGCTGGACTTCGTCTACAATCTGCTGCTGCTGCAGGCCTGGGGCGTCACCGACCATCTCAGCTTCAACTCGCCGTCCTGGTCGATCAGCGCCGAGTTCTTCTGCTATCTGATCTTCCCGCTGCTGATGCTGCTGGCCCGCAAGGTCCAGCCGATCGTGCTCGGCGCGATCGTGGCCGCGCTCTATTTGCTGCTGGCCCACGGCCATCTGCCGATCTGGCAGGAACGGTCGCAGATGTACGGCGCCAATTTCGACTACGGGATGCTGCGCGCGCTGCCGAGCTTCCTGAACGGCATCCTGCTCGCCATTCTATTCCGGATGTCGCATCCCTACCGCCACAAGGCGATGATCTTCGCCGGCATCGGCACGTTCGGTCTCTCCTTGCTGGTCCTCAACGTCTTCGCCAAGCCGGATCTGGCGATCGTGCTGTTCTCCTGTGCGATCCTGCTCACGGCGGTCGGCGAAAGCGCCTTCAAGGAATTTCCGGGCGCCCGCCTGTTCGGCCGGCTCGGCAACACCTCATATGCGATCTACATGCTGCACGATGCGATCCTCATCGCCGTGTTCAAGCCGCTGTGGGCCTGGCTCGGCCTGCGCCCCGATCAGTTCGGCCTGTACGCCTTGGCCTGCTGCGCAGTCCTGACCGTCGTCGCGGACCGCACCTATACCTATTTCGAGAATCCGGCGCGGCGCCTGATCAACCGCTGGGCGGATGCCGGTGCGCCCGCTCCGCGAAAGGTCCAGACCGCCCCCGCGGAGGCATCCATGCGTTTCGACAACACCGAGCGGGCGGTCAACTGACCGCCCTGCCGATGATCTGAGGCGGTTCAGGCGACCTTGCCGCCCGCCTCCGGCGCGATCCGCAGCGCGCTCTCGCCCAGCAGGGGCGCGATGTTGGCGCGGGACAATTCCATGACTCCAGGCAGTGCCTGGCGAACCTGTGCGCCGACGGTTTCGTGCGCGCCGAGGAAGTGCAGCAGAAACTCCTCGAAGCTGTCGCCGACAAGGAACTGCGACGGCGACAGCAACAGGGATTCGCTGACGCCGAAATGCGCGAACAGGCCCTGGAACTTGTCCTGATAGGTGATCGCCGCAACCGGCGTCCCCTGCCCCAGCGCCGCGATCGCCAGATGCATGCGGCCGGTGATCACGCCGTCGACCAGACCGACAACGGCCTTGATCTCGCCCGCCGACAGCGGCTGGTCGACATGATGCACGCAATCGCCCAGCAGGGGCTCGAGCCGCTCGGCGAGCGGTCGCAGGCAGTTGTCGTCGGCGATCTCCGGGCGGTAGTCGTGCGCCAGCAGCAACCAGCTCGCATTGTGCTCGCGCGACAGCCGCTCCATGGCGCCCGCCGCAAGCTCGATCATCTGCCGCAGCTTGGCCGGCTCGGGCTTCTTGAACAGCATCGGGTGGATGTTGAAGACGAAGACCTTGCGACCCCTGGCGCGCTGCTCCGCGATCCCTGCCGCGATCCGCTTCACGGCGGCCGTGTCCGGTTGCGGCGTCAGCATGAACGCCGCATCCGCGACGAGATGGGCACGCTTGCGGGCGAAATCGTCGAACCGTTGCAGCGATATCGCATCGCGCAGGTTCAGGACCACGCCCGGATCGAGCAGCCGGAATACTTCACGCAGCGCCTTCGCCGGGCGGGAGTTGAAGCTGAAGCCGAGCACGCTGACCTTGGCGCCGAACGCAGCCATCAGGTCGGCGACCAGCAGCATGCGCGCGGCATCCACCGGAGAATAATAGCCATCGAGCACGTCGGCGCCGAGAACCAGCCCGAAATCGGGCCTGGTGAGCGACAGCTCCTGCGCCACCGTCTCGTAGGAGAACGGCTGCCTCCAGAGCTCGAGCGGCTTGAAACCCATCGCGCGCACATCCGCGCTGGCGGAGGCGGTCGCGGTGATGATGTAGACCTCGAGATCCGGATAGGCCCGCTTCACCTCCCCCGTGGCCGCCTCGATCATGGCCTCGTCCCCGCGCGATTGACGGACGCTCCAGGGATCGGACGGGAGCACGACCAGCCGGCGCGGATTGTTGCGCGGCGCGCCGTTGACGCCGACGTCCTTGCGCGCGATCTGCCACCTGCGCAGCTCGAGCAGATCGAGCGCCAACGGCGTGTTCTTCGCGCTGTTGAGCCAGCCTCTGAGCTGCCTGCGTACGGGCACAGGGATCAATTGTTTCACGACATCCTCCTCGTCTTCATCAAGCAGTCGCACCACGCTTCACGACGAAATCAATCAAGGACAGAACCTGCTTGCGCCAGAACAGCAGTATGCCCGTCAGATAGGTCGCGCCAAAGCAGGACGACAGCAGTCCGATCCGCAGATAGGGGTTCATTCCCGGCGTTGCCTCCCGGCACAGCACCACCGCGCCGTAGGCGAGAACGATGGCACAGAGGCAGCCCGCGATGGGGCGCAGGAACTGGCTCCAGCTCAGGCCAAGCAAGCGGAGCGCCAGCGCGAAAGTCACCGGGGTCACCACGAGCTGCGAGAAGGCGAAGATCGTAGCGAGCTGGCCGATGTCGCGCGACGGCAGCAGGAACATGGCCGGCACGACCGTGCAGAATTTCAGGATGTTGAGCAGGAAGACGTAGTTCGGCTTGCCCAGCGCGCCGAAATAGGCGCTGTTGACGAACTGCACGGTCTGGACCGCGCCGATCAGCATCAGCGGCCGCATGACCGCTTCGCTGCCGCCCCACTTCGCGCCGAACAGCAGCAGCGAGAATTCCGGCGCGATCGCCGCGAGCAGCACGAAGACCGGAGATCCGATCAGGGCGCCGAGGCTGACGCTGCGCAAATAGGCACCTGCGATGCGGTCCCGCTCATGCGCGATCTTGGACAATGCGCTCAGCGCGACGTCCATCACCGCCTGGGTGAGCAACTGCATCAGGATGAGGTAAACGCGCGCGCCAACCGTGTAGATGCCGAGCGCCGCCACGCCATACAGCGACAGGATGATCATGTCGATCGTCCGCACGATGGCGAAGTCCAGCAGCCGGTTCAGCACGACATGGATGCTGTAGCCGGACAGCTCGCGAAAGCTCTTGCGATCGTAGCCGCGCATCGGCAGCCATCGCGGCTGGCTCCAGAGCCACAGGCCGCTGATCGCGCTCTGAACCACCACCTGGATCACGAGGCTGAGGGCGCCAAACCCGGCATAGGCGCAAGCGATGCCCACGACGCCGGACGCAGCAGTCGCCACCATGGTCCTGACCGCAAGCACGCGAAAGTCCATCTGACGCTTGTAGAGCGCCTCCTGAAACAGGGTCGCGGTGCCGATCGGAAGCGAGAGGCTGGCGGCGGTGAGCAGCGGTGCGAGGCCCTTCACGTCCAGCCAATGTTCGATAGGCGTCGCCAGCAGCGCAATCAGGACGGCGAGGAGCACCGAGGCTGCGAATGAGCAAAAGAAGGGCAGCGTCACGTCAGCAGGCTCGAGCGTCCGCCGCTGAATCAGCGCGTCACCGAAGCCGAATTCCGCGATCGAGCTCAACAGCAACAGGACGAAGGCGACGAGCGCAGCAAGGCCGAAATCCGCTGGGTCCAGCAGCCGGGCCAAAACCAGAAACAGCACGAATGACAGCGCCCGGCCGCCCCAATTCTGGGCAAGCGACCAGAACAGAGCCACCACGACCTGATGTTGCTTGCCCTGCGTGACGTTCATCAACAATTCGACCCAATTCCGACAAATCCAACCACAATCGCAGACTAGACGATGTGGCACGCGACACTGCCACGACGTCACCATCTCCAATCACTGAGAGCAGTGATTGCTCGCGACACTACGGCAGAGTGATGGCAACCAGATGAGAGCCGTCACGATTCCGATTTAGAGTGGAAGTGAGTTCAAATCGTGGACTACACTTCGATCGACATTTGCGATGTGATGCAAAATGGATGCCTTGATGACTTCGCCCGCCCAGCGTTCTCTCCGTAACTCCAAGCGTTTGCGTGTGGCGATCTATGCACCGCATTTTGCGGAATATTCCTACCGGCTCGCCGCAGGACTCGCGCATCATTGCGACGTTCGGCTCGTGCTCAACCGCAAGGACGCCAACCAGCAGTGGGAACTGAGCGATATCGCCGTCACTGCGCCATTCGAGACACGAATCCGCGACCTCAGCCTGCGCCGCGGCGGCGCGATCGGAATCCCGGCCTCTTTTCTCGACATAATTTCGTTTCGTCCGGACGTGATTCATTGTCACGAAGTTCCGGAGATTTACACGTCCAGGCTGATTCAGTTCCTTCGTCCGCTCGGCATCCCCATCGCGCTGACGGTGCACGATGCAATTCCGCATTCGGAAGGCGGCTCCGGCACCTCGGCGCGCGAAGACGGCTGGCGAGAACGCATGCGCGCATCCGCCTCGATCGTCACGACGCATGGCGATAGCTGCATCGCCGATTTTCGCCATGCTTCACCGGGCTTCGGCGGCGAAACGGTCTCCAGCATGCATGGCGTGCTGATGGTTCCCCCCGCCGGGGGCGCGGTCACCGCGCCCGAACCCGCTCGCATCCTGTTTTTCGGACGGATGTGGGCCTACAAGGGCCTCGACGTCTTCATCGATGCGATCGACATGCTGGCCCAGCGCGGCGTGGCGCACGAGGCGATCGTCGCCGGCCGCGGCCCCGAGATGACCCGGCTAGGCGCACGCATGGAGGCGATGCCGACGGTCAAGACCATCAATGCCTACATTTCACCTGCGGACACCGGCCAGCTGTTTCAATCCGCCACCGTGGTCGCGCTGCCCTACAAGGACGCAACACAGAGCGGCGTGCTCGCATCGGCCTACGGGAATGCTCGCCCCGTCGTCGCCAGCGCCACCGGCGGCATTCCCGACGTCGTCACCGACGGCGTCAACGGGCTGCTGGTGCCTCCGGGCGACGCGACGGCATTGGCCGACGCTCTCGAACGCGTGCTGACCTCGAAGCCGCTTGCCGCGACTTTGACCGATGGCGCACGGCAAACCGCGGCCGGCATCTTGAACTGGGACCGCATCGCCGAGGGGCTGCTCGGCTCCTATCAAAAAGTGGCCGGTCGCACCGTGGGCTGACCGCGACGGGCGAGATCTCAAACCGACTGCTCGATCTGCCGCCGAAATAACGTGCCGCGGATCGCGCCATCCAGCAGGCGCCTCAGCCGCACCTCGATCAATTCATAGCTGATCGCACTTGCGATCAGCGACATCACCAGCCCGAGGCTGATGAAGGCCCCCCACAGCAGCCAGCGATCGACGCCGACCGCAACCAGCTTCAGGCCGATCACCTGCAAGGGGAAAAGCACGAAGGGATGCACCAAATAAAGGCTGTAGCTGATCTTGCCGACATATTGCAGGGCCGGCGCACTCAGCACCCGGCCGAAGCCCGTCTCCGGGGCCAGCACCATGCCGAACAGGAGAAATCCGGGAAGCAGCGCGACGAACGGGTGAAACAGCACCAGGCTCGCATACATCGCCGCGCCGCAGGCAAGGCCCGCGATCAGGCCGAGACGTCCGGGAATCCGGATGCGAAAGCCGGTAGCGCTGTAGAGCATGCCGATGCAGAAAAAGGCCGTGATCGGCCAATGTAGCAGGCAGGCGACGCCCAGCAGGATCAGCGGCGCGGCCAGCATCCTGCCGCCGATGCGCAGCATCGAGAACGTCGCGGCAAACCAGATGTAGAACGCCCACTCATAGGTCAGCGTCCAGGCATTCTGCTGGGCAATGGGCAGGCCGAGCGCGTCCTGCACGAAGAACAGATTGGCGGCGAAAATCCCGAGATAGCTGGTCAGGTCGATGCCACGAAAGAATTTGTAGGCGACGATCGGACCGATCGCGAACAGCGCAAGATGCAGGACGACGAACACCGGCATGATGCGCAGGACGCGGTCGAAGAAGAACCGCGGCAGCGACCCGTGCCGCACCAGGCTCGCCGGGATCAGGAAGCCGCTGATCATGAAGAACAGCTCGACCCCATGCCCGCCGACATTGATCAATGATTGCAGCCAGGGCCAGAGCGGCGGCAGGAAGCCGGGATCCGGAATGTCGTACATGCCGCCCTTCGGCATGTCGTAGAAATGATCCATCAGCACGCTGAGCGCCGCAATGCCGCGCAGCCCCTGCACCGACGGAACGAACGATCCGTCATAGGCGACGCCCGGCTGGTGCGGGGTCCCGCTCACTCCGCAGCACCCTGGGTGCTGAGCGCGGGATCGAGAACGACCTTCTTCCGGCGCTCCGAGCGGAACCGCTGTCCAAAGGCGATGCTGGGCTTCTCGACGAATGTGAACGTCATCCAGCTTACGAGCAGCGACAGCGCCAGGATCACCGTCAGGAAGATCGACCACCCAACCGGCCCATCGCCGAACCAGACGAGGCGATGGATGAAGACGATTACGAACGGCGACATCAGGTAGACCGAATAGCTGATCACGCCGACGAACGCCATCGGGCGCCACGCCATCCTCTCGCCGAACAGGGCAAAGCCGATGAAGACCAGGGCGGCGCAGACATAGGCCGATCCGATCGAATAGCTGTAGAAGAAGTTCTCGTGATAGACGCCCCCGAACCGCCGATCGGACAGGGTGACGGCGAAGATCGCGTACAGGAGCGTGCAGACGGCCACGTGGGTCCATCGCAGCTTTCCGCCGATGACGGTGTCGCGGATGATCTTGCCGAGGAACATCGCCGACAGGTTCAACCCGACCTCCATCAGCGAGGACACGGTCCTGTTCTCGACGAACAGCGCAGCGGTGGTCCCGACCAAAGCGGCCGCGACGACGATCGTCACCGCCGTGAAGCGCTGATTCAGTAGCCCCATCGCGAAGAGAAGAGTGCAACCGACATAGAACAGAAGCTCGATCGCCAGCGTCCAGTAGAACACCCAGAGGTTCGGGACGTTCACGAAGGTCTGCAGCATCGTGACGTTCGCGGCGACCTGCCCCAGCGGATAGACCTTCGAGTCCATCAGTTGCATCGTCACGAGACCGATCACGAGCGATGTCCAGTAGGCCGGATAGAGCCGGAAGAAGCGGCTGATCGCAAAATCGCGCACGGGGGTTGCACTGTCGGGAAAGCTGAACGGAATAACGAAGCCGCTGACGAAGAAGAACAGCACGACGCCGAACCGGCCGAAGTTCATGTAGTAGCCGAACACATCGTGGATCGGCCAGTAAAAGGCGCCCGTCGGGTGCTTCTCGACGATGATCTCGAAGACGTGCTGGACCAGGACCGACAACACGGCAATGCCGCGCAGCGTGTCGATGAAAGCGAGCCGTTTATGCATCATTCGTTCTCACCTGCTTCCGCTCGCCGCCGGCATATCCGGGCGAAAGCCTTCCAATGACGGCATCGGCGGCCGCATGACGATGGGCACGGTCTCCCCTGCCCGTGCGGAGGCCGCACGTCGAGAGAACACCTCGCTGAAGCTCAACGCGATGATCAGGAGGCCCGAAGCCGGGCCGTAGTTCAGCACCGTGATGGTGAACATGTTGACGACGAAGATCAGCGTCAGCTTGTAGACGTCGGTCGCGCCGAATGTCGCCCGGAACACCATCACCATGAATGCGACGAACGGGAGGCCGAACATCAGGTAAGTCCCGATGTAGAAATTGTCGACCGGCACCCAGAAATGCGCGAGCGGCGAGAACAGCTTCTGCGGATAGTTGAAGCAGCCCGCGCCGCAGCCCGTCACCAGGCCGACCGGCATGAGCTGGTTCATGTAGACGAAGGGCAGCTGCCAGCTGTTGTTGATGCGATCCACGATGCTGAACAGGGTCGAATGCGGCACGGCCGCGGTGCCGGATGCGACCACGATCATGAAGAAGGGCACGAAGATCGCCGCAAACGACCACTGTGCGATGGTCCTAATCGCGGGAAAGCGCGACTTCTCCGGCAGCATCCGAACGAGCACGAGCAGGATCAAGTAGAGGACGAGGACGATCATGGTCGTCTTGCTCGTGGTCAGCTTGATGGCATAGATCGCGATGGAACCGCATATGAGACACCAAATGGTGCTCATGCGGATCGACGTGATCGCGAACGAGATCAGAATGAAGAACGCCGCCATGGTGTTGTCGGCGGCAAACCCCATCAGACGCTGGTCGTCGCCGCCATAGGCCCACCACAGCCGGCCTGCCTCGCGGACGGCGCCGAAGGATTCGTATTTGTAGCCTACCCAGGGCATCAAATAGAATTTCGTCAGGAAGACGCCGATGACCGACAGATAGAAGGTCACCGCGATGACCGACAGCAGCTTTCGGTAGGAGCCGAGGCTGGAATCGCAGAAGCAGAATCCGACGAACACCGGCAACATCATCTTGAACGACGAGATCGCGGCGTTCATCGTTCCCATGAAGAAGTAGCCGAGCGCAAGCGACAGCATGATCTGGACCAGCACCAACAGCGCCAGGGTGCTGCGATTGCGCAAGATGCAGTGCACGAAGAACTGGGCCAGGCACAGCAGCGCGACGCCATCGGGCAGGTACCAAAGCGGGTCGACGTGATAGATGCTGGTGTAATAGCGGATCACGCCGCCGAAGGCGTCGCGGACCAGGTAGACGCCGAGGGCGATCGCCTCGATGTTGAGGCTGATCAGCGTGATTCGGGGTCGGTTCAGCGCAAGGATCGTCATATCAGGCTCAATTCGCCTGCCGCGCAGGGGACGCCGAGAAATCGGACCGGCTTCCAAGCGCATTCCGCATCAGCTTGCCGCCGGGGATCTCGACGTAGAGATAGGTGAAGTGGGAGACCGCGAGCACGGCGGCCAGGGAGACCACGAGATTCAACGAGGCCGGCAGACCGGGCCAGAGCGAATCCAGTGCGGCGATCCGCCCCGCCCCGATGGCCCGCACGAAATATTCGGCGAGCAGCACCACGAGCGCGTGCACCATGTAGATCGAGTAGGAACGCTTCCCCAGCCAGACCAGCGGCTTGGCCACCAGCATCCGCGGCACCAGCAGCGCATTCGGGAAGGCCAGCAGGCTGCCGAGGAAGATCGCAAACGTCACGGGCGCGAGGAAAGTCGACGCAGGACTGGTCTCCGCCAGGGACACCAGGACGACACTGGCGATCATGGCGGCGAATTGCAGCGCGCCCTGCACGGCCGGGCCCGGCTTTGCCGGCAGGCGGTCGACGATCCTGACCGTAAGCACGCCGAGGAAGAAGCTCACGAAGCAGCGCAGGATGCCGAAGTCGGTCTGAAGCCCGAGGCTCCTCTTGTCGAGCACGAAGATGATGAAGACCAGGCTTGCGACCGCAAGTGCCCCGCAGAGCACGTAGAACCACAACAGCGAGCGCATGCGCTGGGCAAAGAGGACGATCAGGCCGAACACCAGATAGGTGTAGAACTCGACACTGATGCTCCAGCTCGGCGCATTCCAGCTGAGATAGTCGATGAACCCCATCGAATGCAGCAGCAGCACGTTGAGCACGAAGGAATAGGCGTTGTTCACCTCGAACGCCGCCGGCGCAGCTACGACGACCCCCGCCATGACCAGGCTGATGCGCAGGAGGCGAAACAGGAGATTCGCAAGCAGCATGACGATGTGCAGCGGATAGACCCGCGCCAGACGCCGCACCATGAACTCGCGCAGCGAAAAGCGCCCGAAATCGCTCTCGACATAGCTCAGCGACATGACGATGCCACTGAGAACGAAGAACAGATCGACCAGCAGCCACGAGCTTCTGAAGAACGAGCAGTTGATCCAGGCATTGTGCGGAAACGCCGCGAGAAACGTCGGCATCAGCAGCAGATGGTGAATCACCACCGATGTCGCAGCGATGCCCCGAATGCTGTCGAGCGGCAGGACATGCGCCTTCTCACGATGAACCAACTCCGTCACATCAACATTCCCAACTATTGCACCGCAGCAGTGTGTATCAGGACTCGCGCGCGTTCAATCTCTGCGATCGCGGAGCAGCATTCGACGCATGACGATCGACGATAATTTCAACACTCGCAGTTCATTCGGACATGCGAGCGCCAAGTTCACGCCACTTTTTGCTTGAGACCGCCGTGCGTCGGCGCGCAAATCAATTCGCGCGCGATGATCGCGAGTATTTACGTGCAAAGTGTGCGCGAATTTCGACGCTGTTGCGATCAGCTCAGCTTGATTTTCGCATCTTATGCCGCGCGGATAATTTTTGACTCGCGGGAACCAATGTCCCGATGACGACTTGTGTCGGTTTTGCGACGTCCGTCTGCGACGCGCGGCCGTGCAAACGCCTCATATGTTTTCAAGTTGCAACATTACTAGGCGAGAGATGCCAATCTCGCATGCATTGCATATCCTCATTTTACAACCCACTCGAAGTGACACTGGCTTATTGCTGCGAACTCAACTTTTGCGTCGCACAAAAATTGACACAGTTAACTGTCAGGTTTCGCGTGTTCTCCTATTGCAACAGGAGGAAGGGACACGGATGGACTTCGCACGAACACGTCGCCTTACAAGGCAACGATGGCTACCGATCGTCTTGGCAGGCTCTGCCTTGATCGTGTCGAGCATCGATGCCTGCCGCGCGCAGTGCGTCGAATTCTCGGATCGTGCCTCGCAGCTCGAACTCGACACATTCGTCAAGTCGCCTTCCTCGCTTCTGGAACGGCTGCGCAATGACAAGGAGAAGCTAAGATACCGGCTCTCCACCTATATCGCCACGAATCCGTCGGTCTTGCCGTCCGTGCAGACGTTGATCACCGCCTCGTCTTCGACCGATCGTTCCGCCATCGGCGCCGCGCTGAAGATTGCCGAAGGACGATGCACGTCGACCAAGCCGGAGGCCGCGCGCAAGATCAGGGATTTCACGCAGCGGATCGGCGATCTCAACGTGCAAGCAGGCTACTCCGCCGCGGGAGACGACAGCTCCGGCGCCCCGGCTCTATCGCAAGCCAAGGGACCGCCACAGCCGGCCCGAGGCGGGGCACTGCTCGAGGGCGAGTGGAAGACCAAGCTGGCCAATCCGTTCAAACCCGTCCCCCTTCCGAATTGATCCCCGACCGTCAAAAGGCAGCGAATTAGATAATGTACCAACCCAGAGAACATTTTCAGTCGGGACATCGTTTCGGCATCGAATTCGGCGGAGCGGTCCTCAGCTTCGAGCGCGTGGCCGACGTCCTGCGCCGGCAATGGCCGATCATCGCGGCGTGCACCGGTGCTGCGCTGGCCCTGGTGTTCGTCTATCTGGTCATGGCGCAGCCCATGTACACGGCGAATGCCCGCATCATGATGGATACGCGTCAGGCGCAGGTGCTGGACAAGGACAGCAACGCCAACAGCGCCCTCATCGACACCGGCTACGTCGACAGCCAGGTCGAAGTCATCAATTCGGACGACCTGATTCTCTCGGTTGTCCGCCGCCTGAAGCTGACGGACGATCCGGAGTTCAATGGCTCCAACCCGGGCCTTCTGTCCATCGTCCTCGGCAAGGTCATGTCGCTGTTCAGATCCGGCGAAGCCGCGTCCCAGGAGCGTCTCGAACACGCCGTGGTCGAGCAGGTTCAGAAGAACCTGAGAACGGAACGCGTCCTGACGACGTATGTCTTGTCGATGAACTATCGCTCGCGAAGCCCCGACAAGGCCGCCAAGATCGTCAACGCCATCGCCAATGCCTACCTCGTCGGCGCCCTGGAAGCCAAATATCAGTCCACCAAGCGCGCAACCGAATGGCTTCAGCAGCGCAGCGTCGAGCTGAGCGAGCAGGCAACGGCCAGCGACCGCGCCGTGCAGACCTTCAAGGCCGCAAACAATATCGTCGGAACCAGCCGCGGCCTGATGTCCGAGCAGCAATTGTCGGACCTGAATACGCAGCTGGTTCAGGCGCGAGCGGCGACGGCCGAAGCCAAGGCTCGTCTCGACCGGATCGACGCGATCTCCGACCAGGATGTTGCGCAGTCAACCGTGACGGACGCTCTCAACAACTCGGTCATCACCCGCCTGCGCGCCCAATATCTCGACCTTCAGGCCCAATATGCGGATTGGTCGCGACGCTACGGCAAGCAGCATCTTGCGGCGGTCAATCTGGCCAACAAGATGGAGGAGCTGCGCAAGAACATCGCCGACGAGCTGCATCGGATCGGAGATGCCTATCGCAGCGATTACGAGATCGCAAAAAGCCGGGAGGCATCGCTCGAGAAAAGCGTGAAGGAGCTCGTCGCCCAGGCCGGCGATACCGGCCAGGCCGCCGTCAAGCTGCGCGACCTCGAAAGCGCCGCCGACACCTACCGCAACCTCTACAACAACTTCCTCGAGAAGCTGCAGAGCGCGACGCAAAATCAGAGCTTTCCGCTCAGCGAGGCGCGCCTGATCAGCACCGCCACCAAGCCGGATCGCAAGAGCTCGCCGCGCACGGTGCTGGCGCTGGTAGGAGGCCTGGTGGGCGGTCTCTGCCTCGGCTTTGGCGTCGCATTCGGGCGTGAGCTGCTGAGCGATGTCCTGCGAACCCCAGGCGAAGTCGAGGACGAGCTTGGCGTCAAATGCCTCGGAGTCCTGCCCGACATCGGTCCGGCAACGAGGACCGGCGCGCTGCTTTCGACCTCAGCCAAGACGAGCCCGGCCGATCTGTCCCGCTACGTCGTCGACCATCCGTTCTCGCGGTTTGCCGAAACGTTGCGCAACATCAAGGTGTCGATCGACGTCGCGCGCCTGACCCGCGAGATCAAGGTGATCGGCATCGTCTCGTCCCTGCCCAAGGAAGGCAAGACGACGGTGGCCGCCAACTTCGCGCAGCTGATCGCGCTCACCGGACATCGCGTGGTCCTGATCGACGGCGACCTCCACACGCGCTCGCTGACCCGGGAACTCGCACCCGACGCCAAGAGCGGCCTGGTGGAAGCCCTCAGCGACCCCGCCAGCCTCGGCTATCACGTGCAGCGAAGCAAGGAGACGGGCCTGGATTTCCTACCGTCGGTCGTGGCCTCCCGCATGGTCAATTCGGCCGACGTCATCGGATCGAAGGCGATGGCCGAGCTGCTCAAGGTGCTGAGGGAGCACTACGAGTACATCGTGATCGACCTCGCCCCTGTCATGCCGGTGGCGGATTCCAAGGCCGTCAGCCTCCTGATCGACGCCATGGTCTATGTGATCGAATGGGGGCAGACGACGCGAAGCGCGCTTCAGGAGTCGGTTTCCGGATCCGAAGTCCTGCAGAAGAAGCTGCTCGGCGCCGTCCTCAATCGCGCCAACCCGAAGATGCTCAAGCGCATCGAGGCGTACAAGGGCAAGCATCACAACAGCTATTACGTCGAGCACGCCTAGACGGACGCGGGCGCAATACACCCGTCGAACTGAAAGAAAGGCCCGTTGCCAATTGGCAGCGGGCCTTTTTTGCGCCTTGCGGAACTGTCGCCTGAAGGCAATCGAATGCGCCTGCGCTCTTGAAGCCGGGGATCGCGCCAACCTGCCTCGACCGCTCAGGTCTCCGTATTCGTCCGGAATCCACAACTTGCAGTTAATGGCCTAGCCAAAAGCAAGGATTGACGACGACGGTGATGGCTACGACACTGCCTCAATTGGCAACCATTCATCGATACGAAGAGACAAACCGATCTTCGATGCTTCCAATGCCGAAACTTTGGGCATCTTCCCTTATGGGTTCCCTGAGGCTAACCTCGGCTCATATTTGTAGTTCTTTTCCGGCGGGCTCGGAATGCTGATCGTCCTGACGATTTTGACTATTTGGGTCCTGCTCAACATCCTGTTCGTGTTGATCGTGGTTCCCCCGCGCAAGGCTCGTCGCCAGACGATGGCCACGACCCTTTCCCCCGCGCCCATCGATCCGAGCCGGCGAGACATCGAGCAGGACGAACCCTTTTCGGTTCGTCAGGTCATCGTCTCCGTTGCGATGGGAGCCTTCTTCGTGCTGGTGCCGCCGTTGCTCGCCTTGCGCGATGCGATCATGCGGCTCTTCGGCAGGTCGTCGCGGGATGGAACCTGATCTCTCGATCCTGCGGCTCCGGATCGTGAGGGGCTAGTAAGCTTCCTGGAACATGACGGCGGACGCCGTGCGGGCCATGATCTTGAGATCGAGCCAGATGCTCCAGTTGCTGACGTACCAGACGTCATACTCGACCCGCTTCTCCATCAGATCGATCGTCGGCGTTTCGCCCCTGAAGCCGTTCACCTGGGCCCAGCCGGTGAGACCCGGCTTCATGTGATGCCGGTAGACGTATTTGCTGATGAGCTCGTCATAGTAGTTGTCATGGGCCAGCGCATGCGGACGCGGGCCGACCAGTGACATATCCCCGCGCAGAACGTTCCAGAGCTGCGGCAACTCGTCGATGCTGGTCATGCGCAGGAAGCGACCGATCTTGGTGACCCGAGCATCCCGCTTGGTCGCCTGGGCAATCGTTTCGCCGTTCTCGGAAACGGTCATGCTACGGAACTTCCAGATCTCGAACGGCCTGCCGTTGAAGCCGCGGCGCGACTGTCGGAATATGACGTTTCCCGGCGAATCCAGCTTGATCAGCAGGGCCACGGTCAGCAGCAGCGGGGTCAGCATCACGAGGGCGAACACGGCCACGCCGACGTCCAGGCAGCGCTTCTGCAGGCGCTCGAGGATGGTGAGCGGCGGCCGCTGGATTTCGACCGCGACGGTCCCGGAGACCGGCAGAAACGGGCGGGCCACCAGATCGGCGACGGAATCGTCCGGCAGCAGGCGTATCGGCTGCGGGACGGCGCGCAGATATGGCCTGAGCTTGCGGAGCATCGGCAATTCGTTCCAGTCGATCGCGAGCAGATATTCATCGACGTCGGCCGAGCGCGACTGACGGATCACATCGCGTATCTGGCGCTCCCAATGGCCATCGTCCCGTTCGTCGCCGAGCACGAAATGGCGCATCACGTCGAACCCATTCCTGCGCAAATCCTTGAAGCGGCTCGAGGTGAAGTCGAGCGGCTTGAGGCTGAGCAGTATCACCTTGCGATCGACCAGCCGGCTTCTCGCGAAGGTGGTGCCGAACACCGCCTGCCAGACGAAGCGCAGGCTGATCAGGCCAAGTCCGCCGATCAGCGCGAAGACGAGGACGGTGCCGCGGGACAGGTTGTCCGTCGATTTCAGCAGGAACGCCGCAACGGCCAGGATCGTCAGCGACGTCAGCCAGATCAGCACCGCCTTGCGAAGCTGCCAGACGACGTTGAGCAGACGGTGCGTGGCATAGACGTCCCGGAAATAGGCGACAGCGACGAACACCACGCCGACGAACAACCCGGCTCCCACCGAAGCGCCGTCGGTGGGCGAGGCGACGGCCGCACCGTATATCGAAGCCCCGGCGGCATAGCTCAACAGGATCAGCAGAAAGTCAGCCGCCATGACGACGATCTGGAATGGCCTCTGAAGCGAGCTGCCGCGCGTCGACGACAGCGTATGAGCGTTTTCAGAACCATAAGTTGCAACAGCCATTCTAACCTCTGCTTGTCGAGAGAGTGTCTGACGCTCATCGTGATGCTGAAGACTCGTCAATTCCCCGCACGGAAAGTGTTGTTTGATCGCAGCGAGATTGTGGCGCTGCACGCAAAACTTTTGCGGCGCACGGATCGTGTGCGAGTCTGAAATGCGAGGCGAATTTCAATGCGCAAAAATTATCGTCACAGTGATGACATATCAGCGAACGCGTTGCCCTATTTTGACTCAAGTTCCACGTCGAGAGCGATGTCTCGTGCTCGCGCGAGTGCTTGTTCGCTCATCTTTCAGGCGAAGAATTGCATCGATGACTCGCATTGAGTCATTTACGAGAATTTCGATGAATTTCTATCTGGGCGTGCGCGAGAAAAATTCTCTCAAGGCATGCATCTTTGCTGCGCTCTCGCAGTGAGCGATGCAATTGCCGCGGGAGCGATCAATCGCCCTCCCACGGCATCACGAGGTGGGCAAGAATTGCCGTGCCCTTCTTTTGGCGTGATCGAGCCGGAGAACAGGACGCTCCCTTCACCGCTCATTCGTTCGCGTGAAATGGAAGCTCTCCGGTGCCGGCGACTTGGGGAAATTCTTTTCGACCACCCGATCGATTGAGCGCCATGATATCTCTTGCCCGACCACGTCCGCCGACTCCCAAGCCGCAATTGCCGGAGGGAGTCCGCATCTATGCGATCTCGGATATTCACGGATGCGCACACTTGCTCCAGCCCATGCTGCGGGTGATCGACGCCGACGTCGCCCAAAGCCGGCCGCGCTATGCGATCGAGGTGTTCATGGGCGATTACATCGACCGTGGACCCGATACGCGCTCCACCCTCGACGTCCTGGTCGAACGCAGCCGCCGGGGCAACGCGGTCTTTCTCAAGGGAAACCACGAGGCATTCCTCGTCAGGGTGTTCGAAGATCCCTCATTGTTCGAGAACTGGATTGCCGTCGGCGGGACTCAGACCCTGATGTCCTACGGGCTCGCCCCGCCGGACCTGAAGCGCAGCGAGCCGGCGTCGATCCTGCGCGATCTGATCCGGGCGATGCCGACCGAACATCTGGAATTCCTGGACAATCTGCGGCTGAGCTTCAGTTGCGGAGACTTCTTCTTCGTTCACGCCGGCGTCCGCCCGGGCGTGCCGCTGGCCGAGCAGACGGAGCGCGACCTGCTCTGGATTCGCGAAGAATTCCTGCAGAGCGAAGAGCAGTTCGGCAAATATATCGTGCACGGCCATACGCCGGTCCGCAGCGCCGAATTCATGACGAACCGCGTCAACATCGACACCGGCGCCTATGCCACGGGCAATCTGACCCTGATGAGCATCCAGGGCAGCAGGATGCTCGCGGTGTGAGGCGCGGAGGCCTGACCGCGATCGCTAAAGCGCGATGACATTCGGATGAATCATCATCGCGCTTTAGGTTATTGTTTGCGCATGATCTTTCCGGAAAACCGCTTCGCACTTTTCCGGATCATGCTTTAGTTGAGCAAGCAGGGCTTTTCCGGCCGCGCGCGCGTCTTGGCCATCCAATCGTGCCAGGCGCGCTCGTGCTTGACGTAGAGCTCGAGCCACCGCTCCCCGTGTCCGTCCTGACGGACAGGACGCCCCTCGAGCCAATCGGCGCCGAGGCGAACGCCCGGATTGTCGATGGCTTCGAACTCGATCGTCTCCGAGATCGTCAGTCCGACCAGCACGCGCTGTCCGGCACCATCCACGATGTAGCGCCGCGGCGCATCCTTCTTCGGTTCGCTCATCTCGTCACGCCCCATCGCATCAGTGAGATCCGGCGGATACCGCCGACGAATTGGACCTTGTCTAAAAAGCCCGACGGGCGTGGCCGAAGGTCGAGGTGGGAGCTTCCCTGCCCGCATGCCGCGAGACGCCACAAGATGAGCTCGCAGGACTTCGCTGGATGCGCCAGGCACGCAGCGTGTAGCCCAGGATGAGGCCAGCACTGAAGATCGAAGCGGACACGAAGGTAGAAGTCATGAGAGTCGTCCTGGATAGTCCGGGACTCATGAAGAGCGAGCAGTGTGTCGACATCATGATTCAAGCCGACTCCCGGCGCTGAAAGATTGTTCAGGCCGATCGCGCGTGTGCATAGAGCGCAATCACGTTTGCATCGACCACAACGTTCGCGATTATTTCATGGGACTTACTCTTTATATATAGATGCCCTCGCAGGCGAGCGCTTCCCGGCCTGTTGCCATCGGGCGCAGCTGTCGCGCCTGTCCTTGAAATTTCGGGTCCGCCGGCCAGCCCGTGCCCTTGCAACCAATCGGGACCCATCGCATTATTTCACATCTCATTTGACGAGGGATTCAATCCAATGAACTTCCGCGCTGTTATTCCATCCATTGCCCTGTCCGCTCTCGGCCTCGCCTTGACCGCCTCCGTCGCGCCAGCGGCCGAGCTCGCGCTTGCACCGGCGCATCATCGGGCGGCCTACGTCCATACCGGGGTCGTGCTGTGGGATGACGTCTACCCGCCCGCGATCTATGGCCCGCAGGTTCGCTCCGTCGAGGAAGTTGCGGCGATGAAATCGCAGGCGCGTCCTGTGTCCCAGCGCTGGTGGGGCTATTGGTACGCCCGCTAAGCGCGGGAGCGCTGGTCCGGACCGAGGCCTGAGCGCCTCGCAGCCTTCGACCACAGACCGCCGATCCACCGATGAGGTGGCGGCGGTCTTTTTTTGGGGACCGCACGCCAATTCCGCGCGGCGGATCAATCCGATGCAAAGCCGGCAGCGGCTCCGGAGACAGGCGTTGCGCCATCTCCGAAGCCGGCCTTCTTTCTCAGGTCAGGAAGTTGCCATTGTGGAGCGCGCCGCTGGCGTTCAGCAGGCTCACGTCCATGTCGCTCGTTCCGTCACCATCGATATCGATCTGGAGATAGTCGTTGCCCGGCCCGATGTTCTGAAGATGAGCCGAAGCCTGGTTGCCGCCGAGCAGAGTCGCCCCATCCACATATTCGATGTGACCGCCGGCGACGCTGATGCCGGAGAACGTGAAACTATCGTTGGCCGCGTCGAAATTGTGGATGGTATCGGCAGCACCGGCGGCGGAATCCGCGGTGCTGAGGAAGCGGAAGTTGTCATGTCCTCCGCTCGCGAAGATCTCGTCCGCCCCCGCCCCGGCTGTGATCGTGGTGTTACCCGAGGTGTTGCCGATCGTGATCCGGTCGAAATTCGCGGAACCGTTGATGGTTTCGACGTTCGTCACCGTGATGTCGAAGACATTCATGTTGATGTTCAGGGTGTCATTGCCGTCGCCGAGATCGATCACGTTCGCCGGGCTGCCCTGCAGCGTCAGGACGTCGTCCGACGAGCTGCCGTTCAGCTGATTCACGTTCCACAGATTGTCGAACGAGTTGCTCCCTGCGGCGAGATTGAGGACGTTGGCCGTTCCCTCTCCGAGATTGACGCTGACGCCCGACACGGTGTTCAGCAGCGTGAGCGTGTCGTCGGACGGAAAGAGATTGCCGGTGAAGTCGCTGCCGTTGAGGTTCTCGACGCCGCTGATGCTGAGCGAGTTGACGCCGTTGGCGAGCCACACCCAGTCGCTTCCGCCGCCCATGTCGATGGCGACACCGTTGCTGTCACTCGTCAAGGTGAGCTGATTGTCGCCCGAATTGCCGTTGATGTGTTCGACACCGGTCGCGGCGAAGGTAGCGAAGTTTCCGCCAAGGACGATCGTGTCCTGGCCGTCGCCGAGATCGATCGCGACGCCGTTGGCCGCCCCGATCGAGCCGGTGACGGTCAGGGTGTCGTCGCTCGCCGTTCCGTTGACGTGGTTGACGTCGTAGATGTTCGTGAACGAGTTCGCGCCGGCAGCGAGGTACATCGTATTGTCGCCGTTGCCGAGGCTGATGTTCAGGCCCGTGACCGTCGTCGACAAGGTCAGCACGTCGTTGACGCCGGGCGTCGGACCGAAATCGGACCCGCCGATATTCTCGACGCCGATCAGGCTGAGCGTATTGGCACCGCCCGCGAGGCTGAGCTGATCGTTGCCGTCGCCGAGATCGACGACCAGCCCGTTGGCGTTCGCCGTCAGATTGACGAATTCGTCGGCGCCGGTGCCGATCACGTTCTCGACGCCGGCCAGATTGAGCGTGTAGCCGTTGCCGAAGGTGCCGTTGAGCAGGACGGTGTCGCCCGTCCCCGCACCCAGATTGAGCGCGTGCCCGAAGATGTTGGACCCGACGCGGAGATAATCGTCCCCGGCGGTTCCGATCACGGTCGCCGAGTTGGAGAATTGCTGCGTCGAGAGATCGATCGGGCTTCCCAACGTGCCCGACGACTGCAACAGGATGCCATCGCTGAACTGCAGCACCTCGACGTTACTCAGCGTGTCGGTGCCGTCGCGGTTCGCGACTGTGTCTTGAACCTGGATCGTCCCTGACGTCGTGACGTTGTATTGCGCTTGTAACCCTGAGAAGATCGCCATGTCGGTACCGGCGCCACCGTCGATCGCGTCATCGCCGCCCTGGCCGGTAATGCCGTCGTTTCCGCCGCCGGCGTTGATGGTGTCGCCACCGCCACCGCCGAAGAAGAACTCGTTGTTCGAGCCACCGACCAAGAGGTCGACCTGGTTCGAGCCCTGGACGCTGTTGACGCCGCCCGTGATGACGTCGGCACCCGCCGCACCGCTCACATGCCCGGTCGAAAGGTCGACGGAAACTCCGCCCCCGCTCGCCTGCGAATAGGAGACCCTTGTATTGCCGTTACCCGTGATGGTGTCGTTACCGAGCAGACCTTCGAACAGGTTGAAGGTGCCGAACGATCCGGCCGAGGTGACACCGGTGAAGCCGGTGGCATTGTAAGTGTCGTCCAGATTGCTGCCGGTCGCACTGTTGACGCCCACATAGGTGTCGGTCCCGATCGAGCCGCCGCCGGTTGCTGTGCCGGCCTGCAGGTTGACGGTCACGGCATCGGTCGCGCTGGAATAGATGATTCGGGTGTTGCCGTTGCCGGTGATCGTATCGTTGCCGGCCAGACCTTCGAACTGGTTGAAATTGCCGTTGTTGCCGACGTTGTTGGTCGCGCCGTTCTGGAAGCCGACGGCGCCGAAATTCGTGGCCGTGAAGACGTCGTTGAAGGTGGTGCCCTGAGCCCCCTCGATCCCGCGGAGCGTATCGTTGCCGATCGAGGCGTCTCCGGTCGCGGTGCCTGCCGTGAAGTCGATGGTGACAGGGCCGGTGGAGAAGTAGATGTTGTTGTAGCTGACGACGTCGAAGCCGCCGCGGCCGTCGATGAAATCGTCGCCGGCAAGGCCGGTGAACGTCTCCGTCGCCGTCGTAATGTTGCTGCCGCGGATGATGTCGTTGTACATCGACGCCATCACGGCGTTGACGCCGCTGAACGTATCGTTGCCCGTGGATGCGTCGCCGCTTGCGGTGCCGGCCAGCAGATCAACGACCACGGCGCCGGTTGCGTTGGTGAAGGAAACGCGGGTGTTGCCGTTGCCGGTGATGCTGTCGTTGCCTCCCATGCCGATGAATTCGTTGAAGGTCCCGTTGGAACCTGCATTTTGGCTGAGCTGGCTGAAGCCGCCGGCGTTGAAGGTGTCGGCGGCGTTCGAGCCGCGCACGGATTCGACCGATCGCAGCGTGTCTGTGCCGACCGTCGTGGCATCGCCCGTTACGGTACCCACGGCCAGCTGAACGTTGATCCCGCCGACCGCGGCCGGATCGAGCGCATAGTCCGCCCGGTCGAAGCCGCCTCGGCCGTCGATGAAGTCGTCGCCGGCTCGACCTTCGAAGATTTCCACGGTGCCGGGGCCGTTGGCGCTGCCGAGCAGTTGGTCGGCAAACCCTGAGCCGACAACGCCTCCGAAGCCCGAACCCACCAGGGTATCAGTGCCGACCGAGCCGTCTCCGACCGCCGAATGGGCCGCCAGATCGACGGTCACGCTGCCCGTTGCGCTGACGTAGGAGATGCGCGTCAAGAGCGCACCCAGGCTGTTCATTCCTCCCGTGATGCTGTCGTTGCCGCCGCGGCCTTCGAACTCGTTGAAGCCCACATTGGTGCCGGCAATGCCGGTATCGCCGGTAAAGCCGGTCGCGTTGAACGTGTCGGCATAGTCGCTGCCTACGATGCCTTCGATATTCACCAGGGCGTCCGTGCCGACGCCTGGACCCGTCACGGAGCCTGCCGCGAGATTTGCGGTGATGCCGCCCGTTGCCGCGACATAGTCGGCACGGTCGAAGCCGAGGCCGCCATCGAGCAGATCGTTGCCGTCGAGGCCCTTGAGGCGATCGTTGCCCGCAAGGCCACTCAGATTGTCCGCGTAGGCGGTCCCGACCAGCGTATTTGCGTTGGCGTCGCCGACGAGATGCACGCCCTGCCCGAGGACGAAGTCGGCAGCCGTAAGGTTCGACAGCGTCACGTTCAGCAGCGTGAGGGTGTCGCCATTGCCGAAGTCGATGACCGTGTTCGACCCCTGTTGGGTCGCAAGCGCCTGAATGTCGGCAAGGCTCGAGACACCGGGGACGCCCGTGAGGTCGATCTTGTCCGCGTCCGCATGCAGGAAGTCGACGATAGTGTCGGCGCCTCCGCCGACGGCATAGATGAAGGTGTCAGCGCCAGTGCCGCCGTTCAGGCTATCGTTGCCGGCACCGCCGCCGAGCAGGTCGTTGCCGCTGTTGCCGAGCAGCTGATCGTTGCCGGCAGAACCGGTGATGGTGTCGTCGAAGTTCGAGCCCGAAACGCTGGTTACCCCTCCCGTGATGGTGTCGTGCCCCACAGAACCATCGCCATCCACGGTGCCGTTCGCGAGGTTGACGATCACGCCAGAGGTCGCGTTGGCGAACATCAGCTGCGTGCTGCCGTTGCCGGTGATGAGGTCGTTGCCGCCCTGGCCCTGGAAGGAATTGAACCCAATGAAGCCCGTCGCATTGTACGTGTCGGCATAATTGCTGCCATAGGCGCTGTTGACGCCCGTGAAGCTGTCATGTCCGACCGACGCATCGCCCGTGACCGAACCCGCGTTCAGGTTGACGGTGACGCCTCCCGTGGCATTCGAGTAGATCAGTCGCGTGTTGTTGTTGCCGGTGATCTGGTCGTCGCCACCGAGGCCTTCGAACTGGTTGAAATTGCCGAACGAGCCGGCGTTGGCGCTCACACCGCCAAAGCCGGTCGCCACATAGGTGTCGGCATAGCCGGTTCCCTGAATGCCCTCGATCGAGCGCAGCGTATCCGTTCCGATCGACGCATCACCGGTCGCCGTGCCAGCGGCCATATCAACGGTCACGCCACTCGTGACCGTGCTCAGGCTGTTGTAGATCGCGGTGTCAAAACCGCCGCGGCCGTCGATGTAATCGTCGCCGCCGAGCCCGGTGAAGTTGTTGTTGAAGCTGCTTCCGAGCATTGAATCGGAGAAGGTCGAGCCCTGCACGGCGTTGACGCCGGTGAAGGTATCGGTACCCTCCGTCGCACCCGTGGCGCTACCGGCCACCGTGACCGCATTCGTGGTCCCGATGACGCTGGTCTCGAGGTCAACGCTGACGCTCGCGGCCGCGATCTGGTAATTCAGGCGGGTAGAGCCGTTGCCGATGATGGTGTCGTTGCCGCCGGCGCCGGCGAAATCGTTGAAGGTCCCGGAGGAGCCGACATTGGTCGCACCAAGCTGGCCGAAGCCCGTCGCATCGAACGTGTCGTCGAAATTGGTGCCGCGCGCGGCTTCGACGCTGCGAATCGTGTCGGTGCCGACAGTCGCATCACCGTTCACCGTACCCGCGGCAAGGTGAACGTAAATGCCCGACGTGGTCGTCGTGTCCGAATTATAGGTGACCTGGTCGTAGCCGCCGCGGCCGTCGATATAGTCGTCACCGCCGCGACCTTCATAGGTCTCGTAAGTGAAGGACGCATTGTCGCTGCCGTAGATCGTGTCGTTATAGGCCGAGCCCCAGATCGTCGAGACGTTGGAGAAGGTGTCGTGGCCGACGGAGGCATCGCCATCCGCGGTGCCTGCCCCGATGTCCGCCGTGACAGCGCCGGTTGCTCCCAGATAGGACATCCGGGTCACGGCCTGCCCCAGGGCGTTGATGTTGCCGACGACGATGTCGTCACCGCCGCGCCCCTCGAATTCACTTTGGCCGGTGGCGACGCCGGGCAGGCCGGTCGAGCCGATGAAGCCGGCCGCATTGAACGTGTCGGCGAAATCGCTGCCGATCACCCCCTCGATGTTGACGAGCGTGTCCGCTCCGACGCCGGCGCCCGAGGCGGTGCCAGCGGCGAGGTTGGCGGTGATGCCGCCCGTTGCCGCGGCATAGATGGCTCGGTCGAAGCCAGATCCACCGTCGAGAAGGTCGAGACCGCCGCCGCCCTCAAGCATGTCGTTACCCCCGAGGGCAACGATCGTGTCATTGTGCGACGTACCGACCAGCGTATTGGGATTGTCGTCTCCAACGATCGGCGTCCCGAACACGAAGTCGCTCGCGGTGAGGGAGCCGAGATTGACGTTCTGCAAATACAGGGTATTGCCGCCCCCGAAGTCCAGGCTGGTGTCTAAACCATTTTGCGTCGCGTGAGCCTGCACGTCGGCAAGGCTGAACACTCCGTTGACGCCGGTCAGATCTATCTTGTCTCCATCGCCATGGAGGAAGTCCTGGACGTAGTCCGCACCATCGCCGGTCGCGTAGATGAAGGTATCGGCACCGGTACCACCGCTCAAATAGTCGTTCCCGGCACCGCCATCGAGAACATCGCTGCCGGCATTGCCGAACAGGGTGTTGTCGCCATCGCCACTGGTGAGGCTGTCATTGAATATCGTGCCCTGGACAGCCCTGACGCCGCCCGTGATCGTGTCGTGCCCCACCGACGCATCGCCGTCGACGGTTCCTGCCGCAAGGTTGACGATAACGCCACCTGTCGGATTGCCGAATGTGATCTGCGTATCGCCGTTACCGGTGATGGTGTCGTTGCCGGCACCGCCCATGAAGTTGTTGAACGTTCCGTAGACGCTGTTGAAGCCGGTTGCGTCGTAGACGTCGGCAAAGTTGCTGCCGACAACCTGGTTGACGCCGGTGAAGGTGTCATGGCCGACGCTCCCGTCACCGCTCGCGGTGCCCGCCGCCAAATTGACCGTCACGCCCGAGGTCGTGGCATTGCCATACTGAATTTGAGTGTTGCCGTTGCCGATGATCTGATCGTCGCCACCCACGCCCTGGAATATATTGAAATTGTTGTTCGGGCCGACAAATCCGGTCGCGTCGTAAAGATCGGCGAAATTACTGCCGTTGACGGCGTTGATGTTGGTGAAGCTATCATGGCCGACGGACACATCACCCGTGACCGTGCCGGCACTCATGCTGATGGTCACACCACCCGTAGCGTTGCCGTAGATTAGCCTCGTGCTGCCATTGCCGGTTACGACATCATCCCCGCCGAAGCCTTCGAAATTGTTGGAAGTGCCGTTGTTGCCGACGTTGAGTGCGCCAGCCTGACCAAAGCCTGTCGCATCATAGGTATCGGCGAATATCGTGCCCTGAACGCCCTCGATCGAGCGCAGAGTATCGGTCCCCGTCGAGGCATCGCCGGTGACCGTGCCGCTCGCCATATTGACGTTGACGCCACCCGTGACGAAGGTCAGGTTGCTGTATTGAGCGGTGTCGAACCCGGCGCCACCGTTGATCTGATCGTTTCCGGCGAGCCCCATAAAGACTTCGCTGGCACTGCTTCCGTTGATGACGTCGCCAAACAGCGATCCCATCACCGCATTGACACCCGTGAAATGATCGGTGCCGACCTGCGCGATGTCGCCAGCCGCGGTACCGTGGGCCGTTCCCAGGGCAAGATCGACCGTCACGCCGTCGAGCGCCAGGGTGTACTGGACCCGGGTCGCGCCGTTTCCGGTGATCGTATCGTCGCCGCCCATACCTTCGAAGTTATTGAAGGTGCCGAACGAGCCGGCATTGGTGCTCGCGCCGCTGAATCCGATGGCGCTGTAGGTGTCGGCGAAATTGGTGCCGCGCACTGCCTCGACCGAACGCAACGTGTCGGTACCGACCGAGCTATCACCCGTGACGATGCCGGCGGCGAGGTTGACCGTAAGGCCGGATGTCGTCGACGCGTCGTTATTATAGCTCGCAAAATCGTAGCCGCCGCGGCCGTCGATCAGATCATCGCCGCCGCGTGCATCGTACTGCTCGTAAGTGCCGCTGGGATTATCGCTGCCGAGCAGAGTGTCGGCATAGGCGGAGCCGACGATCGCGTTGATGGCGCTGAACGTATCGTGTCCGACCGAAGCATCGCCGTCGGCGATTCCCGCAGCAATGTCGACCGTCACGGCCGCCGTGGCACTGGCATAGGAAACCCGACCCAGGATTTCACCGGAAGCATTGACTGAGCCGACGATGGTGTCGTTCCCGCCCCTGCCCTCGAACTCGGCCAAGCCGATCGCGGCTCCCGGGATTCCGCTGTCACCCGTAAACCCGGTAGCATCAAACGTATCAGCAAAGTCGCTGCCGACCGCGCCTTCGATGTTGACGAGCGTGTCCGTTCCGACGCCCGGTCCAGATGCCGTACCTGCTGTAAGATTGATGGAAACACCACCGGTCGCGTCGGTATAGACCGCTCGGTCGAAGCCCAGACCGCCATCCAGATAATCACTGCCGCCCAGACCCTGAAGCCGATCATTGCCGCCGAGGCCGCTGATCGTTTCGGAGTTCGCCGTGCCGACGAGCGTATTCGCGTTGCCGTCGCCGACGATCGGCGCCGCGGGCGTGCCGAACAGGAAGTCGCTCGCCGTCAAGCTGCTCAGATTGACGTTCTGAAGCGTGAGGCCCTCGCTCGCGCTGAAGGTGATGACGGTGTTGGGGCCGGCCTGCACGGCATGCGATTGCAGATCGGCAAGGCTGTAGATGCCGTAAAGGCCGGTCAGATCGATCTTGTCCTGGCCATGGACGAAGTCCTGGACGAAGTCGAAGCCGCCGCCTGTCGCATAGACGAAAGTGTCCGTGCCGGCGCCGCCGTTGAGGGAGTCGTTGCCGGCGCGACCATCCAGGATGTCGTTGCCTACATTGCCCGAGAGACTGTCATTGCCCGCGCTGCCGATGATGGTGTCGCTGAAGTTGGACCCCGCCACGTTGAACACGCCACCGGTGATGGTGTCGTGGCCGACCGAGCCGTCGCCGTCGACCGTGCCGGCGGTGAGATTGACGCTCACGCCGCCGGTCGCATTGCCGAACTGGATCTGTGTATTGCCGTTGCCGGTGATGATGTCGCTCCCGGCATTGCCCTGGAACGAATTGAAGCTCGCGTTGGGACCGGTGAAGCCCGTTGCATCGTAAATGTCGGCAAAATTGCTGCCGAACGCACTGTTGACGCCCGTGAAGCTGTCGTGGCCCGTCGAGCCGTCGCCGGTGGCGGTGCCGCCGGCGAGATTGATGGTCACCCCGCCGGTCGCGTTGACGAAGATCAGGCGCGTGTTGCCGTTGCCGGTGATCTGGTCGTCGCCGCCAAGGCCTTCGAACTGGTTGAAGGTCCCGTTGTTTCCGATATTGGCCCCGGTCGTGCCATAGCCGGTCGCATTGTATGTGTCGTCGAAGCTGGTGCCCTGAATGCCTTCGATCGACAAAAGCGTGTCGACGCCGTTCGACGCGTCTCCGGTGACGATGCCGGCCGCCATATCGACGGTGATGCTGCCCGTGACGAAGAAGATGTTGTTGTAGGACGAGACGTCGAAGCCGCCACGGCCGTCGATATAGTCGTTGCCCGCAAGGCCGGTGAACGTGTCGTTGGTCGCACCGCCCAGCAGCGTGTCGTTGAACATCGATGCCTGAACGGCGTTGACGCCGGTGAATTGATCGCGTCCGACGGACAAATCGCCGGTGGCGATGCCGGTCACGAAGTCGACCTGGACCCCGCCGGTCGCGTTGTTGAAGCCGAGCCGCGTGAAGCCGTTGCCGGTGATGAAGTCGTCGCCACCGTTGCCGGTGAACTCGTTGAACGTCCCGTTCGAGCCGGCATTGACGCTGCCCGAGCCGAAGCCGGTGGCATTGTAGGTATCGACAAAGTTGGTGCCGCGGATCGCCTCGATGCCGCGCAGCGTATCGGTTCCGACGGTCGAATCGCCGGTCACGACGCCGCCGGCCAGATTGACCGTGATTCCCGTCGTGGTGTTCGGATCGACGTTGTAGTCCACGCGATCAAAGCCACCGCGACCGTCGATGTAGTCGTTGCCCGCAAAGCCCGAATACACCTCCGCGGTGAACATCGGATTGTTGCTGCCGAGAATCGTATCGTTGTAGGCCGAGCCCCAGGCACCGTTGAAGCCGGAGCCGACGAGAGTGTCATGGCCCACCGACGCATCACCCTGCGCATAACCGGCCGCGAGATCCACCGTCACCGCCCCGGTGGCGCTGACATAGGAGACGCGCGTCAGCTCCGCTCCCTGGCTGTTGGTGTTGCTGATGATGGTGTCGTCGCCGCCCTTGCCTTCGAACTCGTTGTAGCCGACCGGACTGCCGGGGACATGAGCGTCGCCGGTAAAGCCGGCTGCGTTGAACGTATCGGCGAAGTTGCTGCCGATGGCAGCTTCGATGTTGACGAGCGTGTCCGTATCCACGCCTGCGCCGGACGCCGTTCCCGCCGCGAGGTTGATCGTGACGCCGCCGGTCGCGTCGGTATAGACGGCGCGGTCGAAGCCCGGGCCGCCGTCGAGAATGTCGTCGCCGGCGCCGCCGGTCAGATAGTCCTTGCCGGCCCCGCCGAACAGGATGTCGTTCCCGTCGCCGCCGCTGATGCGATCGTTGCCGTCCTGGCCATCGATCAGATCGTTGCCGCTTCCGCCGGCCAGCACGTCATCGCCGAGCGAACCGAACAGGGTGCTCCCGATCGGGGTCAGCACGGCGTTCGCGACCTCGGTGTCGAGATGATCGACAAATTGGTCGGTCAGTTGGTCGATGGAACTTTGATCCGTAAAGTCGGTCGTCGCCAATTTATCGGCGGCTGCGCCTTGGGCGACCTGACCGGCTTGCGCCAGCTCGGTGACGTTCGTGGCGGTCTGGATGCTGTCGTTCGCGGCAGCAACGACCTCGATCACCGTCGCGGCAGCGGCCGTGCTGACACCGGACGCCGTGACGACACTCTGAACCGTATCCGAAGACGAAAGATCGAAGGCCGGCGCATTGGGAACGGTCTGAGATGCCGTGATGGCCCCTGCAATCGCTGAAATGACGGCATCGGGCGCCACGCCGACCGCCGACACCTGAGCGACCGTGCTTTGGACCTGGATGGCCGCCGCAAGCACGGCGGTCGCGGTCGCATCGCCGCTCACCGCAGCAGGTACCGGATCGTACGACAATAGGTCGATGGGGTTTTGGGGATCGGAGGCGAGATTTACGTTGAACGCAGCCGCAATGGCGCCGATGGCCTGGTCCACCGTCAGCGGATGCTCGTCTCCTGCCGTGCTGTCGACCAGCGCGACGATCAAGGTCGTCAGCGGCGTGATGACGGTGGAGCCCTCCGGCGCCCTCAGCACGCCCGCGACCTGCAAGCCCGTCGAGATATCGACACCGCCGATGCTCACGAGCGGACCGGATCCGCCCGCCAGCGTGAAGCTGCCGTCGGCCCTCGTCGTCGTGTAGGCCTCGCCCGCGTCGAGTATTCCGTTGTTGTTGGCGTCGGCAAAGACGGTCGCGCCGCCGATATAGCCGTCGATATCCAGCGCGTTGATCTCGTTGACGCCGGATTGCACGGTCAGTTGAAGGGAGCCCGTGCTCACCGCCTGATGAACACCGTCGTCGGAGATGGCGGTGACGTGCAGGGTGAACGGAGTGGGGTTGCCGACGGCTTGGTTCGGGATCAGGACGACGCTCTGGACCGAGTCGCCCGTCACCAGCCAGGTGCCGTCGCCGACCGACGCGCCATTCTGGACCGTGAAGCTCGACGGCACGCCCTCGATCTTCACCGACAGGGTGCTGCTCAGGTCGATCTTGCTCGCTGCGATGTGCAGCGTGATGTTCTGATCGGCGTGACCCGAGGAGTCCTGAACGCTGAGATTCGGCGCATCCTGGGCGCCATGGATATTGAAGCTGATGTTCTTGGTCGTGCCGTCGACGGAGCTGACCGTAAACGTCTCCGTCTTGACGTCGTTGGCGCCGAGATACTGAACAGCCGCATTCCCGACCGAATAGGTGTAATGGCCGTCGGCCTGCAGCGTCACCGTGCCGAGATTCCCGGATGCCGTGATCTGGCCGGCCTGGAACGCGGCCTGGTTCTGGTCGGCATCGCTGATGGTCAGCTGGCCGGATGCCGTCAGCTGGCCATCCTCGGTGACGTCGTGCTGGCTGGGATCGCCGATGGCGGCGGCGTCGTTGACGCCATGGATCGTGAACGTCACGTTCTTCGCCGTGCCGTCTACGGCCTTGACGGTGAAGGTCTCGTCGCGGGTCTCACCCTGGCCGAGATATTGAACGAGGTTGTTGGCGACCGAATAGCTGTAGGCACCGTTGGCGCCGATCGTCAGCGTCCCGAGATTGCCAGCCGAGGCGACGACGGTCTGGAACGCATTCTGATTCAAATCGACATCGTTGATCGACAACGTGCCGGACGCCGTCAGGACGCCGTCCTCGGTGACGTCGTGCTGACCGAGATTGCCGATCACGGCTGCATCGTTGGTGCCCGTGATGTTCACCACGATATTGCGGCTGGCGGTGCCGTCGGCTGAAGTGACCGTCAGGGTGTCGGTGACCTGCTGCCCTGCGGTGAGCGGGTTCGACTTCACGGGATCGAGCGTGTAGGTCCAGGCGCCCGTCGCCGCATTGAAGGTGAAATCGCCGTAGGTGCCGGCGAGCGAGGCCGGGACTGCGAAATGGTCCTGGCCGGTGTCGGCATCAACCACCGCAAGCTTGCCCGACGCGCTGGGATCGCCGGCCACGGTTCCGGCCTCGGTCACGGAGATGTCCTGGCTCCCCGACACCGTGATCGTAGCCGTGTCGTTGTTGCCGGTGACGGTCACCGCAAGCGTCGACGAGCCCGTTCCACCGTGGTTGTCGGCATTCGTGTAGGTGAACTGCTCCGTCACCTGCTGGCCTGCGGCGAGCGCTTGCACGGAGGCGCTGGAATTGTTGAGCGTGTAGGTGTAGGCGCCGGTCGCCTTGGTGACCACCAGCGTTCCATAGGTCCCGGCGACGGTGATCGTGGTGCCGTTGTCCGTGCCCCCCGCCACGGCGGACACGGTGTGGGTATCACCGGCATCGGCGTCCGTGTCGTTTGCGAGCAGATTGCCGCTGGCAAGCGTCGTCACGTCCTCCTTGACGGAGGCGGTGTCCGCGACTGCAACCGGCGCGTGATTGGTCGGGCCTTCGATGACGATTTCGACCTTTTCGATCGAGATGACGGCGAGGTCGAAGCTCCTGAATGCATAATCCGCGCTGCCATAGCGCGCGATAAGGGCCTGGATGGCCGCAACATCAGACCTGAACGAGGCCGAGTTCGCCATCGTTTGCGTCACGACGAGGCGGAGCGTGTCCTGGCCCTTGCCGCCGTCGTAGATATCGACCGAGCCCACGTTCTCCGAGGCACGATAGATCAGGATGTCGTTGCCGTTGCCGCCGCTGACGATGTCGGTGCCGGCGCCGCCGTCGATGACATCGTCGCCGTTGTCGCCGGAGATCAGGTCATTGCCCGCCCCGCCGAGCAGCGTATCGTTGCCGTTGCCGCCGAAAATGATGTCGTTGCCGGTGCCGCCATCCACCGTGTCGTTGCCATTGCCGGCGTCGATGATGTCGTTGCCCGTGCCCGCATTGATGGTGTCGTTGCCGTTGCCGCCCTGGATGAGATCATTGCCCGCCCCGGCGCCGACGGCATCGTCGCCGTTCTTCGCATTGATGATGTCGGACGAGCTGGTGCCGGTGATCTGATCGTTCGCGTTGGTGCCGTTAATGATCATGGCGATTCATCTTTCTCAATGGGGCAACAGGCATTGTTCGCGAGCGCGCGGAGGCAGCGTCGCGTTGTGCGGATGGAGAAATGCTCAGTCGTCGAAAGCGGAACGCGGTATGGACGCGACGCGTGACATCATGCGGTCGCTCATGGTGAGCCCCTCCCGTTATGTTCTTGATTTCTTGGGTTCGCCGTCAGCCCAACGGCGTGAGTTTGAAATGATGTGGTCTTGTTATTGTTCGACCTGGTGTTCGACGCTTGGCCCCGTTGCCCGGCGTCGACCGGAGTCTCGAAATTGCAATTCCCGACCGTCGAAAAGACTTTTCTGATAATTGCAAATTGTTTCCACTGTTGCGTGACTGCGTCAAGACAGCACAGCGGCTAACCTTAAGCAGGGTGTGGACTGAACGGCGCAGCCGATACGGCGCGTGCCTCCGGTCTGCGGTCACGCCGGATCCCGGCAAATCACGTGATCGAAGCTTTGCAGGACTGCAGCCCAATAAGGGCTGGAACGAAGCAATCGCGCTGCGCCTCGAGTCCGGCGTGACGGGATCGCCCAGGCTGCCAATCCGGCGAGCTACCACCACTGATGGCGCAGGCAGGCCATTTACGGCTCTCCCCGCAGGGGTCACTGCGACACTCTGCCGCACCTCAACTCTGCCGAGAATCCACGGGCGCAGGACAGCAGCACCGAAACCCAACTGGCTTACGCAGAGCAACGTCATCCCGATTCCCGAAATGAAAACTATTCCTCTTCCATGGAATAGCGCCGGCAGGTCTCGACGCATGACCCGAATGGGTCATCCGGCGCCTGCCGACGACGCTCCAAAGGGCCTTATCCGTTAGACTTTGGTCTATCGCCGCTTTTCAGGAAAAAACGGCAAAGGGCTTGCGTCGAGCCGCCTCCTCACGAAGCATGACCGGTCAGGGAAACGTACCAAAAGGCCCGACGTAAGGGAGCGTCTGCACGGCATGCCGCGGGATTGGCACGCCGGCGAGCAGCGAATGACCAGGGCTCAGCGGAGGGAGGACCGCTCGTGAAAGCCAATCGAATCGACCATGAGGAGCTGTCGAAAGTTCTCAATCGACTTGGCGAGGCCGCCGTGAATCCGGCGGCCTGGCACGGCATCATGGACGACATCTGCAAGGCGGTCGGGGCGTCGGCGGCCCTGCTGCTTCAGAGCGATGTCCGGACCCCGGACGTTCCCCGCACGGCATCGATCGCGGAAGCGACCGAACTCTATTTCAGGAATAACTGGCATTTGAGGGACCCCCGCGCCAAGGGCTTCCCGCGCATGATGGCCGGCGAGGTCGTGACCGATCTCGACGTCATGAGCCCGGAGCAGATCCGCGCCGATCCCATGTACAACGAGCTGCTGTTTCCATCGGGCTACCGATGGTTCGCCGGCATCGGCTTCTGGGCCGACAGCGCGGCGTGGGCATTGACGATCCAGCGAACGGGGCGCGAAGGCGCATTCGAGGCCCGCGACAAGGAGCTGCTGGCCCAATTGGCGCCGCGCCTGACCGAGACGGCCACGCTCGCCACGGCGATCGGGCGGGCCGTGCTGACTTCGATGACCGACGTCCTCGACCGGGTCCGCCAACCTGCGCTGGCGCTGGATCGGGAAGGAATGGTTCTGCGGACGAACCAGGCGGCCGACCGCGGCTTCGACGATGAGATCCGCATCAGGGACCGGCGCCTGCTGCTCCGCGACAAGCAGGCGATGGCAAGATTCGATCAGCTGATCGGCATGATCCGCTCGACACCGGACGCCGTCGCGATCCCCGCCTCTCCGATCCTCGTCCGCCGCTCGGCCAAGCCCCCGGTCGTGCTGCGGCTGCTGCCGGTGGACGGCGCGGCGCGCTCGGTCTTCCTCGGTGCGCGCGCCATGCTGATCCTGTCCAACCTCACGCCGCGCCCGGCGCCGAACCCCGCGCTGATCGGCCAGGCCTTCGACCTCACCCCGGCGGAATCCCGACTGGCCGCCCTGCTCGTCACCGGCACATCGATCGCCGGCGCCGCCGAACAGCTGCATATCTCGCGCGAAACGGCGCGCAATCACCTGAAGTCGATCTTCTCGAAGACGGGAGTTCATCGCCAGTCGGAGCTGGTGACGCTGATTTCCCAGTTGGGGTGATGTTTGGCTTGTCCACAGCAGTGGTCGCAAGTTTCGCTTAAGCGACAACGCTAGATGTTTTCTTCGACGTCAGCTGGATGGCGCAGCCTCACGCTCCGCGCGCCGCCTTCAATTTCGGTTCCGGCCCGCTGTGGGTACGTTCATCAGCAAGAGAAACAAAGCGCTCGTCGCCTGATACCTCGCCACCACGCGCTTTCTCGCGCGTCCGCGCATGATGGCCTTTCCGCCGCGAGAGCCAATACGCCACTCCCAGCTCCGCGAACGCTTGCGCATCTCGAGCTCGAAGAACGAGAAGCCGTCCAAACCCACCAGATTGCTCCCCAACGCGTTTGACGTCATTTCGCCACTGAACGACCTGCAGGCACGCCATCCCGACGAACGCAAAAGAACGCCGCCGGGACATGGACTGTCGTCCAAGGCGATAGGCCACCTCCGCCGGACGCGCCTCCCCCAAATGGGTTAGGCCGGGAAAAAGATGGACGAGGTCGGCTCGAAGACCATCCCAGCGAATAATCTGCGCCAGCATGGTCACCATGACTCGTCGGAGAGACGAGACCGCGCTTGCTCCACAATTGGGCATAGATTGCCTCACAATTGTCATAGCGCTTCCACCGCATCGCCAAACGGGAAGGGCCGTCAAGCAAATGCTGCGTCCTCTTCGGACAGCTGCGCAGAACGAACCCAAATTTTGCAATAATGCGCTTCAACACGTTGACACCTCGAAGCAAATGCCCTTCTGCACTACTCCTTTTCCCACGCCAACTTGGACCGGGTTCGCTGCAAATAGCGGTCCAAAACAGCAAGTCTGTTGAGCTGCTCGAACATGAGCTCGGAGGATTGGGACGCCATTAGCTCTTCGATGGAGCTGGCCAGCTTAAGTCGCTCGCACTCGATCTGATTGATGCGAGCGAAGATCTCGGCGGAAGTGGCGGAAGACTGCTGTTCCCAGGTCTGATCTGAGCCACCAATCTTGACCGCCAGTCCGTGGCGAAGCGCGTTCATGCGCGAGCGCGCTTTGCCCTGTTGGGTCCGCGGCCCGGTGCTCCGGGCCGCGTTGCGTCGGTTGGCGGCGATCTGCTTACGGCTCGCCATTCTCGGCCGCTTTCTGGGATTCTTTGAGCAAACGCTCCTCTCGGACGAGCTTCCTATCTTCCGCCACCTCCTTCCAGAAGCGGCGCTCTGCCGACGCACTGAGCGGCATGCGCTCCTCGGGATCGCGGAGAGCGTAGGCCTCTTTAAGAACCTTCAGCGCCTGTTCGTACTCCTTGATCGCGGATTTGCGCATGCGCTCAGTCACCGCGAGCGAAGGAATCGCGCGCCTGAAAGCCTCGGCTTCGACGGCTTCGGCACCCAGACCACCGCGCTCGAGGCTTTCGATGAATTTGGTGCGGTAGGCCGGATCGGCGAAATAGTCCATCGCTCCCTCCTTCGCATGGCGCTCGAGATCTTCCTTGTACTTCTTCGTCGGAGGCACCACCGCTTGCAGGCTCAGATGCAGAGCTTCCGCCGCGGGACGCTCGTGCAGTTTCACGAGGTTGGCCATCTGACGATCAAGCCAAGCCGCGCGAAAATACGCAACCGTGGCATTCAAAGCCGCTTCAAATTCCGCGTCCGACTTCGGACGATGCGGCGGCATGCAGTTACAGATGTCGTCGAACATCCTGCGAAAGGTAGACGAGTTCACGCCGAGGCGCGGGGGCGGATTGTTCAAAAACTGCTCGATGTGGTCAGGCATGTAATCGCGCTCCTCCTCGTCTTCCTGAAGAACCGCGTAGTAGTCAAACTCTTCCTCTTCCTCTTCCTCTTCCTCTTTTTCTTTTTCTTCCTCTTCCTCTTCCTGGTCGTGCTCGTCCGCGTCCTCCTCTTTGGCCGCCTCATCCTCCAACAGCTCCTGCTGAATCTGCTGCTCGGCATCCTCTGAAACAGGAGGCTGCAAAACCGCCGTGTCGTTTGCCTTCTCTTCCATATTGATCGAGGAGACCGCCTCGTTGCTCGCGGTCGGGATTTCGCAGTCGTGCTCTGACAGGTTGTTGTCAGGGGTAACCGCTTTGGTCGACTCTGTCGCAGCCTCAGAATAATGCTCGTAGCTCATGATCTGGGTCCTTTCGTTAAACAGGAATCCAGATCACGCTAAGAAGCTTACACGGGAGAATCGATATCCAATCCGTTGGAATAATCGGGTGTGCATAACGGGTGGGCTGCCCAGCTATCTTTAATGAACGCGTGAGCAGCCTCCACAATTGCGTCCTTGTTGACGGGCAACAAGCGGCGTTCGCTGAGGAACTTGCGCAGAGGCGGGAGGACCATTTCAAGGAAATCGATGAAGGGGACGCGCCCCTTGCCCATTATCGGGTGGGGCGATCCGGCGGAGCCCTGCCTGTTTGTTGCGAAGATGGGTGCCAACCTTCGCCCGAGTTCGGGGTGCGCAGGGTGGTCAGGACGACCAGGTGACCGCATGCGCTGAATGCGTGCTCTTGCGCGACCGGCGGCGAGCGCAATCGCGTCGTTGCTCGGGGCAAGGCGCTTGTAAGAGACCGCCGTTTGATCGCTGCCCCATATGTCCATGCTGAAGGTGCCGGGCGGCTCTGAGTCGCGTTGATAATCCTGAGCTAGCTCCCACACGACCATCGCCGGCAGCGCGTCATTACAAAAAAGTTCAGGCTCTTTGTGCAGGCGTGCCAGTGTAGACACAAGCGAACCTGGCTTTATTTCTTCGCTACGAACCGCGGCTATGGTCAGGGCTGTGATCACCTGGCCAAGCTCTTCCTTCTCCTCCTCAGAAAGAGGCTCCTCAGGAGCGGCGGCTTGGATGCCTCGCTCCTCGTAGAACTCGAGTTTCCCAAGAATCTGGCGCGCGACCGGGTCCAAGCCCCTGCGCATGAACTCCCACACCTCCCGAAAGGGGGTGGACGTCTCAGTGAGCTGCGGCTTGTAGTAGGTTGGCATTGGCCTGCTCAAACGGCGAATCGCACGCCCTCTTTAACGTAACTTGCCACGCCCAATCACCTTGACATTCCCCGAATCCACAAGGAATTCCGTTGAGAGGTAGCCGTTCGCGTTCTTCTCTCAACAAATTTGCAGTTGCAGCTCGCGCCACTTATCAGCGGTTGTAGAATTGAGGATTATCAGCACCGAGCCTGGCGAAAGTAACGGGACCCGGCGAAAGCCGGCTGGATGCAAGAACCAAGAAGGGCTGCGTCCACCACAGGACACACCACCTCTTCCGCGAGTTGCGCACTGTCAGGCGCCAGAATGTACTGACGGGCCGCCGCTGGTTGAAGCAGACGTTCTAGATCCGCTACCGGATGGCGCGGCAGCTCCGCCCGCACCACCGCCGGCGGCGCCGCCGCCTCCACCACCCTCACCTTGCGGGGAGGCAGGGCTCGCTAGAGCGAGCAACACGGCGCCTATCAGTAGAAGGAGTTTTTGGTTCATGACCTTCTTCGAAGCAAAGACGGTCAAGCACAGGAAAGTTAGGCCGGTTCCTATCTTCCACTCCCTTCAGGCGGTGGGCATTCCCGTCAAAGCAGTCGTTGGCGAGAACGCTTCGGCAAATAAAGGCGAGAGTTATCGTTAGCGGCTATACCGCTTGGAAGCACTCGGTTCGCTGATCTGTTAGCCCAGAGCCGAAAACAAACAAAAGCGGCATTGAAGCCCAGCCAGACGATACCGGCACAAAAGGCGAGACGAGCCATTGGCCAGTTCCGTTCTTGTGGTGGTTCTGGGCATCCTGTCGGCGAGTTGATGCGGATCAATTGATACGGAACTTAAACTTGGCGCGGGCTTTCGGAGGATTCTATTCGATAGGGAAAAAACGCGGCATGTCCGCCATAGCAAGGACCGCACCATTCTTGGCTTTCGCGACCGCTTGGTAGCTGTAGAAGCCGTCTTTGCAGGGTGCAAAGGTGCGGATTGATCCCGCTAGAATGATCCCGTTGGAGGGGTAAGTTACCTCTTGACCGCCGAGCTCCTGGTCTCTTGGGCCTACCAGACGGATCGCTATCTTCGCAGTCGTTGCGGGCGCATGCCTAATGTGAATCGGAGGGTTCGGGTACGTCCCCGCGCAACCCTTCGTTCCTTTGAATGAAAAGTCGATCGTCATTGGCTGTTCGGCTTCGGCGATGGATCCGACGAAAATGGTGATGGCCACCAGGACCGGGACTTTCATTTGCTGGCGCCTCCCTTGCCCATCAACTGCCGAGAATTTGCGATAGTTCCAGATGGTCCGCTTCGCCCGCTTACAGTCCATTCTACTCAGGGCGGCGGATCGCTTCGATTGAGCGGCGGCCATCGCCCCCCTGTGAGCTTTCTGATGGCTCCGGTCACGCGGGCAAGCTGCTTGGGTAATTGCCCCTTTCGCGAAGGAATGACGATAAGGACGTAGAGCACATTCAGGAGCAGCCAGACGGCCGCCCCGATCAAAATGATCTTCATGAAAAATCCGGTAAATCCGGCGCAGCAATAAAACAGGCATATCGAAACGCAGCTGCGGCCCCGGATCAAGCCCAACCTTTAGTCAAAGAGTGTAGCGCTCGCAGTTCTTCTTCACTCCCTTAGGGAGGCGGTCGCTCCCGTCAAGGTGTGGTTTGGGGGCGGCTTAAACGTCAGCTATGGGCCGCAAGCCGACTTGTCCTTTGGGGGAACGGGGCCGCTCGAGACTGCTGGCGTTTTTCGCGACGAGGGCGATTGCTCCGAAGGCCCAGAGTTCAGCTTTAGCAGTCACTGCTCCGATCTCGTCAAAATCGCTCCGGCCGCACCACCTGCACGTCACTGACTGAGACGAGGCCGACCTGCCGAGCGACGATGGGAAAGACCACTTTCAGCAAATCGTCCAGTCGCGCCGCGTCGACGATACACCACAGAGCGAACATCCCGCCAGCATCGCCGATCTGGCCATCTGCTTCCCATCGCCCGGCGCGGCCACGTCCGCCGGCGAGCGGAGCGACCGAGTAACCACTCACGCCGGTGCGCTCGAGCTCCTCGGTCAGCCGCTTCAGCAGGGCTCGTTCGATCAGGATTTCGATCCGCTTCTTGGCAAACATCTGCATGCTCTTCTCATCCTGCGATCATCTCGGCGGCAGCGATGTAGAGCGGAATGCCGAGGATGAGGTTGAAGGGAAAGGTCAGGCCGAGCGAGAGCGTCAGAGCGATGGCTGGGTTTGCCGCGGGCAGCGCCAGCCGCATCGCGGCCGGGACGGCGATGTAGGAAGCCGATGCGCCCAGCGTCATCAGGATCGCCGTGCTGCCGGCGGAAAGGCCAATCAGCCAGGCGAACAGGGCCGCGAAGGCTGCGCCGATCAACGGCATCACCCAGGCAAATCCAGCAACGGCAATAGACAGCGATCTCCAGCCGTCCCGCAGACCGCGTCCGGCGATCAGGCCCATATCGAGCAGAAAGACGCAGAGAAAGCCGGGGAAGGCATCGAGCAGGAACGGCTTGAGCGAGGTCATGCCACGCTCCCCCGTGATGCAGCCGACCGCAAATGCGCCGAGTAAGGCAACGATCGAGCCGTTGAGTGCGATCTCGCGCAGAAAACCTCCCGAGAACTCACTTTTCGTTCGTTCATGCCCGTTGCGCGCGATCACAAGCGCCGAGAAGATCGCTGGCGTCTCCATCGCGGCTGCAACCGCGATCATGTAGCCGTCAAAGGGCAGCGCCAGTTGGGTGAGCGCGCCCGTGACGGCAACGAACGTCACAGCCGAGATCGATCCATAGTGACCGGCTACAGCGGCAGGGTTGACGTGGTCGAGGCCTGCACCGTAGCGCAAGAATGCGTAGGCAAGGAATGGAAGACCGGCCGACAGTACGATTCCGGCGGCGATCGTCAACACCAGGGGCAGGGTCAGACCTTGATGGGCGACCTCCGCACCGCCTCGAAAGCCGATAGAGATCAGGAGATATAGCGAGAGAAAGCGTGCAATCGCCTCCGGCACAGAAAGGTCCGAGCGGCCAAGCGAGGCCCCAAGGCCCATGCCGAAGAAGAGCACGGAGGGCGAGACGAGATTCTGGACGGCGAGCGCAAGCAAGGGACCTCCGCGGGGTTGGAGCAAATGACGGTTGCATAGCTTCCCGCTGGTGTTTGACAAAATTGATTGTATCAAAGATCATCATTGAAAACGGCAATGATGATGCCCCGCTCGCGCCTCAACATCGACATCGATCTGATCAGGTCCTTCGTGACCATTGTCTCGCTCGGGAACTTCACCCGCGCCGCTCGGACGCTCGGCCTGCAGCAGTCGACCATATCCCTTCAGATCCGCCGGCTTGAGCAATTGGTCGGTGGCAAGTTGCTGGAACGGTCGCCGCAGGCCGTGGCATTGACCCCGGAAGGCTACACCTTCTTCGAATATGCGCAGCGCATGCTGGACCTGAATGACGAAATGGTTGCACGCATCCAGGAGCCTGCGATACGGGGCCTCGTCCGCCTGGGTGCGCCCGAGGATTTTGCGACCCGTCATCTCCCCGACGTGCTGGCCCGGTTCGCCCACGCTTATCCCCAAGTGAACCTCGAAGTGACCTGCGACCTGACAATGAACCTGATCGAGCGCTTTCGCAAAGGCGCCTTCGATCTTGCGTTGATCAAGCGCGAGCGATCGATCGAGATTCCCGGCACCCGCGTGTGGCGCGAACCGCTGGTGTGGGTCACGGGGGGCCTAGATCTAAGGCAGGGCGTGTTACCGCTGGCGGTCTCGCCAAAGCCCTGCGTCTATCGCAAGCGCGCGACCGAGGCGCTCGACCGGGCCAGGCGATCATGGCGCGTCGCCTATACTTGCGGTTCGTTGGCGGGGACGCTTGCCGCGGTGCGCGCGCGGCTTGGCGTAACGGTGCTGCCGAAGGACATGGTCCCTCCCGATCTCCACGTCGTCGATGGCAAGCCGATGCCCGATCTCAAGGATACCGAGATTGCAATTCTCGAACGCGACCGTCTTCCACTGCCGGCGCAGCGTCTTAGGGATTTCGTGATCAAGACGCTGAGTTGAACGTCTCGTTCGGTCCGGTGCGGCATCTCGCCACTGCACGCTGATTCTTGAAAGAGTGGTGATCCACTCGACGCAAAGCTTCGTTTCAAAGAGGCCGATCACAAATGGTCGGACCATGGATGCGCGAAATCGCGTGCATTCATCGTGTCGGCATGGATGAATCACACCTGGAGAGATTGATGACGTCCGCAATTCGTTCGTTCGTGGCCGGAGCGGCCATGGTCGTTGGCCTGCTCGGTCCGTCGGTAGCGCGCGCCGCCGACATCGTGGACACGGCCGTTTCGGCTGGTTCGTTCAGCACGCTGGTCACCGCCGTGAAAGCTGCCGGTCTTGTGAATACGCTCAAGGGCAAAGGCCCGTACACCGTGTTCGCGCCCAACGACGCGGCTTTCGCCAAGCTGCCGCCCGGAACGGTCGAATCCCTATTGAAGAACAAGGCCAAGCTCGCGGCGATTCTGAAGTATCATGTCATCCCGGGCCGCGTGAGGGCTGCCGATGTCGCCGGCAAGTCCTTGAAGGTGGCAACCGTTCAAGGCCAACCCGTCAACGTCGACGGCAGTCTCGGCGTCCGCGTCAACGACGCGCATGTCATCCAGCCGGATATCGAGGCCTCGAACGGCGTAATCCACGTCATCGACACCGTGCTGCTACCGCCCGGGCGCGCGAAGAAAATGCATTGAGGCAATTAGTGGCCCCGTATCCGGCCGCCATGGCGACCGGATACGTCTTCCCGAATGCACATTAAGGCTCGCGCTTTTTGGCGCCTTGCCACCCTTTAAAGCTCAATGATGTGCGACGAGCTGCTGCACATCTTTGAGGTTAGGATGCCTCCCGCATCCTACCGAAACCGGAGCAGCTTAGTCGGATCTCTGCGGCCTCAAGGTAGCTGTCGTCCAGGGGCTGGCCTGTTCAGCGAAATCGCGCCGCACGGTTTGAAATTGGAAGCTGCGATGATGATTCGCGTATTGAAAACTAGGGTAAAAGCAGGCCAAAGAACTACTTTTGCTTGAGGAGCTCGGCTTGCGAAGCACTCTTCCCTGGTTCGTAGACCGTACTTCGTCATTTTGCCCAAGGTGAGCGGACTAGGCCGGCCTTCCCCCTCCTGCCTCAACTGCCTTCAGAACGCTCCGCACTCTCCCGGCGAGGTCGTTTTGCGTAAACGGCTTTTGGATGAGAGAAACGCCGGGGGCGAGCCTACCCTGATGAACGATGGCGTCGCGAGAGTAACCGGTCATGTAAAGCACTTTCAGACCAGGCCGCCGACGCTGCGCTTCGTCAGCTAAATCGCGTCCGTTCATACCCGGCATCACGACGTCGGTCAGGAGTAAGTCCACCTGGCTTGTGGCAAGCACGTTCAGTGCTGCATCACCATTTTGCGCCTGCATGACTTCGTAGCCTAGCTCGACCAATGTGCCCGCCACAAACTGCCGCACCCCTTCATCGTCCTCTGTGACCAGCACACGTTCGCCATGCCCGCGAAGAACGCCTCCGATTGCCTGCTCTTTCCGAGGTTCGCTGACATCCGTTCGTCGCGGGAGATAGATCGTGACTGTCGTGCCTGCACCCGGTGTGGAGTGTATTCTAACGTCACCATCGCTCTGCTTGACGAAGCCGTAGACCTGGCTCAGCCCGAGGCCGGTCCCCATCCCGGGCGGTTTGGTTGTAAAGAACGGCTCGAAAGCTCTGTCTGTCACTTCCGGCGCCATACCTATTCCGGTGTCTTTGACTGAAACGGACACGTATTGGGTGGCATTCAGTTGATCAGATGATGCGGAGAACTGCTCGCCCAGAGACGCGTTTGCCGTCTCTAGTGTGAGTGTGCCTCCATTCGGCATCGCGTCTCGGGCGTTGAGTGCCAAGTTCAACACTGCAGATTCAAGCTCAGTTAGGTCAGCCTGCGCTTCCCACAGATCAGGCGCGAGGTGACTTTCAATTGAGATCGTCTCGCCAAGCGTTCGAGCCAGCATGTTCGTCAGATTTCGAACAAGTCTGTTCAGATCGACCGGCTTCGGATCAAGAGCTTGTTTCCTAGAGAACGCCAAAAGACGCTTAGTAAGCTCGGCCGCTCTCAACGCGCCCCTTTGAGCATTTTCGAGCAACGCTCGTGGCCTTTCGTCGGTGACCCTACGGCTCGCCATCTGCAGATTGCCAATGATGATTGTCAGCAGATTGTTGAAGTCATGCGCGATGCCGCCGGTGAGCTGACCGACCGCTTCAATCCGCTGCGAGCGACGCATCTCCTGCTCCAGCGTTTCTCGACGCTCTGCCTCTGCATAGAAGGCGCCTGTGCTACGGGCGGTGAGAAAGATGAAGAAGCAGACCAGAGCGAGGGCGGGTGCGCCGATGGCCAGATACCCACCTACCTGCCGGAGCCACGCGCTTCGTATTTCCGACGTTTCCATGCTGGAAGATACATACACAGGCAGTCCCGCAAGCTTTCTAACTGCAAAACGGCGCTCTAGTCCGTCTACGTTCGATACCGTCGTATATTTTCCCCCCTCCGAATTACTTTTGATCAGCTGGGCAAAGCCACTGGACGGATCCAATACGATGCCAGGACGAGCCGCGATCGGGTGACGGGCGAGAACAGCGCCGTCGTCTCGAATCAAGGCAAAACTTGCGCTCGACTTGCCGCGCAGCGTTGCATAGAGATTTTCAAAAGCCGAGGGTAAGACAGAGATCAGGGTGTAACCGTTGAAAGTACCCGAGCTATCGTGCCGTCGTTTGCTAACCGGAAAGAGAATCGCACCGGTCAGAGAGATGCCGACCACGCGTCCAATGTAAGCTTCTTCGCCTTGAGCCAGCTCTGCCTTAAGGTGAGATCGTTCTGGTGCGTTGAAAGCAGGCGGGACTGGAAAAAATAGAGACGAGAGTAACGCATCGCCATTGCGGTCGAGCACCCAAATTGAACTGATGTCTGGAAAAGTATGCGCGAATTGCTTCAGGCGCTGACTTAGCTCAGCTCCGGAATCCTTGATCGTCGAGTCGGTCTTGCCGCGCGTGATCTGGTCAATACTGTCTAGCGTTACGTTGATCGAGCGAAACACGCGAAGAGCCTGTTCCGCTGATACCTCCAAACTGCGTTCGATTCGCTCGTCTGCCAGTTCAAACGCATCCTGGTAAGCGGCGTATGCCGCATATGCGAACACCAGGGCTGGAGCAATGACTGAGGCCGCCAGCGAAATCCACAGCCATCGGAGGGCTGCATCTTTCCGCTGCTTCATCGCTTAATATGCCTCTCCAGTAGCCGCAGACTTAAAATATCTCCTTAGTCATGTTTTGTTTCCGATGCCAGTGTGTTCTTGGTTCCAATCGCTACGCCGAGACCCTGTCCGGCAAACCGCGATCTCTCTAAGCCTGAATCTCGCACGCTTCAGAGAAATTAGGTTCCATATTTCGAACGGGCACAATCTTAAGGCTCGCATCCACAGCTGAGGCAGATGCGAGCCAGGCTTGCACTGCTTAAGAGGCGCGCTCGCCGCTCATGATTGGGCCGAAACGCTCCCAGCTCTCTCCTTTGAAGCGCATCATTTGAAGCTGTTCGATGGGAGCGAAGTCGTTGGGCGCGGTCTTGATCCGCGTGCCAGGAAGATAGATCCCGATTTCGAAATCGAGGCTGGCGGCCTGCTTCATGACATTCTCACGAGTGAGGTTGTCGCCGCACTGCCGTAGCACCTGCTCTAGCCCCTTTGCGACGCCATAGCCAAATACGGTAGCGGAGTCGTCAAGATCGCCTTCAGGATACCACTTGGTCATGAACGCTCGCCACTCGTTCATTGCAGGGTCCGTTTTCCACTCGGCGTCCTTCGGATCCTTCAAGTAAGCTGTCGAAAGAATCCCCTGGCTTGCCTCGTAGCCGGCTGGCTTGATTACACCTCCAATAGAGCCAGAAACGTTGGTCAAGAACTGCACTGGGTGCCAGTTTAGTTCAGCGACCTTCTTAATGGACTGAGCAGCAAACTTCGGAGTTGCGATGTTTACGAAGATATCCGGATTTGAGCCTTTGATTTGAACGATCTGGGAATCGACCGTTGGCGAACTCGTTTCATAGGGCGCCTCCACGACGATGAGCTTACCCGCTTGATCACCGAGCCCGTCCTTCAGTCCAACTACGTAATCCTTTCCGAAATCGTCGTTCTGGAAGAGAACCCCGATCGTCTTCCCCGGGTAGTTTTGGAGGATGTACTTGCCATAGATTCGAGCCTCGACTTGATAACTTGGCTGCCACCCCATCGTCCAAGGAAAGTTCTTCGGATCATTCCACTTGGCAGCGCCTGTCGAGACGAATAGCTGAGGGACCTTCTTCGCATTCATGTACTTCTGAATTGCGGTGTTGCCCGGCGTCCCAAGGGGATTAAAGATCAGCAACACTTCATCGCTTTCGACAAGCTTGCGAGCCTGCTCCACCGTCTTAGGTGGGCTGTAGGTATCGTCATAAGAGATGAAGCTGATCTTCCGGCCGTTGATGCCGCCTTCAGAGTTGATTTTGTTGAAGTAAGCCGCCTCTGTTTTGCCGATGGTGGCGTAAGCTGACGCTGGTCCTGAGTATGGCATGATGTTGCCGATTTTGATCTCGGTGTCGCTTGCCCCGGGATCGTACTTTTTCTGCGCATTGGCAGCGGCAGAAAGAGTCAAAAGAGTTGCCGCCGCGATGGCGACCGAACAAGCGAACTTCACGTAATCACTACGCATCCTTGTCCTCCCAAAACGCCCGGCTCTTGCTTAAAGGCTTCTCGGCCGGGCTTCTTGAGTATGCACGACAATACAGGCGACACCAGGCTGCGATAGCAGTTCCACCGAAATCCGAATTGAGGTCGCAGCGCACAATTCCTCGACTTGGAATATCGGTCGACCAGGAGGTGACAAAGAAACCAAGAGGACGAACCTGCACCCGGTACTCGTGGCCGTCTAATGGCGATGCCCGGCCGCAGTCACCATCACCGGCGGGGCAAGCGCTAGGCTTTGCGTCATCGCTTTTGCGAAGCTTGAGCCGCTAGGCCCTCCGTATCGCCTTCCAGCGATGCGAGCGGCGAGAGTGCCCTCTCTCGACTTTCTGAAACAAAGAAGTTGCCGCTCAGAATGGTCGCGTGCTTGCCGGAATATTCCCACTCTTGTTTCCGAGTGCATCGTATCTATCTGACTTACATGAACTTAACAGACATTCAGGATTTCGCAATCCAGGCCCGCGTGGCTGCGGTCCTCGGAGCGGCGGAGTTTGATCGGGTTTTCGCGGGCATTCGTTTTGCCGAGGTGGAGGGACCTCTGCTTTACGTCTACGCCAGGGACCAAGCCACCGCCGCGACGATTGAGGACGACTTCTCTCTCCTCATTGCAGACATCGCAGGCCGAATCCTGAAGCAGGAAATTGAAGTCGTGCTCGTGCTGCCAAAGGTTCTGCAGTAGCTCAAGCCGATTCGACCAATTTCCGCGGCGAGTATAGCCACCGTCCGCCTCGGTCAAAAACCGCCAAGCGTCTGTGTGTGCTTTTTGGAGCACTCGACGATCTTTTCGGGCAGGCAACTTCCGATGTTGGCGATCGCCGGGTATTAACTCGTGACAACCGCACTATGCCTCCGGGATGATTGGTCCCGGGAGCCCGTAATCCTTGGCGCGTTTTGCCGCCAGCTTTCGGTAGGCAGTCGCTTGGTTAAGCAGTTGGTCTTTGAACTCAGAATCTGCCTCGCTATGCGCTAGGCGTTCAAGCTGACTTGCTCGTTCCAAGTACTCGGTCAACAGCTTCATACAATTGCCCAACCGATCGGCATTGCCAAGTTTTCCCTGTTTTCATGGCGATAATCGCGAGGGCTTTTGAGGGTTCCAATTCCTCGCGCTCGAGGGCGGTAATGGGACGGCATGTGTCTCGCGCCGCAAGGGGAGACCTGATCTACGCCGGCAAGGTCGACGACGGCTTCGACAAAACGTCTGCTGCCGAGCTTCGCCGGCGCCTCGAGCCGCTGGTTCGAAAAACGCAACCCTACGCCAAACGCATCGCACACAAGGGAATATGGGTCGAGCCCAAATTGTTGGCCCAGATCGAGTACCGCGCCAAATCCGCCGAGGGCAAAGTGAGACACCCTTTCTTCAAGGATATTCGCCAGGATCTTTGATCAAACCGATCGGCGGTTCACGAGCAGCGGACGTGAAGTGACGACTCTTCGAGAGCGCGGAGATCGTCCAACAACTCCGCTTCGATGTCCCTTAGGTGTTCTGCAGTCAGACCGGCTGGAAAATCTCTGGCAAGCTCTCGACACCTCGCAAGGCGCTCTTCCAATCGCCGCTTGTCCGACTCCCAATTCATCTAAGAGATCATACTCCCTTCGATAAGATTGGCATGTGCACTACTGCACAGAGCAGCTTTCATAGCTCGGGGTATCCATGTGACGCGCAACTGCTCTTCCGTAGTCCACAGGAGTGATTCACTGCCGACCCCGTGATTTGCTGTTTACGGCCCGGATGCTTTGCCTCATGCATCCTAAAAAGAGCGATGCAGGCATGGCGCGCTGTTACTTCGATCTGCTCGACGAAGAGGTTCTCGTGATCGATGACGAGGGACTTGCCGGATCTGCGCGCCGTTCAAGCTGAAGCAGCAAAATCTCTCGCGGACATGGCGCGTGATGCTGTGCATACATTCCCCTACAAGGGGCTGCGCAGCATGGCGATTGAAGTAGAGCCATGCTTGCAGGTCAAGTTCACATTCGAAATTGCGCGACCGATGCACTGATCGCCTTGTAAACTTGGTGATGAGTAACTTGAGCAACTTTTGCAAAAGCAGCCATTCGCCGTGAAAAAACTTAACGCCTCGTATCATTTGATAGGGTATTTTTCTGAGCCGGCTCGTACCGTCAACTCGTAACGACGGAGTAAATTTGATGGCAGCGAAACGTAGGCGGTTTAAGCAGACGGATTCTCTCGAAACGAGGCTCGCACAATTTGCTCAAAATATGCGTGATAAGGCAGACAAAACTACCCCGGGCGACGAGCGCGCTTCTTTGCTGAAACGTGCATACAATGCCGATCAAGCGATCGATTTGGAGCGGCAACTTCGAGAGCACACGCCATCGAGGGACACCCAGAGCTAGATCGGTTGCTGCGACCAGTCCAGCTCGAACGGAAATCGAGGCGAGCTACGCCCCATTCCAGAGACAAGGCTACGGCTATTGACGAGATGCTTTAGCGGAGCCCTGAAGGGAATCGAGACGTTTGCGGAGAAATGCCAGCACCATGATCTCGTCGGAAGTGAGTTTGGCGTACTGGCGCTTGAATTTTTGGGCAATCTTGGCCTCGATCATCCTCACGAGATCACCGGACATGTACGCGTTCAAGACTTCTGGATGCACATAGCATTTCCGGCAGACGGCTGGCGTATTGCCGAGCTGCTTCGAGACGTTCTCGATCGCGGCGACCACGTTGCGCTTTGCCTCGGCCTGGCTATCGTACTTCTTGAATTCGGCTAAAGCGAACGCCGCCAGAACCGTCCCCGCCCATGTCCGGAAATCCTTGGCGCTGAAGTCCTCGCCCGTGATGTCCTTGATGTAGGCATTGACGTCGCCGGAATCGACGGTGCGCGGCTGTCCATCGTCGTCGAGGTACTTAAAGAGCTCGTGTCCCGGGATCTCCGCGCATCGCTTCACGATCGCGGCTATCCGCTTATCCTCGACCCGAAGTTTCCACTGTTTGCCCGACTTGCCCGTGAAGTCGAACCGAAGGACGCCGCGCCCGACCGCGACGTGCTTGCGGCGCATTGTGGTGAGCCCGTAGGACTTGTTCTTCTCGGCATACTCGGCATTGCCGACTCGGATCAGCGTCTTCTCCAGAAGACTGACGATTGTAGCCAGCACCTTCTCGCGAGGCAGTCCGTCCAGCTTCATGTCGGCTTCGACCCGGGCGCGAAGCGCCGGGAGCGCGGCCGCGAACTGGATGATGTGCTCGTACTTGTTCTGGTCACGAAGTTCCCGCCACTTCGGGTGATAGCGATACTGCTTGCGGCCTCTCGCATCGAGCCCTGTCGCCTGGATGTGGCCGTTGGCCGAGGGGCAGATCCACACGGATTCGTAGGCCGGCGGGATACCGATGGACTTGATACGTCGGACGACGGCAGCATCCGTGATGCGCTTTCCATCCTTGTCGTAATAGCTGAAGGTGGTTCCAGTCCGCTTGCGAGTGTAGCCCGGCGCGGAGTCGCTGACATACCGAAGCCCTTCTTCCGCGATGGTGGCGGCCACTTCGGCGGTGCGGTCTAAAACCTGTTCTTCGTTGCCGGTCTCTCGGAGCATGAGCCTATCCCTCGGAAGCACCCTGGGATCGAGGCTCCACTTCTCGTAAAGGGATGAAGGCACCGGTTAGTTCCGTTCTGCGAGCGGTGGCGCGACCCATTTCCAGATGAAGGCCGGATCGGTTCCTTTCGACAAGGCGCTGCGAGTCTTCGGGCGGCGTGGCTCAGCTTCAGACAATCGCCACAAAGTTCACCGACACGATCCCCACAGTCAGTCTCCACGAAAGCTTCCATGTCCCAGTATTCACTCGATGTGCTGCGTCAGCGCTATCTTGTCGAAAAAAGACCGCTTGAGGCTAGCGTCGAGCAGATTTTGCGGGCCGACACCCGCGCGGGAGTCCGTGCCATCCTGGCTTCGATCGACAAACGGCGTTTCGAAAACAGGTCAGAGGGGCAGCGCCTCCGCAAGATACTCAGTTTCGAAACCTCTCTCTGGGAGAACGGCCTTCATGCCGTGGCGGGTGTGGACGAGGCCGGAATGAGCCCTCTTGCCGGGCCAGTCTCCGCTGGCGCCGTGATCCTGAAGCCAGGCACGCGGATAGTCGGAATCGACGACTCGAAGAAGCTCGACGCCGCATCTCGCGAAGAGCTGGCGAAGGAGATCAAGGCAAAGGCAGAGAGCTGGTGTGTGGCGTTCGTAGAGGTCGAGGAGATCGACACGATCAACATCTATTGGGCGAGCATCCAAGCCATGCAGCGCGCGGTCAGGGGACTGGGATTGACGCCGCAGCACTTGCTGATCGACGCGAAGCGGTTGAAGGAGATCGACATCCCGCAGCAGGCCATCATCAAGGGCGACGCCAAATCCGCCAGCATCGCTGCTGCGTCGATCGTAGCGAAAGTCGAGCGCGACACGGTCATGCGGACTCTCGACGTCCGGCACCCCGGCTACGGCTTCGCGGATCATAAGGGCTACCCGGTGCCAGCACATTACGAAGCTCTCGCCAGGCTTGGTGCAAGCGCAGCTCACCGGAGGTCGTTCGGACCCGTGCGCAAGGCTCTCGGATTACCGCCCCTGCCGCCGTGGCCTACAGCAGCCGAACGCGAGGCCGGCTGAATCCAAGTCCTTTTGCTCCGCAAGCCGCCTTACCTTCGCGACCAACTCCGTTCGCGAACGACGTCTTTGGCTTTTTTGTCGGACCGCAGACCGAGATAGACCGGCTGGCGCAGCTCGCCCTTGCTGGTCCACTCCGCAAACTTCACTTCCGCAACCAACGAAGGCCGCACCCAGGTGGTGACCCCCTCGTCCTTCACCTTGGCAGGAAAGGGCGACTTGGCTGTCTTAAGCCTCATCAGCTTGTCGTGAAGCTCTTCCAGGACCTGGTGGCTGAAGCCCGTGCCGACATGGCCGATGTACCGCCATGCCTCGTCCTCGCGTACCGCCAGCACGAGGGCGCCGAAGAACGGCCGGGTTCGCCTAGGCGCGGTGAACCCGGCGATCACGACCTCCTGCCGCTGCGCGGTCTTCACCTTCAGCCAATCGGCGGTCCGGCGTCCGGAGGCGTACGGGCTGTCGCCGCGCTTGGCCATGAGCCTTCGAGATGCCTCCGTTCGGCTTCCGCGAAGAACTTCGTTCCATTGCCTTTGCGGTGGTTGCTGAACGCGATCAGCTTGTGGCGCGGCAGGATGGACTTGAGGCGCTTCTTGCGCTCCAGGAGCGGCAGCGCTCGCAGATCCTCGCCGTCCGCGAACATGAGGTCGAACGCGCAGTACAAGAGCTTGGCCTCATGGCGCAGGGCATTCTGGAGCAATTGGAAATGGGATGCGCCGTCCTTGCCGATGGCGACCAGCTCGCCATCGATCACGGCATCGGCCTTCACGCCCTCAAGTGCTTTCGCGACCTCGACATAGGAGTGGCTGATGATTTTCCCATTGCGGCTGTAGAGCGCGACCCGACCACCGCGGATTTCCGCAACCATACGGAAGCCGTCGAATTTGTCTTCGAAGACCCAATCGGGATCGTCGAACGGCGCATCCGTCAGCGTGGCCAGCATAGGCTGCAGACGACGAGGTAAGGTCGACTTTCGGGCCATAGCAGGGTCCTTGCTACATGGCCGGCAACGGCCGAAACGAGGAGGATGGAAGGCAAACCCGCGCGCTATCGCCAGCCGCAACCGGTCCCCCGCCCGGACCACGCCCAGCACTCCGGATTTGAACGGAGGGCCCGTTTCCGACGACGAGAGCACCTGCCGCTTGAGGCCAGCTCGGATGCGGTCGATAAGGACGCAGGGCGTCCGGAGGCCCGTCAGCTCGACGACCGCGGCTGACCCGAGCTCGATCAGGGTCCCAAGCGGCATTCGTTCGAGGTCCAATCCAGCGGTGGTGACGTTCTCGCCGAGGTCGCCGGCGCCAACCTCGAAGCCAGCTTCGAGGAGCGGCGGGAAGAGTTCGGATGGGATCAGGTGGACCTGCCGGAGATTGGGCAGGCGCGGCCGGCGACGTACCAAATAGCGGTGCTGGACGAACGGGCCGGCGTGGGCGTCGCCTTCGACGCCGTGGCCTTCTACTAGGATTATGCGCTCCCGAGTTGGCTTGCTGAAGTGGTGCCCGCGATCGGCGGCGACCGCAACAACCCTCCCCTCCAGCGCCTGATCGTGCTCCTCTGACATCAGGCGGCGCGGGCGAGCGAGCGCCGCTTCTGGCGGAAGTAGCGCGTGATCTCCGGTAGCGTCATCGCATTCAGGACCCGATCGGCAGGGACGCCGCCCTTGCGGGCCATCAGGACGCCCCAGTGCATGTGGTCGAGTTCGGGGATCGAGTGCGCGTCCGGATTGATGCTCATCATGCAGCCGAACTCCAGGGCCGCCTTGTGCCAGCGCCAGTCCAGGTCAAGCCGCCATGGATGAGCGTTGATCTCGACTACGACGTCGTGCTTGGCGCAGGCCCGCAGCACCTTCTCGACGTCGATTTCGTAGCCCGGCCGCCGCTGGAGCTGTCGCCCCGTCATGTGGCCGATGATGGTGGTGTGAGCGTCGGAAATCGCCCGAAGCAGGCGCTGCGTCTGCGCCTTGCGGTCCAGCTTGAAGCGCCCATGGATGCTGGCGACCACGAAATCGAAGCGCTCCAGAACGTCGTCGTCATAGTCGAGCGACCCGTCAGCCAGGATGTCGGACTCGATACCCCTAAGGATCCGGAAGTCCTTGCCGAAGCGCTTATTCAGCCGGTCCGCTTCCCGGTGTTGCTGCGTGATCTCCTCAACGGAGAGACCGCCGGCATAGTGGGCAGACTTGGAATGGTCAGCCACGCCGAAATACTCGAAGCCCCGCTGGCGCGTAGCCTTCGCCATAGACTCCATCGTCTCGGTGCCATCGGAGGCATCGGTGTGGCAGTGAAGGATGCCGCGCAGGTCCTGGTCGGTGACGAGCTTCGGGAGCTTGCCTTTCAGAGCCGCCTCGATCTCGCCGCGCCCTTCCCGGAGCTCAGGGTCGATGAAGGGAAGACCGAGGGCGCGGTAGATCTCGGCCTCCTCGCCGGCGATCAGCGTGCGGCCCTTGTGCAAGCCGTCGGCCTCCAATCGCAACCCCTTCTCCGCCGCCAAGGCTTGGAGCTGTTCGATATGGGCCGCGGAGCCCGTCGCGTAGAGAAGAGCAGCGCCGAAGTGCTTGCGGTCGGACAGACGTGTTTGCAATCCGTCCGCCGGTGACGTCTTCGACGTCTTGACCGTCTTGGGCGCCTCCGCAACGATCGCGAGATCGCCGACGAGTTCGCAGCCGCGGCGGAAATCGCCGGCGATCGTCACACGCTTGAGTTCGGGCCGGGACTTGCGGATCGAGTCCTTCGCATGCGCGAGCAGCGCAGCGGCGCGGTGCAGATGGAGGCGGCCTTCTCCGCTTTTGGCCAACGCGAGGTTCTGCAGGATCTTGGTCTGTAGCGCTGCGCCGAGTCCTTTCGCCTTCTTGATGCGGTCATCCTTGGCGGCGGCCTCCAACTCCGAGAGCGAACCGATGCCGAGATCCTTGTACAGGCGCAGCACCTTCTCCGGACGAAGGCCAGGCACAGCGAGCATCTCGAGCACGCCCGCGGGAATCTCTTTCCGCAGCTTTTCAAGGCTGGGATGACTGCCCGTCTTGTAAATTTTGGCGATGATGTCGGCAATAGCATCGCCGACGCCCGGGATCTCAGTAAGTCGATCCTCGGCAGTGAGGAGGTCCAGAGGAACGGCTAGGGCGGCCAGGCTGTCGGCGGCCCGAGAGTAGGCTTTCGCCCGGTAGGGATTGCCGCCTCGCAAGGCCGTGCGCTGCGCGTACTCTCGCAGGAGACTTGCCACACCGCGCGCGTCGAGCGAAGGCATTCAGCCAGCCTCCCGGTCCGAGCTCTGCGGCGCCGCCGGAGCAAGCCGGCCGCCGGAGCGGTCACTTGACCGGCGATCGAGAGAGGCCTCGAGCTTCTGGGCTGCACGAAAATCCTCAAGGTGTTGGACGTTGGGACCGTAGGCCGCCTCCTTCTTGAGGAGATTGTAGATCCGGCCGGCCACCAATTGCAGATGCTTCATCTTGCCCCGCTGCATGGATCTCGCCTTGCAGAGGGCCCGAACGGCGTAAGCGCGGAAGTAGTCGAATGCGTCTGACATGATGTCAGTAAACGCCGGCTCTCGCCGAGAGTTCGATGGGTTCTGAGAAGGACTGGAGCGCCCATCGGGGCCCGTCGGGCTTGTCGCGAAAGCCCAGACCTAGCGAACAGTGCGGTCCGCTGGAACTCCTCGCCGCGATCGAAGTTGCGAGACTCGTTGATTGAGGTAGGTAGACTGCCCGCCGTCGCCCGCAACCCGGCAACGGTTTTTTGTGAGTTGAGTAGCGTGGCAGAGCGTACAAAAGCCGCCTCGGGCCGACGATGGCCTCATTGACCCAGATCGTCGAATGGAGCCCCCGGTGTCCGTCGATGTACCGCCAACGCGCGTCTTACGGGCTAACATCAAAGAGGGCGCACAGGTCAAAGCTGAGTTGCGGCTTGGCACAGCGGGATGGAATGTTCCGCAAGTCTGCAAGGATAGGGTTGGCGGCGCGGGCAGCCACCTCGAGCGCTACGCGCAGGTCTTGAACGCCACCGAGATCAACTCATCGTTTCATAGGCCGCACCGGCGTTCGACCTATGAGAAGTGGGCAAGCGCGACGCCGGATCATTTTCGCTTTTCGGTGAAAGTGCCAAAGTCTGTATCGCATTCGTCACAACTAGCGCGGGATGAACTCGATCGGTTCATCGAAGAGAGCGCCGGGCTTGGTGCAAAGCTCAGCGTATTGCTCGTTCAACTTGCACCTCGCAGAATTTTCGTCGAAGCAGAAGCGGAGCTCTTGCTCGGCACACTGCAAGGAAAGACCTCAGCCGCTATCGTTTGTGAGCCGCGTCACGAAAGCTGGTTCACGCCCGAGGTCGATACTTGGCTTAGGGAGCGTCGGGTTAGCCGCGTCGCTGCGGATCCGGCGCGGGTGCCCGATGCCGGCCGGCCGGGCGGGCGGCCGGACCTGCGCTATTTTCGACTGCATGGAGCGCCCCGCATCTACTACTCCGCCTACGACGGGGCATACCTCCGCGCGCTGAAGTCACGGCTCGGTGCAGCATCGCCCTCTTGTGAGACCTGGTGCATCTTCGACAACACTGCCGCCGGCGCAGCACTCCGGAACGCACTCGACGTGCTTTCTTGAGAGACCTCTTAGCATTAGTTAGCTGACCACTCGCGCGCGGCCTTGGGGTCTATCTGTGCCTCTACGATTTCCTCGCCTCCGATCAGCGATACGTCCCCCGCCCGGCGAATCTTCTTGGCCGTGCAAGTCTAAATCGGGTGTCCTTAGCCGAGCTTCACGCAAAATTCGATTGGTCCGAGCTGAAGATTTATGATTTCAACAGCGTTGGCAAGACCACGGAATTTGCAACTCGAGGGTGGACGCCGTAGTCGTTGGGTTTCGCAAGGCGCGGACTGCTCGCCGCAATGAGTGGACCGATCCAGTTTAAAAGCATGCGCTCGAATTTTGCGCGTCAGTTTATCAGATCGCTACGCCTGAAGCATATGTGGCTGCAAGACGCTGATGCCGTGCACGAAGAAAACTTCCGGACAGACTAGCAATTGCCGCTTGGGCAACTACTTACAGGCAAGCTTAGCAGCACAAAGCTCGAGATCGCGCATTCCGCCTAGCAAGCCCCTCCTGGGTCGAGCTCTGAGCACCAGTGTCTTGATGATCTATTCTCCATTCGACAAAGCCGCTGTGACGAACAAAGATTTTGATCCTCACCAATTGCTACTATTCCAGGCAAGACAGTTCGCCAGCTACGTGGCGCGCTACAGGGATTGCGATTGCGAAATCCAAGAGCGGCTTCATGAAGACATGGCTCATCTCATTGATCTCAGCAACAGAGGGATCGAGGCGGCAAAGCGCAGCCATGAATGCCGCCTGGCATTCGACATTCGAGACTCTGTCCTAAGAAGATGGCCGTTCGAGCGTCAAATCACTTCAGTCGAGGCCGAACTGGTGCGGCGCTATTATTCCGCACCTTGTGTCTCCCATCTGGTCGCTCTGTCAGGAGCAGAATTGTCGGGACTGGCTGATCTTCTTGAGGGATGGTCACAGGACGAGCGTCTCGACTGCCGCTCAATGATTGAGCTGCTCGGTTGGTCGGACGGCCTGCGCAGTTTAGTCGATACGGTCGGTCTCAGCTACACGCCTCTGCCTTGGCCCGACGACGTCAAGCCTCCGCTTTTCAAGCTTATCGCGACCAAGATGCTGGGATTTTGAAGAGCTAGAAGCGTTGGTACTTCGCGAAAAGCTTACGTTCTACTTTATGGGCTATTCTGCCTTTCCTCTTCATCGAAAGCGGATCCAACGCCCCCGCATTCGAGGGCGCGATTCGAGGCGCCTTCTCCTAGCATTCAACTGAGTTTTTTCGGCTCGTCGAGCATTTGCCAAGTTAGCCAAACCGGAGCACAGTTTTCCAGTGTAGCTGCCTACATCGATGACCAGTCAGCGCGCCGGCTTCTGCAGGCGGACGCCGGCACCGCCACCATTCTCATCGATAAATTCGACGCCGGCATCTTCGAACGCCGAGCGCACAACTTGTAACGTTGCGCGCCGAGGCTCGTGCGTCCCCGCCTCCAGCTGCCGGATCGTGACAATCCCAACCTTAGCGCGATCAGCCAACGTTTGCTGACTCCAGTCCAAGAGACCACGCGCGGCTCGACACTGCATTGGAGAAATCATTTGAAGCTCCTCCCCGCAATATGTCGAAAAAGGATTGATTTGTCTAAAATGTTCATTATAGTCATTTACGTTGTTTTTCGATGGAGACATCTGATGAGCTCAGCAAGTGCGATTTGGACTTCACGTTCGGAATACATCGGCGGGTCAGACGCCCGCATCATCATGGGGGACGATCATGACAGGCTGCTGAGACTGTGGCGTGAAAAGCGGGGCGAAGCTCTTCCCCAGGATCTCAGCAACGATCTCATCGTCCAGCTCGGCAGCATCACCGAAGACCTCAACCGGACTTGGTACGAGCGCACCAGCGGCCACACGGTCGAAGACGTACAGAGGAAGGTGAGGCATCCCATCCACAAATGGATGGGCGCGACCTTGGACGGCCGGGTGCAGCAAACGGGCGCCATTTACGAGGCCAAGTTCATGCTGCCTTGGAATTTCACCGAAGAAGCAGCGGCCGAGAAACACATGGCCCAGCTCCAGCACAATATGTGGGTCACCGCGGCTCGCTCGGCAGTGCTCTCGATCATCACCGGCGGCGGCAAATGGGTCGAGATCACAATCCATGCCGACCCTTTGTACCAGCATCTCTTGCTCACGGCTGAAAAGAAGTTCTGGCGGTGCGTACAGACCGGCGAACCGCCAATCCTGTTCAACATCGAGACCCCGAGGCCAAGACTGACGGCAATCAAGATCATTGACATGGCCTCGTCCAACTCGTGGGCCGAGCTGGCGGCTTCTTATCTCCGCACGCGAGAAGCGCATGCGGAACATGAACTGACAAAGGCCGAGCTGAAGAAGCTCATTCCAGAGGACGCCAGAGAAGCTGTCGGACACGGCATCAAAGCCAAGCGATCCAAGTCGGGCGCGATCAGCTTCGAGGTTTTGCCGATGGAGGCTACCAATGCATCAGTCCAGTGAACGCATTGGTGCAATCGCCGCCGCATTGGCCAAAGCACAGGCCGAGCTCACCAACCCGGAAAAGACACTCGTTGCGACGATACGGTCCCCGTTTCCTCGAGAAGATGACCGAACCTTCAGGTACGCCTCCCTCGCCTCGGGTTTAGACATCGTCCGCAAGACCCTAAGCCAGCAAGAGATCGCGACCATCCAGAGCACTCGGACCGAGCAGGCTTCCGGGCAGATCCACCTCACAACCCTGCTCGCCCACGCCTCGGGCGAGTGGATTTCCTCTGACCTGCCAGTCTGCGCGGCCAAGGATGTCGAGGCCCCGCACCGAATGGGTGCCGCCCTCACCTATGCCCGCCGCTATGCCTTGTTTGCTCTGGTCGGGATCGCTGGAGAGGACGATCTGGATGCACCGGAAACCGTAACAGCGCCACCTATCCCAACCGAGGGGCAGACCGCGTCGGAAGTGAAGAAAAAGCCAGTGAAGGGCATTCTGAACCGCGCGGCAGTACTGCCACCTCACGGTTCCGCAGAACTGCTTGAGAAGCTCCTGAGCGAACTTGAAGCACAGGAGGGCGGTGACAGCTTACTTGCTTGGACCAAGGCCACCCTGCCCCTCAAGAATACTCTGCGGGAAACGGACGCTCGTATTCTTGAGACCGCGTACCAGAACAAAATTGGTCAAGGAGAGCTCGCCAACATGGAGGCAGCAACCCGACGACCTTCGGCTGGAGAACCGACAGCAGCCGCCAATAAGAAGGCATCGTGGGATATCCCGCCAGCAGCCGATCAGAACGCGCAAGAACAATTTGGTCTCGCCTTTCCAAAAGAACCACTCCGGCGCCGGAGCAAGGAGCACCTTACGTTTGTTCGCAGCCAAGGCTGTCTCGTCTGTCAAAAGACCCCTGCCGATGCCCATCACCTCAAGTTTGCTCAGCCAAAAACGCTAGGCCGCAAGGTCAGCGACGAGTTCACCGTGCCGCTTTGTCGGTCCCACCACCAATCCCTGCACAGACATGGAGACGAAAGAGCTTGGTGGACCAATCTGCAGATTTCCCCCTTGCCGATCGCAAAGGAGCTTTGGGGTGCAAGCCCCGTCCATCAGATGAACGGCGAAACAGTTGCTGCACTTGAGCCGAGCCCGTTCTCAGAAGCGCAAGGTCGATGAACACTTTATCGAGCGTGCTCGCTGCTCCACAATTGGGCATCAATTGCCTCACAATTGTCATAGCGCTTCCACCGCATCGCAATATACTTCGTCTAGCAATCAGAAATGTCAGGCGAACTCTCGATGATCAGGCATGCGGTCCGCATGCTGGCCATAATGTATTGCGTTTGCGGCCAGCCCGCTCATTCAAGCTATGAATTCCAAGCGGTGACGCCGCCGCTGTCGTTCTCACAATTCTGCATTCAATATCCCGAAGACTGCCAACGCCACGACGACCGCAGGATCCGGGACTTCCGCTCCTCGATCCAGCGTTGGCGAGAGCTCGCCCAGATCAATTCAACGGTAAACTTCGGCATAGCGCCAAAGGATCCGCCCGCAAGCCGGCGCGTTGCGGAGTGGCAGATATTCCCTTACGAAGGCAATTGCGGCGACTACGCCGTCACCAAACGCCATCTGCTGCTACGATCCGGCTGGCCCAGCTGGGCGCTCCTCCTCGCCGAGGTCGTCATCCGCGCAACCGGAGAGCATCACCTTGTGCTGCTCGTGCGCGAGGGAAAAGCGGTTCTTGTACTTGATAATTTGAGCCCAGTGGTGACGCCGCTGGTCGATGCGTTGGATCGATTCACTGTCGTGCGGGCGGAATCAGGCACAGATCCCCAACGATGGACGCGGGAAGTCGCGGCCTTCTAGCTGTAGATTGCGGGCCTATCGGTCGACTTGGTAGCGACCGCCGGTCGCGGACCGAAAATTAGCCGAATAGAAACAGTTGCTTAGAACTTGATTCCCATCATTTTCTAGTTCTCTATACCCTCCCAATAAAGAGGTACGCCCCCGACCGGCCAAAACCCCAGGACGGTGACGGACCTCTAGCTCCCATGCCGAGGCCAAATTGACAGACGATCGACATACGCGACGAATCGCCCTCATAACGGGCGTAACGGGCCAGGATGGCGCCTACCTCGCCGAGTATCTGCTGTCGCTCGGCTACGTCGTACACGGTATCAAGCGACGCTCATCATCCTTCAATACCGCGCGGGTCGATCATCTTTACCAGGATCCGCATGTTGGCGACGTGCCTTTCCTGATGCACTATGGCGACTTGACGGATTCGACCAATCTTATCCGCCTCGTGCAGCAGATCCGGCCGACGGAGATTTATAATCTCGCAGCGCAGAGCCACGTCGCAGTCAGCTTCGAGAGTCCCGAATACACCGCGAATGCCGACGCTATCGGCGTTCTTCGCCTTCTGGAAGCAATCCGAATCCTCGGCATGGAGAAAGAGACGCGGTTCTATCAGGCCTCGACGTCGGAGCTCTACGGCCTTGTGCAGGAGATTCCGCAGAAGGAAACCACACCGTTCTATCCGCGCTCGCCTTACGGCGTCGCAAAACTCTACGGCTACTGGATCACGGTGAATTACCGCGAAGCCTATGGCATGTTCGCCAGCAATGGCATTCTGTTCAATCACGAGAGCCCGATCCGTGGCGAGACGTTTGTAACTCGAAAGATCACCCGCGCGGTCGCTCGCATCGAAGTCGGGCTTGAGGACACGCTCTATCTTGGCAACCTCGAAGCGAAGCGGGACTGGGGGCACGCAAAGGACTACGTCGAGGGCATGCACATGATCCTCCAGGCCGACAAGCCTGACGACTTCGTGCTTGCCACCGGCGAGATGCGCTCGGTACGGGAGATGGTCGAGCTCTCATTCGCGCATCTCGGCCGTCACATCGAGTGGCGCGGCAAGGATGTCAACGAGGTTGGGATCGAACCTAAGAGCGGCAAGACGTTGGTGAAAATCGACCCGACCTATTTCCGACCCGCTGAGGTCGACCTACTCGTCGGCGACGCAAGCAAGGCGCGTCAGGTGCTTGGTTGGAAGCCGAAACGCACGTTCGCCCAGCTTATCGAAGAAATGATGGTGAGCGATTTGGCGCAAGCAAAACGGGATGTGGGTGGTGGCAAGCACACCGTTTGACCTGAAAGGCAAATCCGTCTACGTGGCCGGCCACCGGGGAATGGTCGGCAGTGCGATTGTGCGTCGGTTGGCGCTTGAGGACGTGGAGCTCGTTACCGTAGACAGACGTGAGGTCGACCTCCGCAACCAGGTCGACGTATTCGACTGGTTCGCGAAGGCCCGACCGCAGGTGATCTTCTTGGCGGCGGCAAAAGTCGGCGGTATCGTCGCGAACGACGCGCAGCGCGCTGAGTTCATTTATGACAACATCGCTATCGCGGCGAACGTGATTCATGCCGCGCATCAGAACGGCGCCGAAAAGCTGATGTTTCTGGGTTCCTCCTGCATCTATCCAAAGCTGGCGCCGCAGCCTCTGCGGGAAGACGCCATGCTCACTGGCCCACTAGAGCCTACCAACGAACCTTATGCGATCGCGAAGATTGCCGGCATCAAGATGGCAGAAGCCTATCGCAATCAGTATGGCAACGACTTTATCAGCGTGATGCCGACCAACCTCTACGGTCCTGGCGACAATTATCACCCTGAAATGAGCCACGTCGTCGCCGGTCTGATCCGCCGTTTCCACGAGGCAAAGGTTTCAGGCGCCAGTAGCGTCGTAGTCTGGGGCACCGGCACACCGCGACGCGAGTTCTTGTATGTGGAAGATATGGCAGATGCCTGCGTGCATCTCATGAAGACTTATTCGGGCGCGGGCCTGATCAACGTCGGCATAGGCAAGGACATTACGATTGCCGAGTTCGCTCGCGTCGTAGCCAAAATTGTCGGTTACGTCGGAGAGATCACTTTTGACGTATCGCGTCCGGACGGAACGCCGCGTAAACTGCTCGACGTGAGCCGCCTTACCCAACTCGGCTGGCAAGCGAGGACGCCGCTCGAGCAAGGACTGATTTCAGCTTATAAAAGTTATATAGCGTCGCTAGAGGCCACAGAGAAACGGGCGCTTCAATAAGCTAAACGCGCCGATAGTCGTCTTCAATCCGGATGATGTCGTCTTCCCCCAGATAGGAGCCGGTCTGGACCTCGATCAGTTCCAGCATGATCTTACCGGGGTTCTCCATGCGGTGGACCGCGCCCATCGGAATGTAGATCGACTCGTTCTCGTGCACCATCTTCACGGTCTCGTCGACCGTGACCTGCGCGGTACCGCGGACCACGATCCAGTGCTCGGCGCGATGGTGGTGCTTCTGCAGCGACAGCCGCCCGCCCGGCTTGACCACGATGCGCTTGACTTGGTGGCGTTTGCCATTGTCGACCGACTGGTAGCTCCCCCAGGGCCGGTGCACCTTGAGATGCTCCTCGGTCACCTTCGGCGCGACCGCTTTCAGCTTCGTCACGAGACGCTTCAGGCCGTTGGCATCCTTCTGGCGCGACACCAGCACCGCATCCGCTGTCGCGACCACGACGAGATCATCGACGCCTTCGAGCGCGACCAGCGGGGAATCGGTCGTGACGTTGCAGTTGCGGGAATCCTCGAACACGGCCTTGCCGTGCGCGGCATTGCCTTGCGCGTCCTTCTCCGACAGCTCCCACACCGCGCGCCAGGAGCCGACGTCAGACCAGCCGCACGACACCGGCACCACCGCGGCCCGCGAGGTCTTCTCCATCACGGCATAGTCGATCGAGATCGCCTTGGCCGCGCCGAAGGCTCGCGGTGCCAGCGCCACGAAGCCGAGATCGCGGCCGGCATTGTTGACCGCATTGGTGATCGCCTCGACGCTTACCGCATCGACCCTGCGATATTCGTCGAGCAGCAGGCTCGCCGGAAACATGAAGTTGCCGCTGTTCCAGAGATAGCCCGAATTGACGTAGTCGGAGGCCTTCACCGCGTCCGGCTTCTCGACGAAGCGCGCCACCGCATGCACCTCGCCGGAAATCACCTCGCCCGGATTGATGTAGCCATATTCGGTCGCCGGCCGCTCCGGCTTGACGCCGAAGGTGACGATGCGCCCGGTGCTCCCGGCATCGAGGCCCTCGCGGCAGGCGGCGACGAAAGCGGCATTGTCCTGCACGACGTGATCGGCGGCGAGCGCGAGCACGATGGCGTCACTGGCGCGGTTCTGCGCGAACACCGCGCCAGCCGCGATCGCAGGTCCGGAATCGCGCCGCATCGGCTCGAGGATCACGTCGGCCTCGATGCCGATCTCGGCGAGCTGCTCCAGCACCATGAAGCGATAGGCGGCGTTGGTGATGACGATCGGCCGGTCGAACAGGGAGGGATCGGAGACGCGCAGCAGCGTGTCCTGGAAGGTCGAGCGCGTGCCGAACAACGGCAGGAACTGTTTGGGCCGCACCTCGCGCGAAGCCGGCCACAGCCGGGTGCCGGCACCGCCGCACATGATCAGGGGCGTGACTCTGCTCGGACTGTGCATCACTGAACCAAAGGCGTCAGGCCGCAGCGCGCTTATTGCTTCGCACCTGCCGTTCGATCCACTCGTAGGTCTTCTCAAGCCCAGATCGCAACGACGCGGACGGCTTCCAACCTAGCTTCTGCCCAATCAGACGATTGTCCGAATTTCTTCCGCGAACCCCAAGAGGGCCAGGAATATGATTCTTATGAAGCTTCTTGCCGGCGATATCGGAAACAATGTCGACGAGCTGATTGATCGTAACCATTTCTTCTGAGCCGACGTTTACTGGCCCTTCGAAGTCCGAACGAGTTAGACGAATCGTACCTTCCAGACACTCTTCGATGTAGAGGAACGACCGCGTCTGCGTGCCGTCGCCCCAAATCTCGATCTCGCCGTCGCTGCTCGCTTGTGCGACCTTGCGACAGACCGCCGCGGGGGCCTTCTCCTTACCGCCCTGCCACGTACCTTCAGGGCCAAAAATATTGTGATAGCGAGCAACCCTGTTCCGCATTCCGTAATTCCGATTGTATGCGAGATACAGCCGCTCCGAGAACAGCTTCTCCCAGCCATACTCGCTATCTGGATTGGCGGGATAAGCAGAGTCCTCGGCACAGTTCGGATTATTGGGATCCATTTGATTGTGCTCCGGATACATACAAGCAGATGACGAATAAAACATCGTCCGCATGTTGCGCTTCTGACACGCGTCAAGCATGTTCAGGTTGATAGTCGCCGAATTGTGCATCACATCGGCGTCATGCTCGCCAGTGAAGATATACCCCGCGCCTCCCATGTCGGCGGCAAGCTGATACACCTCATCGAACCGTCGATCAGCGACTTGGCGACAGAAATCCTGGGCTCGAAGATCACCAACTGCGAAGTCGTCAGCTTCAGTCTCAGCGAACGGTGGGAGCTTCAGATCCACGCCGCGAACCCAAAACCCTTCGCGCTTCAGTCGCTTGACCAAATGGCTTCCGATAAAACCACCAGCGCCGCACACCAAAGCGGTTCGAGAACTAGCCATTACTTTGCTTCCTTCGGTTTTAACTCAACTAACTTTGTAGCCTGCCCAGCGAAGAGCTAACTGCGCTGCTCTGAGATCGCGTCAGGGATTTCATTCGGCCGAACCTCCCGTTGAGGGATGGCCTCACGCTGTGTCATTTGGAATATCGCTTCGAAGCGTGTCGCGATGGTGACGATATTAAAGGCACCTTCTGCGAAGCGACGCCCATTCTTTGACATCTGGACCCGCATTTCGGCAGACGTCAGCATTTGCTTTCCAGCTTCAACGAATGACTTATCGTCACCAGGCTCCACCACTATTCCTGCACTTTCTCGACCGATCAGTCTTGCCGCAAGGTTCTGAGACGGAATTGCAGCCAGTATCGGCTTGCCCGCTGCTAGATAAGAAAGAACCTTTGACGGTACAGAAAACACTCCAGCGTCGGGCTCCATGAGCGCACAAACAAGATCTGCGGCACCGAGCATCTTCGGCAGGTCCGAGAAAGATACCCAAGGCTTGACCACCAGATTGGATATTCCAGCTCTTTGAGCCGATGCTTTTAACGCATCAACCACAGAGCCTTCGGAAAACACAGTAACCGTTGCCTCTACCTGCCGAGCAAGATCTAGGAGCACACTTGGATTATGCTTAAACCCGAGAGTTCCAGCGTAGACGACATTCATTCGGCCAACGAAATCGTTCGCAACGGCCCAATCGTTTTCTTTTGGGAAGATGGGCATTTCCTCGAGGGGGGCCCAGTTCTCGATGACCGAGACTCTATCAACAGGAACGTCGAGCCTCTCAAAGAACGGCAAGAAGTCAGCCGTGATCGAAACAATCGCATCGCTTCGCCGAAGAATCCCGGCTTCCATACGACGATAGTACCAACCTACTACTTGCCCGAGGATAGGCATCTTCTTCGAGAGAATCCGTGTGATCGCCTCCCCGATCAAGTCCTGAACCCAAAAAACGAAGGCTGCCCCATTCTCCTTCGACGTTCGCAAAATCTGCTTTTGCGCATCGAGTGGTGTATTGGCAGAAACAACTACGTGGGGTCCGAATTGCCGAACTTCCTCGCACAACGCTTTCCCGTAAGCGATCTCCTGTGATCGGCGCTTCAGGAACGAGTCTTTTAAGAAAGGCTCGTCGATGCTTACCCCGCGAATGTCAAACCCTTCGGGATCATCGCTCGATTTTGTTAGATTTCCATGGGGTGTCTGGAATCCAGCAAAATACAAATGCAGGACTTCGTGCCCTCGGGCGGCCAGCGCCCGACTGAGCTGAGCTTGAAAAGGATGACCAGAATAGTCGTGTATCAGGATTCTCATGCTCGATCTGCAATATACGCCGGCGGCCCACGAGTGACAGCCCTAGTCAACTGAACAATCGGAATGAAGTGCTTCAAAGTGCCTCTGATAAGCTCACCAGCGTTGCTAGTGCTGCGCCTTCGAGCTTGGCTTCAAGTAGCACACTCTTCCGTTATCGCTAAATGCGTTTCAGTTCAGATCATATTAATAGTGAACGCGACGCGCGCGCACAAAGTAGAAGCAATGGATGAAGCAAAATAGAGCATCCTGTCTTGATGCCTTCATCAAACGCGAAAGCATCAGAGACCGGCTCCGCTAGCCTAGACCTGCGAATTTTATCAATATGCCCGCCGCAGCACAGGGCCGACCGACGCGCAAACGCGGTCCATATACCAGCCATAGGGCGTCTCGACCCGCACCAGGGGACAGTGGCGCACTGGTGCATACCGGTATGGGTAGGGCTGCGCCCAGAACGTAATAGGCGTCGCTTGGCTCGCACCCAGCAGAGCTGCCGGCGCCGGCATTTGCATTGCCGCGCTCGCGCCGCTCGCTGCACAGAAGGAAACGGTTGCGGCCAAAAGGCCTGCTCGCATCAAGGTCTTAAACATCCAAAAAACTCCTCGCCCCTGCGGATTTGGTCCATTCCCTGCGCCCCACCAAAAGGACGCAACCCGAGAACCACCGCGAACCAGCCCAAATAGTAAAGCCAAGATTACCAAAGCTACGGCCAAAAAGGCAACCGACGCTGCAGCTTGGGGAGGGACTTTGTAGCGAAATGGCCCGCAAGTGTGGCTTCTTGGTCCTATTTTTCCTCGCTCCAGGCGCCCGGGGCAGCAAGGTCAGGTGAACGTCGGTACACATCTCGGAGGAACTGGTAGTTAACGGTCTGGGCCAGCGGCACGTCTTCCTCGCCAAGCTTGGCGAAGAGAAGGATATCCCGGAGCGTCCGCCAGCGGCTTTCGTCGTAATCGCCGATGCGCCCCCCTGTCGGCAATACGAGCGGACGTATCTGCTGCAGTTCGAATTTCAGCCGCTCAGGGTTCGGCTTGGCCGGTCCGGTAACAGCGAGAACGGGCATGCTCCGTGCATAGTCCGCGTAGGTGAATTGCCATCCCCGAATGACGCCTTGAAGCACATCGGCAATCATGGATGGCTGTTCATGGACGAGAGCATTGCTTGCGAAGTAGACCAAGCCAGGAACATGGATCCCGTAGTCTTGCGGTTTGATGACATTCAGCTTCACGAAAGCCGAACTGGAGGGATCCGGTTGCTCGTCGATGGCCGCGATGACGGCATCCACCTCTCCGGCCCGCAGAGCCTCGAAGCTGTCGCGATCAGGCACCTTGGTGATCTGGCTTCGGGGCAGGCCGAGCTGCGCCATCATGGCGTCAAACACCACATCTCCCTCGCTCGCCCTTCGGTATCCAACCCGCTTTCCGACCAGATCAACCGGCCGCCGCAAGCCCGAGCCTTCGAGGGTGAAGATCGCAACCGAGGTATCGAGGAAGCTTGCGGCAAACGCAGTGACGGGAGCACCGCGCCAGGTTGCCAGCAGAAACTTCTGGCCGCTCGTCACGCCGATGGCATGTTGACGTGCAACGGTTTGGACGAAGTCCGGGTCAGGTTGGGCCGCCAGCTCGATGCGGGACGAGAAATATCCCTGCTTCGACGCAGAGAGCTCCCCGGCAAAGCGGGCCGCGTATGGCCCGTCCAACAGGAGCTTGACCGCGGCAGCAATCGGAGCCGTCGGAGTTCCTACGGGGGCGGCATCGGGGCGGAGCAGGAGAAGCACGGTTCCGACCAAGGCCAAGGCAGCAAGGCCAATGGCGAGGCCGAGCTTCCCTTTCGACCGGGTTCGCCGCCGGGACTGGGTTCGAGGCAATGAGAACTTCCTAAGAGGCTGTCAAATTTAACATATCAGGCGAGGCGAGATGAGCTACAATGCAGCTTGTGGGGTAAGGTTAATTTTTCCTTCGCCTTGTTTTAACAGCGATTTTGACCGATAGCACGGCGTGTTCGGATAATGAATTTTGCGTCGATGGGTTTGGCAGGATGACGATTCTTTCGACACGGCCGGTGCCTGTCGCTGATTCCACGGCGAAAATTGGCGTGATTGAGCCAGCCCCCGTCACAGCTTCAGGTTTCGCGACCAGCTGGATGCGTCCTGTGGTCGTTGAACGCCTGATGGCGGTGGTCGATGCGGCGCTGGTCCTGGTCAGCGGGATCGGTTGCGCGGTCGGTTATCACATCATCACCGCCGGCACGCTCGGCAAGGCGGATGTCTATGCGGCGGCCAGCGTGCTGGTTGCGATCAATTTCGTGCTGCTGACGACCGTGCAGCATGGCTACCGCCTGAAGAACATCACGAACCTTCCGCGCACGTTCCGGATGACGCTGACGACGTGGACCGGGCTGTTCGGGGCGCTGCTGGCGATCGCCTTCACGATGAAGGTCAGCGAGGAGTTTTCGCGCGGCACGACGATCTCGTTCTACCTGGTCGGCCTTGCCGTCCTGCTCGCCTGGAAGACGCTAGCTGCGCGCTGGACCGCGCATGCCTTGCGCACCGGCGCCTTCGCCAACGGCCGCGCGATCATGATCGCCGAGTTCGGCCTTGCGACCTCCTCCAACGCGGTCGACGACCTCGGCCAGCACGGCTACCGCCTGGTGCGGGTGATGGAGATCCCGGCCAAGGAGCTGGCCTCGCCGCTGCTGCTCTCTTCACTGGCGCCGCGCTTCGACGAGCTGATCGCCTTCGCGCGCGAGCACCGGATCGAGCACGTCTTCCTGCTGATGAACTGGAGCCGGCAGCATGCGATCGACAGCATTCTGGACGCGCTGAAGATCCTGCCCATCCCCGTGCATCTGGTGCCGGACCCCAACGCCGCGCGGTTCCTGCGCTATCCGCTGGTGAGCACCGGCAACACGTTCACCGCCGAGCTGCGCCGCGCACCGCTGTCCTGGAAGGAGCGCGCGCTCAAGCGGACGCTCGACCTGGTCGGCGCTAGCTTTGCGCTTTTCGTGTTCGCGCCCGTGATGCTGGTGACCGCGCTCCTGATCAAGCTGAGCTCGAAGGGCCCGGTGCTCTTCCGCCAAACTCGCCACGGTTTCGGCGGGCGCGCGTTCAAGATCTTCAAGTTCCGCACCATGCGCGTGCTCGACGACGGCCCGACCATCGTGCAGGCGCAGAAGAACGATCCGCGCGTCACGCCAATCGGCAAATGGCTGCGCAAGACCTCGATCGACGAGCTGCCGCAGCTCTTCAACGTGCTCAAGGGCGACATGTCGCTGGTCGGCCCCCGCCCGCACGCAGCCGCCCACAACACTGAATATGAGCAGATCATCGGCAACTACGCCTTCCGTCACCACGTCAAGCCTGGCATCACCGGCTGGGCCCAAGTTAATGGTTACCGCGGAGAAACCCGCACGCTCGACCTGATGGAGAAGCGGGTGGAGTATGATCTGTGGTACATCAATAATTGGAGCTTGACATTGGATATCAGGATCGTCGTGCGAACCGCCTTTGGCGTGCTTAAGACGTCGGCATACTAACTAGTTCGCCTTTGGATCGACTGCCCTCCTATGAAAACCAATCGACGTTTCATCGTGGCAATCGGACAAATCCCCCCACCAACAGATGGGCTCGCCTACATCACGTCGGAATACGTCAAACTTCTTGCGGAGGATCATGACGTCAAGGTTCTGAACATCTCGCCGAAAGTATCAAGGCGTGGACTTGCCTACCATCTGTCTCGGACTGTTTCAGTGTTGCATGGGTCATTACACCTCATGGCCAACGCGTGGCGCGAGAATCGGGCCTGCTACATGCCATGCCAAAGCGATTTCGGGCTCTTATACACGATCTATCTTTTGGCCATCGCCCGGCTGTTCAGCTATCCGACATACCTTCATCACCACAATTTTGGATACATCAACGAAAAGCGCGGGATGATGGAAGCCGCCCTCCGGGCCGGCGGCCCAGAGGTGGTCCATATCTTTCTTTGCGACCATATGAAAGCGCGTTTTGGGGAGACCTATCGGCAGCCAACTCGCTCCTTAGTGATTTCGAACGCCGCCTTCGTACGCCCCCAAGCAGAGCGCCCCCACCTCTCCTCGTTTGAAGGACCTCTCCGAATTGGGCTTCTCAGCAACCTTAATCGCGAAAAAGGTCTTTATCTCTTCCTGGATCTATTGCGAGTTGCACGTGACCAAGGCTTAAACATCCATGGAACGCTCGCTGGCCCGGTGCGCGAGCCAGATGACCAACGCGCTCTTGAAATAGCACAGAAAGATCTTGGCGATCGCCTGCACTACACTGGCCCTCTCTACGGCGATGAGAAGATCAGATTCTACGAGTCGATTGACGTGTTCGTATTTCCCACCATTTATGCGAATGAAGCCCAACCCACCGTACTCTACGAAGCAATGGCGGCGGGCAATGTCGTCATCGCATATGATCGGGGTTGCGTTGCTTCGCAGCTCAAAAAGCAAGGAATCGTTATCGCGCAGGACGAGCCGTTCGTGGCCACTTCCGTAGCTTGGCTGCTTAACCTTCAAGCAAATTCTGACAGATTTTCGACCCGCACTTCGGTAGCGTTATCCATGACCGAAATGCATTTAACAGAGAGGGCGAAGGCGCGCGCCGCGCTCTTCACCGTTTCCTTTGGTCTTTAGCTGAGCAACAGATTATCTTATGAAGATTGCGATCTGGCACAACATCATGTGGTCCCGGTACAAGGCGGTGGTGTTTTCCTCAATCCATCGTCAGGCCCAGGCCGAGCAGATCCCGGTCAATTTTTACCAAATTGCCGAGACTGACGCTAACCGCGCCGGGCTATCTCCCATCGACCAGAGCTGGCATCGCTATCCATTTACATTGCTGTTCAAAGGTGCATCTTCAGGGATTCCCCCCCTCAAGCTGCTATGGAGGGCAGGCATACTGACCTGGAGAGATCCAGCCGACATTGTGATCCTCGCGGGCTACGAAAGACCCGTTGTTTGGCTTCAGGCTCTTATCCTAAGTCTGAAGCGAAAACCGTTCGCGCTATTCTGCGATTCCACACTTTACGACCAAGAGCAGAAGTTTTGGAAGGGGATCGCTAAAAGGCTAATCTTTAACTGGGCAGATGGCATCTTCTGCTACGGCATAAGAGCCAAGGAGTACGTAAGCTTCTACGGCGTGCCGGCGGGAAAGAGCTTCATACGTTGCCAAGCTGCGGCGCTGCCAATGGAATATTCCGTCGAAGGTGCGTTACGGCAGCGCGTGCAGCATACACTCAAAGGCGATTCCCCACGGTATCTATACGTAGGACGCTTATCCGGCGAAAAATCGCTAGACCACCTTCTTCGCGCCTTCAAAGAAGTTGTGACTGCACGACCTGATTCACGGTTGGTCCTAGTAGGGAAGGGTCCACTTGAGCAAGAGCTACGCAAATTGGCCATCGAGCTAAAGATCCAAGAGCGGACCCTCTTCGCTGGGCCAAAGTTTGATAGCGACTTGTTTGACGAGTACTCGAAGGCCACCTGCCTGATTCTCCCAAGTCACAGTGAACCGTGGGGTCTCGTTGTAAATGAAGCACTAAGCTATGGCTGCCCTTCTATTGTGAGCTCGCGATGCGGCTGCGTGCCTGAACTCATTGTCGATGGCAGAACCGGATTTTCCTTTGAGTGGGGCGACATCAAGCAACTTGCCAAAGCAATGATCGACGCTACCCAGGCATTTTCGGACGTCGCTGCAACCGCTCATGCGTGTTTCGACCGGATTGCACCCTATAGCCCCGACGCCGCGGCTAGATCTATTTTGGAGGGATGTGGGGCCATTCAAAATGCCCGCTCTGGTCGGCTCAAATAGGCTAACATCGCAAGCCATGGCCGCTCCTCAGCACTTATCACTCAGCAATGAACCGCGCTCAGCTACCGAACCGGTGGATACGTGAAGATGGATATTACCGCATTTGCAAAATCGATAGTTCGCCGCGTTTCCCACAAATTCGGTGTGGAGGTAATCAAAGCTCCAAGCCTGATGCGATTTCTCGAATCGAGGGAAATAGGCCTTGTGCTGGATGTAGGGGCCAACATAGGCCAATTCGCCCGATCGCTTCGCGACAGCGGATACGACCGGAAGATCGTCTCATTTGAGCCGGTCGAAAGCGCCTTTCAGTCGGCTTCAGAGGCATCAAAGCGGGATCCCAAGTGGTCTGTCCGCAAAATTGGCCTTGGCGAAAACACAGGCACCGCAATCATCAACGTTACACAAAATAGCGTTTATAGTTCGGTGGTCGCCCAAACTGCGATCGCACCTTTATTCGATGCTTCAACCAAAGTCCTGAAACAGCAAACGTTCGACATATATCGATTGGACGACCTATACTCCGAATTCTCAGACGAGAATACATTTCTTAAAATCGATACGCAGGGATTTGAGAAGGCAGTCTTGAACGGAGCCAGAGATTCGCTCGCCAAGATTCTCGGCATTCAACTTGAGTTACCGATCGAGCATCTCTATGAAAACTCCTGGTCTTTTGAAGAGGCCCTCGCCTACATGAAAGAGCGGGACTTTGTCTTGGCGCAGATCAGACCCACCACCGGGGTAATGAGAGACAGGGCGTCTCTCTTAGAATTCGACTGCGTATTCAGGCGCAAATAGCTTACGCTATCCCTGCAGAGTAAACATAGCATGTCATCTGAATATCGCCGCAACACAGACGCGCAGCAGGGGGACCAAAGTGCTGGGCCCGAGCCATATAGGACGCAGCTCATATTTGTCGACGATGGACTTAAAGAGACCGACTGGCTCCGCCAGATTTTGCCCGCCGATCTAATCAGCACTGTTACCACGCTTGGAAACGAAGATTGTCGAGATCACCGCCTCTATGTGTTCAGCTCAAACAAACGACGAATTGCGGATCTAGCGGCCAGCTTATCTATCCCGGCACCTGTCCGTTATTCGGTGGGCTTATGCCATCTCTCCGACGAGTGGTTTGAGACTGACACATCTTACTATCAGAAATTCGACTATGTGATTAGGACCCATCACGCTCGCCGTTTTGAAAGAGGGGGAATCTTCACGATCCCTCTAGGATTTCCAAACGGCACTGGCCAGCCTCCAAGTATCACACCCATCACAGTACGAACAACCCCTTGGAGTTTCGTTGGTACACCGGTGACCACCAGGCATCAGATGGCTCGCGCTATGGATACGGTGCAAGGTGGCAAGTGTATATTTTATGATCCAGCCAAAGGCGAGGCGCCTCCTCTAAGCAAAGCTGACTTCTCCGAGCTCATGAGCGATACGGTTTTCTGCCCGGCTCCGATGGGCAACGTCATGCTTGAATCTTGGCGGTGCTACGAAGCACTGGAGGCCGGCGCAATTCCTCTTCTAGAAAAGAGATACTTTCTCGATTATTTTGAGAATTTGCTCGGCCCTAATCCAATCCCCACATTCTATCACTGGAGTGAGGCTAGCGACTTCGTAAAACTTATGCTGGCGAGGCCAGAGCAATTGGCGGAACTGCAAAAAGAAGTCTTCGAATGGTGGCTGAAAAAGAGGATAAGCATCAAAGCGCAGCTTGGTGATTTTCTGCGCAAACAAATGGGCACCTGCGAAGGCGTTCGGTCGATGATTGGCAATGCGAATAACGCAGTCCCCTTTGCAAGAACCTCACAGTATCTTGAGTTAGCAAAACATCATAATGCTTATGCTCTCACGTATCGTCTCAGGCGGATAGCCGACCGCGCGCTTAGAGGTCATGCACTCGTGAGGCACGGTGTTCGCTGACGCCGACGACTCAAACCGTGGCGTACGACCGAGCGAGCCGTCACGCGGCTATTTGAGCGACGTCGGAGCAAGCAAGTGAAGAGCACACTCAAGCGGCGGCTCGCTGCAAACTTGGTGGCCAACGCTGTCGGTAAGGTCTGGGTAATGCTGGTGCAGCTCATCTCTGTACCAGTGCTCACGGCGAAGTGGGGCGCTAACGGATATGGGCTGTGGCTCATGTTAACCACGATCCCAAGCTATATCGCGCTTAGTAGCTTTGGATTTGGCACCGCGGCGGCCACAGGCATGACCCAACAATGGGCCGCAGGCGACAGAGATGGGGCTCTCCGCACTTTTCAGAGCGTATGGGCTCTCATCTCGATGATCTTGTTATTTGTAATGCTGCTTGCCGTCGGCATTTGGATATTTGGTTACGAGCTACTGCCGCTGTCTCGAGACGCTGTGGATGCCGGGTTTGCTTTGGTGTTCTATTCGGTCGCAGCCGTCCAGATGAGCTTGGTCGCTGCCGGATATCAAAGCACGGGGAGGTATGCTCAGGGCACATTTCTCTACGACCTGATCGGACCGGCAGAGACCGCAGCCCTTTTAGGAGCCGCTCTACTTGGAGGCGGCATGACAGCTGTAGCAGCCTCAATGACCGCTGTGCGTATCGTTGGCACCCTCGCCTATTACCTCTGGCTTCGAACACGCGAGCCGTGGATCAAGTTGGGCTTTGCACACGCTTCGTGGGGTGAAGTGAAACGATTAGCGAATCCAGCCGTCGCATCGCTCAGCATGACCTTATCAAGCGCATTAAGCCTACAAGGCTTAACATTAACTCTGGGCCTTTTTGTCTCACCCGCCGCCACGGCCGCCTTCGCAACCACGCGGCTTCTTACAAGGGTGCCTCTTCAATTCACCGCGCTCATGAGCCGAGCATCCCTGCCGGAGATGACGGCGGCTCATACCAGAGGAGACCGGCCAATTGTCGCTAGCCTGGCGCTCGTTAGCCTATTGAGCACAGCTATTGTCGTCGTGCCATCCACAATAGTATTTATTGCATATGGGCCGGTCGCCCTAACTTTATTGTCAAAAGGTGAGCTTCACGCAGACGCCTCGTTGTTCTTCTGGCTCGCCTTAACCGCGGCATTCCAAGCATGCTGGACAACCGTGGGACAATTCCTTTTCGCGCTCAACAAGCAGCAGAAATTTGCCTACCACTACATCCTTCTAGCAGCACTTGCTGCTGCGTCGCCCGTTTTCGTCGGATCCACTTCAGACCTTGCAGGCGTGGCCGCAGTTTGGTGTGCGGCAGAATTCGCAATGCTTTTGGTAGTCTATCGAGCGTGGTGGCACGAGAACCACCTAACATCTCTTGACTTTCTGCAAGGTCTAAAACGGATCTCTACTCATGTCGGAATATCTAGAACTTAAGGACTCGCGCTCAATACGAGATCAACTTGATGAACGCCGACTACTTCCTTTCGCCAGCCAGATTGAAAGCGAGACGGCGACAAAATGACCAACAATAATGGACATACCCACCATAAACGATCCTCGTAAGACCATAAGCACGATGATCGGGGAAGCGCATCGGAATAAACCTCGAATGCTAAGCTGTTCGATTGCTGGCCCCTCAAGCCTATTGACCAAGGCGAGAAAAGCAACTGCGATCGCCACCGCGCCAACAGCGCCCCACGCAAAGAATCCCTCCGCGATAAGAGGTTCAGACAGATTGTAATTCCACAAACCACGATAGGCTCTGAGTGTGTCTATGAGATAGTACGGCGTAATCTCATTCTTTCCAGGCCACACATTTCGAGGCACAAAGAACAGAATGCCACTGACAATGTTCCAGCCTCCATCGATTCCACTGGTTTCAACATGCCTAAGCGTATGACATAGAAGCGAGAACGCGTCGTAATCCATCGTAGTCAAAAACATATCGAATCCGCCATTCCCCAAGTACAGGCTGGTGCCGGTCCGAAAAACGTTAAATAGAGGGGCGACGATTGTGCCTACCCCGAGGAGAGATAGAAGAATTCGGGAACCTGCGCGCTCTGAATTGAAAAGAAAAAGGACGCCCGCAAATACGAGCACAGAGAACTGATAACGAGATAGTATCAGGAAGTTGTTTAAGACAAGACTGCCTGCGATTGCGGTGGCGAAGGCAAATTGCGCAGCGGGATTTCGGCCCTTTACCGCGATCGACATTCCGACAATTGCGGCATAACATGCGAACGGGAAGATCGCGCCGACAAAGAGCAATCCACCGACCTGCCCAACTTGAGAGGTAATTATTTTACCGGCCGTCTCTCGATCGCTAAATAGAGACGATCCTACGACGAGGCAGCCGATCGCAGTTGCCGAGGCGCTCGCTAGCCACAGAGTAGGTAGCGGCCTCTGACGAGTGACAACAGGCGGCACCGCAGATCGCCATGCACGGGGGCGAGTAGCGAAACGCAACCCGATCAGGCAAAGAATGCTCCAGACAAGAACCATAAGAACTGCATCTTGCAGTAGATCTAAGTCTGCAAAGATCGGATCAAATCGATTTCTTATCTGCTGCGTTGGCGCAACTGAAAAAAACACCAAGTTGAAGTAGAAAATGGCTGTGTAGACAAGCTTGTTCTTTCGCACAGCAAGCACAAGCCCAAAAAGATTGACCGCTCCGATGGACAACAGCAATGTCCACACCAAGGTAGTCGCGAGTGGTTCCATGGCGAGTAGATATAGGTTCCATGCAACAAAACTCGCAAACCCCAGAAAGAGAAAGGCATCAAGCACGCCCCAAAGGCCTGCTCCCAAGACATTAACGCGGGCTCCGTTTTTTCCTCTTAGCTTCGCAAATCGGGTAGCTGCGCTGTATGCGACATCAGAGCCTTGTGTCATCAGCAGAGATACTCCAGAACAAGAAAGGCCCAGATTCCATCGTTAGATGACTCTAACGGGTCGAAAAGAGATTCAACGGCTAAGGTAAGGGGCTGATACGAAGCCTCTTTTACATGATAGCCAGGATTGATGCTCAAAGGCTTTCCGCTACTCAGCGCGTTGGCACGGAATCCACATATAAATTCCTCCCCCGCGCGAGACACACGCACACGAACGACGCCATCGAATTCCTGAGCATTATCGACGTATAATGTACCTTGCGCCGGAAAATGCACGAGCGCATTGAATTGACCATTTCGCTGAATAATAGCGGCGCCCTTTACGTCTCCACCTTGGGCACGAATGTTCATCACACCTCGATTACGTTCGCGGACTTCGATGTCAACAATGTAATCGCCCTTACCTAGCGCCTCCCATCGAAAATCCTTAGCATTTCCATGGCCCGGAGAGATGCCCGGCCCGGCTCTGCGAAGGTCGATCTTTCCCTCTTGTCGCAACCCCACCTGCCTTAGAGGATACAAACAAACGGAGACCAACAAGGCGCCAAGTGGCAAACTTGCGACGTGATCAGTAACGTCTCTGGAATGAATAGGAATTCGCAGAATTTGGCGATCCGCAGAAGAGATTTTTTGTGTCGTTCCAGATTTCATTACCCAGGGGACCGGCGGCATTCCGCTGCGGACCGCCTCAGACCGACATCCTAAGAAACTGAATTTCGGCGACACCGACGATTTCAACAAAGCATCGTCAGCCAAGACCATAGACTCCGGTTCCGTGGCAGATAAATGCGAGCAGCCGGTATACGAAACTCCGAACCCTCGCTCTGGCAATCCAATCCGATTGGCGAGATCAGAAATCGCACGAAACTGATGGCGTCCAATTAACGTGCAATCCTGCCAGTGAAGCATGGCATGCCCCTCAGGCCCAACATCAACGGTGGCTTCTATATATTCAGCAGAACGCCAAGGAGCTTGGGAACCAAAATCGGCGCAAATAAAAGAAATAGCGCCATGTGGCCACTGCGAATGTAGAACCGGCTCATGATCAGAATGGATTTCAAAACGGCAGCCAATACAAACAAAATGGCAAACGCCCCGAAAATGATTTGTCGTTAAAAGCGCAAAGAGGGGGGCATTTGGCTTCGCGATCCAGCTCACATCGCAGCTTACCAATTTGATATGGCCACCTTGGCGTGCCCGAACCCATCCCCCGGTTGACCAAAACTTACAATTGGAGAACCAATAGTTAAGCAGCTGATCATTGCCAGCTAGATCGAGGAAGTAATTCCAACCACCGGAAATCGTGCACGATTCCCATTTAAATTCGCTGTTGTTGTTGGAGCCGGTAAGGTGAAATCCATATGCCCAAGTACCCTTCCAAAGTACATCTGAGCATCGGACGTCTTGCGCTTGTCCTTTTGAATAGCCTTCATAAAACGTTGAGCTAGGATCCTCACACGCAAACATAAGCCCGCTAATGCGGAGGAAAAGAACACCATTGTTGTTTGAAAAGAGCGGTCCAGGGATCTTCGGTGCATATCTGATTGCCGAAATCCCGGGTCCCATTCCCTCATACGACAGACCTAATGTTGCCGTAGGCCATGCGCTATCCAGGAGTGCCTCTGCTTCAGAGACATAGTATGTACCAGCAGGTACTTTAATCTTCACTGACCCAAGCAGGTCCGTCGAAATCTTCGGCTCATTCCTAGACCTTCGCTTCGCGTAGTCGCGAGCTCTCTTAAATGCAGCGGTATCATCAACTATCCCGTTTCCCTGAGCTCCAAACCACCGAACATCAACTTCACCGACGCTATGTTGCCGAACCCAACGACCCTTGATGCTAGCTATTTGAGCAAAGACGAGACCGCCATCTTCCGGCTGCTGACTCGTAGCGTCCCAAACGAAGACTCCGCCTCCGCCGTCATTCGGCGACGCGTAGCCCTTACAGAAGACCGCTCCCAACGCTCCAGGTGTCCCTGCCAACAAAGATACGGACTCTAAAATTGCAAGCGAGAGGCACCCGTCAGCAACGCTAGTTGAACCAAAACACGAACTTGCCTTTGTTGGAGGCCTTTTCACCTCCTCGGCCGCGCTCGCCGATAGGTCGAACCTGATGTGAGCAAGCAGGGAGGCTAGTCCTGCCGCGCTCCGGTAAAATAATCCCCTCCGAGAGAACATCAATTGATGCCCCGATTATTTCTGGGTAAGCGAATAACGAAATATCTTCACGCCCGTCATCGTTCCCAGAATTGAATCTACTCGCGAGTACCCGACCACCTTGAATTCGTTACACTTATCCGCGCCAAAGTAGCAAATCTTCACTGTAATCGCGCGAGCGCAGTTATTCTTTACGCTAACAACGTGATCAACGACATTTGGATTTACGACGTGTGATCGAGCTATCGCTTCCACATCCAAGCACGGTCGATTGAGTCCATCACGTATGATCGGGGAATTCGAGAGCTCCGCGGGCTTTTGTAGAACAAATCTGGATTGATTTAGAGTGCTCGTTTCGGCGAACGAGGGCAGTTCCGAATACACAAGGGAGATGATCGCCAGAACTACAGATTGGCTCAAGCGCTGCATTTCACCAGCGCCTTTCGTCCACTGCAACGCCTGGGACTTCCACACTTAGACCCTCCCTCGCCAAGCGCCTGGCGAATGCTTCGCGAGCGATAATGTCTACGCCGGCAATACCCGCCAGCAAGCGCTCCCTATGTGGCCAACCAATCGTGGTTAGATTATAGGCTGCGTCATCAATGAAGCCGCTCTCAATCATGGCAGCGAATTCCGCCACAATCCGAGTCTGTAGTTCTCTTGGGACCGCAGTAAAGGCGGCAAGAGAGATGCGCTCGCGACGTAAGGCAACCCACCCTTCCGACGGGCCCGCCCGATACGACTGATCCAGGAAACTAAACGCGCCAGCGTCAAGTCCGTTACGATCGAGTGCAAAGGAATACTGCAGAAGCCACAGAAGAGAATCGATTGGACAGGACGAAAGTGCACTAACCAATTCCTTTCCCGCGGCAGCCAAGTTACCGTCGACTTCCCCTGGCCCCTTTCTTTTTTTTGCTGTTTCTGCAAGATTTAGGCCGATCAAAGCCCTTGCTCGCGCGAAGGTAGCCCGCTCTACAATCTGAAAAGTGCGACCTTGCATGGACAAAAGCACATCTCCGAGCAAGTCAGATTTGAAGCGATCGCCGAGAAAAATGCGTGCCACAATATCGTTAGCTGGTGCCATGAGCCGGGCACTGTCAAGCGAGACAGACGACCAAAATACGCTTACGACCCCAAGCGGAAGCAGCACGACCCGCACCCACGTTCTCGCGTTCACGCTTCTTCCACTCATTTTATGAAACTTGACTAGACCTCACCAAAGGCGGAAAGATATGGATGATCGTCATTCCACGTATCCATAACGGGCGTAATACTTCTGGTAATAGTACCGTCCGTGATAGGCCTCGTATCGGGCGAGCAGCTTAGTATCGGCCTTGTTAAGCACCACACCCAGCAGTTTGTCCTGAATTTCGGGCGAGTTGCGCAGATTGTGCCGCACGACATCTATCTTGGTCTTACCCCACTCTACGACGAACACGAAGGAGTCGACGAACGGTGAAGTGACGCGCACGTCCACCACCGGCGCCATCGGCGGCATGTCGATCACAACGTAATCGTACTTCGCTCTCAGCATCGCGACAAGATCTCGCATCGGCTTGGACGCCAACACTTCATTGGTGTGCAGGAGCTTCGAAGTAGTGCCGGCAGCGAGAATTGCGAGTCCCGTCTGCGGATCAACGCTGATGACGTCCTCAAGCTGAACCTTCTGCGCTACGACGTCGACAAGACCTCCCTGCGCATCCGGCCGCAGTGCACGGGACAATGAAGGGTTGCGCAGATCAGCGTCGACCAAAATCACCCGCGCGCCGCCATGGGCGATGAGCTGCGCGAGATTAGTCGAGAGCGTGCTCTTGCCCTCGTTGGGCAGCGTCGAGGTCACCGCCAGCACGCGGTTCTCGCGCACGACAGAGTTGAGATCAACCGCCACCTTCAGCGAGCGCACCGCTTCCGAAAAGCGTGACAGCGGATGGTCGACGACATAGCGCAGCAGATCCGGCTTTGGATTGTTCATTTTGCGGCCGAGATTACCGGGGAGGCCCCCGACGGATGTCGGCATACCGAGCGTCGGCAGAATGGCTACGCAATTGGCGCCGAGCTGCTCCTCGACTTGGCCAGTGGTGCGGAATACCTTGTCAGACAGCTCGCGCGCCATAGCGGCGCCGAAGCTGAGCAGCAATCCTCCAAACAGGGCGGCGCCGAGGATAACGAGCGACTTCGGTGCACTCTTGATAAGCGGCGTCGTCGCCGGGCTGATCACGCGCGCTTCAGTGATCGGGAAAGACTGCTGCTGCACGCTCTCCATGTAGCGCTGCAGGAAATTGTCGTACATCGCTTGGTAGCTCTGCGCGTTGCTCTCGAGCTCGCGCAGCTGAATCTGCGCCTGGTTGGTGAGCTGTGATTCCGAGACGACGTTGGCGAGGCTCGACTTGATCGCATCCTCGCGGGTCATCGCGATGTCGTAGTCGCTCTTGTAGGATTCTTGGATGCGCCTCAGCTCGTCTTGGATGTTCTTCTTGACCTCCGCCATCTGGGTGCGCAGGTTCACCGCGGCGAGATGATCGCGTCCATATTTGGCTGACCAGATCGATTCTTTCGAGGCCATGTCGACATATTGCCCGCGCAACTTGACGATGGTGTCGTTCTTCAACGCATCGGTGACGTTGGCATCGGGAATGTCCTGCTTGAGCATGTCATTCATGCGATCGAGCCGCGCCTTGGCCTCGGCGGTCGAGGCATGCGCCAGAACCAACTGGCTGTTGACCTCGGCGAGTTGCTGTTCGTTCATCAGCCGGCCGCCGGTGTCGACAATGTTGTTGGCGGTCTTAAAGTCGACCACCGCCTTCTGCGCTGCGGAGGCCTGTGTGCGCAGTTCCTTGATGCGGTCCTGCAGCCACACGCTGGCGCGACGGGTGGCCTGATATTTTGCTTCGAGCTGATCGACGATGTAGGCGTCAGCGATGGCATTGGCAATGCGCGCGGCCTTGGCCGGATCGCGCGACGTGAAGCCGATCTCCATCACATAGGTGAGGCCAAGACGCTTGACGGTGCGGTTGCTCTCGAAACGACCGAGCGCCTTGCGAGTCAATTCGAACTCAGAGGAGGCTCGACCAGATGAGAATAGACCGGTGACCGAACTCAAAAGCGTACCGAGCAGTCCGCCGCCGCTGCCGATGAATTCAGGATCCTCGGTCAGGTGCAGATCACGGATCACAGCAAGGCTGATATTCTCCGACTTCAGAATCTCGACCTGAGTCTCCACCGTTGCGGAATCGATCGCGATGTCGCCAAGCACCGATTGCTGCTGGAACAGCTGAACCTTGCGGGTATCGATCACCATCGACGCCGTGGAGGTGAACTGCGGCGCTGCGGTGAAGAGATAGAGCAGCGCCACGATCACGCAGGCCGACACGATCGCGACCATGGTCGGGAATTGGCGCCTGATAATGTCGAGATAGGAGGTCAGCGACTGCGACGCCGAGCCGTCGGCCTCGGCGAAATCACGGTTGATCTCGGAGGTCGGCTTGTTCACCTGCAACATCTAGCAATTCCTGAAAATGGATCGATGCATCTACTTGGGATGAATGTTCGCCAAAGGCCTGGTTTCGTCAGGAGCAAACCCGATGCTGAAGCCCGCGCCGCGCGGGACACTAGCACGATCCTGTCCGCAATTGAACGCGCCTGATGCAGTGCAATGCGCGCTTTGCGCGACTTTTTGCATGAAGCTTAACGGCGCAAAAGCAAAGCGGCGCCCGTGGGCGCCGCTGCCGTGAGATATCATGGGCCGACCGCGAGGGCCGGTTCCGGTTAGCGAAACGGACTAGTGCTGTTGGTCGTGCCGCCGACGCCGCCGCTGCCGCCGTTGGGCGCGCTGTTACCAGTAGTGTTATTGCCGAACGTGGTGCCGCCACCCGCGTTGCCGCCGGTCGCAAAACCGCTGGTACCGGTCGGGCCACCCGCGCCGGTGCCACCGCCGCCGGCGCCGCCGCCGGTCGCGGCGATCTGGACGTCGCCGGTCGCGGCCTGGTAGGCGGCGATCACGTCCTGGTTGCCGGTGCCGGCGATCGCGGCCTGGATCTCATTGGCATAGGCCTGGTCGGTCTGTGCGGCCATGCGGGCGACTTGGGCGAGGCCGCCGACGATCGCGCGCATCTGGTCCTTGGTGGTCGCGGGATCCTTCAGCAGCGCGATCAGGCCGGGAAGCGTGGTCGGATCGGAGGCGCCGAGGTCGCGCACGCGCGAGATCAGCTGCGGGCCGCCGGTCGGATATTGCTGCAGCAGGCTGGTGGGCGCGGCCTTGAAGTCGGAAATGACGGTAGCCGGCAGCTGGCGCTGCGGCGGGTAAACGGCGGCGCTGGCGGCCGACGTGATCGTCGCGGCGAGGGCCGCTGCGGCAGCCATGCGAAGCGCAATCCTGATAACGCTCATAAATACCTCCAAAAATCGGCTGCCCCGATTGCTTCCTCGGCCCGGGCAAAAGGCTGTGCTCGTGGCAGGAACCTAGCGGAAGAGAAAAGAGCTGTCCACTTATTCTAAAGACTTCGTAAACGGCGCAACTGCTTCAAATCTAGACACTTTTATGAACCTTGGGCCGCACGCGCGGCGCGGCGTCCGCAGGTGTCGGACGGCCCTCGCCTCGCCGGCTGGTGGCGCCCGCCTCCGCGACGGGGCGGCCCTCCTTGGTGCGGAAGGATTGCGCCAGGCCGGCGCCGAAAAGTGCAAAGAATGGAATGCTGTAGCCGGGCACCTGCAGGGTGAAGTCAAGGCTCGAATGCAGCAGCGACAGCGTCGCGGTCGCTACCGCGGCGAGCGGGATGATGGCATCGCGCCGGCGGCCGAACACGCCCCTGGCCAGTATCAGCAGCATGATCGCCCAGCCGAGCGCCACCAGCAGCGCCATGGGAATGCCCACCTCGGAGGCAAGCTCCAGCGGCGTCGAATGGGCGGCGTCCCAAACGCCGCGAATCGAGATGTTGGGGCTGCGGTAGGGCGGGAAGGCCCATTGGAAGGTGCCCATGCCGGTGCCGAACCAGGGATTGTCGCCGATGATCCGAAGCGTCGATTTCCAGGCCTCGATGCGGCCTTCGTCGACCAGGCCGTTGCTGTCGAAGCGGCTGGAGACGCGTCCGCCGAGCAGTTGCAACAGGCCGAGCGCGACGGCGGCGCCCGAGCCGAGCGAGATCCAGATGCCGGTGCGCGGCGGCAGATCCTTCCGCAGGAACAGCGTGAACGCGACGATCATCGCGAGCAGCGACAGGCCGACGCCGGCGCGCGAGGTGGTCATGAACATCGCCATCAGGCAGACCAGCAGGCATGTCAGCTGCGGCAGGATCTCTCCGGGCGGGATCGTGCGCACATCGAGCGACAGGCGCCGCCATTCGATGTGCCGCTCAGGCAGCCGGCGGCGGACATCCTCCAGGATCAAGAGCATCCAGACCACCGCACAGGAGCCGAAATAGGCCGCCGCCGTGTTGCGGTTGATGAAGGTGCCGGTGACGCTGCCGAGATAGGCCGTCTTGTCACGCCACAGGATCAGGGTGGGCTCGATCAGGAACGAGAGCACGCCGTAGAGCGCGTAGGCCGCGCCTGAAATCGCGATCACCCACAGCATGCGGCGGGCGCGATCCCGGTTCGCGCCGACGGTGATGCCGAGAACGATCGCAAGGATGTTGGCGAGCGGCGCGCCGAGCGCAAAGAACGCCTCGTTCTTGACGATCGACGCGGACGGGGCGATCGGCACGCCCAAGAGATCCGAGGCCTGCTTCCAGATCGGCTGGAACGGCGCGAGGAAGGGATGGTCGGAGAGCTGCTCGTGCAGCACGAACGCGTAGGCCGCAACGATCACGCCAATGCCGGCGAGCAGCCACAGATGCGGCCCTCTCAGATCGCGCGTCGGCGCGAAGATCACCGCGATCCCGAGACACAGGCACCAGAACGCGATCGACAGATCATTGGTCGAGCCGAACGGGAACGGCGCACCGGCCACCACGAAAAGCAGGAGGAAGGTCGCGGGCAAGCTCCACGACCAACGAATCCTGAACCAGCTGATGTTGGGAGGCCAAAGGCGCATCGTCGTGTCTTGCGGGCTTGCTTTCGGCTTAGAGGAAGCAATCGATCGGATAGATCTTCAGATCCACATTGAGGCGGCTGTTCCGGGTCTGCGCCCGGAACGCATAGAATAGCCCAAAGCTATCACTCCCCTGATCGAGTTTTATTCCAGGGGTTAATTCATCGGGCGGGACCAGCACGCCGATGTGCCGGTTGATGGCTGAAATCTCGATCCGCCCCTCCCCCTCGCCGAAATGCCCCCTGAGCTGGGTCACGGTGACCTTCGGCAGGCCGCGGCGCTGGTGGCAGACGTCCTCCTCCCAGAGCTTGGTCTGCTGGACCAGGGGTTTGCCCGCGCCATCGGGGACAGTGATATCCGGGAAGGACGGACGCAGCATTCCGAAGAATTTGCTCTCCTTGGAATTCGCCGACAACCGGACCGTAAAGGACAACTCGCCCTTGGCGCTCTTGAGGCGCGAGAAGATCGGGGCATCGGGCTCGGCGGTGACGGCGACGTCGATGCGGTGGCGAACGCCGAGCTCCGCAACGGCGCCGAAAGCTGTCCCCGCCGGTGCAAACCCGGCGGCGAGCAAGACGAGAACCGGAACGCGGCAGACTATTCGAAAGCGCATGAAGCTAAAGCCCCCTTGCAATGTCTCGGGGTGAGCAATGACCGGCGCGACGAGGTCAGTGGCGCCAGGATCCCAATGAAGCACCCGGGGCCGCGACAACACCGATTGGATCGCTAAACGAAAATGGCACCGGGACAAAGCCCCGGTGCCATCTCTGTTGGTCGATCAAGTCGCCGGCTTACGGCGCCAGCTTGATGTTGTTGCGGAAGATCAGCGCATCGTTGCTGAGGTTCACGGCATCGCTGCCGGTCGCCATGATCACCCTCAGGAAGTTGAGGAACTTGGCGGTCTCGACGTTGCGCGAGTTCGAGACATAGATGATGTCGCCATTCTTCATCATGACCTTGGTGGTCAGGAAGAAGCCGCCGGGATCACGCAAGTTGACGTTGAAGATGACCGGGATCGTGTCGGACGTGTACTTGCTCACGTCGATGCCGAGCTGGGCAGCAACCTCGCGCGGCTCGCGGCGATAGAGGTACACGGCAGACGGATCGGCCTGACCATCGAGCAGACCACCGGCCTTGCCGACGGCTTCGCCGAGGTTGATGCGCCAGGCGTCGAAGTTGAACTCGCCGCTCTGGCCGCTGCCGCCGAACGCCATGAACTTCTGCTGCTCGCGGTAGACGTAGATGCTGTCGTCAGGACGCACATAGACGTTGTTCTCGGGCGCCATCACGAGATTTTCGAACGGCACGGTGGCCCGCCGTCCGCCACGCTCCAGCATGACCCAGGTTTCGAAACCCTGGCCCTTGATGCCGCCGGCGCGGGTGATCGCATCGAGCACCTTGTCCTTCGCGCCCGCCGCGCTCGCGGGATAACGCGCAGGCGAATTGACTTCGCCGAGCACGCTGATGAGCTGGGTGCGCTGCGAGGACATCGCGACGACCGCCTGCGGCTCGATGGCGCGGTTGCCGATCTTCTCGATGATCGAACGCTGGATCTCCACCGCCGTGCGGCCCGCGGCCTTGATCTGGCCGGCATAGGGCACGGTGATGAAGCCGTCATTGTCGACCGACTGATCCGGGATCGTCACATAGTTACCCGGGCGGACGCCGGCTTCCGCCGGGATGAACAGACCGCCCGCGGCGGCTTCGAAGATGGTAACGCTGACGACGTCGCCGATACCGAACACGATGCTGGCAGGCGGACGGCGATCGGTGAACACGCCGGCAAGCCCCTTGGGCTCATGGGTGTGCAGGATCTTCACCGTGGCCGGATTGAGCGGCACCAGCTCATAGGCCGGTGCGTTCTCAGTTTGAATCTTGTTGTTAACGTCGTCGGTCAGCGGACCGGAGCCGGGATTGGTCGAGCATGCTCCGAGCGCCAAAACGGCGGCCAGAAATGCCGGCTTGAATACATAAGTTCTTGCAAAGGAATGCATGAATCGCGCCCCAGGAGACCCCAATTACCTTCGATTGGTACGGCGGAGTGGGCGGTGCGACAAGGGTTCCTGAATGGTTAACGATGCGATCGCTAGGCAACTGTTGCGTGCGGGACACGCTTTCTCGCCGGGTTTAAGCCTTTGTGACTATTTGTTGTATTTCGTGTGCACGGTCGGCGAGCAACCCGCCCAAGCCGAGGGCGTGGAACCCGAGCCCCGGGCTTCTTGACCCCTCGCCCGTCTGCTAAGGCTGGAACCGTCACAAGAGGATTCCCTGGTGTCTGGCCTCGTTCTGTTCGCTCTTCTGGCAGGATCGCTCCTTGGCGGCGCAGACCGCCCCCTGGATCCCGCGACCTCCTGCGCGCGATCCCCGTGCCGGGGCGCCGCCGTCGTTGAGGTCGCCGCCCCGGCCACCTCCTCCATCTGGAAGTTCAGCCGCACCCAGGGGGGCAAGGAGGGCGAGAGCTTCGCGGCCATCACCAAGACGGCGGACACCACCCAGTCCGACCCGGATTTTGCCGGGCTCATCGTGCGCTGCGCGCCCAAGGGCAAGATCGACGTGCTGGTGGCCTTGATCAGGCCCTTCCCGCCGCGGAGCCACCCCAAGGTCACCATCGCCGCGAGTGGCGGCGGCACGCTGACCGTCGAGGCCAGCATGGCGGCGGCCGGCGCCGCGGTGCTGCTGCCCGATGAGGTCTCGGCCTTTGCCGCCGGCAAATGGCAAACGACGGCCTCGCTGTCCCTAGTCGTCAGGGAAAGCGACAGCGAGATCAAAGGTATGGTGGCGCTGAACGGGCTGCGGGAGGCCTACAATTCGCTGCTGGCAAATTGTGGCCTATAGGCCAAATTTAGCCATACGACTTAAGGGTCTTTTTAGGGTAGGGAACCTAGGCTCCGAAGCACTGGGAGTGTTTCGGATGACCGCGCTTTTGATTTTCAGCTTTCTGGTAGGTGCCGTGCTCGGCCAACGCTTTCGCGTCCTGGTAATGCTGCCGGTCACATTCGCCCTGGTGCTCACCATCCTGCCGGTCAGCCTGATGACAAGCCTCGGCGTCCTCGAAGGCCTGAAGGCTGCGGCCTTCGCCGCCATCGCGCTCCAGGCCGGCTATCTCTTCGGCTCGGCCGCCCGCTTCAGCATGGCCGCCGCCCGCGCCGCGCGCGTGTTCGCCCGGCCGGTCAAGACCGCGCGCTGATCTCGAGATCGCGATCAACCCTTCGCGCGCATGCGCTGGGATGACGGCCAAGTTATTGGCCCTGACCGGGCTTTGCTTGAAAACAGACCTGCGGCTTGTATGGTGACCTGATCGTTTCAGGATTCCTCGTCGAGCGCGCCGTTTGTCCCTCGCTTATTTTGCCCTCATCGTTTCCATCGTTTCCGCTTCCGCTCTCGAAATCGCCGGCGCCAAGTTCGGTGCGCAGCTCGGGACGATAGCTGCCGCGCTGAGCCTGCTGGCGGCCACGCTTAGCGCGCGAAAAGCCGATTACGACCATTATGTCCGCGCGACCTCCTGGGGCCGCTGGATCCTGATCGCCATTCCGCTCTTAATCGCTGCCCAACTGATGCCGCTTCCGCTGGGCTTCGGGCATCCGATCTGGGCGAGCGCGCGCGACGTCCTCGGTGGCCTCTCGTTCGGACCGGTCACCGCCGATCTTGGCTTGACCCTGAACGCGCTGATGCTGGCGCTGGCAGCGACCGCGCTGCTCGGCGTGACCATCGTGGTCGTGCGCGATCGCAGCCGCGCCGAGCTCGTGCTGTTCGTCCTCGCCGGCATCACCGCGGTCTCCGCCTTGACCCTGGATCTGCACCGGCTCGCGCCGGCCATTGCCGGGGCCGCCGCAACGTCCGAGTTCGCGACGACCCTGGCCGGGTTCGGCCTCGTCCTGAATCTTGCGATCATGCAGCTTGCCGCGGAGCGGGCCGAAACCCGTCATTCGCAGCTTCGCTCGATCGTGCTCGGCCTGCTCGGCCTTGCCGGAGCCCTGATCAGCGCCGCCGCGGTGTTCGGCCTTTCCGGAACGAACAACGCGGTCGCCGCAGGCTTCGGCGTCGTGTTGATCCTTCTGATCCTCGTCATCCGCCGGCTTGATCTGTCGCCCTTGGCCGCGAGCGCGCTCGCCGCCGCCGCATTGATCGGATCGGCGATCGTCTTGACCTTCCTGTTCGAGCAGAGCTCGGGACCGGTCCTTCTGCGGCTCACGCCCGATATCGGCGCGGAAACGCGCGCGGCGCTGGAGCGGATGCTGGCGGACACACGCTGGTTCGGCGCGGGCGCAGGAACCTTTTCGGCGGTCGGCAGGATCTATCAGAGCGATGCCGGCACGGCCTTGACGGCACCGACGACCGCAACGGCGATCTTCGCCGGCATGGGAGCGATCGGTCTCGCCGTCTCGGTGCTGACAGCCCTGATCGTCCTGGTGCGCCTGTTCTTCGGCGCCTTGCAGCGCGGACGGGATTCGTTCTTCCCGGCGGCCACCGCCGCCTGCGTTCTGTTTGCGCTGGTTCAGAGCTTTGCAGGTTCCGGATTGCTGCATCCCGCAGCAATCCTTTGCCTGTCGGTGATCGCAGGTTTGGGGCTGTCGCAGAGCGTCAGCCAATCCTCGTCACGATAGAGCGCCGGTCACATCAGACCGCGCGGTCGCCGAGCGAAGCCCAGTAGTTCGGGTTCTTGGGCGACTGGATGCGGACCCAGCGATAGGGCTTCTTCGACCACGGCAGGATGTGGCCGGAGAGATTGTCCAGCACGAGATCGCCGGAGAAGGTGCGCACCACGACGACGAGATGATGCTCGCCCCAGGTGGTCACGACCTCGCTCAGCAGCACCGAACGCGCCGGGAAGCCCTTGGCGATCAACTCGTGGCGTTTTGTCACAGCGTAGTCGTTGCAATCGCCGCTCACGGGATGCAGCAGCCATTTCTCGCCGCGCAGTCCTTCCAGATTGGCCTCGGGACGAATGCCGGTATTGACCTGCTGGTTGACCTCTTGCATGTGCGCCAGCCGCTCGGCCGTAAGCTTCAGGCGACCGCCCCGGAATACGATCTGCTGCGGACGCGGCTTGCACTCGTCCTTGTACTTCAGGCAAAACAACGTGAACGCCATCGGCGCCAGCGTCGGCTGCTCGAACTTGATGTACTGGATGGCCCCGCGCAGCCCCATCGGCGCACCGACGAAAGCGGCTTCGGCGCGCTGCTGCACCCCTGCAGCAACGACGATTGCGGCCACGGCCGCAAGGAACTTCACAACTTTGCGCATGTCGCGCTCCCCGTTCTTGTTGTTGGGGAGACGCTACGCGAGACGTCTTGAGATACGGCTCAAAGGCCGCACGATCCTTTAATCAAAATGCGGGCTAATCGGTCGGAAACAATTAAGAATACCGATGCGTAACTTGTTCTGCTAAGAGCGGTCACAATGTTCCGCTCGCAACCGCTAGAAGCGATTCGACCGACCTGATGGGCCTTTCCAGACGTTTTCGAAAGAAGACCAAGCCGCGGCTACCCGACGGTATCCGCGTCTATGCCATCGGCGATGTGCACGGCCGTGCCGATCTGCTTCAATCCCTGTTAACCGTCATCGACGCCGATCTTGCCCGCTCCGCCCCCGAGCGCGCCATTCAGGTCTTCCTCGGGGATTACGTCGACCGCGGCCCGGACTCACGCGCCGTCATCGATCTGTTGATCGAACGCTCGAAAACACATGAGACCGTCTGCCTGAAGGGCAACCACGAAATCTTCCTGCTCGAGGTGCTCAAGGACCCCGCCCGCCTGCAGGAGTGGCGCCACTATGGCGGCCTGTTGACGCTGGTCTCCTACGGCGTCACGCCGACCATGAACCCGACGGCGGAGCAGCAGGTCGAGCTGATCGAAGGATTGAAGCGTGCGCTACCGCCGGAGCACCTCGCCTTCCTGCAGCAATTGCCATCGTCCTTTACTTGCGGCGACTTCTTCTTCGTGCATGCCGGCGTCAAGCCCGGCGTCCCGCTCGAGCGGCAGAAGGATGAGGACCTGCTCTGGATCCGCGAGGAATTCCTCGCCTCCGAGGAGCGCTTCGGCAAATACATCGTTCACGGTCATACGCCGGTCAGCGTGCCGGACATTCGTCCGAACCGCATCAACATCGACACCGGCGCCTATGCGACCGGAAACTTGACGCTGCTGACGATCCAGGGCGATAGTCTGATGGCAATTTAAGGGCTCCGGCTGCCCTTTGAATCCCGTGTTCGTTTTGCCCGCACAGGCCTTGTCGATTTCACCATGAACCGCATGCTCCTTGTTCGCGTCGTCGGCATCTGCATCGCGATCCTGTTGGCGCTTCATGCCGGCATGGCGTTCTACGGCGATTTCGTCCGACCGGAGTTCCGCGCGAGCGATTTGTTCTCGGGCGAGATTCCGCCCGAGAAGGCCAAGCTGGTGGCCGGTGGCGTCCTGGCGTCGGTCTCGCTCGATGGCGACCTGCTTGCGAATTACGCAGCCGCAATGGCCGCAGACGTCCTTCACCGTCCTTCCTCAGAAGCCAGCGGGCGGGCCAGCGAAAACAAGGCGGCCCAGGCCGCCGTCGTCACCGCCCTGAAAGTCTCACCGATCAGGCCGGCGCTGTGGCTGACGCTCGGCACGCTGCAGGCCCTGGCCGGCGAAGCGGCAACGCCTGCGGTGAAGATGTCCTATCTGACCGGATCGGTGCCGATCGACGTCGCCTTCTCGCGCGTCCGGACCGTGACATCGAGCGCGGCTGCGACCGACGAGGAGATCAAGCTGCTGGCGCAATCCGACATCCGCGCCGCGCTGGCCAATCGCTCCCGCTACGAGCCGCTGCTGATCGCTGCCTATGTGCAGGCAACGCCGCAAGGCAAGTCGCTACTGCTCGACACCACGAAGATCACGGATCCCAAGTTCAACGAGATCCTGCGGCGCTACTGAAGCTCAGCGCACCGATTTCGGATTGACCGGGACGAAGTCCTGATCGCGGCGCGGCTGATCGGATCGGCCCTGATATACGAACATGCCCTTCTTGGTCGTGACGATGTCGCCGCGTTGCAGGCTGTCGTCGCGAAGCAGACGTTCGGTCGCGACCAGATCCGGATCTTCCGGAACCGGCTTGTAGAGTTCGGGATGCTCCCGCCGCTCGCGCGAAACTTCCTTGGCCCGGCGCCGCGCGTCCTCGATGCGTTGCCGCCATTCGTCGCGCGAGACTTCCGGCTCCTTGGGTGGAAGATAGTCGCTGAGCGCAGGCTCGGGCTCGCTCTGGGCGCAAGACGGATTGGCGAGACCAAGACCGAACGCGCCGGCAATGGTCAGGAAGACTGCGGCCCGCCTCCCAAGCCGCCATGCGCCATTCTGCAATCGGTCACGTCGGGCGGTTCGCACGCTGATAACTCCAAGGACACATCACAGGAACGACGATTGGCGGGACGCGCTGGTCGCAGGCTTTCAGTCTATATCTTTGCCATTTGCACGAAAGCGAATTCGCGGGCAAGATTTCGTCTTTGGCTCGAGGATTTTGCCCGTGGCTCGCATCTTTGCTTTGTTGATTTTGATGATCTGCTTCGGCGCGCAGCCCGCGAGGGCCGGCCAGATCGAATATCCGCAAGTCATCCATACCCAGTATGAAGCGGTCGATCAGAAGGCCGGCGGTCACTTCGTGCTGTGGTCCGAGCGGGAGAAGATCTTCTACGGCCTCGACCAGAAGCTCTTCCCCGGCGCCCGTTACGTCGACATCACCCAGGTCACCCCGAGCGTCGGATCGATCACGCTGACCTATGTCGAGGTCCGCACGGTCGGCAGCAGCACCTCGGATTACCTGTATCTGGCGGGGAACGTCCGCTTCCGCGTCAGCGGAATGACGCTGAAGTCCAGCAACTTCCCCGCCGGCGGCGGGATGACACCCAGCGGGCAATGATCAGACACCGTATCGAGATCTTCGGGGCCAACTCTCAAAAGTCGCAAAACAACCCCATGCACAGCAGACGGACGCAACCAAATCAATGACTTACGTCTTTCCGAAAAGCCGATTGCGCCGGGCAAGACGGGGAGCAGGATGCATGGTTCCGAGGCAGGCCCACGGATGATCGGCGGACCTGAGTTCCACGTCGGATGATCGGCTACGGACAATGAGCCCCCTTCTAAGACCTCGTTAGATCATTGCTGCTATCCTTCGGCATCCCTCCCGGAGTTGCCGAGCATGCGCGCAAGACCATTACTGCTGTCAGGTGTTGCCGTCGCGGCGTTCGCCGCATCCGGCCTTGCTGCGCAAGCTAGCCCGCTCTGCATCAAGGAACGGACGCCGTTCGCCCTGTCGCACGACACCGTGAAATGGACCATGTCGATCGCGCCCGGCGCGGAGTGCATCCAGGGCCTGCGCTGGTCCTATATGCAGATCTTCAACGTATCGGTCGTAAGCGGGCCGTCGCGCGGACAATTGGCAGTGGTCGGCTCCGGCTTCCGCTATTCGGCCGAGAACCAGACGCGCAGCCCCGACAAGTTCACGCTGCTGATCTCGGGCAAGAACCGCCACGATGCGGGGACGTCGACCCTGGAGGTCGAGGTCAATCCGCAAGAGCTTGCCTCGCGACATCCCGTGGAGTGAACGGCGCGGCTAGCGACGGCTCGACGCGCTGCCTCGCGTTCTATTCCCGTAGTAAGGCCGCGCGCGTCCGCCGCCGGTCGTCACGGGCGGCTCAATCCGGCTCGGGATATTGCGCGTCGCGTTGGGCGGCGCGGGCTGCGACGGATTGACAATGGTCACGTTGCGGTTGGGCGTCGATGGATCGTTGACGCCCTGGGCCCATGCGGCGGCAGGCACAAGCAACGCGATGGCGATCAGAATTGGTCGTTTCATACGATATCTCCCGAGCAAGAACGTCAGGGAGGCGATCACCGTTCCTTCACGGCGGCTTCACGGTTCGTTGCGTCGCCTCACCGCGGCACGGCGATCAGCTTGCCATCGCGCCAGACGCCCTGGGCCTGCTTTCCGGCCGGAAGCCCCGTCACATGCCGGACCGCGGTCGGCCGGGACGCTGCTTGGGTGGTCTGCGCCTTCTTCGTAGGCGTCGTGATGATGCTGGAGCTCGTCGTGTTGGACTGGTCCTTGATCCCTTGCGCAACGGCAGGCGAAGCCAGGAACGTCAAAACCGAGAGGATTGCTAGAACGCCGCGCATGGTCGAACACCGGAAAGAGGAGCTCCGCGAAATGTCACAGGTTTTCCCCTAAAAGCAAGCGCCTTCGAAACATACGAGCGGCTTTGGCAGGCCGGCAAAGCCGCCTCGCTGACGCCGTTTGAAGCGGAAAAGCCTAGCGAAACGGCCTCATCCGGGCTACTTGATCGGCCTTGATGACCGACTCCGGTGAAACCGCGGCCAACGCTCCCTCGACGCAGCAGATCAAAACCGGGTTTATCCGTCTCCTGTCGAGCCGTATCCGCGCCGTATCCGACGATCCCCAGCAGATGCGGGAGATCGTCTACGAGCTGGCGCGCGTCAAGCTCATGGAGCAATTCACGCACGCGGACGCGCGGGAATCGCGCGAGCTTCAGCAGGTCCTCGAACGCGCCATCAAGGAGGTCGAACGTTCCTTCGCGCGCAGCGCAGCGTCGGAGCCGCCAAACGCCGCCGCAGCAACCGTCTCTTCGCCGGCTCCTCCGGCCGCGAGCCCCGCTCCTCCGCCCATTCCGGCATCGCCGGTTTCGGCTTCGCCGCCGCCTGCAAAGGATGAGGGAGCAGCGCGCCGTCCCGTGGCACCGCCGCGATCCCTGGATCAGCCCAAACGAAGCGGCACCTTCACCTTTCTGGTTCGGCTGGCCGTCATTCTGCTGCTGATCGCCGTCGGCAGCGCCGCAGTGATCCTTTGGCCGCGGTTGAAGACACAAATGGCCGGACTGTCACAATCAGCAAAGCCATCCGAACAGGTGGCGGCGAGCCCCGAGCCACGCCCGGCTGCCACGGCGACCCCACCCGAGAGCGAGACCGTCGAACGGTCGCCCGACAGCGCCAAGGACCCGGCAGCAGCCGCGCAACCTTCGATGCCGTTGCCGACGACCTTCGGCGTCTACGCGCTGAACGAGGGACAGCTCCAGGAGTTGAAGACGGTTCCCGGAAAGATTCCGGACCGCCGCGTCGCCATCTCGGCAGCCATCAACACACCGAGCGCAACGACGCTGACGAGCGGAGATGTCAGATTCATCGTGTTCAGGCCCGACGGAAGCATCGATGCAAGCGTGACCGAAGTTCGCGTCGTCGCCAGGGTGTCGCGGTCCATGGGCGTTGATGCCTCCGGCAAGGCGGCCATGGTCAGCGCGGGCGATTCCTGGGTCATTCGCAGCATGTCCTACCCGTACAAGGTCGGGCCGGTGGACGATCAGCCGAGGATGCTGCTGCTGCAACCGGAGCAGGACGGCTTCGCGCTGTCGCCCGGCCGCTACGTCGTCGTCGTCAAAGGCATGGGTTACGATTTCACAGTGGCCGGGACCGTCACCGATCCCAACCAGTGCGTCGAACGCATCAATGCGGCGAACGGAGCGTTCTACTCGCCGTGTCCGCCGCCGCGACGCTAGCCCAGCTTCGATTGCCTATTTTGACGGCTTGCTGTCCTTGGACGCTTCCGCCGGCATATCATCGACCTTGCCGTTGTTGGCGACGCATTTCTGGAAGTAGTCGCGCTTGTCCTTGGCCGTTCCCTTGAGACTACCGGCCGCGGGGTTTCCGATTTGCTTGGGCGGAAAGGCCTTGGCCACCGCCGCGTCGCATGCGCGCGCCACTTCGGCGGTAATCGCAAACGCCGTCACCGGCGCAGCCAATGTCAGCACGCATGCCAATCCAAACAACCTTCGCATATTCCTGACCGGCACCTCGTTGCTCCCATGATCCGTGAACGCTTGCCGGAACCATAGCAAAAAGCATCGCAGCGCCAAACCGCAAAGCGGCGCCGAATTGTCACGCGGTCACGGAGTGTGCGGCCGGATTTCCGATCCTAGCTGTCGAGCTGCGGCGGCTTGAAATCCGGAAAGCGCGTGAGCATTGCGGTCTTGACGAACTTCAAGTGCGCAATGCTGCCGGCCAATTCCTTGAGCCGGCGCTGGCCGTTGGAGATGTCGGCCGCGAAGAGATCCTGGTGATAATTGTCGAGCGCCTCGCGCTCGAGATACTCGTCGGTGCCGTTTCCGAAGGTAACGGATGCACGCGCAAGCGCGTCGTCCACACGCCGGCTGAGTCCGACCTGCTCTCTCTCCGCGTCTCGGAGTGCCGTGTCGATCGCGGCCATGACGGCGCCGATCCTCGCGCGGTCGGTCTCCGCGTCGCGATCGGCGGAGCGGGCCTTGAAGCCCTTGTCCTCGCGGCGGGAGCCGAGAAGGTTGTGTGCGCGCGCTCTCAGGAATAGCTGAAACATGTGGGCCATCCCCATTTTCGAGATTTAAGCCGCTACCATCGGTCAGGCATAGTTAACAAAGCCTAAATCCTGGGTCCGCCCTGCCTGGCTTTGTGCGATCCACACCCGCCAGGCGCCTTCGTGCTTGGAATAGAGCTCCAGCCATCGACCGTCGTCAATCGCGGCGACCTGACCCATGCCGGTTTCGGCGACGATCTGCATCGTCCCGGTCGGCGCCAGATCCAGCGTCTCGAATTCGGTCGTCTCCTCCAGCGAAAGGCCGATCAGCACGCGATGCCCTTGCGCGTCGACAAAATACCTGCGCGGCGCATTGTGCCGTTGATCAATCATTCGAATGACCCTCGTTCATGATCCAGGGACCTGGAAGATCCCTGAGATGCCGGTCATAGCAAAAAACAAACGCAATCAAAATGAGGGCGCAAGTCGTCGCGCCCAGCAACGCAATCAGCCACGTCATTTACGCCTACCCGCGTTGGCCTTCCAAAATCGAAGGCCCAACCTCGCCATCAATTGATCCGTCTTAGGTTGCCTTGCCAAGGCGCTCAAGGACGGCGACAGATTAACCTAACCGCACATGGTTATTTCGACTTCGCCGCGACGACCTCCGATCGTGCGGCACGCCTTCTGCGATCACGAGGACCGCTGGGTTCGACCGCCCTCGAGCGAGGCGGGGGTATAAGGTGCGTAAAGACGATATCGGGCCGATCGCTTGCGCGAGCGCCACGCCCGTACGGCATAGCCGCAGCCAAAACCCGCTGCGAAAATTGAAAGCAAAACCAGAACAGCTAACATTTGGAATGTTCCCACGATTGCTGGAACGTTCCTCCCGCGCTCATTTCATCTTTTCGTTGCGGCGACTTCAAGATCGGCACCGCCGAAACTTTTGTCAGACGAACATGAAGTTTGTGCAACGTGGTGCTTGAAGATTGGTCGGCACGCCGGGGCACGGAGCGCGGCAGAAAAGGCTCCAGTTCTTTTTACCAGAACCCGGCAAGCCGACACCATGAACCCTCGTTCATCTGGCGTTTCAAACCTCGGCCGATGTGCCTGTTTGTGGCGCGCCTGATCGCGGCCTGCTTCGATGCTGTGAGACAAGCTGCACGCACTGACGAATGTCTCCATCGTCGGTGCGATTTCACCGACTTCGATCGCGCTGACGATGAGCGTGAATCGCATTTGCAAGCGAAACACCGTGGTTATACGGGGCGCCGCGCATCGACTTCCTCGCGGTAAGGTTGAGGAGTTAGCTTAATCCGCGTTGCTTGTTGCGAAGTCTCACGAAACGCATATCCATCTTCGCACCAGGCTCCCCCAAGCCTGGCCCCACCCAAGCAAAGCCGTCGAGCGAACATGGGTCGCTTGGCGGCTTTGTCATTGTGTCGAAGAGGAATATTTCGGTTATGGCGCGTAAGCCCTGGTCGTTCAAGGAAGACCGCCGGCTCATGGAGCTGGCCAAGTCTTCAGCCTCGTTGGAAGAGGCGGCGAAACTCCTCGGTCGCTCGCCGGATGCGATCAAGCGCATGGCGTTGCGGCTTGGTCTGTCGTTGAAGTCGAAGCCGGGAAAGAAGGCTTGAGACTCGGCAACGCGGCAGTGCTCGCCGCGAGCTCGACGAATTAGACCGCGCCGCCGTGAACGACGAACGATCTCGCAAGGTCATCCAGAGCTCAACGGCCCGTCGTGGTCGCGAGCGCCTAACATCCGCTCCGGCTCGCCACGCGCCTGAGGGACAGCCGCGACCGGCTTCCAATACTCGGCCGGTTCCATCGGCGAGCCCGCGACGCTCGTGCGAGCGCTTTGGCTTTCACCTGGGCGGGTCGGAACCAAAGCAACACTTTAGGGTTGAGTCAGATCTTACAGCGAGGTCTGGCAGTGCTGCACTTTGCCATTTCCGCAGTTCTGGTCTGGCTGGCGATCAACATCGCCTTCGTGGTGCTTCGTTTGCGCGCCACCCGCCATCCCGCCGCGCCCCACATGTCGGGGGCGGGACTCTCTTATCCCGAGACGATTTCCCTTCGCCACCGGCTTGGACAGTAAGCCCCGATTGAGCGCGCTACGCCGCGCCGCCGAGGCTGCTTCAGCCTATCAGCCTAGTTGTTCGTCTTCTTCTGGGAACCCATGCCGGGGCTGGTTCCGTAGCTGCTAGGCGTGCCCGTGCCTTTGAAAGCGCCACCCATGGTGTCCGAACCGGAGTTCGTGGCTGCACCGCTGCGGCTTCCCGAGGTGGGCTGAGTGCCCGACGGCTTGTCCTTGGTTCCCTGAGCCGAGGCCGCGGAGGTCGCGACGGCGAAAGCGAGGAGAAAGAGGGTCGCCGTTCTGGTCATACTGCTCAACTTTCAATGCTCGAGGCCGCAAGACCATTCGTCATGCAGCCGCTGGGATCAGGCCTTCTGGGGCCGGTCCGGCCGTTAAACCCTATCTTAGCCCCCTCTGGCTAGGATCAATTCCAGAGACCAGTCACCAGCCTCTCCTGAATTCCGCCCGGACCGGATGAGACTACAGCGACCGAACCTTCCCTTTGTGACGCTCGTGCTTGCGAGCATGATGGCGTTTGGGCTGGCGGGCCATTTCGCGGCAGAGGCCGTCATTCGTCATCAGCAGGTGCACCAACTCAACGAGCTGACCGAGGTGGTCCTGCGCCGCTCCGAACTCGCCGTCGATTTTGCGGCGGCCAGCCTCGACGAGCTCGCCAAGCGCGATCTTGCCAACTGCACGCCGGCAGCGCTGCAAGCCATCCGCCTCCACGTCTACCAGCGCTCGGCGATCAAGGACGTCCGTCTCGTCAATCCGGACGGATCGGTGATCTGCTCGGCCTATTCCGAGACGCTCGAGTTCGACAAGGGATGGGCCGATCGCCGCGACATGCTGCCCTCGCACGACAAGATGCTCTCGCTGTTCCGCGTGGAGCAGTTCGGCGGCGATGCATTGGGCGTGCTCAGGGACGTCAATTCGACCTCCGCGCTGGTCGCCATTGTCGGCATCAGCGCCAGCCTGCTCGACCTCATGCCGGCCGAGCTGCGCGCGCACAGCGAGGTGATCCTTGCCTTGAGCCAGGGCGAGAAGCTCGGCGAATTCCGCCTCGATGCCGACAGGCCCCTGCGCGGACCGATCGGCTTCGACAGGCATTCCACCCGCTTGCCGCTTCACGCCACGATCCGGCTCGAACAGGCGGTGCTTTCGAGCTGGAACAGCGAGGCATATTGGCCTGCGCTCGCGGTCGCCCTCGGCCTCGGTGCACTGTTCGGCATCCTGCTGGCACGCAGCCGCCGGATGGAAGGGCCCGTCGCCGACCTCGACCGCGCCATCGCCGCCCGCGAATTCAAGCCATATTACCAACCCATCTTCGATCTCAGGACGGGCCGGATCACGGGCTGCGAGATTCTGGCGCGCTGGGTTCGCCGGGACGGCTCGGTGGTGCCGCCGATGAACTTCATTCCACTGGCCGAATCCAGCGGACGGATCGAGGTCATGACCTGGCAGATCCTGGGAGCCGCGCTCTCCGACCTGCAGCTCGTGGCGAAGGCTGACAAGACCTTCAAGATGTCCGTGAACGTCGTGCCCAAGCACCTGCTGAGTGCCGGCTTCGTCGAGACCCTGCGCCGCACGGTGCTGACGGCCGGAATCTCCGCACGCCAGATCGTGGTCGAAGTGACCGAACGCGACGAGCTCGACGACCTCGCGCGCGCGGCTTCCGTCGTGGCCGAGCTGCGCGACCATGGCTTCCGCGTCGCCATCGACGACGTCGGCGTCGGCCATAGCGGATTGTCGCGGCTGAAGGGGCTCGGCGCCAACACGATCAAGATCGACAAATTCTTCGTCGACACCATCACCCTGGATGCATCGACGACGACGATCGTCGAGATGCTGGTCGCGCTCGCCAAGGATTTCCGGATGACGGTCGTCGCCGAAGGAATCGAGACGGAGGAGCAGCGCCGTGCCCTGATCGCGTCCGGGGTCGAGGAAGGACAGGGCTATCTCGTCGCCGCACCGCTGCCGTTCGCGAAATTCAACGAGCTGGTCGATGCACGCCGCCGCACCGCATCTGCCGCGCCGGCCGACGAAATCCTGGTGGCCTGACCGTCTGCGCCACACGGGCATCTCGTCGCGCGCCGGGCACGGTTCCACAGCACCCGGTTTTCGAGCCCTCCGCGTCCGGGAATGAACGCCGATCGCTTTAACGATGTTCTCGTGTTTCGAAGCGCGATGGCAGCCGAGCGGCTATTGTGAGGCCATGCGTCGTAATCACCTCATAGCAGCCGCGGCCATCTGCCTCGCCCTCATCGTCTATGCCACCTTGGCAAGGCTGGCGGGACGGCCCGCGCTCATGGGGCATAGCGAGGCTTACTGGATCGTCGTCATCGAGCGCTTCAGCGCCTACGGCCTGTTGGGCTTCCTGCTCGCCTTCCTGTTGCCGGGACGGCTGGTCCTGGCCTGCTCGCTCGTCGTGTCCGTCGCGATGGGGCTTGAAGCCCTGCAGACGCTGATCCCGGATCGGGATCCCGGCTTCCTGGACGTGCTGCAAAAGGCGGCGGGAGGCACCGTCGGCGTCATTCTCGCCCAGACGATCCTGGCCTTCCTGCCCCGGCCACCAGCCTGAAGCTGACGGCGCCGACAATCTCATCAGCGCCGCCGGGACGTCGGCCTACTTGATCATTTGACCGCGCAATTCGCCACCGGGGTTCGCGGCGGTATGGATGTTCGCATACCACTTGCCGGCCAGGAGATCGGCCGCCTGAGCATCCGTCAGCGTGGCGCTGCCCTGGATCGGGCTTTGAACCGTCTTGAAAGGCAGAGCGATGCCGGCGTTCTTGCCCGCTTCGCTCGGACCATGGAAATGAGCCCCCATCGCCGGCCCCGTCAGATCGGCAAAGGTGACCGTATAGGTCAGAACTTTTGTCGCGGAATCGAACGTGGCCTCGGCCTTACCCGAACCGGTCGAGCTGTTCGGAGGCACTTCGTTGCTGCCCTTGAGGTCGGCCTGCAGCTTGACGACCTCCGCACGCAAGGGCGCGGCCGTGACGGTCAGCAGCCCGCCGAGCATCGCCGTTCCCAACAAAGTCACCCCGACCCGATAGCTGGCTTTCCTCATGGCATTCTCCTGCGGGCTCCATGACCCGTCTCGGTTGAAACCCCGGCTCCGGCGAGATCTTCCGGTGCCGAGACTATGCCTGATTCGGAAAGCTATCGGAGATCCCTGGGGCGAGAGCGATAGCGCGAGGCGAAGCGGCCTTAAGCCGCCCCGCGCGCGCGGAACCCGGTGGGGGCCAGGAGTTCGGCCATTTGCCGATGCGTGCTCTGAAGCGCCTCGATGGCACCGTCGAGATCGAAATCCGCTTCGCGGATCGACGCGAAGAACATGGCGGTCAGCGCCAGGTCGAGCTTGACGCGCGTCGCTCCGTCGCGGCTCTTGCGGCGGTCGAGCGACAAATGCATCGCCCGCATCCTGGCTTCTGCCGGCGTGCAGCCGCTGAGCGTCGCGAGCTCGTCATAGGTCATCCAGATCTGAGGCATGTTCCCGTCCGTCCTTTACAACGGTCCTACCCTAGTCTTCCGCGCCTAAATGCACTCTTGCCGCGCTGCGGTCGCAGCCCGTTTCACTGCGACAGCGTCAACGCAAGACTAAGATGCGGGAGGCCTCGGGGATGCCGGGAATTGGCGCGGCCAAGAGCGGCTGTCGAGCCCCTTGGGCAATTTGTCATTGAGCTTCACGACGGCGCACCGCGCTTCCGCAGCCGGCACATCGTCCTGGCTGTAGATCAGCGTCACCTCGAACATCACGTCGGGCGCTTGCCTCGCGGTGCCCGAGCAAGTCGCCATCGCGCCGCTGCACACGCCGGCGAGATTGACCTCGACCTCGTCCAGACCGAACACGGTCGGCGGTCCCTCGGCATGGCGCTGCGTCGTCAGAACGGCCGTGAAGCGCCGGTCGTCGTCGAACTGATAGGAGCCGCCATAGGTGAAGAAGCTGTCGCTGCCGGAGATCCGCCCTCCAGCCAGATGCACGACGCCTGTGCCCTGGGCGCGCGAGGTCCTGAACCAGGCCGCGTAATTGCCTTCTCTCAGCATGGAAACATCCGTCGTAAAATTCACTGGTATTTGCAACCAACTCTGCGGCGCGACAATGACCGAGATGGCGCGCATGCCGCCACGGTTAACGCCCTGCAAAGCCGACCCGTCAAATTGCCGGCGCCGCATCGGGCCACGCCGGCGATACCGTCAAAACAATTCTATGCCGTCGTCGGCGCTCTCGACCGCCTCGACCCGACGCGTCGTCGCCGCGATCGAAACCAGTCTGAGCGCTTGCAGGACCTCGCGATGAACATCCCGCTCACGCTCCATCGTGTAGCGCGCGAAGAGATCGTCGAGGACCGCCTGATCCTGCAGCTCCGGCCGTAGCCGCTCCGCGCTCGCGCTCTCGAGCCGGCTGGCGACCGCAGGCAGCGCCGCGGAGCTGTCGCCGAGCGCGGTCATCGAACCCTCGGCCGAATTCATCAGCCTCTCGAACTCGGCGCCTTCGTTCACGAGCCGGCTCATCAGCTTGCCGAGCCGTTCATTGCCGGCCTCGACCTCGCGCAGGGCCAGCAGGATTTGCGGCTCGAGATTGGCGAGCTGCGTGGGGTCTCCCTGTACGCGAAGCTCCTTCAGCTCCCTCGCCGAGCGCTCGATACCGTCGAGCACGGGCCGAAGGCGCGCCGCTCCCGCCGAGACCTGGTCGGCGGTGGCCTTGAGCTCGTTGGCGATGACGACGAAGGCGCTGCCACGGCTGCCGAGATGGCTCGCCTTGAGGCCGGCATTCATTCCGATCAGCGTGATGTCCACCGTCGCCTCGGCAAGCCCGGCGATCGCCTGGCGAAATTTCGCCAGCGTGTCCTCGACGATCGCGAGCGCTTCGTCGACCGAGCGGCCCGCGTTCTCGCAGGTGCCGATCAGGGTCGAGGCGTGCGCCAGCGTCTGCTTGATGCGCGCCAGGAACGACGACGAGCCGCCCTCCTCGCCGCCGAACAACGTCCGGCCGTCGCCGGCGACGCTGCCTGCGTCGTGCAAGATGGCGGTCAGCGCGCGGACGATCTGGCCGACATCGCCGCCGAACTCGCGCTGGGCATCCCTGAGCTGGGCCGCCTGCAATTGGCAAATCGCGCGCACGCCGTCATCGGTCAAGGCTTGTTCGGGGACGAGGCCCGGCGCGGATTGCGACGCAAGGCCGAGCCCGTGGGAGACGTGCTCGAGACGCTGACGCGTGCTGTCGCCTGCCTGCAGCGAGATGATGGCGCCACCGACGGCCTCCGCGATCTTCCTGGTGCTGGAGCTGGCGCGGTCGGCGAGATGGCCGCTCTTGCTGCGCTGGTCGCGCAGTCCGGAATAGGCCGCGCCGAGCTCGGCGCTCTCGGACATCAGCTGTGCCCGGTAACGGCTCTCGAATTCCTTCTGGCGGCCGGAGGCGGTCGCGACCGCCTCGGACAGGCGGTGCTGATCCTTCGCGCAGCCTTCGATCGAGAGCTGCACGGTCTTGCCGAGATCGTAGGCTTCCTGCGTGAAGGCGAGAAAGCCCTCGCGGTCGCCCTCGAGCGAGGCCGCCTCGATCCGGGCGCTGCGCGCGATGATGGTGATCATCTGGATGTGCTTGAACAGCGGCTTGAGCAGCGAAGACGCCTCCGCCGTGCTCTTGCCGATCGTCTCGAGCAGCACGCTTTCTGCCGGCAGCGCCTGCGCCAGCTCGCTCAGCCGCGCGGCGATCTCCTGCAGCGCCGTCGCGGCGCCCTCGATCTCGGCGCCGGAGAGCTCGCCCGAGAGCGTCGCCAGGCCCTGGTTCAGCTCCTTGAAGATGAGATGGCCGCGTCCGAGCTCGTTGCCGACGCGCGCGAACACCTCCTCGATCCGCGAGGAGACGTCCTCGATCGCGGCGGTTGCCTCAGCGAGCGTGCTGGCGGGAACGACGGACATGACCATCAACCTGTCGCCGCGGTCTGCCCGGCCTGATACCAGTGCATGATCTCGCGCGGGATTTGGTGCAGCGAAACGACCTTCTCGACACCGCCATGGGCGATGGCTTCCTTGGGCATGCCGAACACCACGCAGCTTTCCTCGTCCTGCGCCCGCGTTGCGGCGCCGAGCTTGCGCATCTCCAGCATGCCGCGCGCGCCGTCGTCGCCCATGCCGGTCATGATGACGCCGAGCGCGTTGGCGCCGGCGTGCTGGGCCGCCGAACGGAACAGCACGTCCACCGAGGGGCGATGCCGCGACACCGGCGGCCCGTCCTTGATCGCGATCTGGTAGCGCAGGCCGATGCGCTGGAGCAGCATGTGCCGGGCGCCGGGCGCGATATAGGCCCAGCCCGGCAGCACCGGCTCACCGTCCTCGGCCTCCTTGACCCTGATCTGGCAGACGCCGTCGAGCCGCTTGGCGAAGGCCGCGGTGAATCCCGCGGGCATGTGCTGGACGATGACGATCGGCGGACAATGCGCCGGCAGCATTTCCAGGACGTCGTTGAGCGCTTCGGTCCCGCCGGTCGAGGCGCCGATGCAAACGATACGCTCCGTCCGCGGCCGCATCCGGCCCTGCACCGGCGGCGGGATGATGGCGTCGGCCGTCAGTTTCTTCTCGACGGCCCGCCGTTCCGCACGCGGGCGAACCCGCGCCCGCGCTGCCGACTTCACCGCCTCGCGCAGCCGCGTCGAGCATTCGAGCAGCGCCTGCCGCGTGTCGATCTTCGGTTTCGGCACGATGTCGACCGCCCCCGCCTCGAACGCCTCAAACATCACGTTCGAACCCTCTTCGGTCAGCGACGAGCAGATGATCACCGGGATCGGACGCTGCGCCATGATCTTGCGCAGGAACGTCATGCCGTCCATGCGCGGCATTTCGAGATCGAGAATGATGACGTCGGGGATCTCGTTCTGCAGCCGGCGCGCCGCCGCGAACGGATCCGACGCCGTTCCCATCACCTCGATATCGGGGTCTTCGTTGAGGATCGTCTGCAGGATTTGGCGCACCGACGCCGAATCGTCCACGATCAGCACGCGAACTTTCTCCTTCGGCATTTTAGGCGGCGCTCCGGCTAGACCGTGAAAATGGTCGGTTCAACTTGCTTCAAGCCCGGCACGGCGCTGTGAATCATCGATTCGGAATGCCCGACCAGGAGATAGCCACCGGGACGCAGATGGCTGCACAATTGCTCGATCACCTTGCGCTGCGTCTCACGCTCGAAATAGATCAGGACGTTGCGGCAGAAGATGATGTCGACGTCGCGATCGACGGGATAGGACGCGTCCATCAGATTCATGCGCATGAAGTGCGTCATGCTCCGCAGCTCCGGCACCACCCGCACCTCGCCGCGCGTCTTGTCGCGCGCCGACAGGAAGTATCGCTTCACGAAAGGCTCGGGCACCGGCGCGAGCACGTCGCGGGTGTAGATGGCGGATTTGGCAAGGCGCAGCACCGCCGTCGAGATGTCGGTTCCGAGAATGCGATACTGGAAGCGCGAGCCGTTCCGCGTCATGTCGTCCAGCACCATGGCGGTCGTATAAGCCTCCATGCCGGTGGAGCTCGCCGAGCTCCAGACCTTCAAATTCGCGTTCTTGCGTCCATGCGACTTGAGGAGAGCCGGGATCGCGACCTCGCGCATGAAGGTGAAGTGCTGGGGTTCGCGAAAGAAGTCGGTCTTGTTGGTCGTCACCACGTCGATGAGATGCGTGAGCTCGGTCTCGAAATGATCCGGCTCGAACAGGTTATCGACGTATTGATTGAGGTCGGAGAAGTTCAGCGCGCGCACGCGCTTGTGCAGCCGTCCCTCGAGCATCAGCCGCTTGGCCTGCGGCAGCTTGATGCCGACCTGCCCCTCGATCAGTTCAGCGATCGTCCGGAAGTGGCGGTCGGACAGATGGACGGCCCTGTCCTGCACGGCGGGCATCATCGATGCGGCCTCCGGTCAGACATGGCCGCCTGCACTGAATGTCGGGCCATCCTGGCCATCTTCGATCCTACGCGTGTACTGGAACTACTGGAGAGGAGCGGCGCGTCCTTGACGACGCGCCGGTCCGTCGCGACACATCAGCGCTGGAAGTCGGCGTCCCGATCGTCCTCGCCGTCGTTCATGTCGAAAGCAAAGCCGCCACCGCCGGCCACCTTGACGGCGCGCGCCGGCCTGGCCTGCACGACCTTCCTGGCCGGACGCTCGACGGCCGCCATGGTCGCCGCCTTGGCGCGCAACTGGCTGACGGCCCGCTCGATCGGCGCCGGTGCCTGGCTTCTCGCGTCCTGCTCGATGCGGAAATAGGCGATGGTGGACTGCAGCTGCTCGGCCTGCGAGGCGAGCTCTTCCGAGGTCGAGGACACCTCTTCGGACGCGCTGGCGTTCTGCTGGCCGACCTTGTCGAGCTGCTGGATCGCCTGGTTGATCTGGGCCGAGCCGACATCCTGCTCGCGGCAGGCGGCGGTGATCTCTTCGACCAATTCTGCGGTCTTCTTGATATCAGGGACGAGCTTGGCCAACATCGAGCCTGCCTCCTGCGCGACCTTCACCGTCTCCGACGACAGCGATCCGATCTCCGCCGCGGCAGCCTGGCTGCGTTCGGCCAGCTTGCGCACCTCGGAGGCGACCACCGCAAAGCCCTTGCCGTGCTCGCCAGCACGGGCGGCCTCGACCGCCGCGTTGAGCGCCAGCAGATCGGTCTGCCGGGCGATCTCCTGCACGATCGTGATCTTCTCGGCGATGGTCTGCATCGCGTCGACGGCGCGGCCGACGGCGGCACCGCTGGCTTCGGCGTCCTTGGCCGACTGCGCTGCGATCTTCTCGGTCTGGTTGGCGTTGTCGGCGTTCTGCTTCACGTTCGAGGCCATTTCCTCCATCGAGGACGACGCTTCCTCGGCGGACGAGGCCTGCTCGGTCGCACCCTGCGACAGCTGCTCGGCGCTGGCGGAGAGCTCCTGGCTGCCGGCGGAGACGTTCTGCGCGGCGGTGAGCGCTTCCAACACGATCTGGCGGAGCTTCTCGACCATGCGCTCGAGCGCGAGGCCCAGCGTGTCCTTGTCCGACAGCGGCTTGGCTGCCACGGTTAGATTGCCATGAGCGATCTCATTAGCCACGGCCGCGGTCGCGTTCAGATTGGCGGTCATCGTATTCAGGGATTTGACGAGGTCGCCGATCTCGTCGTTCGAGACGTTATCGATCTTGTGGCTGAGATCGCCGATGGCGACGGCATCCGCGAGGCCAACGGCCTTTGCCAGAGACCGGCTGATATTGATCGAAATCCAGATCGCGCCGATCGCGGCAACGATCAGCGAGACCACGACGAGGACGATCAGGATCAACTGAGCGCGACGGCTGTCCTCCTGGGACTGCGCCGCTTGTTCTGCCATCTGCCGCTTCGTGTTCGAGGCATAGGCGGCCATTGCCTCGGTCGCGTCCGCGACCACCTTGCGCCCATCACCCATCGAGCGCTCGGTCGCCTTCGCCTTGTCGGTCTTCGCCAGCCTGATCGTCTCTTCCTGGTACGCGTTCATCCTGGCGTAGGCGCTGGCGAAATTGTCGAGCAGCTTCTTGCCGCCCTCGCTGGCGAGCACGTAGACCTCTTCCTTGATCTTCGTCGCCTCGTCGCGGAGCTTGGCTGCGTTCGCGGCGAATTCCTCAGCCTCGTGCGGGCTTCCCAGGATGGCGTTCTTTTCCGCCCGGAGCTGCTGCCAGATGATCTTTTCGACGTCGGCCGCCTTCTCCATCCGCTTGGCGCGGAGAACCATGGATTCTGCGGTCGCGGCCATGTCGGACAGCTTCACATAGCTGACGGCACCCGCAATCATGAACAGAAGGATGACGGCTCCAAAAGCGCTCGCGAGCTTGGCCTTTACGGTGAATCTCATTTCAGTCTCGTTGGTTTGAATTGGGGTGCTTACGCGAACACGCTTCACAGGAACTCAGGCGGCGCGAGGCGCATCGCGCCCCTCCGGAATCTCATCGTGCGCCATCAGCTTGGCGAGATCGAAGATGACGACGAACTTCTCGCCCTTGCGGCCGATGCCGGCGGCGTAGTCCGACTGCCATTTGCCGCCGACTTCGGGCACCGGCTCGATCGCCTGCTCGTCGATGTCGGTGACCTCGAACACGCAATCGGCGACGAAGCCGACGCCGACCAGACGATCCTTCATCGGCACGTCGAGGATGATGATGCGGGTCGCTTCGGTGGCGCTCACGGTCGGCAGGCCGAGCTTGGTGCGGAGATCGACGATCGGATAGCCGCTGCCGCGTACGTCGATCATGCCGAGCAGAAAGCTGGGTGCATGCGGAAGCCGCGAGATCGGCCGCATGTCCAGGATTTCGCGGACATTGCGGATGCTGATGCCGAAGGTCTCGCCGGCGAGCCCGAGCGTCAGATATTGCGAAGTTGCGGCCATGATGCAGTCCGAAGGTTCCGATGGCTTGAAAAGGAGTGCGGTCCGGCGCGAGGCCGGACCGGTTGATCAGCGCTGGAAGTCGGCGTCGCGATCGTCTTCGCCATCATGCATGTCGAAGGCAAAGCCACCGCCGCCACCGGCGACCTTCATGGCGCGCGCCGGCTTGCGGGCAGGCGCCGGCTTCTTCGAGCCGCGATCGACCGTCGCCATGTGCGCGGCCTTGGCCCGGAGCTGACCGACGGCGCGGTCGATCGGCTCGGCCGCTGCCTTCTCCCTGCGCGCGGCGTCTTCGATCCGGAAGAACGAGATGGTGGACTGAAGCTGCTCAGCCTGCGAGGCCAGCTCTTCGGAGGTCGAGGACACCTGCTCGGACGCGCTCGCGTTCTGCTGGCCAACCTTGTCGAGCTGCTGGATCGCCTGATTGATCTGGGCCGAGCCGACGTCCTGCTCGCGGCAGGCGGCCGTGATCTCCTGCACCAGCTCGGCGGTCTTCTTGATATCAGGCACCAGCTTGGACAGCATGTCGCCGGCTTCCTGAGCGACCTTCACGGTCTCGGTCGAGAGCGTACCGATGTCGGCGGCCGCTGCCTGGCTGCGCTCGGCCAGCTTGCGCACTTCGGAGGCGACCACCGCGAAACCCTTGCCGTGCTCGCCGGCGCGGGCGGCCTCGACCGCGGCGTTGAGGGCGAGCAGATCGGTCTGGCGCGCGATCTCCTGCACGATCGTGATCTTCTCGGCGATGGTCTGCATCGCCTGAACGGCGCGGCTGACGGCGACTCCGCTGGCTTCGGCATCCTGGGCCGAACGCGCGGCGATCTTCTCGGTCTGGTTGGCGTTGTCGGCGTTCTGCTTCACGTTCGAGGCCATCTCCTCCATCGAGGAGGAGGCTTCCTCGGCCGACGAGGCCTGTTCGGTCGCGCCCTGCGAGAGCTGCTCGGCGCTGGCGGACAGCTCCTGACTGCCGGCGGAGACGTTGCTGGCCGCGGTGAGAGCCTCTTCGACCACTTGGCGAAGCTTGCCCACCATGGTGTTCAGCGACTTCACGAGATCACCGATCTCGTCATTGCTGGTGATCGTGATGGTCTGGGTAAGATCACCGCCCGCCACGGCACCGGCGAGACCGACCGCACGACCGAGTCCGCGGGAGATGCTCAGCGAGATCCAGATCGCGGCGAGCAGGCCGATCACGAGCGATGCGACCACCGCCGAGACCAGCATGACGTGGGCGCGATTGCCGTCCTCATGCGCCAAGGCGGCCCGGTCCGCCATGTTCTTCTTGACGTTGTTGACATAGACGTTGGCGGCGTCCATCGCCTCGCGGACCGCCTTGCGAACCTCGACTGCGGACTGCTCGACGGCTTTCGGCCTGTTCGTCCGGGCGGTCTTGAGCGCGTCGTCCTGAACGGCATTCATCCGGGCGTAGGCGGCGCCGAAATTCTCGATGAGCTTCTGGCCTTCCGGCGAGGCTGCGGCGTGAATCTCTTCCTTCAGCTTGAGGAGGGACTCGCGCTGCTTTGCGATCTCGGCGACGAAGCCATCAGCTTCGCTATCGGGCGCCAGAAGCAGATTCTTCTCGGACCGAACCTGGGTCAGAATCCCCTTCTCGATCTCTGCCGCACGCTCCATCCGGCCGGCGCGGGACACCAGATTATCGGCGGTGTCGATCATCTCGGTCAGCTTCACATAAGCGAGGCCGCCTGCCACCATCGAGAGCACCAGGACGACGCCAAATGCGCTGGCCAGCTTTGCCTTGACCGTAAATCTCATTTCCAGCCCCCACCGGTCTCGCCCCGAGACCTCAGCTTCAATTCAGGATGCGTTCCATGTTGGGAACGATGACGAACTCTTCACGCCATTTGGCAATGAAGCGAATGAACTCCGGCTTCCAGTGCATGCCGACGCGCGGCGTCTGCTGCACGTCGGTCTGCGAGATCTCGGTGACCTCGTAGACCTTGTCGGCGGTGACGCCGACCAGAACCGGCTCGCCGTCGAGCTCGAGCTCGATGACGACGATGCGCGTGTCGGCGGAGTTGGCGAGCTGCGGCATGCCGAAGCGGATGCGCAGGTCCGCGAGCGGAATGACGTTACCGCGCACGTTGATGACGCTGGGAACGAAGGCGCGCGCCCCCGCGACCTTGGTCACGGGAACGGGATCGATGATCTCGCGTACGAGGCCGGCATCGAGCGCGAATTTTTCTTCGCCGAGGCCGATCATCACGACCTGCATCGCCCCCGCCTGATGCTCGGCATTCAAGCCCTCGTTCATCACGCCGCCTCGCTGATGTGCTGCTTCTCGACCTTCGACTGCGCCAATGCGACGAGCTGCGCGACGTCGAGGATCAGCGCTGCCGTGCCGTCACCCAGGATCGTCGCGCCCGAGAAGATCGTGACGTCGGAGTGCAGCTTGGAGAGCGACTTGATCACGGTCTGGTGGTTGCCGATGATCTGGTCGGCGACGAGGCCGACGTGAGTCTCGCCGGTCGAGATGATGATCGTCTTCTGATGCCGGTCAGGCGTTCCGGACGCGGTCATGAGCTCGCGCAGCCGGAGGAAGGGCACGAGGTTGCCGCGCACGTTGAGGAAGTTGCGACCGCGGGAGCGCTCGTCCTCGGCCGTCAGCTCGATGCATTCCTCGACTGCCGACAGCGGAATGATGTAGCGGCCTTCGCCGACGCGGATCAGGAGGCCTTCGATGATCGCCAGCGTGAGCGGCAGGCGCAGCGTCACGGTGGTGCCCTGGCCCGGCCGGGTCGACAGGTCGATCGTGCCGCGCATGTTCTCGATGGTGCGCTTGACCACATCCATGCCGACGCCGCGGCCGGACAGCGCCGAAATGGTCTGCGCGGTCGAGAAGCCCGGGTGGAACAGGAATTGGTGAATTTCGTGATCCGTCAGGACCGCGCCTGCCGCGATCAGGCCCTGCTCTTCGGCCTTCGCACGGATGCGCGCGGTGTTGAGGCCGCCCCCATTGTCCTTGACGGTGACCAGCACCTGCGCGCCGGAGTGCACGGCCGCAAGCTCGATGCGGCCCTGTTCGGTCTTGCCATTGGCGGCACGGGTCGCGGTGTCCTCGATGCCGTGGTCGATGGCGTTGCGGATCAGATGCACCAGGGGATCGGCGAGGCATTCGATCATGGTCTTGTCGAGCTCGGTGTCCTCGCCCGTCGTGACGAATTCGACCGGCTTCGACAGATCGCGCGACAGATCGTGCACGAGGCGGCGGAAGCGGCCGAACAGCGAACCGATCGGCACCATGCGCGCGCCCATCGTGGTGTCACGCAAGGAGGACGCGAGGCGTTCGATTTCCTCGGCGATCATCTTGATCGAGAGGTCGGAGCCGGATGAAGCGAGCTGGGTCAGGCGCGCCTGCGCGATCACGAGCTCGCCGACACGGTCCATCAGCTCGTCGAGACGCTCGGCCTGAACGCGGACGGTGGCGATGCCGCGATCGTCGCGCTTGGCTTCAGACTTCGGTTCGGATTTGGGCTCCGCCTTGACGGCAGGCTGCGCGACGACCGGCGCGGCAGCAACCTCGACAACGGGCGCGACAACGGCCTCGGCCGCCGGCGCGGCGATCTCGGCCACCACGGCCGGCTCGTCGTCGAGAAGATTGAACAGGGGCATTGGCGCCGGTGCTTCGATCTGCTCCAGCGGCGAAAGGGTCAGCTTCATCTCGTCCGAGACGAACATGAAGACGTCGTCGATCGCGTCCTTGTCGCAGGCCGCGTGCAGCTTGACGTCCCACTTCAGATAGCAGTCTTCCGGCTCCATCTCGTCGAGGAACGGGATGCCGTCGGTGACGGGCACGACGAAGCACGGGCCGAGCTTGCAGAGGTCTTCCAGCAGATCGAGCGGGTTCGACCCGTTGCGCAGGATGTGGGATTCGAATTCCAGATATAGATGCCAGCCGGCCTGCTTGCTCTCGGCGGGCGCCAGCGGCGCGACCGCAACCTCGGCGACCGGCGCGGCTGCCTGATCGGGGAACACGAAGCGCTTGAGGTCGTCGAGAATGGCTTCGCCGATGACGTCGTCGGTCGACTGCGGATCCTCGATCAGCGCGCGGATGTAATCCTTGGCGGCAAGCGCGACGGAGATCAGTTCCTGGGTCGGCTTGATCTCGCCCTTGCGGACGCGATCGAACGCGGTCTCGAATTCGTGGGTGAAGGAGGCGACCTTGTCGAAGCCGAACATGGCGCCCGAACCCTTGATCGTGTGCAGGGCGCGGAAGGCGGAATCGACCAGCTCGCGGTCGTCAGGACGCAGGCCGAGATCGAGCAAGGCGCCTTCGAGAACCTCGAAAAGTTCACTGGCTTCCTGCCGAAAGATCTCGGTCGGATCCATCGCGCTCATGCACGCACCAGCTTGCCGACGACGGCGAGCAGTTGCTCGGGCTTGAAGGGCTTGGTGATCCAACCGGTGGCGCCGGCGCTCTTGGCTTCCTGCTTCACCGTGTCGTTGGATTCGGTGGTCAGGAACACGATGGGCATGCCGACCGCGCTCGGCAGCTTGCGCAGCGCACGGATCAGCTCGAGCCCGTTCATGACGGGCATGTTGAGGTCGGTGATCACGAGGTCGAGCTTGCCGGCCTGCGCCTTGGCGAGCCCTTGCGCACCGTCACCGGCTTCGATCACGCTGTGACCGGCCGGCTCGAGCACGACCTTGATCATTTGACGGATGCTGGGAGAGTCGTCGACGGTTAGAATCGTGGCCATTAGGTGCCATCTTTCTTTTGCGGGAAATGCTGATCGATCATCGCCTCGCTGGCGAAGCCGGCACGGCGAAGCGTGTTGCGGAGAGACTGGGAGAAGGACGTCAGCACGACGGGGCGACCCTGCGCCTCTCCCGTTTTCGCGGTCGACAGCAGAAGCTGAATCGAAGTCACGTCGGCCTTGTCGACGCTCGAGCAATCGATCTCGAGCCGCTCCTGGCGGCCAAATGCCTCACGAATGAGGTCGTAGACGCTCCGGATTGCCGCGATGCTGCAGTCAGCGGGTAACCGCAGCGACCATTTCGGCTCGATCGGATTGAGCGCCATCGCTGCCCCCGCCATTGCTAAATTCCACTTACACGTTTGACGCGAATCCAGTGAGCAAACTCCTAACGCGATGGTCCGTACAACTACGGGTCACATTCTCTCGGAATTCGCGCAAGTGCATGCAAGCGTGCACAGCTCCGTGGAACTACGTGCACGCCGCGGCGAGTGATGCGCCACGGGTTGCTCATTTGCTTCGCGTTAAATCGGCACGCGTATGCATGAATTCCCGCCTTTGCCAGCGAAGAGAGCCCGGCCACTCATGCTGACCCAAGCGCTCCTGGTTGACGACAGCCGCTCCGTCCTCAACTTCCTGAAACGCCACATCGAAGCCGAAGGTCTGGTCGAAGCCACCACGTTCCTCGATCCCGTGGAGGCGCTGGCTTGTGCGCGGGAACGCGCCTTCGACCTCGTGCTGGTCGACTACGAGATGCCGCATATGGATGGCATCAGCTTCATCCGCGCCTTGCGCAACGTGTCAGGCTGCGCCGACATCCCGATTGCGATGATCACCTCGCGGCAGACCGACGACGTGAAGATGGAAGCGCTGCAGGCCGGTGCAACCGATTTCCTGCCGAAGCAGCCGCAAAGCGTCGAGATGACGGTGCGCCTGAGGAACTTGATTCAGCTTGGTGCAGCCGTGCGCAAGCTCAACGACCGTGCAGCACATCTGGCGAGCGAAGTCGAAGCGGCGACACGAAAGCTCGGCGAGCGGGAAGAAGAGATCATCCTGCGGCTGGCGCTCGCGGTCGAATTCCGCGACAACGACACCGGCGAGCACACGCTGCGGGTCGCCCGGTACAGCCGGATCATCGCCGAGCAGCTCGGCCTGCCGGCCCGGCTCTGCCGCGACATCTATCTCGCCGCGCCCCTGCACGACGTCGGCAAGGTCGCCATTCCCGACAAGATCCTGCTCAAGCCCGGCAAGCTCACCGACGAGGAGATGGCGGTGATCCGGACGCATGCGAAGATCGGCGAGCGCATCCTGGCCGACTCCAGCTGCGAGCTGATCCGGCTGGGCGCGCAGATTGCCGCGGGCCATCACGAGCGCTGGGACGGCGCGGGCTATCCGAATGGACTGAGCGCAGATGAAATCCCGGTCGCGGCGCGCGTGGTTGCGGTCGCCGACGTGTTCGACGCCCTGACGACGCGGCGTCCTTACAAGGAGCCGATGCCGCTCGAGGTGGCACGTCATTATCTGGAGGAGAACAAGGGGCGGCAGTTCGATCCGGACTGCGTCGAGGCCTTCCTGTCGCGCTGGGTCGAGGTGATCGAGATCGCCGGCGGTCAGCAGACCACGCCATTTCAGACCGCCCGCACCACACTTTCGCCCGGACCAGAAGCAGGCCAACCCTTGCACGGCCGCCTGCCGGAGATCGCGCCGGCGGGCTGACCCCCGGCAAAGGCCGGCCACTTCCATGGCCGATTTGAACCTGTTCCTGATAAGGTGCACCAATCAAAGAGTGATTCCGGTCACACTTGCCTGGGCGATCCGTTGCTAAGCACGGGTCCGGGACAAGGGCTGGCAAACTATCGGTCGAATGGAATGAGCATACCCATGAGAAGCCTGATCGGCGCTGTCGTCGGCGCGTTGTGTAGTGCGGCCCCCGCTTTGGCGGAAACCCCGGCCGCAATCGTCGAGGATGTGCAAGGCAAGGTCGACGGCGTCGAGTTCATGGATTACGTCGCGCCGGGCAAGATCATCAAGCTAGGTCCCAAGGCCAGCATCACGCTCAGCTATCTCAAATCCTGCATGCGCGAGACGATCAGCGAGGGCGTCGTATTGATCGGCGCCGAGCAGAGCACCGTTCAGCTCGGCGACGTGCAGCGCGCCAAGGTGCCCTGTGACACCAAGGCGGCGCAGCTCTCCGAGCGCGAGGCGAACCAGAGTGCGGCGACCACGTTCCGGACCATGCGGGCCGACACCAAGGGCGCTCCCTCGAAACTGCCGACGATCTACGGCGTCTCGCCCATCGTCCAGGCCAAGAGCGGCGGCACGCTGGTGATCGAGCGCACCGACGGCAAGGAACCGACGATCAGCGTCCCGCTGAAGAACGACGTCATGACGCGCGGCAAGTTCTACGATTTCGCCAAAACCGGGAAGTCGCTGACCCCGGGCGGCAGCTATCTCGCGAGCATCGGCAGCAAGCGCTACACCTTCCAGGTCGATGCCAGCGCCACCACCTCGCCGACCCCGATCATCGGCCGCCTGCTGCGGCTCGAATAAGGGGACCTGGCGAAGGGGCAATGCGGCGGATCGGGGGACGGGATATCGTTGCAGCGTTTCTCATTGCGCTCGTTGCGGGCGCAATCTTCACGTCGCCGCCGCTGCAGACGCTGCAAGGTCTCTCGCTCGACATCCTCACGGCGCTGCGCGGCAAGCTGATCGGCGACCGCCGCGATCCCGCGACTTCGCCGGTCGTGGTCGTGGCGATCGACGGGGAGACCTACGAGACGCCGCCTTTCCAGGGATCGCCGACGCAAACCTGGACGCGCGAGATCGGCCGGGTGCTCGGCAGCATCACCGAGGGCGGCGCCAAGGTGATCGGCTTTGACGTCATCTTCAAGAACTCGATCGAGCAATCGGAAATCCCCTTTGGCGACACCGCCCTTGGCGGCCGCATGAAGGGATTCGACCGGGATTACCTGATCGCGCTGCGGCAAATCTCCGACGGCGGCAAGCTGGTGCTGGGCGAAATCCTCAGCAACGACCATCCGGAAGTGCCCTACCGCGCCCAGCAGGTTGCCGTGCGCAACACCGTGCGGGCGCTCAATGTCCACACCGACCACGACGACGTCATCCGGCGCATGCCGCTGAGCTTTGCCATCGAGGGACGTCCGGTGCCTGCGATGGCGGTCGAGCTCGCCGCGCGCGCAACCGGCGCGAAGCCCGAGATTGCGCCCTCCGGCACGACGGAATTGTCCGGCTATGCGATCCCGAGCGCCGTGCCGAATACGGTGGCGCTCAACTTCCGGGGTATGGGACGCGACATCCCGACCTATTCTTTCGCCGATCTGCGCGCCTGCGTCGAAAAGGGTGACCGCGATTTCTTTCGCCGCGCTTTCGACGGCAAGGTCGTGCTGCTTGGCACGGTCCTGAATTTCGAGGACCGCAAGCTCACCTCGATGCGCCTCGCCGGCGGTCATGACGGCGCGCCAGGCGCACGATGTGCCCTGCCCGCGCCCGCGGGCATCGCGAAAGCCCGTAGCGATGTCGCGGGCGTGTTCGTGCATGCGACCGCCGTCCGAAATCTGCTTGAGCACGACGCCGTCACCGAGCTCGGCTTTCCCCTCCGCACCATTCTCACCATCGCGTTTGCAGCGATCATCGCCTGCGCAGCCTGCCTCTTCGCACCGACCACCGCCGCGATCATCTGGCTCGCATCGACCGCCGTCTATGCGGCGATTGCCGTCGCCGTCTTCGTCCATGCCATGGCGCTGCCGCTGACCGAGCCTGTGCTCGCGAGCCTTGCAGCTCTCGCATCGATGGTCGGCTACCGCTTCGTGCTGGCCGACCGCGACGAGCGCTTCCTGCGCAAGAGCTTTGCCCTCTATCTCGCCCCCGAGGTGGTCGATTCCATGGTGGCATCGGGCAAGATGCCGGCACTCGGCGGCGAGATGCGCAACGTCACCATGTTCTTCTCCGACCTCAGCGGCTTCTCGTCGATCGCCGAGACCATGACGCCGGGCGAGCTGGTGACGCTGATGAACGAATATCTGTCCGCCATGACCGACATCATCGAAAGCCACGGCGGCTATGTCGACAAATATATCGGCGATTCCATCGTCGCCATGTTCGGCGCGCCGGCCGACGATCCCGCGCACGCAACCAACGCGGTTCGCGCCGCGCTGAAGTGCCACGACAAGCTCGCGGAGCTCAATGCCGGCCATCCCGCCTTCGCCGGCCACGGCCTGTCGCACCGCATCGGGCTGAACAGCGGCGAAGCCGTCGTCGGCAATATCGGCTCGCGCCGCCGTTTCAATTACACCGTGATGAGCGACACCGTGAACGTCGCCTCGCGGCTCGAAGGCGCCAACAAATATTACGGCACAGCGATTATGGCCTCCGAAACCACGATGGCGCAGACCGGCGCCACCTTCGCCTGGCGCGAGCTCGACGCGATCCGGGTGCTCGGCCGCGGCGAGGCGATCAAGGTGTTCGAGCCGCTGGCGGAGACAGGCGCGGAGAGCGAGCGGCAGGCAAAGGCAGCCGCCGCCTATGCGGAAGGGCTCGCCCTTTGGCGCGCGCGGGATTTTGCTGGGGCGGCCGACGCCTTCGGCCAGATGACAGACACCGATCCGGCGTCGGCGAAGTTCGCCAGGCGCGCAAACGCGCTTGCCGCAAATCCCCCGCCGCCGGACTGGACGCCGGTCAATACGCTGGAAGGGAAGTAGTGTAGCGAGCCCAGCGTGCAGGCTCCCCTCGCCCCTTGTGGGAGAGGGTGGCTCGCCGCGATAGCGGCGAGACGGGTGAGGGGTTATCTCCGCGCGCACGTCCTTTACGGCGCGTGCGGAGAGAACCCCTCATCCGGCGCTTCGCGCCACCTTCTCCCACAAGGGGAGAAGGAAGAACGCCGAGCGCGCGATGAGGAATCGCCCCTAAAACGGCAACCCCACATAATTCTCCGCGAGCAGGCGCTGCGCCGTCTCGGACGAGAGCAGATAGTCCAGCTCCGTCTGCTGCAGCCGATCCTCGTACTCCAGCCGGTCGGGGAAGCGGTGCAGCAGCATCGTCATCCACCAGGAAAAACGCTGCGCCTTCCAGATCCGGGCGAGCGCCTTGGCCGAATAGCCCTTGAGGCCGGCATCGTCGCCGTTCTGATAATGCGCGAGCAGGGCGTGATAAAGATAGTAGATGTCGGAGGCTGCGCTGTTCAGGCCGCGCGCGCCCGTCGGCGGCACGATGTGCGCGGCATCGCCGGCGAGGAACAGCCGGCCATAGCTCATGGGCTCGGCGACGAAGCTGCGCAGCGGCGCGATGCTCTTCTCGATCGACGGCCCCGTGATCAAATTGCCCGCGACCTCGTCCGGCAGGCGCCGCTTCAGCTCGGCCCAGAACGCATCGTCCGACCAGTCCTCGACCTTGTCGCTCAAGGGCACCTGGACGTAGTAGCGGCTCAGCACCTGCGAGCGCAGGGAACACAGCGCAAAGCCGCGCTCGTGCTTCGCATAGATCAGCTCCGGCGACACCGGCTTGGTGCGCGACAGCACGCCGAGCCAGCCGAACGGATAGACCTTTTCGTATTCGCGCAGTACGTCCTTCGGGATCGACTTGCGGCTGACGCCGTGAAAACCGTCGGCGCCGACGACGTAGTCGCAATCGACGCGGATGGTCTCGCCGTTCGAGCGGTAGGTTACGTAGGGCCGGTCCGACGTCAGATCGTGCGGCGTCACATCCTCCGCATTGTGCACGACCTTGCCGCCGAGACGATCGCGCGCCTCGTAGAGATCGCGCGTCAGCTCGGTCTGGCCGTAGACCAGCACCGAATTGCCGCCGGAATGCTTGTGCAGGTCGATCTTGGACAGCACGCCGTCATGGGCGATCTCGAAACCGTGGTGGATCTCGCCCTCGCGGTCCATCCGCTCGCCGCACTGTGCCTCGCGCATCAGCTTGGCGAAGCCGTGCTCGAGCACGCCGGCGCGGATGCGGGCGAGCACATGGTCGCGGCTGTATTTCTCGAGCAGGACCGTGTCGATGCCCTTGAGATGCAGGAGCTGGGACAACAGGAGCCCAGACGGCCCGCCGCCGATGATACAGACCTGAACCTTCATTTTCGCGTCCTCCCGTCTGCACTTTTTTGCAGATTTGACGCCGCGGACCGATGGAGGCTTTCGCCATTGTCTTGTACTATTCGAACATGAGAGGCGCAGCCCCCGCGATCCGCATCTACAATCTGTTCGGCGAGTCCGGCGATTTGCCCGACGTCGTGCATTGCGAGACCATCGCGTCCCGCTCGGTGCTGCACGACTGGACGCTTGCCGTGCACCGGCATGCCCGGCTGCACCAGGTGCTGCTGATCGAACGCGGCGGCGGCGAGGCGACGCTCGATGGCCGCGTGGTGCCGCTGAAGCCGATGCAGGTCGTCAACGTGCCGGTCGGCCACGTCCACGGTTTCCGCTTCGTGCCCGATACGCAAGGATGGGTGCTGACCATTGCGGCGGAGATTCTGGACGAGGCGCTGCTCGCGGCCGAGGGCCTGCGCAATGCGCTGTCGCGCTCGGCCGTGGTCCGCGGCACGCCGCAGATCCGCACCACCATGAAGCAGATCTTCGCCGAGCATGCCGCGCGCGATTTCGGCCGCGCGCATGTGCTGCGCGCCCTGTCGTCCGCCATGATCGGGCTGGTGGCCCGCGCGCTCACGAGCGAAAGCGGCGGCAACGGCACGGTCGAATCCAGTCTGTTCCGCCGCTTCGAGGCGCTGCTGGAGCAGCACCATCTGGAACGCTGGAGCGTCGCCGACTATGCCGAGGCGCTGGCGGTGACCCCGACACATCTCAACCGGATCACCCGGGCCGCCACCGGCGACACCGCCTCGCACCTCATCCTCAACCGGCTGATCCGCGAGGCCAGACGCAATCTCGTCTACACCAACCTGCCGATCTCGACGATCGCCTACACGCTCGGCTTCGAGGACCCCGCTTATTTCAGCAGGGTCTATGCCGCAGCCACCGGGATATCACCGCGCGCCTTCCGCGCGCAGCTCCATGGCGAAGAGACCTGAAGGCCTCACACGTCGAAGAACACCGTCTCCTCGGGCCCCTGCAGATTGATCGTGAAGGAATACACGATCTTGCCGCCGCGCTGGGTGCGCTTTGCGATCAGCGTCCCGCGCCGGGACGGCTGCTCGATCAAATTGAGCACGGGGTCGGCGGCGTTGGCGGCTTCCTCGTCCGAGAAATAGAACCGGGTGTTGAGGCCGATATTGATGCCGCGTGCGACGATCCAGACATTGACGTGCGGCGCGCATTTGCGTCCCGCCTTGTCGGTGATCGCGCCCGGCTTGATAGTCTCGAAGGTCACGAGACCGCTATCGAAATCGGAGCCGGCGCGACCCCAGCCGCGAAACTCCTCACTCAGCGTGCCGGCCGAACGATCCGCCGGATGGTTATAACGGCCGCTCGCATTGGCCTGCCAGATTTCCAGCAGCACGTCGCGCAAAGGCGTGCCGGTGCCGTCGAGCACCCGCCCCTCCAGCGTGATGCGCTCGCCTTCGGTGGTTGGGGTCGTCAGGACGTTGGAGAAGTTTTTCTCGAAGATGTCGAAGCCTGCCATCGCCGGGATCAGTCCGATGTGGACATAGGGTCCGGCCGTCTGCGAAGCGGTTTCCTTGAGATAGTTGAGCGGCTGCGGCATGGCTCAGTTCCCCGCGGTACGATTTTCAAAATAGGTGGAGCGCTGACCGCGCAGAACGATGTCGAAGCGGTAGGCGAGCGAGTCGAACGGCGCCGAGGCGTTGAGATCGAGCGGCGCTATGAGCCGATCGAGCGCATCCTTGTCCGGGATCGTCGTCAGGATCGGACAGATCGGGATCAGCGGATCGCCCTCGAAATACATCTGCGTGATCAGCCGCTGCGCAAAGCCCGAGCCGAACACGGAGAAATGGATGTGGGCGGGACGCCAGGAGTTGACGTAGTTGCGCCAGGGATAGGGCCCCGGCTTCACGGTGCGGAAATAATAGTAGCCGGTGTCGTCCGTCAGCGCGCGACCGCAGCCGCCGAAATTCGGATCGATCGGCGCCAGATACGTGTCCTTCTTGTGCCGGTAGCGGCCGCCGGCATTGGCCTGCCAGAACTCGACCAGCGTGCTGGGCACGCCGCGGCCGGTCTCGTCGACCACGCGGCCGTGCACGACGATGCGCTCGCCGACGGGATCGCCGTCCTTGGCGTAGTTGCGGATCAGATCGTTGTCGAGCGGACCGAGATCGTTGTGGCCGAACACCGGCCCTGTGATCTCCGAAATCGAGTTCTCCAGCGACAGCAGCGCCTGCCGCGGCGAGCGCAGCACCGAGGATTTGTAGCCGGGCGCATGCGCCGGCGGATGGATGGAGCGATCACGCTGGAAGAAACCGCCGTCTCCAAGGGGCGACGTCAGGGGCTCGGGACGGTTGAGGCGGGGGTCCCGCAAGGCTGGCGCCTGGGCATTCATCGTGTCTCTCCCTGGGGCGCCCGGTCCGGACGCGGCTTATCGGGAGATCATGGGGCGGACTATTCCCCGGATAAATAGATCGATTATAATATATTGCATGAAAGAAATCGATCATTTGGCGCTCGACGGCCACGTCCTCGAACTGTTCCTCGCGGTGCTCGAGGAGGGATCGGTCACCGCGGCGGCGACGCGGCTCGGCCTGACGCAATCCGCCGTCAGTCACGCCCTGAACAAGCTGCGGCGGATCGCGGGCGATCCGCTGTTCGCGAAATCCGGCCGCGGCATCGTCGCCACTGCCCACGCCCAGGCATTGGCCGAGAAAGCACGCTCGCTGATCGACGAGATGCGGAGCTTCGCCGGCGGCGTCAGCTTCGAGCCGCCCCGCGCGCAGCTTTCGCTGACGATCGCCGCCAACGACTTCCAGCGCGACCTGCTGCTGCCGCGATTCTTCGACCATGTCGCCGGCCAGGTGAAGAGCCTGAACCTGCGCGTGATCCCCTCGCAGTCCCCCTCGCCTGCGATGCTGCGCGAAAACCGCTGCGACCTGCTGATCACGCCGCTGCCGCCCTCGGGCATCGACATCGTGCAGAAGCGGCTGCTGAGCGATCATTACGTCTGCTACTTCGATGCCAAGGCGCGGACCGCGCCGGCCGGTCGCGCCGCCTACCTCGCGGCGCGCCACGTCACGGTGGTCTACACCGACAATGAGCGGCTCGACTTCGACCGCCGGCTGGCGGCGAACGGATTCCACCGCGACATCGCGATCTCCGTGCCGAGCTTTTCTGGCGTGCCGTCTTTCCTGCGCGGCTCGCAGATGCTGGCGAGCATGCCGAGCCTGCTCGCATCCGGCGTGATGCATGGTTTCGCGCAAACGCGGATTCCGCTGGCGTCCCGCACCAGAACGCTGGCCGAGCTGCCGATGTTCATGGTCTGGCACCAGCGCTACCAGAAGGACCCGGCCCATCGCTGGGTCAGGAGCCAGCTCGAGACGATCGCCGCGACGGCCGCCAAGGCGCGATAACCAACGTGATAACCAATACGTCTTTCGGAAGACCTGCTCCCGCCAAACCCACTGGTTGCGCGCGGGCCGCCACGCTAGAATTCCCCCATGACAGTGACCGATATTGCGAGCCGGACCTACAATCACAGCTGGCGGCTGGACCCCATCATCCGCAGCCTGCTGGATACCGACTTCTACAAGTTATTGATGTTGCAAATGATTCGGGAAGACTACCCGGATCAGCAGGTGACCTTCTCGGTCATCAACCGGTCGCGCCATGTCCGGCTTGCCGAGATCATCGACGAAGGCGAGCTGCGCGCTCAGCTCGACCATGCCCGCACCATCCGCTTCAGCAAGAAGGAGCTGATCTGGCTCGCCGGTAACACCTTCTACGGCAAGACCCACATGTTCTCGGCGGACTTCATCCGCTGGCTGGCCGAATTCCGCCTTCCCGAGTATGAGCTGCGCAAGGTCGAGGGCCAGTACGAGCTGCATTTCCACGGGCCGTGGACCCACACCACGATGTGGGAGATCCCTGCACTCGCGATCCTCAACGAGCTGCGCTCCCGTTCGGCCATCAAGGGCCGCGGCCGCTTCGAGCTCGACGTGCTCTATGCCCGCGCCAAGGCCAAGCTCTGGAGCAAGGTGGAGCGGCTGCGCGAGCTGGAGAATTTGCGCCTGTCCGACTTCGGCACACGCCGCCGTCACGGCTTCCTCTGGCAGCGCTGGTGCGTGGAGGCCGTCAAGGAAGGCCTCGGCTCGTCCTTCATCGGCACGTCCAACGTGCTGCTGGCGATGGACAATGATCTCGAAGCCATCGGCACCAATGCGCATGAGCTGCCAATGGTCGCGGCCGCCCTCGCCAAGGACGACGAGGAATTGCGCTGGGCGCCCTATCGTATCCTCGACCAGTGGCGCCAGACCTATGGCGGCAACTTGTTGATCGCGCTGCCCGATGCCTTCGGCACCAAGGCCTTCCTGCGCGATGCGCCGGATTGGGTCGCCGACTGGACCGGCTTCCGGCCCGACAGCGCGCCGCCGATCCAGGCCGGCGAGGAGATCATCGCCTGGTGGGAGAAGAAGGGGCGCAACCCCCGGGATAAGCTGCTCGTCTTTTCCGACGCGATGGATGTCGGCTCGATCGAGGAGACCTATCATCACTTTGCCGGCCGCGTGCGGCTCTCGTTCGGCTGGGGCACCAACCTCACCAACGACTTCGTCGGCTGCACGCCGGACGGCTCGTTCAACCTCGACCCGATTTCGCTGGTCTGCAAGGTGTCGTCAGTCGACGGCCATCCCGCCGTCAAGCTCTCCGACAATCCGGAGAAGGCAACCGGCATGCCCTCGGAGATCGAGCGATATTTGCGCGTGTTCGGCGACGCCGGCCGCGTGCGCAAGCCGGTGCTGGTCTAACCCGGAACGCAACGCTCTTCGTCAAGCCACCGTCAATCTGGCGCGCGTTGGTCGCCAGATTTTGCGGCATTTGAAATAATTTACGCGCATTCGCTTCACCACGCTTTCACCCTGCAATCCGGTCCCACGCGCTTTTCGGTCCGAGTTGGGCAACCATGACACCCAGTTCGCGTTGCAGTCGCAGCGCTCCGCCTGGGGGCATTGCGCGATTTGGGGAACCAGGGTGTTTCGCAGAAAAGCGACGTCGGTGAAGGGGCATAGCTTCCTTCACGTCATCAAGCTCGTCTCGCCTTTCGTGATGGTGGTCGTGCTCCAGGCGGCAATCGCGGGATTCAGTCTCGAGGTGATGTCTTCGGTTCGCGCCTATGTCGCGGGTGAAGCCTTGTGGTCGCGTTCGCAGAAGAACGCCGTCTATTCCCTCAATCTCTATCTGCATTCGGGCAACCCCAGCCAGTTCGCGCAGTACCAGGCCTCGCTCGCCGTCCCCATCGGCGACGAGTTCGCGCGCTGGGCGCTCGAGCGCGATCCGGTCGACGTCGAGGCGGCTCGCATCGGCTTCCTGCAAGGCGGCAATCATCCCGACGACGTCCCGGGATTGATCTGGCTGTTTCGCTATTTCAACCGCGTCAGCTTCCTGCAGGAAGCGATCCGCGAGTGGGCCGCCACCGATCCGATGCTGCTGGAGCTGAGCATCTTCGGCGAGGTCATCCGGTCCGAGTGGGAGAACGGCCCTGTTCAGGACGCAAGCCGCCTGCAAGTCCTGTCGTCCCGGCTCTCTGAGCTCAACACCCAGTTCACGGTGCATGCCAATCGGTTCTCGACCGTGCTCGGCGAAGGCTCCCGCGCCATCAAGCTGACGCTGACCGGCATCAACCTCGTCACCGCCTTCACGCTCATCCTGCTCCTGATCTGGCACACCAGACGATTGGTGCTGCAGCGACAGGCCTTCGAAGATGCGTTGCACGCCGAGAAGGAACGTCTGGCCTTCCAGGCATCGCACGATTGGCTGACCGGCCTGTCCAACCGCCGTGCCTTCGAGGCGCGCCTGCAGGGCGAACTAGACGTTGTCGCTGCGGGTTCGCTGGGCCTGATCCTGCTCGATCTCGACCAGTTCAAGAACGTCAACGACACGTGCGGGCACCTTGCCGGCGATCGCCTGCTCTGCCACGTCTCGCGTCTCCTGCAACAGGACCGGCGCCCGATCGACCTGGTCGCGCGCCTGGGCGGCGACGAATTCGGCCTCATCCTGCCGCGATGTTCGCCCGCGAGTGCGGTCGATATCGCCGAACGGCTGCGGCGTTCACTGGAGATGTCCGACTTCGCCTGGGACGATCGCTGCTTTGCGGTGACCGCCAGCATTGGCGTCACCTGCATCACCGACCGCGACACCACGCTCGAAGACGCGATGCGACGCGCCGACGCCGCCTGCTATCGCGCCAAGGAGAAGGGACGCAACCGTGTTCAGGTCGACGGCGGGCGACTGGATCTCGTCGTCGTTGCAGCCCGTCCCCGCGAAGCTGCACGGGCCTGACGCCACTCGCTCCCTTCACCGCAAAGGCAAGATCCCGAGACCCGCGAGATGGGTATCGACGAATTGCTCGACCTGCTGACGCAGCATCTGCGGCGGCACGGCGACCATGCGCTCCTCGAGGCCGAGCGAGATGATGCCGTGCACGGCGGAAAACAGGGTGCGTGACAACAACGCGATCTTCACGTCGTCCGCGTCCGGTAACAGCCGCACCAGGGGTGGATGCATCAGCGCGAACGCATCCATCACCATCTGCAGGATGTCGTCGGGATAGGGGCGATCGTCCTCCATCCGGTGCTCGAACAGCGAGCGCAGCAGATTGGCGTGCTCGGCGAAGAATTCGAGATAGGTCTCGGCGAGCCCGTAAAGCTGGCGGACGGGGTCTTCGTCCGGAACCCCGCGAAGCCGGGCCGTCAGGGCCTGAACCGTCTCCCGATTGACGGTCAGGATCACCCCGTCGAAGTCCCCGAACTCGTTATAGACGCTGCCGACGGAACAGCCGGCAGCCTCCGCAACGTCGCGAACCTTCAACGATCTCAATCCCTTAGTCGCGATGATGCCACGGGCGATCTCCAGGATCTGGAGCCGGCGCCGATTTTTTTTCTGGTCCCGCGGGGATTTTTCTTGAACATTGTTCATTTTCAAGCTACTCATGTGAACATTGTTCAATTAACCCGGAGACGACTAAAATGCAAACCCTCGCTGTTGATATCGCCGCCACCTTCATCGACGACGCTGCCGCTCTCGTGACCGGATTGGGCCAGACCCTGCTGCGGGTCGCGATGTCGCCGATCAATCGCATCGCCAATGCCTGCGACGTCGCCGGCGTGCTGGCGGAACGCCGCGCGACCTTCCGGATGTGGCGGGCGAGCCGCGCACGTGCTCGTCAGGAAGGCCGCCGATTCAGCCTGCTCCGCCGCCTGTCGCCCTTTCGTCACCTCGCCCATCTGACCTGAGGCGCACGCGACCTGCACACGCGGGTCGGCTCGAATGCAAGATCTGGTTGCAAGGAAGGACTCACCATGTCCCGATGTCCGCCGCCGATCTCGCCGGCCTTCAACGACGCGGTTCAGCTTTTCCTCACCGCTCGGCGCCTACTCGGTAAGGCGCGGCCCCTCGCCCAAGTGCGGCCGCGACCAGATATTTTCCGAACCTAACGACACCGCTTGGAGACCAACAGGATCAGAGGGACCGAGGGGACAAGGCAGGCCGGCGATCACCGCCCGCAGTCATTCGTCCGCTCCCCCTCCGGTCGTGACGTTTCGAAGACAACGTAACGAACCTCATTCTGCCTTCCCAAAACAGGACTAGTCATGATCAGGGAATTGATGTCGTCACGCCGTTTCGCGCCGCTGTTCTGGGCGCAGTTCTTCTCGGCGCTCAATGACAACGTGCTCAAGAACGCGCTCGTCATCATCCTCCTCTACAGTGCCGCGACCGGCCATGGCGATGCCCTGGTGACGGTGGCAGGCGCCGTCTTCATCTTCCCCTATTTCATCCTGTCAGGGCTCGGCGGCCAGCTCGCCGACAAATACGTCAAATCCGTCATCGCGCGGCGGCTCAAATTCGCCGAGATCTTCGCCGCGGCCTTTGCCGCAGCCGGCTTCTTCCTGCACTCGGTGCCGCTGCTGTTTGCGGCGCTCGCGCTGTTCGGCACCATTGCCGCCCTGTTCGGCCCCGTGAAATACGCGATGCTGCCGGACCAGCTCGAGCTCGGCGAGCTCGCGACCGGTAACGCGCTGGTCGAAGGCGCAACCTTCATGGCCATCCTGCTCGGCACCGTCGCCGGCGGCCAGTTCGTGGCCGGCTCCGCGCATATGGGCTGGGTCGCATCCGCCGTCGTCGTGCTGGCGCTGCTGTCCTGGGCGTTCGCGTCCCGCATTCCGCAGACGACGCCCTCCGCGCCTGAACTGCCCGTCGATACCAATCCCTGGACTTCGACGGTGGGCCTGCTCAAGACGTTGCATGCCGACCATCGCCTGTGGGACGGCACCGTGATCGTCTCCTGGTTCTGGCTGGTCGGCGCCATCGTGCTGTCGCTGCTGCCGGCGCTGGTCAAGGAGGTCGTCGGCGGCACCGAGAGCGTCGTGACGCTGTGTCTTGCGGTCTTCGCGATCGGCATCGCCATCGGCTCGCTGTTCGCCGCCAGCCTGAGCCACGTTCGCCCCAACCTTGCGCTGGTGCCGATCGGCGCCATCATCATGGGCTTTGCCGGCCTCGATCTCGCCTGGGCCATCGCCGTGACCGCCAAGGGCCAGGACATCGCCGCGCTCGACTTCGCAACCTCGTTCGCGGGCTTGCGCATGCTGATCGACTTCGTCGCCTTCGCATTCGGCGGCGGCCTGTTCGTGGTCCCGTCCTTCGCCGCCGTGCAAGCGTGGTCGGCGCCCAATGAGCGCGCCCGCATCATCGCCGCCGGCAACGTGCTGCAGGCCGCCTTCATGGTGATCGGCTCGCTGTTCGTCGCGCTGCTGCAGGCGGCCGGATTGCATGTCGGCTGGATCTTCTTCGGCCTCGGCATCGCCAGCTTCGGCGCGGTCTGGTTCGTGCTGACCAAGTGGGGCAAGGAAGGCGTGCGCGATTTCGGCGGCCTGTTGTTCCGGGCGCTCTTCCGCACCGAGGTCCGCGGCCTGGAAAACCTGCCGCCTCCCGGCACGCGCATGCTGATCGCGCCGAACCATGTCAGCCTGATCGACGGTCCCCTGCTGCATGCCGTGCTGCCGATCGACGCGAGCTTCGCGGTCGATACCGGCATTGCCAAGGCCTGGTGGGCCAAGCCGTTCCTGCGCGTGGTCAAGCACTACACCATGGACCCGACCAAGCCGCTGGCCGCCCGCGACCTGATCAAGCTGGTTGCCTCCGGCGAGCCCGTCGTGATCTTCCCGGAGGGGCGCATCACCGTCTCGGGATCGCTGATGAAGGTCTATGACGGCACCGCGATGATCGCGGACAAGGCCGACGCCGTCGTCGTGCCCGTTCGCATCGAAGGCGCGCAGCGCTCGCATCTCAGCTACCTCAACGCCAGCCAGATCAAGCGCTCGTGGTTTCCGCGGGTGACGGTGACCATCCTGCCGCCCGTCAAGCTGCCGGTCGACGCCGCGCTGAAGGGCAAGGCACGCCGCAACGCCGCCGGCGCCGCGCTCCAGGACGTGATGATCGACGCCATGGTGAAGAACGCCATGCTCGACCACTCGCTGTTCGAGGCGCTCGGACATGCCTATCGCGACCGCGACACCGGCAAGGTCATCATCGAGGATGCGCTCGGCACCAAGCTGACCTATCGCAAGCTGATCCTCGGTGCGCAGGTCCTCAGTCGCAAGCTCGAGACCGGCACCGCAATCGGCGAGAATGTCGGCGTGCTGCTGCCGAACTCGGCGGGCGTCGCCGTCGTCTTCATGGCCCTGCAGAACATCGGCCGCGTGCCGGCGATGCTCAACTTCTCGGCAGGTCCGGTCAATGTCCTCGCCGCCATGAAGGCCGCGCAAGTCAAGACCGTGCTGACGTCGAAGGCCTTCATCGAGAAGGGCAAGCTCGACAAGCTGATGGCCGCGATCTCCGCCGAAGCACGCGTCGTTTATCTCGAAGACGTCCGCGCCTCGATCGGCTTGGCCGACAAGATCAAGGGCCTGCTCGCCGGTACGACGCCCCGAATTGCCCGCGAGGCGACCGATCCGGCCGTGGTGCTGTTCACCTCCGGTTCAGAAGGCACGCCCAAGGGCGTCGTGCTGTCCCACCGCAACATCCTCGCCAACGCGGCGCAGGCGCTGGCGCGGGTCGATGCCAACGCCAACGACAAGGTGTTCAACGTGCTGCCCGTGTTCCATTCGTTCGGGCTCACGGGCGGAATGATGATGCCGATGCTCGCGGGCATCCCGATCTACATGTATCCCTCGCCGCTGCACTACCGGATCGTGCCCGAGCTGATCTACCAGACCGGCGCCACCATCCTGTTCGGCACCGATACGTTCCTCACCGGCTATGCTCGTTCGGCGCATGCCTACGACTTCCGGACCCTGCGTCTCGTGATCGCAGGTGCCGAAGCGGTCAAGGACCGGACGCGGCAGGTGTTCATGGAGCGCTACGGCATCCGCATTCTCGAAGGCTATGGCGTCACCGAGACGGCACCGGTGCTGGCAATGAACACGCCGATGGCCAACCGCCCCGGCACCGTCGGCCGCATCTCGCCGCTGATGGAAAGCCGCCTCGATCCGGTCCCCGGCATCGAGGAAGGCGGGCGCCTGTCGGTGCGCGGGCCGAACGTGATGCTCGGATACTTGCGCGCCGAGAATCCCGGCGTGCTCGAGAAGCTCCCCGAGGGCTGGCACGACACCGGCGACATCGTAGCGATCGACGCCGCCGGCTTCATCACCATCAAGGGCCGCGCCAAGCGCTTCGCCAAGATCGCGGGCGAAATGGTCTCGCTGTCGGCGGTCGAAGCCATCGCGACCACGCTGTGGCCGCAGGCCGGATCGATCGCCGTGTCGATCCCCGACCCGCGCAAGGGCGAGCGCATCGTGCTGCTAACGACGGAAAAGACCGCCGAGCGCAGCGCGATGCAGGCCCAGGCCAAGACGATCGGTGCATCCGAGCTCACCGTCCCCGCCGCGATCATAGTGGTCGACAAGGTGCCGCTGCTCGGCACCGGCAAGACCGACTATGTCACCGCCACGACGATGGCGCGCGAGCAGGCCTCCGCGCCGGAGCGCGAGGTGGCGTAAGACGGATGCAATGGGTGCCTCGATCAGGCGACGCGCGATGCCCGGGAGTTGTTCTGCTTCACGGCATCGCGCGGACCTCGGCATCCCTGACCAAGCTGGAACGGGCGCTCGGGGCCAGCGGGTTCACGACGCTCAATATCGACTATTCCAGCCGCAGCAAGCCGATCGCAGCGCTCGCGGACGATATTCATGCCGAGATCGCCGGCTTCGCCGAACGCGACGCACCGCTGCACTTCGTTGCGCATTCGATGGGCGGCCTGGTGGCGCGCGCCTATATCGCAAGATACCGGCCGGCGCGGCTTGCCGGCGTCGTGATGCTGGGCACCCCGAACGGCGGCAGTGAAGTCGCCGATCTCCTGAGCGAATCCCGTCTCTACCGCGCCTTCTACGGACCGGCCGGCCTCGAGCTGACGACGGCGATGCGGCCGGACGCCCTTCCCGCCGTGGACTATCCCGTCGGCGTGATTGCGGGGAGCCGCTTCATCGACCCCGTCGCCGGCCTCCTGGTACTGCCGAAGCCGAATGACGGACGGGTCTCGGTGCAAAGCGCGACGCTGTCCGGCATGGCCGACCATGTCGTCGTGCGGGCGTCGCACACCGGGCTGCCGCGTCATGCCACCGTGATCGACCAGACCATCGCCTTCCTGCGCGAGGGCCGCTTCAAGCAAGGGTGATCGTCACGCCGCCGTTCGCCGCTCCTGCGCATAGCGAACCAGGGCCGCGAAACGGTAGATGCCGTGCACGAACTTGCCATAGGGCATGGTGATGAACAGCGCGAACACTGCCCCGAGATGCAGCGCCAGCAACGGCCCCATCGCGGCCGTCTCGCGCATGATCAGCAGCAGCATGCCCGTGAGGCCGGTCAGGAACAGCATGGCAATGAAGCCGACATCCATGCCGTAACGGGTCTCGTCGAGCAGTTCCGGCGCCCTGCGCAGCTTCGCTGCGAATAGCCCGACCGGTCCGACGACGAGGCCGATGCCGCCGAGCGTGCCGAGCACGACGGGCAGGTCCCACCACGGATACGGCGCTTCGCGCGCGAGCAGATAGTGATAGAGCGTGGCCACCGACGTCGCGGCAAAGCACAGGATGAAGCCATAGAAGGTCAGGTGATGATAGAGCTTGCGCCGGTCGGTCGGCTTGTCGTCCTCGTTGTAGCAGCCGACGCCGCCGCCATGGAGATAGCGCAGCTCGCCGGCATCGCGGATGGCCTGGAAGATCGAGCCGCCGTCGGCCCGGCCGCCGATCGGCGCACCGATGTCGCGCCAGAAGGCACCCACGCTCATGATCAGCGCGAAGATGGCGTAGAGGAAGGCGGCGCTGAACAAGGCCGCCATCGCATTGTGCGGCATCAGCTTGTAGAAGGCGCCGGGACCGGTGTGCACGCCGAACAGCACGCTGCGGTCATTGAGGGCGGCAAAGCCCAGAATGAAGGCCGCCATGCTGAGCGCGGCGACGATGCTGATGACGAGCCCATTGCGGGCGAAGGCGCCGGACAGCGCGCCGGGCCAGGCATAGGCCGCATAGGACTCGGCGCGCGCGACCGCAAGCGTCTGGGGAACGTTGACGTTGAACTCGTGTGGCGGCGAGAACTGGCAGTCGACGTAGCAGGCGCCGCAGGAATGGCAGAGATTGGCGAGATAATTGAGATCGCCGTCGGAAAAGGCACGGCGCATCTCCATGGCGGGAAACACCGCGCACAGGCCCTCGCAGTAGCGGCAGGAATTGCAGACCGTCATCAGACGGTCGGCTTCGTCCAGGATTTTGGTTCCGTGCATGGCTCTACTTCGCCAGGCCTTTGCCCTCGAGCCATTTCTGGATCAGGGCTGCGACCTCGAGATTGTTCTTGTCCATCATCACCATGTGCGAATTGCCCTTGATGCCGGCCTTCGGGAGATCGACGATGTCGACACTGCCGCCGGCCGCCTTGATCGCGTCGGCAAAGGCGACGCCGTTGCCGCGGATCTTGGGCCAGCGCGAATCCTGCTCGATGTAGTCGCCATAGACGATCAGGGTCGGAATGTTCTTCAGCACGGCCGCCTTGGCGGGATCGCCGATGCCGGCGGGCTCGATCGCGATCAGCGCCTTGACCTTGTCGGGCCGGGCTTGCGCCACCTTGAAGCCGAAGCTGCCGGCCTGGCTGTGGAACAGGATCACTGACGGGCCGACGCGGTCGATCTCGGCGATATAAGCGGCGACGATCGCGTCATCCGTCGTGGTCCAGCGCGGCACGTTCTGCTTGACGAAGTTCTCGTAGCCTTCGACCGGGAACTGGCTGCCCGGCAGCACCTTGCGCTTGGCGGGATCGGGATCGTACGAGTTTGGTCCGTCGCCGATGCGGAAACGCTCGAACGGATTGGCGATGGTCAGGAAAACAGGCTCGCCTTTGAAGACGTCAGGATATTGCGCCCAGCCGGCGCGGCCGCGCTCCACCGCGTCGGAATTATAGACGGCCCAGCCCTTGCGCAGGAAATAGTTCAGCCAGCCTTCGCGGCCATCAGGCGTGGTCTCGTAGGTGACGCCGGTCAGTCCGCCGCCATGCCACATCAGCAGCGGATAGGCGCCCTTCTCGTTCGCGGGAAGGAAATACTGCACGTACATCTGCTCGACCTGATACGTGCCGTTGGGATCGACCTTGGCCGGCACGCCGCCCGGCGTGAACACGACCTCCTTCACCGGCTTGCCGGTGATTTCGACCAGCCGACCCCCGACATGGAACGAGCCCATGTCGCGCAGCGTGATCGGCTCGGCGGCGCTGGCGTTGCCTGCGATCAGCAGCGCCGTGAGCGAAGCGATGGCAATGCGCGACATGGTGTCTCCCTGGCTTGTCTTCATTCTAGTTCTTCGCATGACGCGCAGCTTCCCGCCCCGCGATCCGTCCGAACACGCTGCCGATGGTCATGCCCATGCCGGCGGCGTAGCCCTTGCCGAGCACGTTGCCGGCCATGATCTCGCCGGCGGCGAACATATTGCCGGAGGGCTTGCCGTCGGCCATCAGCATCCGCGCTTCCTTGTTCACGCGCGTGCCGAGATAGGTGAAGGTGATGCCGGGCCGCACCGGATAGGCGAGATAAGGCGGCGTCTCGATCCTGCGCGCCCAGTGCGTCTTGGGCGGCGTGATGCCTTCGGTCACGCAGTCATCCAGAATGGTGTGGTCGAAGGTGCCGGGGCGCACCGCTGCGTTGAATTCGGTCATGGTCTTTTCCAGCGCGGCCGGATCGAGCTCGAGCTTGCCGGCAAGCTCTGCGATGGTCTGTCCTGCGATCGGCGGAAACAGGGTCGGCATGAAGCTGGTGACGACAGTGGAATCGAAGATGATGTAGGCGATCTGGTCGGGCTGCGCCGCGACCAGCCGGCCCCAGATCGCGTAGCGCTTCGGCCAGATGTCCTCGCCCTCGTCGTAGAAGCGCTCAGCGTGCTTGTTGACGACGATGCCGAACACGACCGAGTCATGCCGCGTGATGATGCCGCCGTCGAATTTCGGCGCGCGCGCGTCGATCGCCACCGCGTGGCACTGGGTGGGATCGCCGACCTCCTGCACGCCCTTGTCGAGCAGCATCTTCAGGATCGAGCCGCGATTGTAGGGCGTACCGCGGATCAGGAAATTGTCGGCGGCCTCGCCCCAATATTGCTTCAGCCATTCGATGTTGGCCTCGAACCCGCCGGCGGCGGCGACCAGCGAGGTCGCGCGGATCTCGGTCTCGCCATTCACCGGCCGCTTCAGGCGCGCGGCGAGGAACATGCCGTCCTCGATCACGAGGTCGGTGACCTCGGCATCGTATTCGACGTCGACGCCGAGCCGCTCCGCGGTCAGATACAGCGCATTCAGCATGGCGCGGCCGCCGCCGAGGAAGAAGGAGTTGGTGCGGCCGAGGCTCAGCGTGCCGCCGAGCGAGGGCTGCCAGCGTACGCCCTGCTCCACGATCCAGTTCAGGATGTCCTTGGACTCCCGGATCATATGCCGCGCGAGCACCTCGTCGGTCTTCCCGCCGGTGACGCGCAGCAGATCCTCCCAGAACTCCTCCTCGGTGTACGGGCCGGTGAGGATCTCGGTGGCGGCGTCATGGGCACAGCGCATGTTACGGGTATGGCGCGTGTTGCCGCCGCGATAGAATTTCGGCGCGCCTTCGAGCACGAGGACCGAGGCGCCGCCGCGGCGCGCCGCGATCGCCGCGCACAGCGCCGCATTGCCGCCCCCGATCACCAGCACGTCGTACTTGCTGCTCATGCCGTCCGTCCGATGCGACGAGATTGAAAACTTTCTGCCCGCGGGCCGCCCCGGTCAAGCCCGGCAGCCATTGCGCACGTTTGTATACAAAGATATACAAAGCACGTGCAAGCGGCATCTCTGCATGGGCAGAATGCGCCTCGAGGGATCATGGCCAGACGCCCGGCAAAGGCAGGCGGATCGATTGCGCGCGGCGGCGGCGTTGCGCTGGGAGAAGCCGTGTTCCGCTCGCTGTGCGAGGCCTTGCAGGCCGGCAGCTATCGGGCCGGCGATCGGCTGCGCGAGGAAGAGGTCGCCCAACGGCTGAAGGTCAGTCGCACGCCGGTGCGCGAAGCGCTGGGTCGCCTCGCGGCGCGCGGCTTCGTCGAGCCCGCCGCGGGCCGCGGGCTGATCGTGCGCAATCTCGACATCTCGGAGGTGCTCGAACTCTACGCCATGCGCGAGATCATGGAAGGTGCCGCGGCACGGCTGGCCGCAGCCCACGCCTCCGCACCCGAGGTCGATGCGCTTCGCGACATCGAGCACGCCTTCATCGAGGCCTCCGCGACCGACGCCGCCGAACTGGCGAGACTGAACCGCGCCTTCCACGAAGCGATCTGCCGCGCCGCGCGCAACCGCTATCTCGACAACGCCGCCCGCGAATTGCAGGACTGGATCGCCCTGCTCGGCCCGACCACGTTCACCGTCACCGGCCGCCCCTCGACCAGCCACGGCGAGCACCAGGCCATCATCGAGGCCGTCGCCGCGCGCGACGGCGACAAGGCCGAGCAGCTCGCGCGCGCCCATATCCGCGAAGCGCTGCGCTGCCGGCTGAAGCTGTTGCAGAAGCAGTAAGCGGTGTGGACTCATGATCGCCAGCTTCCGCGGATTAAGCGGAAATCGTTCCGTTTAGGCGGCATCAACAGCTGATGACCCAGGGCACAGCTAACTGGTCAGTGGTGCCGTTCAAGGACAATTACATGCCCCCCGTCAACGAATTGCCATTTCGAAGCGAAGTAGCAATACTCGTCGGGGAAGCGGTCAAGGAAGGCCGGTTGATCAGCTTCTGCAAGTCGGGGCATCACCTCCGCCTTCCGGAACTCGAAGCGATGTGCTGGATCTATCCAGCGGGGCTGCAGTCCAGGTCCAGCAACGACGAAGGTCGTTCATGCTTGCATCAACTCAATGAATTCCGATGCGGACAGCCCCTTTGCGAAACGCTGCGCGTTCAGAATTTCGTTCTCGTTCCACAACCCCTCAAGTGGAAGCTTCGTAATTACCTTCTTGGCTGTATCCATCTATTGCTCGACTTCCAATTCTGCTGAGCGGAGTGGTAGCAAATCCTTGGATTGATGCCCTTTAAAGGGCTTAGCGGCGCGTAGAATGGGTTGAGCCCTTGCGAAACCCATTGCCCATCGTATTCGAGTTCGCCGATGGGTTTCGCTTGCGCTCAACCTATCCTACGGCTGCATTTCACCCAAAACGGCGAATTATTTCCCAACGGCCCGTTGTTGCAAACCGAGATGAGCGTTGACTCGGCCGGCGCGCCATCGAAAAAGTGCCTTCCATGACCGATAGCCAGCCTCTTCTTGATTTCGATCCCGACTTTTGCCGGAGGATTGCCAAATGGGGAGCAGTCATCTGCTTGGTGTGGTTGGGGATCGCGATTTGCATTCTCGCCCTCGTCCATCCTGGCAGCCAATGTCCAGCCTGGACCATTCACGACAAGAGCGGTGGGGCCACGTCGTTGTGGGTGATTGTGGGCTTCTTTACAGGCTTTCCCACGATCTGGCTTTGCTTCATCGTCCTGCGATGGAAGGGCTTCACTCGAATGATCTACGATATCGGTGCGGACGGCTATAAACGTTTTCTGGCGTCGAAAGATTGGGACTACCAAAGCAAGCCTGCCGCTTACACATTTCCTTTGAACTCGGTATTCGTGGTCGTCATCGGGATGTGGAGCCTGTTTTGCTCAATGCCTATCTGGGCGATGATCCTGCCTTGTTTTTAGCGCGCAGGACGGGTTGAGCACTTGCGAGACCCATCGCCGTTCGTATTCGAGTTCGCAGATGGGTTCCGCTCAACTCTTCCTACGGGCTGCACGCCAACCTCTCGCTTTGTCGCAAAGGCCGTCAGGCAAGCACGTCCGCGACGACTGCCTTCACGACATCCCGCACATCCGTGGGCTTCATCCGCACCTGCAGGCCGCGCTGGCCGCCATTCAAATAGACGAGGTCATGAGCGAGCGCGGTCTGCTCGATCACGGTCGGTACCTGCTTGCGCTGGCCGAACGGGCTGATGCCGCCGACCTTGTAGCCGGTGACGCGCTCGGCCTCGGGCGGCTTCATCATCTGCGCCGACTTGCCGCCCGCGGCAGCGGCGAGCTTCTTCATCGACACTTCCTGATCGGACGGCACGACGACGCAGACCGGCTTGCCATCGACCTGCGCCATCAGCGTCTTCAACACGCGCGCGGGGTCTTCACCGAGCGCGGCAGCGGCCTGCAGCCCGATGCTTTCGGCGTCGGGATCGTAGTCGTAGGCATGGACAGTGAAGGCAACACCGGCGGCGGTGAGCGCACGGGTGGCGGGAGTGACCTTGGACATGGGTCACGTTTACCACCGTCGTTGCGTGGAGCGAAGCGGTGTGAGGCAAGCCGGCACCACACTCTCAACTGTCATCGCCCGGCTTGACCTGGCGATCCAGTACTCCGAGACAGCAGTCATTCAATCGATCGGCCGCGGCGTACTGGATGCCCCGCCTGCGCGGGGCATGACAGCAGCTTGTGTGGCACGCATCATCCCCTATGAAGGCGACGCCTCACCCTACTCCGCCGCGTCCCGCATCTCCGCGCGCTCGGCGCGTGCCGCGCAGAACTTGAATTCCGGGATCTTGCCGAACGGATCGAGCGCCGGGTTGGTGAGCAGGTTTGCCGCTGCTTCCGCGTAGCAGAACGGCATGAACACCATGTTCTCCGGCACGTCGCGGTCGGAACGGACCTTGACCTCGACCGCGCCGCGGCGGGTCTCCAGGCGGATGAAGTCGCCGGGGGCGAGCTTCTTCTTGCGCATGTCCTTCGGCGACATGAAAGCGACGGCCTCGGGCTCGATCTGGTCGAGCACCTGGGCGCGGCGCGTCATCGAGCCGGTGTGCCAATGCTCCAGCACGCGGCCGGTCGACAGCACCATCGGATATTCGGCGTCGGGAATCTCGTCCGGCGGGATCACCTTGGCCGGCACAATCTTGCCGCGACCGCTCGCGGTCGGGAAGCCCGTGGTGAAGATGATCTCGTTGCCGGGCTTGTCGGGCGCATCGACCGGATAGGTCACCGCGCCTTCGCGCACCAGGCGATCCCAGGTGATGTTCTTCAGCGACGGCATCAGCTCCGCCATCTCGGTGAAGACATCGCCGGGGCCGGCATAATTCCACGGCAGGCCCATGCGCTTGCCGATCTCCTGGATGATCCAGAGATCCTGCCGCGCATCGCCCGGCGGCTTGACCACCTGACGCGCGAGCTGCACGCGGCGATCGGTGTTGGTGAAGGAGCCATCCTTCTCCGCAAACGCAGAGGCCGGCAGGATGACATCGGCGTGGAAGGCGGTCTCCGTGACGAAGAGATCCTGCACCACGAGGTGATCGAGCATCGCGAGCGCCTGGCGCGCGTGCTGCAGGTCGGGGTCGGACATCGCGGGGTTCTCGCCCTCGATATACATGCCCTTGATCTCGCCCGCGTGGATCGCGTTCATGATCTCGACCACGGTCAGGCCGCGGACGGGATCGAGGTCTTCACCCCACATCTTCTCGAAATTGCCGCGCAGATCGTCGCGGCTGACCGGCTGGTAGTCCGGCAGGAACATCGGAATCAGGCCAGCGTCGGACGCACCTTGCACGTTGTTCTGGCCGCGCAGCGGATGCAGGCCGGTGCCGGGTCGGCCGACCTGGCCGGTGATCAGCGCCAGCGCGATCAGGCAGCGTGCATTGTCGGTGCCGTGGACATGCTGGCTGATGCCCATGCCCCAGAAGATGATCGACGACTTCGCGCGCGCGTAAGTGCGTGCGACTTCGCGCAGCGTCTGGGCCGGGATGCCGCAGATCGCTTCCATCTTCTCCGGCGTGAACTCCTTGATCTTCTCCTCGAGGTCCTCGAAGCCTTCGGTGTAGCCGGCGATGTACTGATCGTCAGTCAGGCCTTCGGTGATGATCGTGTTGATCATCGCGTTCAGCATGGCGACGTCGGAGCCGGGCTTGAACTGCAGATGCTTGGTGGCGTGGCGCGACAGCGTCTGCCGTCGCGGATCCATCACGAACAGTTTTGCGCCGTTCTGCTTGACCGCGTTCTTGATGAAGGTCGCGGCGACCGGATGGTTCACGGTCGGGTTGGCGCCGATCACGATGATGACCTCGGCATCCATCGCGGCCGCGAACGGCGCGGACACCGCGCCCGAGCTCAGGCCTTCGAACAGCGCCGCGACCGACGAGGCGTGGCACAGACGGGTGCAGTGGTCGACGTTGTTCGAGCCGAAGCCGGTGCGCACCAGCTTCTGGAACAGATAGGCTTCTTCGTTCGAACCCTTGGCCGAGCCGAAGCCAGCGAGCGCCTTCACGCCCTTCTCGTCGCGGATCTTGACGAGCCCCTTGGCGGCGATGTCGAGCGCCTCTTCCCAGCTCGCTTCACGGAAATGGGTGAAGGGATTGGCAGGATCGACCTGGTCGTTGGAATCCTTCTTCGCGTTCGGCAGCCGCACCAGCGGCTTGGTCAGGCGATGCGGATGGTGGATGTAGTCAAAGCCGAAACGGCCCTTGACGCAAAGACGATTGTGATTGGCGGGGCCGTCGCGACCCTCCGCATAGATCACCTTCTCGTCCTTGACCTCGTAGGTCACCTGGCAACCGACGCCGCAGAACGGGCAGAGCGAATCCACCTTCTTGTCCGCGTAGGTCACGCGGGTCTGCTTGTCGTCGAGCATCACGGCCGGCATCAAGGCGCCGGTCGGGCAGGCCTGCACGCATTCGCCGCAGGCGACGCAGGTGGACTCGCCCATGGGATCGTCGAAGTCGAACACGATCTTCGAGCCGTGGCTGCGATAAGCCATGCCGATGACGTCGTTGACCTGGACCTCGCGGCAGGCGCGCACGCACAGGCCGCACTGGATGCAGGCATCGAGGTTGACGCGCATCGCCGGATGGGTGGCGTCGGTCTCCCAGCGCTCGGCGGCGGGGAAGCGACTTTCGGTGACACCGGTGGTCTCGGCCCAGTGCCAGAATTTGGAATCCGGATCGTGGCTGGTCTCGCGCGCCGGCTGGTCGGCGACGAGCAGCTCCATCACCATCTTCTGCGCAGCCGTCGCGCGGGCGCTCTCGGTCTTTACCTTCATGCCGACCGACGGTGTGCGCTTGCACGACGCTGCCAGCACGCGCTCGCCCTCGATCTCGACCATGCAGGCACGGCAATTGCCGTCGGGCCGATAGTCGGGTGCGGGCGAATAGCAAAGATGCGGGATCTCGCGGCCCTGGCGCTTGGCGACTTGCCAGATGGTCTCGCCGGGCTTTGCCTCGACCTGCTTGCCGTCGAGTTCGAATGTAATCTTGGTCATTCGGCCGCTTCCTTGAACTCGTCAGGGAAATATTTGATCACGGTGGCCAGCGGATTCGATGCCGCCTGTCCGAGCCCGCAGATCGAGGCATCGCGCATCGCCTGGCTCAATTCTTCCAGCAGGGCACGGTTCCAGACCGGCTGCTGCATCAGCTGCGCCGCCTTCTGGGTTCCGACCCGGCATGGCGTGCACTGGCCGCAGCTCTCGTCCTCGAAGAACTTCATCAGGTTGAGCGCCGCCGCGCGCACGCTGTCCTTCTGCGACAGGATCACGATCGCGGCCGAGCCGATGAAGCAGCCGTATTTTTCCAGCGTGCCGAAATCGAGCGGGATGTCGTCCATCGACGCCGGCAGGATGCCGCCGGAGGCGCCGCCCGGCAGATAAGCATAGAACTGATGGCCGTCGGCCATGCCGCCGCAATACTCGTCGATCAGTTCGCGCACGGTGATGCCCGCAGGCGCCAGCTTCATGCCGGGGTTCTTGACGCGGCCCGAGACCGAGAAGCTGCGCAGGCCGTGCCGTTCATGACGGCCATGGCCCTTCCACCAGTCGGCTCCCTTCTCGACGATGTCGCGCACCCACCACAGCGTCTCGATGTTGTTGATCAACGTCGGCAGGCCGAACAGGCCGACCTGGAACGGATAAGGCGGCTTGTGCCTGGGCAGGCCGCGCTTGCCCTCGATGCTTTCAAGCAGCGAGGATTCCTCGCCGCAGATATAGGCGCCGGCGCCGCGGCGCATGTGCAGCGTCGGACCGCCCGGCGGGAGCTTCGCGATCTCGCGCTCCAGGATCTCGCGCGAGGCCGGATATTCATCGCGCAGATAGATGTAGACGTCGGTGGCCTGCACGACATGCGCGCCGATCAACATGCCCTCGATGAAGCGATGCGGATCGCTTTCGAGATAGACCCGGTCCTTGAACGTGCCGGGCTCGCCCTCGTCGCCGTTGATCGCCATCAGGCGCGGGCCGGGCTCGCCGAGCACGGCGCGCCATTTCCGCCCCGTCGGGAAGCCCGCGCCGCCGAGGCCGCGCAGCGAGGCGTCGTCGAGCCCCTTGAGGAGAGCGTCTGTCGACAGCTCGCCCGAGCGAACGCGACCCAGCAGCTTGTAGCCGCCGCCGGCAACGTAAGCGGCGTAGTCGATATATTTGGGCAGGTGCGCGTGGGTATCGCCGCCCTTGGCCGCCGCCATCACATTGGTGACGGTCGCATGGTCGACGAAGTTGTGGCCGACTTCCGCGGCAGGCGCGGTGTCGCAGCGGCCGACGCAGGGCGCGCGCACGACGCGTATGCCGGGGCCGGATGAGCTCTGCAGATCTTCCAGCAGCTTCTCGCCACCGAGCATCGCACAGGTGAGAGAGTCGCAAACGCGGATCGTCAGCGGCGGAATGCTCGGCTCGCCCTCCTTCACCACGTCGAAATGCGCGTAGAAGGTCGCCGTCTCGAACACTTCGGCGAAGGCAAGCTTCATCTCGTCGGCGAGCGCGGCCAGATGCGCGGCCGAGATCTGGTGATATTTGTCCTGGATCAGGTGCAGATATTCGATCAGCAGATCGCGCCGCCGCGGCCGGTCGCCGAGCAATAGCTCGATCTCGTGCGCGGCGGTGGGATCGACCTGACGGCCCTTGGGCGTGGCCTTGGCGCGCCGGCGCCCCTCGCCCGGATGCTCGAAGTCTCTGACCTTGTGAACGTCGTCGTTGCTGCTCATGGAAACGTCGCGTTCTCCCTAAACCCGCGATGGTCGGAGGCCGGATCGCCCTCGCGATCAGCCTTCATTTCCAGGCTCAACCGACGGAACCGCGCACTCGTTGCGGGCCTGAATCGAGCCTCATTCCACTCAACTCTAGTCTCTGGTATACCAGAGGGGCAAGCAAATTTAGAACGTGTCTATAATGATTTAGGAGGCGGGCAGTCGCCCCGCCACGCCCCCTCGAGCACAAACGCCGGCGGAACCTCGCCTCAGCTCTTGTTCATGCAATCTTCGATGTAAAACCAGCGGTCGTCGCCGGTCAGACCCTTGGCCTTCACTTCGCCCCGGCAGGCCTTCAGCTTCGGCTTGTTGGCGGCCCATTTGGCCTTCATGTCCTTCAGCTTCTGCATGGTGAGCTTGATCTTGCCCGGCTTGGCCTCGGCCGTTGCAGCCGGAGCGGTGGTCGCGGGCGCCGTTGCCGTCTGCGCGGACGCGGCGTGGAGGCCTGCAGCCAGCATGACGGCGGCAAGGCAAATACGAGTGCGAAACATGAAGTCCCCCTGGATTTGATTCTCGATCAAGTGGATGGAAGCGCGCCGCGGAAGGCCGACTCTCGACCTGCCGCGGCGTCACCGATCTGCGATCAGAAGATCTTGACCGCGCTCTCCAGCGTCTTCCAGACGCCCCAGGCCAGGGGAACGCCGACGAAGGCCCAGAACATCGCTGCCTTGGCGTCGAGGCCGCCCTTGCCGATGCCGAACGAGCCGTGCTGGATCGACGCCTCGCTCTTGGCACTGGCCGCCTGCAATCTGGCAACCTCCTCAGGGCTCATGTTCCACTTCGGATCGACCGGCTTGATCATGTAGTTGCAGATCAAGCCCGCGATCAGCATGGCGCACAGGATGTACATCGTCGTGTTGTAGAGCTGATCACGTGGCACGCCGGCCGCGAGCTGGAACTCGCGGATATAGTTGACCACCACGGGACCGATGATGCCGGCCGTCGACCAGGCCGTCAGCAACCGGCCGTGAATGGCGCCGACGAACTGGGTGCCGAACATGTCGGCGAGATAGGCCGGCACGGTCGCGAAGCCACCACCATACATCGACAGGATGATGCCGAAGCCGACCACAAACAGCAGCTTCGAGCCCATCGCCGCGAAGGTCGGCGCCAGCGCGTAGAGCGCAATGCCGAGCAGGAAGAACGTATAGTAGGTGTTCTTGCGGCCCATATAGTCCGACAGCGAGGCCCAGAAGAACCTGCCCGCGATGTTGAACAGCGACAACAGACCGGCGAAGCCCGCGGCGATGCCGGCGATGACGGTCTTCTGCTCGGTCGAGAGCTGACTGAAGGACACGTCGGGAAGACCGATCAGCTTGCCGGCGAAGATCTCCTGCAACATCGGCGAAGCCATGCCGATGACGCCGATACCCGCCGAGACGTTGAGGCAGAGCACCCACCAGATCAGCCAGAACTGCGGCGTCTTGTGCGCATTGTTGAGATGCACGTGATGCTCGGTGATCATCGACTTCTTCTCGCTCGGCGGCGTCCAGTGGTCGGGCTGCCAGCCGACCGGGATCACGCGATAGGCGAAAGCGCCGATCATCATGAAGACGAAGTAGATGACGCCCATCGCGACGAACGTCTCCCAGACGCCGACGGAAGTCGGCGTCTTGAAATAGTTGATCAGGAGGTTGGCGAGCGGTGCGCCGATCATGGCGCCGCCGCCGAAGCCCATGATGGCCATGCCGGTCGCCATGCCGCGACGGTCGGGGAACCACTTCACCAGTGTCGACACCGGTGAGATGTAGCCGAGACCGAGGCCGACGCCGCCGATCACGCCGCAACCGAGCCACATGATCCAGAGCTGGTGAACATAGACGCCGAACGCGCCGATCAGAAGACCGCCACCCCAGCAGCAGGCGGCGACGGCGCCCGCCTTACGCGGACCGGCGCGCTCGAGCCAGCCGCCCCAGATCGCGGCGGAGACGCCGAGCAGCACGAAGAATAGGGTGTACATCCACCCCAGGCTCGCGACCTTCCAGTCGCATGTCGTGGTGAAGAGCTCCTGCCAGAGCGACATGTCGGGGCAGGCCTTGCTCTGCGTGATGCCGATCGCGCGCGACAGCGGCAGCCAGAACACCGAGAAGCCATAGGCCATGCCGATGCAAAGATGGATGCACAGCGCAGCTGGCGGCACCAGCCAGCGATTGAAGCCGGCCTTCGCCACGGTATGTTCGCGATCGAAAATTCCCGCGCCAGCGCCTGAAACGGGTCCAGCGCCTTCGATTGTAGCCATTCATTCCTCCCCTCAGCTGCCCTTCTGAGCAGCCTGCCGCTACCATCCTGTTCCTCAGCTCGTTGCGGTGCAGACGAATGTCCCTGCTGCTCCGCACAATCTTCCGACGCGCGCCAGGATCGTCACGCGCATCCGAAATTGTTAACCCCTCGCGCGGGGCGCTATGCCCGATACGACGTGCAGGCTTCGTGAGTTGGCCCGTTTGATCCGCGTATCGCAGACGAGACTCAACCTCCGCGCCCACCCGGAGAAAGTCAATTGGGGCAGAAGCCGTGATCGATGTCGATAGATAAAAGGTCGGTATCAGCGGGGTAACGCGCGTTAAGAACGCAGCGCACCATTTGCCCCGTCTATCGAACCATTCGTCTTTTCTATCAAGAACACGATGCGCGCGTCGTTGCGCTCGGTGATCTCCACCGTGTCGCCCGTCTCGCGGATCAGGTTTGGAATGTCAATCACCGACAGGGGATCGGTGCAGTGAACCTCGAGCTGGTCGCCCGGCTGCAACGGTTTCAGCGCCTTGCGCGTCTTCAGGGCGGGCAGCGGGCATTTCAGCCCGGTGAGATCAAGCGTCGTTCTGGTCATGGGCGCAACATGGCGGGACGAAGTGATGGCGTCAACGCAGCGGCTCTAGAGCACACAGGCATAGGACAGAAAGCCTACGCTCTGCCCCGGCTCGACCTGCGTCACCTCTTCACCGAGCTCGACGAGGCCGTCGGTCTCCACCAGCGACGACAACAGCCCCGCCCCTTCGCGCGGAAACTTGACGGCCTCGAGCCGGCCGTCCTGCCCGCGCCGCAAAGAGACGCGGACATATTCACGCCGCCCCGCCTTCTTCTTGTAGGTGAACGCCGCGCGCAGCGGGATCGGCGTCAACGGCTCCGGCAAGCCGCCCGCCAGCGCCAGCACGGTCGGCCGCACCACATGGACGAACGTCACGAAACTCGCGACGGGATTGCCGGGCAATCCGATCAGCGGCGTGCCGTCGATGATGCCCATCGCCACCGGCCGGCCGGGCTTGATCGCCATCCGCCACAGCACCAGCGAGCCGATGCTCTCGACCGCGGCCTTGACGTGATCCTCCTCGCCGGTCGAAACGCCGCCGGTGGTAAGGATCAGATCATGTTGCCCCGCCACCTGTTTCAGCCCGTTCGCCAGCGAGGTCCGCTCGTCGCGGAGAATGCCGAGGTCGCTGACCTCGCAGCCGAGGCGGCGCAGCATGGCGATCAGCATGAAGCGGTTGGAATCGAACAGTTGCGAGGCAGCGCGCGGCTCGCCCGGGGACGCCAGCTCGTCGCCGGTCGAGAACACCGCAACGCGAATGCGCCTGACGACGTCGAGCGTGACAAGCCCGAACGCCGCGGCGAGCGCGACGTGCTGCGGCCGCAAGCGCTGGCCTGCGCGCAGCGCGACCTGTCCCAAGGGGATGTCCTCGCCCGCGGGCCGGACATTGGCGCCAGGCTTCAATCCCGGCGGCAGCACGATCCTGCCGGCTTCATCGAGACGGACATCTTCCTGCATGAAGACGGTCTCGGCACCCGGCGGCATCGGCGCGCCCGTGAAGATGCGCGCGGTGTGGCCGGGCTTGATCGCGGCCTGCGCAAGCCCGCCGGCCTGGATGCGGCCGTCCAGCGGGAACGCCTGCTCGGCGCCGACAGGAAGATCGCCGGTGCACACGGCGTAGCCGTCGACGGCCGAATTGGTGAAGGGCGGCAGCGGCAGCGGCGCCGCGACGTCGCGCGCCAGCACGCGGCCATCTGCGTCGACCAGCGTCACCGTCTCCAGATCGGTGATCGCGCTGACGCGTGTCGTGATGAGACCAACGGCCTCGTCGACCGACATCATCGGGCCGCCGAAGGCAAAGCAATCGTCAGAAAGTTGCGCCATGGTGCCTCGTCAGCGCATCGCGGCGCTTTTTGCCACCGCTTCCTCGACCGGCATCGCCGCGCGCAGCAGCAGCGCCGCGGCGGCCTCGATGTCGTCGAGATGGACAGTCGGCAGCCCGGTGTCAATGGCGGTGTCGGTCGCGATCCCGGCAATGCCGGGATCGTCGGGAAACAGCAGCGGCTTGCCGTTCGCCGCGCGATGCACCTCGATCTTGCGATGCGGCTCGCGCTTGAAACCTTCGACCACGACGAGATCGACGGCGGACAGCTTGCCCAGCAGTTCCGGCAGCCGCGGCTCCGCCGCACCGCGCAACTCGTGCATCAGGGCCCAGCGGTTCGAGGATGCCACCAGCACCTCGGCCGCACCGGCCTCGCGATGGCGCCAGGAATCCTTGCCGGGCACGTCGACGTCGAACTGGTGATGCGCATGCTTGATGACCGAGACGCGCAGGCCCTGCGCGTTGAAATGCGGAATCAGGCGTGCCAACAGCGTGGTCTTGCCCGCACCGCTCCAGCCCGCAAGGCCGATGACTTTCATTCCAGCTCCGTCTCAGCAAGCCGCATGGTCTGTGGTGGAACCACCGCTCCCTCCCCGTCATTGCGAGCGCAGCGAAGCAATCCAGACTGCCGCTGCTGATACAGTTCTGGATTGCTTCGCTGCGCTCGCAATGACGAATGGAAGCATTTTGGCCATTCGCTGCCCATGCTTATATCGGCTTGACCCGAATGTCATGCTAACCTCGCGGCCATGATGAAGATCGACAAAGCTCCGGTGCCCCTGATCATCCCCAATCCGGACGATCCGCGCCTGACCCAGAGCGTGACCGGCACCGACCAGACCGGCGTGAAGGTCGAGATCAAGGTGCCGATGGAACGGCCGCTGACGCTCTATCTGAATGCGCAGGAGATCGTCACCATGATGACGATCGGCGACTATCCGGAATATCTGGCGCTCGGCTATCTGCTGAACCAGAACATGCTGAAATATAATGACGCCGTCACCGAGGTCGAATACGACGACGACCTCCAGGTGGTCGTGGTGCGCACCGAACACCACACCAATTTCGAGGCCAAGCTGAAGAAGCGCACGCAGACTTCCGGCTGCGCGCAGGGCACCGCCTTCGGCGATCTGCTCGAAGCCGTCGAGAGCGTCGCGCTGCCGAAGGCGGAGCTGCGCACATCCTGGCTGTACCAGATGACGCAGACCATCAACACCATGCCCTCGCTCTATCTCGAGGCCGGCGCGATCCATGGCTGCGTGCTGTGCAAGGAGGGCACCCCGCTCTGCTACACCGAGGACGTCGGCCGCCACAACGCCGTCGACAAGATCGCCGGCTGGATGTACCGCCACGGCGTCGATCCCGGCGACAAGATCCTCTACACCACGGGGCGCCTCACCTCGGAGATGGTGATCAAGACGGTGCGGATGGGCATTCCGATCCTGGTGTCGCGCTCCGGCTTCACCGCCTGGGGTGTCGATCTCGCAAGGCAGGTGGGCCTGACGCTGGTCGGCCGCACCCGTGGCAAGCGCTTCATCGCGCTCGCGGGCGAGGAGCGCATCGTCTACGACCAGGATCTCGCTTACGTCGAGGAGGAATCGGCGAAGCACAAGCGCAAGGGTGAAAGCGGTGACGACTAGTTTTCCGGCCACGCAAGGCGTGCTGCTCGCCGGCGGCCTCGCCCGCCGCATGGGTGGCGGCGACAAGCCGATGCGCACCATCGGCGGCCGCACCATCCTGGAGCGGGTGATCGCGCGACTGACGCCCCAATGCAGTGGACTGATTCTTAATGCCAACGGCGATCCCGCGCGCTTCGCCGGCTTCGGCTTGCAAGTGATCGCCGATGATGTGCCCGGCTTCCCCGGCCCCCTCGCCGGCATCCTTGCCGCGCTCGACTGGACCGCAGCGAACCGGCCCGAGATCGAATGGGTGCTCAGCGCCGCCGGCGACTGCCCGTTCCTGCCGCGCGATCTGGTGGCCCGCCTGCATGAGGCGCGGAGCCGCGAGAAGGCGCAGCTCGCGGTCGCAGCCTCAGGCGAGCAGTCGCATCCGGTCATCGGCCTGTGGCGCGTCGCCTTGCGCGACGAGTTGCGTCACGCGCTCGTGGTCGAAGACTTGCGCAAGATCGACCGCTGGACCGCCCGCTATTCGCTGGCAACCGTGACGTGGCCGGCCGAGCCGCTCGATCCGTTCTTCAACGCCAACACGGTTGAGGATATCGCCGAAGCTGAACGGCTCGCGGCGCTGGATGAGGCAGTCTAGGGCCTGCGCGCATTATGAGACTGGCCGACTGATTTCCGCTTAGGCCCCAACAGCGGCGGAGAAGCAACAATCTTCCGATGTCGCTTAAGGGCCAGGAACGGACATGGCCATGGTATGATTTAGGCCTCTAGCTGGAATTAGGTGAGGCATGATTGTTGAGTTCAATAGACACTTCCAAATGTGGGGCTACACCGTAAGTCACTCGCTTTTGCTTCTGAGAAGCAACAGATCGCAGGAGCATGGTACCCGGGTGGACGTGCTTTTCTTGGATGTTGCTCAGGTGAACCTGCCTACATTTTTTGACGGGCTGTCTATTCTTGAAGCCTCGGATATTGCGGACGCTGCCATCGACATCAATTTCGGCAAAAATTCAAAGATCGATCAGAAAGTCTACCTTGTCCAAGGCGCAGGGTTCAAAGGCCATGTGATCGCAGGCAATCTGGCTTGGCATGAAGATCAAGGCGCTCACTATGACAGCAGCTTTTTCAGTAAAGCCTTCACACCCCTGAGCATCTAAGGGCACAAAAGCGGAAACCACATCAGATCAGGCATAAGCGCAATCGGCGCTCAGTAGAGGCCGCGCTTAACGACGCCGTCTTCGTCCGGCACAACAGCGGAGATCACCTCATCACTGTCGATAAGCCAAGGCGGGTACGGCCCAACGGCTACTGGACGGCCCGTCAAATCCTGCAACTCGTTGCGCAGTTCGGAGTGGGTTTCCCCGGCGGCCCAACATGAATCTCGTCCGCGCGTCTCCACGACCAGGAACTCCGAATTATCTGAAAGAGAACTCAAGCAAGTTGATGTGAAATCCGCATCCGCCAGGCCTCGCAGTGGAAGCTGTGGCTCGCGAAATGCGATGATCGACGTGCTTGGCGGTAGCTGGTTTAGCCGTCTAGCGAGAGATTCATACGAGGAGAAGAACTCAAACTCTTTCCTTCCGGCCGCCCCCGAATAACGGATCATCACGAGGATTTCCGGGCGAGAGCGCAACCAGTTTTCGAGCGCACTAAGAAAAGCTGAATCGGTTGTAGCGATCATTCCTGACAACCTGCGCCACGGGAACTACCCTCCTAAAGTACCTCGAAGTCGGAGATCGCGCTACTTGCCTTGGTCTGCAATGGGTCAAAAGCGGTAGCGCCCGGGCCAGTCAGGAGACTTCCGCCAGTCCCTCAGGAGCCGCCTAAGCCGCCTTAGGATTTTGGAAACTCGTTGAGGAGCTGTGCCCAGATGATCGCGAAGGCGATCAGGCCGCAGACGCCGACCAAGGTGGTAAACCGCGGCAGCCGGTTGATCGCGACGAGTAGCCACGCTGGCAGGAAGAACAATCCGAAGATCAAGCCGAGCGGAAACACCGCGAGCCATTGAAAGCCGGTGCCGTCGCCCTGCGGGACATGGGCGATGAAATAGAAGGTGTAGAGCCAGAACAATGTCCCTGCCACCGCGACAAGAGCAGCAATCTTGCGGAAATTGAGGGGTGATAACGCGGTCATTGTTTGGCTCATGCCCCTTGGTCGCGATGGCGACCGGTCACGTTCATGGGACTATCGAACCGGCCCGAGGCCGTCGGCGACAAACTGATCGGGACATGCCCCGGATAAGCCATGGCCGACTCGCTCCTGAATGCCATCTTCGCAACCATCAACTTCGTGGTCGATCTCTCAGACGCGATCGATCGCACCAAGCGGCTAGGTAAGCTTGACACCGTCGATGTCCCGCCGGACCCGAAGCCACTTCCGCCCGCCGCCCAGCGCGCGCTTGCGGAGGCCGAGGAGCGCGAACGCGCGAGAGAGCGCGCCACTCAGGCCGCGAGCGGCACTGACCAGGCATCGTAGCCGTAGACCCAGCTGGTATCGCTGCGCTCCCTCAGCCAGATATTGGCGCGCGAGGTTTCCTGCACCCGGGTCGTGCGCGCCCTGCGCGTTGCCTCGAAGCGGCTGAATGCATTTGCGGCGCCATCGCGGTCGACACCCTCGAGGCAGCGTGACAGCACGGCAGCGTCCTCGATCGCCATCGCCGCGCCCTGGGCCATGTAGGGCGTCATGGGGTGACAGGCATCGCCGAGCAAGGTCACCTTGCCGACAGCCCAGCGATCGAGCGCCTCGCGGTCCATGATCGCCCATTTGTGCACGTCGGGACACGCCGCGAGCACCTTGCCGACCTCGGGGTGAAAGCCCTCGAAGGAAGCTCTGAGATCGCGCACGTCGCCTTTCGCCGACCACGACTCGATGCGGAAGTCCGGCTCGGGCTGGCTGGTGACGAGATAGACCTCGCTGCGATCGGGCCTGACGTAATAGATCACGATGTGGCGGTCCTCGCCCCACCACTTCGTGCAGTCGTCGATCTTCTCGCCTCCGAGCAGCGTCGCGGGATAGGTGGTGCGATAGGCGATGCGGCCGGTGAATTTGGCCGGTGCGGTTTCGAACAGGATATCGCGCACCGTCGAATGGACGCCGTCCGCTCCGACCACGGCATCGGCAAATGCGCTGGTGCCGTCGGCAAAGCTCAGCCGGACACCCTCGCCGGTCTCGTCGAGACCGACGAGCTTGTGATTGAGCTTGACGAATTCGGAGGGAACGGCGCTTGCCAGCGCCGAATGCAGATCGCCGCGATGGGCGAGCAGATAGGGCGCGCCGAATTTCTCTTCCGCGCTCTCCCCGAAGATCATGTCGAACTTGATGTCGCCGCTCTTCCAGTCACGATTGTTCCAGGAGCGCGGATAGAACGAGTTCTCCCGCATCCGCGCCTCCAGTCCCAGCGCACGCAGCACCTTCATGGCGTTGCAGCCGATCTGGATGCCGGCGCCGATGCGGGCAAATCGGGAGGCCTGCTCGTAGACCATGACGTCGACACCGACGCGCCTGAGGGCCGCGGCGGTCGCTAGCCCGCCCATGCCGGCACCAACGATCGCAACCGAAAGCGGCCTCGCCATCGCGTCCCCACCCTGTCGCGCGGCTTGAACGCCGCGTCGTCGTCTGCCCTTACGCGGGCCGGAAGCCGGCCCGCTCCAGCGCGCCGCGCGCCTCGTCCGAGCCGAGGGCATCGAGAAACGCCCGCACGGCCGGTCGGTCCTTGCGCGCCGTCACCAGCGCGAAGTCATAATGCTCCTCCGCGAGCGGAATGAAACCGAGGCCGGCCGCATGGGCGACCGGCGCAATGGTCATGCCCCAATCTGCGCGGTGCTGCGCGACGGCCGCCGCCACCGCATTGTGCGAGCGCGGCTGGTTCCAGTAACCTTCCGGGCGCGCGCCGCCGAGCAGGCGGTCGATCAGGATGCGCGTGCCGGCACCCTGGTTGCGGTTGACCATAATGCAGGCGGCGTCCGCGAGCGCGGCAGCAACGGCCTCTTTCGCACCGAGCCCCTCGAACCGCTTGTCGCTCTTGCGGAAGACGATGCCCTGCATTCGCCGCCAGCCGGGAATGAGCTCGAGCCCCTCGACCAAATAAGGCGTGTTGTAGGTCTCGGTCTTGTCGTCGAACAGATGGATCGGCGCGAGATCGCATTCGCCGCGTCTTGCAGCCGCGAGCCCGCCGAGGCTGCCGACGGCGATCGAGCGCACGACAAGGCCCGCATGCGCAAGCTGCGCGGTGACGAGATCGAGGCCGGTACAATGGCTGCCGACGATGACGAGATTGGGCACGCGCACATGCGGCGTGAACAGCGTCACCTCGGTTGCGGTCCCCGCCGGCATCTGGTCGGCGAGCGCATCGATGCGCAGGAAGCCGTCGGCCTGCGCAAAGGACGTGATCGCGCCGGATCCCTTGCCGGAGGGATAGGCGATCAGGCCATCCTTGCCGTCAACCAGCGAGACCATGACGAACTCGGTGCGACCGAGCTCGGAGGCAATGCGCACCGGTACGGTCGCGCTCACCTTGGCATCGGAGCGCGGCGGCAGGCCGGCCAACCTGCGCAGCACCGGCACGATCATGTCGTGGAAAGTGAACATCGCCGAGGTCGGAAAGCCCGGCAGGATCACCACCGGCTTGCCGTCGCACACCGCAAGGCACAGCGGCTTGCCGGGCTTGAGCGCAACGCCATGGGCGATGATGCCGGGCTTGCCGAGCCGGCCGATGATGCGATGGGACAGGTCGCCCGCGCCTTTCGATGTGCCGCCGGACAGCACGAGCATGTCGGCCTCGTCCAGCGCGCTGCGCATGGCGGCCTCGAGCCTGGTTTCATCGTCGGCGATGGCGCCGAGGAAGACGGCCTCGCCGCCGTTCTCGTCGATCGCGGCGGCCACGATCGCCCCGTTGGTGTCGTAGATCGCGGCGGGACGAAGCGCCCCGCCGGGCTGAACCAGTTCGTCGCCGGTGGAGATCACGGCAATCCGCGGCTTGCGCGCGACTTTCACCTCGGCAATGCCGCAGGCGGCGAGCATGCCGATCTCACGCGAGCCGATGATGGTGCCGGCGCGCAGCAGCGCCTCGCCGCGCGCAATGTCGGAGCCCGCATAGGACACGAACTGCCCCGGCGAGACGGCACGCCGAACGTCGATCCCATCCGGTCCCGCCGGCTGGGTGTGCTCGACCATGACGACGGCGTCGGCGCCGCGCGGCAGCGGACCGCCGGTCGCGATCGGCGTTGCGGTGCCCGCTGTCACCTGCATCTTCGGCGGGGTGCCGCAGTGAATGATTTCGCCGTTCAGCGCGAGATGCACGGCCGCGCCTTCGCCGGCAGCGGACAGGTCGGCCGAGCGCACGGCGAAGCCGTCGACATTCGAGCGGTCGAACGGCGGCACATCGATCGGCGCCGTGATGTCTTCGGCCAGCGCCGCACCGAGCGCATCGGCAAGCTTGCGCATTTCACTGGGAGTCGAACGCGGAAACAGCGCCGCTTCGAAGCGTGCCAGCGCCTCCTCGCGCGAGAGGATCTTGAGGAATTGCTCCTGTTCGAGCGCGCTGCGGTCCGGCGGTTTTGGGATCATCGTCATGCGGAACCCATATCACTCCCGCATCAGATAAGCATCGGCCGGCTCGCCCGCCGCAAATCCCTCGTGATTGCCGGGAATGAGCAGCCATGCATCCGAACGGGCGATCGCCTGAAGCGGCCATTCGCCCACGGCAAGCGGTCGCCACGTCTTATGTTCCTCAGCCAGCAGCACGATCTCGGCGATGCCGACGCTGGAGGCAATTTTGCGGGACAGCGGCAGCGTGATCTGTCGACGCGGCTGCCGCGCCGACAGGCGATCGGCGAGCGGGAGCACGAGCGCGAACCAGGCCGCGAGCGCGTGATCCGGTGACCCCGGCAATGCCACGGCGGGAACCCTGCCGAGCCGCGCAACCGCGGCGGTGCGTCCGGGCTGAAGTGCGAGACCATGAGCAAGCACCTCGCCGCGCTCGGCCAGCGCGATGACGGCTGCGTCATGGCGGCCGACGCCGCTGCCGCCGATCGTCACGACGAGATCGCAGGCGGAATGGTCGAGGGCTTCCGCGATCGATGCTGCCGCGCGCGTGCCGGCTTCATGCATCTCCACATCCAGCCCTGCCGCACGCGCGATCTCGGCGATCAAATGAGCCGTTGCCGTCGCGCCGGGTACATTGACGAGGCGCAGCCGCGGCCGGCGCACGCTCAGTTGCTCAACACCGGCAACGCGCGCGAGCAGCAGGGTTGCGGCGGTGACCGGGCGGCCCTCCAGCTCAATGGACGTGCGCTCCCCGATATCGCTTCCGGCGCGCGTGACGCCCTGCCCCGGCACACCTTCCGTCAGCACTTGCATGAGCGGGCCCGACATCTCCACGGCGTCGGCGTCGAGCACACAGTCGCATCCCGCCGGCATCGCCTCTCCGGCCTCGACCCAGGCCGGCGCATCAGTCAAGAGCAGCGGCGAATAAGAGGATGCGCCGACGAGATCGTTAGCACGGAGCGCCCAGCCGTCCGCGGCGGCAATGTTGTGACGTGGATAGGCCGCGAGCGAGGAGATGCCCGCTGCGATGCAGCCGGCAGCCTCAGCCAGCGGCAATTCCACCGGTGCAAGCGGATCGACGCCTTGCAGCAACGCGGCAAGCGCGACGTCGAGCGGCGTGAGCGATGGCGGCAGGCGCTGGGTCATGCGCCATGGTGGACCACGCATCGCCCGGTTTGGCAACCGCTGGCGATGCGGAGGTCAGCCGCCCGACCTCTCCGCGTTGGGAAAGAACAGTTGCTCGCCGTCGACCTTGTAGCCTGCGATCGCCGCCTGCCCCTCTGGCGAAATCAGCCAGTCGATGAAGGTCTGCCCGAGCTCCTTCTTCACGTTCGGAAATTTCTCCGGATTGACCAGCATCACGCCGTACTGATTGAGCAGCCGCTTGTCGCCTTCGACGACGATGTCGAGATCGCCGCGATCCCGGAAGGCGATCCAGCTGCCGCGATCCGAAAGCACATAGCCGTTCGCGGCGCGCGCGGCATCGAGAGACGAAGCCATGCCCTGCCCGGCCTCGCGATACCAGGAGCCTTTCGCGGCCGCGATGTCGATGCCGGCGACGATCCAGAGCGCGAGCTCCGCGGCGTGGGTGCCGGAGCGATCGCCGCGCGTCACGAACGGCGCGCCCTTGGCTTCGATCGCCTTCAACGCCGTCGCGATGTCCTTGCCTTTCACGGCCGCCGGATCGGTCTTCGGCCCGATCAGCACATAGTCGTTGTACATCACATCGAAGCGCTTCACGCCCAGCCCGTCGGCGACGAATTTCTCCTCCTGCGGACGCGCGTGCATCAACACGACGTCGGCCTCGCCCCTTCGCGGCCCGTTCAGCACTTCATCGGCGCGTCGCGCCAGCACGGTCACCTCGATGCCGGTCTTGTCGCGGAAGATCGGCAGCAGATAGTCGAGCAGGCCGGAATCCTGCGTCGACGTGGTCGAGGCCAGCACGATCGCGCGGTCCTCCGCGGATGACGCCGCGACGCCCGCGATGAGACCGCAGAACAGCGCGAATGCAACGGACAAGCGGCCCATGATCAAGTTCCATTTGGCTATGACCTGGTCATGATGATGATCGATTGCGCCACACTCGTGACGCGCTTGCGCATTTGCGCGCCATGCGCGTGAAGCGGACACCAGCAGATAGAGCCTGAACCGGTCCACTACCCGCGGCGCGACCACGCCGCGCGACGTCGATCGTGCGATTCGGGAAATCTCGGCAACGCAGATCAGCATGCGGACGCGCATCGCGCGACGACTGCAGTGGGCGCGTGCTGCAGGATCATTCACCAAAGCAGAAATCGCGCGTGCGGATGTGTTGCAAAGCAACGAGATGATCGGGCATGGTCCCCGCGGACGAAAATTGAAATGCAGAATTCCACCTGCGTCGAACGTCAAAAAGAAGCAAGAATTTGCATAGGAATGCAGGATGGAATTCCTGACGACAAGCGAAGCCGCCGACTATCTTCGGCTCGGCGAACGCAAGCTCTATGAACTCGTCACCACCGGTGCGATCCCTTGCACCAAGGTGACCGGAAAGTGGCTCTTCCCGCGGCACGAACTCGATCTCTGGGTCCTGTCGGGCTTGGCGCGTCCGGCCGGCATGCTGATCGCGGAGCCGCCGCCGGTGGTGGGCGGCAGCCAGGACGAATTGCTGGACTGGAGCTTGCGCGAATCCGGCTCTGGCCTGGGATCGATGAGCGAAGGCAGCATGCGCGGCCTCGAACGCTTGCAGCGTAACGAGGTGATGGCGGCGGCGGTGCACTTCCACGGCCTCGATGCGTCCGGCGATCTCGCCGGCGAAGCCAGTATCGAAGCGCTGCGCGCGGCACCCGACCTGCACGATGCCGTGCTGGTCGCGTTCGTGCGCCGCGAGCAGGGTCTCGTGTTGCCGCCGGGCAATCCGAAGCAACTGCACGGCCTCGCCGACGTGCTCGCATTCGGCGCCAGGATGGCGATGCGGCAGCAGGGCACGGGCGCGCAGATGCTGCTCGACGTGCTGCTGAAGCGCGCCGGCGCATCGACGCGGGATCTGCGTCGGGCCGATATCCCATGCCTGACTGGTCCGGACCTTGCCGAACTGGTGCGCGCCGGCCAGGCCGATTGCGGCATCGCGACCCGCGCCACCGCGCGCTCCGCGGGTCTCGATTTCGTGCCGCTGGTCTGGGAGAACTTCGATCTTGCGATGCGGCAGCGCAGCTATTTCCGCCCGCCGATGCAGGCTTTGCTCCGGTTCCTGGACGAAAGGCGGCTGCGGCAGCGCGCCGAGGAGCTGACCGGCTACGATCCCTCGCCCGCAGGCCAGATCCGCTTCGCAGCCTGACATTGACGCCCGCCCCCAAATAGTTGCAAAAGAAACCAATTCAGCCGGGGGCACACCCGGGGCAACACCGGCCAACGCGCCGGATCAGGGGAGGAGACACGTGAATCCAACGAGATTTGGACTACCGGTCGCGGCCGCGCTGGCGGCGACGCTGATGTCGGGTGCCGCCATGGCGCAGCTGTCCGACGACGTGGTCAAGATCGGCGTGCTCACCGACATGAACGGTCCGGCCTCCGCGCCGACCGGCCAGGGCTCGGTGACGGCGGCGCAGATGGCGATCGACGATTTCGGCGGCACCGTGCTCGGCAAGCCGATCAGCGTCGTGGTCGGCGACCATCAGCTCAAGGCCGACATCGGCGCCTCGCTCGCGCGGCGCTGGTTCGACGTCGAGCAGGTCGATCTGATCGTCGACGTGCCGGTCTCGGCGGTCGGGCTCGCGGTGCAGAACATCGCCAACGAGAAGAAGCGGCTGTTCATCACCCACTCCACCGGTACCGCGGATTTCCACGGCAAGTTCTGCTCGCCTTACGCGATCCAGTGGGTGTTCGACACCCGCGCGCTCGCCGTCGGCACCGCGGACGCGGTGGTCAAGCGCGGCGGCGACAGCTGGTTCTTCATCACCGACGACTATGCCTTCGGCCATTCGCTGGAGCGCGATGCGTCCGCCGTCGTCACCGCCAATGGCGGCAAGGTGCTGGGCTCGGTGCGGCCGCCGCTGGCAACGCCGGACCTCTCCTCCTTCGTGCTGCAGGCGCAGGCCTCCAAGGCCAAGATCATCGGCATCGCGGCAGGTCCCCCCAACAACATGAACGAGATCAAGACCGGCTCGGAGTTCGGCGTGTTCAAGGGCGGCCAGCAGATGGCGGCGCTGCTGGCGCTGATCACCGACATCCACGGTCTCGGCCTGCAGGCCGCGCAAGGGCTGCTCCTGACCACGTCGTTCTATTGGGACATGGACGACAAGACCCGCGAATGGTCGAAGCGCTATTACGCCAAGATGAACAAGATGCCGTCGATGTGGCAGGCCGGCGTCTATTCGAGCGTGATGCACTATCTCCAGGCGATCAAGGAAACCGGCACCGACGATCCGCTCAAGGTCGCCGCCAAGATGCGCGAAAAGCCGATCGAGGATTTCTTCGCCCGCAACGGCCGCTTGCGCGATGACAATCTGATGGTGCACGACCTCTGGCTGGTGCAGGTGAAGACGCCGGAGGAGAGCAAATATCCGTGGGACTATTACAAGATCCTCACCACGATCTCCGGCGACAAGGCCTTCGGTCCGCCGGACGCGGCCTGTCCGCTGGTGAAGAAGTGACGATGTAGCTGCGCTGACGGTCCACCCTCGCCCCTTGTGGGAGAGGGTGGCTGCGCGAAGCGCAGCCGGGTGAGGGGTTCTCTCCGCGAGTCTAACTCTCATTCGAACGCGCGGAGGCAACCCCTCATCCGGCGCTTCGCGCCACCTTCTCCCACAAGGGGAGAAGGAAAAACGCGCACTCGCTACTTCACCACCCCGATCTCGCGAAAATACTTCATCACGCCCGGATGGATCAGCTCCGGCCTCGGCGCCGCCGCGACCGTGTTCGACGCCGTGGTCTCGCAGGCCTGGGCGAGCTTCTTGCAGAACGTGCCCTCGACGCCATGCAGCGTCTTCGCCAGGCGATAGGCGACCTCGTCAGGCAGGTCTTCGCGCGTGAGGACAAAACTCCACGACCCCAGCGAAGCGATCGGCGCGGTCTGCTGCGGATAGCTGTTGGCAGGAACCAGCAGCGGCTTGAGGAACGCATGCTTGGCGCGGATGCGCGTCATCTCGTCCGCATCAGGCGCAATGAAGCGCGCGCCGGACGCGCTCGAGGCCACCGCGGCAAAGCCGGGCCAGCCGATGCCGGCGCCCCACAACGCGGCGACGCGGCCGTCCTCGACCATCGCGGGGCCGTCGCCGGCGCGGTCGAGATAGATCGCCTTGAAGTCCTCGTCCTGCTTAAGTCCGAGGCCGTCGAGCACATAGCGCGCCAGGATCGGCAGGCCCGAGCCCTTGGCGCCGAACGCCACCGGCTGGCCGACGAGATCGCGGATGGTCTTGTAGGAGCTATCCGCCCGCACCACGAACATTCCGGGGTTGGAATAGATCGCGGTCAAAATCTTCAGCCGAACCGGCGCACGCCCGATGCCGGCAAAGGCCTCATAGGCCGGCTCGCCCGCGACCAGCGCGAGATCGAGCTCGCTTTTCTCCAGCAGCGGGATGTTCTCGTTGCTGCCCTTGGTGTTGCGCGGAGCGATCGACATTTGCGGATCGTCCGCATTCATCACCTCGGCAAAGGCGTTGCCATAGAGCGGAAAGCCGCCGCCGGGCGTCGCGGTGCCCAAACTGAGTGTCGTGGTCGAAATGGCCGTGCCTCCGGTTTGAGCAACAGCAGGGCCGGCGAGCAGCGCTGCTGCGAGAACGATAATCGCGAATCTCATGGTCGTCCCTGACGGGCCTGCGTCAACACCGACTTGCGGCGGTGTAGGCAGGGCGCCGATTTTGTGAAAGCATGCCCCCAACGACAATAGAACAATGGGAAGCGTCATGTTGCGAATTTTGCGGAACGGTGTTTTCGGGCTCGCAGTTCTCTTAGGTCTTTTCAGCACCACGCCACCCGCCTCCGCCGCCTATCCCGACCGCCCCGTGCACTGGTTCATCGGCTTCGCCGCCGGCGGCCCCGTCGACATCGTGGCACGGATCATGGCGCAGGCGCTGTCGGACCGGCTCGGCCAACAATTCATCGTCGAGAACAAGGCCGGCTCCGGCGGCAACATCGCCGCCGCGGCCGCGATCAACTCAACCCCCGACGGCTACACGCTGCTGTTCGTCGCGCCCAACAATGCGATCTCGACCTCGCTCTACAAGAAGCTACCGTTCGACTTCCTCCGCGACACCGCGCCGGTGGCGAGCATCATGCAGCTCACCAACATGCTGGTGGTCTCCAACGCGTTTCCACCCAAGACGGTCCAGGAGTTCATCGACTATTGCAAGGCCAATCCCGGCAAGATCTCCTATGCTTCCTCCGGCAACGGCACGTCGGTGCACATGTCGGCCGAGCTGTTCAAGGCGATGACCAAGTGCGACATGATCCACGTGCCCTATCGCGGATCGGCGATCGCCTTCCCCGACATCATCTCCAACAAGGTGCAGCTGATCTTCGACAATCTGCCCTCCGCGCTGGAGCAGGCCAAGGGCGGCAATGTCCGCGCGCTCGGGGTGACCTCGCCGAAGCGCTGGCCGAGCGTGCCTGACGTGCCCGCGATCGCCGAGACCGTGCCGGGCTTCGAATCGGTCGGCTTCTACGGTATCTCCGCGCCGAAGGGCACGCCGGGCGAGGTGATCGAGACCCTCAACAAGGCCGTCGGCGAAGTGCTGAAGGACCCGAAGGTGGTCGCCCGCCTCACTGAAGTCGGCGGCCTCCCCAAGCCGATGACGCCGGCCGAATTCGGCAAGCTGGTCGCGGACGAGACCGAGAAGTGGCGCAAGGTGGTGGAGTTCGCCGGGGTCTCCGTGGACTAGCGAAGACCTCGGCCGCAAGCCTGCGGCTTGTCAGCGAAACATGGGAGGGGGCCCGCTTTCGGCCCCCTTTGCATTAAAGCGCGAAAACAACCCCATGCACAGTAGACGAGGCCAGTAATTTCAATGGGTTAGCGAACCCCAAAAACGGGTCTTGACGAGGTGGTCTTGCTTCGTCGGGCAAAACAGGGGTATACAGGCATCATCGCCAATTTCGGTTATCTAGAAATCATCGGCGATGCTGCTTCGGCGTTCCCATCCGCCAGAGCCGGCATTGCACCCCCGCCCCCGTCCCTGTAAACGAACCGCGCACCGTTGCCGGCCGCGTTCCCGCGAGCCGTCTCGCGGCGGGGCCTGTAGCTCAATGGTTAGAGCCGGCCGCTCATAACGGTCTGGTTGCAGGTTCGAGTCCTGCCGGGCCCACCAGCCTTCGCTCGCTTCGCGAGCTTCGGCTCGGCAAGCCAGCGCCACGAACTCAGCGAAGCGAGCGAAGGCTGTCGCGCCGAAGCCCGCAGGGCGAAGGCGGACTGCATTCGGGGAATGCACTGCCTGGAGGGTGCTACTTCCGCCCGATGAAGAGTTTTGTGCACCGTCACCGTAATTCGGCTCCTTCCCCTCCTCGTACAACCGCTTTGAGAAAGCGATGCTGAGCCGCTCTCGCTGAAGACCTTTCCGCTGCATTCACTTGCTCGACGCCGAAGCGTGAAGCCATCCAACCACTCGGATTGTTCGAAATGCAATTCTGGAAAAGGATTCCAAATAGGACAGTGGAAAGGCAAGTGGCATGGCCCATATGATCGCGACCAGTTGGTTCGCCGCGCTGCTACCAAGCAGAGCGTTGGGCCGTCCAAGGAATCCTGGCCGCTGGAGCCTCGCGCTTAACGTGTGGTAGTTTCGAGCACGGGCGACTCGGTCGGAGACTCACGATGTCAAAACACCCGATTACGAAGGCTGAAGCAGAACAATTACTCCGCGCATTCGCCACGGAATGGCGTGACTCTCTCCCCGAGAAGCGCGATTACTATAGTTGGCCCATCTTCACAAAATGGCTGGTTGCTAACAACCATGAAAATTGCCTCAACTTTCGGTCTCGCATCGGCGCGAACTATGACGCTCAGATGTGGTTTGACGATGAGATGGGCCAGAGCGGGTTAAGGTGAAAAGTATGATGCGCATGCCAATCCTTCGATATGAAATATCGCGGCCCGGCGATCTCAAACCTTCACCTGCCAGTTAACAAAGAGATGCGAGATACCGAAAGCGAAACGGGATGCCCTTCTCGCTGCGCATTCACGCGGCCGCTACTACAATGCGAAGGGACCAGCAATTATGATTGCCAGACGGAAAAGGTGCCTCAGTATTAGAGGATGAACCCTATAATTGGCTATGAGTGCTCCAAGCAAACATCACTACATTCCTGTATTTTATCTGCGCCAGTGGACCACCAATGGCTTCCTCTGCGAGATGCGGAGAGTTCAGGATAAAGTCGTGGTACATTCCAAGGCGCCCGACGGGACTGGATGGAAGAAGGACCTCTACAAGGTCGAGGGCGTCGCTCCCGAATTTACTCAGCACTTTGAGCGCGCGTTCATGCACATGGTGGACACCGGGGCCGCACAGGCCATGCGCAGCATCACAGGCGGAAATATCGACCTGCCGGTCAGAGAACGGGACGCTTGGATCAGGTTCTTACTGTCCTTGCTTTTTCGCAATCCGGAGGCCGTCGCTGAGATCCAAGGGCAGGTACTGACCCTCCATCGAGAGAGTCGTCAAAGGCTGCGGGAGAACTACGACGAACTCAGGCACCCAGATTTTCCAGCTACTCTTGAAGAGTTCGACGCTCGCACCGATCCGAATGCAGGCGCTATTGCCGCTTCAAACTTCCTCCAGCAACTTATGAATCTTGAGGGCATTGCAAACCGCCTCGTTCGAATGAGATGGGGCAGGCTAGAACTTTGGGGATCTCGTCATACCCTGCTGACATCTGACCGGCCTGTATGCCTTCCTATGCGCTTCAAGAAAGGCTCTATCGCATTTCTTCTTCCGATCTCCCCGCGCATCGCGTTTACTGCCGCCGAGGACGATTCAGCTCTAGAAGCCCTAGCCCGAGGCGATCACACCGAGATGGCCTTCCAGATCAACAGGCAGGTAGTTTCTCAGGCCCGGCAATACGTTTGGGCGCTGGACGACCGCGCGTTGGCATTCGTACGGAAACATATTTGCTCGCTGCCCGACCGGCAGATACTCTCTGATCACGCGCGCCAGCTTTCGTTGCGGCGGGCCCGTGGCGGAGCATGACTACTGCTCCAGCTTTTTCTCAGAGTAGATTTTCGAGAATAGCGCCACCGCACGCTTAACGTACTCGACGATGTGATCCGCACTAGCCCTCAAGCGTTCGATGTTGGTCTCCACGTCCAGCCGGTTGAACTTACCTTCACCCTCTCTCTGATAGAGCATCATATCGAACTTGTGCTGGCCCTTCTTATCCGTCGTCAGCATCAGGAAGCCGTGCGCCATCAGGTTGCGCATCTCGTCGTATGCCAAGAGATTGTCGCAGATCTGCGCCAATTCATCCCTGTAGATCTCGTAGCCAGGCCGCTCGCATATGCGCTTGGCCGCTCTGATACGGTCGCTGATGCGGTAAGGAAACCTCAGGTCCAACTTGACCGAAAAATCCGCCAGCAAAAACTCAACCTGAGCATAGGAAGTGAGGATCTTCCCACGCAGGTAGGTCGCCTCTTCGATCAGCGACTTTTGCAGCTCGTTGGGCTCGGACATTTCAGAACCGATTAAAGGCCAGGATCAGTGCGACCAGCACAATGGCAGCAACGATTGCAAACACCCCTTCGGCGTTCAGCCTAATACCCCACATCTCGATACCAAGCTTAGGTTCAGGCATGACATAGCTCTCCTTAAACGTTCGAGAGCCGCTTCGCTATGTGGAGTACTTTCCGATTGGCCGTCAACCGGGAACCTCTGCCCCGGTACCAAAGCTGTACCAGGGTCTACTAGGGGCAGGGTATTGAGCCCTCCCTAACTTGTGATCAGGCTCTTCGCCTCGCAACGATGACGATCACGATGAGGACCGAAGCCCCGATCGCTCAGACACCGTTGGCGCTAATACTGGCACCCTAGAGATGACCAGAAGTTTGCCCGGTGATGCTGCCCGCCTTAAATCCTCCTATATGCGACATGCCCCGTCGCAAACGGAATTCCCGCGCGGCCGACGCTGCCGCGCACGATGCAAGCGCGGTCATCGATCGCATAGAACCAATCGTCGAAGTTCAGCTTGAACGACTTTCCATCGCCCTGAGGCGTGTCGCGCGTGTACGTCCAATGAAATGCGCAACTGGCCTGCTCTCCGGTGGCTTTGCCTTCCAGACGATTCTCATGGCCGGTGTACTGGCCTTCGCCTAGCTTGTGAATCGTCCGGCGCAGCGTGTCGCTGTGGCCGTCATCGAAGGTGTAGGTTTCGGTCAGGACGACGGTGTCGGTGTCCGCGTCCAGCTCGCCATGAGCCTTGATCGTCGTGCGCTTCAGAAGACCGCCGACGAGACTTTCGACCACCGCCCATCCTTCGAGACGACCAACGAAGAACTGCTCGAGAAGAAACACGGGCGTGGTGCCCGCGAATGCATCAATGGCCATTGGCGAGTCCTCCAAAACCAATGACGACATAAGCCACCTCTCGGCACCAGATGGCTTGTGGAGAAAAAGGCGGCGAAAGTGTAGGACTCATGTCGCATCGCTCCGCCCCTTCGCCGAGCACCCGCACGAGGCCGCCGTTCGGCGGCAGGAGCATGTCATGACCAGTGAAAAAGGCCCGAACATCAAAAAGAAGCAGAAATGCAAGAATTGCGAGGGCAAGGGTTTGGTCAAGAAGGGCGATAAGGTGGTGAAGTGCCAGCGCTGCAAGGGCACGGGCGTGCGCTGAGGTCGCGCTGACAACCGCTGTCACCTCGGAGCAGGCAAACATCCGCCCACGTGGTCGTTCCCACCGTGCGCGGCGATGAACATGGCGACGGCCGACCGGCAATAGGATTCGATTTCATTGTCGTCCTCTGCTCTTTCCTGATCGAAGCGTGCGATCATCAGGAGATCGGATCCTTTGAAAAGCGCGGCAAACAAGCGGGCGGACCCGAGAGGATCGGGCACGTTCAGAAGCCCCTTCGCGTGCAACTGACGCAAGAAGGCCTCGATCTGGGCGATGACATGGGCGGGGCCGCCTTCGTAATGGAGCTTGCTCAGCGCGTTTTGACTCGTCTTGTCGGCCATGACCATGGCTTCGACATTGCGGACGTCCGGTCTCAACAGCGTGCGAAGCAGTAATGATCCCACCGCCATGAGCTGATCTTCGGCCGGAGCCTCGACGCCTTCAAGCAGGGCCTGCGGTGCAAACAATTGCTGGCAGCCGGCCGCCATGGCCGCGCCGAACAGCGCCTCCTTGTTCTCGAAGTGCCTGTAGATGCTGAGCTTGGAGATCTTCGCGCGCTGGGCGACCTTGTCCAAGGTCGTCGCCTGAAAACCCAATTCCACAAAGAGTTCGCGCGCAGCGTCGATGATCGTCTGGCCAAGCGCCTCGTTGGCGGGCCGGCCGCGCCGGCCCTGGCTGTTTTCGGTCACGGCAATTCCAGTACTTGACAGTATCTCAATTGTTGAATTACGATACCACGAAGTATCTAAAATATGCAAGCCAATGGGTCAGTTTCAACCTGTCGTGCAACGGAGCCCGTCACCATGGAAGACGTCATCATCATCGGCGGCAGCTTTGCCGGACTCGCCGGCGCCCTGCAGCTCGGCCGTGCCCGCCGCAAGGTCACCGTTCTCGATACCGGCTTGCCGCGCAACCTCTTCGCCGGCCATTCGCATGGCCTGCTCGGCCACGATCACAAGCCGCCGCTGGACATCCTGGCCGAGGCGCGGCGGCAACTGGCGCGTTATCCCACGATCAAACTGGTCAGGGCCCGGGCCGACAGTGTCTCGGGCGCCATCGACGATTTCAACGTCCTCACGTCCGAGGGCGAAAGCCTTGGGGCGCGTCGTCTGATCCTGAGCTATGGCGTCGCCGACCAGATGCCCGATATTCCCGGCTACGCCGATAGCTGGGGCACGTCCATCGTGCCCTGCCCCTATTGCGACGGCTTTGAAGTCGCCGGCCGGCATTGGGGCCTCGTCTGGTCCAGCCCGCAGTCGCACAATCAGGCCAAGCTGTTCCTCGATTGGACCGACAAGTTGACGCTGTTCGCCGATGGTCACGACATTCCGCCCGATATCCAGGCCGATCTGGCGCGCCGCAACATTCCTGTCGTCGACGGCCGGATCGTCGAGATCGCTCATCACAAGGGCCATATCGCCACCGTCAATCTCGAGACCGGCCGCGAGGTCGCGGTCGACATCCTGTTCGCCAATCCGCGTACCAAGCCGTCCGCAAGCCTGCATGAATCACTTGGCCTCGCCACCGTGCCGACGCCCGTCGGCATCGTCCTCAAGGTCGACGAGCGCCGCCAAACCAGCATGCCCGGCATCTACGCCGCCGGCGACCTCGCCACGCCCTTCCTGCCCTCGGTCACCCAGGCATCATCGCAGGGCGCGATGGCGGGTATCTTCGCCCAGCAGTCGATGGTGGTTTGAGCGCACGGCTTCCTTCTCCGGTTGGCGGGGACAAGAACGAGCCAGAACAAGGATATGTCATGGCACAGCACGATGCCGATCGGGTTGCCGACTGGAATGACCAAAGCGGAGAGCGCTGGGTCACCCACCAGGCCCGGCTCGACGCCGGGCTGGCGGTGTTCGGCGAGGCCGCGATCGAAGCCGCAGCGCCCGCGACGGGCGAGCGCGTGCTGGACATCGGCTGCGGCGCGGGCGCGTCTACTCTGGCGCTGGCCGCCCGCGTCGGCGCGGGGGGCCAAGTGCTGGGCGTGGACATATCCGAACCGCTGATCGCCCTCGCACGCGCGCTTGCGCCAAAGGATACGCCGGCCCTGTTCCGCGTGGCCGACGCTGGCAGAGCCGAGCTGCCCGAGGGGGCGTTCGACATCCTGTTCTCGCGTTTCGGCGTGATGTTCTTCGCCGATCCGACAGGGGCATTCGCCCATATGCGCCGCGCGCTCAAGCCGGGCGGGCGGGTCGCTTTCGTCTGCTGGCGTGGCACGGCCGAGAACGATTGGGTGCGCCTGCCGATGGACGCGATCAGAGGCATCGTCCCGATGGCGCCGCCAGATCCCGAAGCGCCCGGCCCATTCTCGTTCGGCGACCGGGGGCGGGTGACTCGCATCCTGACGGCGGCCGGCTTCACCGAAATCGCTATCGCGCCCTTCGATGCGTCCATCCCGTTTGGCGAGGGCGCGACGCGGGACGCGGCGATCGACGACGCGGTGAAGATGACGTTCGAGGTCGGCCCGCTGTCGCGCGCGCTCGCCGATCAGCCCGACGACATCCGCGCCCGCGCCTCGGCCGCGGTTCGTGCCGCCTTCGCGGGCCGCGCCGGCGAACGGTCGGTGATGATCGGCAGCGCGACGTGGATCGTCACAGCGCGCAATCCGGCAAGCTGACGGGGATTGGCAGGGGAGACGCCCCGCTCGGCGGAGCGGGGACGTCCTTGGCCGGTCAGCGGACCAGACGAGGGCCCGGTTTTCCGGTGGACTGGCTGATCTGACATGATCAAGATCGCGACACACGATGCCACGAGCGAAGCTAGCGGCAGATGTGTGACGCCGCTCCAGCCTCCCTCGCTCCCGCCTCTCTCATTCCGGAACCGAACATGCGCAAGCTTCTGGCGATCTTGGTGATCACGTTCTGGGCCCCGTTGGCTTATGCACAAAAGGCCGACCTCATCGTCACGAACGCAAAGATCGTGACGCTGGATGCTGCCTCAACAATCGCGCAAGCACTCGCGGTCCGCGACGGCAGAATCGTTGCCGTCGGCGGCAACGATGCCATGGAAGGGCTGATCGGGCCGGCAACCCGCCGCGTCGACGCAGGCGGTCGCACGATCATTCCGGGATTGATCGATTCGCATATTCACGCCGTGCGCGCCGGCCTCACCTACGCAACCGAGGTCAACTGGATCGGCGCCAAGACCATTCCCGAGGCGATGGAACGGCTGCGCCAGGCGGCAAAAGCGCGCCCGACGTCCTGGATCATCGTGGCCGGCGGCTGGAGCGATTTGCAGTTTGCGGAGAAGCGGCGGCCGACGCTCGCCGAGGTGATGGCGGCCGTTCCGGATAATCCGGCCTGGATCCAGCTGTTCTATTCGGCTGTGCTCATCACGCCGAAGGCGCAGCAGGCCCTTGTGGTATCCTCGGACCAGTTGCCATCCGGCTTCACCGCCGAACGCGCCGCATCGGGCGACACCACCGGCTGGTTCAATGGCTCCATCGTCAGCATCTCCGCGCTGTTCGATCGCCTGCCGAGGCCGAATTTCGAGGACAATGTCGCCGGCACACGGCAATTCTTCACCGAGCTCAATCGTCTTGGAGTCACCGGGATCGTGGACCCCGGCGGCTTCAGCATCTATCCCAGCCATTACGCCGCGCTGCAAAAGCTCTGGCGCGAGAAATCATTGTCGGTGCGGGTCGCCTATAGCCTGTTCGCCCAGAATATCGGCGCGGAATTCGAGGAGTACAAGAACCTCACGCCGTTCCTGCCGATGGGATTCGGCGACGACATGCTGCGCTTCAACGGGATCGGCGAGCGCATCACCGGCGCGATGTACAACAACAACGCGCCCGACGCGGCCGCCAAGGCCAAGTTCCTTGAGATCATCCGCTGGGCCGCCAAACAAGGTCTGACGGTCACCATCCATTGGCAGGAAGACAAATCCGTCCGGGAGCTCCTCGACCTCTATGAAGAGGTCAACAAGGAGACCCCGATCGCGCCGCTGCGCTGGTCCATCGCCCATCTCGACAACACCTCGCCCGAAACGCTGGCGCGGATGAAGGCCCTTGGCATCGGCTGGACCATGCAGGACGCCATGTATCTCGGCGGCGACCGCATCGTGGCGCAGGTCGGCGAAGCCGCGCGCAGCATGCCGCCCATCGTCACGGCGCTGCGCACCGGTGTCCATGTCGGAGCCGGCACGGATGCGCATCGGGTCGCATCCTACAATCCGTTCGTCGCGCTGCAATGGATGCTCGACGGCAGGACCGTCGGTGGCCTGTCGACCCGCGGCCCGGACGAAACGCCCAGCCGTGAAGACGCCTTGCGGCTCTACACCGTGGGAAGCGCCTGGTTCTGCTTCGACGAGACGCGGCGCGGTACGCTGGAGACCGGCAAGCTCGCCGACTTCGCGATCCTCGACCGGGATTTCATGTCCGTACCCGTCGAGCAGATCGGCGCCACGGCGTCTGTGCTGACGTTCGTGGGCGGCAAGGTCGTCTACGCGGCGGATGCATTTGCGAGCGCGAAGTAGGAGCTGGCGCCCGCCCTGTCGCTCATAGCGGTCTGGCCGCGGGTTCGAGCAGCCGTGCCATTGTCCGTTGGTGCAGCTGCAGATGTGCTTCGTCGAGGCGGCCCGGAAGGCGGGCAAGCAGGATCAATCGGAACAAAGCAACCATCCGTCGATGAACTCGCGCACGAGTCGGCGATCGTAATCGAGGTCCGTCGAGCGATACTGCTTGGCATCCCTGCTGACCAGGGAATCGGCAACGCGCGCACCGGCTGCGGTTCGTTCCAGGCGAAGCGCAAATATCATGAACTTGGTCCAGCTCCGGCAGAAATACACCCAGTCGCCGTCGCAGCAAACGGACCACTTCTGCTCCATCTCGTCGGGCTGGAAGCCGCGCAGGATCATTTCATGCTCGGCCGCGGTAAAGTCGGCCTGGAAGCCGAGCGGCTCGATCTCCGCGGGCGGACGGCAGTGCTTGCAGGGCTGGCCGGTCGATATAGAGCAAGTCATCGTCATCTCCTGCCGCGGATTGCGGGCGAAATGAGCGCTCTACAGGCGGGTTGCGTCGTATCATTCATTGACGGCGGTCGTACCAGCATGACCCAAACGGGTCATTCAAAGCTCGATGATCTTCGCCCCGATATTGCCCGTCGCCTCGCAGGCCCCGCAAGCATCATGTCGGCGGCGAGCGGAAATTCATCGCCCGGGATTGCCGAGGTTTGCGCCTCACTCCGCCTTGCCTGTCCGCACCGCCACGCTATTCTGACCGCATTGCCCGAGCCAAGGATCTTTGCATGCGCGTCCACGCTTCCTGCCTCCTTCTCGCCCTTGCCGCACAGCTCGCGCCGGCTGCGGCGCGCGACGCCAAGCGGTGCCCGGCGGATTTCAGTGTGGAGCACCGTCTGGACGCCGAACGGGAGGCTGCCCTCAATCTCAACGCGCGCGAGCGCGCCGCCATCGCGGACCTGAGGTCCGTCACCATGGCGCCGATCAGGGAGAAGTCCAACCGGAACGAGCTCGATCGCGACGAATACAACCGCCTCACCAAGCAGCGCGGCGACGCGCTCGACTGCATCGATGCCGACAACAATCTGAAGGAGCAGCAGGCCTACTACAACGAGAAGATCAAGCTGATCGAGGCCGGCTGCGACACGGGCTCGGCCGACAAACTGTACGCCACCTGGCTGAAGGAGGGCGAGGCGCGCAAGGGCAAGGCCTGCGCGAAGGCCGATCTCGAATATCTGGCCCAGGCCATCAAGAAGCTGAAGGAAATCCAGGCCGACAAACTCGCCAAGGAGGAGAAGTCCACACCCGCCGTGAAGACCGTCGATGCCAGCCAGAAGAGCGCCCCGTTTTGCGATCAGATTCGCACCGTAGCGGGCCACGCTCCCAATTTGTTTGCGGGCATCACGAAGGAAAAGAAGGAGAAGTGGTTCATTACGCCGGGCACGCTCGGCAGCAAGGGCGTCAAGATCAGCGACATCGCCGAGATCGACGAATACGCCACCCCGATCACCGTCTCGCAGGACTTTCTGGCGGTCCGGCCGGAATGTTCCATTGAAATCGGCACCGAAAAGAACATCACGATTCGCATCGTTCCGACCTACGCCTGCGACTGGCACTACGACAAGACCAACCGCCGCGAGCTCGAGGAGCGCACCGACCGGCTGCTCAATCTCATCCGCGGCTGCTTCGGATCGATCAAGGAGGACGGCGAGTTCTACCGGCACCAGTTCGTCGGCGACGACGCGGTCGCCGTCTCCGGCGATCTGTATTACGGCGAGGGCAAACCGTCCCGCATCTATCTGAAGATCGCCAAGCACACGCCGGCCGAAGACCGGGCCTGCATCAATTACGGCTTCCAGCACAAGGAGCAGGACAAGAAGCTCTGCATGTCGCGGCTGAAGCCGTGAGAGCGGCGAAGCATCGAAGACATCGAACAGAGAGCGGTGCGTGAAGTCGCTTATTTCGCGCGCCAGGGTCCTCCAATGGGATGAGGCAAGGCGCCGCTGACGTGCTATCGTCTGCGCGGAAGCACGTACGGAGAAAACCCATGCCCACCAGCGTCAAGCAAATGCTCGAAGCCGCGAACGCGGCCGTCCCCAAGATCACGTCCGACCAGGCCGCCGAGATGATCAAAAGCGGCAACACGCTGGTCCTCGATGTGCGCGACGCGCCGGAGGTCGCCGCCAGCGGCAAGATCGAAGGCGCCGTGCATGTCTCGCGCGGGATGCTGGAGTTTCGCGCGGACCCGGAATCGCCCTATCACGACAAGGCGTTCGACAGGAGCAAGACCGTCATTCTCTACTGCGCCTCAGGCGGCCGATCGGCGCTGGCCGGCAAGCTGCTGAAGGACATGGGCTACGACAAGGTCTACAATGTCGGCGGCTTCAAGGATTGGACCGGCGCCGTCGAGAAATAGCAGGCGCGGCCGCACGCCCTGCCGGAGGCCCGTTGCCGCCGAGCGCCGTCACCGGCGCCCCGGCGCGACGGTCTCCGCGCTACTCCATAGGCCCAGTCTGCCGCCGCCGCAGCTCGGACGGGCTGTGGCCGAACTTCCGGCGGAACACCGTGCTGAAATGCGACGAACTGCTGAAGCCGAGGCGATAGGCTATCTCGGTCACCGACAGCGCACGCAGCTCGGGGCGCATCAGCGCATCGTAGCAACGCTGCAGGCGGCGGTTCAAAATCCATTCCGACACCGACATCTCGGTCGAGCGAAACAGATAATGCAGATGCCGGAGCGAGACGCCATTGCTCCGGGCGATCTTCTCCAGCGACAGGTCGGGCTCGGTGAGGTGCTCCTCGATCCAGGCCTTGACGGAGCGCAGCCGCGCCCTCCGCGCCGTGGCATCCTCCGAGAATTCGTCCTTGTCGCCCATGTCGAGCGCGAGCGCCAGAACGTCCATCAGCTCGTGGCCGAGCTTGCCCCGCGCCGCATCGTCGAGGCTTGACGCCTCCGAGGCGAGCAGCGCGCAGAATTCGGCGGCGATCCGCCCGAGGCCCCGGCCCGTCGCAATCGTCGCCGCGAGCGGCATCTTGCCCTCCGCGAAGCGAGACGAAAATTCCTTGCGCGGAATTTCCAGATACAGCGATCGGAATTGGTTCGAGCATTCGAGATCGTAAGCATCGGAGGCCGAAAAGATCGCACCGGTGCCCGGACTGGTTGCCAGGGTCTGGCCGGCCTGGAGCACGTCCATGCTGCCCTGTTGCAGAAACTGAACGTAGTAACAATCCTTGTCGAGCTTGGCGATGTGCCGCTCGCGCCGCGAGATGCGCTGCTCCGACAGGAAGACGTCGCTCATCGTGACCGGGCCAAATTGCGCCTCGCGGATAAAGCCCTGATAGTCGGCGGGCTTCACCGCGTTGACGTCGACATGGACGTAGTGATCGCAGATGGCGTCCTGCCAGGCGGCAAAACGCCGGGCGGGGTCAAGCTCCTCGGTCGTAAACACGAGATCCATCGGCGGCCCGTTACAGCGAGGTCTGGCTGTGCAGCGCACAAAAGTACATTGGCCTCGATCTTAGGTTCCCGTCAGCTTCGCGCAAGACTCTTTGCGCGCCAGCGCAAAAGGTTTGCGCGTTGACGCAAGTCACATCGGGGTCTCTCGCCTATCAAGCACAAAACGAATCTTGGGACGGGGGGGAGGCTAGCGCGCGCGGAGACGGCGATCCCGCATGCGCGATGCCGAGCCCCGAGGGATGGCAAGCGATGAAGCGCGTTCGGATCAGCCAGCAGGAGATCGTGTTTGCGGTCTTCGCCGCACTCTTCCTGAGCTTCTCGATATTCCTGAACGGCTTTCTCTCCGCGGACAACATGCTGACATTGCTGCAGAACGTTGCAGTGCTCGGCATCCTCGGGCTCGGCATGGCGATCGTGGTGATCGGCCGCGGCATCGACCTGTCGCTGATCGCGGCGCTCGCGGTCCCCGGCGGCCTCGTGCTGCAGATGGTTCAGAACGGACATTCGCTGCCGGCCTCGCTGCTCGCGGCCGGTTTGCTTTCGATCGCGATCGGTCTCGTCAACGGCTGGCTCATCGCCTATGCGGAAGTGCCGCCCTTGTTCGCGACGCTGGCGACCGGCCTGTTCGTCGCCGGCCTCGGCCAGGCCGCCCTGTTCCAGCTCGACGTCGTGCAATGGAGCGACGGCATGGCCGGCTTCGAGCGGCTCGGCCAGGGCAGCATCCTCGGCATCCCCACCTCGATCGTGATGTTCGCGATCGCCTGCGTCGTGGTTTTCGTCCTGCTGCGCAAGACGCGATGGGGCGCCTACATCTACGCGATCGGCGATAATCCTTTCGCGGCGCGCGTCACCGGCATCCCGTCGCGGCCCATCATCGTGCTGCAATATGTCGTCGCCGCGTTGATCGGCTGCTTTGCCGGCCTCGTGATGGCCGCATCCGTCAACTCCATGCCGACCCGCATCTTCAATTCCACGCTGATCTACGACGTCATCCTCGTCGTCGTGCTCGGCGGCATCGGCCTGTCCGGCGGACGCGGCGGTGTCGTCAACGTCATCATCGGCACGCTGCTGATCGGCACCATGCTGAACGGCATGACGATCCTGAACGTCCCCTATGCCGGCCAGAACCTGATCAAGGGTCTCGTGCTGCTGGTCGCCGTCATCACCGACACATTCCTCAATCCACGCAACGAAGAAACGGCCCAACAGGGCGACATCTGATCTACGCCTGTCCAACAAGGAGGAAGACAATGGCCTGCATGCATAAATTCGCGCTTGCGAGTATCGCCGCACTGGCGCTTTCGGCCGGCACGGTCCCGGCGCTCGCCCAGCAGGGGCTCGACGAGCCGTTCCAGAAGCCGTTCCGGGAAGCGCTCGCCGGCAAGACCGTCGCCTACGTGCCGGTCGCGATGAATTTCGATCTGACGGAAGGCTGGTATGCGGGCCTCAAGAAGGAGCTCGAGCCGTTCGGCGTCAAGTTCGTCATTCGCGATCCCAACTGGAATACCAATGCCGGCGCGCAGGCCGTCACCTCGCTGATCTCCGAGAAGCCGGCGGTGATGGTGATCCACAATCCGGACGTGCAGACCTACGCAAAGCTGCTGCAGCGCGCCGAGAACGAAGGCATCTACGTCATCCAGATCAACATGGGCTCGGCCTATCGCAGCTCGGCCTTCGTCGGCGCCAACTGGATCGAGATCGGCGAGCGCCAGACCGAGGGCGTGGTGAAGGCCTGCCAAGGCAAGTCGAACAAGATCGCCATCATCCAGGGTGCGCTCTCCGCGGCGGCCAGCGCCTACACGCTCAAGGGCGTCGAGAACATCCTCGCCAAGCATCCCGAGATCAAGGTCGTCTCCAGCCAGGCGGCCGATTGGGACGCCGCCAAGGCCAAGGCGATCACCCAGACCGTGCTGAAGCAGAACCCGGATCTCTGCGGCATCGTCGGCTTCTGGGATGGCATGGACATCGGCACCGCCGCGGCGATCAAGGAAGCCGGCCTGACCGGCAAGGTGTTCCTGGCCACGTCGGGCGGCGGCGAGCGCAAGGGCGCATGCGAGCTCGTGAAGAACGGCTCGTTCGACCTCAATATGAGCTACGACGTGCCGACGCAGGCCGCGCAAATGGCCGGCACGATCAAATGGCTGCTGTCGTCGGGCGCGAAGCCCGGTTCGATCAAGGGCTCCGAATACACCACGCTGATCCCGATCACCAAGGAGAACGCCGACACCCAGACGGCGTGCTGGAATCTCTCCGACCTCAAGAAGTGATCGCAACGAAAGCTCCGCGCTCCGCTCCTTCGGGTGCGGAGCGCGCCACCGTGCTCATGGAATCAGCGGAAGGCAGATGCGCGAGACACTGACCAGGCTCCGATATCGCTACTGGCCGGACCATCTCCTCGGCGAGATCCTGTCCAAACGATGGACCGAAACCGCCATTCCGGTGATCCTGCTCCTGATCATCGGCTTCGCGCTGAGCCGCTCGCTCGAGCACTTCCTCACCCCCGCGAGCCTCGCCGACACCGCGCGGCAAGCCGGCGAGATCGGCTTCATCGGCCTCGGCATGGCGCTGGTCGTCATCGTCGGCGGCATCGACCTGTCGGTCGGATCGATCTTCGCACTGACGGATTTCTGCGCGCTCTATCTGCTCGACGTGCTCAACTGGCCGGTCCCCGCCGTGGTGGTCGTCACCATGATCGTCGGTGGGCTGCTCGGCGCCGTGAACGGCGTGCTGATCGGCTATCTCAGGCTGCGCGCCTTCATCACCACGCTGATCACGCTGATCATCTACCGCTCGGCCTATGACCTCTTGATCCAGCGCTATTCCAACGCCATCGCCTCGGCCTTTCCGGACATCCCGTCCTGGGACTTCATCGGCGGCGGCAGCGTGTTCGGCATTCCCAGCGTGGCCTTGGTCTACATCGTGATCGCGATCTTCGGTCACGTCTTCCTGACGCGCCTTCGGCCCGGCTGGCACATCACCGCGATCGGCGGCTCGCGGCGCTCGGCCTATAATTCCGGCATTCCGGTCCGCCGCACCATCGCGCTCTGCTATGTCGCGAGCGGCGTCTTGACCAGCATCGGCGCGCTGTTCTTCGCGGCCCGGCTCGGCACGGTCGGCGGCGACATCGGCGTCGGCCTCGAGGTGATCGTGCTGACGGCCACCGTGCTCGGCGGCATCACGCTCGGCGGCGGCAAGGGCTCGGTCGTCAAATCCATGGTCGGCGTGCTCATCGTCCTGCTCGTCACCAACGGGCTGACCGCCATGAACGCACGCGGCGGCGTCAACCGCATGGCGCTGGCGTCGATCCTGCTGGCGGCCGCCATGGTCGACATCCGCTGGCAGAAGAACCGCACCCGGATCATCAGCAAGGTCTACGTCGCCCCGACCTATCACGCGCTGCCGCCACCGCCGCCGACCGAGATCGGCAGCGGCGGGCCGTTCGAGCAGAACGACAGGCTGCGCGACGTCTCCCTGATCGGGCTCGGCCGGATCGAGGCGCCCGAGGACGTCATTCTCGACCGCAACGACGTGCTTTATGCGGGCTCGCGGCACGGCGACATCATCCGCTTTTTCCCGCCGGACTATGAACGAATGGAGGTGTTCGCGCATATCGGCGGCCAGCCGCTCGGCATGGCCTTCGACAGGCAGGACAATCTCTATGTCTGCATCGGCGGCATGGGGCTCTACCGCATCAAGCCCGACGGCACCGTGGAGAAAGCCACCGACGAGACCAACCGCAGCCTCTACTCCGTGAACGACGACAGCCGCCTGCGGCTCGCCGACGATCTGGACATCACCGACGACGGACTGATCTTCTTCTCCGAGGCCACCGTGCGCTACGAGATGGACGAATGGCCGGTCGACGGGCTGGAGGCACGCGGCAATGGCCGCATCATCTGTTACGACACCAAGACCGGCACGACCCATACCGCGCTGCGCGGCCTCAAATTCCCGAACGGCGTCGCGGTCGCCAGTGACGGGCAGTCGATCCTGTTCGCGGAGACGTTCGGCTGTTCGGTCAAGCGCTACTGGTTCGCAGGCCCCAGGAAGGGCGAGGTCGAAACCGTCATGGACAATCTGCCGGGCTATCCCGACAACATCAACCTCGCCTCCGACGGCAATTACTGGCTGGCGCTGGTCGGCATGCGCAGCCCGTCGCTGGATCTCGCCTGGAAGATGCCGGGCTTCCGCCGGCGCATGGCCAAGCGCGTGCCGGTCGACGAATGGTTGTTCCCGAACATCAACACCGGCTGCGTCGTCAAATTCAACGAGCAGGGCAAGATCCTGGAATCGTTCTGGGACCTCAAAGGTCTCAATCACCCCATGATCACGTCGATGCGAGAGCATCGCGGCTATCTCTATCTCGGCGGCATCGCCAACAACCGGATCGGCCGCTTCAAGCTCGACAATGCCGACCCCGATTTCGTCCAGTACGACAAGCGCTGGAGGAAGCCGTCGTGATCGCCGCCGTCAGAGAATTCGCCAACCGTTTCCTCGGCCGCGGCGACGCCGCCATCACCGTCCCCTCGTTCGACGGCGCGTTGAAGCCCAACCAGATGCTCGAGCAGGCGGACATCCTGCTTGCATGCGACGCTCCGGAGGATCTCGCCACGGACGGCACCTCGCTGCTCCTTGCCGACGGCGTGCGGCTGATACGCCTGGACGGACATGCGGCAACGCTTGTTCGCAGCTTCGAGCGTCCGATCTCCGCGCTGGCATCCTTGCCGGGTGGAGGCCTTGCAATCGCGCTCGGCGGCACGGAGGTCCTGGTCTACGACAATCCCGCAGCCGAGACGCCTGCGTCGATATTTTCGCAAGGCCTGCACGCCGTCAACGCGCTCGCTGCCGCGCCCGACGGCACGCTGATCGCAACCGATGGATCCTCGCTGCGCGGTGTGGACGACTGGGCCCGCGATCTGATGGAGCTCGGCAGGACCGGCCGGGTGCTGCGGCTCGATCCGAAAACTGGCGCGGTCACGCAGCTTGCCGGCGGCCTCGGTTACCCGTTCGGCACCATCGCGAGCAATGACGCGGTGCTCGTCAGCGAAAGCTGGCGGCATCGCCTGGTGTCCATCGCGCCCGACGGCAAGCGCAACGACCTGCTGCGGCACCTGCCCGTCTACCCGTCCCGGCTGTCGCCGGCGCGCGGCGGCGGCTTCTGGCTCACCGCCTTCACCGCGCGTACCCAGCTCGTCGAGTTCGTGCTGCGCGAGCCGGCCTATCGCCGCCGCATGATCGCGGAGATCGACCCGGAGTTCTGGGTCGCGCCGCGCCTGCGCTCCGGCAACTCCTTCAAGGAGCCGCTGCAAGGCGCCCACATCAAGACCATGGGCGTGATGAAACCCTGGGCGCCGCCGCGGTCATATGGTCTCGTCATCCGGCTCGGGACGGACGGCCTTCCGCTCTATTCGCTGCATAGCCGGGCTGACGGCGTCAACCACGGCATCGTCGCCGCCGTCGAATACGGCGACGATCTCGTCATGATCGCAAAGGGACCCGGGCGCGTCATCAGGCTGCCGCTCGCCTCCCTCGGCGGGGAGGCCCGGGCATGAACGATCTCGTCCTGTCGCTGTCGAAGGCGACCAAGCTCTACGCCGGCGTTCCCGCCATCGAGGGCGTCGATTTCGACCTGCGGCGCGGCGAAATCCACGCTCTCGTCGGCGAAAACGGCGCGGGGAAATCCACGCTGACGAAGGTCATGGCCGGCGTCGTGTCGCTGACCTCAGGCGGCATGAGCGTCGACGGCGTCGAGGTCACCCCGAAGACGCCGCTGGAGGCGCGCAACCTCGGCATCGCCATGGTGTTCCAGGAGAACAGCCTGGTGCCGACCATGACGGTGGCGCAGAACCTGTTCCTCGGGCAGGAGAAATTCTACAACCGCCTGCGCGGCATCTACATCGCGGCCCAGCAATTCCTGCAATCGCTCAATTTCGACGTGACGCCGACGGCGACGGTCGGTGGGCTCGGAGCGGCCAAGAAGCAGATGGTCGAGATCGCCCGCGCCGTCCTTCACAAGGCCAAGGTGATCATCTTCGACGAGCCGACGGCGACGTTGACGCCGGAGGAGAAGAAATACTTCTTCGACCTGGTCAAGGACCTGAAGCGGCGCGGCGTCTCCATCATCTTCATCTCGCATGCGCTCGAAGAGGCGCTGCTGCTGGCCGACCGCATCACGGTGCTGCGCGACGGCAAGCATGTGGTGACCGACGACGCCGCGAAGTTCGATCGTGCGCGCATCGTCCAGGCCATGGTGGGGCGCGACCTCTCCAATACGCTCTATGGCGCGCGCAAGGCGACGGTGCGCCCCTCGGGCAAGCGGGTGCTGACGGTGCAGAACCTGAAGATGGCGCCGATGGTGAAGAACAATTCGCTGTCGGTGTTCGCGGGCCAGATCACCGGCGTGTTCGGCCTGGTCGGCGCGGGACGCACCGAGACGTTCAAGATCGTCGCCGGCGTCATGAAACGCGACTTCTTCCATGGCGGCGAGGTGATCCTCGACGACAAGCCGGTCCGCTACCGCGTCCCCGCGCCGGCCGTGCAGGCAGGCATTGCCTACGTGACCGAGGATCGCAAGGTCGAAGGGTTCTTCGAGACGGCGTCGATCGCGCGCAACATCTATCTCGGCCTGCTCGCCAAGTTTCCCAGGGGACGCGCCTGGCTGTCACGGCGTGAAAGCACGGCGAGCGGAAAATCCTGGATCGAGCGCCTCAAGGTGCGCGCCATCGGCGACGAGGCCAAGGTCGTCGAATTGTCCGGCGGCAACCAGCAGAAGGTGGTGATCGCGAAATCACTGATCCAGGATCCCGAGCTGATCATCTTCGACGAGCCGACGCGAGGCGTCGACGTCGGCGCCATCGTCGAGATTCACGAGCTGATCAACTCGCTGGCCGACAAGGGCAAGGCGGTGGTCGTGATTTCCTCCTATTTGCCCGAGATCATGGCGCTGTCGGACCGCATCCTGGTTTGCAGGCAGGGCAAGGTCGTCGAGGAATTCTCCGCGCTGGAGGCGACGGAGGAAGCCATCATGTACGCGGCGATCCACTGATCGGTTCCCGCAGCATCGCAGCACACGCGATGCGGACGGATCAGGCGGAACGCGGTCTTGCCACGGCCCGTGCAGTTCGCTCGCTGAGCAGCTTGCCGGTGGTGCTGTTGACGAAGTGCAGCGACATGCAGGCCGGACACCTCACGGGCACGTAGCTATCCGCCGGCTCGGAACTCTCGAGCCGCTCGTCATCGATCCGATGCTGGACGTTCATGCCGGTGCGCGGGCACCTGAATAGGATTTGGCGGTGCATGCTCCTTCTATGCGCCCGAACGCCGGCCGGCGAAATTGCGGACCATCCCCTACGGACCTTTCCTAGGTTTGCGTTGGGTCAAAGCGGACCACCCTCCCGCGCCTATGCTCTATTCGGGATCGGGCGCGCTGTCCGGTGCCAGACGAAGCGGAGCCCGGACTCCTAGGCACTCCGGGCGCCGCTTCGGAATAATTGGGTTCGGCGACCGCGCGTCGCCGACAACAGGCCACCATCTGGACCGCCTCGATCGGGAGAGCAGCCATGATGTCCGCCAATCTCGACGATCTCCCGGCAGCCGTGCGCTACGCGCTCGAGACGACCCGTGCGACCACGGCCTGCCCTTTCCACGACGGGGTCATCATCCGCGTGGGCGACGACGCCGCCGAAAGCCATGCCTACGAACGCGCCAAACGCATTGTGAGAAGCGATGGAACGGCGTTCGAGGCCGACGCGCTCAGGGACGAGATCGGCCGCCAGCTGAAACTCGCCGCGGACGGCCGATGCCCGAAATGCGATGGGACCGGTCCGGCCGGCTAGGCACGCTGCGCCGCGGTCGCCGTTTAGGACGCCGCGCGTTTGGCGCTTTGGCCTGGCTTCGGCGGCACGAGGCTGTGCGGCCGTCCGATCAGATAGCCCTGCATCTCGTCGCAGCCCTCCTGTACCAGGAGCGACATCTGAAGCTCGGTCTCGATGCCTTCCGCGAGGACCGGCACCCCCAGCCCGTGGGCGAGGCCGATCACGGCCCGCACGATCGCGAGCGATCGGTCGTTCTGGCCAAGCGAGGCGACGAAGGAGCGATCGATCTTGATGCGGTCCAGCGGAAACGCTTCGAGATAGGACAGCGAGGAATATCCCGTTCCGAAATCGTCGAGGGCGATCAGGATGCCGAGCGCCTTGAGCGACCGCATGGTCCGCTTGGCACGCGGCATATCCTCGATCAGCACGCCTTCGGTGATCTCGAGCTCGAGACGCCCGGCCGCAAGCCCGCTGTCGCGCAGCGCGCGGCGGACCTGCCGGTCGAGATTTTCCCGGCGGAACTGTGCCGCCGAGACGTTGACGGCCACGCGCAGCGGCCGATCCCACGACGCCGCTTCCCGGCACGCCTCCATCAGGACCCAATCGTCGATCTGCGCGATGGAGCCGCTCTGCTCCGCGATCGGAATGAAATCGCCCGGAGGGATGATGCCGCGCACCGGATGTCGCCAGCGCACAAGCGCCTCGTAGGCCATCAGCGTGCCGTCGCGGTGCTGCTGCGGCTGGTACTCCAGATAGAGTTCGCCGCGCTCGACGGCAGTCCGCAAATCGTGCTCCAGCGCGCGGCGGTCCCGCAACTGCTGGTCCATCGCGCTGGTGAACAGGCGCACAGCGCCCCTGCCCTCGTGCTTGGCGCGATACAGCGCGGCATCCGCATTCGCCAGCAGCGACACGGAATTGTCGGCGTCTCTCGGATAGAGCGCAACGCCGACGCAGAGATCGATCTTCAGCACATGGCCGTCAGCCTCGATCGGCTGCTCGAATTGCGCCCGTAGCCGGGTGGCGAGCAGCTCCGCGGTCGCCGGCAGCGGCAACTGGTCGGTGATGCCGATGAACTCGTCACCGCCGACGCGCGCCACGTAGGATCCCTGCGCGGCCTCCTGCAGGCGCCGCGAGGCCTCGCGCAACACGGCGTCGCCGACGGCATGACCGAACCGGTCGTTGATTTCCTTGAAGTGGTCGAGATCGATGCAGAGCACGGCGAAGGCGCCATCGGTGATGTCCGCGCGTTCGATCGCGGCGCCGAGATGCTGGTCCAGGGCGGCCCGGTTGGGAAGCTCCGTCAGCGCATCGTGACACGCCAGATAGTTCACCCGCTGCTGCGCCCGATTCCGCTCCGTCACGTCGAAGGCGACGCAGACATGGGCGGACTGCCCTTCATAGGCGAGCGGGCGGGAATCGATCACGACCTCGATCACCTCGCCGTCGGCGGTCCTGTGCAATTCGCAGTCGCGTCCGGCTCCCGCTTGCGGCTCGCCATAGGCGAGCTGATGCTCGGACATGGCCAGGAGATCCCGGCGCGAATAGCCGTAATGCCGGCACATCGCGCCGTTCACGGCGATGAGCTGGCGCGTGTTCGCATCGACCACCCACATCGGAAGCGGGTTCTCCTCGAACAGGAGACGGAAAGAGGCCTCCGCCTCCACGAGAGCCGTCGCGGTTCGATGTCGCTCCGTGATGTCCTCGTGGGTGGCGACCCAACCATTGTCCTCCATCGGGCGATGGCGGATCCGCACGATCCGCCCGTTGGTCAGCTCCACGGTCGTATCCGAATCCTCGCCGATCACCGGCGCGCTGTTGCGCCAGACCAGATAATCCGTCTTCTCCATCTTCGGTGCGCTGCCGATCGAATAGCGGAGGTCGACGATGTCGTTCAGTTTCATGCCCGGCCGCACCAGCTTCGGATCGAGATCGTAGATCTCGAGATATTGCCGGTTGCAGACGATCAGGCGCTGATCGGCATCGAAGAAGCACAGGCCCTGGGACATGTTGTTGAGCGCCCTGTCGAAGCGCTCCGCGAACGCGGTCGCATTCTGCTCCGCGGCCCGCGCGCGATCGCCTTCCAGGGCGAGCCGTTCGTGGGTCTCGACCATCTTCACGAAGGAGCGGAAATTGGTGTTGATCATCCGGGCGAGCAGGGCCAGCAGCGCCATCAGATTGATGCCGACCGAGATCAGCATGCCGTCGCCGGAGAGCAGCAGGAGGGTGGCGATCGGTGCGCCTGCGATCAGCATCGCCGAGCGCGACGATGGCGGGAAGCTGCCGAGACAGTAGGCGGTGCCGACGCAGCCCATGAAAAGCAGCAGCGAGACCGACACGCGCAGACCGGGATCAACCACCATGAACAGCGCCAGGATCCAGATCACGAAGCTGGAGCTGATCAGCATGGTGGCGAGACGAACCCTTGCGAGCTCCCGGTACGCCTCCTCCGCGGTGAAATCGGCCTGCTTCATCCGGAGCCACTGGGCGAGGCGCAACAGACAGGCCGTCAGGAGGGCACCTGGCAAGGCAAATCGCAGCCATACCGACACCGTATTCGGCAACAGCAGCCCGACGCTGATACTGTTCACCACGAGCACGGCGTAAAGAACCGGCACCTGCTTGCGGAGCACGCGGAACTGCTCGACGAGCAGCGAACGGCCGAGCGGTTCGGTCGTATCACCGATCGCGAAAGCGTCACGAAACCGCGCGAAGAAGCTCATCAAGATTGTCCCAGCCGCTCGAAAGGCTAGGGCAGAGAGGCGAAGGACACGTAAAAGCGCTTGGTGTCTTCGACCTTAACGGGAGTGTGGGGGCTCCGAAGAAGCCAATTCCGTCAATGAGTTCCGGTCGCCGCTGCGTTCCGGCCCGGGAACCGAGCGGAGATCACCGTTGCGCAATCGCGCTCAATGCTCCACCCGGTACAACCGCCATCGCGCCGGCACGCCCTTGAGCTGGTGTACGCCGTGATCCCTGAAGCGGATCTCGGACTTTGCCACCAGATCCCTGACCGCGCTCGAGACCAGGACCTCGCCGGCCCGCGCCTTGGCGGCGACGCGCGTGCCGATGTGAAAGGCGAGACCGACCATCTCGCCTCCGCTCACCTCGTATTCGCCGGCATGCAGCCCAACCCTGATGTCGAGCCCCAACGTACGCACGGCCTTCTGGATCGCGGTCGCGCAATTGATTCCAGCCGCCGGTGCCTTGAACGTCGCCAGAATGCCGTCGCCGGTCGTCACGACTTCCTTGCCGCGCGAACTCTTCAGCTCTTTTCGCACGGCGGCGTAATAATGGCCTATGACCTTCGTCCAGCGCGCATCGCCGAGCTTCGCCGCCTTTGCGGTTGAGCCGACGATGTCGACGATCAGAATCGTGGCGAGCACTTGCTTGGACGCGGCGCCGCCCTCCTCTGCCCGGCGACGGGGCGCGATCGGCCCGTCAAGCGGCTCATAGCGATGGCTACGGCGCCGGGCGATCGCGGCTTTGGCATAGTCCTGGGCACGCTGCGCCGTACCGCAACGAACAGTCTTCTCCTGCGGCAACCGCGTCCAATAGACCTTTCGCCCATCGCCGGCGCCCTGAACTTCTACGGCGCCCCATTTCAGGAAGACCGCCGAACCAACCCGCCGGACACACCATGCCTTCGATGTGTATCCCGATACGTTCGACTGATGGACTCCGATGCGTAGGAATTTTGGCATGTAGGTGCGGCCAATCGGACCATGGCTAGTTCAGTTGAAGCCTAGTTGCACATTTCTGCGTTGGCAACAACCGAGCTGTCATGCGCCCCCTGGCGAGCAATTGCTCGCCGTCGGCGTGTGTCTCGTCGATCATCCGCTCCGCCTCGCCGCAATCGTCAGACGGATTCCGGTTGCGGTCAGAGCCACGCCAGCGACGAGAGAGACATCGATCGGCTCATTCAGCGCCCATGCGGAAATCAGCAGGCCGAGGCTGGGTGTCGCCAACAGCGCCATCGACATCGCGCTGGCGGCAAAACGGCGCCCGGCCTCGACCACGGCCCAGTAAGCGAACGCGGTTGCGACAGGCGCCACGTAGACGAGCGTGGCTGCGCCAAGCGGCGATATCGCCGGCGGCGGTCCCTCGACAGAGATCGCGGTGGGGAGCAGCACGATCGCGGCGATGAGCATCTGCCAGGGAGCGAGGCTCAACGCCGAAGAGGCGAAGCGATGCCCCCGCACGGTCACGATGGTGACGGCCCACGCCGTCGCAGCGGCCATCAGCATCGCGTAGGCCAAGGTCTGCTTGCCCGCAACGGCAAAGGACGGCGAGGCGATCACGGCGGTTCCCGCACATCCGATCAATACACCCGCAACCATCTTCGGCCCCAGGTCTTCGCCCAGCCGCCACGCCGCAAGCGGCGCCACCACGATGGGGGTGGAAAAGGCCAGCACGGACGCGCGCCCGGGCGGCAAGATCGTCAAGGCGAGACCGGTGAGCGCCGAATACGCCGCCATCTGAAGCGTACCCGAAACGACGACGAAAGGAAGATCTGCGGACGACGGCAGCGCCAGCTCACGGCGCGCAATCAGGACTCCGAACAGGATGAGCGCCGCGATCGCATAGCGGAAACAGCCATACCAGATCGGCGGAATCTGACCGACACCAATCTTGATGACCGGCCAACTGACGGCCCAGATCAATACCAGCGACAGCAGTAACAGCCAGTCGCGCGGCTTTGGATTGATGGCTCGGGCGGGTGCGGCGATCGCCGAGCTAGAATCGTTCACTGGATGGCCGCAGGTCGAGTTCATGGGTCCACGCGCTGCGGCTTTGCCGGTGCAGTTGATAATAGCTCTCCGCGATCGCGCCGGGCTGAAGCAAGGCTTCCGAGGGGTCGTGCTCCTGCGCGATCATGCCGTCGAGGATGACATGCGCCACGTGAATGTTCTTCGGGCCCAGCTCGCGTGCCATCGCCTGGGCCAGCGCGCGCAGGGCAAATTTCGGAGAGGCAAAGGCGGCAAATCCGGCCCCGCCGCGGATCGATCCTGTCGCACCCGAAAAGATGATGGTCCCGCCTCCGCTCTCCAACATGGATGCCGCAGCGGCGCGGCCGACCAGGAAACCGGCAAAACAACCCGTGCGCCACGCCCGCTCGAACAACGCCTCGGAAATGTCGAGGATTCCGCCCCGATCCCATATGCCGACATTGAACACGACCAGGGATGCCGGTCCAAATGCGCTTCGCACGCGCGCGAACACATCCTTGACCTGCTCGGCGTCAGTCGCATCGCATGAGTACCTGCGAACCAGATCGCCGCGGGGCTCGACCGTCCCGCCACTGCGCGAAACCGCGGCGACGCGCATGCCCTCATCCGCGAAGCGGGCAACGAGCGCGTTGCCCAATCCGGCACCCGCGCCGACGACGACAGCAACTTCATGTGAATTCACGTCCGAGCCTCCGGGGTTCAATGGGCATCACGCCTTGGACTTCACGTAACGGACCAGGCCGATCACGTCGTCGGCCACGAGCCGGCCGATCGCGCCGCTGGAATAGACGGCCGTGATCACCCTTCCGTCCGGGTCGAGAACGAAGCCGGTGGACTGCAGATAGCGCGGGCTTTCGTTGACGTAAGCGCCAGTCATCGCGGCGATCCCGTCGGCATCGGCGCGATAGCCGACCGGAAAATTCAGCCGGTGCTTTTCGACCAGCGCGCTCGCGGCGGTCTTGTCGTCGACCGACATGGCCACGACCCCGATCCCGAGCTCATCGAGCTTCTCCTTCGCACGGGCAAAGGCCGAAAGCTGCGCGTTGCAATATGGGCACCATGATCCGCGATACATCAGGACCACGCCGTAGCGACCGGCCAGATGCTGCACGACCGAAACCGCGCCGTCGGCGACCGTGGCGAGCGTCAAGGCCGGAAAGACATTGCCATTGTCGAGACGAGACATTCTTGTCCTCTTCATAAACTGGACTATTTAGTCCAATTACTTGCCAGCCCCTGTGCTGTCAAGTACGGTGAAAGCCATGAACAAAAACGTGACCGCCTTGCCGAAGACCTCGTTGCCCAGAGCTTCATCGCCGAAGACCTCATCGCCGGAGACCTCATCGCCCAAGACGGCGCGGGGCGCGGCGACGCGCGCGCGCATCGTCGATGCGGCGACCGAACTCGTTCGCGCGCGAGGCGCCGCAAACACGACGATCGATGCGGTGATCGAGGCCAGCAAGGCCAGCAAATCGCAGCTCTATCACTACTTCGCCGACAAGGATGAGCTCGTGCTGGCGGTGATCCAGCGACAAGCCGAATGCGTGCTCGGAACTCACGAAGGCCTGCTGCGAAAGCTCAATTCCCTCACCGGACTCCGCCGGTGGCGCGACGCCGTCGTCGAGTTGACCGATCAGACCAATTGCGCGGGCGGCTGCCCGCTCGGCTCGTTGGCGGCCGAACTCTCAGAGACACCGCGCACGCGCGCGGCGCTGGCGGAAAGCTTCGCGCACTGGGCAGGCTATTTCGAAGCGGCATTCGCGCGAATTCAGACGCGCACGGGGAGAACGCCTACCGGCAATTTGAAGGAGCTTTCAGAGGCGATGCTCGCAAGCCTGCAAGGAGGGCTCCTGCTCGCACAGACCCTGCGGTCGACGAGGCCTCTGGAATTGGCGCTGGACATGGCTATCGAACATGTCGCCGCGCGGCTCGAGCCCTGACGGCCTCAGCCGTGATACGCAAACAGCTCGATAGGATCGCTGAAGCCGCGCACCTCGTGCTTGCCGACGCGCTCCAGCTCGAATTGCGGCTGCACCAGCTCGGCAAAATCGCGTGACAGCAGCACCGTTCGTCCCAGCTGCTTCGTGAGCGTCTCCAGGCGCGAGGCCATGTTGACGGCCGGGCCGATCACCGTGAAGTCGAGCCGGCTGGACGATCCGATGTTGCCGTACATGACGTCGCCGACATGAACACCGATGCCGTAATTGAGCGGCGCCCGGCCCGTCGCGCCGTTTCGCTCGTTCAGGGCGGCCATGGCCTGGCGGGCTTCGGTGACGGCATGGAGCAGGTCCGCGCAGGCGTCGGCGTGTTGCAGCGGAAAGATCGCGAGCAGGCCGTCGCCGATGAATTTCAGGATCTCGCCGCCGTGCCGTGCGATCGGCTCGGACATCGCGTCGAAATAATCGTTCAGCAGGTCGATGACGTCGTCGCGCGGCCAGTTGTCGGAGATCTTGGTGAACTCCCGCAAGTCGCAGATCATGATCGCGGCACGCACCGTGGTGCCGGTGCCTCGCCTGGTGGCGCCTGCCAGGATGAGCTCGCCGGCATGGGCGCCGACATAGGTCTCCAGCAGCGTTCGGGCCAGGCGGTTCTTGATGCGGATCTCGCTGACCAGCGCCAGCACCGGCAGGACGCTCTTCAGGGCAGCGATGTCCGCGTCGCTGAAGCCGCCGGGACGGTCGGTGGCGAAGGTGATGAAATGGCGCTTGCCGAGCGTGTGGTATAGCGGCCAGGCCACGTAGTCAGTCAGGCCCTTTTGGCGCATCTCGTCATAGAGAGCGTGCTTGCGGCCGAGTGCAGCATCCCGTTCGAGGTTCTCGCGCACCTCGGCCGCGCCGTCCTGCATCTCGTTGGCGGCGCTGCCGATATATTCGGACCGTTCGCGAACGTCGTAATCGACCAGTGCAATCTCCGCGTCCCGCATCCCGTCCGACCAAATGAAGCGGGCGCCCAGCCATTGCGGGTGATTGATCAGGATGTGGAGCGTCGACCGCTTCAGCGGGATACCCGCCTGCTGCAGGCGGATGCACATCTGCGCGAAGATGTTGTCGATGAAGCGCTCATCGCGCGTGCCGTTGGTCAGCCAGTCAATGACGCCGACGGCTTGCGTGGGGGCGTTGTTGGTCGGTGGCGAAGTCATCGTCTGCCCTTCAGCGGCGGTCTGCATCGCCAGCACATATCGTGCTCCTCCCGCGCCACGTCAACCTGGCCAGTTGCCCGGATTGTGCGCAGGGAACGATCGCGCTAGCCGACCGGCCGGATCGAGCCCAGCACCGCCAGCCCCGACACCAGCGCCAGCTGCGAGGTCGCGTCGAGCTCCACCTTCAGCGTGTCTTCGTGCGAAATTGAAAAGTCCTCGCCATCGAGGCGGACGCGGCAATCGCCGCGCGCGGCGTAAACCAGATGGGTACCGGCGGCAAGCTGCCGCGTGCCGGGCTCGCGGAGCGCCACGAGCTCGATCTCCGCCGCGCCGCGCCGGGCCATCAGATTGACGACCTCGACGGGGCCGTCTTCGAGCGCGGTCACGATCTCCATCTCGCCGGTGAAGCGCACCGTCGTAAAAGGTTGACGCTCGTCGAACTCCTGCGTGGGCGACTTCAGCACCAGCCCGCGTCCACCCACGACCATCTGGAGCCGGTCGATGCCGGGCATGTGGGAGAACGGACCGGGCGCCACGATCGGCGTGGACGCGAGGCGCCAGAGCAGGCTGCTCCAGTCCTTCGCCGCCGCGTCGGCGCGCCAAGCGCCCGCAATGTCGGTGAAGATGCCGCCACCGTTCTTCCAGGGCGAGCGGGTGTAGTCTTCGGATTTCAGCAGCGTGATTTTCATGGGTTCGGACTGTCCAGGCGGGGCATGCGTGCGGAACTATCGGCACGCTATCGTAGCCTGGATGGAGCAGAGCGCAATCCGGGGCAACTCGCGCAACGAAAGCGTGGCCCCGGATATCGCTTTGGCTCATCCGGGCTACGCATCCCTTGCGCCCCTCACTCGCCCTTGCCGCCCTTCAGTTTCGGCAGGGTCTCGACGATCTTCTGCTTGCCGTCGACAATCTCGGCCAGAAAGCTGGCGCGGTCGATGTCGCCGTTCTGGTCCCAGCTTGCTTCCATCAGCATGCCCGGCGCCTTGTCGGGCGTCAGCGTCAGGCCCTTCATGGCGGCGCCGAAGGCCTTGCTGTCGAACTTGCCGATTCTCTCGGTGACGTATTTGACGAGATAGACCGCGGTATATCCCTTGATGCCGTTGTGATCGGGCCGATACTTGTAGCGCTCGCTGAACTTCTTCGTGAACTCCTCGATCCCAGGCACGGGCGCATCGGCGGACAGGCCGACATGCCCACGGACGCCGTTGGCCGCGGGACCGGCGAGCTCCACCACCTTCTGGCTGAGCAGTGTGGTCTCGCCGAGCAACGGCGCTGAAAGGCCCTGCCTCTTCGCCTCGATCAGGAAGCGGGCGCTCTCCTCCTCGTTGGTATAGACGAAAATCGCGTCGGCCTTCGCGCCCTTGAGCTTGATGACGTCGGAGCCGAAATCGACCTGACCCTGCTCGGTGGAAATGTCGGCCGCGACCTCGATGCCGCGTGCCTTCATCTCCTTCAGGAAATTGTCGTGGCCGCCCTTGCCGAAATCATTGTTGACCCAGAGAACCGCAACCGACTTCACCTTCAGCCTGTCGTGCAGGTAGTTGGCGATCTTCGGCATCGAGAATTGCTGGCCGAAGGCGGTGCGGAACACGAAAGGATTGCCCTGCGTGGTGATGTCGGCGGCCTCGGCACCGACGATCTGCGGGATCTCGGCGGCCTGCGTCAGCGCCATGTTGACCTTGACCGAGCCGGAATAGATCGGGCCGAGCACCACGTAAGGGTCCTTGTCCAGGACCTTCTGTACTTGCGCGCGCGAGACGCCGGGATTGCTCTGGGTATCGAGATGCTCGGTCTGGATCTTCCGCCCGAGAATGCCGCCGGCATTGTTGATCTCGTCGACCGCGAGCGCGACGCCGTCGCGCCAGTTGGTGCCGGAGACCGCGCCGGGACCGGACAGCTCGATCACGTCGGGGATGTAGACCGTGTTCTGCGCCTGCGCGATGTTCGCCCATAGCGATGCCGCGAGCGCGATGCCGACCGGCCCTGCGAACTGCCTCATGACTTACTCCCTCCCGCTTTGCTCTGTTGTCATCCTGGCTGATCGGTCCCGCCGTCGACGCCGAGCAGCCGTGCTGGCGTTCGCCACAGCAGGCGATGCTGATCGCCGGGCTCCGGAAACAATCGTGTCAACACCGCAAGCAGCGGCCCATAGTCGAGCCTTTCAGGCGCCCGCAGGAACGGATAGTCCGAGCCCCAGACGCAGCGATCAAGCGTGAAGGCTTCGACCAAAGCGGCGATGAACGGCCAGGTGTCCTCATACGGATGCGGCGCTTGCGAGAACTTGTAATAGCCGGAGAGCTTGACATGCGCGTCGCGCTCGCGGCCGATCGCCAGCAGCGCCTGGAACGCCTTGCCCTTGACGCCCTGCGCAACCGACGGCCGGCCGCAATGGTCGATCACCAAGCGCACGTCCGACTTTTCGATCAGCGGCAGCAGATCGAGCAGCTGGTCGTGCTCGACCTGGATCTGCAGGAACAGGCCGAGGCTGACCAGCTTCTCCAGCAACGGCGCCGCCTCGAGATAATGGCCGGCGCCGTGGAACGGCACGTTGAAGGCAACGCCGATCACGCCGGCGGCCTTCAGGCGTTCGAGCTCGCCGATGTCGACGTCGTTCTCGACGACCGCGACGCCCCTGAAGCGGCCGGCGCCCTGCGCCAGCGTGTCGAGCAGGATGCGGCTATCGCTGCCGTAACCGGTGTTGGTGGCGACGACGAGCGCGTGGCGGACATCGAAGGCCTCGAACACGCGAAGCAGCTGCGCCGCAGGCGCAATCTCCTGCCCGCTCGGCCTATAGGGCGTGTCGGCGGAGTAAGGAAAGCGGACGGGATCGATGGCGTGGATGTGGCAGTCGATCCTGGGGGACACCGGCAGCGTCATGGCGCAAGGCTCCCGGCTGTTCAGAATGTCGCTTCGATCGCCTTGATCAGCTCGGGCGTCACCTCGGGCATGACACCGAACCAGGCCTTGAAGGCGAGCCGGGCCTGATTGAGCAGCAGGCCAAGCCCGTTCACCGTCACGCAGCCGCGCGCACGGGCCGCGGCCAGGAACGGCGTTTCCAGCGGCGTGTAGATCAGATCTGCGGTGAGCGTTTCCGGCCGCAGGCACGACAGATCGATCTCCAGCGCATCCTTGCCGACCATGCCGCGATCGGTGCAGTTGACGAGAAGCGCGACATCGGCGAGCGCCGCGCCGCGGTCGTCCCACGCGACGGCGCGGACCGCCGGGCCGAATTCGGCCGCGATCGCCTGCGCTTTCTCCGCGGTGCGATTGGCGATGCGGATCTCGCGCGCGCCGTTCTCCAGCAGCGCCACCACCACGGCGCGCGAGGCCCCACCCGCGCCCAGCAGCAGGATCGGCCCGGCATCCCCGCGCCAATCCGCTTTGGCGTCGCGCAGGCTCTGCACGAAGCCGTTGCCGTCATTGTTGAAGCCAGCGAGCGTGCCGTCCTCTTCGACGACGACGGTGTTGACCGCGCCGATGCGCTTTGCGGTCTCGTTGACGCGGTCAAGCAGCGGCATCGCCGTTTGCTTGTGCGGCATGGTGACGTTGCAGCCACGGAAGCCGAGCGCGATCAGCCCGTCGAGGGCGTCCTCCAGCCGCTCCGGCTTGACCGCGAGCGGCACATAAGCGCCGCGAATGCCGTGCGCCTTCAGCCAGTAATTGTGAACGACCGGCGAACGCGAATGCGCAACCGGCATGCCGATGACGCCCGCCAAACCAAAATCATCCGCCTGCGGCATGCTGCGCTTCCATCCTCGAACCGCCTGCCAACGCGCAAGGCGGCCTTCTCCCACGGCCGCACCTTTCGGTATTCGACCATTCTATTTGTTCATTTGTACAATTTTATTAGGCGGATTGGCCATCGCGTGCAATCTGAATCTGCTGATTGCGGGGCATAGGCCGATGCCGCTATTTCGACGTCAGGGCCGCCATTGGCCGCCAGTCGGCATCCGGTGCAGCTGAAATGAGCTGCCGGCAACGATCACGCATCAGCTCGGCGGGACGATCATGGCCGCGCCGTTTCAACACCGTCTCGAAATCCGCGAGCGCATCGGCAAACCGCCGCGCGCGGTAGCAAGCGAGGCCGCGCTCGTAATCGGCGATCCAGCCGATCGCCTCGCCATCGATGGCGTCCCCATCCGCGATTCCGACCAGCTCGTGGACGGACAATCCCTCCTCCCGCCCGTAGACCGCGATGCTGTCGACCTCGCGCGTAACGACGGTGCCGCGCGCCAGGCGCTCGGTCGTTTCGCCGATCAGGATCTGCGTGCCATAGGATTTGTTGGCGCCTTCGAGCCGGCTGGCGACGTTCACGGCATCGCCGATCACGGTGTAGTTCAGCCGCAGCTCCGAGCCGATATTGCCGACCAGCATGCGGCCCGAATTGATGCCGATCCGGATCTGGAGCGGCTGGCCGAGATCATCCGCCAGGCCGGACTCCTGCACCGCCTCGCGGCAGGCGAGCGCCGCGCGGCAACAGCGCGCGGCGTGATCGTCTTGCGGCTGCGGCGCCCCCCAGAATGCCATCACGGCGTCACCGATGAACTTGTCGATGGTGCCGCCATTGGCGACGATGATCTCCGAGGTGATGTCGAGATAACGTGACAGCAGCGGCACCACGCGATCGCCGAGCCGCTCGGACAGGCCGGTGAAGCCGGCAATGTCGATGAACATCACGCTGAGCTCCTGGACGCTGCCGCCCGGCCGCGCCTCGACGCCCTGGCGCAGCAGGCCGCGGACGAGATCGGCCGGGATGAACTTGCGGAACGCGGAGAGGCCGGACGCCATTTCGGCGATCGCGCCCGACAGGCTTGCGATCTCCTTGAGCCGCGAGGGGTGGCGGCGGACTTGCTCCAGCGCGAAGGCTTCGACATGGCGCAGCTCGCCGACGACGCGCGACAGCGGCGCGGCGATGACGGTGCGCGCCAGCATCGCCGAGGCCAGCGCCGCGAGCACGGCACCGACGGCGAGGCCGAGGATCAGGCGTTGCAGCGTCGTCTCGACCGGCCCTAGAAACTCGGCCTCCGGAATCACGGTGGCGAGCGACCAGCCGGGAAACGGCAGCGGCGTCAGCGCAACCTCGTAAGCCGCGCGCCCCGACGTCAGCCGGCTTCGCCAGGCCTCCTTGCGGCCGGCCTCGCCGGCTTTTTCGAGCGCAAGGCGCGCCAGCGGCAGCAGCGTCGTATCGCCACGCGCCGGGTGCAGCTCGTCGGCATTCTTGTCCGGCGCCGCGATGAGCTCGCCGCTGCCGTCGACGATGAAGGCGGTCCCGGTGCGCCCGACCTCGAGCTGCGACAGGAAGCGCGCAAGCCTGGTATATTCGATGATGACCGCCAGGACGCCTTGGCGCTCCTGATAGACGTCGATCGGTCCCGCGAACGCGATCGACGGCCGCTCGCCGGTGGCATGGTCCGTCACCCTGAACCATTGCGGATCGTCCGCGCTGAGCCCGGCCTTGAACCAGGCCTGATCGGCGACACGGAACGAGGTCGGCTCGAAGCGGCGGTTGGCGAACTCGATGTCGCCGGGCACCACGTCATATTCATCGACGCGGCGCTCGCCGGGATGATCCGTCAGCGAGATCTCCATCATCTCCAGGCGGCGGTCGCCGAGCTTGTGCGCGGCGAAGAAGGAGCCATCGGGCCAACCGAAGGCGACCCAGGAGATCGTCGCCTGCGACTGCAATTGCGACAGAAACACGAACTCACGCTTGTCGGCCTCGCGGGTGTCGAGCACGTTCTGCAGGAACAGCGTGCGGATCGCGGTGTGCGCGGCGCGCGCCTCGTCGACGATGGCCGAGACCTCCTTGCGCACCGCCGCCACGATCTGCTCGTTGATGGTCGAGGCGAGCTGCCGGCTGGTCGCCTCCGCCGTGCGCCACCACAGCAGGCTGGAGAGCGCGGCCGTCAGCAGGATCGCGGCCAGGACCAGCGCCGATATCGCAAGGCGGATGCTGACCGTCATCCTCGCGATCGCCTGAAGCCGTCGTTCGGGATCAACGTTCATCGCTGCCTTCGCCTGCCGGTCCACCCGAGCCACTGACATGCTCTACGCCGCCGACGCTCACCCGTTACGTCTGGCAGGAAACAGATACCTGCTGCCAATGCCCGGTGGCTACCGTCTCGATAGACCCAAGGCATTGGCCTTGAAGGGGCGTTTGGCCGCTAATGCCGCCCCAGCGCACCGGCGGTGCGCCTGATCCAATCAGGTCTCACGGGTTCGTGAGCAGCCTTTTGTAACGCGGGCTGCACTCGCATCGAAGGAGACCATGCGCGCATCGCCCGCCCGGCAATGCCATCCCGAACAGGAGAATCTCGATGTCTGCCAAACATGCCATCACCTCGCTCGTCCTCGCCGGCGCCGTATCGACTGCGCTCGCGACCCTCGCCGCCGCCGGCCCGCTGACCAAGGCCGAAGCCGAGGCTGCCACGGCCGCCAAGAAGGAGAAGTGCTTCGGCGTCGCGCTGAAGGGCCAAAACGATTGCGCGGCCGGACCGGGCACGACCTGCCAGGGCACCTCGACCGTCGACTTCCAGGGCAACGCCTGGAAATTCGTTCAGGGCGGAACCTGCACCACCATCGACCTGCCCGGCGGCAAGAAGGGTTCGCTCAAGCCGGTTTGACGACCGGCGCTACGCCGCCAGCAAGCAAGAACGGAGCAGCACGATGAGCACGGTGATCAAATCGACCCGACCAGCCGCCATGCCGCTCCGCTTCTCAACGCCCATCGGCGGCGTTGCCGGGACGAGCTTCAAGCCCGAGCATCTCCCTGACATCCTCGCGGCCGGACCTCGGCGTGGCTTCTTCGAGGTCCACGCCGAGAACTACATGGGCGATGGCGGTCCGCCGCATCGCGCGCTGGAAGCAATCCGCCGCGACCATCCTCTCTCCCTGCATGGCGTCTGCATGTCGATCGGCGGCCCCCGGCCGCTCGACAAGGCGCATCTGGCGCGCTTTCGCGGCCTGGTCGCGCGCTATCAGCCCGCGCTGGTGTCCGAGCATCTCGCCTGGTCGACCCATGAGACCAGCTTCTTCAACGATCTGTTGCCGCTGCCCTACACCGAGGCGACGCTGGCTTGCGTCTGCGACCACATCGACCAGGTGCAGGAGGCAATCCGCCGTCCGCTGCTCCTCGAGAATCCCTCGACTTATGTCGCTTTCCGCGAATCCGCGATGCGCGAGACCGAGTTCATCCGCGCCATTGCCGATCGCACCGGCTGCGGGTTGCTGCTCGACGTCAACAATGTGTTCGTCTCCGCGACCAATCACGGCACTTCGGCGCTCGACTATCTCGCGGATTTCCCGCTGTCGCGCGTCCAGGAAATCCACCTTGCCGGCCATGCCGAGCAGGCCGACGACGAAGGCGATGTGCTGTTGATCGACAGCCATGACGGCCCGGTCGCCGACGTCGTCTGGCAGCTCTACGAGATCGTCGTCCAGCGCCGCGGCGCGGTGCCGACGCTGGTCGAGTGGGACAGCAAGATCCCGGACTGGCCGGTGCTGCAGGCGGAAGCCGCGGCCGCGCAAGCGATCCTCGATCATCATCAGACCACACCCGCAGCAGGGGCGCGTCATGCGGCCTGAACCCGATCTATCCTTTGCGGCTGCGTTCGCGCCGGCGTTGCTTGATCCCGCGCGGAGCACGCCTGCGGTCGTGACCGGTCCGAACGGAAAATCCGCCAATCGGCGCTACGACGTCTACCGCAACAACGTCACGGTCAGCCTGATCGACGCGCTGGCTGCGATCTATCCGGCGGTGCAGCGCATCACCGGCACCGAATTCTTCCGCGCCATGGCACGCGTACACGTTCGCAGCCATCCGCCGACCTCGCCGCTGCTGTTCGAGTATGGCCACGACTTTCCGGAGTTCATCGAAGCTTACGACCATGCGCAGGACATGCCCTGGCTTGCCGACGTCGCGCGGATCGAGCGGGCCTGGCTGGATGCCTATCACGCCGCCGATGCCGCGCCGCTGTCGCCGGACCGGCTGTCGGCGGTGACGCCCGATCGCTTGGCCGGCCTGATATTCACTCCACATCCGGCCGCACGCTGCCTGCGTTCGCAATACGCGGCCGTGACGATCTTTGCGGCCAATCGCGACGGGGCACCGGTCATGCGCATCGATGCCTCCACGCCGGAGGATGCGCTGATCACGCGGCCCGAATTCGACGTCACCGTGCACCGCCTTCCGCCCGGTGGAGCGGTGTTTGCCGACGGACTGATCACGGGGCTGTCGCTCGGCGAAGCCGCCGCGGCGGCGCTGGACGCTGCACCCGAGTTCGACCTTGCCGCGAACCTCGCCGGGCTGATCGAAGCCGGCGCCTTCATCTCGCTCGCCTGCGGAGACCCATCATGATCACGGACCAGCACATGACCACCGAAAGCGGCCTGCCGTCGCCCTGGCTGCTCGTCGACCGGGCCAATCGCCTGGTGCAGATGATTGCCACCCCTTCGCTGGTGCAGCTCGTGCTGCGCCTCGCGCTGGCGGTGCCTTTCTGGCGCTCCGGCATGCTCAAATGGGGCGGCTTCCTCAAGCTGAACGACACCGCCGTGACGCTGTTCAGCGACGAGTTCATGCTGCATCTGCCGGGCGGGCCCTACCACTTTCCCGTGCCGACGGTAATGGCATTCCTGTCAGGCTGCGGCGAGATCATGTTCCCGATCCTCCTCGTGCTGGGTCTCGGCACGCGGTTCGCAGGGCTCGGACTTCTGTTCATGACCGTCATCGTCGAGCTCACGGTGCCCGACGGATGGCCGATCCATCTCACCTGGGCGGCGATGGCGCTCGGCATCATGGCCTACGGCCCGGGAAACATCTCGCTCGACCATCTCATCTGCCGCGTGCGGTCGCAGGCGGGATAGCTACGCGATTACATCTATCCACATGCGCCGCCGTCATCCTGAGGTGCGCGCCTCGAAGGATGGGCCGCAAGCGCCCGTGGCCCATCCTTCGAGGCTCATCTTGCGATGCTCTCGCATCGCAAGGTGAGCACCTCAGGATGACGCCGGTGGGTGTGGTCGGGAGCCGCCCGGGGTGCGACAGTCGTAGCCCGCATGAGCGAAGCGACATGCGGGAACGATCGTCCCGGATATCGCTTCGCTCATCCGGGCTACGCGCCGAATTTCACATCCCGCTCAGCCCGCTATCCACCGCCAGCGTTTGCGCGGTGACATAGACGCTTTCGTCCGACAGGAAGAACAGCACGGCATAGGCGATCTCCCATGCCGTGGCCTGGCGGCCGAAGGGAACGTGGCCCTTGCCGCGGTTGGGGCGGCCGGCGCCGGCTTCGCGGCCGTTCGGGGTGTCGACGAGGCCGGGATAGACGAGATTGGCGCGGATGCCGCGGCGCGATCCGAGATGGGCGATGTTGCGCATCAGGCCGCCGAGCGCGGCTTTCGACGAGTCATACACCGCCATCTGCGATCCCGCCTTCAGCGCGGCGATGGAGGAGATGAAGACGATTGCGCCGCCATTGTCGAACTTCGGCAAGCCTGCGCGGCAGCACAGCATGGGGCCGCGGACGTTGACGTCGTAGATCCTGCTCCACTCCTCAGGGGACACATTGTCGAGCCCGGTCTTGCCGAAGGTGCCGATGTTCAGCACCATGCCGTCGAGGCCGCCCATCGCACGGTGGGCCTCATCGATCATGCGCTGGACATCGGTCTCGCGCGTGACGTCGGCTTCGATCGCAAAGCCTTCGCCGCCTTCGTCGGTGATGTGCCTGACGGTCTGCTGCGCCGAAGTGTGGCTGAGATCGGCCACCGCGACCTTCGCCCCCTCGCGCGCGCATAAAATGCTCATGGCGCGGCCGTTGCCGACGGGATCGGTGGCTGCGTCGAACACGCGCTGGCCGCCGCCGACGATGAGGATGCGGCGTCCGTTCAGACGCCCCCTGCCCGGCGCTTCGCCCAGGGACTCCGCGCTCGGCGGGCGGACGTAGCGCTCCGGCTTGATGTCGGTCTCGCTCATCCTGGCCGCCTATTTCTTGCCGCCGTCATAGACCTTCATGCCGGCCGCGGGATCGAGATCGGTCTCGGTCGCCTCGGTCAGACGCGCCATCATCATGTAGAAGCCGAGCGCGACGATGGATTCGACGATCTCCTGGTCGCTGAAATGCTTTCGTGCCGCGACGAAGGTTGCCTCGCCCACGCGGACATTCTCGACGACCTCCCGGCCGAATTTCAACAGCGCGCGCTCGGCCTCGCTGAGTGCGGCAGCATCGTAGTCGCTGCGTTCAACGGCATCGACCTGTCCTTGCGTGCAGCCGACGCCGAGCGCGATCGGCACGTGCTGGCGCCATTCATAGGCGCCGCCCTCGAGCTGGGCGGCCTGCAGGATCAGCAGCTCGCGATTGACCGCCGAGAGCTTCTGCTTGTGCAGGATCGAATTGCCGAGCCGCATCGCCGGGATCATGTTGGCCTCGGCGTGGGCCATCATGCGGAAGATGTTGAGCTTGACCGGCATGCGGTCGAACGAGGCGCGGATATCGCCGCTCGTCGTCTCCGGATCAATCAGGGGCAGCCTTGCCACGGTTCTCTCCCTTGGTTTTTCGTTTCTTGTTGTCGTCGCTGCCGCCATCCGCCGCGATCAGCGACAGGAAGAAGGACAGATACCGGTCGATCGCCTCGATCACCTTCGGCCGCGGCGAGGGCACCGCACCCATCACGTAATGCTCAAGGCGGATGTAGATGAGGCCCGCCGCGAACAGCCGCGCTGTCTCGCGCGGATCGGGCGTTTTCACGAGACCAGCCAGCGCGAAGCCGCGGAAATAATCCGTCATCATGCTCTGCTCGCGCGCGTAGAAATGATCGGCGAACTTGGCGCGGATGCCGGGCACGCGGTTACGTTCGGCGGTGATCACCTTCTGGAACTGGTGCTCGCGCGGGTCCGACCATTGCTCGACGAGGTCGAGCGCGAACTGCCGGCAGAATGCGGCGGGCTGGCGCGCGAGCTGCTTGTAGCGCGCTTCTTCCAATCGGCTCGCCGAGCTTGCCGGGCCGTGCTCGCTGACGATCGCTTCGAGGATCGCGGCCTTGCCGGAGAAATGATTGTAGAGGCTGCTCTCGCGGATACCGACGCGGCGGGCGAGCTCGCGCATCGAGGCGCCGCCATAGCCGCTCTGCGCGAACAGATCGAGCGCCTCGGTGAGGATGCGCTCGCGCGTCGTGGGCGCAGCCGCTTCCGCCGCGCGGGTGGTGTGAACAGCCATGACGACTTGACTAACGAACGATCGTTCGCTAGTCAACCGTACGAACGATCGTTCGTTTCGTCAGTCTGGCGGCAACGGTCGTGGCCCGCAAGCCTGCTTGGGGCACTGTACTCGCGTTTCAACTCCGCTCGTCGAGAAGTGGAGAGCAATCTGGGGAGACGATTTCATGGCGCGCTTTGCCCGCCTTCGCCTTCGTGCGGCCTGCATCCTGCTGCCGCTGCTCGCAAGCAGCGCCGTCTCCGCCCAAAGCAAGTACGATCCCGGCGCCGACGACAAGACGATCAAGATCGGCACCACCGCGCCGTTGAGCGGCCCGGTCTCGGCCTTCGCGCAGATCGCCAAATCCGCCGAGGCCTACTTCCGCAAGGTGAATGACGACGGCGGCGTCAACGGCCGGCGCATCCAGATGATCATCGCGGACGACGCCTACAGCCCGCCGAAGACAGTGGAGCAAACGCGAAAACTGGTCGAGAGCGACGAAGTGCTGCTGATCTTCGGCGGCGTCGGCACCCCCACCAACAGCGCCGTGCACAAATATCTCAACGACCGCAAGGTGCCGCAGCTCTTCCTCGGCTCCGGCGCGGCCAAGTGGGACGATCCGAAGAACTTTCCCTGGACGGTCGGCTGGCAGCCGACCTATCGCGACGAGGCCATCGCCTACGCCAAATATATCAAGGCGAGCCACGCCAGCGCGAAGATCGGCGTGCTCTACCAGAACGACGATCTCGGCAAGGACTATCTGAAGGCGCTGGAAGAGGGGCTCGGCAGCGGCGAAGCGATCGTCGCGCGCGCGGCCTACGAGACCTCCGCGCCGACGGTGGACACCCAGATCCTGCAGCTGAAGACCGCCGGCGCCGATGTGGTGCTGGTGGCGGCAACACCGAAATTTGCAGCCCAAGCGATCCGCAAGATCGGCGAGATCGGTTGGAAGCCGACGACCATCATCTCCAACGTCTCGGCCTCGATCAGCGGCGTGCTGGAGCCGGCCGGCAAGGACAATTCCACCGGCGTGATCTCCAGCCAGTACCTGAAGGACGCCACCGATCCCGCCAACAAGGACGATGCCGGCACCAAAGAATGGCTCGCGTTCATGGACAGGTACCTGCCCGACGCGAACAAGAGCGACTGGCTCAACGTCTACGGCTACACCATCGCGCAAACGCTGGTGACGGTGCTGAAGGCCTCCGGCAATGACCTCACCCGCGCCAATGTGATGAAGCAGGCGACGAGCCTGAAGGACGTGCGCCTGCCGATGCTGATCAACGGCACCGCGATCAACAATTCGGCGGAGCGCTATACGCCGATGACGAGCCTTCAATTGATCAGGTTCGACGGCACGCGCTGGGTGCCGTTCGGCGAACTCCTGAAGAACTGACGCATGCGGCAGGTGCAGATCGGCAGCATGCGGGTGGATCTCGTCAGCGAGATCCCGTCGCTTGCCTTCGACAAGACCTGGCTGTTCGCCAACGTCACCGACGCGGTGATCTCGGAGAACCGGAGCTGGCTCGATCATCGCTATATCGAGCCGGAGACCGGCCGTTTCATCCTCAGCCACCACTCCTATCTGGTCCGCACGCCGCGCTGGACTGCGCTCGTCGACACCTGCTGCGGCAACCACAAGAAGCGGCCGCGCGTGCCGGTCTGGAACGATCTCGACCAGCCCTATCTGGAGAACCTGCAGTCGCTGGGCGTCGCGCCCGAGCAGGTCGATTTCGTGATGTGCACGCATCTGCACGTCGATCACGTCGGCTGGAACACGCGCCTGCTCGACGGCCGCTGGGTGCCGACCTTTCCCAACGCGCGCTATTTGATGGGCCGCGAGGAGTACCGGCATTTCGAGGCCGCGCATAACGCCGCGCCAAAGAGCCCGGTGAACCACGGCTCGTTCGAGGATTCCGTGCTGCCGGTGATCGCGGCGGGCCTCGCCGAGCTGGTCGAGACCGACCACCACCTGTTCGATGATCGCGATGCCGCCCTGCGCTTCGCGCCGGCGCCGGGCCACACCGCCGGCAACATGCAGATCCACCTCAACGGCGGCCACGATCACGCGGTGATGTCCGGCGACGTCATCCATCATCCGATTCAGTGCGCGGCACCGTGGCTCTCGAATGCCGCAGACGTCGATCCGGCCGCGGCGGTCGCGACGCGAATGGCGCTGCTGGAGGAGCTTGCGGATACGCCGAGCTATCTGCTGACCGGTCATTTTCCGGCACCGACCGCAGGCCGCGTTATCAGGCACGGCGATGCCTACAGATTTCGTTTCGAAGATTAGGGAATGCCATCATGATGCTACGCACGATCACGCTTTCGCTTCTCGCATTGCTCTCGGCGGCGCCTGCCGCGCGCGCCGAAGATCCCGCCGCCTATCCCACTCGCAAGATCCGCATGCTGCTGCCTTACGCGGCCGGCGGTGGCGGCGACGTGGTCGGCCGTCTGCTCGCCGACAGGATGGGCAAGACGCTCGGCCAGAGCATCTATATCGAGAACCACACGGGCGCTGCCGGCACGCTCGGCACCCAGATGGTCGCGACATCAGCGAATGACGGCTACACCATCACCGTCGGCGGCATGACGACGCATGTGCTGGCGCCGGCGATCTATCCGAAGCTGCCCTATGATTCGATCAAGGACTTCACGACGATCGGCCGGGTCGGCGTCTCCTCGATCATCCTGGTGGCGACCAAGGATTTTGCCGCGAACGACATCAAGGGCCTGATCGCGCTCGCCAAGAAGGGCGAGCCGATCCAGTACGGAAGCTGGGGCATCGGCTCGACCGGGCAGTTCTGCGCGGAGATCCTGATGCAGCAGACCGGCATCAAGATCGAGCATGTGCCGTTCAACGGCATTGCCAAGCTTGCCGGCGACCTGCTCGGCGGCCACATTTCGCTGGCGACGCTCGACGTCGCGACCGCGACGCCGCTGGTGAAGGACGGCTCGATCAAGGCGCTGGCCGCCTGCGGCGAGCGTTCGCCGAGCCTGCCCGATGTCGCAAGCTACGCGGAACAAGGCGTGCCGTTCGACCGCAGCCTGTCCTGGGCCATGTACGCGCCCGCGGGCCTCGCGCCGCCGATTGCGCAGAAGCTGTCGGCCGCGCTGAAGGACGCGCTCGGCGATGCCGAGGTCAAGGAAAAGCTGCTGAAGCTCGGCATCACGCCGCAATTCGTCCCGGGCGAGGAGCAGCGCGACATCAACGCCCGCGACATCGTCGCCTGGAAGCAGGTTGCCAAGGACGCCGGTATCGAGGTCAAGTGAGCAGGTCGAGACAGGGAGCGCGGGCATGAGCCGCATCTTCGGCGCGGTGCGCCAGAACGGATATGTGGTCCGGGACATCCAGGCCGCGATGAAGCACTGGATCGAGGTGATGGGCGTCGGTCCCTGGTACTACATGGACCGCGTCAAGACCGACTGGTTTCGCCATCGCGGCCATGATTCATCCGTCGAGATGAGCATTGCGCTCGCCAACACCGGCGATCTCCAGATCGAGCTGATCCAGCAGCGCAACGACGCGCCCTCGCTCTACAAGGAGTTTCTCGATGCGGGCCACGAAGGCCTGCAGCACATGTCCTACTGGAGCCACGACTATCAGGCGCTCTACGACAAGGCGCTCGGGCTCGGCTTTGGGATCGGGCATGAAGGCCAGATCGGCGGCGACAAGGGGCGCTTCGCCTATTTCGACACGCAGGCCCATCCAGGCACGATCATCGAGATTTCCGACATCAGCGGCACCAAGGGGCCGTTCTTCGAGAAGGTCCGGCAGGCGGCACTGAACTGGGACGGCACGCGGCCGATCCGTGAGGTCGTCACGAAGTCGTAGGACTGGCTGCAGTCGGACTGCCCGGAAGCCTCCGCAGCGTCATGGCCTGGCCGGGCATGACGACGTCCGGCAGCAGGACGCGACCAAATAGAAATTGTATTGCGGCCCCGGTCGGATATTCTTTCCGACATTGCAAATCTCGGCTCGGGGGCCGTGATGAAGTTCATTTCTCTCTTTGTTTTCAGCGCTCTGGCGCTGGTCTGCCAGCCGGCCGCGGTCTTTGCCGACCAGCGCATGGCGCTGGTGATGGGCAATTCGGCCTATCAGCGCGCGCCCAAGCTTGCCAATGCCACCAACGATGCCGGCCTTCTGGTCGAAACCTTCAAGAAGGCGGGCTTCACCGTCGTCGAAGCGCGCAACGATCTCTCGGCCCAGGACATGCGGCGCGCCTTGCGCGATTTCGGCGCCAAGGCGCGTGGCGCCGACATCGCCGTGATTTACTATGCCGGCCACGGCATCGAGATCGACGGCAACAACTATCTCGTTCCGGTCGATGCCCAGCTCGAGAACGACACCGACGTCTATGACGAGACCATCGGGCTCGACCGCGTGCTGGTCGCCATCGAGCCGGCGAAGCGGCTGCGCCTCGTCATTCTCGATGCCTGCCGCGACAATCCGTTCGCCAAGAACATGAAACGCACGATGGCCTCGCGGGCGGTGGCGCGCGGCCTTGCCAAGGTCGAACCTTCGAGCCCGAACACGCTGGTGGCCTTCGCCGCCAAGGCCGGCCTCACCGCGCTCGACGGCGACGGCAAGAACAGCCCGTTCGCCACGGCGCTGGCGCATCATCTGGCAACGCCCGGCCTCGATCTGCGCAAGGCGTTCGGCTATGTCCGCGACGAGGTGCTGCAGGCCACCACCAACAGGCAGGAGCCCTTCATCTACGGCTCGCTCGGCGGCGACGACGTCGTGCTGGCGCTGGCGGCAGCGCTTGCTCCCCCGCCAGCCGCTCCGGTGGCCTCCAGCGACACGAGCGCATCGCGCGACTATGAGTTTGCCGAACGCGTCGGGACGGTGGAAGCGTGGGATCTCTACATCGCGGCACATCCGAGCGGATTCTATACCGACCTGGCGAAGGTTCAGCGCAACAAGCTCGCCGCGGCGACTCCGCGCACGGCGCCGGCCGCGGCAGAGAACGAGCCGAAAAAAGTGCAGACCTCCCCGATCCTGCCGCCGCAGCAGGAAGCGGCCAAGCCCGTTGCCCCGCCCAAAATGGCGGCCGCGCCAGCGAACATCGTGCCGCTCGCGCTCACGGGCCCGCCGGCCAGCGAGACCAAGAGCATTGCCGCCGTGCCGGCATCGACTTGCACCACGCGAACCGCGCGGCGCGGCAACGATGCCGTCGGCGGCCCGTTCATTCCAGTTTCGATCAAGCCCAACGTCGAGGGCGCGAGCGTGCGCAGCATCGCCGTGTCACCGAACGGAAAGGAGATCGCCACCGCCGGCGATGACGGCACGATCCGGCTCTGGGACGCGTCCTCGTTCCGGCAGACGCGCGTGCTGAAAGGACATAGCGGGGCGGTCTACGCGCTCGACTACTGGACGGACGGCACGCAGCTCGCCTCCGCCGGATGGGACGGCAAGGTGAAAGTGTGGGACCTCAAAAGCGACGGCCGGAGCCTGACGTTCGACGCCGGCGCAAAGCAGTTCGCGGTCGCCTTCGCGCCGGAGCCGTCGCCCAAATATCTGGCGTCGGCCGGCGAGGACGGCGTCGTGCGCATCTGGAACCTCGCGACCCGCGAACTCGCCAAGAGCAAGCTCGATCACCCAAGCGGCGATCCCGCACGCGCCGCGGTTCGCTCCCTGAGTTACGCGCCCTCCGGTTCGGGTGAATTCGTCTCGGCCGGCTATGACGGCAAGATCAGATTCTATCGCACCAGCGGTGCGATTGATGCCAAGGACGCCTATGGCCGCAAGGCGCTGCGCGTCGCCTATTCGCCCGACGGCACGCGCGTGGTCACCGCCGGCTCGGATGCGGAACTCGGCTCGGCGAAAGTGTGGGACGTCAGGAACGGCACGTCACGGATCCTCGCCGGCCACCGGGATTATGTCGTGTCGGCGAACTGGTCCGCGGACAGCAGGCGCGTCGTCACCGGCGGCGGCGGACGCGACAAATCGGTGAATGTGTGGGATGCGGACAGCGGTCGGCTGCTCGCGAGCTTTACCGGCCACCAGGAGGATGTCGAGGCGGTCGCGTTCTTCCCGGGCGGCACGCGGCTGATCTCGGCGAGCGAGGACAAGACGATCAAGGTCTGGGACATCGCCGAGCGGCGCCTGCTCCTCACCGCGATCGGCTTCGGTGATGACGGCTATGTCAGCTACACGCCCGAAGGCTGCTATGCGGGATCGAGCGGCGTCGAGAGCCGGCTCAGCATCTCGACCGGCAACCGCTTCGAGCCGATGTCGCCGGAAGCGCGCAAGGCGATGCAGGAACCGGCAGGGTTCACGTCCTTGCTGGCGCGGTGACGCCGCGATTTGTGGTAACATGCTCCCGTGCCCGAACCTTCAGCGAGGCAAGCATGTCCAACACTGACAAGGTTTTCGCCGGCTCGATTCCGAAAATCTACGACGAATATCTCGTCCCGATGATCTTCTCGGTCTATGCAGAGGACATCGCACGACGCGTCGCGGCTCGCTCTCCCGCCGTCGTGCTGGAGATCGCCGCGGGCACAGGCGCCGTTACTCGCGCAGTGGCGGCGGCGCTGCCGCCCGGCATCCATTACGTTGCGACCGACCTGAACGAGCCCATGCTTGCGGTCGCCGCGCAGCGCCAGGCAAATGACGATCGCATCACCTGGCGGCAGGCGGACGCCATGTCCCTGCCATTCGGAGATGCCGAGTTCGACGTTGTCTGCTGCCAGTTCGGCGCGATGTTCTTTCCGGACCGCGTCAAGGCTTACGAAGGGATCAGGCGCATCCTCAAACCGGGCGGCGCATTCGTGTTCAACGTCTGGGACCGCATCGAGGACAATGTGGTCACGCACGAGGCGACGACCGCACTCGCGAAAATGTTTCCCGACGATCCGCCGCGTTTCATGGTCCGCACGCCGCACGGCTATTACGACAAGAGCATCATCAGAACAGATCTCGAGCGCGCAGGCTTCCGCGACATCACGATCGAGACGCGGTCAGAAACAAGCCACGCGCCCTCGCCCGAATATGTCGCGCTTGCCCTCTGCCAGGGCACGCCGCTACGCAGCGAGATCGAGGCTCGAGATGCCAGCAAGCTTCAGGCCGCGACCGACCTCGTCGCCGGCGAACTCCGAAGCCGGCATGGATCCGGAGCGGTGGACGGCAAGATCCAGGCGATCGTGATCGAAGCGCTGGCGTAATGGGCGGCCTCTACCCGCCGCGGCGGGCGAGCAGCTACCACCAGCTCCGCTGCATCGGCTGCGTGGATTGATAATACTGATACTGGCCACGCTGCCGGCGCGGATTGCCCTGCTGGACGTAGGGATCGCGCTGGTAGAAGAAGCCGAAGCCGTTGCCGCCATTGTCCCAGCCGTCATCGCTGGCGATCATGGCGGGCGCGGTCGGCTTGCGCGTGATGAAGCCGCCTTGAGGATGGTCGCTCAGTACCGCGACGAACTCGGTCCGGTAATTGGTCTCGGCGCTGAGCGGCTCGTCCGAGATGATGATCGAGGAGCGCGGCAAAGCGGTCGGCCCGATGCGATCCCACACATCCTGCGGGATGGTGATGCGGTCGAGCGCATTGCGGGCCTCGTCGGCGTTTTCGATCGTGACCACGCTCCAGCGCAGGCCCGTATCGGTCTTCGCCATCGCCGTGAAGATATGCGTGCCGAGCGGCTGCTCGGGATTGCGGATCGTGACGGGGACCTCGATGCTGGTGTCGAACACCTCGCCGCCGCCATCGGGCGCCGGCTTGTGCGTGTTCCGCCGCACGTAGAGCTTCTGCGTCGAGCGGCTGATATAGACCGAGACCGGCTCGCCCGCGAGCTTCGCGTCGGTGGCGGCCTTGACGGCTTCGGTCTTCTTGGTCGCAGCGGCCTTGGCGGCGTCCTTCGTCGCGGCCACGGCGTCGCGCTTCGGCTGCGCGGCGGCCTTGGCGGTGTCGAGCTGCGTCGCCGCGTCGGCGGCCTTGGTCGCCGCCTTCTGCTTCAGTTCCTCGGCCTTGGCGCGGGCCTGATCGGTCTTGGCGTTCGCGAGCGTCTTGTCGGCAAAGGCGAGCTCGGCGTCGGCACGAGCCTTCTGCTGTTCCAGCTTGCGCAGCGCGGCGGGAAGCGAGGATGCTTCCTTTGCGGCGACGGACGCAGCCTTCTTGGCCTCGTCAGCGGCCCTTGTCGCCTCCTCGGCTTCGGCGGAGAGCTTGCCGGCACGGCTCGGCACGGCGGCGATGGCCTCCGGCTTCGGCACGAACAGCGAGGGGTGGGAGAACTCGGTCGGGACCGAGTCAAAGGGCGAGATGATCACGCGCATCCCAATATAGGTCTTGTCGAAGAGGCCCTCGGCGAAGCCGAAGGGCATGCGCACGCAACCATGCGAGGCGGCATAGCCCGGCAGCGGTCCGCCATGCAACGCGATGCCGTTCCAGGTAATGCGCTGCATGTTGGGCATCCAGGCATCGTCATACATGGTCGAGCGGTGGTCCTTGTCCTTCTCGACGATGGCGAAGACGCCGGCCGGCGTCTCGCGTCCCGTGGTGCCGGTCGATACAGGCGCGCGCAGGATCCAACCCTCGGAATCGTAGAAAGTGACCTGCTGGCTCTTGATCGACACGATCGCCATGATCGGCTCACCGGCCTGGCGCGGCGCCACCGCCTCGGCCGGCTGGCGTGCCTGCTTGGCCGCAATCGCCGGACCGGCAGCCGCAAGGAGGGCCATTGCCCCCAATGTCACAAGTCCGGGAGGCCCCCGACGCCGCATCGCCTTGGTGGGTTGCGTCGTCGTTATCAGGTTTTTCATGCCATCCTCGGTCGAAATGCCGGCCCGCTCATGCCGATCATGTATCAGATTGCGATCATTGAATTAAGAAATCGCAGCCGCCTTACGTTCCGTCTGTGGCGATATTCGGCACGGCCCGGCGACAAATCCGTCATATACGACGTCCCGAGCCGGCGGAAGGTCGGTTGCAGCCGGGGCCGGTCTGAAGCTGTTGGCCCACCGCTGCGGCAGAATGTCCGGGGTTTGCCGGGCCGGGTGGCGAGGCCGCGCCGGACGGCATCCCGCCCTAGACGCCCAGCGCCTTGCGGTTGAAGCCGCGCAGGAAACGCAGCGACAGCGTCCGGACGTTGGCGACGTTGAGAAGCCATGCCGCCGCGACATAGGCAAGGCCGCCGGCGAGACTGACGATCACGAGCGCCACAAGACCGGTGCCAGCCGCCTGCGATCGCGCGAAGAGGATGGCGGCCGCCATCGCCGCGGCCGAAACCGCGACCCCGGCAAGCCGGTTGAAGTCGAACGGCACCGGGTGAGCGCGGTGCATCAAGACGACGGCAACGACGAAACCGATTGCCTCGGTCGCCAGTGTCGCCAATGCCGCGCCATAGATGCCGTAGCCGGCGACCAGCGCGACCATCAGAACAACGCTAACGACCAGCGTGAGGAAGGACTGTGCCGCCAGCATGAACGGGCGCTCGGCGAGCTGGAAGCTGATCTGCACATAGAATTGATTGGCGATCCCGAAGAAGCGGGCGAGCACCAGGGTCGGCAGCAGCGCCGATACGCCGGCGCGAAAGTCGACGCCGACGAGCGTGCCGGCGACCTGATCCGCTGCAAGCGCAAGCCAGATCGCAACGGGCGTGACGACGACGAGCAGGAGCTCGAAGCTCTCGGTCAGGCGTTCCCGCGTCGTTTCCTTGTTGTTCTCCGACAGGGACCGGAACACCAGCGGCACGGTGGCCGCGGCGACGCTGGATGCGATCATCACCATGAACTGGCGCGGCAGGTCGGCGGCAACGCCAAAGATGCCGGCGGCGTCCTTGCCGAGCAGATAGGCGACGATGAGCCGGTCGCAGGCCGAATAGACCGCAACGGAGAGTCCGGCGAGCGTCAGCGGCAGGCCGTAGCGCGCCAGTTGCATGAACTGGCTGCGATCGAAGCGAGCGATTTTGGTGCGGTCACCGACGAGATTGAGGATGATCCCGGTGAGTGACCCCAGGCCGAAGGCCGCCAGCAGTCCCAATCCGCCCCAGCCGAGCCAGATGCCGCCGAGGCCGAAAGCGACGCTCGCCACGCTGCGCACGATCGAGATCGCGGCAAAGCGATAGGGGCGCAATTTGGCGCGTTCGAATTCCTGCCCGACATCGACCGCATTGGCCATGATCGCGACGAACATGCTGGCGAGCAGCAGTTCGACGCTGACGTCGCTGCGGACCAGGAACACCAGCGGGGTCGTGGCGCAGAGCACCGCAACGGTAAGGACGAAGGCGACCATCGCCGTGCCGCGAAAATCCACATCCGCCGACATCGCCTGATAACGCGACACCGACAGCTTGATCCAGGCGAAGAAAATCGCGCCCAGGATCCCGGCGAGGCTGAGGCCGACGACATAGACGCCATACTCCGCCGGCGTCAGCAGCCGCGTATAGGCCGTGACGGCGAAGAAGCCCACCGCCGCGGGCAGGATGTAGGCAACCAGATAGATCGAGAAGTGGCGGTTCAGCATGCGAGCACGGGACCGGCAGCGGTCTTGCGAGTGTGACGGCCGTTCACCAATGGGAACTTGGCCGGGCGGACGAACTGCGCCGCAGCATCGCTGAAGAGTGTCACATAAGTCTGCAGATCGGCATGCGAATGCAGCTTCGCAGCCGCTTTTGCGCATTAGCGTTAAATTTGCCCTTCCTCGAACGGCAAGGCGCGGTCGCCGAATGAAACCATGGACTTGCAGGCGGCGGAGGTTAACCCAACACGGCGAAACCCGGGCGTTGCGAGGCGACGCTTGGTACGGTGATGCGTTGGCTCGAAAAGGACCGTCGTGACCAGGCTCGATAGACGCGAATTTCTCCTTGGCGGCGCCGCAGCACTCGCGGTGGGCGCTTCTGCGTCGGCGGCGCCGGCATCAAAGCTCGCGCAGCGCCGTCCCGGTTTTGGCGCCGCCGCAACGCTCTGGGATCTGCAAGCCGACCCCAGGCTTGGCGAAGCCATCAGCACCTATTGCACGCAGGTGGTGCCGGTGCTCGAGCTGAAATGGCCGATGCTGCGACCGAACGCGCACACGTTCAATTTCGAGCGCGCCGATGCGATCCTGGATTTCGCGCGGGACAACGATCTGACGATGCGCGGCCACGCGCTCGCCTGGTATCACGACATTCCGGACTGGACCAAGCAGATCAAGGACACACGCGGCGTCGAGCGCGCCTATGTCGATCACATCGGCACCGTCGTCTCCTACTACAAGGACAAGCTGACCTCGTGGGACGTCGTCAACGAACCGATCCCGGACAATCCGCGCAGCGTGAAAGATCGGCGCGATACGTTCTGGACCCAGCATCTCGGCCAAAGCTGGATTCCGCTGGCGTTCCGCACGGCAGCCGCGGCCGATCCCTTCGTCAAGCTCGCGATCAACGAATATGACATCGAGTCCGCCAAGGACTCCTTCATCGCCAAGCGCGCCGCCTATCGCAATTTGATCATGGACCTGCTCGACCAGGGCGTCCCGCTGCACGCCGTCGGACTGCAATCGCATCTGCATGCCGAGCTCGAGATCGACACCCATGGTCTCGCCGAATTCGTCACCGAGCTGCGCTCGTGGGGCCTCGAGGTGCTCGTCACCGAGCTCGACGTCGACGACCAGAAGCTGGCGGGAACGCCGGCGGAGCGCGATGCCATCGTCGCCAAGCGCGTCGACGATCTCCTGGCGGCGATCTCCACCAGCGGCCCGGTGCGCTCGGTCCTGACCTGGGGCCTGTCGGATCGCTACAGCTGGATCAACGGCGTCTTTGCGCGCGCCGACAAGCAGCCGAACCGCCCGCTGCCGCTCGACGGCGAGTTCAAGCCGAAGCCGTTCCTGGACGTGATCAGCAAATTTACGAAAGACGCCTGAATATTAGCGCGCCTTCGACGCGACGAAATCGGCCGCCTCGTCCGCATGGTCGGGGACAAGGCCCGGCGCCCGGCGATCGCGCGACGAGAGGCGGAACACGTCGCGGATGTCGTCGACCGAGGTCGAGGAATAGGACTGGATGCAGAGCGCGACCTGCTCGGGCGAGGCGGCGCGCATCATCGCTTCGATGGCCGGACGATCGAGCGGCGTGTCATCCCAATGCGAGACCGCGATGCTGTCTTCCGTGATCCGGTGGGTGGCCAGATGCGCGGGCGAGTTCGCGACGAAATGGCCGTACATCAGATATTCCGAGAACTTCCTCTTCCGGCACAGCGCCAGGACCCAGTTCAATCCCGTCGCCGACCTGATGGCATCGGTCATCGCACGCGCGGTGTCCTTGTCCCAGACCAGCGCATTGCCGACATAATCGTCGGCGGGAAAGGTGCGGTCCTTGATACCGAGCAGCTGATCGACGGTGCGCAGCCAGAGCCCGTGCAGCGGGTGGTCGGCGCCGATGTCCTTCGGCGTGACGAACAGGGGCGTCTTCTCGGCGCCTGCATATTGGCCGACGTCGAATTCGCGGAAGAACAGATTGTCCGAATCCAGAATGCAGACGCGCTGCTCGGGCGCGTTGAGCACGCCGGCGATCTTCAGGATCTGCTGGATGTGCCAGCCGTGGACGGGCGACGACAGCAGCGACAGCCAGACACGCCGCTTGCTGATGAACTGAAGCGCCGGCGGCAGCGCAAACAGCCATTTCGGCAGGTACCGCGAGGCCGGAACGATGACGCGCTTGTCGGACGCGAAGCGCTCGAACAGCGGCACGTCCTCATCGTTAACGAGAACATAATGCCGCGTGTATCCCGTCAGCCACGTGTCGATGCTCTCGCTGAGCAGCGAAAAGCGTTCGATATCCTTGGCGTAGCTGGCAGTCAGCAGGGCAACGGAATGCATGGAGCGCGCTCGAATGGCCATCAGGCCGCACTCATAGCCGCGCTGCGAGACCGGGGAAACTCACAAACGGAATCAAGGTAAAATGAAACGAAGCGTTAGCCATCCGACGGCAGCCCCTGCTCGATCCCGCGGAAGCGCAGCGGCGCGAGCGCGGAGGCGCGTTGCCACCAGTCGGCGACGCGGTCGTCGAGCGCGGTCGTGCCGCGCCCCTGGCCGGGATAGATGCGGATTTGCTGCACCGCCTCGGCTTCAAACGCCTTGCGCTTGTCCTTGCCTTTGCGCGTGATCTTGAGCGCGGCGCCTTCGCGGTCCCGCTGCGTGAGCGGCACCAGGAGGCGGCCGCGCGGGCGCAGTGCCTCGAGCCAGAGCGGGTGCGGATGCGGGAAGCCGGCATGGACGATGATCACGTCGGCGGGACCGCCGAGCTTTTCGCACCCGTCGCCGTGGACGATTTCGACGTTGCCATAGGCGCGAAGATAATTCGCGGCGCGCGCAGCCAGGCGCTCGTCGCACTCGATGGCATGCACCCTGCCCTTCGGTCCCACCATCTTCGACAGCACCGCGGAGAAATAGCCGAGCCCGCAGCCGATCTGGACCACGCGCTCTCCCGGCTTGATACCGAGCACGTCGATGAAGTGCACCCACAGGCTCGGCAGGCCGGTGTCGAGCTTGCGGCGCGCGTCGATCGCGACCAGCACATTGTCATAGAGATGGACGGGATCGCCATTCGGCGTCCGCCGGTAGCTGCGCGCCGCTTCGCTCTTGATGCGCCAGGGCCCCCTCGGCAAGAAGTCCTCGCGCGGGACGGCGGCGAGCGCTTCGAGCAGGCGCGGCGAGGAAATCCGCTCGCGCTTTGCAATCCGCTCGACGTAACGCGCACGCGCGGCGGCCAGATCGCTCATCTCACGGCATCGGCCTGCTCGCGGACCGGTGCGTCCGCGCCGAGCTCGTCGACGAGCTGCATCGCCTGCTTCAAGTCCGGCGTAGAAAAGCCCTCGCTGAACTTGCCGACCACAGGCACCAGCAGCAGACTAGCCTGATCCCGCCTGCCCGTCTTGTGCAACAGGCGGGCCAGGCTGACGGCGGTGCGAAGCTCCCAGGACAGCGCGCCCTGCTTGTGCGCGGTCTCCAGCGACAGGGCGAACAGGTCCTCGGCTTCCTGCACCGACGCAGGGTCGTCGTCCGACATCATGATCTCGCCCTGCAGGCGATAGACTTCAGCGAGATAAGAGTGATCGCCAGTGCGCCTCGCGGTCGCGAGCGCACCGTCGAGTGCGCGCAGAGCGGCCTCGCGCATGCCGACCTTGGCATAGGCTTCCGCGAGCAGACAGCGGAACCAGCAGCCGGCGAGCCAGGAATCCATCGCCTCGTACTCGTCGAGGCCGAAGCGCATCTGGCTGAGACCCTCATCCGCCTCGCCGAGCTGGGCGAGCGCCCAGCCGCGCAGGATCGCCGCCTGCTGCTTCCAGTGCAGGAAATTGTGCTCGGTGGCGATGATCATGGCCCGGTTGGCGTGATCGCGCGTGCCCTCGACGTCGCGCAAATGCTGGCAGAGATAGGCGCCGAACACGAGGGCGAAGGCGAGCGTGAAGGGATGGCGCATCTTCTCGGCATTCGCGATCGCCTGCTCGCTGTGCTGGCGCGCGGCGTCAGGCCGGCCGAGGAACCAGAGCAAATAGCCGAGATAGGACAGCGAGACGACACCGGGGTCGGTGCCGTGCCGCTCCATCAGATCGGAATGCAGATCGGGACTGTAGAGATTGATGCAGCGGTGCAGATGGTGCTGGGAAGCGGCAAAGCGTCCGCGATAGAGCATCGTCATCGCGATCGAGCGGTGTGCCTCGATCAGATAACCAGTCTGCTGCGCCGGCTGCGTCCGCTCGTTGAGCCGCTCGCGCTTGGCAAATTTCAGCAGCTCGACGCTGAGATCGTGCGCGCGGGTGAGATCGGCGCGGATGAAATGGCAGACCCAGAGGCCGCGCGTGGCGGCAAAGGCCTTTTCGTCGTCGTCGAGCTGCCGGCCGAGCTCGAGCGCCCTTGTGTAGTTTTCCTCGACCTCCTGGACCGCGTAACCCTTGGCGGCGATCAGCGCATTGCCGAGCGCGATGCGGAGCTCGAGCTCGATCTCGTCGGCGCCCTGCATGCGCGCATTGGCCTGCACGACGCTGAGGCCCCGGCGCAGATGACCGATCGCCTCCAAATTGGCACCGCTCTTGGCCGCCTGCTTGCCCGCCTTGAGCCAAAAGCTGGCGGCGCCTTCGCTCTGGCCGGACTCGGTCAGATGATGGGCGAGCAGCTCCGGTTCGCGCTCGGTCTTCTCCGGATACATCTCCGCCAGCACCTGGGCGATCCGCGAATGCAGCTTGCGCCGCTCGCTGTGCAAGAGGCTCGCATGCGCGGCGTTCTGGATCATCACGTGCTTGAAGGAGTAGAGCGCATCAGGCGGATGGCCGCGGCGTATGATCAGTCCGGCCTGCTCCAGATGATTGAGCGCGGCTTCGATCTGCTCCGCCGGCGTGTTGGCGACGGCGTGCAGCGTCTCGTAGGAGAACTCGCGGCCGATGGTGGCACCGATCTGGGCGATCCGCTTGAACGGACCCATCCGGTCCAGCCGCGCCATCAGCGAGTCGGTCAGGGTTGCCGGAATTGCGAGCTGCCGCCACGGGCCCGACAGCACGTAGCGCCCGTGCCGCTCGGTCAGGAGGTTGGATTCGAGGACCGTCTTCGTGAGCTCCTCCAGGAACAGCGGCACGCCATCGGTCTTGACGATGATCTCCTCGACGACCTCCTTGGGGAGCTCGCGTCCGGCGACGCGCTCGACCAGCGTCGTGCGCAGCTGCCGGCTCAGGCGGTTCAGCACCAGCGTCGTGATGTGCGAATGCGCGTTCCAGCTCGGCTGGAATTCGGACCGCGCGGTGATGATGACGAGGACCGGCCGGTTCTGCACCCGGTCGACCAGAAGGTCGATCACCTCGCGGGAGGTCGGATCGATCCAGTGCAGATCCTCGAACGCGATGACGAGCGGCATCTCGCGCGCAAGGCCCAGGAAATGATTGACCAATGCCGCGACGGTCGCATCCTTCTGCTGCTGTGGCGACAATTCGAGCGGCGGATAGCGGTCGCCGGTCGGTATCGACAGCAGCGCGGCGAACAGCGGCGTAATCTGCTCGATGTCGCCATGAGCGGCGGCGATCGCGGTCTCGAGGCTCGCCAACGACAGCGCGGACGAGTCCTCGCGGTCGAGGCCGAGGGAGAATTTGAGCTGCTCGGCGAACGGATAGAATGCCGTGGACGTGTAATAAGGCGAGCACTGAAACGAGACCTGGCCGTGGCGGTCGCCCGAGATGCGCTCGAAGATCTCCTGGATGATGCGCGACTTGCCGATGCCGGGTTCGCCGAACTTGACCACGACCTGGCCGTCGCCTTCCTTGGTCTGCTGCCAGCGGCCCATCAACAGTGCGATTTCCTCCTCGCGGTTGACGAGCGGGGTCAGGCGCGAGCCCATGGCGGCGGCGAACCGTGTCTCCACGCGCGAGGCACGCATGACGTGCCAGGCCTGCGTCTTCTCGGAGATGCCCTTCAGGGCGTGCGTCCCGAGATCGCGATAGTCGAACTTCCCCTTCAGCAGGGACTGCGTCGAGGTGGAGATCACGACGCCGTTCGGCGGCGAGAGGGCTTGCAGGCGGGCAGCGAGATTGACGGTTTCGCCGACCGCGGAGTCGCGCTCTTCGGTGCCCTGCCCGACGAGGTCACCGACCACGACGAGGCCGGTCGCGATCCCGATCCGGACCGCGGGCGAGTGGCTGAGCGCACCGCGCGGCTCGATCGCGCGTGCGGTCGACAGGACCCGCACGATCTCGAGCCCGGCGCGCACCGCGCGCTCGGCATCGTCCTCATGCGCGGTCGGATAGCCGAAATAGACGAGGATGCCGTCGCCGACGAAACGGGCGGCAAAGCCCTCGTAGTGCTTGACGACGCGGACGCAGGTCTCGCGAAAGCTCGCGATCATGTCGCGGACGTCTTCCGGATCGAACTGCACGGAGAGCGAGGTGGAATCCACCATGTCGCAGAACATGGTGGTGAGCTGGCGGCGCTCGGCCCCGACCTCGGTCCGCGGTTGCGGAGGCGTCACTGTGGCCGGCGCCACGGTCGTTTCGGCCTGGAACAGGGCGGTCATGGCACGCTGGAGCCGTTTGCGATCGCCGAGCGGCAATCCAAGCTCGACCAGATCGGACTCCGTCAGGTCACCCATGACATCGAGATCGAGGCGGTGCTGGGCAAACAGATCGGCGTAATGACCAAGGCCGGCGCCTTCAAGCCAGCGCTTCAGCCCGCCTTCCGCCTCCGTGCCCGGCTCGTTCTCCAGCATGGTGATTCTGCCCGACCATTATTCCGTCGAAGGGCTTTTAGGCCCCCTCAACCACAGATTTTGGGGCCCGAACTTCACCTCAGACTGGACGCGTTCCCAAACTCTTGGGAAGAATAGCCCAATTAGATCAAAAGGGAATGGCATTGTCGGACATTGCATCCGGAGCGGGAGAGGGATCGGGCGGCTCGAGCGCCGAAACCAGGGTCTTTGCCTCCATCGGCGGCCTTCTCGATTTTTACGCGCGCAAGACGCCGTCGGCCCCCGCGCTGCTCGCTCCCGGCCGGCCGATCCTCAACTACGGCGCGCTCGGCGAGCTGACCGTCGGGCTCGTCCGCACGCTCCGGGGGCTCGGCATCACCCCTGCCGACCGGATTGCTGTGGCGCTGCCGCGCGGCGCCGACAGCGCGCTGGCGCTGATCGCGGTCGCCGCGAGCGGCGCCTGCGTCCCGGTCAACCCCGACCTGACGGCTGACGAGCTGCAACGCTATTTCAGCGAACTCGAGCTGACCGCCCTCGTGACGCGGGCCGACATGAATTCGGCCAGCCGCGACGTCGCCAGGACGCTCGGCATCGCGGTGATCGATTTCGTGCCGGGGCCGAAGGACAATCTCGGCGGCTGCGCATTCGTCGGGCCTGCGGTTGGACCGGCAGCCAGCGGCGGTGCATCCGGCGGCGACGACGATGCGTTCATCCTGCTGACGTCGGGCACGGCGGCGCGGCCGAAAATGGTGCCGCTCACGCACCGCAATGTGGGCCTGTCCGCCTATAACGCGGGCCGCGTGCTACAGCTTTCGTCGCACGATCGCCTGCTCAACGTCCTGCCGCTGTTTCACGCCCATGGCCTGATCTCGGGATTGCTGACGGCGCTCGCCGCCGGCTCCAGCGTGATCTGCACCGACGGCTTCGATGCCGCGTCCTTCTTCGGCTGGATGCGGGAGCTGCAACCGACCTGGTACACGGCGGTGCCGACCATTCACCGCGCGCTGCTGACAGCGGCGGAGGCCGATCCGGACCGCGCCCGATCGTCGTCGCTGCGCGTGATCCGCTCGGCCTCCGCCTCGCTCGCGCCCACGATCCTCCAGGGGCTGGAGGCGACGTTCGGCGTTCCCGTGCTCGAGACCTATGGCATGACGGAGGCGGCCTCGCAGATCGCGGCCAACCCGTTCGAGCTGCGCAAGGTCGGATCGGTCGGACGCGCCGCCGGTCCCGAGATCGCGATCATGGACGAGACGGGCCGCGCGCTTGCGAGCGGCGAGAACGGCGAGATCATGCTGCGCGGGCCGAACATGGCGCGCGGCTATTACAATGACGAGGCGGCAACAGAGGCCGCCTTCCGCGACGGCTGGTTCCGGACCGGGGATCTCGGCTATCTCGATGCCGACGGCTATCTCTTCATCGTCGGGCGCATCAAGGACGTCATCAACCGCGGCGGTCAGAAGATCTCGCCGCTCGAAGTCGAAGAGGTCCTGCTCAGCCATCCGGCCGTGCTGGAGGCCGGCGTCTTCGCCGTCCCGCACCCAAAGCTCGGCGAGAACGTCGCCGCCGTCGTGGTGCTGCGGCCGAACGCCGAGGCGAACTCGGACGAGCTGCGCCAGTTCGCGCGCAAGCGCCTTGCCGCCTACAAGGTGCCGAGCCTGATCCGCGGCGTGACCAGCTTGCCGAAAGGCGCCAGCGGCAAGGTCAAGCGCAACGCGCTGGCCGGGCTGATCGTCAAGGTGGGCGATGGTGATGACGCCCAACTGCCGCGCAATGCGCTGGAGACCCAGCTTGCCGAGATCTGGGCCGCGCTGCTGGAGCTGCCGCTGATCGGCGTCGACCAGGACGTCTTCGCGCTCGGCGCGGACTCGCTCTCGGTGACGCAGATGCGCTCGCGCCTGCGCGAACGCTTCAACGTCGACTTCTCGTTCGAGGACATCTTCGATTGCGCCACAGTGTCAGCGCTCGCGGCCCGGATCGAGGGCGCCGCGGGCCGCCGGGAGGCAGCACTGCCGGTCTGGCGGCAAGCGCCGGAAGCAGCAGCGCCGCTCTCGTTCCAGCAGCAGCGGATGTATGTGCTCTCGCGGCTCGATCCGACGCGCTATAATTACAATGTCGTCGAAGTCGCCGTGCTCAAAGGCCAGATCGACGTCACCGCGCTTCAGGCCAGTCTTGCCGCTATCTGCGCGCGTCACGAGGTGCTGCTCTCGGCCGCCGTCGAACGCCAGGGCGAGCCGGCGCTGACCGTACTGCAAGCGCCGCCGCGGTTCGCGCGGGTCAAGCTCAAGCCCTGCCCTTCGGACAAGCGGACCGCGATGATCAGGCGCGAAGCGCTCAAGCTGGCGCAATATCCCTTCGACCTCGCGCGCGAGGCGCCGCTGCAGGTCACGCTGCTGTCGTTCGACAAGACGAACCACGCGCTTGTGGTCAACGTTCATCACCTCGTCACCGACGGCTGGTCGCAACGGCTGTTCTGGGAGGAGCTCGCCGCCCATTACGCCGCCGCACGGAAGAAGAGCGTGGCGGCACTGCCCTCGCCGGCTTTCCAGTATCGCGACTTCGCGCTCTGGCAGCAGGGCTGGGCACAGACGCCGGCGGCGAAGGAGCAGCTCGATTACTGGCGAAGCCAGCTCGATGGCGTCACCACGCTGCCGCTGCGGACCGATCGGCCGAGGCCGGAGCTTTGGAGAGGTCACGGCGCCCGCCATTATATCGAATTCTCCAAGCCGCTGTCGGCCGAGCTGCGCGCACTGAGCCAGAACCAGGGCGTCACGCCCTTCATGACGCTGCTCGCGGCGTTCCAATGCCTGCTGTTTCGCCACACCGGGCATGAGGACGTCGCAACGGGATCGCTGATCGCCAACCGCAACCAGATCGAGAGCGAGCGCCTGATCGGGCTGTTCGCCAACACGCTGATCCTGCGCAACGATTTTGGCGGCGACCCCGGCTTCAGCGAGATGCTGCGGCGGGTCCGGCAGGTCACGCTCGATGCCTACCGCAACCAGGACCTTGCGATCGAGGAGGTGTTGCGCGCCTTGCAGATCGCACGAAGGGCGGACGGAAATCCGCTGTTCCGGATCATGTTCATCCTCCAGAACGCCTCGATCGAGGCGGCGCGCTTTCCCGGCCTCACCACGCGGCGGCTTGAGATCGACCCGAAAGTGGCGCGCTTCGACATCACGCTCGAGCTGGTCGAGGCCGACGGGCGCTTCACGGGCTTCTTCGAATACGCCACGGATCTGTTCGACGCCGCGACGATCGAAGGCATGGCCGCGCAGTTCAAGACCCTGCTCAGGGCCGTCATCGCCAATCCGGAGCAGCGCATCTCGCGCCTGCCGCTGCTGACCGAGGCCGAACGCCGGCAGTTGCTGGCGACGGGCCGGGGCATGCCGGCCAACTTCACCACCAACGGCAATGTCAGCGAACGCTTCGATCGCCAGGCCCGGACGACACCGAACGCCATTGCAGTCACGGATGGATGCATCTCCTTGAGCTATCGCGAGCTGGCACACCGGAGCCAGGCTATCGCGCGCTGGCTGGCGCGGGAGGGTGTCGGCGCCGAGAGCGTGGTCGCCCTGCTGGCCGATCGCGGCCCCGACCTGCTTGCCGCGATGATCGGCGTGCAGCGCGCCGGCGCGGCCTTCCTCAATCTCGATCCCGATCAGCCGCCGGCGCGGCTCACGACCATTCTCGGGTCGAGCTGCGCCCGCATGCTGCTGACGACCCGCGCGCGCTCACCCCAGGTCGGCGCGCTGCTCGAACCGCTGGTCGAGCCCATGGCGGTGGCCGAGCTCGAGGACGCGCTCGCGTCTGGCTCGAACGAGCCGGCCCGCGCCGTCAGGCGCGCGGCCGAAAGCCTCGCCTATCTCATCTACACGTCCGGCTCATCCGGCGCGCCGAAAGGGGTCATGATCGAGCAGCGTGGCCTTGCAAACCACCTGGCCTCGCTCATCTCCGAGCTTGGCCTCTCCGCCAGGGACGTGATCGCGCAAACCGCGCCGCAGAGCTTTGTCATATCGGTCTGGCAGTTCCTGGCCGGGCCGATGGTCGGCGCGCGCGTCCATGTCTGCAGCAATGCAATCGTTCAGGACCCGATCCTGCTCGCGCAGGAGATCACGCGCGAAGGCATCACGGTGCTCGAGATCGTGCCGTCGCTGCTCCGTGTGATCCTCGATCGCATGGACGAGCCCGTGATCCAGCGCGCCTTCTCGAAACTGCGCCTGCTGATCTCGACGGGCGAGCCGCTGCCCGTCGACCTCTGTCGCGCCTGGTTCGCCCGCTGCCCGAAAGCGCCGCTGATCAACGCCTATGGCGCGTCGGAATGTTCCGACGACGTCTCGCTGCATCGCCTGACCAAGGCGCCGGCGACCGCGACCAGCAACGTCCCGGTCGGCGCGCCACTGCCGAACACCCAACTCTACGTGCTCGACCCCCAGCTTCAGCCGCAGCCCGTCGGCGTCACCGGCGAGCTCTGCATCGGCGGCGCCGGCGTCGGCCGTGGCTATGTCAACGATCCCGCGCAGAGCCGGCAGCGCTTCCTGCCCGATCCGTTCTCGCGCCATGCCGACGCCCGGCTTTACCGCACCGGCGACCTTGCCCGCCGCCGCGCCGACGGCACCATCGAATGCCTCGGCCGTGCCGACCAGCAGGTCAAGGTCCGCGGCTACCGCATCGAGCTCAAGGAGATCGAGACCGCGCTCGCGAGCCATCCCGGCGTGCGGACCGGCATCGTCGAGGCGCGCAGCGAGGCCGGCGGCGATGTCAGGCTGATCGCCCATATCGTCGCGACGCCCGACAGCCGGAGCAGCGCCAGCGAGCTGCGCGAATTCCTCAAGAGCCGGCTGCCCGGCCACGCCATCCCCTCCGCATTCCTGTTCCTGGATCACGTTCCGCTCAACGCCCATGGCAAGATCGACCGCTCCGCGCTGCTCATCCCGCCGCAGCAGGAAACGCTCGGGCCGGACGCAACCGTGCCGGCGCGGCGCTTCACCGAAAAGGTGCTGTCCGACATCTGGACCGACCTGCTCAGGGTCGAGAGCATTGGCGTGACCGACAATTTCTTCGACCTCGGCGGCCATTCGCTGCTGGCAGGACAGGCGATGGCGCGCATCGCGCGCGCGCTCGGCGTGTCGCTGCCGATCAAGACCATCTTCGAGGCACCGACGATCGACGAGCTCGCCCGGCGGGTCGACGAGGCCATGGCGACGAAGCCGCGCAAGCCTGCCGCAAGCCAGCCGAAGCTGGCAGAAGTGCGGCTCGCCAGCGCCGGACCTCCGCCGCTCGCGATGGCGCAGGACCAGATGCTGCGGATCGAGCAGAACCTGCCGGACCTGCCACTGTTCAACCTGCCCTTCGCCTTCCGTCTCCACGGCCCGCTCGATACGGCGGCGCTCGCCCGGGCGATCGACGACGCCGTGAACCGGCACGAATCGCTGCGGACCGCGTTCGGCTGGAGCGATGGCGAGCCCGTCAGCCGCATCCTCGCGCCCCGCTCCCTCAGGCAGGTCCTGACCGTCGAGACGATCGGCGACGGTCAGCCCCACGGCAACAAGCGGCGCAAGGCGCTGGAGGCCCGGAAGATCGATCTCCTGATCCAGCAGGAGACTTACGCCCCGATCGACGTCACGCACGCGCCGCTGCTGCGCGCCCGGCTGCTGCGGCTCCACGACGAGGATCACGTGCTGCTGCTGACGCTGCATCACGGTGTTGTCGACGGCTGGTCGATCGGCGTGCTGTTCGAGGAATTGTCGAGCCGCTATGCCGCGCTGGCGGGATATCCGTCGGCCCCGCTGCCAAGCCCGCCGCCGGCCTTCTCGGGCGTCGCGCGCTGGCAGCGCTGGTGGTGCGGCACGGACGCCGCGCGGCGCCAGGCCGCCGACTGGACGGAGACGCTGCGCGGCGCGATGCCCCTCTTCGCCGGCGAATCAAGCCCGGGCCCGTCCAGCGGACATCATCCGGTCAATCTCGAAGGCAAGTTGATCGGCCCGCTCAGGACGCTCGCCGGCCAGCACAATTGTACGCTGTTCATGGGCCTGCTCACCGGCCTGAAGGCACTGCTGCTGGCGCGGACCGGCCGCACCGACATCGTGGTCGCCACCGCGATGGCCAATCGCGCCCAGCCCGACACCGAGCGAATCGTCGGCCCGTTCGAGAACACGGTGATCGTGCGGACCAGGATCACGCCGGAGCTGTCATTCGCGCAAGCCATGGCGCGGGTCCGCCAGAGCGTGCTCGACGCGCATGCGCGGCAGGAGCTGCCGTTCAACATCCTGGCCGACCATCTGGAGCACGAGGGAATCGATCCGGCCTCGCTCCTTCAGGTCTATTTCACGCTGCAAAATCCGCTGCGCCAGCCGCTCGATCTGCCTGACATCACCACCGAATCGATCGGTAACGTCGCGCGCGAAGGGCAGCCGGTGCTGCCGATCGACCAGACCTTCTTGTCGCTGATGCTGAAAGAGCGCCCGACCGGGATCACCGGCTCGTGCAATTACAAGCGCGAGATGCTCGACGGCCGTCTGGTCGGCGCGTGGATGGAGGATCTGGTCGCGTTGCTGCGGGCAGCCATCGCCCGGCCCGGTGCGCCCCTCGGCCGGTTGCTCGGTCGCAGGGCGGCATGACCGGCTGCCGGGACGGGACGACTACGGGTTCACCCGCCAAAGCTGTGAATGAGCAAGTTGCAGCTTGATTATTTGGCGCCGCCGCGCAAGATTATTCCTGCGTTTTGATTTGGACGATTAATTTTCAACCGGGGGAGTGTTATGGGTTTCATCAAATTTACCAAGGGTACCTCGTTGAGCGACAAGGACCGCAAGGCCCTTCAGAAGCTGCTGGGTGCCGAGAAGAAGAAGCTCCAGTCCGCGCTGAAGGACGTCGACGCCAGCCTTTCGGTGTTGGGCGGCGGGAAGAAAGCCAAGAAGAAGAAGTAAGATTCGTCGGTCGGGGACGCCGTACGAATCTCAGGCTTCACTTTTCGGAGATGGGCCGCTCGCATGTCGAGCTGGGGTCTCGCACAAGCTTGCGTCTGTAAACCGGCCTGCAAATCGACAAGAATTCGCCCGGGTGGATCGCTATGAGCGGTCTGCTTGGCTGATTCTTGCTCAGTTGTTTCTTCCGTCGGGACCGGGATTTGCCCGTTCCTGACGCAAAAGGCCCAATTGATGCCGCACGACAGAATTGAACTCTTTGTCGGACTGATCGAGTCCATTGACGCGCCGGGTACGGTCGAAGCGTGCCGCCGGCTGCTTTCGGTCGACGAACGGGTGCGAGCCGACCGCTTCATGTTCGAGCGGCATCGGCGGCAGTATATTTTCGCGCACGCCATGCTGCGCCTCGCACTGTCGCGCGCCGCGCCCAACGTCGCACCGTCCGACTGGTCCTTTGGAGCCGGCCGCTACGGTCGGCCGTTCGTGGCGGCACCCACGACTTCGACCGCGCTGCATTTCAGCCTGTCCCACGCCGACGGCTGCGTCGCCTGCGTCGTGTCGAAGCACGAGACGGTCGGCATCGACGTCGAGGTGGTGTCGCGACGGGTCGCGCCGCTCTCCACCGCGCTTCGCTTCTTTGCGCCGGAGGAGGTCGAAACGCTGCGCGGACTGCCGGAGCCCGCCGCGATCGAACGCTTCTTCGACTATTGGACGCTCAAGGAGGCCTATCTGAAGGCCAGGGGCTTTGGGCTCAATCTGCCGCTCGACGCGTTTGCGATGCAGGTGTCGCGCGAGGCTATCGAGATCAGCTTCAAGCCCGATATCGCCGACGATCCCGACGGCTGGCGATTCTCGCTGTGTTCGCCGTCGCCCTCGCACCGCCTCGCGATCGCCGACGGCTCCCGCGCGAACGGCGGCCTTCCGATCAGCCGCAATGCCTGGCCGCTCCAGGAAGCGGCTGAATGACGCTCCCGCGGCTGCGCGTCTTTCCGGCGATTTCGCGCAACCGCGACCCCAGGACATACGTCGGCGAGCTGATGCGGGTGGCGCAGTTCGCCGACGGCAACGGTTTCGAAGGCATCCTGCTGTTCGAAGGCAACGACGTGTTCGTCGAGCCGTGGGCGATGGCCCAGCACATCATGGCGGAAACGACGCGATCCTCGCCGCTGATCGCCGTCAATCCGGTCTACATGCATCCGTTCACGGCGGCGAAATTCGTCTCGTCCTTCGCTCAGCTCTACGGCCGCAAGGTCTATCTCAACATGATCACGGGGACCGCGGTCAGCGACCTGCAGGGCCTCGGCGACGACCAGTCGCATGCCGACCGCTACGTCAGGCTCGGCGAATTCGTGGCGCTGATGCGCCAATTGCTGACGAGCCCGCGGCCGGTGAACTTCGAGGGCCGGTTCTATCGCGCGCATCATCTGCAGCTTCGCCCGCGCCTGCCCGCGGAGCTGATGCCCGAATTCCTGATCGCGGGACAATCCGAGGCGGCCCAGCGCGTGGCAAAGGAAACGGGCTGCATCAAGATGCAGATGCTGCCGCCCGATCTCGATCGCGGGCTCGATGCGCCAGGCGTCAACTTCGGCATCTTCGCACGCGCTACCCGCGACGAGGCGCGGCAGGCGGCGAAGCTGCGTTTCCGCGACAATCCCGACGATCGCGAGCTTCTCGTGCTCACCATGGAGAACACCGATTCCGTGTGGAAGCGGCATCTCTATGCCGGCCAGAGCGGCGAGCTCGGCGACAACGGCTATTGGCTGCTGCCGTTCCTGACCTTCCAGGCCGACTGCCCCTATCTCGTCGGCAGCTATGACGAGATCGGCGCGAAGCTGAAGGCGTTCGCAGCCAAGGGCCTCACCACCGTCATGCTCGACATGGTCGCGGACGAGACCGAGATGCAGCACGTCTGCAAGGCGCTGTCGGCAAGCGGGACGTTCTAGCTGGCAACCCGTGCTCTCTCCACGTCATGGCCGGGCTTGTCCCGGCCATCCACGATCACCGTGCAGCACAAAGAACGTGGATGCCCGGGACAAGCCCGGGCATGACGAGCTACGCAAGGTGAGGCGCAGACGAAATCACCGCGCCTCTTCGAACCCTGCCAGCACCGAGGTCAGGTTCGCACCCAGAATATCCGAGAGATAGCCGCCCTCCTGCACGAGCACGGTCGGCAGGCCGAGTCTCGCGAGGGCCTGGCCGATGCGGCGGAAGCCGGGCGTGGTGACGGCGAGCCCCTTCAGCGGATCATGTTCTGACGCATCGAGGCCGAGCGCGATGACGAGCGCGCCGGGGGCGAAGGATTCGATGGCCTTGCGCGCGATCTCCATCGCCTGCATGTAGCCGTCGTCGCCCGTGCCGATCGCCAAGGGAATGTTGAGATTGGTGCCGAGGCCCGGACCTTCGCCCCGCTCATGCGCATAGCCCCACACATAGGGATAGTATGCGACGGGATCGGCGTGGATCGAGATCGTATAGACGTCGGGCCGCGCGTAGAAGATGCCCTGCGTGCCGTTGCCGTGATGGACGTCGACGTCGAGGATGACGACGCGCTCGTGCTTCTGCCGCAGATGCGCCGCCGCGATCGCGCTGTTGTTGAGGAAGCAGAAGCCGCCGGCCATGTCGCGATAGGCGTGATGCCCCGGCGGACGGCAGAGCGCATAAACCGCATCCTCGCCGTCCATCACCATCTGCGCGGCGGTGGCCGCGACATCGGTGGCGGCACAAGCCGCGGCCCAGGTGCCGGGACCGATCGGTGCCGCAGTGTCGGCGGTGTGCCAACCGAGCTTGCCGACGATGTGGGTCGGATAGGTCGCGGCATGACGAACGGGGTGGATGTTGCCGATCATCTCCGGACCGGAATCGCCGAGCGCGGTCCAGGCGTCCCAGGCCTCGCTCAGGAACGACAGATATTCCGGACTGTGGATGCGGGCGCGAGGCCCCTGCCCGAACCCGGTCGGCTCGACCAGCTGGTGCTTGCCGTCCTTCAACCCCTTGAGCAGGCGATCGGCGCGCTCCGGCTGCTCGGTGGTGCGCTTGACGACGCCGCGCACCAGGAAGAATTGCGGATCGTGGCCGCGATGCAGTTCGGTATGGACGGCTTTCACTCAAACACTCCGTGCTCGCATGCTCTTGAGGCTTCGCCGCAGAGTCTTGATCGCTGCGGCGACCCGATGCAAGCAAGAAGAATGCCGTCCCGACTGCCCTGCGCCGGAAGCAGAGCGCCTGCGGCCGTTCAGCAGCGGCCGCGCTGGAGGCAATGCTCGCGACCAGGCTGGTCGGTGCGGAAGGACTCGATGAAGCCGCCCTGACGCTGGGTGACGAAGACGGTCTTGCCGTCGCTGCCGCCGAAGGCGAGGTTGGTCGGCTCCTTGGCCTTCAACGCGATCTCGCGCTCGACCGCGCCATTGGGCTTCATCAGCGCGACCGTGCCCTTGAGAATGCGTGCGACGTAGAGGCGGCCGGCAATGTCGGTGCGCAGCCCGTCGACGGTGTCGGGCTGGAATGTCTTGACCAGCTTTGCAGCCGTCAGCTCGTTGCCGTTGATCGCGTAGGACCAGATCTGGCCGCTGCTGGATTCACCGACATAGAGCGTCTTGCCGTCGGGGCTGAGATCGATGCCGTTGGTGGTGCCCATCGCGCGCGGCGACGCCATCACCTGCCCCTGCACCGATCCGTCGGCAGCCTTCGCAATGCGCCAGATGTAACCCTGCCTGCCCTTCCAGTTCGGATCGCTCGCATAGATCGTGCCGTCCTGGGCGATCGTGATGTCGTTGGGCTGGTTCATCTCGTCGGAGTGAAACCAGAGGTCCGGCTCGGTCGCCCCCTTCGGTATCGCGAAGATGTTGTGCTTCTTGTAGTCGGCGACGAACATGGTGCCGCTCCGATCGAAGCGGATGGCGTTGCCGACACTGCCCTCGGGCAGCGCGGTGAATGGCTCCGACGCCGCCCCGCCCGCAGGCAGCCTGCCGATGGTGCCGGGCTTGCCGAGATTGACCACGAACAGATTGCCGTCGAGGTCGGCTGCGGGGCCTTCGATGCCGAACGTGTATTCGCCGGCGGGCGTCACCTGCGCGCTTTCGAACAGCTTCGTCTCCGCGTGCGCGGACGCCGTCGAAACGACGAGGAGGACGCTACTGCACAGGCACCAGAAATTCCTGCCGGATGTAATAGCCATCGCCGTCGCTGCACTCGCCATTCAGAAAGGGATCGGCCGGCCGAAAGAATCGGCTGAAGCCGGGTTTGTCTACAGCGCTCCTTTGTGTCACGACAACGACCTTCGCAGCCGGTATTTCGCCGCATTCCTTGTTGGTCTTGCCGAAGAACTTGCGCTGTGGCGGCCCAGGCTTGATCCGCATCCGCGTGCCCGGCACCATTTTCGCAACGAGCAGATCCGCGGTGTCGAGCAGGCGTGCATAGCCGGGCTCGGTCTTTGCCAGGTTTTCGTTGCCCGGCGGCATCGACCTCTCGGCGCCAATGCCGCGCAGGCGCGTGCGCAGCTTTCCGGAAAAGGGATCGCCCGGATAGGCCCAGCCGTCCTGCGCGAGCATGAAGCGGAGCACCGCCTTGTCTTTCTCCGCGTCCGATTGTCCGCTCTTCAGGCCGAAATCGGAATGGCAACCGACGCAGTGCGGCTCGACGAGGCCCTTGCGCAGCACGGTCAGCCGGGCGCTGCTTTGCGCCTCCGCAGCGACGAAGGCCGCGAGCTGGTCGATCATCGCCTGGCTGCGCGTGTCGCAGGGCAGCGGCGGCGGCGGATCGCCCGCGGCGCGATCGATGCGGATCACCGTCTGGTTCTTGTCCTCGACCAGCCAGATCGCGCCATCCTCCGCCACCGTCATGCCGACCGGCGAGCCTTGCGGCCGCGCGCCGTTGACGCGATGCCAGCCCGCAATCAGCTCGTCGAACGGCGCGGCCGCGACCTCGCCGGCATCGGTCTGAAAGCTGCGCGTCGGCTCGGCCGCGCAGCTGACGTGATAGCGCACCGGCGCCGGGCTCGGCTTCGGGAAGCCGTGGTCATCGACGTCGTAGACGAGTAGGCGGCTGCCGGTCGGACGGTAGCCGTGCAAGCCGACCAGCAGCTTGCCTTCCAGCTCCGGGAATTTGTCGCCGTGATAATACAGCATCGCCAGCGGCGCGCCGTGCGGCGGCATCAGCGACAGCGGCGGCTTGTAGAGCGCGCTCCCCGAGCACAGCGACTTGTAGACCCCGCTCTGCAGCACGGTCCTGAATTCGGGGCTCGGCGTCGACAGATCGTAGCAATAGGGCCAGCCGTAATGCCGGCCCTGCAGAATCGCGTTGATCTCTTCGTTCGGCTTGAAGATGTCGGGCAGGTCGCGGCCGTTCTCGCCCTGCAGGAAGGCGTAGCCGGCTTCGGGAAACTTCGGGTGCAGCGCCAGCGCCATCGAGTTGCGCAAGCCCCGCGCATAGACTGTGTGCGGCGGATCGGTATCGCCGGGCTTCAGCGCCGGAAAGACGCCGCCCGCAGGCGGCGTGAACAGCCAGATCGCTGCCATGGCGGATGCGCCTTCCGCCGCCGCGCAGGGCTTCGTGATCGGCGGCGGCGTTATGCAGTCGTCGCTGTGCGAGCCGATATTGACGAGCAGCCGACCGTTCCGGTCGAAGACGAACGGCTTGAACGGGTGCGCGCTTTCGTCGAGCCTTGTGCCATCCGGCAGCGTGATCCGGCGGCCCGGCATGTGGCGGATGATGGTCTCGACCGTGGCGCGCGGATCAGTGGCGAGCGGATCGAACCGGAAGACCGTCTCGGCGGTCGAGGCGTAGAGCTTCCTGTCCGGACCGATCGCAAGGCCGAACGGATATTCGACGCCGGTCAAAACCTCCTTGAGCCGCCCGCCCTGCGGCGCGCGCGGATCGAGCAGCAGCAGCCGACCGTCGGCGTGCCCCCAGCCGCCCATGTCGGCCACCACGAACAATTCGCGCCCCGGCAACTGGACGATCGACCGCGGAAATTTGAGGTGATCCTCTTCGCTGGCGACGAGCCCGGCGCAAAATCCCGCCTTCATGTCTATCTGCAGCCTGGGAAAGGACAGGTCCCCGCTGCCGCAGCCGTCCGCGTCGATCGCATAGCCGCTGCGGCGAAGCGGCTCCGATGACGCGACCGACATCAGCCCGAGCACGACCGCCAAAGCCCCCGCACATGCGCGCAGCCTTCGGCGTTCGCGCCCGGATGTGAAGTAGCTCACAGCGGCCTCCCCGACTTCCCACGAAAAAGGTGTTCCACGCCGCCTAAACGCAGTCCAGTTCAACATCACCCGCCTGTGATTAAACCTGTAACGACCTTCGCTCCGACCAATCTCCGTAGATTCCCTTACCGGGATCGACCCGAATGTTTCACGAATGCTTCGGGTGGTATCGGTTTGCCATCCAAGTTGCTCCGCCAGGAGGCGCATATGGTCCAGGTCTATTTTCACTGCTCGAACACCGAGGGCACGCTGATCGACCGTTACGGTGCCGCCGTCTCCAATCTCACCGAGGCGCGCGACCGTGCGGCCGGGATCATGCGGTCGATGATCCTGACGCCCAGCAGCGAAGACTGGCGCGACTGGGTGATCCATGTCAGCGACGACGATGGCGAGGAGATTTTCGACCTCCCCTTCACCGCCATGCTCGGCAAGCCGCATTGAGGTGATGTCATGTTGATCGCGTCCCTGAGCCTCCTCCGCCAACCCCTCAGCTTCGTCGCCAGCAGATGGCAGACGCTGATCCGGGTCGCCGGCAACCCCTACCGGCCCGAGTTGCATTACATGCGCGGCCCCGGGCCGAAATGGCGCGCCAAGTATCAGGCCAGCCGGCTCGACCGCTCGCTCTGAGAGAGGCAGTCCCGCTCCGCAAGTCGCTCCCCCAAGACCTCGGCCCGGGTTCGTCCCGGGCCTTTTTTCGTCCTCCGACGCTACCGCCCGGTGAACCTCGCCTTGCGCTTCTCGACGAAGGCATTGCGGCCCTCGGTGGCGTCGGCGCTCTTGCGGATCGTGGCCTGAAGCTCGATCTCGCGGCGGAATTGCGCCTCGTAGGTGGCGTGCTCGCTCTCCTCGACCAGCAGGCGCGTCGCCACCAGTGCGCGCGTCGGGCCGTCGGCAAGGCGCCGCGCCAGCGTCAGCGCCTCCTCCATCAGCTTGGCGTCGTCGACGACTTGCCGCACCAGGCCGATCTCCTGGGCGCGTTCCGCCGTCAGCGGCTCGTTCAGCAGCATCAGCTCAAGCGCACGCTGCCGGCCGATCAGCCGCGGCAGCAGCCAGGTCGAGCCGAGATCCGGCACCAGCGCGATGCGGCTGAACACCTGGATGAAGCTTGCCGACCGCGCCGCGACGATCATGTCGCCGGCCATGGCGAGGCTGAAACCGCCGCCGGCCGCGACCCCGTTCACGGCGACGACCACCGGCACGCGGCATGCGCGCAATGCCTCGAAGGCTGGCCAGTAGAAGCGCATCACGCCGGCCGCGATGTCCTCGCCGAGCGCTTCCGACGCCTTCAAATTCTGTCCTGAGCAAAATCCGCGCCCGGCGCCGGTGAGGATCAGCGCGCGGATACCATCGTCGCTCGTCATCTCGGCGATGGCGACGGCAAGGGCACCGAGCAGGTCCGGCGTCATCGCGTTGAGGCTTGCGGGCTCGTCCAGCGTCAGGATCCCGACCGCGCCATCCCGCGCCTGTTTCACACCAGCCATGCCGCGCCTCCCTTTCGATGTTCTCGTTGGCCGCAATGTGCCATTGTCCGCGCGTACCGCCAATCGCGCAGCCGCGCATTCAACGCTGCCAGGCAAGACGCCTGACGCAAGACAGCTGGCATAAGGCGGCTGTCACAAGACAATAGAATCCAGAGATCAAGACGACATCATGCCTCATCAGTTCAGCCTCAACCAAACCGTCCGCAAACCCGCCGTCACGTCCAAGGGCGGCATCGTCGCCTCGCAATCGCGGCGGGCGGCCGAAGTGGGGGCGGAGGTGCTGGCCGCGGGAGGCGACTGCGTCGACGCGATCGTCGCGACCACGTTTGCGCTGAATGTGCTGGAGCCCTGGAATAGCGGCATCGGCGGCGGCGGCGCGATGGTGCTGTACCGCGCCAAGGAAAATCGCACCGAAGTGATCGACTACGGCATGTGCGCCCCGCAGAGCCTGCGTACTGCCGACTATCCGCTCAGCGGCGAAGGCGCCGCCTCCGACCTGTTTCCCTGGCCGCGCGTGAAGGATGATCGCAACATCCATGGCCCCGGCTCGATTGCCGTGCCCGGCGTCGTCGCCGGAATGGAAGAGGCGCATCGCCGCTACGCCAGGATGCCCTGGAAGGACCTGGTCGCGCCGGCGGCGAAACTCGCGGGCGAAGGCCTGCTGGTCGATTGGTGGACGACGGGGACGATCGCGGGCTCCGCCGCCGATCTCCGGCGCTATCCCGCGAGCGCGGCAGCGTACCTGAAGGACGGCCTGCCGCCGAGCGCGCCGTGGGGCATCAAGGCCGAGACGCGGATGCCGCAGGACGGCCTGAAGGCGACGCTGTCGCATCTTGCCGAGGCCGGACCGCGCGACTTCTACCAGGGCGATCTCGCCAGGAGCATTGCTTCCGACATCAAGGCCGACGGCGGTACGCTGTCAGTGGAGGATCTCGCCGCCTTCCGCGCCCATCTGCGCGCGCCGCTGGCGATCCCCTATCGCGGGGGCAAGGTGTATGCGACGCCGGAGCTCACGGCGGGGCCGACGATGGCGCACGCGCTGCGCCTGTTGCAGGAGAGCTGGGCGCCCGCAGGCGCGCCCGATGCCGGCGCTTATGTCGAATATGCGCTCGCCTTGCAGGCAGCCTTCCGCGAGCGGCTCAAGGATATGGGCGATGCCGACGGCAAGCGCTCGCTCGGCGCCGAATATCTCGCGCCCGCCTGCACGACGCATTTCTCGGTGGTCGACCGTCACGGCAACATCGCGGCGGTGACGCAGACGCTGCTCTCGTCGTTCGGTTCGCGCTACGTGACGCCGCACACCGGCATCACCATGAACAACGGCATCATGTGGTTCGACCCGACACCGGGCACCACCAACTCGCTGGCACCCGGCAAGCGCTGCCTCTGCAACTACACGCCTGTGATCGCCGAGACGAAGGACGGCAAGCGCCTCGCCGTCGGCGCATCCGGCGGACGGCGCATCCTGCCCTCCGTCATGCAGCTCGTCTCCTTCGCGATGGATTTCGGCATGGATCTCGATGCCGCCATCCATCAGCCGCGCATCGACGCCAGCGAAGGCGCGGTGGTGATCGGCGACGCCCGCCTGCCGGAGGACGTGCGTAAGGTCCTGGCCGCACGCTTCGACTTTGAAGAGAGCCGGTTGCAGACCTTGCCGCAGAAGTTCGCCTGTCCGAGCGTCGTCATGCGCGAGGGCGACGTCAATTCCGGCGCAGTCGAGATCTTCCAGCCCTGGGCCGACGCGGTGGCGGAAGGCTGAACACAGCGATCCCTACGCGTTTCTGCCAGCGCGCGTTGTACTTGCGCGCGACTGCGCATCAACGCGAGCATCACGACTCCTCCACATTCGCGGAACTTAGCTGCGCACAGTTCGTTCGCTAAACGGACAAATGCGCTCGCTCCCGTGGAGGACATGATGAAGAAACTTGCGCTCGCCGCGTCGCTGATCATTGCGGCCGGCTTCACGTTGACCGGCCCTGCACTGGCCAAGGGTGGCCATGGCGGTGGTCACGGCCATGGCCATGGTCACGGCCATTCGATGGGCCACCATCACCATGGCACGCCGCACGGATGGTCGCGGGGACGCAAGGTCGGCTGGCGCCATCACGGCTGCCCGCCCGGCCTGTGGAAGCAAGGCCGCTGCTGACACGCAATTTCTGCCGACGATGCAAGGCGTCGCTACCGACCGGAGCGGCGCCTTCTTCAAATGCCGAGCCGGTCCCGGACGCGGCCCGCGATCACGGCCGTCGTCACGCCGACCGGCCAGAACGCGTGCATCGGGATCGGCTTGATGCCCGTGATGGGCATGTCGATCTCGGCCTTGGCGCCGCCGATCAGCCGGCGCGCGAGCTGGGCTCCCATCGCGGTCGCGAGCGCAACGCCGCGACCATTGCAGCCGAGCGAGATCAGGACGCTGTCCGCGGGCTCGTGCACATGTGGGTAGTGGTCGCTCGTGATGGCGAGGCGGCTGTTCCAGCCATGGGTCCAGGCGACGCCCTTGAGCTGCGGCCACAGCCGCTCGGCATAGCGAATGAGATAGGCGACGTCGTCGGGCGACTTGATCCAGCGCATCGGCCCGCGTCCGCCCATCAACAGACGGTTGTTCTGGTCGATACGGTAATAGACCGTGATGTGGCCGCTCTCGTAGAGCACCGGCCGCGTCGGCATGATCGAACGCGCGACCGCATCCGACAGCGGCGCGGTGGCGGCGATCGACGAGAACACCGGCACGATGGTGCGGCGGAGCGCCGGCCAGAGATCCCCGGTAAAGCCGTTGGTGGCGAGCAGGACCTTGTCGGCATGCACCACCGCGCGCGGCGTCTCGATGCGCCAGCGGTTGCCGTCGCGGCGCAGCGACAGCGCAGGCGTCTCGCCATGGACCTTCGCGCCTGCCGAGATCGCGGCGCGCGCGAGGCCGCGGGCGTAGCTGAGCGGGTGCAGATCGCCGCCGCGCGTGTCCAGCATGGCGCCGATGTAGCGATCGGTGCCAGTCATCTGGCGGAGCTGGTCGCGGTTCAGGTACGACACCGGCATGCCGCGGCGAATGCATTGCTGCGCCGTCTTCTCGATCGCGGCGGCGCTGGCCTCGTGATAGGCCGCGCGCAGCGTGCCGTTCTGCCGTGCCTCGCAGGGGATCTGGTAGCGGCGGATCAGGTTGTGCGTGAAGTCAGTCGTGCCGTAGGCGAAGTCGATCATGCGGCGGCCGAGTTCGGCGCCGAAATCCGCTTCGATCTGATCAGGGTCGTGCTTCAGACCGGGATTGGTGTGGCCGCCATTGTTGCCCGAAGCGCCCCAGCCCGGTTCCTGCGCTTCCAGCACCAACGCCTCGACGCCCTGCTCCGCCAGATGCAGCGCCGTGGAGAGGCCCGTATAGCCGCCACCGATGATCGCGACGGACACGTTCTTGTCCGTATCGAGCGGCGGCGTCGCCGCCGGCGCGACGGCGGTGTCGGCATAGAGGGAGGGCGGCAGAGGCAGACGCGTCATGTCGAAGTCCGGTCAGAGCGGATGCAGCACACGGCGCAGGAAGTCCTGCGTGCGCGGATGCTGGGGTTGGTTGAGCAGTGCCTTGGCCGGCCCCTGCTCGACGATCACACCGCCGTCGATGAACAGCACGCGGTCGGCGACATCGCGCGCGAAGCCCATCTCGTGGGTGACGACGACCATGGTCATGCCGTCGTCGGCGAGCTTGCGCATCACGCCGAGCACGTCGCCGACCAGTTCAGGATCGAGCGCCGAGGTCGGCTCGTCGAACAGGATCGCCTTGGGCTGCATCGCCAGCGCCCGCGCGATGGCGACGCGCTGCTGCTGGCCGCCGGAGAGCTGCGGCGGATGCACGTCGGCCTTCTCCGCGAGCCCGACACGCGCAAGCAGCGTGCGGCCGCGCTCATACGCCTGGGCTCGCGGCTCCTTCTTCACATAGAGCGGCCCTTCGATCACGTTCTCCAGCGCCGTGCGATGCGGGAACAGGTTGAAGCGCTGGAACACCATCGAGACCTGGGTGCGGATGTTGACGATCGACGGGGCGTCGCGATCGACCTTCAGGCCCTCGATGCTGATCTCGCCGCGGTCGTAGCTTTCCAGCCCGTTGATACAGCGCAGGATGGTGGATTTTCCGGAGCCGGAGGGGCCGACGATGCAGACCACCTCGCCCTTCTGCACGGAGGCCGTGATGCCCTTGAGCACCTCGACCTTGCCAAAGCTCTTGTGGACGTCGCTCAGCTCGATCATCGTTTGCCGGCCCGCTTCTCGAAGTGACGGACCAGCAGGATCAGCGGGATGCTCATGGTGAGATACATCAGCGCAACCAGCGTGAACACGTTGGTGTTCTTGAAGGTCGAGGACGCGATCAGCTTGCCCTGCAGCGCGAGCTCGGCGACCGTGATGGTCGAGGCCTGCGAGGAATCCTTCAGCATCATGATCATGACGTTGCCGTAGGGCGGCAGCACGATGCGAACCGCCTGCGGCAGCACCACGCGGCGCATGGTCAGCCACCAGCCCATGCCGATCGACTGCGCCGCCTCGATCTGGCCCTTGTCGATCGCCTCGATTCCGGCGCGGAAGTTCTCGGCCTGATAGGCCGAATAGGCAATGCCGAGCCCGAGGATCGCTGCCTGCAGAGCACTGAGCGTGACGCCGAGATCGGGCATCACGAAGTAGAGATAGAACAGCAGCACGATGATCGGGATGCCGCGGATCACATTGATCAGGCTGGCGCTGAGCATCGACAGGGCCTTGATGCCGGAGACCCGCATCATCGCCCAGATCAGGCCGAGCACCGTCGAGAGCAGCAGCGAGCCGATGGTGACAACGATCGTCAGCGCGACGCCGCTCATCAGTATCGGGAAGAACTCGGCGGCGTCGTGCCAGAAGCCTTTCATCGGGCAGCCTGCATCGATCAGACCTTATCAGCCCTGGGCCTTCAGGCCCCATTTGTCGAGGATCTTGGCGATGGTGCCGTTGGCCTTCAGCTTGGTCAGCGAGGCGTTGATCTTGCCGAGCAGCGCGGTCTCGCCCTTGCGCACGCCGATGCCGACCGAGCCGACGGTGACGGGCTTGTAGCCTTCGACGAGGCGCACTTCGGGGAAGCCGCCCTGCTTCAGATTGTAGGCGAGGATCGGATAGTCGGCATAGCCGGCCTTGAGGCGGCCGGTGTTCACGTCGCGCAGGATGTCCGGAATGGTGTCGTAGGCCTTCACGTCGGCGAACAGGCCGGTCTTCTTCAGCGCGTCGACGAAGGCGGTGCCTACTTGCGCGCCGACGGTCTCACCCTTCAGATCGTCCTGGGTGGCATAGGCCTTGGTGTCGCCCTTCGGCACGACGAGGCCCTCACCATAGGTGTAGATCGGATCGGAGAAGTCGACGACCTCCTTGCGCGGCGGCGTGATGAACATCGCGGCGGCAATGATGTCGATCTTGCTTGAGGTCAGCGAGGGGATCAGCGCCGAGAACTGCATCGGCTCGATCTGGACATTGAAGCCGGCGTCCTTGCCGACCTCGGTGATGAGATCGACCATGATACCCTGGATGGTGTTGGTCTTGGTGTCGAGGAAAGTGAAGGGAATGCCCGTCGGCGTCGATCCCACCTTCAGCACCTGTTGCGCCGAGGCCGGCATCGCTGCCGCAATCGCGAGCGCCGCCATTGCGGCCTGAACAATACGCTTCATCGCATCCCCCTTTGGGTCTGCCGATGTCGGCGCTTGCGCTGTCTTGATCAGACGTTGTTCTGATCAGACGTTGCGGGACGCGCCGTTTCGGCCTATTTTCACCAATATGAAAATTTGGTCACACTTTCGCGGACGATGCAAGCGGTTTTCATGCACATGAAGGAAGCGGTTTGACGTGAGCGGTGGCAAAAGAATGCGCAAACCGGCCGCCGCAAAGCCGGCGAAGCGAGCGAAATCCAAAGCGGGCACGAGGGCAAGTGCCAAGCCGGCGGAGCCCGCGATGGACGTCGCGGTCGGCCGCCGCATTCGCGATCTCCGGCGCGTCAGGCAATTTTCGCTGGAGACGGTCGCTTCGCGCACGGAATTGTCGATCGGCTTCCTCAGCCAGATCGAGCGCGGCCTGTCCTCCCCCTCGCTGCGCGTGCTGGCCACGCTCGCCGACGTGCTCGGCGTCGGCATCGCCGCATTGTTCGGCGCAAGCCCGAGCGCTGACGGCGCCTCGGATCAGGTGGTGACGCGCGGACTGCAGCGCCCGGAGTTGAAGCTCTGGCGCACCGGTGTGTCGAAACAATTGCTGAGCCCGGCCAGCGCCGACAACAAGCTCAATTTGTTCCTGGTGCATCTGGAGCCCGGCGGCTCCACCGGCGACGAGCTCTACACCCATGACGGCGAGGAAGCCGGCCTCGTGCTCGAAGGCGAGATGATGCTGACGGTGGACAGCGAGACCTGGTCGCTGAAAACCGGCGACAGTTTTAGGTTTGCGAGCCGCAGGCCGCACCGGTTCTCGAACCCGGCGAATGATGCGAAGGCCGTCGTGCTGTGGGTGAATTGCGTGACGGGAGCGGACTGACTTCGCTGCCGTCATTCCGGGGCGCCTCGAAGAGGCGAACCCGGAATCTCGAGATTCCGGGTTCGATGCTTCGCATCGCCCCGGAATGACGACATCAATCAACCAAACCGGTGATTATACCGGTCCACCGTCAGCGCGCTGACGTCGATGTCCGGCTTCTTGCCCGACAGCATGTCGGCGAGGACGCGCCCCGAGCCGCAGGACATGGTCCACCCGAGCGTGCCGTGGCCGGTGTTGAGGTGGAGGTTGGCGTATTGCGTCGGGCCAATCACGGGCGGACCGTCCGGCGTCATCGGACGCAGGCCGCTCCAGAACGTCGCCCTGGACAGATCGCCGCCGCGCGGGAACAGGTCGGTCAGCGAATGATCGAGCGTGGCGCGGCGCGCGTCGTAGAGCTTGTCCGAATAGCCGGAGATTTCCGCGGTGCCGCCGACGCGGATGCGATCGCCGAGACGGGTGATCGCGACCTTGTAACTCTCGTCCATCACGGTGGATTCCGGCGCGCCGGAGGCGTCCTTGATCGGCACCGTGATCGAATAGCCCTTCACCGGATATACCGGCAGCGAGATGCCGAGCGGCGCGGCCAACCGAGACGAATAGCTGCCGAGCGCGAGCACGTAGGCGTCCGCCTGCAGCATACCGGCACTGGTGGCGACACCGCTGACGCGCGCGCCGTCGGTGACGATGCGATCGATCGAGGTGTTGAACATGAAGCGCACGCCGAGCGCCTCGGCATGCCTGGCCAGCGCCTGCGTGAACATGTGGCAGTCGCCGGTCTCGTCCTGCGGCAGGCGAAGCCCGCCGACGAACTTCTCCTTCACGCCCGACAGCGCCGGCTCGACCGCGATGCAGCCCTCGCGGCTCAGCACCTCGAACGGCACGCCATATTGCTTGAGCACGGCGATGTCTTCGCCGGTGCCGTCGAGCTGCGCCTGGTAGCGAAACAGCTGCAGCGTACCTTGCGCGCGCTCGTCATACTGGATGCCGATGTCGCGGCGCAGATCGCGCAAGGAATCGCGGCTGTACTCCGCGATCGGAATCATCCGGCTCTTGTTGACCGCGTAGCGCGCGCTGGTGCAGTTGCGCAGCATCTTGAGCAGCCAGACCCACATCACGGGATCGAGCTTCGGCCGGACCACCAGCGGGCCATGCTTCATCAGAAGCCACTTCACCGCCTTCACCGGCACGCCGGGGCCGGCCCAGGGCGAGGAATAGCCGGGCGACACCTCGCCGGCATTGGCGAACGAAGTCTCGAGCGCAGGTTCGGGCTGACGGTCGACGACCGTCACCTCGTGGCCCGCACGGGCGAGGTAGTAGGCAGAGGTGACACCGATGACACCGCTGCCGAGGATCAGGACTTTCACGCTTCGTCAAACTCCCGCGGCATCGCTTCTCGCCGCTGCAAGGACACAACTCGCAACGGCGAGAGCAATTATCAAGCCACCTTCTTGATGGCGTCGCCGAGGATCGAGACCATCTGGTCGATCTGGCTCTTCTCGACGATGAGCGGAGGCGACATCGCGAAGCTGTCGCCGCTCATGCGCAAATAAAGCCCGGTGTTGAAGCAGTCGACCATCACGTCATAGCCGCGCGCACCGACGACGCCATCGCGCGGCGCCAGCTCGACCGCACCCATCAGGCCGCAATTGCGGATGTCGACGACGTTCGGCAGACCCTTGAGCGAATGCAGCGCATCGCGCCAATATTCGGCGATTGACGCACCGCGCGTCAGCAGGCCTTCGTCCTTGTAGATGTCGAGCGTCGCGATGCCGGCGGCGCAGGCGGTCGGATGCGCGGAGTAGGTGTAGCCGTGGAACAGCTCCATCGCGTTCTCCGGGCCGACCATCATGCCGTCATGCACCTTGCGGCTCGCGAACACCGCGCCGCAGGGAATGGTGCCGTTGGTGATGCCCTTGGCCGTCGTCATCAGGTCCGGCGTGACGCCGAAGAACTGGGCGGCGAACGGGGTGCCGAGGCGGCCGAAGCCGGTGATGACCTCGTCGAAGATCAGGAGGATGCCGTGCTTGTCGCAGATCGCGCGCAGGCGTTGCAGATAGCCCTTCGGCGGCGGCAGCACCGCGGTCGAACCGGGCACCGGCTCGACGATGACGGCCGCGATGGTCTCGGCGCCGTGCAGGGCAACCAGACGCTCGAGATCGTCGGCGAGCTCGGCGCCATGCTCGGGCTGGTCCTTGGCGAAGGCATTGCGGGAGAGATCGTGGGTGTGGCGGATGTGATCGACGCCCGGCAGCAGCGTGGTGAAGGCGCGGCGGTTCGCGACCATGCCACCGACCGAGGTGCCGCCGAAGCCGACGCCGTGATAGCCGCGCTCACGGCCGATCAGCCGGGTGCGGCTGGCCTGGCCGGTGGCGCGGTGATAGGCGAGCGCGATCTTCAGCGCGGTGTCGACCGACTCCGAGCCGGAATTGGTGAAGAAGATGCGGTCGAGGCCATCAGGCGCGATCGCGGCGAGGCGCTCGGCGAAGTCGAAGGCCAGCGGATGGCCCATCTGGAACGACGGCGCGAAATCCAGCGTCATCAGCTGGCGCTCGACGGCAGCGGCGATCTGCTTGCGGCCGTGGCCGGCGTTGACGCACCAAAGGCCGGCGGAGCCGTCGATCACCTTGCGACCGTCGACGGTGGTGTAGTGCATGCCCTCGGCCGAGGAGAACAGGCGCGGCGCCTTCTTGAACTGCCGGTTGGCCGTGAACGGCATCCAGAACGAGTCGGTCTTGATAGTGTTCGGAATCTGATGAAGGGTCACGGCCGCGCTCCTTTGCTGACCTCCTAGCTGAGCCACGGCTTGGAATGCGCAACAAGTCCTTTTCTGCTCTGCCGCAACCCATTGATTTGTCTGGGGCTGCCGGTCCATATTTGCGCGATCCGCAACACCTGCAACACGGGACCTGGACATGAGCGTCGACATCGGTGGACGGCTGCGATTCATCCGGGCGCGCCACAAGCTGTCGCAGCGCGAGCTCGCCAAGCGGGCCGGGGTCACCAATTCGACGATCTCGCTGATCGAATCCAACCAGATGAACCCTTCGGTGGGCGCGCTCAAGCGCATCCTCGACGGCATCCCGATGGGGCTCGCCGAGTTCTTCGCGCTGGAGCCTGAGACCCGGCGCAAGATCTTCTACCGCGCCGAGGAGCTGACCGAGGTCGGCAAGAAGCCGATCTCGTACCGGCAGATCGGCGACAATCTGTTCGGCCGCAGCCTGCAGATCCTGAAGGAGCGCTACGAGCCTGGCAGCGACACCGGCCGCGTCCACCTCGTCCATGAGGGCGAGGAAGGCGGTATCGTGATCTCCGGCAAGTTGGAGGTCACCGTCGAGGACGAGCGCCGCATCCTCAATCCCGGCGATGCCTATTATTTCGAAAGCCGCCGTCCACACCGCTTCCGCTGCGTCGGCGGCAAGCCGTGCGAGGTGATTTCCGCCTGCACGCCGCCGACGTTCTGAGACCCGGTTGGTCAAATCCCGCAAGGTTACGGAACCGGCCTTTATCTTGCGCGGCTTGAGCCATCTCAATTTTTGAGGGTCAAACCGCCCTATATTACGAGACGTAGCCGAGCAGCCTGGCTTAGAGGTGCTGAGGTTACGGCCCCGGACTCCTAGGCACTCCGGGGCCGCTTCGTAACGGAGCCCTGCGGATGAAGACCACCATCGCCAAGACCGAAGCCAAAATTGTACCCGACATCGCCTTGTGCGATGCCGACAAGCTTCATTCGCACGAGTTGCGCAAGGCGATCGCCGAATACATCGAACTGCAGAAAGAGGCGGTGAAGGTTCTCCGCGGGAAGCTGAACTGACCCGATCGGTGTGGCCGTCGGTATCGCCGGCACTTGCCTGAACCTCGGCGAGGCCGCCCACGACCAACGTGGCAGGCACGATTCCGCTCCAGCCAAGGGCCGCCAATGTTCGCCCCCTTCCGCCTCGCGCTCGTCACCGCGACGGCCCTGCTCGCTCCCCTCAGTTGCTACGCCATGGACGACTACCTCCGCGCCGCCAGCAGCGCGCCGGTGAAGATCACGCTGTGCGGCGAGACCAACAGCAACGGCACGGGAATCAAGACCGCCATCTGCGAGGAAAAGGGTTACGACAAGCTCGTCGCCGCGATCGATAAATCGTTCGACGCGGCACTCCAGAAAGGCCCCGCCAACGTCCGGCCTATTCTCAAGCGCGACGAAGCCTGGTTCAACGAGATGATCGGGCTGGCCGCTGATACCGTGCAGGAGGTCAATGAGGCCGAGCTTAACGACAATTTCGTCGCGACGTTGCGCCGGCGCCAGGCCGCGCTCGACGAGATCGCCGGTGGCTTCGGCCGCAGCGGGCTCTCCGGCAAATGGGCTAACGCGTTCGGAAGCCTCACCGTCTCACCGGATGCGAACGGCGCGCGACAACTGACCATCGACATGAACGCCTATTACGGCAGCGACAAGCATCGGCAATGCAAGCTGAGCACGTCCGTGACGAAGGCCGGCAGCTGGCTGAGCGGGTCGATCCAGCTGCCGCCGAATGCCGCTCCGCCGGCAGGCGAGCAACGCGCGAAGCCGGCGAAACTCCCGACCATCAAGCTCCGCCGTCAGGGCGAGACCCTTCGCGTCGTCATGACCGATGGCGACGATACGATCGGGGATCGTGATGATTGCGATGATCGCTCGCAGATCACCGGCACGTATTTCGCGAGCGGCAGCTCCGACGGCGCCGACAAGGCCGAGACGTCTTTCGTCGCACCGACCTTCGACTGCACGCGTCCAGAGACCGCGACCGACGAGGAGATTTGCTCCGACCCCGATCTTGCCGAGAACGACCAGCGCCTGAACCGCGCCTGGAAGGCGCTGCTGCCGCGGCTCGACGATGCGACGCGGCGCGCGCTGACGGAGGACCAGCGCAACTGGGTGCGCACGCAGACCGAAGAATTCCCGGAATTTCTCCATCCGGCCTGGAATAAGCGGACCTCGGAGATGCACTTCACGGCCGACGCGCGCGATCACGTCGATGCCCTCCAGCGCGAGCGGATCGCACTTCTCGAAGGCTTCGACGACAAGCGCGCAGGCCTCGCCGGCATCTGGCTCGCCTATAACGCGATTCTGAAGGTCACCATCGACAAGGACAACAAGCTGAGCGCGCAGGGCTGGAAATGGGAACAGGGCGACTGGAAGGCCGGCTGCGACTACGAGATGACGGGCAAGATCGTCGGTGGCACCTTCCGCGCCGACGAAAGGCGCAAGAATCCCGACACGCTGGAGCGCGACCACGCCATGCTGATCGTCAACCGTCTCGACGATTCGTTTGCAACCAAGCGCACCGGCGAGGAGACCAACGACGAGGCGAAGTGCAAGCGCAGGCTCGACAACTCCTCGACCGCACGGCTGTTTCCGGCGCGCGCCTCGCCCGACATCGACAATTTCTCCGGCTCGATCCGGTAAGCAGAGGCAATCGCTTATGCTTCGCCGCGACATCGGAGCAAGCGCCTCGCCCTTCGAGACGACCGCTTCGCGGTCTCCTCAGGGTGAGGCTAAACGTGATCGGCGTGCCCTAAAACTGCAGCCGCGCACTCCGCCCTCATCCTGAGGGCCCGCCAACGGCGGGCGTCCCGAAGGATGCGCTGCGGGGAAGCTGCTGCCAAATGCGACCACCCTGCCCGCGCACCGCGCCTCAAAGCCGCGTCAGCAGCTCCTCGATCCGGATCGGGAAACTGCGGACACGTACGCCGGTCGCATGCCAGACCGCGTTCGCGACCGCGCCGGCACTGCCGGTGATGCCGATCTCGCCGACGCCCTTGATACCGAGCGCGTTGACGTGAGGGTCGTACTCGTCGACCGTGATCACGTCGAGCGGCGGCACGTCGGCATTCACGGGGACGTGGTACTCGCCGAGATTGGCGTTCATGATCCGCCCGGTGCGGCGGTCGGTGATGGCCTCCTCGTGCAGCGCAAAGGACATGCCCCAGATCATGCCGCCGAACAGCTGGCTCTTCACCAGGTGCGGATTGACGATCCGTCCCGCTGCAAACGCGCCGACCATGCGGCTGACGCGGACCTGGCCGAGCTCGGGATCGACCTTCACTTCCGCGAACACCGCGCCGTGGGCATGCATGGCATACTCTTCCATCGCAGCCGGGTTCGGCGCGCCGGTGCCGCGCGCCTCGACCTCGGCGACGCCGGCCCGCGCGAGGATCTCGGCATAGCTCTCGCCGCGGCTCTCGTCGTCGCGACGGACCAGCCGTCCCTCGCGCGCGATCACGCCGGTATTGCCGGCGCCGAACAGCGGCGAGCGCTCGTCGCCCGTGGCGAGATCGGCGAGCTTGGCGATCACGGCAGCACCCGCGCTGTGGATCGCAGCACCCGCCGTTGCCGTGTGCGCCGAGCCGCCGGCAATGCCCGCATCCGGCAAGTCGGACGAGCCGGCCTTGAACTCGACGCGGTCGATATCGAGACCGAGTTCGTCGGCCGCGATCTGCGCCAGCGCCGTCCATGCGCCCTGCCCCATATCGTGCGCGCCGATCTCCATCGCGCCGGAACCGTCACGGCGGATCACGGCGCGCGCTTCGGCCTGAAACATCAGCGCGGGGAACGTCGCGGTGCCCATCCCCCAGCCGACCAGAAGTCCGGCATCATCGCGCATCTGTCGCGGCTGGAGCGAGCGCTTCGCCCAGCCGAAACGCGCCGCGCCCTGATCGTAACAGGCGCGCAGCGCTTTCGAGGAAAACGGTTTTCCGGTGATCGGCTCGACCTCGGCATAGTTCTTCAGGCGGAAGGCCAGCGGATCCATGCCGCAGGCCCACGCCATCTCGTCGATCGCGCTCTCCAGCGCGATCGAGCCGGTCGCCTCGCCGGGCGCGCGCATGAACAGCGGCGTTCCCGTGTTGACGCGCACGGCATCATGCGTGGTGCGGATCGCGGGCGCCGCATAGAGCGTGTGCGAGGCGTCGGCCGCCGGCTCGTAGAAATCGTCGAACGTACTCGACACCGTCCGCGCATGATGATCGAGCGCGGTCAGACGTCCCTCAGCGTCGGCACCGAGGCGCAGGCGCTGGCGGGTCGGCGCGCGATGGCCGACCGGGCCGTACATCTGCTCACGGCGGAGGACGAGCTTGATCGGCCTTCCCGCCAGCTTGGCGGCCATGATGCCGAGGACCGGCGGGCCGCCCATGAGGCCCTTGGAGCCGAAGCCGCCGCCGAGGAAGGGACTGCGGATGTGAATCTTGTCGTGCGCGATGCCGAACAGCTCGGCGATGCGCGCCAGCGACAGCTTCAAACCCTGGGTCGGCATGTCCACGGAGAGGCTGTCGCCGTCCCATTGAACCACGATCGCATGCGGCTCCATCGCGTTGTGATATTGCGGCGGCGTCTCGTAAGTCGCGTCAATCTGCTTTTCGGCCGAGGCAAGACCCGCCTCGACATCACCGCGATGATTTTCGGTGGGATTGCCGACGCCAACGACGGGCGGCACGAAGCTCTCGCCGGCGTCGAGGCCGACCAGCGGGGGCAACGTCTCGTAGCGCGGCGCCAGCAGCACCGCGCCTTCCGTCGCCGCTTCAAGCGTTTCCGCGATCACGACCGCGATGGGCTGGTTGGCATAACGCACTTCGTTGCTCTGCAACGCCTCCATCCGGAACACGAACGGATTGGTCTTGATCTCCGGGTCGATCGCGAGCTGCGGCTTGTGCTCCGGCGTCATGACGTCGACGACGCCGGGATGCCGCTTGGCGGCGCCGACATCGAGGAAGGTCACGCGGCCATGCGCGATGGTGGACACGGCGATCACCGCGAACAGCATACCGGGCGGATGATTGTCGGCGGCGTAGGTCGCCCGCCCCGTGACTTTGAGCACGCCGTCACGGCGGGTCAGGGGCTGGCCGATATTCGAGCCGTGCCGCAGATGGGCGGGGGCGCTGGTGGGGTTGAGCTCAGGCATGAATGGCTCCGGACGTCGAGGCAAAGGGAGACGCGGGCAGCGCGGGGATGCGTGCGGGCGTCCCGGCGGCAGCGAGGGTCAGCGCGCGCACGACGATGCGGCGCGCGAGCTCGATCTTGAAGGCGTTGTCACCGGACGGCTTTGCGTCGGTAAGGGCTCGCCAGGCGGCTTCCTGGAACGCGTCCGCCGTGGGCGCGACACCCCTCAATACGTCCTCGGCAGCGCGGGCGCGCCACGGCTTTGCGGCGACGCCGCCGAGCGCGATCCGCGCCTCCGAGACCTTGCCGTTCTCGATCCGCAACGCCGCGGCGGCCGAGACGATCGCGAAAGCATAGGAGGTGCGTTCGCGGACCTTCAGGTAGCGCGCATGCGTGGCAAAGCCGCGCGCCGCGGGCGGCAGGCGCACCGCGACGACGAGATCGCCGGGCTCGAGCACCGATTCACGCTCGGGCGCATCACCCGGCAGGCGATGCAGCTCGTCGAGCGCGATCTCGCGACGCCCGCCCTTGCCTTCGATCTCGACCACGGCGTCGAGCGCGACCAGGGGCACGCAGAAGTCGGAGGGATGCGTGGCGATGCAGCTCTCGCTCCAGCCGAGCACGGCATGGCCGCGGTTCTCGCCGTCCCTGGCATCGCATCCACTGCCGGCCTCGCGCTTGTTGCAACGGCTGGCGGGGTCGTAAAAATATGCGCAACGTGTCCGTTGCAGCAGATTGCCGCCGACCGTCGCGGCATTGCGCAATTGCGCGGACGCACCTGACAGCAGCGCCTCGGCGACGGCCGGATAGGACTTTGCGAAGCTTGCGTCATGCGCGAGATCGGCGTTGCTGACCAACGCGCCGATGCGCAGCGATCCGTCGGCAAGGGTTTCGATTCCGTCGAGCCCGTCGAGATGGGTGACGTCAACCAGACGATCCGGCCGGCTGACGCCGCCTTTCATGAGATCGAGCAGATTGGTTCCTGCGGCGAGATACACCGCGCCCGGTTGTGCGGCTGCGGCGACGGCTTCGGTGACCGTGGCCGGCCTGACATAATCAAACTGTTTCATGCCGAGCGCCTCTGGTTGGTCTCATCCATCTGTCCCTGCGCATCGAGCACGGCATCGACGATGCCGGCATAGGCGCCACAGCGGCACAGATTGCCGCTCATGCACTCGCGGATACGCTCGGGATCGTTGCCGGCCTGCGCTTCCTGCATCATGCCGATCGCGCTCATGATCTGGCCGGGCGTGCAGAAGCCGCACTGAAAACCGTCATGGGCGATGAAGGCCGCCTGCACGGGATGAAGCTGGTCGCCGCGCGCCACGCCCTCGATGGTGAGGATTTCTGCGCCGTCATGGCTGATGGCGAGTGCAAGGCAGGAGTTGATGCGCTTGCCGTCGACCAGAATGGTGCAGGCTCCGCACTGGCCGCGGTCGCATCCCTTCTTGGTTCCGGTGAGATGGAGGCGCTCACGCAGGAGATCGAGCAGCGTGACGCGCGGATCGTCGAGGACGAAGTCGCGCCGCGCACCGTTCACGGTGAGGCTGATGGAGTGGTTCATACAAGGCTCCGATCAGAAATGGACATGGCTCATCGCTCGGCGCGCCACCGCCGTGGCCGCCGTCGATACGCGCCGCCCGGACACAATCCGGGCGGGCACATGGACGAAGATACGGAGGCACCCTCCGCTTAACAAGGGCTACCGGAAAATATTTGGAATTCGTCGAAAGCCCGTGGGCGTACAACGCGATGCAGCCCTGCAAAGGTTCTCGCGAGGGTTCAATCTAACCAATTCGTGATCTACATTGTCTGACATGGACGACCATACCGACCCCATTCGAAAGCCTCGTGCCGACGCCGTGCGCAATCGCGAGCGCGTGCTCGAGGCTGCCAAGGTCGTGTTCAACGCAGGCGGCCCGGAGGCAAGTCTCGAAGCCGTCGCCAAGCGCGCCGGCGTCGGGATCGGCACGCTCTATCGGCATTTTCCGACGCGCGAGGATCTGTTCGAGGCGGTGTACCGGCGCGAGGTCGAGCAGCTCAGCGAGCTGGCCGAACAGTTGAAGAACGCCAAGGACCCGGTCGACGCCCTGCGGCGCTGGCTGCAATCCGCCGTGGAATTCGTGGCCACGAAAAAAGGCATGCTGGCCGCGCTGGCGCTGGCGTATCAAAGCTCGTCGGAACTCGCCGCTTACTCAATGGACCGGCTGACCAAGGCAATCGGTTCGCTGCATGGGCGCGCGGTCGCGGCGGGCCAGATGCGCGGCGATATCAGCCCGGAGGACCTACTGCGGGCGTTTTTCGGGATGTGCTACATGCACGATCAACGGGGATGGCAATCCTCGGTGCTTCGCCTGCTCGACGTGTTCGTCGACGGATTGCGGGTGCAGCCCCCCGCCAAGGCCAAGGCGCGCACGGCCGAGCCCGCGAAGCCCCCGGTGAAACGGAAGCGATAGCCCACCCGTATTTCCCTGAGGTCATGCTAGAATTGGCATCGCCGGGATTTCAACGCGGAGCCTGTCATGCGCATTGCCGCCTTGCTCGTCGCCATCAGCCTCGTCTTCAGCTCCTCTGCAGCCCAAGCCGACGATGTTGGCGCGGCCCAGGACGTCATCCGCGCCCAGGAGCAGGCCTTTGCGCGTGACGATGCAGCCACGGCCTATTCCCACGCCGCACCGGCGATCAAGGAGATCTTCCCCGCGCCCGGCGCCTTCATGTCGATGGTGCAAAGCGGTTACCCGCCGGTCTACCGCCACAAGAGCTTCGAGTTCGGCGAGGGCAAGATCGAGGGCAACTGGATCGCGCAGCGCGTCCACATCATCGACGCCAATGGCGAAGCGTGGGAAGCCCTCTACACGCTCGAGCAGCAGCCGGACGGCAGCTACAAGATCACGGGTTGTTCGTTGCTGAAGGCGGGACAGGCGGTTTAGGTATCATCCCGTCAGGATGGGCTTCAGCGCCTCGCGCTGGAGCACGATGAAGTCGAAGAATGCAGCAATCCGCGGCACGCGCCTGAGATCAGGATGCGTCAAGATGCGCCAGTTCCGCGTCAATTCCGGTATGGGGCCGAGCACACGCACGAGGTCGGGCTCGGCGTCGCCGAGCGCAACCGGGAGCGGCCCGATGCCGACGCCTGACTTGATTGCAGAGACGAGGCCGAGCACGCTGTTGATACGCGCCGACATCCGGGCATCCGGCGCGACCTCCTTGAGCCATTTGACGGCGCGATGATTGGCCAGCGAGTCGTCCAGGCCGACGAGGAGATGGCGGGCGAGATCCTCGATACGCTCCGGCTTGCCTTGCCGTTCGACGTAGTCGCGGCTGGCGTACACGGCCCAGATCGACTCGGCAATCTTGCGTCCCAAGAGTTCATCATCGGTGTCACCGGAGCGAAAGGCGACGTCGACCTCGCCCTTGGAGAGGTCGAGATAGCGGTCGCTCATCACGAACTCGACGCGGAGCGAGGGATGCTGCATGTGAAAAACGTCGATCAGGCCGGATCGGATCAGCCGGGCAACGATCGGCTCCGGGCAGGTGACACGGATCACGCCCATCATATCCTGCTCGACGTCGTTGGCTCGCCGCGTGAAGTCCACGATCGTAGCTTCGACACGCTCGGCATACGGCAAGATGGCCTGGCCGAATTCAGTCAGGCGGTAACCGCTCTGTTGACGCGTCACCAATGTGCGGCCGAGCCGCCGTTCTAGTTCGTCCAGCCGGCGATGCACGGTCGACTGGCTGAGACCGAGCGCCTTGCCGGCGGCAATGGTGCTGCCGTGGCGCGCCACCGCCAGGAAATATTTGAGATCGTTCCAGTCGAACATGGGCGGATTATGCACTTGTGCGGCCGCCACCCGCAATGTTGCGGCTCCCACGCCGGAACGACCGCTCCTAGGCTGCATCCGCGACCTTGCAATGGAGGTTCAAGATGCGCCCTCACCTCGCCCTCGGCACCGCGATCATGCTGGGCTGCACTGCCCCGGCCGTAGCCCAGAGCCACGATGCGCATGGCATCGCCAAACCAAATCTGGTGCTGCAGCAAATAGTTGAGGGACTGCCGAAGGACGACAAGCAATCAGTGCGGGTGATGACCGCGTCATTCAGCCCCGGCGACAAGACCGTCTATCATACTCACCGCTACCCCGTGACCGTGTACGTGCTCGAAGGCGCCTTCACGCTGGAGCTGGCTGGCAAGCCGCCTCTCACAGTCAAGGCCGGCGAGGCGCTGATCGAACCGCCGGGCGTGCCGATGACGGGTTACAATCGCACGAACGGAGAGACCAGGGTCGTCATCTTCTATGTCAGCGCGGTCGATACGCCCTTCCTCGATCCACTCTCGCATTGAGACGCGCTAGGTCGCAAAACCCGGCCCGGTCTTGACCGAGCCCATCCGCGAGCGGATGAGCAGCAGCACGACGATGCTGATGTTGAGCGCGTTCCAGGCGACGCCGTTGGCGAACGCCGCCCCGTAGGAGCCGGTGGCGTCGAAGATCAGGCCCGACACCCAGCCGCCGAACGACATGCCGAACACCGAGGCGAAGATCACGATGCCGACGCGCGTTGCGGCTTCGCTCGCCGGCATCGCCTCGCGCACGATGATGGCGTAGCTCGGCACGATACCGCCTTGGAACAGGCCGAACATCGCGGAGATGAAATAGAGCGAGGCGAGGCTGTCGAAGAACAAATAGAACACCAGCGCAAAGCCCTGCGCCAGCGATCCCACCAGCAGCGTGCGGATGCCGCCGATCTTGTCGGCGAGATAGCCCGAGCCGATCCGGCTGACGATGCCGCAGGCCATCATCAAAGACAGCATCTCTGCGCCGCGCGCCACGCCGTAGCCGAGATCGCCGCAATAGGCGACGATATGCACCTGCGGCATCGCCATGGCGACGCAGCAGGCGATGCTGGCGATCGAGAGCAGTACCGTCAGCGTGTTGGTCGAGAGCTTGAGATCGACGCGCGGCGGCGGTGCATTGGCATGATCGCGGATATGGTCGTCGCCCATCTGCCCGCGCAGCACGAGGACGAGCACCGCCATCGAGCTGGCACAGACGATGCCGATGCCGATATGGGTGTAGCGCCAGCCGATCGTCTCGGTGCCCCAGCTCACGATCGGCGGCCACATCGTTCCCGCCACGTAATTGCCGCTGGCGACGATGGTCACCGCAAGGCCGCGATAGCGTTCGAACCAGTGCGAAGCCTCCGCCATCAGCGGCGCGAAGGTCGCGGACGTGCCGAGGCCGATCAGGAAATAGGCCGCCACGAATTGCCAGAGCTGGGTCGACATCCCCGCGAGCACATTGGCGACGCCGAGGAAGGCGATGCTGATCGCCATCGCCGACACGATGCCGAACCGGTCGGTGATCTTGCCCGCGATCACGCCGCCAAGCCCGAAGCCGAACATCATCAACGTGAAGGCCAGCGACACCGCGCCGCGCGTGGCGCCGAATTCGACCTGCACGACGGGAATCACGACCACGACCGCCCACATGCCGACGGCGCCGATCGAGCCGATCACGAGCGCAAGCACGAGGCGCACCCAGGCCTGACGCGAATCAGGGGTGAAGGCAGCGGGTGTTTGTCCTGGATGACTGGGTGCGTGCACGGGCCGGACCATGGCCCGCGGATCGTCGCACGGTCAAGCATTGTGGCGCGATATTGGGCATGCGCGGTGCACTGCGGTAAGAAGGTGCTTGGCGATCCCGCGATTTGCCACTAATTTGCAATCAGCGTGTGCACCCTGGCCGCGCGAACAGCATGTCGGCGGGAATGTTGCTGCAATTGACACGATCGATGCGGATCAAGGTGGGGCGATTGATCGCGCTCGCCTATCTGTTCTGCGTGCTCGCGCCGGCGGCAAGCCTCGCATGGGGCGGTCCCGCGCCATGCTTTGAAGAGCCGGCGCTCGCGGCTGCCATGCCTATGCATCACCAGATGGCGGCGGGTCACGCGCATGACGGCGCCATGCACGACCATGCGGCCGCACACGCCCATCACCAGATCGCCGCGCAGGACGCGCCCGCGCCGCATCATCATGATGGCAAGGGAACCGTCGGTCCCTGCTGCGCGATGATGTGTGTGAGCGCATTGCCGGCCGATCTTCCCAACGTCGCCAAGCCGCTCCTGCCCGTCTCCACCTGCGCGCCCGAGAGCGTGACCAGCCTGCTCAGCACGGCCGCGCCCCTGCACTACCGCCCTCCCATCGCCTGATCTGACACGACGATTTCGGGCCGTTGCGCGCTTTTGCGCGCGCGGACCTGTGGTCTTGAGATCAGGGATGAATCATGCCGACGCTTTCCAGGGCGACGTTCGCCGCCGCATCCGCGGTGCGTGGACGACACATCTACATTTCACGTCATTGGGCCTTGCTGGCCGTGCTTGCGCTGGCGCTGTCCGGCTGCATGCCGGCCACCACGCAGATCGCGGCCGCCGACCCCGCCGATCCCGCGGCGAAGGTCGCGCCGGTCCGTTATCGGTCGACCATCGCGCCCTACAGCAGTCTGCGGCCTGCAACGCCTGAGCCATGGCGCGACCGCAACGGCGCTGTCACACCGCAACCGAAGCAGGAACGGTAGGAGCGCGCCATGACACGCCATTTCGCGCGAGGCTTGCTCCTGCTCACCGCGTTGAGCGTCTCCGGCTGTGCCGCGTTTTCGCCGGACAGCGGCATGAATACGGTCTCCGAGCTGACCAGCCAGACCATCAACAAGGACGTCGCCTTCGTGAGGACGGCCGACGGCGCGGACGCGGTCGATGCGCGCGTTCGACAGTTGCTGGCTCGGACGCTCAGTGTGGACGCCGCCGTGCAGATCGCACTGCTCAACAACAGGGGACTGCAGGCCGCCTATAACGAGCTGGCGCTGGCCGAGACCGACCTGGTCGAGCAGAGCCTGCCGCCCAACCCGGTGTTCTCGATCTCGCGAATCACAGGCAATGGCGCCAGCGAGATCGAGCGTCAGGTGGTCGGCGACATCCTGGCGCTCGCCACCCTGCCGTTCCGCTCCGACATCGCCCGCGAACGCTTTCGTCAGGCGCAGCTGCGCGCGGCATTGGCGACCTTGCGGCTCGCCGCCGACGTCCGCCGCGCCTATGTGCGCGCCGTCTCCGGCAACGAGACGGTGGTGCTGCTGACGGAGGCGAAGGCGACCGCGGAATCGACCGCGCAGCTCGCCGTTAAGCTCGGCGAGACCGGCTCCCTCAACAAGCTCGACCAGGCCCGCGAGCAGGTGTTTTACGCGGAGACCACCGCCGATCTCGCCACCGCACGGCAGGCCGCAACGAGCGCGCGCGAAAGGCTGGCGCGCCTGATGGGCCTGTGGGACGGCGGCCTCGACTTCCGTCTGCCCAACCAGTTGCCGCCGCTGCCGCGCCGGCCGCAGGCCCTGCCTGGAATCGAAGCCGATGCGGTCGCTCATCGTATCGACCTGCAGATCGCGCGGCTGGAGCTCAATGCGCTCGCGAAATCGCTGAACCTCACGGAAGCAACGCGCTTCGTGACGCTGCTCGATCTCGCCGGCATCTCCCGCCGCACCCAGGACCCGGAGGGCACGCCGTTCCGCGAGCGCGGCTTCGACGTCCAGTTCCAGATCCCGATCTTCGACGGCGGCGAGGTGCGGGTGCGGCAGGCGGCGGAGACCTACAACCTCGCCTTCAACCGCCTGACCGAGCGCGCCGTCAATGTGCGCTCCGAAGCGCGCGATGCCTACCGCACCTACCGATCCGCTTACGATATCGCGAGCCACTATCAGCGCGAGATCATCCCGCTGCGAAAGATCATCACCGAGGAGATGCAGTTGCGCTTCTCCAGCATGCAGGTCGACATCTTCGCGCTGCTCACCGAGGCACGGCAGCGCCTCGCCTCCCTGCGCGGCGCGATCGACGCCCGGCAGAGATTCTTCCTCGCCCAGTCGGACTTGCAGACCGCCGTCAATGGCGGCGGCACGCCTGCTTCCGGCGGCGACAATTCAACCACCATCGCCGCGGCAGCGCCTGCCGATGCCGGCCACTGAGATGGAGACCAGCATGTATTCCCGTCGAGGATTTTTGGGCACCGCCGCGCTCGCCAGCGCCTCAGCCATCAGCGGCCGCGTGCAGGCCGCGTCGATCCCGGAAGCTCCGCACATGGACAAGGTGGTGATGCAGCCGCCGCTGCATCCCGTCGGCGGGCCCGACTATCGTCCCGTGGTCACGCTGAACGGCTGGTCGCTGCCGTTCCGCATGAACGGCGACTGGAAGGAATTCCATCTCGTCGCCGAGCCCGTCGTGCGCGAGTTCGCCGAGGGCATGAAGGTGAATCTGTGGGGCTATAACGGCCAGTCTCCGGGGCCGACGATCGAGGCCGTCGAGGGCGACAAGGTCCGCATCTTCGTCACCAACAGACTGCCCGAATACACCACCGTGCACTGGCACGGCATGATCATCCCGAGCGGCATGGACGGCGTCGGCGGGCTGACGCAGCCGCACATCCAGCCCGGCAAGACCTTCGTCTACGAGTTCGAGATGAGGAAGAGCGGGACCTTCATGTACCACCCGCATTCCGACGAGATGGTGCAGATGGCGATGGGCATGATGGGCATGGTCGTCGTGCATCCGCGCGACCAGGGCTTCCGTCCCGTCGATCGCGACTTCGTCTTCGTGATGAGCACCTATCGCGTCGATCCCGGCACCTATTTGCCGCGGGTCAACGAGATGACCGACTTCAACATGTGGACCTGGAATGCGCGGGTGTTTCCCGGCATCGATCCCCTGGCCGTGCGGCTCGGCGACAGGGTGCGCGTGCGCATCGGCAATCTCACCATGACCAACCACCCGATCCATCTGCACGGCCACAGTTTTGCGGTGACCTGCACCGACGGCGGCTGGGTGCCGGAGAGCGCGCAATATCCGGAGACGACGACCGACGTGCCGGTCGGCGCGGTGCGCGTGTTCGACGTGCTCGCCGACAATCCCGGCGACTGGGCGTTCCACTGCCACAAATCGCATCACACCATGAATGCGATGGGCCACGACGTGCGCAACCTGATCGGCGTGTCGCGCAAGGATCTCGCCAAGGCGGTCGGCAAGCTCGCGCCGGACGCGATGGCGATGGGCTCGACCGGCATGGCGATGGGCAACATGGAGATGCCCGCGCCCGACAACACGCTGCCGATGATGACCGGCACCGGCCAGTTCGGCCCGATCGAGATGGGCGGCATGTTCACCGTGATGAAGATCCGCGAGGACCTCGCGCGCGACGACTACCGCGATCCCGGCCCCTACAAATTCCCGCAAGGCACCGTCGCCTACGAGGTCGAGGCGCCCGATGCGGCACCTGTGCGGCAACCCGGCAAGCCGCCCCACAAGATGAAGATGTGAAGGTTTCGATGACCCACCAACTGGAGATGACGATGAAGACCATCAAGCTCGGCCTCGCGCTGGCCGCGCTGTCGCTCGCGCCGGCGCTTGCGCACGACAAGCATGCTCACACGACTTTTTCGGCCGGCGAGCCCGGCGATCCCAACAAGCCCGCGCGCACGATCGAGATCCTTCTCAACGAGATGGACTACGCGCCGTCGAAAATCGAGGTCAAGCGCGGCGAGCAGATCCGCTTCGTACTGCGCAACGTCGGCAAGGAGGACCACGAATTCCTGCTCGCCACACCTAAGGAGAATCTCGCCCATGCGGTGGAGATGAAGAAGCATCCGCATATGGAGCACGACGATCCCAACGGCGTGCGCCTCGCACCCAGCAAGACCGCCGAGATCCTCTGGAAGTTCAGCAAGCCCGGCACGTTCGAGTTTTCCTGCCTGATCCCCGATCACCGCGACTACGGCATGGTCGGCCACGTCACCGTCAAATGAAGGAGCTTCCCATGAACCGCATCATCCGCATCGCCGCCGCGCTGGCACTGACGCTGGGCGCTGCCACCGCGACCCTTGCGGCCGGGGCCTCGATCAGCGGCGAGGTCAAAAAGATCGACGAGGGCGCCGGCAAGATCACCCTCAAGCACGGACCGGCCAAGAGCCTCGGCATGGACGACCCCATGACCATGGTCTACCGGGTCAAGGACCCCGCCATGCTCAAGCAGGTCAAGGTCGGCGACAAGGTCACCTTCGAGGCCGAGGAGGCGGCATCGGGGTACACGGTGACGAGGATGGAGAGGGCGAAATAGCCTCCCCTGTCATTCCGGGGCGCGCCCCTTGGCGCGAGCCCGGAATCCACCTCTCCACCAACTCTGCCGCCCCATGGATTCCGGGCTCGCCCTTCGGGCGCCCCGGAATGACGGCCAGAGGGCCCCGAAACACCCCGGTCCGCCCCCTTCCCACCCCTTCGTTAACCCTTTGCTAACCATACACCCGGCAAGAATTGCCGGGTGAAGTCGAGTGTCGTCAGCCGCGTAAAACGGGAGCTCCCGTGGACGCCAGTGCGGTGCCTCACTTTCGGAATGGCGGCCCCTCGGCCGCCGCGCAGACATTTGGGGCGCGCGGACGGCAGTCGCGCGGGGAGGCAGCTACCATGGTCGACGTCACCGCGGGACAGGGCGTAGGCAGCGCAAGGCCAGGCATCCCCTCGCTCAACGAGATCATCACCATCCTCAAGCGCGGCGACATCGCGCTGGCGCTGGGCATCCTCACCATCCTCGTGGTGCTGATCCTGCCGCTGCCCGCGATCGTGCTGGACCTGTTCCTGGCGATCTCGATCACGCTCTCGATCCTGATCCTGATGACGTCGCTGTTCATCCAGACGCCGCTGGAATTCTCCGCTTTCCCGACCGTGCTGCTGATCTCGACCATGCTGCGCCTGTCGCTCAACATGGCCTCGACCCGCCTGATCCTGTCGCATGGGCACGAGGGCACGGCTGCCGCCGGTCACGTCATCGAAGCCTTCGGCAACTTCGTGATGGGCGGCAATTTCGTCATCGGCATCATCGTCTTCGCCATCCTGATCATCGTCAACTTCGTCGTCATCACCAAGGGTTCGGGCCGCATCGCCGAAGTCGCCGCGCGCTTCCACCTCGACGCCATGCCTGGCAAGCAGATGGCGATCGACGCCGATTTGTCCGCTGGCCTGATCGACGAGAAGGTCGCCAAGCACCGGCGCAAGGAGCTGGAGGACGAAAGCGGCTTCTTCGGCGCCATGGACGGTGCCTCCAAATTCGTCCGCGGCGACGCCATCGCCGGCCTTTTGATCGTCTTCATCAACGTCGTCGGCGGCATGATCATCGGCGTGGCGCAGCAGGGCCTGTCCTTCGCCGACGCCGGCCGCAGCTACACGCTGCTGACGGTCGGCGACGGCCTCGTCACCCAGGTGCCGGCGCTGATCGTCTCGACCGCGGCCGGCCTGCTGGTCTCCAAGGCCGGCGTCTCCGGCGCTGCCGACAAGGCACTGATGAAGCAGTTCTCCGGCTATCCGCAGGCGCTGGCGATGTCCGCGGCGGTGATGCTGGTGCTGGCGGCGCTGCCGGGCATTCCGACCATCCCGTTCCTCGCGCTCGGCGCCGGCGCCGGCGCGCTCGCCTGGAACGCCCGCAACCGCAACCGCGTCACCGCCAAGGCCGAGGAAGCCGCTATGGCCGCGCCTGCCGCCGGTCAGCCCGGCGCGCCGGGCGCTGCGGCCGCCGAGGAGCCGATCTCGGCCGCGCTCAAGATCGACGACCTCAAGATCGAGCTCGGCTATGCCTTGCTGCCGCTCGTCAACGGCCCCGACGGCACCGACCGCCTCACCGAGCAGATCAAGGCGCTGCGCCGTTCGCTCGCGATCGAGATGGGCTTCGTGATGCCGGCGGTGCGCATCCTCGACAACGTCCAGCTCGAGGCCAACACCTACATCATCAAGATCAAGGAGGTCGACGCCGGCACCGGCAAGATCTGGCCGAACCAGTTCATGGTCATGGACCCCGGCGGCAGCCAGGTGCAGGTGCCCGGCATCCACACCACCGAGCCGACCTTCGGCCTGCCCGCGACTTGGGTCGACGCCAGCCTCAAGGAGGAGGCTTCGCTCAAGGGCTACACTGTCGTCGACGCCGCCACCGTGCTCTCGACCCACCTCACCGAGCTGCTCAAGGCCAACATGTCGGACCTGCTCTCCTATGGCGAGGTGCAGAAACTGCTCAAGGAGCTGCCGAAGGAGCAGAGCGAGCTGGTCAAGGACATCGTCCCCGGCCAGGTCACGGTCTCCGGCATCCAGCGCGTGCTGCAGCTGTTGCTGGCCGAGCGCATCTCGATCCGCGACCTCTCGACCATCCTCGAGGGCATCGCGGACTCGCTCGCCTTCTCGCGCAATCCCGCGACCATGGTCGAGCACGTCCGCGCCCGCCTCGCCCGGCAGATCTGTGCGCAGAACACCTCCTATGCCGGCTACCTGCCGCTGATCGCGCTGTCGGCGAAATGGGAGCAGGCCTTTGCCGAATCCATCATCGGCCAGGGCGAGGAGCGCAGCCTTGCGATGCAGCCCTCGAAACTGTCGGAGTTCATGACCGCCGTGCGCGAGGCCTTCGAGCGCGCCGCCCGCGAGGGCGAGGCGCCGGTGCTGGTCACCTCTGCGGCAATTCGTCCCTTCGTCCGCTCCCTGGTGGAGCGGTTCCGGGCCCAGACCACCGTGCTGTCGCAGGCGGAGATCCACCCCAGGGCGAGGCTGAAGACGGTCGGAAGCATCTGATTTGCCTTAAGAAGCCGTGTGTTTTTCGGCCACAGGCAAATGGTTTTTGAGTTCCTGGCGCCTTGTCGACCAAATGCGGATAAGGCGCCAGAGAAGCACATTACGACATTGAAATAATTGCAAAATTGCACGATCAGGCCTCGCTATTGATCGCGACTTTTCACGACCATTCACGCTCTTGTGATGGCCTCTTGGGAACGAATCCCCCCAATACTAGGTTGTTGGGCACCGGAAGCATGAACCTGCCCAAACAAGCAGGCGACTACTTCGGGTAGATGGCGGCAGGAGCCTTCCATGAACCACTCGATTTACAGCGCAGATCGCTCGACCCATTTGAAAGTCGTGGTCGTTGCCCTCGTCGCAGGGATCACAGTTGCGGGCTTCGGCATCACGGCACGCACCACAGGTTCGGATGAAGGCCTGACCCAGACCGCGCGCGTGCTCAAGGCCGGCAAGCCGGTCACCATCACCAGCTCGAACGCGTCCCTGGTTCGCTGAGTTCCTGGTTCGCTAAGGAGATCACACGAGTTTTTTGAATTCACGCGGCTCTTTACCAGCCCCCCAAAGTCGCCACGTGGATATGTAGACGACCCCAACCCCAAGTCGACTACAGAAAGCGCCCGCCCCCCACGGGCGCTTTCTCATGTCTGGGGTGTGCCTCGTTGCGAGCGTGGCGAGTTGTCCGCCGAGGCCTTTGGCGAAGGCAGAAGCAATCCAGAATCCCTCCTCTGAGACAACCTGGATTGCCTCGTCGCAAGGGCTCCTCGCAATGACGGAGAGTGTAGGAGCAGCGGACGTCTCTCTCGTGTCCCGGACGCGCTGCAACGCCCTTCGCGTTGCTGCGCAGAGCCGGGACCCAGAGGCTACGACACTCGCTGCATGGGCCCCGGCTCTGCAGCGCACCGCTGAAGAAGCGCTGCGCTGCGTCCGGGGCACGAGACCGTCGTTTGACGCGCGCCGTCCCAACATCGTCATTGCGAACGCAGCGAAGCAATCCAGGCTGTCACCGCGGAAAGACTTCTGGATTGCTTCGCTGCGCTCGCAATGACGGGAGCAAGACGCAGCACCGCCCCCCCCCGACCAATCATCCAGATCGCTACCGCGCCCCATAGCTCGGCGGCGGTGCCTGCACCGTCGGTGCGGCTGCGGCAAACAACTCTTCCTTGCTGCCAGTGAGCGGCGGATAGATGCGCTTGCGGTTGATGGTCTGCTTGGTGGCCTTCGCGGCCTGGCCGGTGGTCCTGACCTCGCGGTCCCAGCCTTCGGTATAGAGCGCGCCCCAGCCGCCGAGATCGAGCACCGTGACGTACCAGTCGACCCGCAGCGGCAGCATCGGCAGGCCGACGAGATCCGCAACGACGTTGTGACCGGCAAAGCGGCCCATGGGGCGCGCGAACTGGCACGACATCACCGTCGGATGCAGCCCGTCGACCACGCTCGAGGCAACGTCGCCGGCCGCGAACACGCCGCCGACATCCGCAACGCGCATGAAGGGATCGACCAGGAGGCGCCCGAGCCGGTCGCGCGCGTCCGGAAAGCTCGCCGCCAGAGGGCTCGCGCGCATCCCGGCACACCAGATCACCGTCTGCGTCGCGACGAATTCGCCCGAGCTCAGGTGCACGCCGGCCGCCTCGACGGAGGCGACACGCACGCCAAGCCGTGTCTCGACCTCCAGTGACGCCAATGCCGTCTCGATGACGGGACGCGCCTGCGCACCGATGGTCGCGCCCACCGCCGGATTGGAATCCACCAGAACGACGCGCCGGCTGCCGGTGATGCCGGCCCGCGCCAGCCTGTCCGCCATCTCGGCCGCGACCTCGATGCCGGTAAAGCCGGCGCCGACCACCACGACCGTCGAACGCCCCGCCGACGGCGCGCTGCGTCCGAGCGAGGCGAGATGGTCCTCGAGCCGAAGCGCCGCAGCATAGGTATCGACGTCGAAAGCGTGCGCGGCAAGACCGGGAATGTCGGGACGCATCACCTCGCTGCCGAGCGCGAGCACGAGGCGGTCATAGGCCAGCGTCTCCTCGCCGCCGCTCGTGACGAGCGATATCCGGCGATGCAAGGGATCGATCGCCTCGACCTCGCCGAGGCCGTGGCTGACACCGATCGGATCGAGCAATCGACCCAGCGGAAGCGCGACCTCGCCGAGGTCGGCCTCGTAATTGCGCACGCGGATGTTGTGATAGGGATTGCGGTCGAGAACGTGGATCTCGATCTCGCCGTTCGCGCCGATCTCGTCGCGCTTGCGCGCCGCGCCGATGGCCGCCCACAGACCTGCAAACCCTGCGCCGAGCACGACGATACGCGCCATGTCCGTGACTGCATTTCCCAAGACTGAAACAGGCGATCGATCGGCCTGCCCGCATCAGGGAATATAGCCGATCCGCGCGGCCAGACCAACCGCGACGGCTATGACGGCCGGGCGAATTCGCACACGCTCACGCCTCGCGCAGTTCCGACGGAGTCGCGCCAAAGCGCTTGCGGAAGGCGCGGTTGAAATAGGACAGATCGGAAAAGCCCGAGGAATGCGCGATGTCGCTGATCTTGCGCGCCCTGGCGCGGGGATCGCCGAGCAGTTTTCGCGCGTTGAGCAGGCGCTGCTCGAGCACGAATTCTGTGAACGTCGTGCCGGCCTGCTCGAACAGGCGTTGTGCCTGGCGCGGGCTGAGGCCCGAGCGCGTCGCGATCTCGGACAGGCAGAGATCGTTGCGGCCGAGCGCGGCCATCACGTCGGCGCGCATGAGGTCGAGGCGCGCCGCCGCATGGCCGCGGCCGCGTGCAAGGCTCGCATGCTCGGCATCGGTGCCGAGCAGAAGGCCGACGAGATCGACCATGTGCTGCGCGGTGAGACGCTGGCCGACCGCATCGAGATGCGGCGCATGATTGGCGGCGAGCCCGTGGTAGCGGAAGATGGTCTCGGCGACCGCGCCGTCGGAGAGCACTTGCGACAGCTTGTCCTCGGCGCGCGGATTGATGTCGAGCAGCGCCCGGCGCGGCATGCGGATGGTGGTGAAACGATCGTCGTCGGTGTGGCCGACGGTGCCGGTGACGGCCATGTCGACCAGCACCATCTGCGCGGGCGCGAGCTCCATGGTATGGCCGTTCTGCCCGACGCGGACGAGGCCTGCGCGCCCCGCGATCAGGACGAGGTCGTCGCTGCCGTCGGCGAGATGGCTCTGAGTGCGGGAATATTGCGCGGAGGCGCCTTCGGGAATGGCGAGCGTGATGTTGTCGACCACGCTGATCTGGAGGCGGCAATCGATGCTGTCGCCACGGCTCGGGGCGATATCGAGGCCGCAGGCCCCGAAGGCCCGCTCGCGCCAATGCTCGAAGGCCGGACCTTGCGGTAGTCCCGTATATTGGTGGACGAAGATGCCCGGCGTTTTCGCTGCATCCATCTGATGTCTAGCCCCTCTTTCGGCTCCGCGATCGGCGGCGCCGACTGCAATTTCCGGGAATTTGACGCCCGGGATTGCGGCGAGGTTCAAATCCGGGGCGGATTCAGGGAGACTTGTCGGGAGGCGACGGCGAAACGGACCCAGGCGACAATTGGGGGCCCGTAGCCCGGATGGTGCGCAGCGCAATCCGGGGCTCCTGCCTAACGGCGCGAAGGTCCCGGATTACGCTTGCGCTCCATCCGGGCTACGGCGCCTGTTTCTTCGCAGGCGCCTGGGGCTGGTACGACGGAACGGTCGCGGTCGGTGCGGTCCTGTAGCCCGCATGAGCGCAGCGACATGCGGGAACGGACGTCCCCGGATATCGCTAACGCTCATCCGGGCTACGGCCCTACTTCTTGGCGGGTGTCTGGGGCTGGGAGGGCGGAACGGTCTCGATCAACTTGCCGGAGAACACCGGGGCCGAGGTCGGCTGGCCGTTGGGCGAGCCGCCGGGCTGCTCGACGGTGACGGCGTAGGTCGCGCCGTTGACGACTTCGGAATCGTAGGAGGCGAGCAGCGGACGCGCGGTGAAATCGCCCGTGCCGATCACGCCGAGCGAGCGCGGACGCGGCAGCTTGTCGGAGATCAGCCAGAGCTCGAAACTCTTGCCGGCCTCCGGCGTCGCACCGACCTTGCGCAGCGTGAAGTTCTTGGTCGCGCCGTCGACCGTGAGGATGAAGGCCGGGCCGCCCGCCTGGCCCTGCAGCAGAGCGACATATTGCGCGGCTGCCGTCAGCGGCGCGGCCGGCAACTTCACCTCGACCGTCTGGATACGCGGCGCGGGACGCAAGGCGCCCGGCAACGCGTCGGGCAGGAAGATCTGCAGCGACAACGTAACGAGCAGCGCCGCGGCGAGCGCACCGGCAACGGATGCGATTCCGCGCCAGCGCTTCACGCGCCCCTCGAGACGAATGACATTGCCGTCGTCGGCAATCGGCACTTGCGGCGCCCGCACGACCTGAGGATCGGGCGCGTGGACCTGCGGCATGAAGACCGGCGCGATGTCGGGAATCGCATCGGATCCTGCACGCACCGGCTCGGGCTGTTCTGCCTCGGCGGGCTGCGGCTCCGATGGCGGCATCAGTTCCGGCGGTACCTCGGGCGGCGCAGCTTCGAGCGGCGGGACCGGCGGCGGTGCGATGTCAGTCAGCACGGGCGGCTGCTGCGCCAGTGCCGTGCGCGCGATCTCCGCTTTGATGTTCTCCCACACGATCGGACGCGGCTCGACCGAGCCGACCATCTGGTTGAGGACGCCGAGCCGGTAGGCCCAGGCCTGCACGATCGCGGCGAACGCCTCGTCCACCGCCATCATGGTCTCGACCTGCGCGCGCTCGTCGGCGCTCAGCGTACCGAGCGCATATTCCGCGGCGAGCGCGATATGGTCCTCCGTATAGGCCATCACATGCAGTCCAGAACTATCCTCACAAGAGACGCCCTCATAATCCCAGGCATTCGCGAATATCCAACATGCTGCGCCGGAGCCACGTCTTCACCGTGTTGACGGGCGCGGCGAATTTCTCCGCCAATTGCTCGCGGCTCCAGCCGTTGTAATAGGCGAGAAGCACGAGCCGCTGACGGTCCGGCTCGAGCCGGCCGACGCATTCGAGCAGCCGCTTCAATTCCTCGGTCATCTCCCGGCGCGCCAGCGGATCGGGGCTGTCGGCCGCCACCTCCATCGCCTGGGGCTCCTCCTCGATCGAGACCTCCGACTTCTTGCGCACGATGTCGATCGCGCGGTTGCGCGCAATCGAGGCCATCCACGTGATCGGCGAGGACAGTGCCGGATTGAACTGGCCCGCGCTGTTCCAGATCTTGACGTAGGCCTCCTGAATGACCTCCTCTGCGAGATCCTGTCGGCGCAAGATACGGAGCACGACGCCAAAGAGTTTCGCGCGCGTGGCGGCGTAGAGGCGCTCGAAAGCGGCCTGATCGCCCTTCGCCACCGCCTCAATCAACCCGACCAGCTCGGCTGGCGTCAGCATTCAGCCCCCCAACGCGGGCTCAAGCGCGTTCCGCGCAGGCCCTGGACTCCGCCACCATAGCGCGCGGCAAAGCCGACCACCAAGGGGCGCGGCGCGACACTGTGGACAGCACATGCGAAAAACCCGGACCTTGCGGTCCGGGTTTGACAAATTCCGACGCGATATGGCGGCTAGCCGCTTTAGGCGACGGCGCCGATGCGGGCGCGCATCAGGCCGATGCTGTCGAGGTCGGCCTGCTCGCGGGCGTTCTCTTCGGCGCGCTCGCGGGCCTGGTCGCGCTCGTCGAGCAGCTCGACCTTCTTCAGCTCCTCGAAGGCCTCGGCCAGAGCGGCCTTGGCTTCGTCGAGCTGGCCCTTGAGCTCGTCGGCCGAGCGGGTCAGGTTCTCACGGCGCTGGATCGCGGCCTTGGCATAGGTCGGGTAGGCGAAGTGCGAGGGATCGTTGATCCCGGCGCGCTCCTGCTCGGTCGTGATCTCGCGCTCAAGATCGGTCGACATCCGCTGGAAGTCGGCGATCATGGTCTCGATCTGGGTGACCCGGCGGCGCTTCTCGTCGACCTGAAACTTCTTCAGGCGAATGAGGGTATCTCGTGACTTCATCGACTCATACTCCCCAGAAGTCCCCCCGCTGCACGTGGGACGATACCGGTCACCCCAAGGGCCCGATGGGGGCCCAGACCGGCTCTGCTACTCTGTGGGGTGGGATGATGACCGGACAAAGTTAGCGTTCCGTTTCCAAATTACCGAGGATTTGCGCCAACTGGTGGTAGCCGTCCGCGAGTGATGCATTTTCGTCCTTGCGCTGGCGCAGGAAGGCCTCCAGCGGCTCGTGCAGGCGGATCGCCTCGTCGACCTCGGGGCTGGAGCCGGCCCGGTAGGCGCCAAGACGGATCAATTCCTCCATGTCGGCATAGGTCGCCATCACCGCCCGCGCCTTCTGGATCACGGGCCAGAACTGCGGGTCGGCCGATTTCGGCATGGTGCGGGAAACGGATTTGAGGATGTTGATCGCGGGATAGCGGCCGCGCTCGGCGATCGAACGCTGCATCACGATGTGACCGTCCAGGATGCCGCGGACCGCGTCCGCGATCGGCTCGTTATGATCGTCGCCGTCGACCAGCACCGTGAAGATCGCGGTGATGGCGCCCTCCCCGAGGCCCGGTCCGGCGCGCTCCAGAAGTTTCGGCAGCTCGGTGAAGACGGTCGGCGTGTAGCCCTTGGCGGTCGGCGGCTCGCCGGCGGACAGGCCGATCTCGCGCTGGGCCATGGCAAAGCGCGTGACGGAGTCCATCAGGCAGAGCACGTCCTGGTTCTCGTCGCGGAAATACTCGGCGACCGCGAGCGTCAGATACGCCGCCTGGCGGCGCATCAGCGCCGGCTCGTCGGAGGTGGCGACCACGACGACCGAGCGCGCCAGGCCCTCCTCGCCGAGATCGTCCTGCAGGAATTCCTGAACCTCGCGGCCGCGTTCGCCGATCAGCCCGATGACGCTGACGGCGGCATCGACGTTGCGCGCGAGCATCGACAGCAGCACCGACTTGCCAACGCCGGAGCCTGCGAAGATGCCCATGCGCTGGCCGCGGCAGCAGGTGAGGAAGGTGTTCATCGCGCGCACGCCGAGATCCAGCGGCGCGCCGACGCGCTTGCGCGAATGCGCCGGCGGCGGCGTATTGCGGAACGGCATCGGCGAGGAACCTTGCGGCAACGGCCCCTTGCCGTCGATCGGCTCGCCCAGGGCGTTGACGACGCGGCCGAGCCAGGCCGACGACGGACGCACCTGGTTGGCGGCATTGGCGATCACGGCCTTGCAGCCGCGGCGCACGCCATCGAGTCCGGCGAACGGCATCACGACGGCATTGTTGCCGGAGAAGCCGATCACCTCGCAGGGGATCGAACGGCTCGCGCCGGTCTCGATCACCAGCCGCGCGCCGACCGACATCGCATGGATGGGACCAGCCACCTCGACCATCAGACCGCGCACGCCGACCACACGGCCGTAAATATTGACGCCGTCGATGTCGCCGATCTGTTCGGCAAGTGCCTTCATGGGAGGGCTCTCATGGCTGGCCGCCTCAGTAAACCGAAGGGCTCGCCGCCGCGATCCCGGGACATCACGGTGAAAACCTTAAGTTTCGCCATATTTCTGAACGGCGCTTAACTTCGTGTTTACCCGCATCGTTAATCATTGCGTCACTGTCTTTGTGACTGAGCGTGACTCCCCTTCAGAAGAAGGCTGAGTCGCGGGAGTCGGTTAGGCCCGTCTCTTAAAGTGGAACTTGAACGGAGCTGGATAACGAAAGCTGCTTCACGCGCAAGACCTTAGGGCGATTCGAGAAAAATTGCACCGGGGGGACTTGCGTTCCAGAATCAGGATTTGTTAACCATCTGTTGTCAGGATCCGAATCAGTTGTTCAAAGGCGTTTTGTTGAGTGCCGCGAATGCGGCCGACCTGACGCCCAGGAGCGGCGACTATGGGGAACTGGCATGCGCGTTTTGCTGATTGAAGATGACAGCGCCGTCGCGCAGTCGATCGAGCTGATGCTGAAGTCTGAGAGCTTCAACGTCTACACGACCGATTTGGGGGAAGAGGGCGTCGATCTCGGTAAATTATACGATTACGACATCATTCTTCTCGACCTCAACCTGCCCGACATGTCCGGTTACGACGTGCTCAAGCAGCTCCGGGTCTCCAAGATCAAGACACCGATTCTGATCCTCTCCGGCCTCGCCGGCATCGAGGACAAGGTCAAGGGTCTCGGCGTCGGCGCCGACGACTACATGACCAAGCCCTTCCACAAGGACGAGCTGGTTGCCCGCATCCACGCGATCGTGCGCCGCTCCAAGGGTCACGCCCAGTCGGTCATCCAGACCGGCGACCTCGTCGTCAACCTCGACACCAAGACGGTGGAAGTCGGCGGCCAGCGCGTGCATCTGACCGGCAAGGAATACCAGATGCTGGAGCTGCTCTCGCTCCGCAAGGGCACGACCCTCACCAAGGAAATGTTCCTCAACCACCTCTATGGCGGCATGGACGAGCCCGAGCTGAAGATCATCGACGTCTTCATCTGCAAGCTCCGCAAGAAGCTGGCCAACGCTTCCGAGGGACGCAACTTCATCGAGACCGTGTGGGGCCGTGGCTACGTGCTGCGCGAGCCGCACGAGCACGAAGAGCGCATCCCCGCCTGATCTCTGGGTTTACGTCGCGAGCCTTCGTGGGCTCGCTCCTCCCAGCCTGGACCCCGCCGCAAATGGCGGGGTTTTGTTTTTTGGGGCGTATTCTCTCCCGCTTGCGGCTCCTCTCTCTTAACGTTTGAACCGCTAACCTCCCCCCGCCGACGAATGGTCGCTGCACGATGGGGGAACGATGATCCTGCAATCACTGGCCGGCCTGCCCGCCTTCCTGGTCTATTTCTGCACCGGGCTGATCGCGATCGTGGCCTATCTGCTGGTCTACACCCGCATCACCGCGCATAACGAGTTCCAGCTGATCCGCGACAACGAGCCGGCCGCGGCGATCGCGCTCGGCCTCAGCCTGCTCGGCTTCGTGGCACCGCTGGTCAGCGCCATCGCGCATTCGGCCAACGTGCTGGACTGCCTGATCTGGGCGATCATCGCTCTGATCGTGCAAATCATCGTGTTCTTCCTCGTCAAGGTCCCGGTGCCGAACCTGTCGGGGCGGATCTCCGCCGGCGAGCTCGCCCCCGCCATCTGGCTCGGCCTGGCCTCGCTCGCCGCGGGCCTCCTCAACGCCGCCTGCATGATCTACTGACATGGCCGACAAACCCTCCAAGAAGGAGTTCGGCAAGCGCCGGCCGGTAAGTGAGCCGACACCTCCGCGCTCGCCGATGAAACGCTCCGGCCATGTCGCCCTGCTGGTGATGGGCACCCTCGCCGTCGGCACCACCGCCTACACGTTGATGCCGCGAAGTTGCGAGCCGCCTCCTCCGGGCGCGGAAGGCTCGGCTCTGACCAGCACCGCCTGCAGCAGCAGGAGCAGCTCCTCGAGCAGCGGCAGCTCGCGCTGGTCGTCGCGATCGAGCTTCTTCAGCAGCGATTCCTCCAGCCATTCCGGATCCGGCACGTCGTCCGATTCCGGCCACAGCAGCGTCAGCCGCGGCGGCTTCGGCTCGTTCGGCCACGGCTTTTCGGGCGGCGGCTGAAATAACATGCAGCGCATCACCTGCCTGGAGCGCGATGACTGGCGAGAGACGGCGGCGCAATGCGGCTTCGTCTTCCACACCATCGACGGCGAACGCTATTGGGACGAGCGCGCCTATTACGGCTTCACGCTCGACGAGATCGAGCGCGGCATCGAGACGCCGACGGGCGAGATCGAGGCGATGTGCCTGGAGCTGGCCGGCCGCGTGATCGACGACGAGCAACGCCTGCGGCGCCTGCAGATCCCGGAAGCGGTCTGGGGCCTGATCGCCGAAAGCTGGGAGCGCGACGACCGCAGCCTCTACGGCCGGCTCGACCTGAAATACGACGGCAAGTCGCCGGCGAAGCTGCTCGAATACAATGCGGACACGCCGACCTCGATCTTCGAGGCCGCGGTGTTTCAATGGACCTGGCTCGAGCAGGCGATCGAGCGCCGCATCGTCCCGGTGCGCGCCGATCAGTTCAACTCCATCCACGAGCGACTGATCGCGGCGTGGAAGGAGATTGGCGCAGGCCGGCATCTCCATCTCACCGGCACGCTGGACAATGCCGAAGACGCCGGCACGCTGGCCTATCTCGAAGACACCGCGCGCCAGGCCGGGCTGTCGACTAGGCTGCTCGACATCGCGGAGATCGGCTGGCGCGACGAGAGCGGCGGCTTCGTCGACCTCGACGAGACCGACATTGCGCTCGCCTTCAAGCTCTATCCCTGGGAATGGATGTTCCACGACGCCTTCGGCGCAAAGCTGAAGGACGCGCCGACGCGCTGGCTCGAGCCGCCGTGGAAGGCCGTGCTCTCCAACAAGGGCATATTGCCGCTGCTCTGGGAGATGTTTCCGAACCATCCCCATCTGCTGCCGGCGTTCTTCGAGGACGATCCGCGCGCCGCCGAGCTCGGCACGTTCTATGTGCGCAAGCCGCTGCTGTCACGCGAAGGCGCCAACGTCACGATCGTGTCCGGCGGCATGGCGCTCGACGAGCAGGCGGGCCCTTACGGCGCTGAGGGATTCGTGCGGCAGGCGCTGGCACCGCTGCCGAATTTCTCCGGCTTCTACCCGGTGATCGGAAGCTGGCTGGTGAACCACGAGCCGTGCGGACTATCGATCCGCGAAGACGAGAGCCCGATCACGGGCAACCATTCGCGATTCCTGCCGCATGCGATTTTGTGAGCAATGAGTTCTTCCCTTCTCCCCTTGTGGGAGAAGGTGGCGCGAAGCGCCGGATGAGGGGTTCTCTCCACTCGCAGGACTGATCGTGAGGAGAGGACCCCTCACCCGTCTCGCCGCTATCGCGGCGAGCCACCCTCTCCCACAAGGGGAGAGGGGAAGAAGAAGCATCTCACTTCGCCGCGGCGAGCTTCAGCGGCTGCGGCATCAATCCGCCCATGGGACGGCCGGAGCGCGCCGGGTTGAGCTGGTAGAGACCGCGGCGCTCGGTGATGGGACGGAACGCATCGGTGATGCCGACGACGGATTCGGCGGCGCCGAGCAGCAAGGTGCCGTCGGCCTCCATCGTCTTCGCCATCCGCTCGAAGATCACCGCCTTGGTGTCCTGATCGAAATAGATCAGCACGTTGCGGCAGAAGATCACGTCGAACGTGCCGAGATGCGAGAAGTCCTGCAGCAGGTTGAGCTGGCGGAACTGCACCATGGCGCGGATGTCGGCATTGAGCTGCCACAGCTCGCCGTTCTGCGTGAAATACTTCATCAGATGCTGGATCGGCAGGCCGCGCTGCACCTCGAACTGGCTGTAGACGCCGGCCTTGGATTTCTCCAGCACCTCCTGCGACAGGTCGGTGGCAACGATCTCGATGCGCCAGCCGGCCAGCGCCGCGCCCATCTCCTTCACGCACATCGCGATCGAATAGGGCTCCTGCCCGGTCGACGACGCCGCCGACCAGATCCGCAGGCTCTTGCGCGCCGCGCGCGCCTTGACGAGACTCGGCAGGATGGTTTCGCGTAAGTGATCGAACGGGATCTTGTCGCGATAGAAGAAGGTCTCGTTGGTGGTCATCGCCTCGACCACGTCGGTGGCAAGCCGGCCGTCGCCGTTCCGGATCTTCAGCACGAGATCGGGAATGCCGGGAAGGCTCGCCTTGCGCGCCAGCGGCAGCAGCCTGCTCTCGACCAGGTACTGCTTGTCGGGCGACAGATCGAGGCCGGAGCGCTCTTTCAGGAACTTGCGCAGATAATCGTAATCGGTGGGCGTCACGAGCGGTCTCCCGCGAACAGGCGGTTGACCTTGGCGCCGATCTGGTTGAGCGGCAGGATCGCCGAGCAGATGCCGGCATTGGCCGCCGCGCCCGGCATGCCCCAGACCACGCTGGTGGCTTCGTCCTGCGCGATCACGCTGCCGCCGGCGGCGACGATGTCCTTGCCGCCGCGCATGCCGTCCGAGCCCATGCCCGTCAGGATCACGGAGAGGATGTTGCCGTGCCAGATGTCGATGGCCGAGGTGAAGAGCGGATCGACCGCGGGCTTGCAGAAATTGACGGCGGGGCCGTCGTCGAGCGCGATCACGATGTCGGCGCCGTTGCGGGCGACGCGCATGTGCTTGCCGCCGGGCGCGAGATAGATCCGTCCCGGCTTCACCGGCTCGCCGTCGACCGCCTCGGCGGCCGGCTTGCGGCTCGAGCGCGCCAGATGCTCGGCAAGAATGGTCGTGAAGGTCGGCGGCATGTGCTGGGTGATCAGCACGGGGAAGCGGTCGATGACGGGGCCGAGCTCGGTGACCAGCGCCATCAGCGCCTGTGGTCCGCCGGTCGAGGAGCCGATCAGCAGCACCTTCGGGGCCTGCGACGAGAACGGACGCGTGCTCATCCCCGCCGCCGATTGCGGGTAGAGCGATGCGGCCGGCGCGGGCGCGGCAGGCCGCGCAACGGGACTGCGCGGGGCCGGAGCCGGGGTCGCGGGCGCCAGGGGCGGGCTCGCAACCGCGGGCTTGCGCCGCAGCCGCGCGCCGAGATGGCGGATCTTCTGGATCAGGTCGTGGTGAAAGACGTCCGCAGCCGACGCCTCGCGCGTCGATTCCGGCTTCGGAATGTAATCGGCCGCGCCGAGCGACAGCGCCTTGAAGCTGATCTCCGCGTTGCGGCGGGTCAGCGTCGAGGCCATGATGATGACGAGGTCGCGCTTCTTCGCCAGCAGTTGCGGCAGCGCCGAGATGCCGTCGAGCTCGGGCATTTCGATGTCGAGCACGGCGACATCGGGATTGATGCGTTCGATCTGGTTGACCGCCTCGAGCCCGGTGCGCAGGGAGGCGGCGACCTCCATGTCGTGTTCCGCACCGACCCAGCGCGAGATCAGACCGCGGATGACGACGGAGTCGTCGACGATCATCACGCGCAGCGGCCCCGCTTCGCGCGACGCCGTCGTAGCCGAATTCCCTGCGAACGCAACACTCATTACTCACCAACTCAGACTGAAAGGGAACGGTTGAAAACAGCGCCGAACGATCCGGCGGGTCGCTCAGATAAGGCCGACTTCCTGGAATTTCGCCGTCACGATGTCCTTGTCGAACGGCTTCATGATGTATTCGTTGGCGCCGGCGTGCAGCGCCCGTGCGATATGCGCGACGTCGTTCTCGGTGGTGCAGAACACGACCTTGGGCTGATCGCCTCCGGGCATGCGGCGGAGATGGCCGAGAAATTCGTAGCCGTCCATCACGGGCATGTTCCAGTCGAGCAGCACCGCGTCGGGCAGGCCGCGCTTGCAGGCTTCCAGCGCCTTCTCACCATCCTCTGCTTCGAGGATCTGGAAGTCGAGACCTTCCAGGATCCGGCGCGCAACCTTGCGGATGACGCTGGAATCATCAACGACGAGACAAGTTCGCATGTGAACCTCTGCTTCCTCCCCCTTTGCGGGGGGTACTTCCAATTGCAAGTCCGGCGGCGGCGAAGCCGCCGTATCAGGCCGCCATCATCTCGGGCGCGAGCTCGAGCACGCGATCGACGTCGAGGACGACCATGAGCTGTCCGTCGAGGCGATGGACACCGCCGGCGAGCTTGGCCATGCGGGGATCGAGGTTGACGGGATTCTCTTCCATGCCGGCTTCGGGCAGACGCAGCACTTCGCCGATCTGGTCGATCAGAAGGCCATAGGATTCACCGCGCAGGTCGACGCCGACCGCCATCGGCACCTTGCCGTCCTCGGGCTGCGGCAGGCCGAGACGGGCGCGCATGTCGACCACGGTGACGATGCGGCCGCGCAGGTTCAGCACGCCCGCGATCTCGCGCGAGGACAAGGGCACGCGGGTGACGCGCTCGGGCATGAACACGTCCTGGACGCGGGAGATCGGCAGGCCGAACAGCTGGCCGCCGATCATCGCGGTGACGTATTCGACCATGGCGCCTTCGCCTACTTGCGTCTTCTTGTTGCTCATATCGGTATCTCCTGATCCCTGTCCTGCTTACGCCGCTGCCCGGTTCAGCTCGGAGGCGCCGGCGGCACCCGCGGTCTGTTCCTTCAGCGCCGCGATCAGACCGGGACGGTCGAACTTGGCGACATAGTCGTGGAAGCCGGCCTGGCGGCCGCGCTCGATCGCCGCCGGCGACACCAGGGCGGAGAGGCCGATGATCGGCATCGAGCCCAGATTGTTGTCGGAGCGGATGGTCTCGGCGAACTCGAACCCGTTCATGTCGGGCATCTCGATGTCGGTCAGGACCACGTCGAAGGTCTGCGCACGGAGCGCAGCGAGGCCCTCCTGCGCGGTCGGCGCGGTGCGGACGCGGTAGCCGGCGGCCTTGAGCACGGGCGCGAGCATGTTCCGGAAGAACGCGGAGTCGTCGACCAGCAGCACCGACTGCGAGTGCAGCGAGGGCTTCATCTCCTTGCGGGTGAACCAGTCGGAGAACGCCATGGGGAGGAAGTGGCCGACGTCGATCACTTCGGTGGCCTGGCCCTTGATCACGGCCGAGCCGAGGATGCCGCTGGCGGAGCCGCCGACCTCGATGTTGAGGCGTTCCTCGACGATGTCGATGATCTCGTCGACGACGAGGCCCATGGAGCGGCCGTCGTCGGCGAACACCAGGATCGGCTGGGCGCCCTGGCTGGCGATGGTGACGCCTTCCATGGCCACGAGCGGCATCAGCTGCTCGCGGTACTGCACCATGTAGCGGCCGTTGGAGAACTCGATCTTGTCGGCGGGCAGCTCTTCCAGGCGCGTGACGAGCCCGAGCGGAACTGCCTTGGGCTGGCTGGAGCCGGCGCGGAACACCAGCAGCGAGGTGGTCTGCTCGCCCGAGCCGATATGGTGCGCGCCGTTCTCGTCGCCCATGTCGTGGGCCGAGGAGCCGGCGGCGCCGAGCGCCTTGGCAATGCCGTTGGGGTCGATGATCATGATGACCGCGCCATCGCCCAGAATGGTGTTGCCGGAGAACATGTCGATGTGACGAAGCTTCGTCGACATCGGCTTGACCACGATTTCTTCGGTGTGGAAGACGCCGTCGACGACGATGCCGAAGGTCTGGCTGCCCACTTGAGTGACCACGATGAAGCCGTTCTCGGGATCGCTAGCCGCGCCGTCGTCGATCTTCAGGAGCTTCTTCAGGTGGATCAGCGGCAGGAGCTTGTTGCGCAACCTGAGGACCGCGGTGTCCTTGATGCGCTCAATGCGGTGCTCGCTGTTGGCGCGGGCGCGGACCAGCTCGACGACCGAGAGCTGCGGGATCGCAAAGCGGTCACCTGCGGCTTCGACGATCAGCGCCGAGACGATCGCGAGCGTCAGCGGGATCTTGATGGTGACCGAGGAGCCTTCGCCGGCCACCGACTTGATGTCGATGGTGCCGCCGATCTGGTCGATATTGGTGCGCACCACGTCCATGCCGACGCCGCGGCCGGAGACCGAGGTGATGGCGGCGGCGGTCGAGAAGCCCGGCGCGAAGATGAACTTGTGGATCTGGGCTTCCGACATCTTCTCCAGCTCAGCCTCGGTGGCGAGCCCGCTAGAGATGGCCTTGGCCTTGATCTTGTCGGTGTTGAGGCCGCGGCCGTTGTCGGCGATGCAGATGATGATGTGGCCGCCCTCGTGATAGGCGGACAGGCGAATGGTGCCCTGCTCGCCCTTGCCCGAGGCGAGGCGCTCGGCGGGGGTCTCGAGGCCGTGATCGGCGGAGTTGCGCACCATGTGGGTGAGCGGGTCCTTGATCAAATCGAGCACCTGGCGGTCGAGCTCGGTGTCGGCACCGTGCATCTCCAGCTCGATCTGCTTGCCGAGTTCGCCCGAGAGATCGCGGACGATGCGGGGCAGCTTCTGCCAGGCATTGCCGATCGGCTGCATGCGCGTCTTCATGACGCCTTCCTGCAGCTCGGCGGTGACGTTGGAGAGGCGCTGCAACGGCACCTTGAACTCGGTGTCCTCGTTGCGGCGGGAGATCTCCAGGAGCTGGTTGCGGGTCAGCACCAGCTCGGAGACCATGGTCATCAGATGCTCCAGCGTATCCACGTTGACGCGGATCGACTGGTTGGCGATGCGGTCGCCGTCGGATGCGCCCTCGTCGGCCATCGACTTCTTCGGCGCGGCCTTTTCCTTGGCGGGCTTGGCTTCCTTGGCAACAGGCGCGGGCGCTTCAGCGGCCGGCGCGGGCTCGGCTTTGGCAACAGGCGCGGGCGCCGGCGCTTCGATCGAGGTCTCGCGGAAGGCGCGCTCGAGCTCGTCGAGCGAGACCTCGCCCGGACGCAAGGGGCGCTCCAGGGTCTGGTCGATCAGCGTGCCGGAGGTCGCGGGTGCGGCAGCCGGGGCTTCCGGCACGAGCGGCGGCGCTTCGGCAACGGGAGCAGCGCTACCTGCCGCCATAGCGGCCATGCCCTGCTCGACCATCGCTTCCAGCTTGTCGATGAGATCGCGGTCGTTGCCCTCGGGCTCGGCTTCGGTGGCCTCGAGGCCGGCCAGGATTTCCTTGATGCGGTCGATCGACGCCAGAATCAGCGACACCGCGTCGGCCGTTACCGGCATGCCGTCGCGGAATTTGCTCATCAGCGTCTCGCCGGCATGGGCCAGCGCTTCGAGCCGGGGCAAGCCGAGGAAGCCGCAAGTGCCCTTGATGGTGTGAACGAGGCGGAAGATGTTGTCCAAAATCTTGGCGTTGTTCGGCTCCTGCTCGAACTTCACCAATTGATTGTCGACGGTGTCCAGGCTCTCGCTGGTCTCCGTCAGAAACTCCCGCAACAGATCATCCATGAAAACAGGCCTTCATACAGGAAGGGCGCGCACGATTTGTGATGCGCCTATTCGGAATGGGGCCAGCTTCACCGCAAAGCGTTTAATATTGGTTGAGTATGTGCAAAAGAACGGAACCAACAAAGAGATAAGGCGCTCCGGACAAGCCGAAGCGCCCCGTAAAGATTGGATTAACGAGCTAAGCGCGCCGCGCCGTTTACGAAGCGGTAACGATGATGGCCTCGCCTTCCGGCGCGAGCGTCACGGTGAGACCGCAGGCCTGCGCCAGCAGACGCGTATAATAGGGCTGGATCGCGTGTGCGTCCGCAGCGGGTCCCCGCTCGCCGCTGAGCAGCTCGGAGATGTTCTGCGGCAGGCGCGCGTTGTGTCCGGTCGCGGTGATGCGGAAGCTCATCGTCTCGCCCTCGCCGATCGGATCGATCTTCAACATGCCGCCGCGCGGGATCGTGTGCTGCGCGACGACCAGCATGTTGAGCAGCAGCTTGACGCGGTTCTTCGGCAACAGCAGCCGCGGCAGATTCCAGGTGATCGAGCACTTGCCGTCCTCGATGTGGCCCTTCGCCATGGTCTGGGCATCGCCGAGATCGATCTGCGCGCCGGAGGAGCCGGCCGCGCCGAAGGCGAGACGGCAGAACTGGAGGCGGGCGGAGGCGGTCTTGGCGCTCTTGCGAATCAGGTCGAGCGCGAACTCGCGGTCTTCGGGCTTGGGATCGTCGTCGAGCACTTCGAGCCCGTTGACGATGGCGCCGACAGGGCTGATGAGATCGTGGCAGACCCGCGAGCACAACAGTGCTGCGAGTTCGAGCATATCGGGAGCAGTAGCGGTCGCGGGCGACGAGGCGTCAGACATATAATGGGGTCCTGGAGGGTTCCTGGAATTGCACGGCGCTGACGCCGCGAATCACGCATGCTTGACGGATGCTGCGGGTTCTAACATTCGCCAGCCCGTGGCAGCTAGCTTGCGATAGGTTCGAAGCAGCCATAAAGGCCTGCGGGCGAATCAATTGAGGGGGCGAGACTTGCTGACGAATGAGGCACACAGGTGAGGATCATCGACGCCGAGGCCGCGTCCCGATTGATGGAGCCGCTCACCGCCCTGGTCGTGAAGGCCGGCGAGGCGATCCTTGCCGTCAACCGCGCCGCGATGCGGGTCGACGGCAAGCAGGATGGCTCGCCGGTGACCGAGGCCGACCTCGCCGCCGACGGCATCATCGCTGAAGGCCTGGCAGCGCTCGCAGGCGATGTCCCGACACTCTCGGAAGAGCGGGCCCAGCTCGCCTCCCCGCGGTTCGAGGGCAGCTTCTTCCTGATCGATCCGCTCGACGGCACCAAGGAGTTCGTCGCCGGCCGCGACGAGTTCACCGTCAACCTCGCCCTCGTGACATCGGGCGTGCCGTTGCTCGGCATCGTCAGTGCGCCCGCGCTCGGCCTGCTCTGGCGCGGCATCGTCGGCCGCGGCGCCGAGCGCGTGACATTTGACGGCGCAACCATCGGCGCTGCAGAGCCGATCCACACCCGCAAGCTTCCGGCGCAGGGCGAGCCCTGGATCGCCGCCGTGAGCCGCTCGCATGGCGATGCCAGGAGCGAGGCGTTCATCGATGACAGGCCCAATGCCGTGCGAAAGACCTGCGGCTCGGCGGTGAAGTTCGGCCGGATCGCCGAAGGCAGCGCCGACATCTACCCCCGCTTCGGGCCCACCTGCGAATGGGACGTCGGCGCCGGCTCGGCGGTGGTGACCGCGGCCGGCGGCAAGGTGACCGACGGCAAAGGCGGCGAGATTCGCTTCGGGGAGCGGCACGCCAGCGGCTTCATCATTCCGGAGTTCGTCGCCTGGGGCGACCCGCAGGCGGCCCGCCTGTAAGACGGTAGGCCGTTACTGACCGAGCTGCTCCAGAAGCGCCGGCCAGCGCTTGCCGACCTCATAGAGGAACTTGTCGGGATCGGCCGCGAAGGCATCACGGTTGGCTTCCCGGCTGAACAGATAGAGCCGCTGTGCCACGATCGCGAAGAAACGAGGATTGCCAGCGACGGTGACGCCGCGGGCGATATCGGCGGGATCGTAGCCGCCGTACTGCGGACCGTAGACCTCGGGATGGGCCAGGAAGGAGGCCCGGTTGCCCTCGTTGCGGAAGCGCCAGACCGCGCCCCAGAGGTTCGCCTCGAACTCCGACGTGCCCAGCATCGGCCCGCCATCGACGAAATAGGCGACGGGGTCGAACCCTTCGATGGCGACGCCGCTGAAGCGATTGATGACGATCCGCTCGGTGGTGGCAGCCTCCGCCGGCCGCCCCGCACCGCCCAGCCATATGCCCGAGAGCAGGCACAGAACGAGGCCGATCAAGGCAATTCCGGGGCGCAAAGGGCTATCTTCCTGCCGTTGTGCCGTCATAGTTGCTACGGATAACATCCGAGTCGAGGGGACATCCGGCGCAACCTAGAGCCATGCCTGTTGGCGTCAGGTTAAGGAAGCGACCGGATTTGGTACCAGGGGTTCTTTGATGACTTTCGCAACACGCCTTGCTGCGCTCGCGCTTGCCGCGATGATCGGCTGGATCGTGCCGGCTTCGGCCCAGACGGCGCCGCCGCCGGACCTGCCGCCGCCGCAGCGGACCCCGACACCCAGCACCTACGGGCCGGATGAACTCGTCGGCGCCGGGCACCGTTTCTTCGGCAACGTCTCGCGCGGGCTCGCCTCGATCATCGAGAAGGCGATCAGCCAATGGGGCCTGCCCAACGGCTACATCCTGGGTGAAGAAGGTTCCGGCGCGTTCGTCGCCGGCCTGCGCTATGGCGAAGGCACGCTCTACACCAAGAACGCCGGCGACCTCAGGGTCTACTGGCAGGGCCCCTCGCTCGGCTTCGACTGGGGCGGCGACGGCGCGCGCACCATGACGCTGGTCTACAACCTGCCCGCCACCAACGCGATCTACCAGCGCTTCGCCGGTCTCGACGGCTCGGCCTACATCATCGGCGGCTTCGGCATGACCGCGCTCACCGCCAACAACATCGTGCTGGTGCCGATCCGCTCGGGCTTGGGCTTACGGCTGGGCGCCAATATCGGCTATCTCAAATACACGCCGCGAGCGACCTGGAACCCGTTCTAGAGCGCCGCCTGATCCAGACCCACGTCAGGGTTTTCCTCTCCCGTTACGGATCAAGGTTAACGACAGGCCGGGGCTGGCTTTTTGCCGGCACGCCATGGCATGGTCGTTGGTGAATTTTTCCTTAAGCTTGGGAGTTCTGGCCCATGGTCGAACCGATCATGTACCTGGCGATCGGTTTCCTGATTTCGATGCTGTGCGGGCTCGCGATCGTGCCGCTGGTACATAGCCGCGCCGTGCGCCTGACCACGCGCCGGCTGGAGGCCGCAACGCCGCTGTCGATGGCGGAGATCCAGGCCGACAAGGACCAGCTCCGCGCCGAGTTCGCGATGTCGGCACGGCGGCTCGAGATGAGCGTCGACCAGCTCAAGAACAAGACCACGAGCCAGCTCGCCGAGCTCGGCAAGAAGAGCGACGCCATCAACCGCATGAAGATCGAGCTCGGCGAGAAGAACGCCACGATCTTCGCGCTCGAAGCGCGCGAGAAGGCGGTGAAGGAGCAGCTCCGCGCCACCGAAGAGGAATTCAACACCAAGACGGAAGCCCTGCGCGCCGCCGAGAACGCGCTGACCGACAAGCAGAACGAGCTCGCCAAGATCAACACCGAGCTGTCCGACCGCTCGATGATGGCGGAGAGCCGCCAGGTCGAGCTGGTCGCCGTGCGCGCGCAGATCGATGAATTGAAGAACCGCGTCGGCGACGCCGAGAAGGAATTCACGGCGACCCAGGCGCGCCTCGCGCAGGAGCGCACCGAATCCGAAACCGCCTCGCGCGAGCTCGGCGATGCCCGCGGCCGTGTCGAGAATCTCAGCCAGCGCGTCACCGATCTCGATCGCCAGCTGCTGCTGCAGGTCAAGGAAGCCGAGATGCTGTCCGGCCGTGTCGTCGATCTCGAGGGACGGCTCGCGACGCAGGGCAAGCTGCTCGCCGAACGTGACTACGAGAACAACCAGCTGCGCCAAGCCAATGAAGGAGCCGAGCGCACCGTCAAGGAGCTGCGCGTCGAGATCGCAGGCCTCAGCGGCGGCAAATCGTCGGCCGCGATGGAGCAGCTGCGCGCGGAAAAGACCGCGCTGGAGGAGCAGCTCCGCACCGCCCGCGACGAGCGCGCCAAGCTGCAACGCGACATCAACGCGATCCAGCAGCAGGCCGAAAGCTCCTGGGCGACCGAGCGCATGGAGAACGCGCTCTTGCGCGAGCGCATCAACGACATCGCTGCCGAAGTGGCCAAGCTCGCGATGCAGCTCGAAGGCCCGAACTCGCCGATCGAGGCGCTGCTCGCGGCCGAAGCCGGCCAACCGCCGAAACCGGCGCCGCGCCCCGCCAACGACGCCGCGACCACGGCCACGCCGAGCCTGCCGGAAGGCGGCGGAACGCTGGCCGAGCGGATCCGGGCGCTGCAGGCCCACGCCTCCCGCGCCCGCCAGCAGGGCGCGTAAGCGGCCCAAAACCGGCCTTTCCGTCGCGTGCGGCGTGGTTGCCGCAAGCTTTTCCAGCTTCGAGCCACCTGGAAACTTGACACCTCAAGCCCGCACTTCTAAATCGCGGGCTCCAATGCACCGGCCGGCCGAACAGGTCCGGCCGTCTGCATGATGGTCCCGGGCGCATAGCTCAGCGGGAGAGCGTTCCCTTCACACGGGAGAGGTCCAAGGTTCGATCCCTTGTGCGCCCACCATTTGTCCAGCATTTTTAGTGACTTAGCGACTTGCTTCCCCTACATTGTGCCCCGAAAAGTCTGGGGCACAACCCGGGCACGCTGCAAAAAAGATCATCCCTCTACCTTCGCCCGCCGCTCCCGGCCCGACGACAAACAAGAAAGCTCGTCGATCTTTCACCACGAGACGCGTCGTCGCGCGACCTTTGGGCACGGGTTTCGTTGGCGCTCGATAGGCGCGAGCACGTTGTGCTCGAGGCAACCTTCGCCGAGGTACCACGGAGGAAGGTATAGTGGTCCCGCCGAGTCCTTTGAGGCTCCGCTCTTGCCGCTCATTGGCTGGGTTGTCCACTAACGCCATGAGTTGCCGCCGCGTCGGCTCGGCAATGTCGCTCGAAGTGGTTCTCGAGACCACGTCGCCAGAGCAGATAGTGCTGGTTTCCAGTGACGACCTGCCGTCCGGTGAGGGACACCACATAGGGCCGCCTTCAATCATCAGGTTGCCAGCTCATGCACTGCTTCTCCGCCAGCTGATGCCGTAAGCCTCGCGCCCGACTTAGTTCGGACGGCTGGCGCTGGTGACGACTACGACGAGAGCCCTGTGGCAATATTGTAAGCGATAAGGACCAACGGAGCCGGGAGTTCGCTTTCGGCATCCCCTACCTCGGGGCCGGCTTATGGTCATCGCTCTTCCAGATCGTGGTGCTACTCGGGCGTATTGACCGGTTGCCGTGCCGTAGTGCTCGCATGGCTCGCAACGAAGGGCCCAGTTCGCCCCTTCCTGGATCACGACCGATTATCAAGCCTGCATCGAGCATTGGCGGATCGGGTCTCACCAGCTCCGTGGTGCTCACACCCGCATTCAGATCAACTGCCGTGTCGGAGTCTGGTTCAAGCAGTTCTCGCAGGCGCTCGATGCGTGCGAACCGGAATGGATGGACTGGTTTGATCATCGGGCTAGGCCCCTCGGGTCGAATGCGAGCAATCGGATGATGAAAACGATGAGCCGCGACAGGTGATGCTCATGAGTCGAGCTGTCGGTTCTCCGCCGAATGCCAGTCCGCGCCATGGAGGCGGATCATCTCCCGACGGGACCGCTCGATGAAGATGCGCTCAACGCAAAAGCCGGCTGCAACTGAAGCCGCCAGCGCAAGGCCATAGGCCATATAGTCGTTCATGAAATTCCAAAACATGTTGCAGCCGGCAACTCCCACAAAAGTAAGTGCCATGATCAAATTCCGAAATGCCTTAACCATCCTGCCCCCAGTAAGTCGGCGAAGGAACTTTTACCATTGCAACCACGGCGATTGGCAGCGTTTGACCCTTGTGATGAGCCGTCTTTCTGCTCGATCAGCCTGGGTCCGGCCGCGCTGCCGACCGGCGTGGGGCTCGCTCCTATTACTTAAGAGGGCACCCGGGAACGGAGCAGTGATAGCGACGCCGGCATACTTCATCACGGCGGGCCCTTTCTCGAGTGCCCCCGGTGAGGAGCTCCGAATCCCTTCCCGCGAGGGTCTACGCCGCATGGCGTGCGCCGTTGTGGCGTGGAGAAGAAGGGCGCATTCGAACTATGGAGCCTGCTGGTTACACGATAGCCCGTACGTCTTCCCGTCCACTCGGGGCAAGGGCGACAAGCCGATTGACCGACATGCCCTGTCGCAAGCTGTGCGCCGTCTCCGGCTGAAGTTGAAAATGGCCGAATGGTCTCCGCATGACGCGCGCCGGTCAGCCACGACCTGGGCGCGGACGATGGGAATCCCGCGCGACACGACGGAGGCGCTCACGCATCATGCCATTGTCGGCAGCGGAAAGACCTATGACCGTTACGACATGCAGGCTGAGAAGCGGCAAGCAGTGGATGCCATTGCGGACTATATTTCGCGCACACGACGCAGCGATGCAGCCACCAAAGAAGCGGCTTAGTGCAGCATGCGTCAGGTCTGCTGACGTATATAAACCAAGTGTCAGTGGAAAACTGCGCGATTCCTCCTTTCTTACTATTGCTTCAAAAGGCAGACGCACCACATAGCTGCACCTAGGGGCCTACACAACTTTCCGATTTTTGCCCAGATCGCCTCAGCTCACGACCGTCCGAGACGACGGCCGTGCATAGGAGCGTGCATTGCCGTACGAAATCGATTTCCTCCGGGCTGGTGACAGCAATGGCGACGCTATTGTCGTCCGATGGGGCGATACCAAAGACAGCGCATTTTACATCAACATTGTGGATGGCGGCTTTACCGACACTGGCGAGCAGATCATTTCCCACGTCGAGCGGTACTACGCGAAGCCCGCCAACATCGCCAATGTCGTCTTGTCCCACGCAGACAATGATCACGCGTGCGGCCTGATAAAGGTGCTCCAACATGAGGGCTTTACCATCCACACGCTCTGGATGAACCGCCCCTGGGACTACGTGGACGAAGTGCTCGATAAGTTTCACGGCGCCTACACTCGTGAGGGCCTCGTCAAGCGAATGCGGGAAATGCATCCCTATCTGGTGGAGATGGAAACAATTGCGGCCGAGCGAGGCATCCAAATCCGTGCACCTCTGCAAGGTGCTCAGATAGGTGCTTTCAAAGTCTTGGCTCCTAGTCGTGAACGCTACGTTCGTCTCATTCCTGATCTCGACAAGACCCCCACAGCTTACCGGAGTGACACGGCCGGACTCGGATCGGTCTTCGGAAGCGCTTTGCGCAACGTGGTCGAAAAAATAAAGGAGCGTCTCGACCTCGAAACGCTGGACAACAACCCTCCAAGCACCTCCGCTTCGAACGAGACTTCGGTAGTTCAGATGGGGACATTCGGTACTAAGAGCATCCTGCTGACCGCCGATGTTGGTCCAGACGGGCTTAACGAAGCAGCCGACTACGCTGAGAACAATTTTCCCAGTCTTCAGCCAACTCTCGTTCAGATTCCTCATCATGGCAGCCGACGCAACGTCACCCCGGCAGTCCTCAACCGGTGGCTCGGCGCGTTCCCAGCTCAAGGTCGCGGCAACGCAATCGCATCTGTAGGCAAAAACGAAGATATCTACCCGCGCAAGAAGGTAGCGAATGCGTTCACCCGTCGCGGATACATCGTGCACTCAACACATGATTCGTGGATCAACTTCCGTAGTGACTACGACCGTAGAGCTGGCACGGTCGATGCCAGCACAATCGCCTTTTCATCTGACGTTGAGGACGACTAACCCTTGCCCAAGTTCGATAAGTACACCTTTTTCGCTCGACTCGTCCCGGCCATCATCGCCGCAGCACCGGCCCTCACTTTGGCGTGGGTGCTTATCTCGTGGAAGTCACTAGGCGTGACACATGCAATTGCCGGAACCGCACTCACGGTTCTGTTGATGGTGTTTGCTGATGTCGCAAGGCGCCGAGGCAAACACATCGAGCCAGGGATCAATGAGCGCATGGGAGGTCTCCCCAGCACAACAATACTGCGCCATCGCGATCCTACTTTCGATGAGCCGACCAGGATGCGGATGCACGCGGCGCTAGCTACTAGACTTAACGAACAGGCTCCCACCGCAGCCCAAGAGGCTGCTGATCCTGCGGCCGCGGACAGCTTCTATACGCGCGCAGCGACATGGCTACGCGAAAACACCCGCGACAAAAAGCACTTCGAAATCCTATTCAATGAAAACGTGACATACGGCTACCGACGCAATCTATATGCGCTGAAGTGGCCCGCTCTTGCTTTGAATGTCGCCATCGTTTTCGGCTGCATAACTGCCTATCGGTATAAATTGATTCCGCACGACCTTACGGGACTGGCGCCGGTTTTTGTCATTGCCTTCCTGCACGCCTCCTATCTTGCACTTTTTTCATCGGAAGAGGCGGTGCGAGAGGCATCCCGGACCTATGCCCGGCAACTTTTGCTTAGTACCGAGTCCCCTCATCTCCCAAAGACGGGCACGGCTCCCAGATCGCGAACAAAAAAGGCAAGCGGTTGAAGCTTGTCGTCCGGTGATAGGTAATCATGCTGAAGGTCCATTTTCTCAATGTAGGTCACGGCGATGCGACTCTAATAGAGCATCCGTCCGGCAACCTCACCCTGATCGATATCAACAATTCGCAGGACCCGGACAAAGAGACGGTCGAGGAATATGCTCAAGCACGAGCAGCTTCACAGAGCAACGCACTTGGCAGCACGGCGCTTTTAGTGGAGGCACGCGCCGATGCTGTCAGCGATCTGACTGATCCCATTGCCTATATCAAGCAGAACTATCCAAAGAGGTCGCTTTTCCGGTTCATTTTAACCCACCCCGACCTAGATCACATGCGGGGAATAAAGCGTCTGCACGAAGAGATCGGTTTCACGAACTTTTGGGACATTGCTCATACGAAACCCACACCCAGCTTCCAAAGCGATGCCGACAAAGAAGATTGGGAATACTACCAAGCTCTTCGCAGCGGCAAGCTGGGACTGACCGCAAAGAACTATCATCGCGGTGACCGCCATTACGCCTTTGGCTGCGACGAGGCAGGGAACGGCACAGGCGACGCGATTCAACTGCTGTCACCAACTTCCGACTTAGTTAATTGGTGCAACAGCACAGAGAAATCGAACGACCTTAGCTATGCTATTCGGGTAACACACCGCGGCACATCGATCTTGCTCCCCGGTGATGCGGAGCAGACCGCTTGGGATGGCATGTTGAAATATTACGGGACCGCGCTCGGCGCGGCCGTATTGAAGGCGGCCCATCATGGCCGGGATAGCGGCTTCCACCTTGACGCCCTGAAGGCGATCAAACCCTCTGTGGTGATCGTTTCCGTGGGCAAGAAGCCGCCGACAGATGCAAGCCCCCAGTATCGCACTCACGCAAATTCAGTTTTCTCAACGCGCTACTACGGAAACATTGAACTACAAGTAGACGACAATGGCACGCGCAAATGGTTGGTCCAAAGGAATGGCGACTGACTAATGGTAAGTGAAACAACGGACAACGCTTCCGAGATTCCGTCTAGTCTTCCCGCTCCTCTCCCTATGACTCTTGGCGGCTTCGAAAGCCCGGAAGCAGCACGCAAATTTGCCGATACTCTGCATTTTTATTTGCAGGTGCTCGGGCAATATTTGAACCTAGAACGGCTGGACGCAGTGAGTGTTGCGTATGATTACGCAGGCGCATTAGCGAGCGTTGATAGGGGGATCGAAGGAACTACGCCACTTACGGCAACAGCGGAAACTTACGGTCAGGGCGTTGCAATGACACCGGCCGTATTACGGGATGGAGTGGTCAAAGCTCATATGGTCTACGATGCCACCATTCTACGAGGAATTGAGGGCGTCGAATTCAATCGTGAGCTTCTCTATCTCATCGCGCATGAGTGCGGCCACGTTCACGATTTGAAAGCTCGCGATGAAGCGTTCCCGAACGTCTTGATGCAGGCTCGATATTCAAACCTTCGACGGAATGTGCTCGGCGGCACTTCTGTTTCATGTTGGGAAGAATACGCAGCCTGTTACTTTAGCGCGCAATTCTCTACGAACGGAACGGCAGACAATCTAGCGCAAATCTTTATGGGTGCAGCTAGCAATGCGCGCGGGCGCGCGAACGAATCCATAAAACGGTATCGGCTGCACGGTGATATTCCCACGGTTGTCCGCGAAGTCGGAGCAGAATACGGAAACACCTTGAAATTCGCAGCGTACCTTTTGGGTCAGCTTCACGGCCTTGGAATGACACTCGCTGACCACAGAGCAGCTAGCGAATTCATCTCGGATCACTGGTGCGCTGAATCTATCCATCGTTTGGACTCTGCACTCGCAACCCTTATGGCTCGCTATAGTCACTGGTCCGACATCGCGGAATTTTCAATTTTGGACACCGTTGTCGACAATCTTTTGCAAGACGGTGGGATAACCATCACGGAAGTATCGGAGGAGGAAGTCTTCGTCCGGATACCGTTCACGCCAGACACAACGCCTGCATAGCGCTCACCGGCAACCCCAGACGCTCTGGCCGTCATCGATTGACATCACGGCCGTGCAGTCCTTGGTGATTTCCCCAAGGTCGTCGACCTTGAGCTTCACGAACCCGAGTAGCGATTGCTCGACTAACCGATTTCTGGCTGCGCGCCACGTCATGCGCGAATGGCCGGACATGCCCGTGCCTACGCTCTCTTTGTTCTTCTCGCAATGGGAGGGGGCAGGCGAGCATAGCGACGATAAACCGCGGTCCGGTCAATACGATGATCGCCAAGTAGCGCGAGAATGGATCAAAAATCAGGGACTGACGCGTCAATCGAAGCCTTCTGATAGTTCGGCCTTCGAACCGGTGCATGACGAACAGGACGAAGAAGCCGAATTGTCTGCGCGGCAGACGGCGAAGGCCGATACCCACCAGAGGGCTTGCCCGACCAAAGGCGTTATTCAACCGCCAGGATTGCGAGTGGTTCACTGGAGTCGTTTGCGAATTCCGACGAGCGGCGATGCAGAAGGAATGAAACGCCGCAGAGCGTTCCTTTTCGCCACATGACGCGGCAGATGAAGATCGCAGAATGTCCGTCGAACGACAGCACAAGCTCGTTCGCAAACACGTAGTATGGCGTGGAGATGCAGGCGCCCAGGGCATTGATGTCGCGCACCATACACGGATGGGTCCCGCGAATTTCACCAAATGACAACCGCGCCGCCCGGTTCACCGGCGTGCGCGCCATTGCCCGACGTTCGATCATGGCGAGATGCTCCAAAATGCAGAGGTGACTTTGCGAAGTCAATTTCCCGGTCCCGCCGATAGCCGGAAAATGGCAATGCCCCGCATGTTGAGCCGCGCGGGCTCGCACCACAAGCAGCGTTGTTGTCTTATTAAAATTGGATCGAAGTTAGTGGTTAACTTCAAACCCGGTAACCCGAAAGAAAGACCGAATGACCAATCAACCTGAGCAGACCATCGGACTGACCGATCTACTCGCGCTGTCGGAAGACGCGCGGCTGGGACGGGCCGCCGACGCGCTCGAAAAGATCGCTGCCGCTGCGCCCCAGCTCGAACGGGTGGCCGATGCCGTGGAGACGCTGACCGCATTGCTCGCAAGCTGCATCGGTGTGGGCTCTGCTCGGTGCTATGCCGAAGGCGAGCGGCTTGGCAAAGAAGTGCCGCTCAACTATCTGCGCACTGGCAACGGCGCCAAGCCGTTTGCGTGCGACGCGGACAATGCGGAGAGCGGCGATGAATGATCGCGCCATGATAATAGCGCTGAACGAGCTTGCCGATACGCTCAATGAAGCAGCGGCGAAACTGGATGCAATCAGCCGCAGCGCTATCGCGAAGAGGCTTGTGCCGAGCATCACGCCGGGTTCGCAGCTCGCTCGCATGGTCGAGCAGTGCGACCGCGCGGCCGCCATGATGCCAGAGCCGCGCGAGCCGACGAAGTGGGACCCGACTGAAAGCTGTTAGCGCTGATGTCCCAAGCCGATGCCCAAGACAAGCGCTTTCTGACGAAGGGCACCAACAGTGCGCTTCATCTGCTTCGAAATCTTCACCACGGGTGTCCGTTGCTTGGAATGGCTCTTAAGCGCTTTCAGATCAACCGCAGTCCATTCGCGACGAGCGGGCGTCTTGGTCTTCTTCGTCTTCGCTGTTCTCACTGATCGCTTCCATGATTGTGGTTGGAGCGGCGCAAAAAGCACACCGCGTGGACCCGTCCAACTAACTAAAAGGCAAGCGATACGATGCAGATCAATGTGACCGTTGACGCGAGCAAGCTGGAACAGTGGGCTCGCGAGTTATCTGTTCGCGGAATGCGCAATGCAATTAGAAGAGCAGTCGACAAGAGCGCGACGGCGGCGCGAAAGATCGCTCTCGAGATCATCGCCAAAGACATTGGCGTGTCTAAGGCACGTATCAAAGACGGCGTGACGAAGGTAAAGCGGACGACGCAGACCAGCCTCTCAGCATCGTTCACAGCGAATAAAATGCGCATCAACCTGCTCGCGACTGGCGCGAGTGTTAGCCGTCCTGGCGGCATGACGGGAAGCACGTACCGGCTTACGGCCGGGGGCTCGGCGAACCTCAACATCCGCGACGCCTTCCTAGTATCGGCAAACGGCGGCACGTTCATTGCGATCAGGCGCAGCAAGTCGAGACTTCCCATCAAAGGCGTGTTTGCGGAGACACCCAGCACAGCGCTAGGACAGGATGGCGCATCCGCCCGCAAGGCGTGGGACAAGGCAGCCAACAGCGAGCTGGCGACGCGCCTGCCGCACGAGATACAGAAGCAGCTCTTGGCCGAAGGGCTCGCGAAGAGCGCCGGTCACGTTAGCCGTGCGCCGTCGTTCGGCCGTTAGGCAGAAGGTCTCACAGCTCGGTTCTGGCGGTCAATTAAAGGGGCATGCAGCCTGAGACAGACCCGAACGGCTCAAGCCGTCCCCGGCCTTCGAAGGACCCTAAGTAGGCTGCGCGCGCGTTTCGTAAAGAAAAAATTTTCTCAGAGGCCTCCCCCTCCCGTTCTGCCGTCCCGTGGCTCCGCATCGAACGAAACGGTTTCCCGACGGTTTCCCGCGCCAGAAAATGCCGAGGGTAAAGGGCTCCTAAGTCATTGATTTTGTTGGCGCGCTCGGAGAGATTTGAACTCCCGACCCTCGGAATTGAAATCCGACCGCGCCTTAGTCATTGCAATGAGGTAGCGTGACTGTGTTGCGGTGGTGTTGCGGCAATGCCTGCTCGAGCAGACGGCGATCTTCATTCAGCGTCGGCCAAGGTGACGCGTCATATTGATGACGAAGCCGATCGGGGCGCCGAGCAGAGCTCCAATCAGGCCGTAGCAGGCCGCGCTATTGCGCGGGCTGTCGTCGCGCCCATATTGACACTGCTGATTTGCCGCTTCAGAGAGGCTAATTCGATGTCGAATTCGAAGATATGCGTTTATTCAGCCACCGCCCTAACGATTACCGTCGCCGGGGCGCTTGGCACCGGTCACGGCGCCCTTGCCGGTCGGAGCAGCCAACACTCTGCACGCTGTTGCGACCCGAGTTGGCCGACGCCCCAGAACGCGGTGTAAGCGCGAGCCAGCGCCCCACGACCAAGGCAGCCGTCTCAGGTGGGTCCGCCGTTAGTCTTCGTGCCAGTAATTTTACCCCGGGCTCGCCGGACATTGGTAGTTCGAGTTTGACCCTAAACCTGCGGTGAATGCGCTGTCCTCTAAGCGATGAAGAAGGGCTCGCGGCTCAGTTCAGAATTTCAGGCGAGGTTTATTCTTGAGGGTGCGGATTTGTTTTTCGCCATATGCCCCCGTAGCCGTAGACGGTTTCCCAAAGCAGAAGCCGCTCGCCCGCAAGAGAATTTATTTCGGCCTCAAGCTCGCGTAATCGCGCCGTGGCGGAAATCGTGTTCTTCTCGTTCCACGCAAATAGCGCTACGAAGTAAACAAGCGTCAACATTCCGAGGATGATCGTCAATGCGAGATAGTCCTTGCCCGCAGAATATCCAAACGCAATGTTGGCCATGAGGGCGGCGGCAAATATGCCAGCGCCTTGGCCCATATAGCTTCGCGCCGCCAAAACCTCGGCTCTAAGCGTGTTGTATTCGGCCAAGAGAATCCAAATCTTGTCCATGGGATTCATTGATATTCCCTCCCTTGCGAAGCTTACCGCTAAGCATTCGGATGCGCAGCATTCCATGACTCTCGACGGGTACGCCGATGCCGGCCAGAGCGCCCGCCTTCGCCTTCGCTTTGTACCTCCCAGCCCACCCAGGGGTCATCCCTTGCTTTGCAGCAAGGGAAGGCCCACCGGGTGAACCGGCCTTTGCTTCAGTTTCCGGTTTTGAGCGAAACGACCGTCGCGGAAGGATCGGTGCGTATCGATCCGTTCGCCTGCGGCTCCATCAGGTAGCCCCTGACGAGACGCTCAGCCGCTCGCAAGACGATCAGCGCGTCTTCCTGATCGTCAGGGAGTGCGCAGACCATCTGAATGGCGTGCTGCCTGTGCCATGGCTGCTCGCTCATGCCATCAACCGAAGCGTCAGGTCGATGCATTGAACAATGGCCAAGTCGGAAACTGCGCGGCAAGCGGTCAAGCTGCACTCGTTGTAAACGGCAACAAACTCGATTTGATAAATGCATATGGGATCACTGAGAGCGGTGACCTGACGATTGCCTGCACTCCCGAGCTCTATAGTGGTGTTTCGATGCGGTCCCTCACGCCGACGTCGGGGCAGTTCGCAGCATTCGGAATCGACTATGGAGCCGGTGTGACGCGACGGTATTGCTTTAGCCGCACGGGACAATGGACGCGCTCGCAGGAAGGTCACAGCGCGCTTTATCCAGCATGCTCCGAGTCAGTCCTCACACGCAAGCCGGCTGCTGGATCGACAGAATGCAACGTCATCGTGATCACCAAACAACGATCAAAGCGGCATTGAGAAGGGTTGCCGAACCGCGCGAGCCGAACCGCGCGAGCGGAGCGACCGATTTGCCCTGAATTTGTTATGTAGGCCTTGGTTAATCCGCACACGGCGCAACCCTTAGCCCTCCTCGTGGAGGCAGTTCCCGTCAAATCATCAAGCGGGAAAAGAAATCCCGACGATCCCTTTCAGGCGCTCCATTAAGCCGATATATCAAGAAGCCTGGTAGCCTTCCTGCGAGACTGAGAGCATGGGCGAGAAACCGGAATATGCCATCAAGCTAGCGCCGCTTTCCGAACAGGATGGCGGTGGCTTTCTTGCGACCGTTCCTGATCTGCCGGGCTGTATGTCGGATGGCGAGACCGAGGCCGAGGCAATCGAGAATGCTCAAGACGCCATCCAGTGTTGGCTTGAAGCAGCGCGGGAGCATAAGAAGGTTATTCCGTGAGCCTCGGACGTCGGTGCCTTGCATCCGGTGGCTTGCTTCCGGCCTAGCCCCGCGGAATCGGCTGCGACACCCACCAAACGGTTGCCCTCGACATCGTCGGTCCAAAGATTACGCTGATCCACAACGCGCAGTAGCCTGCGCGCTCTCCGGGGACCGAGGGATTGATAATCTGACTCCTGCCGGCGCCGCGCTTGGATGGAGGCATGCCCCGCCCTGCCCGACACCACTCGCCCACGCACCCCGACGGCCGACCGCTCAAGATCACCTTCGGCGAGATGCGGCAGATGGGTGTGCGCGGCGTCCTCGTCTATTGCCCTTGCGGTCATCACATTGCTCTGGACGCCGACCCTGGCCTGACAGTGTAAGGCTCTCCGATCTCGAGCCGCGGTTCGTCTGCCATGGTTGCGGTGGGCGCGGCGCCGATATTCGGCCTGACTTTGAGCGGGGTAACTTGCGACTTGCAATCAGGGGGTAGCGAAGCACGAAATGATCAACGGCTGGGGGCGGCCTTTCGAGGAGCCGATCGAGGTCAACGGCCGCAAGCTGGTGACGCTGATGGATGCCGGCGAGTACATTGCCGCGCTGCCGAAGAAGGAGCATAGCGCGCAAGAATTGGCAAGCTGCCATGGAGGCGCTGATCCTCGTGGCGGAAGGCGGCGGCCGGACGATCTTTGCCCGTATCGGCATCATGCGGGGCTCTGAACCGACACTACGTTCCCGAGTTAAACCCGAAAGGGAAAGAACCACATTGGGGTCCGTCTGCAGGCGGCTCGGCGTTTATTCCGATCTAATGCTTGAATGAGCACACGTGGTCACGAGCAGTATGGTCCGGCTGCATTGCCAATCGGATCCCAACATCGGTTCATAGACTCCACGAGGAGTACCGATGGCCATCGTAGTACCAGCCGCCACCAAGACGACGGCGATCAGCGCGAGCATTCGAGAGGTTGTCAACTTCCACTTCATTGCGCTTCCCTCCAGTGGAAGCGCGCACGCTAAGCTGGCGGTACCTGCCGCTTATGAACTACTTCACACAATGCGTGTCACACTCACGTGCAGGAGGCCCGCCAGCGTAGACCCGCGGGCCTTGTCGTCCGCGTCTCAGGGCGCCCCCTCATTGAGGCGCCGACGGAGCTTCCTGATGATCTCCCGCAGATCGTTCAGGTACTCCTCGATGACGCGTCGAGCCTCCTCCGATCGCGTGGGCTTGGGCTCAGGTGGCTCTTGAGCCGGGCGAGGCTCGTGAGGCAGGTTCATGGCCGGATGGTTCGGGGAACACAAAGGCGTCGCTTGACCTAGATCAACGTGCGCGGGCTACCCGCATCTTTTTCTGCGGCTGCGACTTCTCACGGCCACGACACGCACTTTGCTCTCGCGCGCCGCAGCTTTCGGGTGCATACTCCACATTCAGCGCTCCTCGCGAGCGATGAAGACTTTATGAACGCAGCCTCGATTTGGCCGGGGCGTGCCGCGAGGTCATTCCCATGATCGCGGATTCATTCTCCAATCCCTTCGTTCAATTCGACGCGACGGTTGCTATGCTGGTTTTCTTTCGGACCACAGCACTCGTGATCGGCGCGTTTCTTTTGTACCTTGGTTACAGCCTATTCAAGCTTGGATACTTTGAGAAAGCGGGTGAACTGCAGGCAGCATGGGGTCAGCGACGGCTCGTGTTGAAGCAGGTTGCTCCGGGTATATTTTTTGCACTGTTCGGGACCGCTATTGTATGTCTCGGAATCTGGAAGCCAATCGCGATCCAATCGGCCGATCCCACACCAGAACCAATTGTACAGGTGATGGAAAAGATCGCCTCTAATCAGCAGGTCTCCGAGGCCGATCGCACAGCTATAGGCGTGTGGCTCCAGCGCCGACGAGGAGAAACGCGGTTTTTAGCGCTTGATCCATTCGGCTTCCGTAGACCCGAGGGAAACATCTGAGAACAGCGTTTGTAAGAGGAGCCCGCCGGCGTGAACCGGCGGGCCTGCCCTCCGACGGTTGAGTTCACAACCAGAGGCTCTCCGAAACAATCTCGGCGCGCGACATGGTCCCGTCAAGATAGGCTGGCGCGTCGAGAGGCAGCGGCGTGCGAATGTCGCCGTAAGTCTTCATCGGATTTTCTTTGTTGTAGGCCGCGATTATACGCTTCGCACAGGCCGGGACACCGGCACGATCCACCCGGCGCTCGGAAAGTTCGATCCAAAGATCACCTACGATATCTTCGCGAGCGCTTTTTTGGAGATAGCGCGGCGTAAGGCTGAACAACCACTCGTAATCACCATCTTGCGGCACATAGAGCGGAATATCATTGCGCATGAAGTCAGATGGGATTTCGACCGGCAACCCACGGATAGGCGCTATTGAATGGACGCTACTGAAGCTTCGGACGGTGCCTGGATTGCGTGCCGCCATGGCCCAGCGCCTATTAATGTCTGGCCGTGTCAACCTAAGTGTCCGCACTTGCAAGAAAGAGAGCGTCGACCGATGACCAGCAGCCGGAGTTGTGAGTTGCTTAAAGCTCATTCCGGTTAAGAGACCGCACTCGACGGTTCTAATGGCCTCCTCCGTCACTGGGGCTCCGATAAAGGCTCGCGGCAAGTAATACAGGCACGTGTACCATTCCTCGAGTCGACTTTGACATTGTCGTCTGTGAGGGCGTGTCCGTATTTGCAACGGGATTGATATCCTCGAGATCCCGCCGCCGTTGCGAGCCTAGAATTTCTCGTGATGACCGGTTTGAACTTTGCCTCCCATGCTGGATTGCTCTTTCGATACAGCCTCAACCTAATCGTGTCATACTCACTGAGCAGTTTTCTCAACGAGGCACCCAGGTTGAGCCACTTTTCGATCAGGGCCAAGTCATCGGGCGTTAGGTGCACTGCCCCCTTGGAGAGTTTTAGACGCGCCTCGATTTTGGGACGCTCGGTGATAGTCGTATCCTCCGCCAGATATCGGCCGACGCCGTTCCAGCTGCGTACGCATGTATCGCACCATTTATGATCCCATTTCCGCTCAGTATGCATTCTTGCGGCGACTTCGACGGACAATGGGTGCCCTCGATTGCAGGCGGTGCGGCTCGCCACGGTGCGATTGTACACTCCTTCAAGAATCCGAGACTTGCCATTCGTCTTCACAAGAGCGCAGGCTTCTCACCCTATTCAGGATGCAATTCGCAATGCCTGCGAAATGCATCCGCCGAGCAAATCGGCGGTTCGTCGGCGCCGCCTGTAAGCATCCGAAGCGAGTGGCCGGCTTCTAGCCTCACCATGAACGTGCCAGCTTCTGTCGAGTTCATGGTGAACACTTCACCATTCACTATTGCAGAAAAGCAGCCGTGACAAAACTTGCGAGCACGAGAGCGTCCTCCATAACCGAAGCTCGACAGCGGTAGGTTCTGCTCGCATCGACGACACTGCTGCATCATGACTCTCTCCTTTGAGGAAGCGCGGAAATGCGCAGCACAGAGCCGAATCCTGAATCGCGGCAGCGCGTAGACGCGCTCAGCCATCAGGATTTCTCATTCAACGTGGACAGCATTTGAGTCGGTCTTACGCCAATCCAGGCCGGATCGTTGCCCTAGATGCGATGCAGCAATGGTCGCGAGATGCCAGATCAACACCTATCGCTGGCCGAACGATGTTCGCTTGTCTGATGTAAGAGTCGCGGTTGGTGTGCGCCGGATGCCGGAACCGAGGGGCTCAGGTCAGGCCGGACTTCAGCAGCGGCAAGCCGCCGCAATTTGGGAGCTCGAGCCGCGCCTTAGAGGAGTGAACGCGCGGAGAAAGGCTTGGAGGCTTGCTGGCGCGCTCTGAGCCAGCGGAGCGGCCCGGCCCATCCTCCAGCCCCACTGAAGCCGGGGCCGCCAATCGCTGTTCCTCCGCAGAATGTCGGCCCGTGCATGGAGGTCCGCACCTATCCGAGCACGGGGTCGGGCGTCGGCGCCCGCCGCCCACAGCGAGCTTACAAAGCACCCGCCTTGGCGCGCGAAGCGATTAAATACGTGAAGCGAGCCGTTTCGTTTGGCATGAGATCTAAAGGGAGATCGGATATCTGCGGGATCTTCAGCATGAGCCAGTGAAAGATGCCGCCCCTGAGGCGGGCCTTACTTTGCGGCCACAGGTTCAGCCGCCTCGCGTTTCGCCAGAGCCTCAGCGGCCACAGCCTGCTTTAGCCACTCGTCAGCGAACAGAAGCCACTGCGCTTGGGAGCACGGGTTTTTCGTTATGCCGGCTTGCTTTCGGCATTCCTCATACTCTTGCCAGAACTTAGCAGCATCGTCGAACATGACGCCCAGCCGGGATCGCTAGACCGAGTAGACATAATCCAAGTTACAATCATAGCGAGAGAAAGCATGATGTCTAGTACTGCTAGATCAAATCAGGCCACCTCGCTCGGAGCGGCTAGAAACGGAAACGGAGCCGCCTCTGTGGGGCGGTGACGTAGTTGCTTCATGATGCGCTGATCTTCGGCGTATTGCTGGCCCTCGGACGCGAAACTGCGGGGACACCTGTTTGTCAGGCGGGACGCGTATCGCCTTGAACTTTGTATCGCTGCGCTGAGCCCGTTTGCAGTTTGGGCAGACGAAAAGGTGCGCGATGATCCGTTCCGGGGTATCTCGCACCTGCTCCGAGCGGACCCAGCTCATAGTGATGCGGCAATTCGGAAATTCCGGGGGCTCTAGTTGCCTCAGTGCTTTCTTTAGCTGATCCATGTGCCCCTACCGTTGGGAAACCGTAGCAAACCACAACCGGGCGGAAAGTATCAACAGATACACAAGGGCTATCAGGACACCGAAAACTTCCGACTCCAGCATAACAATTGTTTTGGCTGGAACATTAGGTGACCGGGAAAACTGGCAATTGTGAAATAGATCATATTGCGAGCCAGAGAGGCTGCGATACGATAATCACGCCGGGGCTGGCTGAATATTTAACTTAGACCTTTTCACCCGGCTTTTTTGACAACAAGGCCGCAGCAGTCCCCTGCTGCGGCCTTCGTCTACGGCGGTTAGCGCTATCATTCTGGCCGGCCATTGGAGAAGGTATTATGTCCAAAGAGAGGAATTGCTTGATCGTTCGTGCTGCGGGAAGACAACTGGACCTGTTACGCGGCGAAGCATCCCGCATTGCGAAAGGCAGTAACGTCGATTGGTGGATCGATCAGGCGGAGGTCGGCACTCGCTTCTGCTTCGAGGATGTAAAAGCAAAAGAGTCATTCGCTCTCGCTTGTGACAACTTCGGTATTCCCTGCCAAGACGCCTAGCCCGCGCTTTGGAATCAGACGAGCAGACCCGCCAGTGTGAACCGGCGGGCCGAGCGACATCAACGGCAATTCCGTGCAGCCTCTACCGCTTCGTTGAACAGCCGGTACCACTCTTGTTCAAGCTCTCGCACTTTTTCGGTCAAGAGAGAGACCGCGAACATGGCAAGACCAACGCTCTCCGTGTCCGGAACTTCGACACAGGTCCCGTCTTCATATTTTAGCTCGCCAATTGCTTCGTGCACCTGCAGCTGAGCAAGCCTGGCCATCCGGGTGAGGTCGCAGACGTTCGATTCAAGGTTGCAGAACGCCCGCGCAAACCCTGGCCGTTCATGTGTTTTCAGACTTTCCAGTTGATCACTCTCGTATGGGGCCGGCGGCTTGAGGGTTGCCGGATGACTCACTTGAAAAAGCTATTGGCCTTCGCCAGCACGGCAACTTCCCACGCTTCTAGGCTTTTGAACTCTTCGACGTTTTCCCGGATGACATCCAACAAGGATAGTGCCACTTCTGCGGTGGACGGTGACAACGCCTTGAGTGCATCTTGAGAGGCGGCAAGCTCTTTGCGGGCATCCTCTGCTCGCCGATTGAGCAGCTCTAGCCCGGCTCGCTTATCCCACTCCTTGCCTGCCTGCACGGCAGCGCGATAGCGCCTGCGCGCCGCCTTGTATTCCTTCTCCACGGTCTGGGCGTCATCGCCTGCCGCCAGAAGCCGCTCACGCATCGCCTGAATCTCGCCGCAGCCTATCGCCGAGTAGTCCCGCCAAGCGATCAGCGCGAACGGTCTGTGACCATGCGCCGCCTCCGCTCTCTCTTGCGCGTCGTCAAGCTCAGTAGCCACTTGCTCCACCGCTGCTTTGGCGCGTCGATAGCGTTCAACAATGTTCATCCCCGCGGTTGCGGAGGTCGACAGAGACGGCGCGGCGGTTGGCGCGGCAGTCGCGGTCGAAATAGCGGTCATCATGTTCATGGTCGCGTTCTCCTTCATTGAGGATTCCTGGCAATCACAGGCTTGGCTTGAGGTCGTTTGGCGGACGGCGAGAGCCGTCGCCCGCTCCAAGATCACGATAAAGCGGGTTCATCGAATCCCATTGTCAGGGCAACCGTGACGTTTTCGATCAGGAAGTGGTGCCAGCTCCTGGTGATATTTCGGGTGTCGCCGCTTTCCAACGCACTGGGCCAGCTGTGCCCGTCCTTGTCGTGTGTGAGCGCATAGTTGAGGAGTGTGAGGAGCCCTTGCCGCGTGGTGGGACGGACATCGCAGAGAGCGCACGCTGCATCCTTCTCCGCATCAAAAGCCGTGAATAGCGCACGTTCACTCGCGATCCAGCGGGGATCATCGGTCTCGACAATGAACTCGTCTTCCCAAGGGTTAACTTCCGACTGGCGCTTCTCAAGTGGAATTTCTGACTCCAGCGCAGAGTGGCGATCAACTTCCTTGGCGAGCTGTTCGTAAACTTGCCTATGGGTCTCGATCGCAGCGAGGATGGGATCCGGTCCCGCAGCACTGACAACCGCCTGCGGGATTGCTGTGCCGACAACCGCGGCGCTAACTAACATGTTCATGACTGATCTCCTGCTGAGCTGGGCCCCGGGCTCAGGAATGTTTGAGCAGGCGGATTGTTCTGGTCCTGCCAGTCCGGGCTTGCATGCACCGCGCCGGCTTTCCTGCTTGGGGGAAGATGATGAAAATAGTCCGGCGCCCGTGGCGCCCTTAGCTACCGCGCTGCTCATGTTGTTCTCTCAAGTTTGGGATTTGATGATTGACCGAGCGTTGGTCCGCCCTTGCTCAGTCGGCCGCGAATGCAGGTTGGCCCGCGGTTACTTCACCTCCTTTCGCGCTTGCCAGCCAAACAGCTGGGGCCAAAGGGGGTCAAAGTGTTCGCAGAGCGCTTCAAATGCGGCGCGCGCTGCGCTTTCGACCAGATCGATTTGCAGGCGCGGCCACACCGCTGTGGCTTGAACCTGTGGCGTCCAATGGCTCGAAGAAAAACCTTCGCGGACGCCTTCAATGGTCTCGTGAAAATAGCCCTCGCACTGGCCGACCGTACCGAACCTGAGAGCGAGCACACCGATTGCGCGCCGCTGCTCGGGTGAGAGCCGGTCCCAAGCCTTACCGGCATCAAACGCGGCGAGCTCGTGAAATGTCGGCAGGCGATCCGAGAGGGGGATTTCCGTGGGCCCTGCGACTTCGACCGGAGGCGTGCCGCCGCGGCGAACACCGATGATTGTGCGCGCGTTCCAGATGGCCGCGCGCTTTCGCTCGCCCTTCTGCAAAAGGACGTCGACCATGCCGCGGTGCGTCTTGGCGCCCGTGCTTACGCTGAGCACGACTTCCCAGGAGCCGGTCACGTCACCACGCAAAAGGTGGCGCGCAGGGACCTTGACGAAGGTGCCTTGATTGGACGGTGCGAGCATGTGTGCGCCCCTTATGCCCAACGCTGCGCAGGCAGCTCAAATGCGGGCGCCATGCCAGTGCGCGCGACGCGGGCCTCGGCGAAGCCGCTGCGCATCTGGAGCCCGAGGTAATAGCTGTAAGAGCGGTTGACGTGGTGAGCGCGAGCGCGGCACGAAAGCTCGTTGGCATAATCCGCCTTCGCGCGGGCATGAGCCTCAATCATGATTTTCGAGAGGAGAGCGGCCCGCGGGTGGCGCGGCTTACCGTTGGCCGAGGTGCGCAAGACCCCATGGCAGACCAAGGCCGTGTCGCGGTTTAGCTGCCCGAAGTCGGTGAAGTTCACATTGGTGATGATGGTTGCGGGCATGGCTCCGCCGTTCACCGGGAAAGTGGTCTTGCTCATCGGGGTTGCTTTCGAAATTCAGCCTTGATACAAAAGGATCACACACGATGATCTAAAAGGATCAATAGCCTTGGTGGATTTTTCTCAATTGAGAGCCGCGCGTGCGCTGACCGGCCTCTCTCAGCCCGAGGTCGCGGAGGCTGCAGGCGTATCTGTGGCTACATTGAAACGTGCAGAAGCTGGCGGCCCGATCAAGGTCGCAGACGAGACTATCGACGTGATAGCCAAAGCCCTGGAAAGAGCTGGCGTCGAGTTTATCCCCGAGAACGGGGGCGGAGCGGGGGTGAGGATGAAGAAGCGAAAACGCTGACTCTTATCTGACTAGCGTCCCACCACTTAGGGCACTCAGGGAGAGTGCAGCCAGAACTAGGATACCGGAATGGTCTCGCAGACAGCCGCAGAATGGATTATTCGAGCAGCTCAATTAGTCTGGTTGCTGCTTGCTCTGTGGACTGTCTGGCTATGCATAAAAACAATGAACCGGAGAGGTCACCAAACTCAGATCAATGTCATTTGGTACGCGTTTTCCTTGGTTTTCGTGATCCGCATTACGATATCGGTCGCGGCCTACCTTGATGGCTATTCATCTCTAAGTCTGTTCCTCGAACAGGAGATGCACATCCCGAGCGCATATACTTTGTGGCTTCATGACTGGCTGACTAATATTCGTGATGAACTCGTTTTGGTCATCTCGATCATAGTCGTTGCGGTTGTGCCACAGCTGCTCACCTACGGATTGGCGGGGATATTCGGATGCGCCAAGCCGCCCGCTCTTGTTTGGTATTTCGAAGAGCTTGCGGCTTGGATCTTGATCAAGTTTCTAGCCGCGCTCAGCGCCATCGTGTTCGAAGAAGCTGTATCGCCGATCGGCTTCCAGGCAGAAGCGATAGGTGCCACTCCAGTAAGTCAAATAGTACAAGCCGCGCTCATCCTGATGACTGCGTTTGGACTGGGGGTCTTACAAACGCAGCTAGTAGACATCGTGGAAGGTCGCTCCAAGGCGTCATTTTCATTCGCCTGGGCAGCTTGGGTCCGTGACCAAGCAACCAGGAACCTTCCAAAGCTTCCTGAGCCGGTAAGCAACGATCCCGGCCAGCACTAGGGACAAGTCACCAGAAGCTCCGTTCGGCCGGGAATGGAAGCTGACCCCGGAACCTGAGCGCCGTCCAGGAGCGGCCCCATCTCTTTGGAGACATCGGTCCCCGTGGCCGCAGCCGGGGTCAAGTCGGGATTTTGCTCGCCGTCCTTTTTTAAAGTGACTGATGGATTCCCTCGTGGCTACATCTAGACCGCGCACATCGCCAAACAACACCATTCCCAGTTGTTGGTTAGCAATGCACACGTTGTGCCGAATGAAAGCGGCCCGATCGTTCCTGCGATCATTGGCCCGTCGCTGCCGTTGACTCAACAGCCTGTGAGGAGCAATCTTTGAAAACCAGTTCACCTCGCCGGAGGAGGTGATGATGAGAGTAGCGTTCTGCTTGGCTGCGGCAGTGGTTTCGACCGCAGCCGCTGATGCGAAAACAATATGCGAGATACCTGCATGTCAATCGGCGTTCGACTGGGGCTCTGACGCATATTCGATGATCGTGTTTGTTTTTATGGCGCGCCAATCAGCCTAGCCTGAAGGAGATCGAGCTTAGCGCGCCCGTACATCTGCCGCTTGACCAGCTTGAGCTTGGTGATCTGAGCTTCCACTTGGCCATTGGACCACGGTTGCGTGATAGCCGCGTGCACCGCGCCCTTGTCGTTGGCGATCCCATTCGCGAACGAGCCAATGAGGCTCCGCTTGGATTCATCTATCCAAGGTTCGAGCTCGATCTCGGCCCTCTTTCGGATCATCGCGTGGAAGCGGCCAACGAGAGCGTTGGCATCGGCCAGCATAGGGACGCTTTGTTCAATAGCGGCAACCGTGACGGTCTCGGCCTTGGTTAGGTGGTCCCGCTTCATCGTCATCAACTGCGCTATCGTCCGGGCGGCGGGGACCCTCTGCAATTGTTGACGGCTGATGGTCTCGGCGCGTCGCCGTCGCGTGGCCCATTCCGCCACCACGCGCAGCGATCCCTTAAAGCCTTGCCCTCTCAAACGGCGCCAGAGTTCGGCACCGTTACGACAGCCGCCTGACCACTGCGCGTCCAGGAACGGCAGGTGCCCATCCAGGGTGCTTTGACGGGTGCGGAAGATATCCGTACCGCCGCCGCGACTAATCTGGCGAACCAGATTGCGACTATGTCCTGTGCGGCGGACGATCTCCTTGAGCGGCACACCGTCGCCGACAAGAGCCGCGATTGCGGCATGGCTGTCCTGGCGCCGCAGATAACCCTGATAGCGAAGCTTTTCCGCGCAGGTCAGCAGTTTAAGATCGATCGTCGTCGCCCCGATTGCGGCTCGGATTTTGCTCATCGAGCGGCGCACCGCTTCAAGGAAGGCCGCGCTCGCGTTTTCCATCAGATGCCAGCGATCGGCGACCTGGATGGCGTTCGGCAGCGCCTTGGCTGCTGCCTCGCCATATCCACCACCGCGATCTCGCGACACCATGTTGATGCCCGGGTGCTTCGACAGCCACGCCTGAACGGTCGCCATTTCCCGGTCGGGTAGCAAGGCAACGATCCGCCGACGCTCCAAATCGCACACGATGGTCCCGTACCGACGATTTCTCCGGAACGCCCAGTCATCAATACCCACAACAAGCAAGGGATCCATCGGCATCGCCGCCCGCCGGCGGACCACCCGCAGCAAGGTATCGTTGCTGACAGGCAGCATGAGCCGCTTGGCGAAGCTTGCTGCCGGCCGGCCGCCGAGCGCCAACCCCAGGTGATGGACGATGTGTTCGAGCCGTGCCGTCCGACGCCGTCGAAGCGGAACGACGTCTTCTCCGAACCGCTCCGCGAAGATCCGCCGGCGGCAATGCGGCACCTCGCATGTGAAGCGCCGCGTGAGTAATCGGAGGCGCACCTTTCTGCCCGCTGATGGCAAATCGGCCACGTGCCGGATGTAGCGGCTATGGACTCGGCGCGATAGTGTCGCGCACAAAGGGCACTGGGCCTCCGCAGCCTCTGACCGAACAGCCAGAATAACCGAATCCTCTGAATCACTTACGCCATCAAAGACCAAACCACTCGGTACTAGCGATGAAATTCGAAAGCCTGTCCGCATGGCGCCGATTCTCCGTTGAAGAACCACAGTCGCCGGCGAACTTCATCAGAAATGAGTCAGAGCCCCGATTGGATGCCGATCACCCCGAAAACGGGGTCCTTATTCGGCTCTGACTCATATGTGGAACGGCCCGGGCTGCAAGATCTTTCTCTGGTTGAACAAGGGATGACGGTGCGGTCATATGTTCGGCCTGTGAACGCGGCGCCTGGCCGCTGGCCACGATGATATCCGCGGAAGCAATCGCCCAATCAATTTCTCGCGCTCGAAGCGCAGTGAGTCAGGCGGTCTGATTGCTACCGGGAATGACGTCATTCGGGGTTCATCCAGATTTGCACCTTGCCTCCTCGGCAGCGTTCTTCTTCCGCCGGAGAGCTCTTGAGATTAGGATTTCAGCATTGCGGCCGGCGCCTGATAGTTGCCGCCTCTGACCAGCAAGGCCCAGATCGTGCGCGCAATCTTATTAGCGAGCGCGACCGATACGACCTTGACCGGCCGTCTTTGCAGCATGGTCCGAATCCAGAGTGGGACTTTCAAGCCTCGTTTAGCAAGCTTGATGATAGAGGTCGCACCAACGATCAGGAGCGTCCGTAGTTGCCGATTTCCGCGCTTTGATATCGCGCCGAGCCTTTCTTTCCCGCCGCTCGACTGTGCCCTCGGTGTGAGCCCCGTCCAAGCCGCAAAATCTCGTGCAGTCGCAAAATCGCGAGCATCCACGACGGATGTCCGAACGGTAGCGGCGATGAGAGGACCGACACCCGGAATGCTCATCAGACGCCTTGCATCAGGGTCCTTTCTGACGGCAACCAAAATCTCTCTGTCGAGCTTCTCTATGCGGGTTGTAAGCAGCTCAATCTGTTCAGCGAATAGGATCAGGGCAAAGCGGGCGGCGCCGGGAATCCTATTGTCTTTTTCGTCCCGGAGAAGCACCAGGAGTTTTGCGATGCTTGCCATGCCTGTGCCAGCGATAATGCCCAATTCGGCCATATGGGCACGCAGGGCATTTGCAGTCTGGCTGCGCTGCTTCATCAGCATCTCTCGCGTTCGCAAAATCATGCTGGCTGCTTGTTGTTCGGCAGTCTTCACGGGCACGAACCGCATTGTCGGGCGGTTGACCGCCTCACAAATGGCTTCAGCATCCGCCGCGTCGGTCTTGTTTCGTTTGACGTAAGGCTTCACGTAGGCTGGCGGCATCATGCGGACAGAGTGGCCCAACGCCGCTATCTCGCGTGCCCAGTGATGGGCACTCGCACAGGCCTCCATACCTACCACGCAAGCTGGAAGGCTCCGAAAGAAGGGCAGAACCTGCGATCGCCGCAATGTGCGACGAACCAAGACTTTCCCGTTTTCGGCGATGCCGTGAACTTGAAAGATCGACTTGGCCAAATCCAAACCCACTGTGATAATCTTCTCCATGGAACGGTCCTTCGTTTGTGGCGCCTCTCTACGCGACCACGTTAGGCACTTTTGATGCCGGTTCGAAGGGCCGTTCCACACCATCACTTTTGATGAAGTTCAAGCGTCGGCTCGCGTTGGTTTCACAAAGGAATCAATATGATGCAGCGAGCCCTACGTCCGTCGGCCTTGGTCCCTCGCGGATTTGACGTGGAAAGCGCCTTTTGTGATGGCGCTACGACCGTGATCACCATACGCGCCACGAGGGGGACGAGTCTCTGTCCCAGCTGCGGGACCAGTTCTGGGCGGATCCATAGCCGATATCAGAGGCGCCTAAATGATCTGCCGCTGGCGGGGCGGCAGGTTCGCCTGGTGGTCGTGGCGCGCCGCTTCCGCTGCGTTACTGTTCTGTGCGGTCGGCGTATTTTCACTGAGCGCTTCGACGACGGCGCTCTGGCACCGTGGGCGCGGCGAACGACCCGGCTCGATCTGATCGTCCATCACCTTGGCCTTGCCTTGGGTGGCCGCCCGGCGGCGAGTTTTGCCCGTCGACTTATGCTGCCCGTGAGCAACGACACATTGCTTCGGGTGGTTAGAAAGCGCGGGTGTCCGCCCTTTGCTGCGCCGAGCGTTATCGGCATCGACGATTGGGCCTGGCGGCGCAATCAGCGGTACGGAACGATTATCTGTGACCTCGAGCGGCGACGACCGATCACTCTCTTACCCGACAGAGAGCCAGCCACTGCGCAGGCCTGGCTCGCGGGCAGCCACAAATCGCTGTGGTCGCGCGCGACCGCGGCGGTGGCTATGCCCTTGCTGTGGCCAAGGCACTCCCGCACGCCACCCGGGTGGCCGACCGTTGGCACCTCATGGAGAACGCCAGCCACGCCTTCCTCGATGCGGTTCGCAAATCCATGCGCCAGGTCCGGATCGCGGTCGGCTCCGCCACCATAAATCCCAACTTGTTGACCGCCGCCGAGCGCATTCAATATGAGGGCTATCTTCGGCGAGAAGACACCAACGCGGCAATTCTCAAACAGGCTGAGACGGGCGTCTCCATAAAGGAGATCGTACGGCTCACCGGCCATAGCCGGGGCCTCATCCGCAGGGTATTGCGAGGTCAGCGATCCGACGTGTTCAGGGTGCGCGAGAGCTCGCTCGAGCACTACCTGCCATGGCTCGAAGTTCAGTGGGCCGCTGGCCATTGTAATGGCGCCGACCTTTGGCGTCGCCTCAAGGCGCAGGGATTTAGAGGCTCGGTGCGAGTCGTTGCCGAATGGGCGACACGCCGTCGGCGTGCCGAAACGCCCGATGCTCAGAGCCTGCAGCGGGTACCATCCGCGAGAACGATCGCCCGCCTGATGACCAATGGCCGCGATACGCTATCAAAGTCAGAGACCGTCACCATTGCGGCGATTGAGCAAGGCGTTCCTCTCCTGGTGGAAGCTCGAGAGATCATAGCCACTTTCCATGCGATGATCCGCAAGAAGGCGCACGGAGAGCTTGAACCATGGTTGAAACGAGCATGCGCAAGCCTCGTCATGTCTTTCGCCAATGGCGTCATCAAGGACAAGGCCGCCGTCAGCGCAGCGATCACGACGTCCTGGTCCAACGGCCAGACCGAAGGCCAGATCACCAAGCTCAAACTGGTCAAGCGCCAAATGTACGGACGCGCTAAGCTCGACTTGCTGCAGGCTCGGCTAATCGGCGCCACATGACCAGTGCTGCACCAAAATTGCGTCAGAGCCCTTATTCCATGCCGAAACACAGCAAACCGCCGATATGCGGACCTGCACGAAGGCCGCAATCCGGTCGCAGAGGCCCAGCGCGAGGCAGCCGAGGCCTCGGTGGGAGCCGACGAGCTGACCTTCAATCGGCTGGCTGACCGCTACATCAACGAATACGCGAAGCCCCGCAAGAAATCGTGGAAGGATGACGAGTGGGTCCTAAAGCGGGCCAAGACGGAGTTCGGTCCCCGAATCGTATCAACGATCACCCGCAAAGAGCTGGTCGTCTTTCTTCGGGGTCTCGCCGCAACCTCCGTGCGCAATGCCAATAAGACCCAGGCGTCCATCTGCACCATGTACAATTGGGCCAACCTCGAAGACGAAACGATCATTACCCCCCTCGCCCGTATCCCTAAAGTCGGTGGAAAGGAGCGTGAGGAAGACCGCGTTCTGAGCGACGACGAACTGAGGGCCCTTTGGCCTGCCTTCGAAGAAGACGATTGTCGCTACGCCAGACACGACCAGCCCGGCAATATAGGTCCCATTGAAATCCATCAGATCCCCATACGCTCACGTCGGCCCACGCCATCGTTATTTGGACGGCTTGATGAAGAACGAAACGCACCCCCCGTTATCGCCATAAAGCCACTGGTATTTGCGTGGGAGAACAAGAACGGCATCGTTCAAGTAAAAGAACAACTCGCCCGCCACCTTCGGCGTCACATATTCAGATATTTTCTTCACCCGTCGGTCGGGGTCAGGTTCGAGGAAGTCCACTTCACTACCTAGCGCGCCATAGCGCGCCACCGGTTGGAACCAGGGCTGGAAGTAGTAACGCCGCAAAGGTGATGCGAGCATATGGACAACGGTCTCGGTCCAGGACAGCTGTGTTCCGTCATCCGGATTATGGAAAGTCGAATAGCCACGTGCATCCGTGACGACGCTGCCATTGTGCAAGTCTCCCGCCCCTACCTGACATGTTGCGCGGCTGGTAGTGTAGTCCTTGTACTGCCTGGCCAGGGCAATCGGGTCCGGGTTGGTCCAGACGAGGTATCGCTCTAGGCGTCCCACTTTATAACCGGTCGAAAAGCAAAGGTCGGACGCATCGAACGAGACCAGCGCGCCGGCGTCGGGGACAAATTCAAGCCTGTCCGTTGGCTTGCAAACCAGCCCCGCTTGATCAACCGCGGTGAACGCAAGTCGATTACCGACCGTGACTGCCAGATAGACGATGACAACCGCGGAAAGTACCGGAGCGAGATAGTAGCGCCATGCCTTGCGCACACCGACAAGAAATAGCTCGCGCCCATGAGGGCTGGCGCTGGGAGCCGCTGATGGCGCGATAAGCTCGCCTGCGAACGCATCTCGCCAAAGTGCGGTCATCCGGTCGTCGATCGCAGATGCGACCCGTTTGCCGCCGAAGAGCAAAGCGACGATGACACCCCCCAGGATCAGGAACGTCACCGGATATTGGGCGTAGGACACCAACCACTGCGAGACCCAGGACGGCAGGAAGCCGGACAGGGTTCGGATGATGTCTGACACCCACTTGAGCGCATTGACCCGCTCGCCCAGAGGATCGCTGCGCCCCGTGAAGGGAAACAGCACGAAGACGATGGTCGCCGCCAGCGTGAGGAAATACAGCCCCGCGCGCAGGTAGACCAATGGCCAGATGAACTGCCGCTCCGCGACGACGCGGCCTTGGGCCTGATCGGAGGTTTCAGGGGTGCTGATTGTCGGCCCCGATGCCCTCTCTGGAAGGCTGTCAATTCGGAAGCGGACGCAGCCGTCTGGAGCGATCTCAGGCGACACGACATCATAGTTGTGTGGGATTCCGATGGGCGCATAGACGTGTGCGTTGTTCTTAATGCGCCGCAAAACCGTCTCGTGAATCTTGGGCCTCTCGACGTAGACCTCATCTCCTGTGGTCCACGAGAAGCTTTGGCGGGTCAGTCGGGAGATCCGACTGGGGCCGTATCGGTAGTAGCTGCCCGAGCCAGCGCGAGAGTCGTACAGTCGACCATCCTTGTCCTGCGCTTGTTTGGTTTCGCCCAGGGCCGCAGGATCGGACGTTTTGAAGGAGAGGCCGCAGGCCCGCGCCTCTTCCATAATCCAGTAAAGCGGAATGTGCGCCAGTGAATCGTCCGGGTAGCCGCCCCCGACATTGGCATGGACGCCGGCAAACCAGACCTGCGTAAGCCTTTCATTGGATGTGTACCGGGTGGCTCCCGTCGGCTGCGGCGGCTCGCGACGCTCATTCCAGAGAACCGGGTGGAAGGTCGTTCGCTCATCATCCAAAGACAAAGCGTGGCAAGCACGTTTCACGTCGGGATGAAGCGTGTGGCCTGGGAGTTCAAGCGGCCATATCCATTGGCTCACTCCCTGGGTCATCTCGTCAACCGGAAGTCCGTACGCGGCGACGGTGTCCCAAAGCCCCAGAAAGCGAATGATTGGCGTGTGCCTTCCTGCGGTGGCTCCCGCAGAGGGCGCAGACATCTCCCGTCCCAGCAGCTTCTTGAGCCCCTGAATCATCAGGTACCAGTTCGTATGGAAATGTCTTTTATGGTAGGCGCGATAAGTCGCCTTGGCCTGCCGGTCGAGTTCGCTATCCGAAATGTCCTTCGCAGGAATCAGACCCTGATCCAGGATCAAACCTATGGTCACGCGAATTGTGAATGCGCCGCGGCTGAATCCGAATGCGTATATCTCATCTCCCGCAGCTCGGTAGTTGCGGCAGGCAAACTTGTAGAGCGTGATGACGTTGCGGCGAAGGCCTATGCCGAAGGCTCCGCCAAGCATCGCCAATGGCTTGAACGACGACGTCCCCACGCCATCGTCGTAACAGGCAACCTGGTCGTCCTTGGTGAGATCGAGCGCACTGAACATGCGCCAAACATTGGTCCGCCAAACCTTTGCCGATGAATTGCCAGTGCCATCGGAGAGGAGCACGATCCGTCTTGGCATGGTCTTCCCTCAATCAAAAATGAGATCAGCGTTTGCGCCGAAAGCGCGGAAATCGCCCACAACAAACGGTTGCAATATCCGTTAGTTGAACGTCCCGCCCCGCACTAGTCAAGGCTGATCTGCCGTGGCTCACAGCAATTGCAGCGCGGCAAGACGTGCTTAGCCCGACGTCCCGAAAGATTCGGAGCGCTCCTCCCTTAGTCCGCATGTTCAGCCTTTCTCTCACCCACAGCCAGAAACCCCTGCAGGCGCGGTCCTATTACGTCTCAAGCCCCTCCCATGGTGCGTCTAACCCCAATGCATCGGCCAGCAGGACGGGGAAACTGGCGCCGAGGCGTGTCGGCGCAACGCATCCAACCGTATCCCGCAAGCGGGTCCCTCGGCCGGACCCTCCGTTGCGCCGCCGCTAAATCCTCGTCTCCCAAAAATCTCCCGTCCGGCCGCGATTGGCGCAGCCGGCAAAAACCAAACGGGAGATCGTCAAATGAAACGCAACGAAAAGAACCAGCGCCCACATGGAGTTTATGTGGTCGAAGGACAGGGCGACAACGCCTTCTGAACCAAGATCGGCGCCGCATGGCCGCACGAGGACGGCAAGGGCTTCAACCTCCAGCTCAGCTGCCTGCCTCTGGATGGCCGCCTGGTCGTCCGCGAACCGAAGGCCGACAAGGAGACGGGGCGATGAGCCCCGTTTCCCTTCCCCGCTTGCTGGTCAAATGCTTTGACTACGAAGAATGGGCGATCGTCGTCGAGGCTGCCAGCCGCGAGGACGCGATCCGCAAGGCCGAGGCCATCTATCTCACCGACAGTCTCGGCACCATGGACGGCTTCGAGCTGGTCCGCAGCGACTTCGGCTGGGACGCAAGGCCCCCCTAGGGAGGTGCATTCATGAGCGCCCTACCCGTCCAGGATATCTGCAACACCGTGCTTGCCGGTGATTGCGTCAAGGTCATGCCGCGTGGGCACCGCGTGTGTGGATTTCATTCTCACTGACCCACCATATCTCTGCCACTACCGGTCGCGCACCGGTCAGACCATCGCGATGACTGGCTGGAGCCGGCGTTTGCCGAGATGTACCGATGATTGAAGACGGACTTCTTCTGCAGCCTTCTACAGCTGAACGCATTCTCAGGGCCGGCGACCTGTTGCCTCAGGGAACGCCGCTGCTCGAAGCCAGGCGCCAATTTGCAGTTGGCATCTTGCATGAGCTTGGAGTTGGGACACGCGCGGCTGCTCGGGCTGAGCATCCGGATGATAGCGAGCTACACAAAGTGATTGATCATCTCACAAGGGACGGCGCTCTGACAAAATCATCGAACGTTTTTCGGATGTGCACGACCCCGTCTCCAGACTGATAGCGCGGCTGAAGGCCCCCACATCCAAAGAGATTGAGACTATGAGCGACTTTCTTGAAAATTTTTTCAAGAAAGTAAGCAAGCCAGTCGAGGCTTTTGTGCGCGACACCGGCTACGGCCCGCCGAGGATAACGCTTTCATTTCTCCGGATCGCCGCTCTGATAGCGCAGCGCAATTACATCAATAAGCCCAAGACGCGCCACTAGGCCAAAGCCAATCTGAACAATCTAGTCGTCTCTTCCCGTGAATTGGCTCAATTCTCTGCGCAGGTCGTGCCGCGCGAGAATCGGGGCTTTGTCTCACGCGGATTAATATTACCACCGACATCGGGCAGCCCCGCGAAATAAAACGCAATTTCGCGCCTGAGTGCGACGTTTTCTTGCAACTGTTCTAGCTAGGAAACCAAGAAGCTAGGCTAAGTGAATGGCGCACTTACACTGCGCAGCTTGCCCCCGTCCGCGAGAAGGGGGACGACCCGCGCAATTTCCATGCTCATCTGCTGCTGACGCTCAGGCAGGCCACGCCCTTGGGCTTAAGGCGCGTCAAGACGCGGGCATGGAATAGCGAAGCCATGCTCATCAAATGGCGGGAGGCCTGGGCCCGCCGCCAGAACAACGCCCTGCGGGGAAGGGGTCACAATGCGCGCGGTGACCACCGCAGCCTTGCCGCCCAAAAAGTGTCGGCGTTGTCGCGGGGCGACCACGTGCGGGCGGTTGCGCTTGAACGTCTTCCGGAGTTGCACGTCGGCCCCAAAGTCAGAAAGGCCGTGCGCGAACGCCCGCCCCTCAGTAAGGACAAGATCGCCGGGCCGGTTCGGCGCAGGCCCGCCGGCAACAAGGAACGCCGCAAGGTCGTCTACACCGAGCTCGATGAGGGCAGCCGCGCCGACTTCAACGTCAGCCGTATTCAGCAGAACGCTGGGAGGTTTGGCTTCGCCGCGGCGAAGGCGCAACGACACATCACGCGCTTGAAGACGCGGCAGGTCTACTACGCAAGCCGCATCCGCGACTCGGAAGCGATTGGTGCGGCACGAGAGGATCGTGCCTCGGCATGGGAGCGTACCCTGCATGCCCGCAAGCGGGCGGCACAAGTCCAGTGGCTCATCGCGCAGCTCGACCGGTTGTTCTTTGAGTTGCTGAGTTTGCGTGAGAACCAGCTTGTTCGTTTCACGGTCTGGTCGAACCGCCCGCGGTCACTCCGCAAGGGTACCTCTCGCCAGCACGGCAGAAGCCGCCTGGCTTTCAGTGCTTTTGATGATCAAGGATGAACTTCGCAACCGCAGTCGCCGGTCCGATCACCGGGATGAGCAGGCTGAAGCCAATCGCAAGCGCACTTTTGTAACCCCCTGACGTTGCCAGTCTGCTGTAGATCGCCGACAAACCATTCACGCGCATCAGGTCCGCCTCGCCTAGGTCCTTATATCTGGCAAAGAGGGGCCCGACCTGTTGCTCGACCGACAACTTTGTCGTTCGAAGCGTCCTCGTTACGACCTTGCGAATTGCCTTCTCGCTGTTCAGATAGACAAGAGTCCCGAACGGGATTGAAAACAGGCTCGTGACCGGCACCACGAGCCATACAAAGGCGGAGTGCAGGTGCGCATACCATTGTGGAGATGTGAGTTCCTGGTCCCCAAGGCTCGCAAATGGAATAAGCAGCGTGATGGACAGCAAGATGCCAAACCAAAACACAAGCATCGCCTGACCAAGCGCGGCTACGCCTTGCACCAGTATGGACTGTGCCGGATCGAGAGCGTATATCTCTTCTTCATCCAGCTGCTTCGCGAAGCAGGAGTAGAACCTTCCTACGAAGGTGGTCCGTGCGGCCGTGAGAAACAGCATCAGCCAGCCCAAAGACCACCAGAAGATCTGCAGCGGAAAGAAACCGACATCGCGGTAAATCGCCCATGCAGCGGCACCCGTTCCCAAGAGCGCCCATGCCCAGGAGACGGTGCCGATGCGCCACTCATTGAAGCGCTCTTCGAGTTCGGTATGGACTTGCGTCGCTCCTTTCGGTGAAAGAGTCGGAACGATCTGGTTTCTGACAATTTCAAGCAGTCGGATCGACGTAAGTCGCGCGATGATCGTGGCCCAGGCGAAGTACAAGCTTCCGTAGACTGAGAATAAGAACAGGTGACGCTCGGGCCGAGCTTCAAAGAACTGCAAGCACACGACCGGTATCAGACAGAAAAGGAACGCGTAGCTTAAACCCGCAATAAGACCTTGCGCCAACGGAGAGTCGGGTAGCAGACTTCGATCGGGTCTTCCCGGCAGCGGATTTGCGCCGATGCATCCGTTCAAAAGGCTCTCGACACGCTTTTCGAGATTGCCGCCAACACTCGCGTCAGATCTAGCCATACTGGAAACCCCATCATGAGCGAGGCTTGCCGAGATTAACTTGTCATGGTTTGGTTCGCAACTTCACGTTGCCGCGAGTTAACCGCAGCTGGCCACCGGTCGTAAACGCCCCACCAGAGCCAGTGGCGCCATGAACGGTAGTTGACCTTGGAGGCGAGCACCGGATACCGCACGATGTCGCTGCGATAAAGGACCAGGGAGCGCCTGCCCGGCAGGCGCAGCACCTCGGACGGGTCCAGCAGCCAGCGGCCGGTCTCCGAGAGACCCATGGACTGCTGCTCGCGCACCATGTCCATGTTGGACCGCGAGGTGCCCTGGTTTTTTGAAAATGAAGTCGCCTGGCCGATGATCTCGGAGACGAACCTTGCGGCTTCCAGGTCGGCGACGTTGAAGAAGCCCTTACAGGTCGCGTTCGCCAGGAATGAGCCGGAGCGGCGATAGAGCTCGCGCAGCTGGCTCATGTCCTGGAAGACGAGAAGGGGCGTGCAGTAGGCGCGCAAGTACCCTACTCCACGCTCGAGCGGCTCAAGGCTGCCGAGGGCAGCCGCCTCATCAAGCAGCAGCAGAACCTTTTTCTTGGGCCGCGGCAGGTTCTTACCGCGCGTCAGCGCGTTGATGACGCAGCCCACCATCACGCGCAGGAATCCCGCGTAAACCGAGAGCTTCTCCTCGTCGACGACGAGGTAGATGGTGGATACCTCGCTCACCAGCTCGCTGAGCTGGAAGGTGGATGAAGTGCTGATTTCGCCGGCAGGGCTTGCGGAAGACTAGACCCGGGTGGCCCTCTCCGCGTTGGACAGCACGCTGCGGTACTCCTCGCTCCCTTCCATCGCGAGGAAGCTTCCTGCCAATTCGCGGGCCGCCCGCGTACCCTCGCTGGCGATCGCGTGCAGCAGTTCCTTGAGACTTTCCGGGGGAAGTGTTGAGAGCGTGCGCAGTTGAGCCATGGTGCGCAGATGCGGCTCAAGCCGCACCACGTGCAGGATAAGGCAGGTCAGCAGGCCTTCGGCCTTGCTGTCCCAGTGCGACTCCTTGGCGTCGGGGATCACCATCAGTCGCGCCAACGCCTCGGCGTCGTCCTTCTCGTGGAGCCCATCCGTGCGGATCATGTCCAGCGGGTTGAAACGATCGGACGCGTGGGGATTGGTGGTATCGAGAATCCGCACCTTGCCGAATTTCATGCGGCGACGGCGCGTGATGGCGCTGTTCTCGCCCTTGATATCGGTGCAGACGATGAGCCGCGGTAGTCGAGAAGATTTGGGATGACCACCCCAACACCTTTGCCGGCACCCATCGGCGCGAACACCGCAATCATCCCGTCCCTGTTGAAGCGCAAAAAAGAGCGGCCTCTTCGGCCGACAACGGCCTTGCCCGCGTCGCACGCCGGACCAGAACAGTTCCCGTCGGTTGGCGAACCGTGCCGAGCCGAGGGCGCGGCCCGGATTAAGGCCGCCCCAGCGCCGGAGCGCGATGGCAATGGATGTGAGCAGGATGAGTATGCGGACGCCAAGCCGGATGGCGAGTGAGGTTATCCGCAGCAGCACCCAAACGACTTGCATCGCCGGTAAGGTGACATGTTCTTGCCAGGAGAACCAAGCCGTTGCAGGCGATGTGCGAGAATAAGCGCGTGCAAGCATCTGTTTCTGCGAAGCTCGGCTACGGCTTTGTCATACGTGAACAAACGAGTGTATGCGGTGCCGCCGCGGCCGCGCGGACATCAAGGGTTGCACGAGCGGAAAAGAGCCCGCCCTTGACGCCGCTTGCCGCGACTGCGGAGGGCTCGCCGTTGCCGACGCTCCGGAATGGGCGTCTGCCCGTCGTTCAACGGGTCATATTCCGCAAGACTGCACCGCCCCATTCTCTTACGACTGGAGGCACATTCCGAAGGCCATTAGGAACGGCTGGCCGCTGGGCTACCTCGGCTTGCGCGCCTTTATGGCCGAGACTTGCAGCCCTGTCGTAGAGCTGGAAGTCCTCACCCGGCCATTTAGCGGCTAACTTGGCGCCTCGAATTGCATCCGCGAGAGAAATCATGGAGTCGGGGTCGTCCATGGCCACGCCCCCTACGAAACAGCTGCTCCGCCTCCTGCCATCTTCCTTTCCGCGCGTAATACTGCCCCGCATTGTCATATACATCCGGATAAAGGCGGGTGCGAATATCCGAGTACGTCCAGGACGGCTGCCCATTCTTTGCTTCAGTCGTGGCTACCCGTTGCGCGATTTGACTTTCTGGTAGGCCAAGGGCTGCCAAATCGAGCTTGAATAGCTGCCTGCGTTCTTCAGCCGTCGGCCTCTTGAACTCCTCGACGATGGCCGCGCGCCTCTGCAGAGCGGGATCAAGGATCGAAAGCCTGTTTGTGCAAAGGAAGGTGACGACACGGCCACCAAACCTGCGCAGATCGTCGATACCTTCTATCAGCGTGTTGACGGCTACTTTATCTTCGTGGTGGCTATGGTCCTGAGACCGAGAAGTCGCCAGCGAATCGCCCTCATCGATAATAAGGATGGCACGCCGCCCGCGGCCCGTGGAGTGGGTCACGCGATGGAACGCCTCCGAAAGGTGCGTGCCCATCTCTCCGACCTTGCCGCTACCGCGAACGCGGTTGCTGAGCTTGAACAAGATCGAATCGTCCGCACGAGCCTCTGCAACAATGCGGTTGGCCAGGCATTCGGCGTTGGCCGTGCTGTGCCGATGTCGCCGTGAAAGATGGCGAGGGGATACTGTTCGGCGACCAGTCCGGACAGCCGCAACTTACCGCCGTGGTGCTTCTTGTTCCAGACGCCGATTTCATCGAGGCTCAAAAGGAGGCGAAGCTGATTGTGAACGCGCTTGTACCGCTCCTCAAATCCGAGCAGCGTCTTCGCCTTGGCGGTTTGCGCAGGGTCCGGAAGCGGAGTTTCGCTGTCGAAGACTTTGGGAGCCGGCTGGTTCATGAGGCAAAGTCCTTTCGCTGCATACCGAATGCGTTGCTGGCATAGTCGCGGTTGCCCGCCGACTTCAGCGTCGCATGGCTGGTGTCGTCGCTTGTTGGACTCCAGTTGATCTTCAGCTTGGAGCTCATCGCGGCGCGCTCGGGGAACGTGTAATCGTCGGTGTGGAACAGAACGATACGCAAGTACGGATTGGCGACCTTGGGCCGCCACATGACCCCGCCGGGGCGGCTCATGGTGAGATCGCCCGAGGCAGTGTTGACGGTGTATTGCACCGCGCACACCTCCTCCGTGAAGTCGCGGGGCAAGGTGATGTCAACCTTTTCAGGAACCCCTTCTTGGCGAGGGCCTCGCATCGTGGGCATACTCGCGCGCCTTGGCTTCGGTGATGGCGCCGGAGCTCTGGGCGATCATGACGAGATCGGCCGTAAACCTCCGCGCCACCGCCTCGACGTCGGCGTTGGTGTAAGAATACGTCTGACTGGCAGTTGCAGAGTGGGTCATGCAGGTTCCTCGATCTTGAAGCGGGGTCCAAAGATTTCCTTCCACAACTCGGTGTCATCCTCTGCCGAAGCAAAGTTCAGGCTGTAGACCGGATCGATAATCACGACAGGGTCGTTGAACGTGCCGAACGGCGGCGTGTTCTCGGCGAACTGGATGCGCTCCGTCAGCCCGGATTGCGCGATGTAGAGAAGGATGCGCCGGAACCGCTGCTCAATCAATCCGGTGTTGCCCTCCGTGTCGAGCAGGTTCGCGACGAGCAGCTCGATGATGAACGATTTGAGCGGTTTCAGCTCGGCGTGATTGCGCCACTTCTTCGTCAAGCGGACCAACGTGCGAAAGTCCTTGTCCTTGTTCTTCCGGTCGCGCACGAACTTGATCCGCAGGGAGCGCAGGTCTGGAGCTTCGAGCCGTCCTGCAAATCGAACTGCCAGCCGTAACCTGCGCGCTGCGAGTCTTCAATGACGGGGACGATGTCCACGCTCAGGCCCGTGCCGACGAACGAGACCGTGTGGAAATCCCTTACCCCACATGAAAAAACCCGCCGAAGGCGGGATAATCCATTGATTTTATTCAGAAGAAACTTCGTTTCAGGGGAGGATTTTGAACCTATGCGCTCGGGATGAAGCGAAGGGGCTCCCGGGCGCGTCCCAGACGAATCGAAGCGGTTCGTCCTATTTGTACGCCAGAGCGACCCAGCAGCCGCACCTGCGAACTTGATTTCTTTCCTGTTAGAGCAGCGTACGATCTTATCGGCTCGGACCGATCGCGGTTCGGGACTGAGGCATGAGCGGCAAGGACGCAAAGGTTCCGAACGAGGCGTTAGAGCTACTAAATAGTCGGAAGATGCCACACGCCACGAAGCGCCGTCGTAAGAACCGTGGCATGCCGCCGCCCGCGACCTTCGATATCGATACGCTGCCGGGCAGCTCTAATTTAACGGCATTAGAGGCGGCCGCGGTCATCCGGCGCACGCCCGGAGCGCTGGAGCAGTGGCGGCGCGATCCGAACCACCCGCTGAAATGGCGCTACGTCGATGGCCGACCCCTTTATCGTGTCGATGCGGTGCGGGACTATCTGGCCAAGTGCGATAAGACGACTAGGTCGCCTCGGCCGCATAGTGCTCACGGAGACGGCCGAGTAGCTCGGCCTTGATCGGGTCAAGCGGATTCGTCCGCTGCAGGCGCACGATCTTCCCGATGCGTTTCGCGCCAACCAGCTCTGCAATGTAGTCGTGAGCCGCCTCGAACGCCATCTTGCGGATGATCCACTGTTCGTCGTGATTGTAGACTTGATCGATTCCGCTTGGCTTCTGCCCAACACACAACCGCTGGATTTCGTTGTCGTAGCCACAGCGCGACATGATGGTGCGCAAGCTGCGCCTGAAGTCATGCATGGTGAACTTGGCAACGCCCGCTTCCTTGACCAGGCGGTTGACCATCTTGGTGAAGCCCGACATCTGCCCACCGGTCTTCGGTGACGGGAAGACATAGTCGGACGTCGCGCGCTGGAAATGTTTCGCGGCCGTGAGCACCTCGTCAACCAGATGAGTGCGCGGCACGTCGTGGTGCAGCCCCATCTTGGTCCACGCCGCATCGAACGTGATCCGGTCGTCCATGATGTGCTTTCGCCACTCGATCATGGTAGGCTCACTGCGCCGCGGGCCGCCGAGCAGGCACATGCGTGCCAGGAAACCGAAAGCCCCGAGCTTGCCGGACGCATCCCAGACCTTGATGATTTCCTCATCCGTCAGCGCGCGACCCTTCGTTCGGCGTCCGACCCTTTGCGCGCGGGTTTCCTTGGGCGCGCGATAGCCGGCGAGCACGTTGTGCTCAACATAGCCCTCGCCGACGCACCATTCGAGCAAGGTATGCACGTGCTTGCGCAGGTCCTTGGCTGCACCGCGTTTGCCGGTCTTGGCAATCTTGTCGACCGCGGCCATGATCTGCCGCCGCGTCAGGTCCCCCACGCCGCTCTCGGCGTGATCCTTGAGCCCGCGCCGCAGGGCCGACATTGCTGGCTTCCAGTTGACGACTTGGCGTTCGGTCAAGGACGTCTGGTAGGGACCATCTTCAATGAGGGCCGCGAGCGTGGTGCGCTGCTTATCGGCTGCCTGTTGCCGCCTCGCCTCGCGCTTCGCATCGTTCGGGTCAAGCCCTTGACGACCTCGCCTGCCGCGATAGTGGCGGCCTTGCGCGCGGCCTTTTCATTATATTTGGGCCACGCGCCGAGGGTCTTGCGCTGGGTCCCCCTCACCCCCGGCTTAGTGAAGAGGTAGACCCAGGTTCGGCCGCCGGTGGCGCGCATGCGCAAGGCAAGGCCGGGCAGCTTGTCGTCGTGGAGATAATGCTGCGCCTTACCCGGCGGCAGCGTTGCGTCGCGGATCACCGCATCGGTGAGTGTCAGCTGGTTGGCCGGCTCCGTCATGATCCATTCCCTCTCTCAGTGCCCTGATGTGCCCCGCAAGAAGAGCGGTCAGCCCTCGAACAGAACCGGGCCTCAGACCTTCCCCTTGCTGTGTGCCCGCGCAGGGAGGATCCACAGACCCAAACAGAACGGGGTCTCAGACCTCCCCCCGTTTTTGTGCCCGAAGGGAAAATCCACGGCGGGCACAACGGGGGCATACAAAATGTTGCAAGGTCAGCTATGGGCGCTTATGGGCAAATAAGGTCATAACCCTCGTCAATCACAGATATTTTTACATCTAACTACGGCCGGATTTGGTTGGCTCGGGTCTACGGATTGTGGTTCAAGGCGATGGCTTCTCGACGAAGATCCTTCACCTCGCCGGAGGTCGCGGCACGGGCCGTGTTGCTTGCCAAGCGGCGCTTGCCGGCCTCGAGGAACTCCTTCGACCAGCCGTAGTACATCGAAGCCGCGATGCCCTCGCGGCGGCACAGCTCGGAGATGTTCTCCTCACCGCGCATGCCCTCCAGTACGATGCGGATATTCTCCTCCGCCGAATACTGCCGGCGCGTCTGACGCCGAATGTCCTTCAGCACTTGCTCTGCCGGCGCTTTGCTCGGTCCGGATTTCTGTTTCATCTTCGCTCCTTGCGGCTACGATGAACCAGAAATCCTCCCTCCGTGAAGACCCTCAATTTGTCTCATGGGTGCTGACGGGGGGACAGCTGGTAGTAGCTTCGACAACCATCCCCTGCGTGGCCTTATTCGGCATGGACCCTATAACCTGACGCTTGGAATCCCGGCGCGCGTCCGTCTGGCCTTGCTGGCGGGGCTGGGTCGTGGCGATGGGGAGAAGTGCGGCGAAGCTCACCCGCGCAGGAAGTCGGTGACATTCGCACGCGGTGATCGTGCGGTCTCGCCTCCGGCGGCGCTCGCGATTGCTTTTTGAAGAATTAGCGGTGTAAGCAATCCAATCTGAAATGCCGTGAGGGCCTGTGCTTGGCTCCCGAAATTCAGCCAGGTGAAAATACCGGCGACAAGGATCATCGCGACGGTGATGGTCCAGTACTTAATGCTGCTCCAGTACTCGGGAAATCGTGGATTGGTGCGCAAACCGTACCAATGAACGAGCTCTGCCACGGCACCACCGAACAAGCCAACCAGAAAAACGGCCAAAGCGCTAGCCAAGACAACCCCGCCGGTCATATGTCCCTCCCTCCCGATTGCGCATCAATCCTGATCATTCTCGCAGCCGATCGCTTCTCCGATCCCCTCTACATGGGATCACGTGTGCGACTTCAGTTTGCAGTCGAAGGCGCACTCGGCCTTGGCTCTGCGCTCGTAAAACTCGCCTCCTGCGACCGACGGACCGACGTTACAGATGAAGCACTTACGCGCGAGAACCTTGCGCAAGTGTTTGCCGATATCGCCGCCACAAGAGACTCCAAGCAAGACGCCGCCCTCAACCTGTGCTTGATCTTGTCAGGTCACGGTGACGAAGCCAATGGCCAATCATGGTTTTGCACCTTCCAGGCCCGCCCGGGGGCCGTCGACCTCACAGGTGCAGATCTCGCCGATCTGATCCGGATGGCCGGCGCGCGCCGCGTGACGGCCATCCTGGATTTCTGTCACGCCGGCGGGGTCGCGGCAGACCTGCATCGCGCTCTTGAGGCCGATCTCGATGCAGGCGCCGTGCTGGTGATGGCCGGTGCAGCAGCCGCGGAGCTTGCCTACGAGCACCCCGCGCTTGGACGCGGGCTGTTCACGATCGCGCTGCACGAAGCGGTCACCGAGCGTGCATTCTACACGCTCGCTGCCGCACCGTCCGAAGCGGGAGGGCCACGTACGGACCTCGCCAGCCTGTTCGTGTTCGCTCGCGAGCGAACCGAGCAACTGGCGTATGTCTATGCCGGGGGAAAGCGCCAGGCCCCAGAGATTTACGGAGCAGGAAGGGTCGGATTGACATGGACCGCGGACGCAATCGCGCCACCCAAGGCACCGGAGCCGCGCCGGGCGTTTGCGTCTCGGCTGCGCCGAATCGTAGGATGGAGCGCGACCCTCGCGCTGCTGACCGGCGGCCTGCTATTTTTGCTGCAATATCATCTGACCGTCGGCCCCGAAGGGTGGGTCGAGATGCGGGCCGGGCCGCCCTGGATGGCCTCGCTCGTGCCGCAAGGGATCAACGTCGGCGTGCAATTCCCGCTCGCGGTGACGGATCTCGCCACCCCCTCCCCCCGCTGGGACGAACGGCGCATCGCGCAACGCGCCGAGTTGCTCGCCGGTCAGATCGGTGGACTTGCGACGCACACGATCGAGGGAAGAGAGAACTGGGAGTTCAAGCTGTGGCCGGAGCTGTCGCGGGAAGCGCAGCGCAGAGTAGATTTCGCGCTTGCGCGCGACGGGCTGGGCTCGGTATGCGCCGCGAACGAGCCGCGTCGCGACCGTGCACGTGACTATCAGTTCGCGGTCGAGGCCGCACTCATCGATCGCAAGCGCGCCTGCGCGCCCGTCTTCTTCCTTGAGCAGGGGCCAGAGGTCGAGGCGCTCTATACGGTGACGAATCCAGCCACCCATCTCGACTTTGGTTTGAGCGAGCTCTCCGATCAGGCAATCCGTATATATCTCGTCGGCCTCGCGTTCGCTTATCGCGAGCTCACTGACCCGGATCTGCGGCGACGTGCGCTAGAGGCGGCTATACTTTTGGTCTCGATCCGCGCCGAGAAAGGTGTGGTGCGCGAGGCGGACTGGCTCGCGTATATGCGCTTTCTCGAGGATGTGGCGAAGGGCCCGCGCCTCGACGTCGCGGCAGATACCGCGACGTTTCCGCGGCTGAACGCCTGCGCGCGGAGTTGGTGTGAGCTTGCCGAAAAGCTCGCGGCCTTTTTTGCCGCCGGGGCCGGTGCCGCGGGCGTCGGCAACGGCCCCGGAATGCTGACGTGGCTGATCGCGCGCGTAACCGATCGACGTGATGCCGAGGGCGACGGTGCGCGCAGCTGGGCGCTCCCGGCCCTGTTGTTGCTCGCGCGCCACGGCGATCTCGGCCAGGCCGAGTTCGATTGGATCATCCGCTTTTTCCGATTCATCGCTATAGGGGAGCCGATCTGGATCGATCCGATCTGGCTGCCACGCTTTGCCCGCGTGCTCAAGTTTCGATCATCGTGGAAGGGTGGGCTCGAACGCTGCGCGTTTCACATTACTGGTAGTCACGTTGCCTGCTCAGACCTGGATGCGGACATGGCCGCCAATATCCTGAGCGCGCAGGGGGGCTTTCTCGAGCCGTCGGAGCAATCGATGCTGCTGAAACGGCTCGATGAGCGCATGCAGCAGGACCGCATCGCGCTCTACGGCTCGCAGATCAGGGACGTTGGATGCTGGAGTAAGCTGCCGGACCGCTGGGTCAAGGCGTTGGAGAGCAGTCTTGACTACCAGCTGCGCATTATGCCGGCGCGCGCGACCGATCCGCTGACCGGAGTGAGCGTGATCGAGGTCACGGATATCGCGGCCGCGCATGCACTAGCGGCGTCGATTTTGGGCCGCGCGGATGAGAAGACTAGATCGACGGTTGTGCTTGCGCGCTATGCGGCAAACCATTGGTCGTACGAAGGGCTGCAGCCGCTGTTCCGCGCGCTCGCGGTCGCATTGGCGGCCCAGGATGCATTCACGGTGGATCGTCTGCTCGCATCGCAACAGAACGATGCGTTGGTACGCAGCGCTGTGTTGGAAGCGTTGACCCTTCGGGCGAGCGAGGGGCTGCTGCACGATCCTGTTTTTTCAAGCGCGCCATCCTATCTGCGGCTGGACGCTATGCTGGTCGCGAAGCATCTGATTGCCCAATACACATTCGAGCTCGACAATTTATGTGAAGGACCGACGCGCTGAAGCGCGTCAGTGGCCCCCGTAATCCCCGGCTCGGGTGCGCCGGCGAAGTTACCAAATACTGGCACACCCTTACGATCGCAATCGATGCGAGAAAGACGCCGGGGGGAAGTCCATGGCAGAACCAACGTTGGTCGGGCTGATCGGATACGTCGATCGGGATCGAAAGACCAAAGAGCAGACCCACATCATCACGATGGCGGGTCGCAGACTTTCCATTCCAAACGCGTCGCTTACATCGCAACATCCAATCGAGCCAGGCGCTGGCGGCACGGTGCGCTTCTTTCTCGCAAACGACGCCATCGTTTTGGCGGAGATGCTCGCCAACGACTTGCCCGAGGGCGAGACGCACGGTAAGCGTCGTTCTCAGGCCACGGCTTTGAGGGCTTGATCGCGGTAGGCCCAGGGCAGTAGCAGGTCGATGTCTCGGTTTGGATGTCCGTTGACGATCCTGGTCAGGACGTCGGTGAGGTAGGCGAGCGGATCGACGTCGTTGATCTTGCAGGTCTCGACCAGGGACGCGACGACGGCCCAATGCTCGGCGCCGCCGTCGGATCCTGCAAATAGTGCATTCTTACGGCAAAGTTTGATACCGCGGATCGATCGTTCGACGGTGTTGTTGTCGAGCTCGATCCGGCCGTCGTCAATGAAGCGCGTCAGTCCTTGCCAGCGCGAGAGGGCGTAGCGGATGGCATCGGCGAGCTTGATCTTCTGGCTGATGAGAGCCAGCTTGGCGCGCAACCAGGCCTCGAAGGCGTCGGCCAGAGGCCGGCTCTTCTGCTGCCGCACGAGGCGACGTTCCTCGGCGCTGCAGCCGCGGATCTCCTTCTCGATCGCATAGAATGCGGCGATGTGCTTGAGCGCCTCGCTCGCGATCGGAGCGGGGCCGGCTGTCGCGAGTTCGTAGAAGTTGCGCCGCATGTGCACCCAGCAGAAGGCGAGCTCCACCTCGCCACGTTCGGCAAGCTTTGGGTAGGCGTTGTAGCCATCGACCTGCAGGACGCCCTTGAAGCCGGCGAGATGGCTGAACAGCCGCTCGGCTTTGCGGTCGAGTGCATAGACGTAGGCGATGCCGGGCGGACCGAGGCCGCCCCAGGGCCTGTCGTCGGCGGCATAAGCCCAGAGCTGGCCGGTCTTGGTGCGCCCTCGACCGGGATCGAGCACCGGCACCGTCGTCTCGTCGGCGAACAGCTTGGATCTCGCGCGAAGCACAGTGAGAAGGCGCTCATGCAGCGGGCGCAGATGGAAGGCGGCATGCCCAACCCAGTCCGCCAGTGTCGATCGATCGAGAGCGATGCCCTGGCGGGCATAGATCTGGGTCTGCCGGTACAGCGGCAGGTGATCGGCATATTTGGACACCAGAACCTGGGCGACGGTTGCCTCCGTCGGCAGGCCGCCCTCGATCAGCCGGGCCGGAGCCTCGGCCTGCAGGACGCCATCTTCGCAGGCTCGACAGGCGTATTTGGGACGTCGGGTGACGACAACGCGGAACTGCGCCGGCACCATGTCCAGCCGCTCGCTCTTGTCTTCGCCGATCTGGTGCAGGTCGCCCTTGCAGCAGGGACAGGTTTTGGCGTCGAGGTCGACCACGACCTCGATCCGCGGCAGATGCGCCGGTAGTGCTCCGCGATTGACGCGGCGCTTGCGCGCCCGTTCGGTGCGACCTTCCGGAGCTGTCTCGTCCTGGCTGGCTTCCGTACAGGCTGCGACCTGTTGGACGTCCTCGAGGCCCAGCAGCATCTGCTCTTCCGGAAGCGACTCTGCCTTCCGGCCAAAGCGATGACGCTGCAGCTCCTTGATGATCTGGCGCAGCCGCTCGCTCTCATGCCGCTCGGCAAGCAGCATCGCCTTCAGCGTCTCTGGATCATCAGGAAGATTATCGCTCACAGGCAAATCACAGCATATTCGCGCCCGCCTGACGACGTGCTCGATGCCCCCTGATTCACTTCGCCGCAGCGCGGGCCACAATTATCCAGCTTGCGTCGGGACGATCGTTTCCCGTGCCGCGTGGACACGCCGCCAATCAAGCCCTTCGATCAGCGCCGAGAATTCCGCCGCCGACAAACGCATCACGCCATCCTCGATCTTCGGCCAGCGGAAGACGCCTTCCTCGAGCCGCTTGGCGAACAGGCACAAGCCCGTACCATCCCAGAAGATCAGCTTGATCCGGTCTGCCCGCTTGGCACGGAACACATAAACAGCACCCGAGAACGGATCGGCTTTCATGTGCTCGCGTACCAACATGGCAAGCCCCTCCATTCCCTTGCGGAAGTCGACCGGCTTGGTTGCCACCATCACCCGGACATTGCCGGACGGGCCGATCATCGGCTTGCCTTCAGCGCATGGACGATGGCCGCAATCAGCGCCACGTCCGCGCCTCGGCCGACCCGGATAGTGACGCCTTTGGCTTCGATCTCGATGCCCCCGACACCAGGCTTGGCCTTACGTCGCGCTGTCTTGCGCTCACGGCTAACAGCCGCGGCCGGTACCATGGCCTCTACCACCGCCGGTACAAACGGCGGATCGTCAGCCATCGACGTCGGCAACCGGCGTGCTTGCCGACGCCAGGTGAACACTTGTTGTGGGGCAAGCCCGTGTCGCCGGGCAACATCGGAAACGACGGCGCCTGGTACCAGCGTCTCCTCGACGATCCGCGCCTTGTCGTCCTTGGAGAACCAACGACGGCGTCCCGTCTCCGTGATCACTTCCAGCCGGCGCGCCGTCGCGTCCGACTTAAGCGTATGGTCAAGCATAGACACAAGCCGATCCCTTCAAAGAGATCGTGAAACTCACCTATCCAATGCGCCGCGAGAAGGTGGGAGCAGAACGACGCTTACGACGCACGGGTCATCCGATACGGCGCACGCGGCGGCTTGAGCTGCGTTCGGAGGTGGCGGCACTTGACGGCAACACGAGCGTCTCGACCGATACCGCATAGTTGGGCCGCTGTTGCGTCCGACCGTTGCCATTGTCGGGAGCATGGCCGACCCCCACGTTGGGACGGCGTGCGCAGCTTGTGGCCGCGTCGCGACCGGTTGTCATCGACTACTCTGCCTATCTGACAAGATACGCGGCGAGCATTAGACTTGAGCCTTCGGGCAATGTGCGCTTGGCGCTTGATGATCCGAACATCGACGCTTTGGATCAGGTTTGGACAGTCTGGTGCGACGGCCGCTGGCATTTGCGCACCGCGAGACGGAAGACCACGAGCGTCGACGGTATCTCGACATTCCAATGCGAATTCTTCTGGACGGGCTTCCTGGCGCTCTTACCGCCGAACACAGTCTGGTACAACGACTGGCGCGCCGACGATGCGGCCGACCACAATCTGTTGCAGCTGCGCGTCGCAACCGAGCTGGGGTTCGCCATTCTCGACACGCTGGTCTCCTCCTCGGCCGAGGAGGTCGCCGCCTTCGCGCCACTGCACGGCAAGTTGCCTTCAAGAGCTTCGGCGGCTCGCGCCGATACTGGCGTCCGACTGCCATCTACTCCTCGAATGCGATCGCGGCGCTATGGAAAGACGGCAGCTATGCTGGCAGGTACGCAGACCCTGGTCACCATCAACGATGACAATTTCTCGCTGCAGGGCAAAGGGTTTCACGAGTTGCTCCGTCGAATGGGCGATGAAGGATATGAGGCGATCTCGTTCACGGAGATGCGGATGGAGATGCCCGCAAGCCGCGACACATCGCAGGTGGTCATGCGACCGATACGCCGAGGCGTACCATGTCCACGCGACTAAGTTTTGGCGTGTTCGGGCGACGCGCATGCCGCCGCGTGTCGAAAAACAAAGCTCAGGTCGCCTCGATCTTGGGCGCTGACCTGCGGACGGCAGGCCCTGGCTAGATTGCGTGAAGAGCGTCCACAAACAGGCGGACATTAGTTTTAAATACATTGTCGAGGACGCGTTTGAGGCGCCTTGCAAAGCCTTGGTGGACCATCATGGCCTGATGGAAGCGTATGAGCGTATGTTTCGCGGAATTTCGTGCAGTGCAGGTACGACGCACCGCAACGATCACGGTCATGAGTTTGAGGAAGAGATGGGATGTCACAACCACCTATCATTTTGATAACGTCGCGATCCAGCGAGGCCGTTTCGACCGTAAGGCACCAACGAGCATGACATCGTAGCCGCAATTGATGCTGCGGTCGCCGTGCTGTTGAAACGCCCCTCCCCGTCGGCCTTCAATGTCGCCACCAAAGCTGAAGCGCTGTTGTTGCTGGCGCATCTGATTGGCGATCTACACCACGCGGCCTTCTGGTTGCAGGTTCGCGTCAGCCTGGCCCGCGGAGCTATCATCGGCTTAGCGCAGTTCTGGCTTTGGTGAGAAACATGCCGCAACAACTACCGCGCGCAGATGCCGACCAGTGTTCTGAACGCACGCTTCATTGGGGGAACGCTGCATTAAGTTCCGCCCAAGAGATCAGCGAGGCCTCGAATGATGGCAATCAAGAAGCTTATGAACATTAGCACTAGCCCAAGTGTGGTCCACACTATGTCGGCCAGCTTGGGGGACTCAATTTTCTGACGGATTGAACCTTCGACAGACGCCTTCAGCCTGCCAAGCCGTCCTGTTGCCTCGACTCGCTCGAGTTTCGATCTGTGAGCGCGCAGCCAAAAATCTCTGAACCACGGCACGGCGATACATACTGGACTCGCGGCGCCGAGCACGTCTTTGAAAGCGTCCCACCAAGAGTACGCCATGTATCTCAGGCTCTCATCGACGGATCAGACTAAACAGCCATTGGCATGTGCGCCGCGAGTTCTAGGTCATCGCTAGAGGCAGCAACGCCAAGCGTCTTGCCGCATGCAACCGAAATTCGTTCCATCAGATCCCAAGTTGGCCCCTGGGTCCCGACTCCCGATTCGATTTCGCTAATTCGAGCCTGGCTAATACCCAACTTATCCGCCAATTGTGACTGAGAGAATCTGGCATCCTTGCGCATGGCCCGAACTAGTTGCCCAGCACGCATTGCCGCACTCGACAGTTCCTTTTCAGCTGCAAGGCTTGCATCAGCTCTTTCGATTCTTTCGACCAGATCAGCAAGCGAACGACCACGCCCCTTACTGCTAACCTCAGCAACGGCTCGCACTCTACGTTTGTGACTTTTGTCGATTTTGAGTTTGACCATTGCGGCCTCCACTCTTCATACGAACCAAACTGAAGCTCGCGCATTCAGTATTCCGGTCTTCAAAGCGTTATAATCGCCGCCATTCCAGGAAGACCCTCCAGCGTACATCGGCACGCCATGCTCAGCCGCGAGCATTAGCGTTACCGTCACATCGCCATCATCATCAATTTCGACAGCAAAGATCGCAAACTTAGCCGCCGCGGAAGCATGGAACATCTCCACGCCTCTATACGTATAGAAGGGCAGCAGATCCCTGCTATCCACCGATCCGCTGTGGACTTTCTGAAGGTAGAGCAGGATCTCGCAAGCGAAATTGTGCCCAAGTTGCTCCAACTCATCGGCCGCGTCTCCCAATCCGGGATCCTCGAACGAAACAAGCATATAGGGAATTCCTTATATTCTGTCAACCCCGAATCAACGGTGAATGTTGGAAAAAAGAAGCTATAGATGCAGTCGACGCCATGATGCAACTATAACGCGCAAACTGGAACTGTGAAGACCGGGAAGCCTCAGAAATAAGGGATTTTACCGGGCGAACGAAGACACTTCCGGCGCTCATGACCGTTGGGTCGCAGTCCTGCCGGGACTTTACCAATGGTCATATATTTACAGCAGAATCGGAACCCTAACGTTCGCTTCGCTTCTAACACCAGACCTTCAACAGCCGGCGCGGCATGATCGAAAGACCAAGAACGGGCAAAAGAGAGCCCATGAATTGAGAAGACCCGTAGAAGAAGAGCATGAGTCGCTTCTCGGCACTGCAGACACAATCGGCGGAGCCAATAACGACTCGCACGCCCTGGCGGGCGCGGCGGCCTGGCTTGATCGGATGCATTTTTGCTGCCCAGAAGATTCGCCGAGGCGGCCGATGACGGCCGAACCGTTAGGCGGGATACCCGCATCGATCATGAGACGATCGTGCTGAGCCATTTCGGCTCCCTGATCCCAGGTTACCGAGCGACGCAGCTCTTGGGGCAAGGTGATGACGGTGCGCCGTGATAGCGTCGCGCACGGCTTCGGCCCCGTGTCCAGCGAGCGCAGGTCCGTTTTCACCCGCGGAGCTTCGCCATGCGCGCCAACCGGGGAAGGTGCAATAGCATCGTGAAGCGCGTCGTGCGCTCGACTAGCATGGTACAGCCCTCCGCGGTCGGGATGTAGGTGATATCAGCGAGCCAGACGCGGTTCGGAGCATCCGCCGTGACGTCGCGTGCGATCAGGTTTCGGTGCGATCACCGGCGCGGCGGCGCCATCGTGGCGCGGATACCGTGTCATTGCATCATCCGCTCGACCTGCGCTGCCATCAGATAGCCATCGCCGGTCAGAACATTCGATCCCAGGATCTTGCTAAGGAGCGCACAGCCGCCGGTCGCAATTACGACCGCCTCGGCGCGCACGGTCCAGCAATCATGCTTCTGCCGGCGCAGGCCGCTGGCGCCAGCAACGGCGCCATTGTCGTCCACGAGCAGTTCGAGCGCAGGACTATGATCTAAAATGGTGACGCTAGCCTGCTTGGTCCTCTTGCGCATCAGGCGCATGTATTCCGGCCCTTGCAGCGACCTACGCCGCGACTTGCCCAGGTCATCGTGAGAGACCCCCAATCGGCGAGATATCTCCTTTTGTCCAGCTCGGCGCACACCTGAGGCCGGCATCTGTTGTCGTCGAGGCGATCAGCTGGACGATCGTGCGATAGCTACGCGGTGGCTTTCCCCGCCAGTGATGGTGATGAAGGAGAAGAGACGATGCTCGATCTTGTTCCACTTGATGGTGCCGCGCGGCAGGTGGCAAACCGTGATCGGCAACTTGAGCTCTCCGCCAGTTTGAAGCTCGACCTGCCACAGGCGCACACAAGATCCCGTTGCTGCCGCCGGCCTCAGCCGTGATCATCGGGCGTTTGACTGTCGGATGACACTTCTATCGTTCGCCACCATCGGCGGATCGCATTGACCGCGAAGCTGGCGGTGTCGTGGTCCGTGCCGACTCTGACCCAGCCGACATTATTGATAATGCCGTACATGCGGTACGGCACGGCGCGGTTTAGCTTGGGACCGATAAAGTCTTGAATGTTGACGAGCTCAGGCCTGCCCTGGCGACGCCATTCCCGGCCGTTGTTCTTGAAATTGCGTACCAGTTCCTTCTTCTTCGTGTCGACCCATATGACCGGTTCGTTCGCCGCAAGGAACGTCCTGGCCTGCGTGTTGATGAATTGAAACTGCGCGTCGCGATCGATGTGTTGGCCGCCTTCTCGGGTCTTGTTGTTCGCTTGCAGGCTGTAGCCGATGCCGCGCAGAAGCTCGCTGACAACAGTCGGGCGAACCTTATGACCCTCCTTCGCCAGCTCGTCACGAGGTTACGCAGGCTGCGGGTCGTCGACGATAATGGCTGCATTGTATTGCCCCGCGTCACCGTTCGACCAGACGCTTGAGATTGGCCGCGAGGGTTGGATCCCGGGATGACTTCTTCTTGTGCCCGCCGCCCGCCTTACGGACGCGTCCAGCCGGAACCGCCACGTTGTCGCGAATGTCAGAAAGTCCATGATAAATCGCTCGACCGCGCCAATCCGCTGATCCGGAGATCAAGCTGACCCCGCCGTGTCCCAGCGCTTTCGCCTCCAGGGCGACAAAGCGCCGGAGGCTCTGTTCATTCAGAACAGGGACCATCTCCCGATAGCGCTTCCGCGCGGCGCGCGCCTGAACGGCTCGACGTGGGTTTGCTTGTCGCGAAGCCAGCCCTCGGGGCCGAGATGCTGAAAGATGGGGTGCAACCCTTGCTTCCATTCATGCTCGCGGCGACTGACGGGAAAGCAGCAGGCGATGTCGGTGTTCCAGTCGGCCTTATAGGTGAAGCGCGAACCTCCGGTGGCGGTTTCTCCACGGCCGGCGACCTGATTGTAAGGATCTTGTCCTCGGCGGAGAAGGTTTTGATCCATTTGCCGATAGGGCTGTGTCGATATTTTCAACGATCTTGGGTTGCAATTGGATGAGGTCCGGTTAGGGTTGAGAAGGTCAGGCGACCCCGGAGATGCGAAATGTCCGATGCCCCTCAGCAGACCATGCCGGGCCACGAACAGGTCCTTCAGTTCGCGCGCTGCGAGCTCGAGTACCGCCGCAAGAAGCAGTGGGACATCTTTTCCTGGGTGGTCACGATCCTGGTGTCGGTAATCGGCGGGATTGCCGCCTTGACCTGGAAAGGGGAAATCAAGCCTAATCCTATCTAGCGCTACATGATGGCTGCCGCGCTCGCCGTCCTCACGGTGTACGCGATTGTCTGGATACGCGAGAACCATGAAGCAGAGAAGCACGCGGACAAAGCCGTCAGAGCATTGCTTCGTGACAAAGGGATTGAGGTGGATGTGTTCAGAAAGTCCAGCTCATTTCCCTTGGGTTACGTTGGGGTCGTATTGCTAATCGGCAGCGCAGCAGTGATTACGGTTCTGTTTGTAAGCAAGTCAGCGTAGTCAGCCGCGACAGGTTATCTTTGTCCAGCCTTAGACGAGCCGTCAGCGCGGGAGGCAGACCTACATGTGGCCGGGGGCGTGTGTGCCGGCCGAACTTGAGTGGCTGCGAACGAAGACACCGCTACGGCCGCTCCCCATGAGGGCATACGCGACAAGCCGGGCCATTCGTCCGTGCAAGGCAAAGCTTACCGCGCAAAGCTGTATTCAGCAGCTGCGTGCGTTTTGTGACGCCAGCGGCGTGGCGGTGCGGCCACGTGTTTAGGGGCGTTGTAGGAAAGATACCGGTGGCGCCGGGGTGGAGCTAGTCTTTCTTCTCGGACTGCTTTTCTTTTTCAGGCTGCTTCTTGAGCTTTTCCCGGAACGGCACCCGCGCAGTCCTCGCTGACATGGGAAATAAGGGCAAACACGTTGCGCGCGGACACCTGAAATCTTCGGGCCCACCGTTCCAGCACGCGCTCGTTGTCGGGCAGTAGTCCCCAGAGGAAGGCCTGCACGGCGGAAGGACCGTGCTCTTCGGCCGCGAGCGGCATGGACAGCGATAGCGGATAGGCTCCCTCGGCCCGGCGCCAGTCCTTGTCATAGACAAGGCTGAGCCGGCCGCGGGCGTCATTGCGCACGCGGCCGATTTTCCGATCATCGAGCAGAGCAACAGGTTCGCCCGTCATGCCCTTTTTTTCCTGGCCTTGGCCACGATGGCGTTGATATCGACGGCTGGCCTGGTGGTCCCGCGGGCTGGCGTTTGTTCGGTGCCCGCATCCAGGCGGATGTCCAGGGCGTCGAGAGCGCGAAGGATCAGCCCGAGCTCAGCGCGCGGGTGACCGTGCTCAACCTCGATCACCCATTGGCGGCTGACGCCAATGCTCTTGGCAAACGTCGATTGATCGAGTTTGAGCTTCTTGCGCCGGTCGCGAAGGATGGCGCCGAGTTCGGCCGGTGTGCGTATGAGCATGGGACATCCAAATGTCTACGTTCGCTTACTTTAGCATAAGTCGGCGTTCGTTGACAATTTGTGAATGTCAGCGATCGATGACAAAGTTAAATGTCATCAAATGCTGACTCAGTGCCCAACTGTTCGAAGCAGGTAGTCCGCATTTGCGGCGATGTGGCGTGTTCCGGAACGATTATACCGCTGCAGCGCTACGGGGAGCACTACGTCCTGAGACCGCTGCACGGCATGTTCTCGGGCGCCGTTCAGGCAATCGCATAAGGGTTCGATACCCGGGATGGACCGCCCTACAATGAGAACGCAGATGAGGGGCATCGCTGCTGCCAGGTAGCGTCGATTCAGGAGTGAGTTGGGAGGACGACCCTCCTCATTGAATCAATTCGAACCGGATTTGGTTTCTCTGGCAATTAGCCCGGGCGAATATTCCGGTTGGTTACAAATTGGACCCCGATTTCCGAGCCGTCCAGTCGAATCAACTTGCATCGCCGTAATCCGACGGTTGAAAGCAGCAGGAAGAACTGGCGAGCTTTGAGCACGTCTGTCGATCCATGCATTCGAAGGCGTGCTCCGGTGTCGGAAACGTCGATGAGAATGCAATCGCGCCGCCACGTGCCGTCTAGACCTAAAAGGGTTGCCCGGTACTCGTGCTCGAAGTGAACGCGCTTTGATTTTCGCTTATCCCACATCCAATGGCTTTCAGTCCAGACCGGGCGAAGCGGAGTCAAATTGCTCCTCATCTGGCCTCGCATCTGCAATCAAATGAAAATGACAACTACCAAGAGGCAAAATATCTGTCGGCTTGAAAGGATAGCAAAGATACTGAAAGCGGACGCAGCTCTCGCCACCACTTTCCGAAGATGGTTCGTGCGGGTTTGAGCGACGTAGTTGGAGAAGCTCCGGGACAACAGCGATTGACGTCTACAAAGATGGCAACACGACCGACCAACTCACTTTACGTGAAGACGAGCGGAAGCAGAGTTGCGCAACTCCAGGTGCCGTCGGCACCAGAAGCTGCTGCTGACAAGATCAACAATGCCCATGACCGAGCTCAATTTTGGCGAGGAGTAGAGATCAGGTAATCCTCGGTTCGCCGGCTCATCATGAAAGATTATTCAAATACGGCGCATAATTCCTGCTGGTCTCCCAATGGGCCGCTGGTTTCCAGCACGATCAGCGAGCAGTGCGCCGCATTCCCGCACCGTTCAACCCTGTGGCGCGTACGGGGAAGCGATCGCTATCGGCAGTAGAGTAGAGCACCTGCGTTCAGATGCAGAGCAGGACTGTCGAACGCGGCGACGTCTTGGGCGCGGCACAATCGCGACGCGAAGCCCATCTGGCTTCGTAAACAACTAGGCTGATGCCGTCCAATTTGAGCGCCGATTGCTACTACTCACTTTCGATCGCCCTCTGCGCGCAATGGACGCCTCTACAGTAGTCTTGGCACGGGCGAAAGATCATAGGTCTGAAATCGTTTTTGACTTCACAAGTGGCGAGTCCGGCTTTTGATTCTGGCGGTCCCCAAGTAAGGGCTTTTATCTCGAACAGGGTTTGAGGTAACTTCAAGAGGCCGCTGTCCCCCGCCAGCAGTGTCGTCGGGAGAGTTCGTTCGATGCCAATCCAAGTATGGGCTCTCGCCACGTCAATCGGTTGGACATTGGTCGTGGCGGCGATCCTGCTCTGCTTGATCTTCAGCCCTGGCTAATCCGGCGCCTTACGAGGGGCGAGACGCCTAACCGTCGTGATTGCGCAGCCGTGTCCACCGGAGCGCCGGGTGAATGGGGTGGGCAAGAGTATGGTATGCGCGACTTGGCACTCTCATGAACATCGCCAATGGATGAAAGTTCGGCAGGTCAATGACCTTGCGAGCAAACCAACGACCGTCAGCAATCCTATTCAACGCAACCATTCGTAACGCCATTTGTGCAGCCTTTTGTATTTAGGCCGCGCAAATCCTCGTGGTGTATCAATAAGATGCTGAGAACGCGCGGAGTTATCCGCAGCCTTGGTACAGTTGGGTGGGCTCAAACCACCTACATCCTGTTCCACAGATTTAGGCCCTTCATTTTCAAATAGGCGACTGCCGATTCGAATTCGGCTGCCAGTATTAGTTTTGGACCAAATTAGGCGAACCCTATTGGTCGGGCACCGATATGCGAGGATCGTCAGCCCGTACGGAAGTCTGCAGCTGAGCAGGATCAACGTTCCTGCGCCGTGACCACTCGACGAGGTTCTGTGGACGATATTTTGGGTCGGCGCGCCACCTTTGAAAGACACTGACATCGATCGTCTCGTTGACATTGGTGTGAGTGCCATTATCACGGACCTCGGGCTCTGGGCCGATAGGCCTGTAAAGAGCAGGTGTGACACGCGCGTAGAACCCCTCGGCGAATGAGTGATACGAATCCATGACCGGCGCCTTCAGGGCATCTCCATCGAGCGTGACTTCTGAACGGAACGAAAGCCCGGGCAATTCCGCCTTCTGCATCAACCAGCGCAGCGGAGCCTGATTGAGCAGATCGTCTTCATAGCCGCCTCCGACATTGGCATGGGCACCCACAAACCATCGTTGTTCAACGGCGGCAAGCGGGCGCATCGGCGGCCCTTTTCCATCTTTGGTGTGATGAATGGTCCACAGCGTGGGAGCGAAGTCGTTACGGTGCTCATCGATAGCGAGTGCGTGGTACCCGTTTTGGATTGGCAGGAACAATCCCGTTTGCAGATAGCCAAATTGTGAGCGGCTAATGTGCGGAATATCCCGCGCGGCCAAACCAACCGATCCGACCGTATCCCACACGCCGACCACCTTAACTTTGGCGGGTTGTGAATATCTGAGTAGGGAATGTTCCTCGGGTGTTAGCTTACTTGCGTCTCCCGCCGCTTCTTTGTCCTTCAGTGTCCAGATGCTCTCTTCGTTGCCCTTCTGGTAGCGAGCCAAACAGTTGACCAAGGCCGACAGGTGAGCCCGCTTTCAGGACGCCTTCGAGCGCGACAAGTCCAGCCAGACTTCTGGCGGTAAAGGCACCGCGGCTGAATCCGAAAATGTAGATTTCGTCGCCATCATTATAGTTTTCGACAAGCCACTCGTAAGCCAGTCGGATATTTTCATCCAGCCCCTGGCCGAACACGCCGCCAAGAAAACCATTCACCCCGGTCTCGTAATAGACCATCTGGGGTTTGTCATCTTTGCCTTTACCTGCGCACAGCGCCCGCATGCGCCAAACGTTCGTGTTGCTGTCAATGCTATTCCATGTGCCGTCGAGGAAAATCACGAGGCGCTTTTGTTGCTGTTCTGCGCCTGCAAAGGTCGGCTGACCGCAACTTTTCTCGGCAGGGCGCACCCAGATCCAGCCGATGGCCGCGATGGCAAGCAAGCCGGCGAGCCAGTGCGCTCCTCTCTCGATCAACCGCCAGAGTCTAGAGTGAAAGAACCCGACAATCGCAGAGCGGATAGCCATGATGTGACTCCGAGTTTCATTCAGCCCGCGTCCGTGGGAGATCAGATCGATCCATTTGTGTCTGGAGGAACTTCGCCAGTTCCGCGGCGATGTACTTGGGATTACTGGGCCACGGTGGATGATCTTGATGGCCTTAACGGAGTTGGACAGAGAAGGCGGTGTCCCGGTCAACGTCGTGGCCAAATTGATGCACGTTGAGCCTTCGTTCGTTACGAGCCAATCAAAGCTGCTCGAGAAAAACGGCTTCCTGCGGCGCAAGCCCTGCGCACGCGATGGCCGGGTCGCAAAGATGTCGCTGACTGACAAGACTTTCAAGCATCTCGCGAGCGTCGCGGCACAACAGGAAGCACTCGATGAATTTGTTTTTGGATATCGGCAGTAGCGAATTGACCGAGTTCGCTGATAGGCTCACAGCACCCAGGAATCGCCTAAAGAAAACTCGCTTGAAAGTCGCTCTGGAGTTCTTAGGACCAAAAACAAAAAACTTTCGAAAATTGTGCCTTGCTCATGTCTAATCAATTTCCCATGTTCAAGATTTTCTTAAAGAACAGTGGGGAAGGTGGTTGTGGTCGGTCTTCACGACCGAAGGCCCGCTGGTTGTGACAGGTTCACGAAGCAGCCGATCCGCTGCCAAGTATGACGCCAATAGAGCGATTTTTCTATGCTGCAGAACGCGCCGTATCGTTTGCGACTTTCGGCTCGAGGGTCCAAGCTGATCAAGGAGCTCTCCCTCGGGTATGAATCTTGCAAAAAATGATTCCAGAAGGCGGAACTTTATTTTCCTAACTGAAGTATTCCATGCAAAGCGCTCCCGAGAAAAGCCAAACCATGTTTCTCCTCAAACAGCCCATCGACCATCGCACGCCCCTCGATGCCTCGGACGCCGACACGTTGAGCCTCGAAGCAGCTCAGGAGGTCGAGCGGCTTCTCAACCATCGCGATGGTCACAAGGAAACCCTCTTATTTCTTTGCCAGGCTCTGCCCGCGAGATTGGAGTGGGTTCGATCCATCTAAAGGACGAAGGCCAACGTCTCGGGCTTGGGAGTTTCAAAGCCTAAAGGCGGTTCTATGCAGTGAAGGCCCTGGTGCTCGAGGAAGCAACTCGGCAGCTCGGTCGCCATCTTGACGCGTCCGAGCTGCACACAGCTGAAGTAAAGACCGTGGCAAGACGTATGACGGTCTCTTGCGCCACGGATGGCAACCATGGCAGATCAGTTGCCCAAGGTGCCCAGCTCGTTGGCGCAAAATGCGTCATCTTCGTTCATTCAGGCGTGAGCAACGAGCGCATCGCCGCCATCGCCCGCTTTGGCGCGCAGATGATCCGTGTCGACGGCAACTATGACGATTCTGTCGTCCAAGCATCGCGAGTTGCGGCACAAGAAGGTTGGATCACAGTGTCTGACACGTCCTGGCCCGGCTATGAGCGGATCCCACGTTTTGTAATGCGGGGATATACCGCACTTGTGAGCGAAGCACTACGCCAGTTGCCGGAGCCGCCGACGCACGTCTTCCTCCAGGCAGGCGTCGGTGGCATCGCCGCAGCCGTTGCTGGACATCTATCAATTCTGTTGGGCGACACCGCCCCTTCTTCAAAGTTGTCGATCCCTCGCGGGCAGCATGCCTCTTCGAAAGCGCGCGCGCCGGTCATCCTGTCAAGGTAGATCATGGGCAAGCGACCGTGATGGCGATGCTCGAATGCTACGAGCCTTCGCTTGTCGCTTGGCGCATCCTTTCGCACGGCGGATGCTTTTATGACTGTCGACGACGAGGACGCAATCAGCGTGATGAAACGACTGGCAAACCCGAGGATGGCGATCCCGTTGTCGTTGCAGGCGAAAATGGTGTGTTGGCCTCGCAGCATTACTGAAGGCTGCTTCTGACCTGACCTTGCGTGGCAAGGTCGGTCTTGGACCCAATGCACGGGTCTTTCTGATCAACACCGAGGGCGCGACAGATCCTCTCCTGTACGAACAGCTCATCGGTGCGACGCCAGCGCAAGTGACCTCGAAGAATATTAAACCGGTCAACTGATGGGGCGAGCTCGTGAGCCTTTCGTAAGCCCGTCCCATCCGTACGCCTTGGGACACTGGCCAGCGTTCCGCCCTTACAGAAGGCTCATCGCCGCGCAGGGGTTCATGTCCCTTCGAGCTGGGCACGCGGATTGGCTCACTCACAATGAGGGGTTTGAGATGCGCCGGTTCTCTCTGACTTGTCGGTCGGACTCAAACCCGGCACTACAAACTTCATCGCGGGTCAATCGGGCGCCGGCAAATCGACGCTCACGCAAATCTCGCAGAAGTCGAATCCGAGCGAAAGCGGCTCAGTGCGCGTTGCTGCCGAGGATCTAACCGCGAGCTGCCCGCAGCATCACGTTTCGCACGTTGACCAGGTAAGCCGTGTAACGGCAACTTGAGGCGTGGGCCGATCTCTGCAAAACCGGCCTTCAGGTATAATGCTGAGTTGGGGCTACGGCTCCACATTGGTTGCCTCGGCGCCCCCACTTCGAGCTGGCCCCAGCCTTTTACCGTCCCTAGGCCCACCGCAGCCTCAATGAGACGCATCGCGACCCCAGACGACCGCTGATCCGGCACCACGTAGAGTTCGGTGATAATACCGTAGGTTCCGCCCGCAAAAAGGGCGGCGCTTTCCGACAACATAATGAGGCCGACCGGGCGTGACTCCGTGAAGGCCAAAAACCCATGGACGCGCTCTTTCATGGCCAAGAGGTCGACAACGAGCTGGGTATCTGGTCCGCCCTGCTTTTGTCCGCCCTCAAGTTCGGCACGTAGGGCGGCAACCATGTGAGTCACCGTTGTAGCGTCGCCGTTAGAGACTTCACGCGTGGTCACCATGTCACATCCTCCGTCAAGTTTTACCAATGTACGACCTGGTCCAGCGGCGGCATCGGGGCAGGAGCCTGCCGCAGCACCGGATCCAAAACAGATATGCCGCAGGGTTGAAGGTCAGATGACGTTTAGTTCACACCGCGGTGATAGCGTCTTTGTGTCGCTCCTAGCTAAGCTAAAATATCTGGGAAACTCGAAAGATAACTTGCCGAACATCGTGATGATCGCACGGAGCAGTCTCTTCTTCTTTGGACTTGCGTGTCGCCCAACATCGGGCGGATCGTGTTCATGCGCGGACGTTACAGGAGCGAGGCTAACCGCTTGCGAACAGGCTCACGGATTAGGGTCTACTCTCCCCCCTCGTAGAAAGCTCGAACGGCAGGCCGACCAGCGATTTGCCGGATCCAGTCTCGATCAATCACATTTGACGGTCCCATGACGTGGTTGCGCGCGTGGCGGAAAACACGCTCATCCGTCCGCGGGAATAATTGAATTACTCGCCTTGTCGAAGCTGTTGTTGGGGATCATGAGCGTCCCTACCGCCGTCATTGCTGGCATCTATGCTCTCAGAGAATCGTGGAACACGCGAGTCCATGGCACACTGTTTTCGGTAGTGTTTAGATAATCAGTTTTTCTAATTTCTCATCAGACGCGCCATTTGTTGCCGCGCCGATGAAGAACATCACGGACGCCCGACGAACGCGTGCAACTTGGTCGTTGAGCTCGCGATTGAGGCCGGCTTCTCTCGTGTTCTTCGAATAGACAACATCCCGTCCTGATGAGCCAGGTTCACCGCCTGCCATCGCATTGCCGTTAAATGCTTTGAGAGCATCGTCGGGCCGTATCGCGCGAGACGTTTCTATCGTTCACTTGGATCACTTTACGATCTGTTTGTTGAAAGACTGTTCTATGCTTGCCGACACGCGCTACTCCGTGAGAACGTCGCGGAAGATCGCTCAGGCATAAGCGGCAGGCTTCTGCCATCCCAAAATCAGGAAGTGCTGCACGAGGACGCTTCGTAGCGGCTATGCGCGCCTACCACTCCTGTCGGCGCGTAAACGGCACGGATGAGGCAGACGTCTGAAGTGACTTACGTCACTTTCCTACATTCCTATGACGGGAGCTTGCCGGCTCAGGCGCGATTCCGCCTTCATCATTGCACCGGCCAGCATGAAGGACGGCTTAGTTGGTTCGGGATTATATCCAATCTGCGCCATCGTGACATTCCGCCATCAAGGCGTATCGGCATTCCTCTGCAGCGGCGCCGTCGGAACGATGTTGAACGACGTGATAGCCATTGTCATGCAGGTACCGTAGGAAGGCGGGCTTCATCGCGGCGGTATGTGCCTTGGCGTCGTGAAGCAGAATGATCCCCCTGCGAGCTTCAAGAGTTGCGCAGCAAGCTCCTCCGCCGGTTCGTGGGTGTAGCCTGCGAAGATGATCTGGTTGAGCTTGCCTGCCTGTTCCTGGTTGGCGCTGACGATATGTGGAATGCAGTGACCGTAGGTCACCACCCACCAGGATGATATACATCGATAATTCGGCGACCGTCAGCGGCGCGGAGATAAGCGCCATCTCCCCGCACAACTTTTGTCATCTCCTCTTGGAGCGCGTGTTGTGTGAACGGGTGCCAGATCGGCGACTTCGGCTTCGTCGTCATTGCTTGAATTGATCAGCATGAAAAGCGGTTTTGAACGGGGCCTGCAGCGTGTCTGCCGCGAGGGGAGACAGCCAGGGCAATCGCCCTAGCCAACGCGCCCGCCCAATCTCGCGAATCGCGATCTGGGTCTCAGGATTGGGTTCCCCAATGAAGGCTATCCCAAGAATGGGGATCTGGCGTTTTCGCAGAGCCTCTATCGACAGCAACGAATGATTAATGGTGCCAAGTGCCGTGCTCGCGCAAAGCACGATTGGAAGTCGCCATCGCTCGAACACATCAATGTAGAGTGTATCGCCCCTGAGCGGCACCATCAGGCCGCCAGCGCCCTCAATCATCAACGGTCGCTCCCCGGTGTCTGGCACATTGAGCGAATCTGGCTCAATGCGAACTCCGTCAATTTCAGCGGACTGACGTGGCGAAACGGGAGTGCGAAGTCGGTAAAGCTCCGGCATGATGCGATCGGGCGAGAGACCGCCGAGCCGCGCGACAAGTTCGGCATCAGTCTCTCCTTCGAGACCGGCCTGAATCGGTCTCCAATAGTTGGCGCCAAGGAGATCGGCGAGCCCCGCGGAAAACACCGTTTTTCCGATTCCGGTGTCTGTGCCTGTCACCACGATCCGCTGACTCATCGAGCTTCACCTCTCGTCTCTTCAATAAACGCGCCGAGCCCTGAACGCACCTTGTCCGCTCCGACCTTGGTCGGCCGGAAGTTTTCATCTTTGCGTCCTATGTTGCCCGGACTCTGAGCCGAATTTCCGCAATGCTGGGCAGCTCGTTGCCGAATTCCGCAGCTAATCAGGAGATTGCAAAGCTTTCATCTCACAAGCCTCGAGGCTTCTGGGTCTGCCTGAGCAAAGCACGAGAGGCGTCTAAGTTCTGGAGCCCCTTCACTGCCTATTGCCACGCCGGCCTGAATCGGTTCGCAGCAGGATTGCACCGAAGAGATGGGTGAGCCCGGCCGCAAAAACGTCTATCTCATCCGGTACTCCGCATCGGTCACCACGACCTGTTGCTCGAGCTCCATCTCTTCTCTCCTCGAACATAGCATCGAGCATTGCACGCACTTCAGCCTCCGCAAGCGTCAGTGAAATTCGCAGACGAGCCGTGCCCGCCGGCACAGTCGGCGGCCGGATTGCGCGAATATCGAAACCGCGCGCCTGCAGTCTCGATGCGAGCCGCATCGCACGCGCGTTGTCGCCCAGGATAGGGCACGATCTGCGACTCCGAGGAACTTCGCCCACTGGGCGCGCCAATCTCTCGATGCGTGAACGCGATCAGCTTGGCCAGCCGCTGCTGTCGCTTTGGTTCCTCCCGCAGGATGAAGAGTGCCTCCCGCACGGCGACGGCCATCAATGGTGAGGGCGGGGTGGCGAAGATGAATGGATGGCAACGATTGACCATGAAGTCGCGCAGCACGCCCGAGGCCACGACAAGCGCCCCGGCCGCTCCCAGTTCTTTGCCGCAGGTATGGACAACCAAGAGGTTCTCGCGCCTTTCATAAGGCGCTGTGAGCCCTCGACCCTGCTCCCCGTAAACGCGCGTGGCATGGGCCTCATCCACTACGACAAACGCATCATATCGATCCGCGATCGCGATCAGCTCTTTGAGCGGGGCAAAATCGCCATCCATGCTGGAGACACTTTCAACCACGATCCAGACGCGGCCCATTCCACCCGTGGCCCGCCAGTCACAAATTGTGCTTTCGACCGATTGAGTATCATTGTGGGCGGTTAGAGGAAACTCGGCCCGGCCAGCACGCGCCCCTTTCATGAACACCTGCGTGCACAAGAGAATCGAGAACAAGCAGATCACCCCGCTGAGGCAGCGTTGTCAGGCTGCAAGATTTGCGAGATAGCCCGCGGGAAAAAAAGCGCGCCTCCGCCCCAAAGAACCGAGCTGCTTCCGCCTCGGCTGTTCTTCGCAATTGCCACGCAGGAGCCGCGACCCGCCGGCCCGACCGGGGTGCCCGCCTCGAGCGTGGCCGTGACAGCCTTTTTCATGCGCGGCGCGCTCGCCAGCGCCAGATAATCATTCTCGATGTGAAATCTGCCCCACTGCGCGGCTTGAGGCAGCGAAGACGGTCGTCTTCGTTCAGGGCATGCAACTGCGCGACATAGTCGGCAACTTTGACCGCAAGGCTTAACGTCACTCTTCAACTCCCAGGATCGCGCAAGAAAGTCTGTTGGCCGCCTAGAGCAAGCTCAAATATCGGCCTCTCTTGGCTTCGACCTGGCAGAATGCGAGTTTCTCGATCGACGAACACAACGTGCGGCTTGAAAGGTCTTGCCTCCGTCTCGTCAAGCGACTCGTATGCCACGACGATAACCTTGCCTCTGGGCATCGCGAGTCGCGCAGCCGCACCGTTCAAATCTATGGAGCCCGATCCGCGGGGGGCTTCCACCACATAGGTCGCGAAGCGCCCCGGCTTCCAATCTTGTAGATCTCGACGCGTTCGTGGATCAGGAGTCCTGCCGCATCCAGCAGCGCACGATCATTCGAAACCGAGCCATCGCTGTCCAGATCGGCTCCAGTCACCCAGACACGATGGATTTTGCCTTTCATCGAGATAATCTGCATTGTCACTTTCACTCAAGTTACGGCACAGCTGCGCGCTGCCTCTTTCATTTAGTAGGCCCGGACGAGATGCCGAGCCGGTCCAGCAAGTTGGCATCACGGTCGCGCTGCGGGTTCTTAGTCGTCAACAGCACATCGCCGATGAAGATTGAGTTTGCGCCGGCTAGAAAGCATAGGGCCTGCACACAAGGAAGGAACGTCGATCGAATCCACAGTGCAAACGCGAGATAGTCGTTCCGCAAGAGGTCGACGATCATAGTGTTCTCTGCCGGGTCCTTTTCGGATGCGACCAGCCTATCAGCGCGGCGCTGGTCTTCCTTGGAATCAGCGGATCGCGCGATCGTACCTTTGATGGGTCGCGTTTCGACCTGTCGTCCGCCAAGCTTCAGTAACGGTTCCGGCGAGCTCGACGCAATGGTGAGCTTGCCGTAGCGCAGCAGGGCTGTAAACTAGCGACATCGCTCCTGCGGCACCCATGATTCGTCACATCGTCCTATTTGGCGCCAAGAATCAGGCTCAACTTGCCTTAGCATTCCATCATAGATAATCAGAGAAATTATCTATGAACTGTCGGTTTGGAGTCAGACTAGACGATGCGACCTACTCATGCCCTGATTTTGCGGTAGATAATCTATGATTGGCCCTGACCAAAACGCGACGACTGCGGGGCGCATTGCTGAGGCCATCGGTGAGCGCATTATGAGCGGCGAACTGCAAGCTCGAAACCTATGCCTCAGTGCACCACCTCGTGTCAGTCGTCACGGGTGAACTTGCAGAAGTCCAAGACGCCGTTTCCTTACTTCGGGCTTGCTTTCCCGGCGGTTCCATCACAGGGGCACCGAAGGTCCGCGCGATGAAAATTATTACGAACATCGAGGCTATGGCGCGAGAGGTCTGTTGCGGGGCGATCGGCTTCATCGGTTTCAACGGGCACATGGATACGAGTAATGTGATCCGCACTGTCACGATCAATGACTAACAAGCGGTGTTTCACGCCGGTAACGGTATAACCGCGATGTCAGAGCCAGAGGCCGAATACCAGGAGACGCTCGCGAAGGCGTAGCGCATCTTTGATGCATTTGGCGCTAAAACACCCGGTGGATTTTGATCGTCATCATCGACAACTACGACTCCTTCCTCTTCAACATTGCGCGCTATTTCCGCAGGTTAGGTCAAGCAACTGAGGTGTTCCGGAACGACGTGGTCGGCTCAGCGAACTTGTTCGCCTCAAGCCGCGCGCAATCGTTATCTCCCCGGTCCATGCACGCCAACGGAAGCCGGAATATCTACCGCCGTCGTCCGCGAACTTTCTGGGCGGCTCCCGATTCTCGGCATCTGCCTCGGACACCAGTGTATTGGCAGCGTTTTCGGCGGACGTGTCGCGCGTGCACGTCGCCCTATGCACGGCCGGTCCTCGTACGTAACGCATGATGGCCTTGGGTTGTTCAAGGACCTCCCCTTTCCACTTTGCGTCGGGCGCCACCATTCTCTCGTTGTCGAGCTCGATTAGGCCTGCGCGCCGCACCTCACGGTCACCGCGCGTTCGGACGAAGGCGCGATCATGGCCATTGCACATCGCCATCAACCAACCTATGGCGTGCAGTTCCCCAGAGTCGATACTTACGCCGAACGATCCTTCCTGGCTCGTGGCGAGGTCGTCACTCGGATGAGGCGGCACAAAATGGAGGAAGCCGCTGGCCCATTGCAGGGAGCCACCGCGTAGCGGCACCGTCATCAGAAAGAAGCATCGGGCATGGCGCAATTAGGGTGACAAGGAGAACTTACGCGGATTCCTGGAGCGAGGCCCGGCAGCAACGATGTAGGCGTCCTGCCAGCGCGAGCCGCAGACGAGTTCTCGAAAAAGCGTGCAGTGCCCCATGGGTTACGCTCGCGTCAGTGAGAAAACTCAAATTTTCGAGCGACCTAGGAACACTATTCCGGGCTGCAAGGTTCTTCGCCTCAGGGGCAAGAATTGCGGAGTTCTCTTTCATGGCTACGGGCGACACTCGACATATGTTTGAGCAAACCGACCCGAACGGGCTGGCCGAGGCTGAACAGCGCTTCAGGGAGCTGACCGGCCAAGGATTTACCGCCGCCACCCGGACCTCGTCCGGCGAGCTCAAGGTCACACGGTCATTCGACTGGACTGCGGATGAGACGCTATTCTATCCGCGCCTCGTCGGTGGTTAGCTATCTTCACGGAACGGCAAATGTTTCTGTTCAGGCGCAATGGGGCCGGCAGTCGTGCGCGTTTGGTCTATTGGAGCTTCATTAAGCAAAACGGCCCGGAAGCGCGTGCGCGGCGTCTTCTGTGGGATTGGCTGTCCCCAGAGCAGCGTGCGCAATTTGATGCCGAGGCTATTTCGAAGTCACGGGCTCTCACACGGGTCGACGATATTGAATTCACCAGGGCAGCGTGAGCAATGTTGTGGAGATCGACGAAAACGGCCAGCCAAAAATCGGGTGGTGCTTTGTTCCCGAACGCCCCCTGGTGACCGGCGACATCATGCTCGCTCAAAAGATCGCGCTCGAAACCGATGAAATGGCAGTGCTCGCGGTTGCGAATAAATTCTATCCGAATCCTATTCGACTCCCTCGACTGGTGCGCCGCGCCTACTAGCGTTGCTCATGGGTGGGCCGCTTGGTGCGGGCCGGCGAAAAGCGCCTGTACGTGAAACGACGGCTCTTTCGCGACAGCAGGTAAGCCTCGCCAGACTGGCGTTTTGTTGCAATGCGATCCGGCTATTAGCCGTTGGCGAGATGCCCTGCGCGCATTTCGCGCCAGGCATTTCTCAACCTCTGCATGGCATTTTCGAAGGCTCCGCGCAGCCATTGCGCGTGAGCGGTGCTGACGCTATTGGGGAGATAGCGTTGCGGGCCCGATGCGCTACGCTACGAGATCGCGCACTTGTAAAACGAACTCGGCGGCAGGGGTGGACCATCGCTACGTTCCGTAAGTTGGGTGTAGTTTCACGAGCGATCTCTCTGCGGTGATCAGCCGGATGCATAAAGAGTTGAAGTCATGCCTCGACATCAACGCTCCAGGGCTTGGCGGCGCTCTTTCCTTCAGCTCTATGACGGCGCCTCGCCTGTATTCGAGAAGCGAGCGCATTTTCCTGCAGTTCTTATACCTCAATCCAGCAAGTGAGATCGTTTCATGCACGACCTCCGCGCAAAGCGAATGGCGTCCACGCAGTCATATACTTAAACTTGTTCGGGGGCTTGATGATCAGGCGCTTTCTTGCTGCATGGCGAAAATTGGTCTCAGACATGGTCCACCTTGCGCAGTAGCAGCCGAAGGAAATTCAGCTAAACACCTGGCAGTGCGATCGTGCAGGGCGCCTACCGTGCGGTGGCCACTGGACGGCTGCCCGAGTCCTGCATGACTTGGCTAGGACGCTTCGCTTTCCACGAAATCAAACCGCAACTGTTCGGGATTACCGACGGCCAACTATGATTTGACACGTCGTATTCTTCACCGCAAAAGACAAGGCATACATCGACAAAGTAATCGAAGCCCTTTCCGTTCTCGCCAAAATCCCGTACGCACGCCGGCTTGAAGTCGCTCGCAACCGGCAAGAGTGACCGGCCAAACGAAATTGACGTGATCGTCTACGGTGAGTTCGACGACGAAGGCGCCTCGAAGCCTATAAAGCGCCGAGCTTTACCACCAATCGATCCGGCAGGTAAGCCGCTGCGAGAGCTACGTCTCGCGGCCGCCTACAGCTTGTCTGCAGATGCGGAGCCAGTATGTTCGGCAGGCCCTCGCTACGCGCGTGGTTAAGCTGACAGGCAGCAGGGGTTTTGGGGTGATATAACGCTCGCCTTCGGCGGGCCGAATTACGATCTTACATATATCGCTGAGCGACAGAGTCATGCAGTAGTGGAACTGCAGTGGATCGAGCCCGTCACAGCCGTGCGAGGCCTCTCGCATCGGAGGCACCTAACGTGCCTGGATAGCGCATCGAGAGACGCGGTACTCGGGCAGCATTCGCATATGACGTGCGATCCCTTCTGGGCTTATATGATCGCGGACGGGAAAGGTATTTGCAACGGAGAGACCATTGTGGGTGATCCGAGGGTGGCACTTCGCCCTCTGCTAGTGACAGCACTCTGGGATGATAGGGCGATCATGCTCTTGCCCATCGGAATCAAGCGACATACGACGTGTAGTTCCATCCGGAGTCGATACTCGCACCGCAAGGGGACGCAGTATTCGCAATCTTCCTACGGCTTGCAGAGCTTCCTTAAACGCGGTCGTATAGATCGGTTTCACAAATGCGCAGCTCGATAACATACCGGTCAACGCGAAAAGAGCAGTATTGCGGAAATATGGGTCGAGTTCATTTGATGCGGGCAGCACACAGACCGCTAGGCCGGTTGAACTTATCAATACCTTTCAGGTGCTCGGATCAATAGAACTCTATCACGTTTGAAATTTCCGGATGCCGTTCTAGAATTCTCAGGATAAGCGGCATCTGCTCGCGCGTTTTCGGGCTCTGCTTCTGCCGTGCCGATCTTGTAATTATTGGATGCGACCATCGCGTGGCACCGCCCATGATCAGAGTAGCCCGACCTGGTTTAGCCGCGGACGCTTAAATCGGGCGAGCGTCCGTAGAGTTCGCTCACGCGCGCCAGCGGTCTCGCTTCCCTCCGCTCTGGTTCAAAACGAGCGAAACGCCGTGGGCGGCACTTCGCGTAGAGCTTCTCCAGGCGCTCTCGCAGTCCATCTCTTGCACGTCCAGTGTCATGTCCAATCCTCTAGCGATAAGATCCGGCAAACCATGAATTTTGATCGGTGGGGCGCGGAGGCTGAAAAGCAGAAGGTTCCTGCTCGCTTGCACGCTCGAATCTCGGTTCCAGAATTAACCTCGACCCAGGGCATCAATTAATTTGGGGTTTTGATTGCGGCAACGCATCGTAGCGTTGCGTTCACGCACCGGACATTGCCCCGTCCGGGTTCACCCAATGCGAAGCCGGCGCGCCATTATATTCGGCGCGGCGGCTTCGTTGCCCGGCCACGCGCGTGCGCTCGATTTTGATGCGGGCGTCAAGAGATGGAGCGCTCGAGCTCATCGATATGGGATGGCAAATCCCTGCTTCTGCGAAGCCAGCACCCCTAACGTATCTTTAGGGCAGGCTAACAATCGAATATCTCAGTGACCCACCGAGCCCTGCTCACGCAGACAGTTGCGCGAGGCGTTCACCATGGAAGAGAACTCCGCAAGCCCTATCCCTGACGCAGAAGAACCTCGCGGCGCACCTTAGTGTTCCTGGTCGCGGAGAAATTTGCCGTGTTTTCCGTTGGGCGGCCCGCCTGCAATCGGCGAGGCTCCGGCGTATCGACTTAGAGTGGGTCCGCCATCGAGCCTGGTCAGCTCACAAGGGGCGTCATGCCGATCGTGACGGGGCGACTTGCTAGCATTGGTGTGGTGATTTTACTCTGCTGTTGGCAGGCGACGGACGAAACAGAACTCGCGGCAGGTCCCGCGGCCTCACTCGGATAGCGCGCTGGTGGGGAGAGGAAGCCCTGGCCAATACTGTCCGTCCTTGGTCGGCCGAGGTCCGAATATCGCCTGACCAACTCTTATGACATCGGCACCTTCCTCGATTGCTATCTCGAAGTCGCTTGTCATCCCCATTGAGAGGAGATCAAGTCGCGTCGATGTTCTATCGCGGAGTGCGTCTCGAAGCCCGCGCAGCAACTTGAAACATTCGCGAACCTTGTCCGCCTCTCCGCTCAGGACGGCGAGAGTCATCAAGCCGCGAGGGACAAGGGCTGGATAGTCGGACAGCCGAAGAACAAAATCCTCTACCTCGTGGGGCAGCAGACCGTATTTGCTCACCTCACCCGAGGTGTTGACTTGGACGAACACGTCGAGATGCCGGCCTTCGGCGCTCAGGCGGGCCTGGAGCGCTTCGGCCAATCTCAAGGTATCCAACGCATGAAACTCGTTCGCGAACTTGACCATCGATTTCACTTTGTTCGTCTGGAGGTGACCGATGACACTCCAGTTCAACGACAGGTCGGCCAAATCGCGGACCTTGCTCTCCGCCTCTTGGACCTTGTTCTCGCCGAACTCGCAAAGGCCGAGTTCGGATGCGATACGGATAATCGCGGCGGGTACGGTCTTGCTGACAGGCAAAACACGAACTTCTGAACGGCTGCGGCGAGCCCGCATACAAGCCCGATTTATGCGCTGCTCAAGCTCATCAAGGTTGGAGCGCAATAACGAGCGCGGATCGTCCGTGAATCGGGCGCTATTCATCTGCGACATCGCGAATTCCTCGCTTCCACGTCCATGGTGTTTGACATGGCAAAGGCCAATGATTTCGGTAGCACATAAAGCAGGGCCGAGTCCGGCTAGTTCGTCAGAACCTCTCACATCGACGCATAATCCAGGCCGTATCCCCCTCATAGGGACGATCTAATCCCAGACAAGGTGCTCCGGATCTCGCGATCCGCCATCGCCCAACTCGCCGCTCTGGCTCAGGGAGGACAGCACGGAAAGTTCTGTGCTGCTCGGGAGAGACAATTCACGCCCCTCCACTCACGAGTAAGGTTCATATTCGTTCAAAATCGGGGCAGTTCTGGTCTGACGACGCTGAGCGGCTTGAACTTTGCGCACCCAGCCCTTCATCGCTAAATCCATGTCCGACCCACATCCAGATGCTAAGGTTTGCGCTGCGTCGGCGGAACAAGGGTCGCGGAGTGCCCGACGCTCAAATCCCGGACCTGCACCGTCTCAAATCGCTGGGTTGGGCCCACGGCCTGAACAGGTGAATCGGTCGGCCGATCCGTGGATTATGACGAGAAGATAGGTTTATCGATTTGGTTCTGAATTGCGCTACGGAGTTGGTAGTCCCAGTAGAACGTTGTCAATCAGTCGGGTCGAACCAACGTAGGCTGCGACACAGAGCGCCGCCGGAAACCGCAGGGGACTCTCGGCGCGCTTGAGCGTATCACCGTCGACAAGTTCAAGATGTTGCAGCCGATCAACTGTCTCAAGTTGCCGCTCGGCGATCGCAATCAGCTTCTCCACCTCGCGCACTCCTGCGCGGAATTCTTCCGCCGCGGCGAACAGTCCACGACTGATGGCAACGGCTCGCCGACGTTCTTCCTTGCTGAGATACCGATTGCGGCTGCTCATCGCGAGCCCGTCCGGTTCCCGAACGGTTGGCACGGTGACGATCTTGATGGGAAGATTGAGATCTGTCGCCATGCGACGCACGACCGCGCATTGCTGAAAATCCTTTTGCCCGAAAAACACGACGGCCGGATGCACCATGTTGAACAGCTTGCACACGACGGTCGCCACGCCCCGAAAATGCCCAGGCCTGAAAGCCCCGCAGAGTGGTTTCGCCAGTTCGCCCGGCTCGACGAAGGTCTCGAATTGAGCCGGATAGACTTCCTGTGCACCCGGCGCGAACACAATCTCAACACCGGCATCGCGGCACAATTTTTCATCGCGCACGAAATCGCGAGGATAGCTGCTGAGATCCTCGTTTGGTCCGAACTGAGCCGGATTGACGAAAATGCTAACGACGGTGACATCGCATTGCGCTCGGCTCGCGTCGACCAGGGCCAGATGGCCATCGTGCAAATACCCCATTGTAGGTACTATACTAACCCGACGCGTTTGCCCGCGCTGCAAGCCTTCGCTAGCTCACGACGAAGCTCAGCGACCGTGGTAATCGTCTGCATCGTTGCACCTTACATCAGGTTGGGTTGGGAGGAGCCCAGGTTGCGATAATGTCACTCAGGCTTTCAGGAAGCCTATAGCACTCCTGCGGCGCCGGGAACGCACCGGTGCGGACATCGGCAGCCCAGCGCGAGAGCGCCTCTTGTAACATCTGAAAACCATCTGCATAGGCGCGAACGAATTTGGGCCGATGACCTATGGTTAGCCCCAGCACGTCATGGAATACGAGCACTTGGCCCGAGCAGTCGGGACCCGCGCCGATTCCGATGGTTGGTATCGATAGCGATTCGGTCGCTCGCTGGGCTAGCTCGGCCGGAATGCCTTCAAGCACCAACGCGAAGCATCCGGCCTCCTGCAGACGGTGAGCGTCATCGAGCAGCCGTAAAGCGTCATCGGCGTTCCGGCCCTGCACCTTGAATCCGCCCATGACATTGACGCTTTGCGGGGTGAGGCCGAGATGGCCCATGACAGGAATTTCGCAATCGACCAAGGCACGCACCATTTCCACGCGCTTGGCCCCGCCCTCGAGTTTCACAGCATCTGCGCCTCGCTGCAGGAACCCTCCAGCGTTGCGTATCGTCTCCTCCGGACCAAGGTGAAAGCTAAGAAACGGCAGATCGGCCACGAGCAGGGCGCGGTGCCTTGTGCGTGCAACAGCCTCCAGATGATGGTTCATCATTGCCATGCTGACCGGCAACGTGTTGTCGAATCCGAGACAGACATTGCCAACGCTGTCGCCCACAAGAATGATGTCGACGATGGGGTCGGCGATGCCTGCCGTAACCGCATCGTAGGCGGTGGTCATGGTGACACGCCGCCGCTCCTGCTTCCACCGCTGCAAGATTGGGATCGTGACCCGCTCAACTGACACTTCCGAAGCGTGGCTCATTTTCGATACGTTCCATCAACTAGGCGAAGGGAAATCCGATTGCGACGCGGCCGAGTATTACGCGCAAACTGGGACCATGCTTTCGTATGGAGGACAAGAGAAAACTGTCAACCGTGAAAGAAAGAAAGAAACATACGTCTCCAAGGTCGCGACCGAGTACACAAACATTCCAATGGTCGCGCGACCACCAAGCAAGAACTTCCAAAATTCAAATTGTCATGTGGAAGCACCTTGTGTCACGCCGCGCCTCAGGGCGCGCTGGGGCGGTCGGAGCCATTCCAGATGAGAGCGCACGGGACGACGCAGGGTGCGCTGATCTAGTCGTGCCGAAGCGCTGCGATTAGCTTATGGTCTTCCAGTGGCGGAAAGGTGAAGCTGTGGTCAGTCGGGGTCCGGGTCAGTGGTCCCGCCGACTCACGTCATGCTGTCGACACCGCCTTGACGCTTCACTAGGAGTTCGTCCGTTTCCCTGGTGTTGGCTCACGCCATTGCAGGCTGCCCGCGGCACAGATGATCTCTTGGTCGAGCCGCATCAGCGCTTGGCGAGCGATGTCGGCGATGTCAGAGCGCAGGGTGCTGGCCAGCTTGGTTGCCGCCACCCTGCAAAGCAGGTCGAGGTCCGACCAACCCGCAAGTCAATGACCGCGATCGCGTTCTTCTTCCGCCGATTCGTCAGCGCTGGCATCTACCGGATGTTGTAGCAGACGTGCGATCTGCATGGCACCCGCGACTAATGCACGCGGAGACTTCATCTGGCTTGTGATTTTTTGCATTTGTCGGCGCCTGGATAATGCTCTGGTGCTGCAGGTCGGCTGCGGCGCGCAAGCGGTGACATCGATTGTGTAAGAACCGACACAGCTGCGTGGCCGGCGCTGTTCGCCTGGCCGCTCAAGGCCAGTCGTCGAACATTTTGAGGCTCCTGCCTAAACTGAGATAGATCGGGACTTAGCGGCACGTCGCGGATATTTCACAGGACCGTGCAGCGTCGTGCTTGGCGTATTTGAACGTTCGACGGACTGCTGAATTTCCTTCAGGGCGGACTAGGCTTGCAACATACTATACCCCACCAACCCTAACCCTGTTGCAGCGAAAGCAACGGCCCGATGAACCTGCGGCCGATCAAACCGCCTCCTCGCCGCTCCGCCGATCGGTTGACGCAGCCAACCATATTCACACTTGCTGTTTTCTATTTTCCTTCCACAGCAATGGCCCTTACACGACGATCTACGAATCGCTTCATCGCTGGGCCAAGCGAGGCCGATGGTGCGCAATCTTCGAACCGCTGGCCAAGCCTGGCGAAGATGGTGTTGTGCTGTAGCTCGATTGGACCTCGGTTAAAGCTCACCGGTGTGCGTCCGACGGAAAAGGGGGGAGCACAATCAAGCAATCGGCCGCTCGCGCGCAGGCCGCACGACGAAACTCCATACGCTGAGCAATCCCTTTGCCGGCCGGTCGTCCTGCATCTGATGGCAGGCCAGGATGTCGATATCGCAGCGGCTCCCGATGTCCTGGCGCTCGCGCCACCTATCAGTGCGCTCCTCGCCGACAAAGGGCATGACGGCGACAAGCTTCGCGGCGAAATCGTTCGTCGCGGCGCGAAACCCGTAATCCCCAATAAATGTAACCGTGTTGTCGTCCAGCGCATCAACAAATGCGCCTACAAAGGCCGAAACGTCTCGAACACTGCTTTTGCAGGCTCAAGGACTTCCGGCGCATCGCCCCGCGGTGCGACAAGCTCGGCCGGAATTTCTTGGCCGCTGCGCATCTTGCCGCTCTCGTCGCATATTGGCTCAATTGAATCTGGATCCTAGTCTTCTTGAGCGCGGCGGCCCCTTGAATTTCTTCTGGGTCCGGAATTTGACGGCGGCCAGCCCAGGCGGAGCCCTTCAGTCGTCACCGCCAGGCTCGAGTGCATCAGGATGCCGCAAACCGTGTGCGAGCTCAGGCAGCCCGCCTTGTCCCCGGCCGCTGTTTATGCTCTTCGTGATTCCGATCGGTCGGAGTTCTATCTTTGATAGCTGAACTGGGTCGTATCATCGAGCACTAGAACCGGACCGCCGGCGGCAATCGTGCGCTCACGCGCCGATTGAAAGTGGCCCGCCAGAATGTCCGCTTCGCTGACCTGGTCATTAGAGAAGAAGCGATAAGCTGCCTTGGTATTCGCCCAATTGGCAGACGAGCGGAATACTTTGTCCGATGGCGCTTCCAATCTGCGTGAGCAGCGGAATCTGTCGCCGAGCCGCGCGTCCCTAGACTGGCATCCACTAGTCTCTCGATCAATCCAACATTCACCGCCTACAAATCGCAAACGGCCTTTTGCCGATCGATCCCTCAATGTGAGCCCCATAGAGCACCCCCTCGCGCATCAGGTGCTCAGCAAGGAATCACAAGTGATTCTTCAAGATTTTGCTGATCGGCGGATCAGCTCAAGCGGAGAAAGTTATGGACAATTGAAAGCCGGTCAACCGCGCCAGTCGCGGCGCTCCGCGCCGTGCCTGGCGCACCAAAATAGGCCCCGGCCCATGGGCCAAGGCCTTATCTACCTTTTGAACGATAGATCAATATTTGAGAAGAATCGGGCCGCCAAACTTATAGTTGAGCCGTGCAGTCAGAAGATCCAAATCTTGGCGGACGCGGTCGATCCCACCAGCGGGCTCGGTGAAGCTGACCATGGCACTCATCTCCAACAGCGTCGCAATCCACCTTCGGGTGCGAGCATAGATTGCGACCGCTGATTTCAGCGGAGTAAGCGCACGCAAGTCAGATCGTCGCAAGCCACACCGCAAGTGAGAAGAATGAAGCGGTTTGCAAAACTCTTGCTCTTGTCCCGTGCCGCCACTAAAGACCCCGTTACGACCATGCTCGTGTTGCACCCACTGGCTCCGAGAGATCAGATGACTATTCGATTGAATCAATGTCCTGCAGATGCTGACCCGTTCGTCGCAGATGCCGCTGTGTCCCGCGGTCGACAGAGCATGCGAAACACAACCTCCGCCCTCGGCGGATGCAGGATGCGGCCCGAAGGATTTTGCTTATTGGTTGAGCGAGCCGTTCTCCACCCGAGGCTTCCTACCACACCGCCAATGCCGAGATCGCCGATAACGCTTGCCGACCGGTGGTGGCCAGCGGCCGCGGTGTGTTCATCTTCTGAGCTGAAGTTCTGAGTCGATAAAGGACAGCGAGTATGTTCGTTTCATTCTTCCCTCGACCAAAGTTGTTCTTTGCGTCGTCAATTCTTTGGACGGCATTGGCGATGGCGTTTTGGTATGTATTTGCCGGCAATCTCTTTCAAGCCCCGGAGAAGCCGGTCGGGCTTGCGACGTTCTGGTCGGCCTCGGCGCTGTGGTTTGATCTCTATTTTGCGCCTGGCCGTTACGGTGTTCGCGGCTGCATGGATGTTATTTGCCCCGCATCCCTGGGCGACGTGGTCCATTCTTGGTTCGGCGCTGATCCTGTTCACCTCTTACTTTCAGGTCCAGGTCTCGGTCGCGATCAACAGCTGGTATGGACCGTTCTACGACCTGGTCCAGGCTGCGCTTTCAAAATCGGCGCCGGTCACGGTTGAGCAGTTCTACAACGAATTGTCGACCTTTGCCGGTATCGCGCTCGTGGCCGTCGTGGTCGGCGTGATGACGCGATTCTTCGTCAGCCACTACATCTTCCGCTGGCGCACGGCGATGAACGATTTTTATGTCGCCAACTGGCCACGGCTGCGCACGATCGAAGGCGCCTCCCAGCGCATCCAGGAAGACACCATGCGTTTCGCCAGCACCATGGAAGGTCTAGGCGTTAATCTCATCAGCGCCGTGCTGACACTGTTGGCCTTCCTGCCGGTTCTGGTGAGGCTGTCCAGCAACGTCACGGAGTTGCCTCTGTTCGGCTCGATTCCCTATCCGCTGGTGTTCGCCGCGGTGATCTGGTCAATCCTGGGCACCGGCGTTCTCGCGCTTATCGGCATCCGCCTGCCCGGAATTGAATTTTTCAACCAGCGGGTCGAAGCGGCCTATCGCAAGGAGCTCGTGCTCGGCGAGGATGATACGGCGCGTGCCAATGCGCCGACATTGAGCGTGCTGTTTAGAGACATTCGCAGGAATTACTTCCGGCTCTATCTGAACTTCATGTACTTCAATATCGGCCGGATCGTCTATCTCCAGACTGACGTCATCTTTCCTTATCTGCTGCTTGCGCCCACAATCATCGCGGGCAAGATCACCCTCGGCGCGATGAACCAGATCCTCAACGCGTTCACGCAAGTACGAACCTCGTTTCAGTATCTCGTCAACTCCTGGAGCACGATCGTCGAACTGATCTCGATCTATCAGCGGCTGCGGAGCTTTGAGGCAAAGATCCATGGTGGGCCACTGCCGTCGATCGAGACACAAAAGGAGCGGCCTCATGATTGGCGTAGCTGCAGGAGTTGACGAAACCCGGCCCTTGAGCCGCTTGCCGCAGACCCGATCCGACGCCCCACACTGCGGTCATCGCGTCCCTTGATCGTAGCCCCATATCAACGCTTGTGCTCTCGCGGTGCCTAGACCGGCCTCGGTCCAACTGTTGCGCGTTCCCGAATTGCACGCACCGCATACTTGCGATGCCAGCCGGTCGTCGCGCATATCGCATCGAGATGCGCCTCTTTTCGCCCCGGTGGCCGACCGGCAACGATCCCTTTCGGCCGACACCACCTGCCGCCCCGCGCCCATGCTGATCTTTCCCGCCATAGACGCCACCGGACCAATTCGATGGCAGCCACCCAATCACCGGCGAGAAGTTGTTCAGTAACAATCCGGATGGGGCAATGCGCCTCAGTTCGGCGTCTCAAGGACGCTTCGGGAGCCGCAGCATGCGAAGCGTCTCCGAATTCCGCTCACCGCGTCTTTCGCAACATCGGCGTAAGTGGAGGTGAGCAACCGTGCTGTATCTCTCCAATAATCTTGAACCCGTGGCGTTGGTAAAAGGGAATGTTTTCAGGATTCGAACTTTCGAGGTAGGCAGCGAGGCCCTGCTCATCACAGCGTTGAAGAGCGTACTTCATCAGCAATGTGCCAAGCCCTTGTCCGGCCCAGTTCGGATCGACAGCGATCAGGGGCAAATACCAATGTGGCTCGGAGGGATGATGTTCGGCCATTCCCTGGCGCAGGTGTGCCATATGTTCGCTGATTTCAGGGCGCAGGGACAGCGCCATGATTGCGTCCAGCGCATCCTCATCCTGCTGCACGCCCGGAGGCAGCCACAGGGCCGCCGCGCGAGTCTCTCCCGTGACGTATGCTGTGCCATGCTCGAATGCTCGTCCGCCACAGGCCTTGATGAACTGAGTCATGCTGCCAAGATATTGCCCAGGGTCCGGCCAACTCCAACGCATCAAAGGATCGGCGGCAAAGCCGAGGACAATCGTCCAGACGATTCTTGCCCGGATACTTGCGTTCGCCGAGGTGACGCCCGGCTCTCTTGTCATGCTTCACCGCTTTTGGATCGCAGAGTTGAAGGTTGGAGCACAGGACCGATACCTTGGACGTGAGCGGAATGGATGTGCCCCCGAACATTCATCGGATCCCTTTAGTTTCCGTCTCCCGCTCTCATCCTGCCTCAGAAGACCGCCTTCGACGGCCGCTTCGGACGGAGGTTCCTCGCTGGAGGCCCTGACCCTTGGGGCTGGATCTGGATCTGGCGAGGACTTGTGTTTTTCGCCATGAGAGCGTCATTTGGATCCAGCGCTTTCCGAAGGAAGGGTCCGTTTTATCGGCGTCGACAACTCTGCCAGCCTTCCGAAAGCAGCGAAAAGACGATTTGAGCTACAAGGTGATCTTGTTTCGCCAAATGTTGCGAGTTGCATTCGCTCGACGAGTCTAAGCACCGCAGTATAATTTGGAACCTGCCAACCCAGGTAGGTGCTTGGCATTCGCCCTAAGGATTGCCAACGACTTCCCCTTCGGCCTTGCTGCAGCGATCCGCACCCGTGACGTCGCCCGCGCGCATCGAGTTGCCCCTTCGTCGGCCGGCGTCGTCTGGGTCAACGATCATCACCGGTGCTCGACCCCGCCTCGCCTTGGGGGGCCTCGGCTATTCCGCCACCGTCCGCGAATACGCACCGAAACCTTCGACAACCACTTCAACACTAAGAGCGTGATGATCGCCACGCACGAGCAGCCGTTCGACTGGTATCGCGACACGGCCAACCAGAAGCGGCTGAACAGTGTTGCTCCAGGTGCGAACTGCGTTTGCCACGCCCACAGCCTCCGGCCCAAACCGATGCGATTGTCCCCGAAGCGGCCCCACTGAGCGAAACCTGCGGGCCAAAACGTCAGCGCCTCACCTTTGGCTGCGATTCTTTTTCTGCTTTAGCATTGGCGCCGGCGCAGATACCGGGATGCGATCATCGGGCGAAGCCGAAGCCATTGGAGTATCCTTAGACTGTTCGCGTCCGACTTCGCGGCGTGGCCAGACAAAATCGTCGGCGCGACCGGCCGGTGCCGACAAGGGCTCACCTTTGACCAAGACACGCGCTGCTAGCGCATCCATTGCCATCGGCGCCCCTGGACCGCCGAGCAATTGATCGGCGCCGAAAGAGGGGGCCACCAAGGGAAAGATCGGTCCGGCGAACGGGCGCAGGTCCGGTTGACCCGGCAGCGCATTGACGTCGAGCTTTGCCGGTTCCGTCGGCAGCGCGATCGGCGCGGAACGAGTAGCCAACAACCGGTTGATTTCGCGTTCGACATAATGCGCAAGCTTGCGGGCGCCGGGCTTGGTGAAATACACGCCATCGGAGGAGCGCAGCTGACGGATCTGGCCTTCGAAGTCGGGACCCCGCTGCATAAAATGGCCGGCTTCATCGACAAAGCTGTCCCAGACATCGACATAAGTGATGCCGGCCTTGCCAGCCGCCTCGCGATAGAGCGAATCCAGAAACAGGGTGTCGGCTGTTGCCTTAGGGCCACGTACCACCGGCAGGCCAACCCACAGCACCGGCACCCCCTTAGATTTGAGCACGCCGATCATCTGTTCGATCTTGTTTTTGTAGAGCTCGATCCAGCGTTTCTCGCGATACTCATAGAGGCCGTTCGGCGAGCGCGTGCTACTCTCCGGCTCGATAGCCGGCGCGTCGGCGGCGTCATTTGGCGACAATTCCGTATCGACCAGTCTGCCATCCGGCTTCGCGTCGACGTTCGTACCGCCCTCCGGCTTGACGCCCGGTTTGCCTCTGGCTTCCTTCTTGTCTGCGTTTTTGTCCGATGGCTTGATATCGGATTTCTCAGCCGGCGGCTCGCGCATCCCGACTCGGTCATCGAGTCCGAGCATGACGACGATGACGTCCGCTTTTTCGGTCGCGAGAATGCCTTTGGCAGCGGCGGCCCAATCGGCCGGATTGCCCTTCGGCTGATATTTGATAAGGCCTGAGACGGTCTTATGTCTGCGGATCACGCCCATGTCAGGCTGTTCGGCATAGGCGTCTTCAAGACCATAGGCGAGCCAGTCCGCCATGGCATCACCGAGCACAAGAACATGGCGCTCCGGTACAGTATCGCGCTTTCCGGCCGCGGGCGCCCTCGAAAAATCCTCGCGCGCGGGCGGCAAGGTTTGCCGCCGATCCCAACGAGGCTGGGGAGCAGACGGCTCAAACATGTCGTTACCAAACCAGCCGCCGCCGAATCCGCCACCGCGTTGCGGCTGCGGCCGTTGCTGATATCCACCGAAATTGAAGAACTGCGCCGACGTCGGGCCGACAACGCCGACCACCATCCCCCCAGCGATGGTTAGCGCAATCAGGGGACCTCTGTCGGTAAAGATACGCAATTTTCTTAGTTTGTTTGACATGCTCTTGGACCGCACAAGACGAAGAACTGCCGCGACAGAGACTAGGGTTCAGACTCAATTGATCCAATAGGCGACGACGGCGGCGAGGTGGACGGCGGCCAAGAAGTTTCTAGCAAGTTCGTCGTAGCGAGTAGAGACACGCCTGAAATCCTTGAGCCGGCAGAAGCAGCGCTCGATAACGTTGCGTCCTTTATAGGCGCGTTTGCTGAAGCTGTGGAGGGGCACCCTGTTGGACTTGTTCGGAATGACGAGTCTCGCGCCGCGATTGACGATTTCGGTGCGAAAGCCGTCGCCATCGTAGCCTTTGTCCCCAATGAGGGAAGACATGGGCGCCGCGAGTTTCAAAAGGGCCGGCCCTGCGGCAAGATCTGCGTCTTGTCCCGGAGTGAGATGAAATGCGCAAGGTTTGCAATCGGGGTCGCTCAGCGCGTGGATTTTCGTGCTCCGCCCGCCGCGTGAGCGGCCGACGGCCTGTTCATGCTCCCCCTTTTCCGCCGCTCGCGGAGCGATGCGCTTTGATCGAGGTGGAGTCGATCGACAAAGTCAGGCCGTCCTTGCCGCAGCGGGCGAGCGCTTCAAAGATAGCCTGCCAATGTCCGCGCTTAGCCCAGCGATTGAACCGATTGTAGATTGTCGTGTAAGGGCCATAGTCGGGCGGGCAATCGCGCGAGCGTGCGCCGCACTGGAGCATGTGAACGATACCGCTGATGATGCGTCGATCGTCTTCGCGCGCCGGCGCGGTCTGGTTCATTGGCAGCTGCGGTCTATCTGAGCCCACTGCTTGTCGTTGAGCCAGAACAGTCCTTTGCGCATCGAAGCCCCCATGCCGAATCAACTTGGCAAGAGCGAATCAGAAGCAGTTAATTAGGTACAGACCCTAACAGAAGACAAGCGGCAGACGTTCGAAGAAGGCGGTCCGCATCAAGGGAGAGCGTCAAACTCGAATCCGTGAACGCAGGCACTCGTCTTGATCGACTGCTGGTCGGGCCATTCCATGGCCGCCTCATGCTGCTGATCGGCATCGGAATGTTTTTCATCTACATTGCCGGTACCGTGCTGAGCGTGATGCCGAAGACCAGGTTTGGACCCTCGCCCAGAATGCGGTGTTCATCTCCGCGACCTTCGTCGGCATGATCTGGGATCGTTGCGTACCGGGTTTCTCGGTGATCGCTATGGACGCCGCTTCGCGCCATGATCTTGCCCACCAGCCAGGCGCAGCGCTCGATCTGCGTCAGGTCCAAGTCGCATGCGCAGTGTTCGAAACCTATATACTTCCAGCCGTCGGCGATCGGGGCCGGTGCCGTTCGCCGATCCAGCACGACGTCCAGATAGTCGTCCTTGCACGGGCTCATGGCGGTGTCGCTCATGCTCGCTCCATCGGGCGACGGCGTTGCGTCCGATCTGACCGAGGGGAGCGGGCGCTCGCCTCCGCCTCCCGCGCGTTCAGCCCGGCGCACGCTGGCCTGCCCCCGCGGCGTCGCTGCGATAGCGGCTGGTCGAGGTCTGATAGTACTGCGCGCAGATGTCGGCCATGGCCTCGATCAACGCTCCCCACGGCGCGGGAAAGCATTCTTCCGCCATCAGGCGGTGCAGCATGCGCGTATGGCCGGCCAGCTCGTCCTTGAGGAACTCCATCACAGGCATAGCCGGATAGCGCTGCAGCAGCAGGATCGCCGCGTTGTCGGCCTCGCCCGCCGTCCTGTCCTTGTCGCGTCCATGCAGATCGTTCTGCAGACGCCCTATCGCGGAGATGAGCCGCAGGATTTGGCGAAATGCCGGACGCTCGCGCAAGGTCGCCATGTCCAACCCCCACAGCAATGACAGGCAACAGAACACATTCGCGTAGGCGATCGAATCGACGCCATTGTGCAGGTACTCGGCGTAGGACCAGCGTTCCGCCCCTGCCGCCTGCGCGGGTCCGTCGCGCAGCGCTGCGCAGTAGCGCCGGGTATCGTCGAGAAGCTGAGCATAGTCGCGACGATCGTAGGCGAGTGCGGCCAGCGAGGCGCGCAGCACCGCGCAGCCCTCGAATCCGGGGAGCGCGCACGGCAGGCCCTGCCCCAGCGCCTGCTCCACCGCGGCGAGCTGCTCCGGCGCGATCAGGCCAACGTCGTTGCAATCGTCGAGCCAGAACAGCAGCGCCAGTTCGCGATAGAACGCCACGATCAGCGTTTCGTCCTGCGGATCGCGGCCGGTGCGGGCGCTGGCGTCGCGCAGGCTCGGATGGATGCGCTGCAGGATGTACTGGCCGCCCCTGACTGCTTCCACGGCATGCTCATCGGCGAACCCGGTCAGGGAATGCCCCCACTCCAGCACCTGCTGCAGCGCGCGTTGGGTCTGGATCATGGCGCCGCTCCTGCTCCCTTGGCCAGGGCGCGCCGCCCCCAATGAAGTGCCAGCCACAACCCGGCGAGTTCAGCCACGCGCACGACCCGCGTGGGGCAATATAGTTCTTTGCCGATCCACAGCGGCGTCTGCGGCAATGGATGCGCCGCATGGCGGGCGAGCATCCACTCCAGCGCACGCGCCACCGCCTGCGCGATGCGCCGGCGCCCTGTCGGCTCTTCGTTCCCGTCCATCACGTGCAACGCGAACAGCGCATAGGCGGTTTCCTCGAATGTGGACGCGCGACCGGCGCCCCAGCCGCCGTCGTCGCGCTGCGCGCGCAGCAGCGCCGCCAGCGCGCGCTCGTCGCGCCACTGGGAGTTGCCTTGCGCCAGCGCAGCGATGGCATGCGCGGTGGGATACAGCCATGAAACGTGCCATTTTTCGTTGTCCCATACACCGTCCGGGTTGCGATTGGCTTCGACATAGGCGCTGGCGGCGGCGGTAGGCTTTCCAAACAGTCGCAACGCATGCAGGGCATGGACGTTGGTCGACATCGAGGCATTGCGCTCGCCGGGGAAGGTGACAAACAGCTCGCCGCTTTCGAATTGGCGCAACGCATCGACCGCCGGGTCGCGGCCTGCAAGGCGCAGGACACACAACGCAATGGCGGTGTCATCCGCATCGGCCGCGAAGTGCAAGGCCGGGCCGAGACCGCGCACGCTAAGGCGGGCATCGAGCTGCGCGACGATCACGCGCATCACCTCAGTGAGCGCGGGATGCGCGAACAACCCGGCCAGATGCAGGGTGTACAGCGACCAGCATGGTTCGAACACGTTGATCGGCCAGACGTTGGGAACGACACCTTCGATGCCGCTGCGCGTCGCCTTCGATGCCGCCTTCAGATACGCGTCCGCGCGCCCGACCTGCGGCGTGCTCCCCTGTGTCAGGACGTGCGCACGCCACGCGGCGGTGGCCGCCGGACTGATGCCGATGCTGCCGTCGTCGTCCGGGCATGCGGTGGTCGGCGAGGTCCCCCAGGCTTCCCAGGAGTGCAGCAACGGATGGCCGCTCGGCAACGTCGCCACCGCCGCCAGCTTGACCAGGCACGCTTGCCGCAACGGCAACAGCGCCGGGTGGCGCGGAAACGCCACGCCGCCCAGCAAGGATGCGGCCTCGCCGCAAAATTGCGGCAAGATCAGCTCCGCGCCGATCGGCGCGTCTTCCGGCACCGCATGCGCGTAGGGATCGGGCTGGCGTTCGAGGAACCGGGTTGCAGCCTGGACCGCGTCGGCAGCGCCGGGAAGAGGATCGGCACGTTGCAATGCCAGCAACGCCGCCCACGTGGGCGCATGACGGAACAGCGGGAAGTCCGCGCTTCCCCATCCGCCATCGGCCTGTTGCTGCGAGATGAGCCACGCGTAGGCGTCCTGCCGACCGGTGACGTTGCCGTGGAATTGCAGAGCTCGCGCCGTGTCGTAGACGGACGGACCGACGCTGCCGCCGTCGCTCATCTCGCTCAGCAGGTGGCGCAATTCGGAAAGGATCTGTTCGGACTGCGCGTTCACGCGGGATGTTCCTTCTGCAGACGGTTGACGAGAACCAGGATCGGGCAGACGCCGCACACGTCGCCGCAGGTCCGTCGCGGCCCGGCCGATGGGCAGCGCCGGACGGCCGCACTGCTCTGGCGCGGCGACTTGCCACCGACGCTGGCGCCGGTCCGCCGCATAGGCTTGGCGGCAGCGCGCCGCGGCCGTGCAGGGCAACCGCTGCGATGGGCGCCGCGGACTCGGACACGGTGCAGCATGCACCGCTACCGCCGGCTGATCGCAGCGGCACAAGGGCGACTCCATGCGCACGGGCGCGCTCATGCGCATGGCGCGTGCTTGAACAGGTGCGCGTTGGCCCGCTGCAGCATCTGCCCCAACCGTTCCGCACGCGGCCCCAGCGGGACGATGGCCTCTCCGGCGTCGCGCAATAGATCGAGCGCGAACTGGCGCGCAGCCTGCAGCCCCATGATCGACGCGCAGGTCGGCTTCTGCGCCGCCGCGTCCTTGCCGGGGGTCTTGCCCAGCGCCGCGGTATCCGCCGTCGCATCGAGAATGTCATCGACCACCTGCAACGCCAGGCCGAAACAGGCGCTGTAGCGATCGAGCGCACAGTACAGCGCAGCGTGCGCGGCATCCTCCGCGATGGCGAATAGCGCGCCCATGCGAACGGACGCGCGCACTAGCGCTCCGCTCTTCATCCGGTGCATCGCGACGATCCTGTCCAGCTCGACGTGCTTTCCGACCAGCGACAGATCGATGGCCTGCCCGCCTGCGGCACCCTCGGCGGACACCGCCTGCGCCAGTTCGCGCACGAGCGCGATAGGATTGTCGCCCGGCGCATCCAGGCTCGCCAGGGTCAGGAAGGCGTGCGCCTGCAGCGCGTCGCCGACCAGGATCGCGGTGGCTTCGCCGAACTTGACATGCACGGTCGGAAGGCCGCGGCGAAGCACGTCGTTGTCCATCGCGGGCAGGTCGTCGTGGACCAGGGTACAGGCGTGCATCATCTCGATCGCGGCGCCGACGTCGTCGAGCATGTGCACCGGCGTGTCGGCCAGTGTGCCGGCAGCCAGACAGAGCAAGGCGCGGGTGCGCTTCCCGCCATGCAAGGTGGCGTAGCGCATTGCCGCGATCAGCTCGGTCTCACCCTTGTCTTCGACGCAGAGACGACGCGCGAGCGCTTGTTCGACCCCTTTTGCGCCGTCCTCCATCCAGATCTCAGGCATCAGCCTGCCGGAAGCGCCGCGCGCCTGCGCGCCCAATCCGCCGAGCGCGGAAACGCCAGTTCGGTCGTCGTGTAGCGTGGAACCGGTCTGCATGCTGTTCATGTCCTTGTACCTGACAGGAGACGGCCAGAGCGGGCCGCCGCGGTGTTGCCGGCGTCGCTGCCTCGCCACACAGGCGCAAGCGATGCCAGCTCATGAGAATCCGATGCGGATTTTCATGGACGGATGTGCGGTCGGGTAATAACGCCGGCCTTTTTCGACGCCGCTCAGCAACCGCGGCCGCACCCCGGCCTTGTGCATGGTCAGCGCCAAAGCGATGCAGAACTGCACCAGTTCGAGCCACACCAAGTGGTAGCCCATGCAGACGTGTGGGCCGGTACCGAACTGCAGCATGTCCACCGGCCGGATCGGCTCCGTGCGTTGCAGCCACCGCGCCAGGCGGAACTGATCAGGCGCCTCGTGCAGCAGCGCCGAGGTCGAGAAATGCAGCAGCGGGATGCACAGATGGGTGCCCGCGGGAATGCGCCGTTGGCCGAGTTGCAATTCCTGCAGCGCCCGACGCGGCAGGAGCGTGGTCGTCGGATGCACGCGCAGCGTCTCGCGGAACAGGGCCTCAGCGACCGGACACTGCGCCAGGTCCGCGTGCCGGGTCGGCACCGCGCCCACGCGTTGCGCCTCCTCGACCAGGGCGTCCCACAGCACAGGCTGCCGCGCCAGCTCGATCACCATCCAGGCCATCGTCGAGGCGGTGGTGTCGTGACCGGCAAGCAGCAGCAAGCGGATATTGGCGACCAGGACGTCATCGGAGAGCGCATCGTCGCTGCGATCGAAGGCGCTTACCATGTCGTTGATCAACCCGGTGCGCGCGGCATGCGCGCGCGCGTCGCGGACGAACTGGCGCAACTGCGCGTCGATCCAGTCGCGGGCGGCGCGGCCCCGCCGCAAGGGCAGCCCGGGCAGGTCGACCGGGGGCGCGACGATCAACTGCAGCAGTTGCCGGTACTTGCGATGCCATCCTGGCAAGTCCTGCGCGGGGATACCCATGAGGCTGAAGATGAGTTTGAGCATCAGGTCGCCGGTTTCGCGCAGGATGGTTACGTCGCCGCGGTCACGCCACGCCTGCACCCGCGCCCAGATGACGGGCGCGAACAGGTCGCCGATGCCGGCCTGAGTCAGCCCTTTGGGCAGGAACGCCGCCTTGATCGCATCGCGCGCCTGCCGGTGCGCGCCGCCGTCCTGGGCGACCAACGTTCCGCCAAGTAATTCGGGCGCGATCTCTTCGATCAGCACCGAGGACACGTCCTTGTGCCGGAGCAGCGCGAACGCGTCCGGATGCACGCAGGTCATCAGGTGTCCGGCAGGGCCGAAATCCAGCCAGAAGTGGCTGCCCAGCATCCGTTCCGCGCGCCGCAGCAGGCGCGGCAGGTCGCAGACGATGGCGGGAAGATGCCCGACCAGGGGGAAAGCGCCGGGCACGATCGGGATGTCGTACCGCAGCCGGTGCCGACGCGCCAGCGGGTTGAGCAGCATGTCCATCAGCAGCGCGGCGCCGCAGCCGCTTCGGCGGTGTTGCCGGCAGGCCGCGCGGCGCGGCTGTTGCCACCGTCGGCGTACGTCGGCACATGCGCCAGCATGCCGCCGTCAATGCACACGACCTGGCCGGTGATGAACGCAGCATCCTCGGAAAGCAGGAACGCCACCAGCGCGGCGACGTCCTCGGGACGGCCGACGCGCGGCAGGAGCTGGTGCCGGCGCAGATGCCGTTGCATGCCCTCGTCCAGCTTGGCGAGGAGACGCTCGGTCATGATGAGACCCGGCGCAACCGCGTTGCAGCGGATCCGCGCATGACCGTATTGGGTGGCGAGCGAGGCCGACAGCATGTTCATCGCCGCCTTCGACGCGGCGTAGGACGTCTGCGCGGTGTCACCGCTGAGCCCCTGGCATGACGACATGTTGACGATCGCGCCACCGCCGCGGGCGATCATCGGTGGGATGGCCTGCCGGCAGCAGAGCAGGGTGCCGCGCAGATTGGTCGCCATGGTCTGGTCCCAGACCGCCAGATCCAGGTCGAGGATCGCGCGGTCGCGCGGGGTCAGATGCATGGCGCTCGCGTTGTTCACCAGCAGGTCGACCCCACCGAAGTGCCGCTCCGCCGTCTCGAACAGCGCTGCCACCGCCTGCGCATCGGCGATGTCCATCGCCAGGGCCAGCGCGTGGCCCGCTTCGGCCGCGATCTGCGCGGTGCAGGCGATGGCCGCCGCGCCGTCAATGTCGGCCACCACCACTCTGCCGCCCTCGCGCGCGATAGCGAGGGCGCATGCCTTGCCGATACCGGCGCCGGCGCCGGTTACCACGGCCACCTTGCCTTCAAACCGTCCCATCGTGTCCTCGTCGATTGCGTTGGTCTTTCGCGGCATGCCGCTCGGCCTCGGCCGGAGAAGGCGCAGGGTCGGCGCTGGCGCGCTCGTCATCGCCAGCGTCGCTTTCGATGACCCTAATGGCGGCGACCGGGCATTGGCTGGCCGCGAGCCGCACGGCGGCGTGCAGCGCCTGCGGGACCGTCGCCACGCACACTTCGGCCACGCCGTCCGGTTCGCGCTGGCGAAAGGTGCCCGGCAGCGTCAGCACGCACTGCCCGGTGGTTCCGCACATATCCTGGTCGACCACGACGCGCATCTCAGTCCCCGTGCTCATGCAGCCGCACCGGCAACGCGCGGAACGTCCTAAGGAACGCGGAGGGCTCCCGGCTCGGCTGCTCGGCCAATGCCAGCGTGGGGAAGCGCGCCTGGATCCGCTGCAGGCTCTCGGCCAACTGCACCCGGGCCAGTTGCGCACCGAGGCAGAAGTGGATGCCGTGGCCGAAGCTCAGCATGATCTTCCCGTCGGTCGACATGCCAGGACTGGTGCCGTAGAACCGCGCGGGATCGAAGCGGTCGGGGTCGGCGAAGGCGTCCGGGTCGCGATTGCCGGCCGCGATCAGCACGCGCACGTCCGCGTTCTTCGGGATCACCACGCCGCCTAGTTCGATGTCGCGCTGGGCGATACGCGGAATGGAGCTGAACATGGCGGGCGCGTCGCAGCGCAGGACCTCTTCGACGAATGCCTTCACCCCCACGACGTCTCCCTGCAGCCAGTGCCGCTGTTCGGGATACGCCAGCATCGCCAGGACCGCATGGTCGATGGTCGCGGCAGTGGTGGCGAAGCCGCCCAGCAGCATGCCCCACAGCATGCTGATCAACTCCGCATCCGACAGCGTGTCGGCATCGTCCTCGTGTGCGCCGACCAGCATCGACACGATGTCGTGGCGGGGATCGGTGCGCCTGCGCTCTATGAGGTCGCCGAAGTAGGCCTGCACCCTGGCGCTGGCCGCGTCCGCCGCGGCAAGCTGGGGATCGCTGGCGTGCGGGCTTAGGCCTTCCAGAATGGCGCCGATGCCGGCGGCGAGCCCGAACATGTCGTCTTGGGGCATGCCGAACAGTTCGGCGAAGATTAGCATGGGCAAGGCCAGCGCGAATTCCCGATGCAGGTCCACCGTCTCCCCGCGCTCCAGCGCGGGCGCCATGCCGTCCAGGCGCGCTGCGACGATGCGCGCGATGCTCGGCCGCAGGTCATCGATCTGGCGCATGGTGAAATCGCGCGAGATCAGCCGGCGCAGACGCGTATGCGTCGGTGGGTCCTTCATCGCCAGCGTGGACGCCAGCAGATTGAGCGACAGGCTGGTCGCTGCACGCGGGAAATAGCGCGCCAGTTCGCCCGGCGCCGGCCCCCTAAACGCATCGCCCGTGGCCTTGAGCGCCCAGTAGATGTCGCCGTGGCGGCTCAACAGAAAGAGGCCCGACGCCGCGCGATGCACCGGATCGTGCTCGCGCAACCACCGCATGAACGGATACGGGTCGTGGATGCACGCTGGCGACGCCAGTTCGGCGAAGGCGTCCCGGCATGCTGCCGTGGTTTCTTGCACGTCCATCTTGGTTAACTGTTGGCTTGCTGATCGGAACGGCGCGCGCCAGGCGCGCCGGCAAATTGCGGAGAAGATCGCGATTCCCGGCGGTGTCCGCGCATCACCAGAGCACCGGCAACTCTTCGAACCCGCCAGTGATGATCTCCTTGCGCAACTTCAGTTCTTCCGGCGCCACGGCCAGGCGCAGCGCGGGAAAGTGCTGGAAGATCGAACCGAACACCACTTTGAGTTCCAGCCTGGCCAGCGCCATGCCGAGGCAGTAGTGCGGACCGTAGGAGAACGCCAGGTGCGGGTTTTCGGCGCGCCCGATATCGAAGATTTGCGGGTCGTCGAAATGGCGCGGATCGAACGACGTCGCAGGCAGTCCGACCAGCACCTTGCTCTCCGCGGGAATATGCACGCCCGCGATGGTCACGTCGGTCCTCGGATAGCGCATGATGCCGTCCCAGCCCACGCCCGCCGGGTACATGCGTAGGATTTCCTCCACCGCCGTGTCCACCAGGGATGGATCGCCGACCAGGCGTTCGCGCTGTTGCGGATGGCGGAACATGGCCAGAAGGCCGAATTCGATCTGCGCGACGGTGCTCTCGTGCCCCGCCACCAGCATGCCCGCGGCCAGACCGATCGCCTCTTCCTCGGTCGCCTTGCCCTGGTCGACCGCCGCGAGCAAATCCGTCAGCAGGTTGTCGCCCGGATCCTGGCGCTTGTCCCGCATCTTGCTGCGAATGTAGGCGCGCAGTTCTTCCCAAGCCAGGCGCGACGCGCTGCGCGGGCCGCTTTCATGCTGGTGCGTCATTACCTCGTCGGACAGGCCGGCGAAAAACGCGTGATCCTCGTAGAGCACGCCCATCAGCGCGCTGATGACCATGGCCGGAAGCGGAAAGGAGAGGTGGCGCCGCAGGTCGGCGGGCTGGGGCTGGGCCGCCAGCGTCTCGAACAACTGCGCGGCGATCGCCTCGACCTGCTGCGCGAGCAGCTTCACCCTGCGGTCGTTGAAGGCTGGCGCCACGATCGTGCGCAACCGGGCATGCTCGCCCCCCTCGTGCGAGACCAGCCACCCCGGCGAACCGAGAATTACCGAATCCGGGGTGAATGCCGCCGGCGGCATTCCCGCGGGCCGGAACGCCGCGTCGGACAGCACCGCCTTGGCCTCGTCGTAGCCTGTCACCCACCAGCCTTCGTGCCCGGACGGGAAGCGCACGCGGTGGATCGGACCGTTGGCGCGTAGCGCCAACATCTTGGGCGAGGGCTCGATGTGATCGACGCGCCACATCGGCAGCGTCGGCAAGGGTTGTTCGGACATGGTGACACTTCAGTCTCTACGCGATGGAAGGGCGGAAGGTGACCGGCAGACGGTGCGGGCTTCACGTGCGCTTGCGTTCGCTTCTGTTCGTCGATGATGATGATCGGCGGGGACGGCGGCCGGAACCTAGGGCCTCAAAGTGGCTTTAGCCAACTACCGAATCTTGTAGTAGCGTCCTAAATTAAACGCTTGGTGGCGCAAAAAATATGCGGAAAACTCTGCCGCCACGCGCTGCAATACGGAAACCTATTTCCGATGCGTATCCGCCTATGTTGGTTGGCTACATGCGTGTCGTCGGACTCCGACGGCGAGAGCACGGACTTGCAGCGCGATGCGCTGCTCGCCGCCGGCATTGATCTGGTGACCTGCCTGGGGTTCGCCACGATGACGATGGCGTATTTCGCAAGGCTGATAGAGGGCCCGCGTTGATTCTCGATGCAAACGTTATCAAGGCGATCGTTGATCCTTCGGGCCCTTGGGAGCTCCTTTTCAAGAACAAGATCCCTTCTCGGCTCAACGAACTTCCATGCGAAAGGCGTGCTGAACTATAGCAACTACGTCGAAGAAGCAGCGGCGCTTGCACGACAACACCTTTCGGGCAATAAGCTCGCAAAGGAAGCAGGTCCGCCAGCCGTCCTGGCGGGCAATGACAGCCGCCGCAAAGAGCCCGGGCTGGCGCTATTTCGTCGTAACGCGTACCGGCAGTGAGCTGAGGGCCCGCAATCCACTGCTGTCGCGGTATACCGGCTCGCCCGTTATCTCGATTGATGCGACGCTCGCCGCCAAGGCGGCCAGAACGGCTTCGCCTTCGAGCCGCGCGACCATTTGCCCCACGCAGCCATGGATCCCGGTGCCGAAGCCGATATGGCCCGAGACGCGCCGGGTGATGTCGAACTGGTCGGGCTGCTCCCACCGCGTTTCGTCGCGATTTGCAGAACCAATCAGCAGCAATACTTTCTCGTGCTTACCGATCGGCACCCCTGCGATCTCGGTTTCATGCGGTGTGGTCCGAAAGACGTAAGGTGCGGCGGAATCATAGCGCAGGCTCTCATCGAACGCGCCGCGCGCCAGCGAAGGATTGGCGGCCAGAATGGCCCACTGCTCCGGATGACGGACTAAACTAAAGAGGGCCATGCCTGTTGCACTGATAGTCGTATCCAGTCCCGCCGAAAGAAAGGACCGGACGAGCAGAGGCGCTTCGTCATGGGTAATTTCGCCGCTATCGGCGGCCTCGTAGACCTGTGCGCCAAAACTGCCGGGAGCCAAGGCGTCCCGTTGGCATTTCGCGGCAACCCAAGGCAAAACCTCAGGTGCCTTGGCCATCAGAGTTCGGAAATAATCGTTCTCCGGCCCCATGCCGGCAAACACCATTGCGCCGTAGGTCAGAAAATTTTCACGGCCCTCATTGTCGATGCCCAGGGCATCCGGAAATACAGTCACCGGAAATATTTCGGCAAGATCGCGGACGGCGTCGAATGATCTCTTTTCAATGAGTTCGTCGACCAGCGCGGCGGCCTTGGCCTTGAAACCGTTCTCGAGGCCCCGCATGGCACCCGGCGACATGATCCGAGCTAGCACCTTTCGGGTGCGTGTATGTAGCGGTGGGTCAGCTTCGAGGACGATGCTCGGCGGACGCCACGGCTTCTCCTTGAAATAATTGACGATGCCAGCACCACCGCCATTGCTGAAGTTCACATGGTCAGCAAAGACCGCCTTGATCTCGGCAAAACGCGGCACGGCGAAGATGCCGTATTTCTCGAGCCTGACGACGGGTGCCTTCGCACGAAGCTCGGCATAGGCCGGATAGGGGTCGATGCGAGTGTCCCAGTCGAACGGATCGAAATCGCTGCAGGCATACTCGCGTGCCGAAGTTGCCACTGTTTGCCTCCGTTTGGTCGCTTCTACTTAATTGACTATAGTCATTTATTTCAGAAGATGGCAAGCTAGGAATGGAGTGGCGTTTTTTGCTCGTGATAACAGCCATGTAGCTGCAGGACAGACCAGGACAGACCGGGCGGAGATTGGATGTCGGCCGAGAGATCAGGAAACTCCAAGGGGATGCGACGCTTTCAGAAGCGCGCACGCCAAGAAGCTGACAAGCGCGCGTTGCAGGCTCGAATCCTGGAAACAGCGCGAAAGGAGTTCGCGAGCGGCACACTCGAAACCGTTTCGATCCAGAAGATCGCCGATGCGCTCGGTTACTCGAAGGGTACGGTTCTCAAATACTTTCCGACCAAGATCCTGCTGCTGCTGGCAGTGAAGGAGAGGAATCTCGAGGAAATGGCGGATCGGCTCGACCAAGTCCGCGCGCTTCATTCCAGCGGTGAGGTCCGGCTGCGGCGTGTCATGGAGGCCTATATCGAGTATTGGGTGAACAACCCCGATCATTTTCGATCGCTCTATTCGATGGCCGGCACAGTCGAGGACAGGCGTTTTCCCGACGGGGTTTATTTCGGTGAAACTGAGATCGCACGAAAGGGCTACGGGCTATTTGTGACCTCGATGGCGGAGTATCTTTCCGAATTAGGGGTGGAGGCGACGCCAAGGCTGACGGAGCGCCTCGCGACCGCCCTGCTATCGGCGGCGCATGGGGTGATCTCGCTGCCACTGGGAACACCAACGATGAAATGGCCGGATACTCGTGGCAACGGACGATTGGTCCTCGACAGTCTCATCGACGCTTGGTCGGCGAAGATTAAAGCCGCTCGGCAGACCGAGACCTGGCCGAGAATTTCCATCGGTGATCTTCTTTAGTTCGGCAGCACCGGCTTGATGGCAGCCGATCTATCGTCGCAGCCAAGAAAAGGGGCTGTCGTGCGAAGGGATTCGCCACGCGTACCGAAACGAAGACGGACACCTACGCGTGAGAAGCGACGTTTACTGGCCGGCGAGCCATAATGTCCCGAAGTATCTGAAATATATCGGACAGTTCTTTAGGATCGCTGGGGGCGCCAAAACAGATGCGAATGGCGCCAGGATCCCCCTTTCCCACCGCTGAGGCGATGCGGGGGGGGACAAGTATGCCTCGTCCTGGCGCAGCGGCCGTAAACCGATCTGCGGACCACTCTTGCGGCAACTGCAACTATCCGTAGAAGGCTGAGAACTGAAGTTTGCGGCATTGGGAAAAAGTCTAGGAGCACCCCGTAACGTTCGTGCGCCTGACGCCGCCGCTCACGCAGAAGTTCTTCCAGCTTTCCGCTCTCAATCAACCGCACCACAGTCTCGCCTAACACCTGAGCAACAAACCAGGCACAGGCGTGCAGGAGGAGCTGAGTTTGAGCGATGTAGGCCGGCGGGACTGTCACTGTCCCGAGCCTGAAGGCTGGCGCAAGGTATTTGGAGTAGGACGTGATTTAGAAGGAGAGGGCCGGCACCAATGAGGCGATCGGCACAGGACGCTCGGGGAAGAAAAAGCGGTAAACGTCATCTCTATGATGGCGAGATCGAGCTCCTCGGCGAATTCACCGATGCGCCCCCGCGGTCAAGACTCAGCGTACGAGCCGTGGGGCTCTGCAACGTCGGCAGGCAATAGAGCACTCGCGCTCGGGACGCCCGGCAGGCTTTTTCAGCGCCTCAGGGTCGATTCGGTCCTCATCCATGTCCACGGGCACCAAATTAAGGTGGCTGGCGCGGCGATGGCTTTGAAGCAGGGATAAGTGAAAGCACCCACCAAGACACTGTCGCCGGGTTTTGCCACGAAGCGCAGGGCGACATCGATCGCGTGCTGGGCGTCGTTGCACAGAATCAGCTGTGCCGGCGCGACCGTAAAGGCGTTGTCAGAGAGCGAGGCTGCGATGATTTCACGTTCCTGGGAAAGGCCAGCGTGAGGATGGTAGCCCAACAACAGTGCAAGATCAGGTTCGCGCACCACCTCGCCAAACAACGCGGACAGGACCTGCGTTTCGCTTCCGTGGCCGGGCACGCTCAGCGCTAAATTGACCGGTTCATGTCATGCCGTGGCCACCTCGGCCTGCGCGGCGAATGACGCCGGACGAAGCTGCCCTGCCCGACATGTCCGCTGATACCGCGTTGTTCGGCCTTCTGATAGGCTTTGCTGACGGTGCCGACGGACAGGCCGAGCTCTCGTGCCAGTTCAAGGTGCGGCGGAAGGCAGTCTCCATCGGACAGCCGACCGTCAGCGATGTCCCGCTCCAGAGCACTGACCAGGGCGAGCTAGCGCGCCCCCTCGGACGCGAGTTTCCGCGGCCGGCGCGTATCTGCAGAAAGCCTGGCGCGGCAAACGGCCAGTACGTCATCACGCCGGAGATGAGCCCCGGCTTCGTGGAGGCACTCCCTGTCAGCAAATCCCACGGCATCGGTCCGGCGACTTGCGCCAAGATGAATGCTATCGGGCGGTACACTGCCTCGACGTCCGCAATCAGTCGCTCGACTCTGCAAGCCAATTTCGGCAAGGCCGGCGCGTAATACTACCGGATATCGAGGGGCATCGATCACCGCGAGGTCCGCGCGAACCGGATCCGGAAGTCGGTTGGTGCGGAGAATACGTCCTCAACCGATCTTTAGCGCTTTCGACGCAATGGCCACCGAGTTGGGCCCGCTGATCGAGAAGGTCTGGCGGCACTGGGAGGACAAGGACCGCGCGGGCCCGGAAAGTCACGCTGAAGGCTCAAGTCAACGATTTTGACATCATCACGCGCAGCAGGTCCATGCCGATCGCGAAGTCGAACCACAGCGAGCTCGAACACTTCTCGATCGCGCTGCTTCAAAACGAGATGCCTGCTCCAAAGCCGGTTCGGCTTCTCGGAGTATCGTTGTCCTCGCCCCACGGTGAGGGGCAGGTGAGCCGCAACTCGGCCTGGCCGATTTGACAGGCGCAGTTTCGAGCAGGATTTCAGGAGGGGCGCAGGCGCAGGTCGTGTGCAGTGCGGCAGAGTTCATTAGTTCACATTCGTGAATCCCAAAATGGAAAGACTTGCGGTAGGATCGGGCTTTCCAAGGGGCGCACCCATGTTTGAACAAGCTACAACCGCTCTATTGCGAGCGGTACTTGACGAGGTCTGCGAAAAGCTAGCCCGCGACGAGACGGGCGCTCGCACCCATGTGGCCTGCAAGATCCTCGAAACCGCAAAGACCGGCGAAACGACACCGGACGAGCTGCGGCAGATTGGCCGGAAAGCCCTGACACAAGCGCCGAGGATGTGGCGTTGATCAGGCGAGGTGCGCAGTGAATTTCCAGGTCACGGTCTTGAAGATCCTGGTGAGTTATCCGGATGGATTCGCCGTGATGGCGGACCTCAAGCGCGACATGGCCATCCTGGCGACCAGCGGCCCGGAATGGGCCGAGCGCACCAAGCGGATGGCAACGCGCGTACCCGAGCTCGACATTTTTTCGGACGGCCTCGTCGAGCGTCAAAACGGCGGCTGGAGGATTACTGTGAAGGGACGAGCCGTGCTCGAATCCATGGAGGCGCGCCGGACCGAACACGAGCCGGTCGAGAAGGTGCCAGTCGAAACGGCCGGGCCACCAGTGCCATCCTTGCCGCTGCCGGCAGAGCGAGCGAAGCGCCGACGCGAACGGCGCCAGCGTCGCCGCGAAGCCCGCGAACGCATGCATCTTAAGTGGGCAGGGCGCGGCGGCAGCCCAACTCATTGACCAAAAAGTAGATAGCTCCTGTCGATGCCGCGCCGACCCCGCGTCTCATGGGTCCAGCCGACAGCTCGGCGATAGCTGCCGATCGCCGCGGTCCGCTTGAGTGTCTTGACGACGACGGGCTGGTTCTCATCCGCGAAAGGGGAGACCCAAAGCGCATCCTCGGGACAATAAAGCTCGCAAAAGGAAGCATGTCGTCGTGACGGGCAATGACCGGAATTCCTTAGGTGCCGAGTTTGCCGTCCATCGCCTTCCACACGCTGTCGTAATCGGCGAATGCGAAGACGGTGCATGCCCGCGCTCGGCACCAGGGTGGCAAGGATCGAGGACGGTTGGTTGAAGAACTCACGCCGCTGCGTACCTGGTCAGGAGTTCGGTGTCGGAGCCGAGCTGATTGGCCGGAAACAGCCTGATCTCCAGCCCTCGCTCGTCGCTTCGCGGATCGGTCGATCGCCTCTTGGGCCCGGATATTCACGGGGTGGGTCGGATCCTGCCCGGTCGCAAACTTGTAAACGAACTCGGCTGCGGAAGCCGGACGAGTAAGAATCCCGCAGAGAGGTACGGCCGTGGCTGCCATCAAAAGCGTACGGCGGCTCATCCTTCCGGGCTTCGAGACAATCATGTTTCCTCCTGATCCTGCATTGACGTTGGTGCCGACAGCATCAGCCTGCGCTGGCGTGCAGCTTTCGCGTCTCTTGGTTCCCCGCTCTCGACCGCCGGCATGTAGGCAAGAGTCATCGCTCGCCGCCGCAACATGCGACGGGTGTAGCTCCTCACAAGGACTTGGCTGGATTGGCGCTTAGCGCCGGTGCAAGCCACTGCTTGATCTGCCTTGCGACCTCTGCGGTAGAAATCCCGTAGCGGTCGTGCAGTGTCGGAAGTGCGCCAGCGTCAAGAAATTCGTCCGGCAATGCGATCTGGCGGAAACGCGGATGAACGCCTGAACGCATTAGAACCGCGGCAATTGCCTCGCCAAGGCCGCCAATCGACGTGTGGTTCTCGGCAACGACGACAAGACGGCCCGATTTGCCGGCTTCACGCAAGATCGTCTCAGTGTCGAGCGGCTTGATGGTTGGAACATGCAGCACCGCAGTGTCGATGCTGTCGCCCTTCAAGGTTTGCGCCGCCTCGAGCGCACGCATGGTCATGATGCCGGATGAGATGACCAGGGCGTCCTTCCCGTCACGAATCAGCTTGGCCCTGCCGAGCTCGAATTTGTAATCATATTCGTCCAGCACGAGCGGCACCTGGCCGCGCAGCAGGCGGGTGTAGACAGGCCCGTGATGGGCCGCGATGGCGGGCACCAGCTGCTCGATTTCGTGAGCATCGCAGGGATCGATGACCGTCATATTCGGCATCGCGCGAAACAGGGCGACATCTTCTGCGGCCTGATGGCTCGGGCCATAGCCCGAGGTCAGCCCCGGCAGCGCGCAGACGATCTTCACGTTGCGATCTTCCTCCGCGATCGTCTGGTGTATGAAGTCGTAAGCCCGTCGCGATGCGAACACGGCGTAAGTGGTCGCGAACGGCATGAAGCCTTCGGCGGCAAGGCCCGACGCAGCGCCGAACAGAAGCTGCTCGGCCATGCCCATCTGATAATAACGGTCCGGAAATTCCTTCGCGAAGATGTGCAGATCGGTGTATTTGCCCAGATCGGCCGTCATGCCGACAACCTCAAGGCGGCTGCGGGCGAGCTCGACGAGCGCATGTCCAAACGGCGCCGGTTTCGTCTTCTGTCTTTCAGAAGCGATCGATGCGATCATGGCGGAGGTGGTCAGGCGCGGCTTGCGCGGCTGCGGTGCTGATCTGATGGTCCTCATGCCTGCCTCCCAGCTTCCAGCGCGGCAAGCGCGAGCTGCCATTCGTGCTGCTCGACGCGGATGAAATGATTCTTCTCGCGCTGCTCCAGGAAAGGAACGCCCTTCCCCATCAGAGTGTCGGCGACGATCATCCTCGGCTTGGGCTCGGGATGGGACTTGGCGGCGTCGAACGCGGTAAGTACGGCATCGAGATCGTTGCCGTCGATCCGCTGCACGAACCAGCCGAAGGCCTGAAGCTTGTCGACCAGCGGCTCGAAGGCCATAACCTGCGTGGAAGGACCATCCGCCTGCTGATTGTTGACGTCGACGATGCCGATCAGATTGTCGAGCTTGTAGTGGCCTGCCGACTGGATCGCTTCCCAGACGGAGCCTTCGTCGAGTTCGCCATCGGAAAACAACGTGTATACCTGTGCCTCGGATCTCTTGCGCTTGAGTCCTAGGCTCATGCCGACGGCAATGCTCAGCCCAAGTCCGAGCGATCCGCCCGACATTTCCATTCCGGGCGTGTAGGAGGCCATGCCCGACATCGGCAGGCGGCTCTCGTCGCTGCCATAGGTTTCGAGTTCTTCCTCCGGGACAATTCCCGCCTCGATCAAAGCTGCGTAGAGTGCGATGGCATAATGTCCGTTGGAGAGCAGAAAGCGGTCCCGGCCCTCCCATGACGGGTCTTCAGGCCGGTAACGCATGGCGTGGAAATAGGCCACGGCGAGAACATCGGAGATGTCGAGCGCCTGCGCGATATAACCCTGCCCCTGGACTTCGCCCATGCGCAGCGCATTGCGGCGGATGTTGTAGGCGCGGTCCGCTAGCTTGGGCGCGTTGATAAGCGCATTGGTGGGCGTTTCCATCGATCTGGACCTTATCTCGCTGGCTCAGTGGATAAGCATGCCGCCGTTGACGTCGATCACGGCACCCGTGACGTAGGCAGATAGGTCCGAGGCCAGGAAGGTGTAGATACCGGCGACATCTTCTGCCGTGCCGAGGCGATTGAGCGGAATGCCTTCCAGAATTTTCGCTCTCATTTCATCATTCAGCTTGCCTGCCGTAATATCCGTGCCGATCAGGCCGGGCGTAACGCAGTTGACGCGAATCCCGTCAGGGCCGAACTCCCGCGCCATCGCCTTGGCGAGGCCAAGGACCCCTGCTTTCGCAGCCGAGTAGTGTGGCCCGCCAAAAATTCCACCACCGCGCTGGGCCGAGACGGACGACATGCACGCGATCGACCCGGACTTCCGTGCGCGCATATGCGGGATCACCGCCTGGGACAGAAACAGGATACCCTTGAGATTGACGTCCTGAATTCGATCCCAATCGGCCGGCGAAATGTCCAGGAACTTGACGGGCTGGGTGATCCCGGCATTGTTGATCAGGATATCGATGCCTGCGAAGGTTTCGATCACACGGGTGACTGCCTGTTCGCAGAACGATTTGTCGGCGACGTTGCACGCCAGTCCAATGTGGGACTTTCCAAGCGATGCCGCAGCTTCCGCCGCGGCGCCCGCGTCGATATCCAGAATGGCCACCCGAGCGCCCTCGGCGGCGAACCGCCGGGCGGTTGCGAGCCCGATGCCCCGCGGCGAGGCCGCGCCCGAAATGATTGCCGTCTTACCGCTGAGCAGCATCAATTCCTCCCGCAAATTGTTCTTCCTTGCTGGATTTAGGAATGACCTGCGGAGGCCGGCCCTACAAACGCGCAGTTGTCACGGATCGATGAACCTGGTTCACTTATCGAATGCTCTCGAAGATCCCGATATCCTCAATTCGTGCCTTTGAAGCCGCAGCCCGGACCGGATCGTTTCGCGATGCGGCGAATGAGCTTCACCTGACGCCGAGCGCCGTCAGTCACGCGATTCGCAAGCTGGAGGCCACGCTTCGGACCGTTCTGTTCGAGCGCAGCGCGCGATCTGTGCGGCTCACGCCAGCCGGCGAAAATCTGATGCGTCACACCGGGGCGGCGTTCGATCAGCTCCGCCGCGGGCTTGAAGAAGTCGCCGCCCGCGGCCCACAACTGGTGCGCGTCCATTCCGCCCCAAGTTTTGCTGCGCAATGGCTGGCGCCACGGCTTGCGCAGTTTCTCGCTGCTTACCCGAAGCTCGAGGTTCGACTGGCCGCAAGCACGGATTATGCGCGCTTCAGCAACGATGATTTCGATATCGACATCGTCTACGGTCCGCCGCGCGCGGAAGGCGTCGAGATTGTTCCACTACCAGAGGAGACGGTCACGCCGCTCTGCTCTCCCTCGCTCGCAAAATCGATAAGGAAGGCCGCTGATCTCCTCGATCAGACGCTCATCCGCTCAGACGTGAAGCAGGTGCAGTGGCATCAATGGTTCGCTGCCAACGGATTGGAAGCCCCCGCGCTCCACGGCATGAGGTTCGATCGGAGCTTTCTTGCAATTGCGACCGCTGCGGAGGGATTGGGAGTGGCGTTGGAATCAACCCTCCTGGCCCAGCTTGAACTGGCCAATGGGCGATTGGTTGCCCCATTGGCGGGACGTGCGACCGATATCAGTTACGTCGGTCACCGTCTCATCTATCCGCGCGCCAGCCGACAAAGATCGGCCGTACGAGCGTTTGCAGACTGGCTGCTGGCTCAGCTCGACGGTGAAGACGCCCGCTCCTCGCAATGAACTGCAGGTCTGGCTGGAGCTTGGTTCAGGGCAAACCTCTGCTTGGCGCCGAACAGCAACCCTCGCCGCGGGGGCGTCCGCGCCTGCGGAGAACCTCAGATCATGCATTCTTCATTGGTCTGGTAGGGAGCTATCGCTGATGCTCGCCGATCCATCTGTACAAGGCGATCATCGATGTAGCGCCTGAGCGCCGCAGCCGCCTTCAACATATAGACACGCATTGAGATCACTTCCCGCACGTCACGGCTCGCGCGCGCCCGCAAACCCTTGCAAGAGGCGCTCGCCGCCAGCAGGCGCGAGGCCGATCGAAAGCCAGCGGATTCTGATCGCAGGAGGCGACGGCGAGCGCATCTTCTCCGCAAGCGATGCAACAGTGAAGCTCACTTTGCAGCTCGCGCGCCTCATCGAGCGGTCGGGACCCCGGAGGCCCTGGCAGAGCTGAGGGCCAGCAGGGTGCTTGGACCTCGATCCGGGACATGCGCTCGCCGAATTGATGCAGGCTTTCCTTCCGGACGTCCGCTGCTACGCGGCCGATGGATTTCACACTCTCGACGGGCTTCGAAACTGGATAGCCTCTCAACAACGAAGATGCTCAGCCCGTCGATTCAACGAGGCGATCTTCCACGGCCTCGGGCCGAGCTACCTACGTCGTGGGGAAATGGTCGTTGACCCGCAAGGCCATCGCTGCTCGGCGGGTTGGATGTCGAAACCGAGCGGTAGAGCGGTATGTGACGATTTCTTTCAATGACTCACAGAGTTGGTCTATTCTGGACTTCAAAGTACGAGCGGACAGGTAGACCAGAACGGCAATGGCAAGGCGCCGAAACATCATCGCAATTCCCTCGCTGGGCTCTCTCGACAAGGCCGCAGGCCGGGTCGGACAACAACTTACACAGGCACTTCGCGAGGCGATATCAAACGGGATGTTGAAGCCGGGCGAACGGCTGCCGTCCACCCGCGCCCTCGCGGCATCGCTTCAACTCGCGAGGGGTACGGTCATCGAGGCGTTCGGTCAGCTACATGCGGAAGGCTACCTCGAGGCGCGCGCCAGAGGCGGCACGATCGTCGCCAACGTCAACGGCGGTCGCGAACTCGTCAGCCCACCGCAGGCATTCATTGCGCCGCCGCGGATCGGCCCTGTGTTGCGGGAGAACGTCGCCCGTCTTGCAGAGGTCGCGCAAGCTCTTCGGCCGCAAGGGACGGCGCCATTTGCAATCGCTCATCCGGCAGGCGCGGTCGCCCCGGATGACAAGTGGCGCCGTCTCGGTAATCGCGTCCGAGCGCTGCGCGTGGCTGCCCCGTCGGGATACATCGACCCGAAAGGATTGCCTGATTTGCGGCTCGCGATTACTGACTACGTTCGTAAAGCCCGTGGAGTGAAATGCGAGGCGGGCCAGGTCGTGATCACGGCGGGTACGCAGCAGGGTCTTTTTCTGGCTGCAACCGTTCTTCTTGCGGACGGAGACGCAGTATGGGCGGAAGACCCCGCCTATCCCGGTATTGTCGCGGTTCTCGGAAACTTCAACGTCCAGACCTCTCGCATTCCCGTCGACGCGCAGGGCATCGACGTCCACGGAGGTCTCGTCCGATGCCCGAAGGCTCGAGTCGCGTTCGTTACGCCATCGCATCAATATCCGCTCGGCATGCCGATGAGCATGGGGAGACGCACGGCTCTGCTGTCCTGGGCCCGTCAAAACAATGCCTGGATTGTCGAGGACGATTACGACAGCGAACTTCGCTACGCGGGACATCCATTTCCGTCCCTGCAGGGACTCGATCCTACACGTGTCGTCTATCTCGGGACGATGAGCAAAGTGCTGTTTTCATCCATGCGGATCGGATACGCCATCGTTCCCATTCCGCTGGTGGATGCGTTCGCGGGCGCCCGTGCTCTTATTGACCGCCATTCTCCGACAGCCGATCAATATGTGCTCGCGCAATATATGCGCGAGGGCTATTTCGAAGCTCACATACGGCGCATCCGGGGCGCTTACGCAGAACGGCGCGTGGCCCTGATCTCCGCCATTGAGACGGAGCTGCCGTCCTGGACAGCGCTCCAACCCAGCGACCAAGGTATGCACCTGGTGCTTTGGCTTCCTGCCGGCCTCGACGACGTCAAGCTTGCCGAGCAAGCACACAAGGCCGGGCTGGTTGTGCGACCGATCTCGCCCATGTACCAAAATGCGCCTGCTCGGTTCGGTCTAATGCTCGGCTTCGGCGGCTTTTCCGTCGCGGAATTGCAGGCGGCCGCAGTCCGCCTGAAAGGTGTCCTTGAGGCATCGGTCCGCGCGAACAGAAAGGCCAAACTGTCCAAGCGCCCACGGATGGAAACTGCCAGATAATATTTGGATGGCCGCGCTCAGGTCTCTTTCGCGGCAATCGGCGCTCGCCGCGAACTTGAACATTGGGTTGGGTGCTCCGCAGCGCGCCGGGAAGAACGCGCACTGATCTCCAGTTTTTGAGTCCAACTACAGCTTTCGCCAGCGGCAGACGATCGTAGGGCGAATGAGATTATCCATGCTTGCGCAGGGCCGCCGATGGGTTTGGCCCCGTCATACCCGAGGATCACAAGTAGGTCGTTGCGCCACGATTTCTCCGAGCATGTCGCTCCGTCGGATATGAGTCAGGCCTGCTCCGCTTTGGCCACAGCGGCGGCCAGCATTGCATCGCCGATCACATCCTTGCCCTGGGCCTTGAGCGCGTTCCCTGCACCGAGAATGTCCCGGACCTCTTTATTCTGACTAAGCTTCGACTTGCCAACGAGTCGTGTGATCTCGATCTCGATTCCGACGATCATCTTGAGCATCATATCGATGTAGTCCTTGGGGCTGTCAGTCATCTTCCAAGGATCGGCCTGCTTCGCCTCATGGATGCGCGTCAGCCGCGCGACCATGCCACGAACGTAACGCTCATCGTCGCGGATTGTCACGCGTCCGTACACATGAGCCACCATATAGTTCCAGGACGGGACCTGCTTCTTGAACTCGACCTTGCTCGGATACCAGTTCGGCGCGATGTAGGCATCCCCGGCGCGGAATACGATCAGCACCTCGTTTCCCGTCGCGATATCCTGCCAAATGGGATTTGCGCGAGCCACATGTGAATGAAGCACGCCCTGTTGCCCTTCCTTCGCATGCAACTCGAAAGGCAGGTGATTTGCGTCGAGCCCGCTCTTCCCGTTAGTAAAGAGGATGCCGAGAGGATTTTTGTTGATGAGATCGTGAAGCGCCTCAGGGCGCGACTCGGCGAAATGTGGGGGGACGTACATGCTAGCTCCCTGGCAATTGATGAATGCCGCGCACGCTGCTCGCAGCATCAACGGGATTTCGTTCAGACCTCAGTCATCTGGAATTCACTCTTGTCTGCGCCGCAATCGGGGCAGATCCACTCGTCGGGGACGTCTTCCCAGCGAGTGCCCGGCGGAATGCCCTCGTCCGGCCATCCCTCCCGCTCGCTGTAAACAACCCCGCAGAGCGCGCACATCCAGGTCTTGTAAACCGGTGCGCCGATCGCTGTTTCAGAGTGCAGGTGAGCGCTTTCATTGCTCATCTCGGTGGCCTATGCTGTGGAGCATTCATGACACCGATGTAGGCTAGAACTGGTTCCTTCCATAGAGCCAGTCTGCGGCATTCTTGCTGTACCAGATTGACGTCCTCTGGTTCTGGTCAAGGCCGTCTACGCGGCAGTAGGAATATCTCTCAGAGAAGACGTGCATTCCTTCTTCGAGCAGCCGAAACTGGTCATCCGACTGTTGGACAACCATGACCGCGAAGCCTTGGGTCGCTCAGTCACGCGCCGCCGCTTTCGTCGGCGCAAAGGCCTGCGAGGCGTCGGCTGTGCATTCCGTCTTCCGACAAGAGCGCAAATGAGCCAGAACCGTCCAGCGGCCGGCCGGCGGCGTTACAAATGGCTTTGTAGCGAGCCAAACGGCCGCTGCAGTCCTGAGCTTTCTGCAATTGCGCTCGGGCGTGAAACGGGTCTAGCCATCATGCAAGAAGATTGGCGCCGCTAACGCCAGTTGAAACGATAATGGGTAGAGCGATGTTCAACTCGCATACGTTCTTTTTGTTCCTGGTGGTGGCATTGTTTGTGGTGGTCACGCCGGGCCAGGGTCTCTTCTATATTGTGGCCCGCACGCTTGCTGGCGGCAGAAGTGAAGGGCTCGCATCGAGCGTTGGCCTGGGTACCGGAGGGCTTGTCCACGTTTTCGGCGGCACCGTCGGTCTGTCTGCCCGTGTTGTCGCAAGCGCAGAAGCGTTCACCTTCCTAAAGATCGCCAGAGGCCTATATCTCATCTGGCTCGGGATTAAGGCGTGGCGCGAGACAAGCGTCGATCCGATAGAATTGCAGACGACAGATGCGCATTCTGCTTTTCGCCAGGGCATCGTCATAGAGGCGCTCAACCCCAAGACAGCCGCATGCTTTCTCGTGTTCATCCCGCAACTCGTCGACCCATCTGGGAGTGTCAGCATGCAGTTCACCGTCCTGGGCTCATTTCGCTCGCACTCAACACGAGCGTAGACCTGATTGTGACCTATTGGGAGGGATGGCTTTGCAAAAAAGGCCCTCATTCTTCGTTCAGGCGCGACAGGCATCAGGCGCCATCATCTGCGGGCTGGGGCCAACGCTACTCTTCGCACGGCGCACGAGTTCACGCTGCCGAATTTCCGCGCTCGAATAGCGCGCAGAGTCTCCATTCGGCTACGAAGGACACCTTGCCATCGGAGGTCCTTGCTTCACCGTGCAACGGGATCACGACCAGCGTCGATGCTGGTTCGACTTCGGCCGCGCTTTGGCCGTCCGGGCCGGCAGAACATGAAGGCACGCATCAACCGGCTGGGAGCAAGGCCCGCCACTGCAATCCAACGCGCTTGCCTCTGCTGCCTTTTGCTCTCGTGCTGCTGGATCTGGGTACGTGATGAGGACCGAGTTCGTGTCCACGGCCTAGAAATCGTCATCCTTCCTCGTGCTCAAAACGAGGAGTGCAGCCGGGAACGGGTGAGCGATGGCCGCAACGCCCTCCTGCCGGATCTTCAAACATCAGCATCACCCGCCCGAGCCCGAGCACCGTCGGGGGTCGTCATCGAGAGCGGCCTCCCATTTCTTGCGGATTAGCGAGAAGGCGTGACATCGCTGGGATTGCCGCTAGTGTTTCGGCAAGCGCATCGCCGCGATGCTTAGATCGGCGCCAACTCGAACCATGTTGCTTCCTAACCATCGCACTGACCACCGGGCGCCTTTGGATAGTGCGGATGCCAACATGCTGAGTCGCGAAGCTGCGTGCGAGGTGGAACGGTTTCTTAATATCGCAATGGCCACAAGGAAACAGCGCTGATTTCCTTGCCGGGCCTCGCCCACGAGATTGGCGTGGGCTCGGTCCAAGTCAACGACGAGGGTCACCGGCTCGGGCTTGGCAGTTTCAAGGCTTTGGGCGGCTCCTATGCCGTCATCCGGCTCGTCTTAGAAGCAGCAACTCCGCGCCTCGGCAGGGCTGTTAACATCTCGGAGCTTCACGCACCTGAGGTGAAGGCCGTAGCACGGGGGATGACGGTATCCTGCGCCGACGGACGGCAATCATGGCAGGTCCGTAGCGCACGGCGCTCAGCTCGTGGGGGCGAACTGCGCTATATTCATTCACTCGGGCGTCAGCGATGAGCGTAGCGCAGCAATCGTCCCACATGGCGCGCAGATGATCCGCGTCAGCGGCAACTACGATGACTCCGTTGCCGAAGCATCCCGAGTTGCCGCAGAGAACGGCTGAATCACGGTGTCTGACAGGTCTTGGCCGGGCTATCCCATGGTCTGGTAATGCAGGGATCTCCGCGCTCCTGACTGAAGCACTACGACAGTTGCCCGAACCTCCGACCCACGTCTTCGTCCAGTCAGAAGTCGGTGGACTTGCCGCAGCGGTCTTGGACATTTTTCGGTGTCGTTAGGTGATAGTCGCCCGTCCTTCACGGTTGTCGATCCATCGCGCGCAGCGTGCCTGTTTGAAAGCGCTCGAACCGGGCATTGCGTCAAGGTAGCTCATGGGCAGCCGACAGTGATGGCGATGCTAGAGTGCTACGAACCTTCGCTCGTCGCTTGGCGCATCCTTTCGCGCGCAGCCGACGCTTTTATGATTGTCGATGACGAGGAGGCCGTCGGGGTTATGAACCGTTTGGCCAATCCCCGGGACGGTGATCCGGCTATCGTTGCAGGCGAAAGTGGCGGGGTTGGTCTGGCAGGGTTGCTGAAAGTTGCGGCCGATTCGACCTCGCGCGCTTGACTGGTCTTGAACCTGACGCACGGGTCTTCCTCATCAATACCGAGGGCGCGACGGATCCTGGCGCTTACGAACAGCTCGTGGGTCAGTCTCTGTCGCAAGTGGTCAGGAGAAGCTTGGAGGCCTAGACGCTCATGATCCGCGGCCCGTTCGGTGAACTCGTGACGGGGACGAAAGCCCAAGAGAAGGCCAAGAACGAAGGCATCCAGCGATTGATCCTACGATTGAAATCCGCCGCAGATTTCTGCTTCCAACGAGGCCCGTACGCACGTTTTCGGCACAAAAGGCATGACTTTGCCGTCTTGCCGCAAGACCAAGCGTTATGACTTTGGCGCTTTGCAGTCCAACCGCGTTCGCCTCATCGAATGATACAACAGCTTCGTTTTCTTGTTGATTCGGCACACCCGGCTATGAGCCGTTTCATAATTGCGATACAGCTCTCCGAGTAATCTGTCGATATGCGTGGACTCCTGATCGTTCTCACGGCTTTCGCGATCATATTGGCGGCACGCGGCCACCACCAAAGCGCGTTCATGCCGCGCCCGACGGCGCCCATGCCATCCGTCAATGTGCCCTAACACCACGAGGTCTGTCGGGTATGCGGTTGCCTGCGAGCGAACGCAGGGCAGATCGGGCCGGCAACAAGGGACTGCTAGGCTGATTTCGGCGCATTCTTCAGATAGACGACAGCGCGACGTCCCGCAGAGGTCAGCTCCCCCAGAGTCGTTTTTCCCGCCCGTACCGCTTGGATCAGTTGCTCAGCGACATACCGGCGGCTCTCGTGGTCACCGCCATTCGGCAGCCCCGCACAGACCTGATCCAAGACCAGGCCCATGTTCGCTTGAACCTCTCCCGTAAATTCGCTCACGCTCCATCTCTCCTTTCGAGGGATAATGCGATAAGGCTAGTGCCCTCTTTGCACTCGGTATAGCGCACATTTGCCGAGCGGTTAAAAGCCTCTCGCGTGCAGAAGTGAATTCATGGTTTGACGCGGCTTGGTATCCTCGCAATTCGCGCGGCGCTTGCGTTTGAAACGATCGCGCCGCGTTCGAAACGTCTCGTTGCGAGGAGGACGGAATCGTCCCGTACGGCTCGGATTTCCGGGCTCTCGCATTTCCCTGAGCGCCGGGCCGGCCTCATGCGGGCGCTATGGTCCTCACATGGGCGGCCATGGCCCTCTGGTTCGGCGCGGGCGGCCGTTGCGCCGCAGTTCACGCGAGACTGTCGAATCAGCCCGCCCCAGGCGACGTCCAATCTGTTGGATCGATTGGCCCTGCACCTTGAGAGGCGCGATCTCTTCGTGGCCTACCAGTGAGAGCTATTGCCCCGAGATCGCCTTTGCCGAAGATCTGAACATCGCTGGTGGCATGTCGCCCGCCTTTGGGAATAATCTGCTTCCGCGGTAGGTCGAGGGGGCGATCGGCAACATCTTGCAGATCGGCTCAACCCCACGCGCCGCACGATCATCGTCGATGCGATCATGGCTTGGACCGGCGGTCGAGCTCCGCCGTCGCAAAATAAGCGCTTGCCTTGCGCAGGATCTCGTTGGCTGGCGAAGCTCGCGGTTCTTCCGTTCCAGAGCCTTGGGCTTCTCGGCCAGCTCGGTCGGAACGCCGGCCCGCTGCCCACTGTCGATCTCGACCTACTTGACTCAGTCATGCAAGGTCTGCGCGTGCAGCCAATCTTGGCCGCAATGGAAGTCACCGTCGTCCAGCGCGACCTGTGCTCGTTGGCCTGATACAGAGCTATACGACCCCCTCGGGCTCGGGCCTCGGGTGAACATTTCTCGTCGTCTTGCTTGTCATGGCTCCACCTTCTCAAGACTTGGAGCCTCCGCCAAATCCGCGGCGGCGGTTCAGATGGGCGCTCAATCCTGCAAGCGCTCAAACGCGGACGGCACGATTGAGTGAGTTTTGCTGTCAAGATGCTCTGGTCTACTCAGCTTCTGGCGGAGCGATCCGTTTGCAACCACGAGAGCACTAACGAGGATGCCCGCCGGAACGCGGCGAACTGTCGCTCGATCTTGCTGGAAAAGTGCGCTCTGCCACGAGACCGGCAGGAATTATGCGGCTCATTTGAACAACAATGCCGAGATTGGCCAGAAAGGGAAGCGGAGCGGCGATTGCCGATCTCTATTCCTCGCCGCAGAGGTCGTTCATGGGCAGTCATGATCTTGTCTCCAGCAGTTTCCTCGGGCTGACCGCAGCCGGATTTGCGCTACTCTGCTCGAGCCTGCTTGTCCTCGTCTTCACATGAAGTAAGCCCCCTCGTATGGCCAGTCTCTGGTCATTCAGTTCATCGACTGGACGGACTGCTTCCCTAGACTTTGAACGCTGGCACGGCTCCAGCAGGCCGTGATGAGTATCGTAGCCGCCCGGCCAAAATCCTCGACGCGATAGCGGCCCCTGCCCGCAACCTTCGAAACAACCGTAAGCCCGTCACGCAACGCCGGTGAACTTACCCAGAAAACTGGTCTCCAGAAAGTCATTGTCCTAACCGCCGGCTCTGAACGGCATGACAGTGTTGAAGGTCGGCCGCAGCCGAGACTAACCTGGGATCTGCACCGGCAGTGCGGAATAACCGTGCACAAAATTCGATTGAACTCGCTCCGGTTCGCCGACCACATTTACCTCCAAACATCGATTCAGCATCTCCTCCCACAGGATTTTCAGCTGCAGCTCGGCAAGGCGCCTACCCACGCAGCGATGAATCCCAAATCCGAAAGAGAGATGTTGCCGTACATTTTCCCGATCGATGATGAAGCTGTTGGCTCTCGCAATGACCTCGTCATCTCGGTTGCCAGAGATGTACCACATCACAACTTTGTCGCCTTGCCTGATTCGCTTGTGGCCTATCATGAAATCGTCCACAGCGGTCCGGCGCATGTGTGCAATGGGGGTTTGGTATCGTATAATCTCGGATACCGCGCCGGACACCAGCGAAGCATCATCCCGGAGTTTTCGCATTTCGGATGGATTTTGACTCATGAACAAGACGCCCCCGGTAATTGAGTTGCGCGTAGTATCGTTACCTCCAACAATCAGCAGAATGAGGTTGCCCAGGAACTCGCGGGGCTCCATGTTTCGGGTCGCCGGTGAATGCGCCATCATCGAGATCAGGTCACCGCGCGGCTCACAATTGACCCGTTCGCTCCAAAGCCGCGTAAAATAGTCCAGGCACTCCGACAGCACGACCTTTCGCTTTTCCCAGCTGTCGATCTGGTCGCCCATTTGTGGAGTCAAGGCAGCTACGTCCGACCAGTGGGTCAGCAACCACCGATCCTGAAATGGAAAATCGAACAGCGTGGCCAGCATTTGGGTCGTCAACTCGATCGAGACCCTGTCGACCCAGTTGAAGGTATCGTTGCGCGGCAAACCGTCCAAAATCTTCTGAACCCGCGAGCGGATCAAGCCTTCAAGATTTGCCAAGTTCTCCGATGCCGCTATCGGACTGATAGTCTTACGTTGCTGAGCATGGAGAGGAGGATTCATTTTGATAAAACTGGGGGTCCAATACTCCTCCGGCGGGTCGACTATTGTGACGCTTCGCTCTGATGAGAATGTTGTGTGATTTGAGTCCACGGCTATGATGTCGCGGTATTTTGTTATCGACCAATATGGTCCGTATGGGCTGTTTTCGCAATAATGAACGGGATCTTCCCTTCGCAGCCGCTCGAAATAAGGCCAAACGGTATCATCCTCGAAGCGCTTGGGTTCGCTTACATCAAGGCGGCTCAGCGGGATATCAGTGCTCTCGCAGGCGCTTTCTGTCGATAACGCTGTCATGATTGTCTCGCTGACATTGGCTTGCACTTTTGCTGGATCAGCTGAGTGCGCTGTCTAGAGTTCGGGGGAAGCGCGCTCGAAACACGACGAGCTTGGGCGGTGCACTAACGATGTGTCACGCATGATCATGGCTGGACTTCGCGCGAGGTCCGAAATCTGAAATCATGTTACGGACTTTCGTTTGGTCCCCGTCAACGAAGAATAATGGAAAGGCGAGCGAAGCTCCCCTATCAGGATTGGGAGGCGCGCGAACGCGCCCTTTGTGGTAGTCAACATCAAGCCGCAAGCACTCGCAGCTGTGGCACCCAGCCGGTTATCGTCATTTTCTCGGGCAGGCAGCCCCTTTGCCACTCGACCACTTACATTGCTGAGGCGACGGACGTCCGAACTGGCAACAAAGTATTTTCCATGCGCTGGAATAGAAGAGAATTGGCACAGCTGAAACAGCTCTGGTCCGAGGGACAGAGTGCCGCGCAGATCGCGGGTCATCTCGAGTGCAGTCGCAACGCCGTTTGCGGCAGGCCGACTCGGTTGGGTCTCACTCGAGGTCACAAGCCACCAACAGCACAAAACCCAAGATTAGATCGGTGCCCAAGCGGAGGGCCGACGTTGATGGCTGCCCGCCGCGATCGCGTCCGAAAGAAGCTGCTGCAATAGGCGCTAAAAACGCGGCCTCAGGAAATGAGCAAGCGGCAGCTTTACGCAATCCTAGCTGAGGCGGTCAGGAATACCGTCTAGAGCTATCGGCGCCGCGATCTCCCGGGTCTAGGCCGCCGTAGTCGGTTCATTCGGGCTATTTGGTTTCGCGATTTGTGCCTATCCGACGAACAGTGGCGACCAGTAGAACGTTCGCGGCAGGAGGGCTCGATCGTACATCAAGCCATCCAATCTCAAGAGGCCGGATGCGCTGAATTGGAGAGAAGAGAGCGTTCTGCTTATTGAGTTTTCCGGGTATGCGTTTTGGGGAAGCGCCCGCCGTCCTAGTTTGCGCGGTGTTCGGAACTTTCGGCACACCGCGCCCAACGAACTACACGAGACCGGGTGAAGCCGCTTGATCCTCAACCACTTTCGATATCTGCGACAGGCGTGTGGAGAGCTGGACTGGGACTGAACACTCGGCAAATCATCGAGGTACGACGTTTCCGGGGGTGAGCCCGGTGGCCCTCCGACTGTGATCGGACCTTCTGGTTTTAGACGAAGGCGCGAGTTTCCTCGCCGGCTTCGATAGGTTTGAGCTGACGGCGGAGATGAAACGGAAGAAGGTGAAGCGGTGAGTACCAGATAGCTCCACTATTCGATCTTCGCCTGTTCTCCCGAAAGAACCTCCGATAGAATCGCCTGTCGTCGGGCGGCGCTATGCTTAGCGTTGGAGCGGCTTGACGAGCTGCCCTCGCGGGATATTGCCTGACGTCGTTTAAAAGGTCGGCTCCTGCGGTGCGCAGACACACGAAAACGGCTACCACCAACGTAGGTGCCTTGACGTCTGCGCAAAACCGGCGGCGCCTCTGAGGCGGCCGGCTGTTCAATTGCACCCATCCGTTCTCGCTCACCTACCCGGCTCATTTCGTCACGCCAGCTGCGCGAGAGCCGCCGATAGGAGAGTTTCGCTCGTAGCGATATTGCCGCCGAGTAACGGACGCATGAAAGGACTTCTTCTGCGAGGGATCCATGAAGACGCCCACCGACAATCCCTTCATTGGCGAATTTCACTACATACCGGGACGGAGCCAAGCGGACCCATTATTCCTGGAGCGATGGGGAATACGCCACGCAGAATCAACTACCAACCTTGTCAGTTGACGGAGAATACGGGACCGCATCAATGTTGGTCATTGAACCTCGCACGAGTCAAATCGTGGAGCAGTTCGAGGTCTAGCAGCTTAAACGGCCCTGGTGGGTGTCTCGTTGCCGAAGATCAAAGATTATCAAGGCGGACGAATTGGGGACCCCGCCGTGGCTGTGTTGATTCGAGTATCTCGCTTGCAGAACTTGTTCTCTGTGTCCGAGGGGAGCGGATCGTCATCCGACAGCGCGTTTCTTCCGCAGATCGGCCGTCACGCAAGCTCCCAATTGCCTAGCGACAGTCCCGATCGCCCTTGGCAAGCAAAGGGATGCAGGACAATTCGCTTGCGACGTAAAACTTCGTAAACATGGGATAACAATCCTTGCAGACCTCGATCTTAAGCACGTATTACGATGCTCGCCTTCCTTGGTACACCATCTATCCAACTGTAACCCAGTTCTCCAAAGCAGTCGGCGGCGACGCCTGTGAGAGATGGCTGCAGCAGCTGCCGCTTGACCAATCGGTGTCGCTCTATTTCCACATTCCGTTCTGTCGATCGATTTGCTGGTATTGTGGCTTCGCTCGAAGCATCACTCGCCGGCATGCTCCTATCCTCGACTTTTTGGGGGTTCTTCGTAAGGAGATCGATTTGGTCGCGGCGCAGGTTGCGCAACCGCTGCCTGTGAGCGATGTCCACTTCGGCGGTGGAACGCCGACCCTCCTCGAGCCAACGGAATTCCGGCGGTTGATGGAGCTTCTGCGCCGCCGCTTTGCGATTTCGAACACGGCCGCCATTGCTGTTGAGATCGACCCGCGCACGTTCACGCTCGCCACATGCGAAGGATTGGCGGCTGCCGGCGTGAACCGCGCGAGCCTCGGCGTCCAGAGCTTCGATCCAATTGTCCAAAAAGCCATCAACCGGGTCCAGAGTGAGGCACAAACAGAGCGCGTTGTCCAGTCGCTGCGGCAGCATGGAATAATGCGCGTCAACTTCGACCTCATCTACGGGCTGCCAAATCAGACGGTGCAGTCCTGCGTTCAGACCGCGACAACGGCGCTGGCAATGCGACCAGACCGGCTTGCGGTGTTCGGCTACGCGCACGTTCCTTCCTTCAAGAAGAATCAGCGCCTGATCGACGAGGCAGCGCTGCCAGACAGCCATGCCCGTGCAGAACAAGCAGCCGCGATGGCCAATACACTGACTGCAGCGGGCTACCGCCAGATCGGACTCGACCATTTCGCCTTGCCGCACGATGAGCTCGCGCTGGCGCAGAAAGCCGGTCGCCTGCGGCGGAATTCACTCGGTTACTCGGCCGACACCTGCAATAAAGTGATCGGCTTCGGACCGTCGGCGATCGGCCGGCTTGGCGAGGGCTACGTCCAGAACGAAGTTACAGCGGGTTCCTACAGCGGCCAAATCAACGCCGGCCGTCTGGCGACGTCAAAGGGCTACTGTCTCAGCCTTGAAGACCGCGTCCGGGCCGCGATCATTGAGCGGCTAATGTGCGATTTCGAGGTGGACGTGCCGGCAATTTGCGTTGCTCATGGATTTGACCCGGTCGGTTTGCTCGGTTCAGGCGAACGCTTGGCAATGCTGGCTGAGGATGGGATCGTCGAAATGGAAAAGGGATTCGTCCGCGTGAGGCCGGAGCATCGTTTTCTCACCCGGGCTGTGGCAGCCGCATTCGATTGTTTCTTCGCGCCCCCCTCTGTTCAGACCAGCCAACGCAATGATTGAATGAAATGAATCACGTTTTGCTGCACGCGCCAGGAAGCCTGAGGAATGCGTTCGCTCATCTGGCACACTCACAACCAGCTCCAAATCGATCAACGACGCCGTGCGAAGCTGTGCGGCGGAGAGTCGCCCTGACCCGCGCCGCGAAGACAAGCTGGACGCACTGCTGCCGGGAATTGGACGCCCCGACAACAACGCTCCTCGCTCAAGCAGCGTGACCCTACATCTCGACAAGTTTCATCCCATCACCGCCATTAGCCGTGTAGCCAAGGATCTCGATGGGGACGACGACTGGTTGCGCGACGCCGCCAACCAACTGGAGATCGAGAACTGATCATCTTATGTCGTCGAGATGATGACATCTCGACGTTTAGGGACTTCCGGATCGAAAACCCTGATCGAGCTCGTCCGGATGGACAAGGACATCTGACCCTTGGCTCCGGCGGTGGCAGCCGAAATCATGCGTGATACGGCGCAAAGGATATTCGAGCGCAACAACTACAACCAGATCCGGCGGGATCACGGTCTTCGAAAAGATCGTTCCCTGTAAGAGCTTCGCGCGACGTGGATCGAAGCGAACTCCTAGAATTCGCCCGCCGACGCTGCGATACCGATCGGCCGTGAACGCCGGGGTTGTGGAGTCGAGCGGCACATTAGCTACGATTCACGCATCGACAGCCGACCTCCCGCTCAGTCAACTACCAAACCTAGCAATTGATGGAGACGATGGACACATGCCAGTCAGTGGCTGTGAAATTCGCTCGGGCCACATAAGAAGTCGTCGCGCGATATAGATTTCATCGATCAATGGAGCTGATGGATGTTTTGCCTCGTCGTCCCCAGGTATCAAACTGTCTCCAATCGTGCCTTCCATCTTTCCATGAGAGCCACTCGAGGGTTTGTGGCGGCGAGCTTACGGCCCGCCAAGGATGTTAGCCCCTTCTGCCTGCCTGTGCTTCATCCCATCGACCGAGCTGCGAGCGGCGTTTCTTGGATCGGGCGTGTTGTTCTGCGAGCTCCGCTATTGCCGCTGCTCTCTGTTGAAAACAGTTTTCCTTCGTTTTGGCAGAGGGTTTGTCGCAAGGTCGCTGGCCTCCGTGTATCGGCCACCAATCTCTTGCTAGCGAACGCGCACACCGAGCAGCCCGCTAATGTCGGCACCCTCCAGCAGAAGCTCGCCTTGATTAGCGATCGAGCGACTAGGTTGTTTGCGCTGTGTACCCACACGTAGGCCAAGCGGCGCCGCTGTGGTGATAGCGCGCAAGGTTGAGCGGTCTCGCTGACATAGAGAGGCCGCCTGGTGTCAAGCGTCTCCCACCGCATTGAGGGACAAGATTTGACATCCGCTCTAGGCCGTCAGGTGGAAGTGCACTTTATTCAAATCGACGGGCGCGAAAATCACCATGCATCGTTGCGTTATAACGCCGCTATCCACGCAAGCATATCTGGCTGGCGTCGTTGCTTTCATGTCTGGACCAACGGCGAAGCCACGAGGTCGTATTGTCCTTTGTCTGATAGCTAGTCTCGCCAGCAGTTCGGCGGCGCCGAGTCGCGAGATCTCCGGCCCAAGAAGCCCCAGCCCCGATGAGCTCGATGAGGCAACAAGCAGAACAATTTCGGATTCGGCCATGACATTCCGAAGCGGGCGACCCAAGGGAGCAGCCCGCCTTCCTAGGAGCTCCTTGCCAAAAACAGCTACGACCACAATAAAGCGAGATGTTGCCATGGCGACGGCCAAGAGCAGAATTGAAAATCAGATCGACCCATTCGCAAAATTCGAGAAGCTTCGCGAAAGAGGTGGCGCTTTCACTGCTCCTGGTCCTGCGGACACGATAGATCAGGATACAGCTTCTGTCAGATCCCAATTTTCGGATCTCGGGATTGGATTTGCTGGCTGGACGCTAAACACGCTTGTCGACAATGAACTCGGCAACGCCGCCAGAAGCACCATCGCCAATCAGCAATATGTCGGCCAGAATCCGACATTTAGTACGGTCAACTCTATGATCGTGACTTATGACCTCGCTCGGTGTGGAATTCCCGATGGTCAGATCGTGGTCGGAGCCGAGCATCAACACTGGACATGGCAGAGCGCTGGGCCAGATCGGCTGGGCCTCAATGCAGTTTCTTACTATCAAACGTTATTCGACAGAAGGATCGAACTCAAAGTGGGCTACCTCAGGAACCAACATGAGTTTGCGGGCGCTGGAGACAAAGTGTTTGGACCCTCATCGAGAATGCTGTTCCAAGCCGGCATGAGCAACAATTGGGCGCCAACGCCGGCTCTTAATCTGAAGTACAATTTTGATGATCGCCTATATAACAAATTCTCAATCCAGCGCTCGGTCAGTCCAGCAGGACAATATGCGCATGTAAGCGAGAATCCCACTGGCTTGAACTGGAGCACGCGCGACGCAGGCATTCTTTTGCTTGATGAGCTTTCCTACAGGAACAAGCCTACTCCGGGTGTAATGGAGACTTGGCTGCGGGCTGGCGCGGGCTTCAACAACAGCAGCTACACGGACCTGCAGCATCCGACAGAAGCGACGACCAAGGCCAACAGCGTCTACTATGTAGGTGCGGACAGGCAATTCTGGCAGTCTGCCGTCCACGGCTCGGCATCTCGCGGAGTCTATGGCGGGCTCTCTGCAATGTATGCTCCGCCTGACCTAAATAGAGCTAGTCAATACTACGAGATTCGCCTTTATGCGAAGGGCCTATTGGACAGCCGGCCCACAGATCAGATGAGTCTTGTTGTCAGCAATACCATCTGGAGCCATGTCGCGGTGGACGCTGCACTGGCAAAAGAGCAGCTGGCGCACCGCGACAGTACAGCAATTTCGGGACTGTACACGGCGCATCTGGCGCCCGGGATATATACAACCGTAGGACTGACCTACATCAATCACCCAACAAGCATTACCTACACACCGCAAACCGGACACGCCCTGAATATATTAGTATCTACGTCGGTATTCTTCTAAAGGCTCAGGACTGGGCGTGAATTCACCGGCATGTAGTCGAAATCACAATCGTTCCCTTTCAACGGCTTGGGCCGGTCATCGCGGCGTTTTGCTATCTCTGTGCTCCTGGCGCGAGGCCGGGTACCGCGTGAATTTAGGCATGTCCAAGGTAGCCTGCTGTTGGGAATGGTAGCTTGGAGCCTTTGCTGGTGGTCTAGAGCGATAGACCGGCGCCGTATCGCGCAAAAGTCGGGTCCTCTTGCGGCAGTGACATTGCTTCTCGTTAGCTGCTCCTGCAACTCGTCAGACTCGCGTCCGAGCCCATGACAACCCCGAAATCGTGCCCTCGGAGATTCCCGCGAAGAGACTTAGAAGTGGAACCGCGACACAGATGCCAAAATTCAGCCAGCTCCGGCAATCGCGCTCTGTCTGTCCGCCGGTCGTGCCGTCGTCCGAAGGGCGATGCGCAAGGTTGGCGGAAACGCACCGTCGTCCGTGGAAAGTCAACCGGACGCGGCCGGATGACTTGCGCCACTCGGCGCTGAATCATTTTCGGCGGACGAGATAAGCTTGAGCATCTTACTTCAGCGAGGAGGTCGCCTCCCGGGTCTGCGCGCGCGTTAGCTCCTCCTCGCGCGAACATGCGACAAGGCCAGTGCAACCATGTGAATTTGCCGCGCACTGCTAGGCAACTTTCGTGGACGGGTGCTTCGTCATCTTGAGGCGCGTCACACTGCATCGACCATCGACACTGACGGGCGCGTCGCCATCGAGTGTGGCACGATGAACGACGCGATGCTGGTCACCGTAATCGTTAACGGCATAATGCTGTGTTGCGCGGTTGTCCCAAATCGCGACATCGCCTTCTTTCCAGGTCCAGCGCACGGTATTTTCGGGCGCCGTGATATAGGACTGGAATAGTTGAAACAGCTTCTGGCTGTCGCGTTTTGGAATATCAATAAACCTTTGCACCAGATCGCCGAGCACCAGCGCGCGCTCGCCGGTCTCGGGATGTACACGGACCACCGGATGCTCCGTCTCATAGATTGTTTTAGTAAAGACCTCATCAAAATGCTTCTGATCGATTTCGCGCACACGGCAGGTCCCGGCGTAGTCGAAGGCGTTGCTGTGAACGGTCCAGAGTTCGTCGGCAAGCCCTTGGAGCGGCCGCGGCAGATCCAGGTACGCCGCCACAGCATTCGACCAAATCGTATCGCCGCCGGACGATGGGATCACAATAGCTCGCAGCACCGCAGCTTTGGGATAAGCCGCTAGAAAGGTTCCATCGGTGTGCCATACATCGGCTCGGCTACCTCCACGCGCGGAATCAAGCTCGATGATCGAGGTCGTTCCATTGATCGTACCGAGTGTCGGATGCGGCACCAGCTTTCCCAAACAAGCGGCAAAGCGCTCCTGCTCCGCGTCATCAAGATGCCCCTGATCGCGGAAGAAGATCACTTTATGTTTGAGCAGCAGGTTATTGATTGCAGCGACGGTTTGGCTCGGCAAATCACCCGAAAGTTTGATATTTCTGATTTCAACACCGATGCGCGCGGCGCGCTTGACGACGTCGGTCGCTGGAATGACACGCTCGGTCGAAGCTGTTTCTTTCATTGCAATTTTTCCAGGTTTTGCGGATTGTTCGAGCAGTCGAGGGCACATCTCACTCGCTTTCGATGACGAACCTCGCGCTGCGGGTACTCTTGAGCAAGCACCATGCCAGTCGGACACGAGCTGTGAACGTCGGGTTGATGATCCGAACAGTTTGCCAGGAGCGCGATGGCACCTCCGATCCTCTTGCAATCCGAACCCGCAAAAACACCAGAGGTGAAAACTCTGAGGCAAGCGCCCCGGTCCGGGCGAAAGGCACGCAACACCGAGAGGAATTGTACCGCTCGGCACCCGAACAGAAACGCGCCAGACGGCCTTCGTGCAACTTTGAGCAGCGAGCCGTGCGTGCCGTTCTAGTCCAGTATGGCACCTTCCCAACTGTTTGCACAATCGGCCAAACACGGGCCGCGTCTGCGAACGAGCCATCACCGGCTCTGAAGGTGTCCGGGACCTGCCCTGGCCGCGATCACTGCCGTAACTTCATCCGCCGGAAATGGAAGAGGAATAGATGACCTTGGAAGAGCCCCAAACGATTGAATTACGGTTTCATCCAGGCGAAAGCCATTGATCCGCGGCACTGGGATCGCGATGTTCTCGATGCACCGACGTCCGAGGGCAGTGAGGCAGATGCTCGGCATATCCCGGTGGACGGCAAAGATATGCCCACTACCGATCGTTATAGGTGTTTCAATGTTGTCGAAGTAGTTACCCTCGACGAGTGCTTGCACAGACGATCCAGCATCCACTGCATGGAAAAATCCGCCGCTGTGTTGCGCATTCGTGTTGTGGAAGTAATTGTTAGCGAACGATGGAAACGACGCGCATTGCGATGGCAAGGAGAAGACGTCGGTCGTCTTCGACAGGGCCGGCAAGCGCCGCTGGAAATTGGCTCAAACATTGATATCACTGATGGTCAGGTTGCGAATAACGACGTTGCTGACCCCATTCAGGCGCAGCCCCTTCCCTTTGATTGTAGCGGTCGAGCCAATGCCGATCACCGTTTTGAAGGCGTGATATTTGCCGGCGATGCTATTGCAATTGCACGAGCCGACCTGGTGTGGATCGATCACAACCGATTCACAATATCGGGCGTCAGAGATTGCCGGCGGCTTTGGCCCCACGACAAATATTAGGGTATCCTGGAACGACTTCGATGGCAGCGATATCTATTCCTCTTATTGTAACGGGGAGCACTATTGGAACCTCCTGTTTCTTGGTGTCCCGCAGACGATCACTATCGCAAATAACTATTTTCGCGATAAGAAGAGGGACTCACGCTTGTAAGGTGCCGAACAGGCACGGCCGTGTTGGCATCCCTGCCCTTCGCCTCGCCCTCCGTACCGGTAAAGTCTATGGTTCCAATTACCTGGATCTCGCGCGGAGTGTGGTCATTGCACTGGCCGAAGCTGTACGACCGACATAACTCATAATTCAGAGCTTTGGTTGATCTGACCTGAACTATCTCGCCTCCCAGCCCGCCCGTCGCTGCAGAGTCAAAGCCCTTGATGGGCTCGCATCGCACATCGTTGGGTCCGAGCACGGACAAGACGCCGAGGACGGCAGCAAGTCCGCCGAGCACGCGCAACGAACGCTTGATGTGCTCCGCCGTGTGTTTCATAGGCATATGCTCTCTCTTACCTTCGCAATTCCGCACGACAACTTGACTTTTCGAGCCGAAATGCTGAACTAGACGGGGCCATCAGCATGCGGCGTTAACGCCATTAGATCGTCGTCAATAAGGCAGGCTGGTAACATCGGAAGCATGCTAAACAACAGTCGAGGTGTGCAGCCGCAGGCAGTGTGCCAGGTGGAATCGACCTGGGTAGCCATTGAGCGGCTCACGGCCGATCGAGCGCGGTCAGAATGAAAGCAAGATCTTATCCCACGTTTCACCGTAACGCGCACGGCTCGAAAGCAACGGCTGGACCAGCTTGCAACCGCGCTTTTTGATTTGCGCCTTCGACGCTTGATGGGCTAGCTGCCCTCAGGGACCAGCACGCCCCGGAATGAAACTACCAAACCTGGCTGTTCCTGCGATCCCGAATGAGGCGTACCGCAGTTCAAATCATGAGTCGTCCGGTCTCCGTCGGGCTGCCTGGGAGCTTCACTGATGTACACGCCGTCCTGCTTCCAACTTCTCGATATCGCCGACCTTCAACGGACAATGCGCGAGGCACGGACAGCGACACTGGTCACCGCCACTCACGAGGGGCTTGTTGGAACGATGCTGCCCGTAGTACTCGACGAGAGCGCGGGCTCGATGGGCACGATTTACGCGCACGTGGCGCGTGCTAATCCGCAGTGGAAGCTGACACCAACCGGCGAGGCGATGGCAATTTTCGGTGGGGCGGAGGCCTATATCAGCCCTTCATGGTACGTGACCAAACACGAGAGAGGCGAGGCCGTACCAACGTGGAACTATGTCGCTGTGCATGCCTACGGACCAGTTGAGTTCTTCGAGGATTCCGATCGGCTCCGCGAGGTAGTCACGCGGCTGACTGATGTACATGAGCGCTCAAGCAAAGACCGCTGGGCGGTCTCGGACGCACCTGCCGATTTCATCAAAGCGGAGCTCGAGGGGATTATCGGCCTGCGATTGCAAATTACACGGCTAGATGGCACACGGAAGATGAGCCAGAACCGCAATGCCGCGGATCGCGCCGGCGTCATCGAGGGCTTATCCAAGAGCGACCGTGAGGAAGACCGTCGTGCAGCTCACCTCATTCCGAAAGGATGACGAACCCGATCGACGTATTGTAAACGACCCGGTGTCACGTGGATTTCCTCCACTTCCTCGGCTGCTCTCCTTCTGCAAAACCACGCGCGGGCGGCGGGTTTCTGCTCCCGGCAGGTGCTTTACACAGCACAAGAACGCGCGGCGTCCGCGAGCGGAAACCGCGGACGCCCAAGCCGCTAGGCCAACTCCAGCTTTTATGGCGTGCAAGTCTCGAGAGATTTACAAAGAGCCCTCCAGGCGTCTGGAATCTGACATTGCGGTCAGATTGCAGATTCTCTGACAGTTCACGACAATCTGCGGTCGCGCACACTCCCGATGGGCAGCAAGAAACGCGAATGTCTCACATTTGCAAGGTCGCGCAGCTCACTTCTGTCACAATGATAGGGACTCCCGGACCACCCTGCTCGACCTCGAATTCGGCCTAAGACGTTCAAGAGACCTGTTTCGCCTGATCGACGCCCTCCGGCGCAACGGGAATACTGAACTGAAAGACGGCCCCGTGAGGATCATTGGCGCCCGCCCACATCCGGCCCCCATGCGCCTCAATAATGGAATGGCAAATGGCCAGCCCCATGCCCATGCCTTCTGACTTGGTGGTGTAGAACGCCTCGAACATTCGGTCTGCGCTGTTTGGATCGAGTCCTGGACCTGTATCCCGAAAGCTGACCAATACATTATTCGAGCCATCTGTGCGCGTCGTGATCAGTAATTCGCGTTCGCCTTCGTTGATCTCGCTCATAGCCTCGATGGCATTCGTGATCAGATTGAGAATCACCTGCCGTACCTGAACGCGATCTGCCCTAACGAGCGGCAAAGCCTCAGGCCGTCGGGTTTGCACCCACACGTCATTTTGCGCAAGTTCCGCGCGGACTAGGGCCAACACCTCTAAGATCAATTCGTCAATTGCAAGAAGCTCGGTTTGCATGGGCGCTTTGTTCATAAGAGCGCGGATCCGACGGATCACGTTTCCTGCGCGCATACTGTCACGAACAATCAAACCGAAGGTCTGCCGAACCTCTTCCAGATTTGGCGGTTGAGCACCGAGCCAATTTAGCCCCGCCCCCGCATTACTGCTGATCGCGGCAATCGGCTGGTTCACCTCATGCGCGATCGAGGCGGCCAGATGTCCCATTGTCGTGATCCGATTGGCATGTGCAAGGCCCATCAGAGTCTCGCGATAGCGCCGTTCGCTTTCGCGGGCCTCCGCTTCCGCTCTCTTTCGTTCTGTCAGGTCCAGGACGAAGCCAACACCTTGGTCCTCTCGCGCATCGAACACGGCGAGGCCAATGAGCACTGGCACGCGACTGCCATCCTTCCGAACATACTCTTTCTCGAACTGCTGAACAGCTCCGGTCCTTTTTGCTTCTGTGTGAGCATCCATTGTGCGCTCGTGCCATTCTGGAGGCGTCAGATCGAGACCGTTCACTCGGCCTGCGAGGAGATCTTCTTGCTCGTATCCAACCATCGTGAGGAAGGCTTGATTTGCTTCGATGATCTCGCCCCCTTCGTGAATGATAAAGATTCCGATGATGTTAGCGTCGAGCAAGCGCCGGATTTTCGCCTCCCGTTGCTGAACTTCGCTGTACAACCGGCTGTTTTCGAGCGCTGTTGCAGCTTGAGAGGCAAGCATTTTCTGCATTGATGTTCGGGCAGCCGAGAATATGCGCGGGGCGAGATTATTCTCCAGATAAAGTACGCCGATCAGCTTGCCCTGCGTGATGAGTGGCAGGCAAAGAATAGAACGCGCTTTGCGCTCGCGGATATAAGGATCTTCGGCAAATGAAGGCTGGACGACAGCGTCTTCGAGAACCACGTTTTCGCGGACACGTAGCACGAAATGCAGCACGGATTCGGGAAGAGCCATCGGAGTTACGGGCTGTTCATCCACCTTTATAACGAGCGCATCTGCTACCGTTTTGCCTTCCGCTTCGATCCGTGGCTCGTCGCCATGCAGCAGAATCAACACACCTCTTTCGGCGCCGGCCTGCTCAATGGTAGTCCGCATAAGCTTGTCAATTAGCTTCTGAAGCACAATCTCGCCGGAAATCGCCTGCGACACTTTGATCACCGTCGCCAGATCAAGTTGCTCAACCGGAGCTCCGATCGTCATGCCATTCACGGCAAGCGGGGGCTCCTGATGCATGAGATGCGGATGCAGCTCCTCGAGTTGACGCACCTTACCATCCGCTCCCCAACGAAGGTAGCCGCGCCGCGCGTCCTGCAGGTAAACCCGGGAGATCCTGGCAAAACCGCGTGCAGCATAAAAGCGCGCTGCAAGTTCACAAGCGATCCCCTCGTGGTGGGGGAAACCGTTACGTCCTGCGGTTTGGATTGAGTCTTCGTACAGTCGCATTGCGTCTGCATCCCGGCATTCTAACCTCGCAATTTCAGCGCCGACCAAGGCAGCCCGATTCTCGAAGTTGTCGGGGCAATTCGTCGCCCATGTCTGCAGTTGCCTGTAATGAGCATCAATGACATCTCGGTGTGGCTGTTGTTCGCCTTCGCCCAGCCTGTCGCAATAACACGAGTGAGACAGCGCACCATAAAAGTGAAACTCCGCCGTCAAGGGCTCTGTTGGTATGGTCCATAGTTTGGGCTCGGCCTTCGAGCGAGCCTCAACAGCCGCAGCATAATCGCCGGATAGGAAGCGCGCCTGAAGTTTGCGGATCCAGTAAACGGTTTCGCTAGGTGACTCCGGACTTCCTGCCAACGATCGTTCAACGTCTAGCTCGTCAAATTGTTGGTCGTCGAAGCAACCGAGCGAGCGCGTGAGGCCGCGCATGGTTCTGACGATTGCGAGCTGAGCGGCTACCGCCTCAGCAGCAAATTGTACCTTTCTGTTCCGGATCGTAGCAGCGCTTTTCTCTAACTCGTTCTGTACCTCTTTCAGGTGATCTCCGGCCATCATCATACTTCCGGTTAGATGGACCGAACTGTACGCCTCATAGATGACATCACCGCTACTGACCGCGGCTTCGAGGGCTCGCCGGATCAAAACTCGGCCGTCTCTAAGCGGCTTCGTCCACGGGATCACGGTGGCTCCGACGGCCAAATAGACGTGAGCCCGAAAACGAGAGAACTCGCCGCGATCAGCCAGATCGCAAGCAAGACGACCAAATTTATCGGCCGCTTGGTAGTTACCGAAGCGTCCGGCCGAGATTCGGCCTAACCATGCGTAATGGGCGCAGGAAGCATCAGTGTTGCCGTGTTCGAGGCTGATGCTGACCGCTCGGCAGATCACTAAAGCGGATAAATTGGCGTCCGTGAAACCTGCAGCCGGAAGAATCCGCGTCAACACGGCGAGCGTGGCAAGCGTGACCTGGTCTGTCATTCGAGGCAAACCAGCAAGATCCTCGATTGCGTCGGGCAGCTGTGACCACATCCGCTGATATTCGGCCAGCATTTCCTGGTCCGTCGGACGCTGCGACCACTCGATCCCGACGTCGCGAAGATATTCGAGACCTATGAGCACTGCCCGGCCGTGCTGACCTAGCGTCAAGTAAAGATCGACCCGCAAACATGCGACCGTTGCTCGTTGTGGCCCGTTCAAAGCTCGCTTCGACAGTGCGGACAAGAGACGCTCTGCAATCTCCAGCTGGCCTACCAAGAATTCGCATTCGGCCCGGCTGGTCTCGAGTGCGAACGCGAGCTCGCGGCGCCTTTGCCAAAAATTGGGCGCGAGCAGCGCAGCACCGACGGTGAAATATGTTAGCGCCGAGGCGTAGGCCGCCGAGGCCTTGGCACGCTGCCCTGCGATCAAGTTCAACTCGGCGAGCTGCTCTCGCTCCTGACCGGAAGCGATGAGCGCGACGCCTCGATTGAGCTGACTGACAATGTCGAAGATGGCCTCTTCGCGTTTGTGCGCAGGGATGTGTGCCGCGAGCATCCGACCGATCCGCAGATGGGAAGGAGCGCGCGAGGATTCCGGCATCAGCAAGTAGGCCGCCTCTTGAACGCGATCGTGGACAAAGCGGTAGGCTGTCCCATGCCGCACGATCAGTTCCTGCCGGATTGCCGGCCAAACGGTCGCGTGCACTTGCTCCTCTGGAATTTCGAGCACAATCGCAAGCTCCGCCGTCCCGGCGATGTTGCCGAAACAGGCCAGCTGTTGCAGCGCTTCCTGCGTTTCCTTGGGCAGCCGGATGAGCTTGCCGAGCATCAGATCGACGACGTTCTCGGTGTACGCTTTTGCGTGAATTCGCTGCAGATCCCAACGCCAGCGCGCCGACACGTGATCGAACGTCAACAGCTGCTCTCCGGCTAGTTCAGACAAGAATTGAACGGCGAAGAACGGATTGCCCATCGTCTTCTGATGCACCAACTTCGCAAGCGGGGCAGCGCGTTTTGGTCCGCAGCGAAGGGTATGCGCGACCAACTGCCCGACGTCGTCTGCGCTGAGCGGCGATAGCGTGATCTCCTGTAGATTTAGGCCGGCTCTCCCGATGGACTCGAGCTTGCGTTTGAGCGGATGATCTGCATCAACTTCGTTGCTGCGGTAAGCTCCAATAAGCAGCAGGTGCAGATCCGGCTGGGTCAGCAGATCCTCGATCAGGTCGAGTGTTGCGGCGTCATACCACTGCAAATCATCGAGGAAGAGCACCAATGGATGGGTTCGCCGGGCGAACACGCCAATAAAGCGACGAAACACGAGCTGGAAACGGATTTGCGCTTGGCGGGCTGGAAGCTCAGCAACCGCGGGCTGCTCGCCGATAACAAGGCTCAAATCGGGGATCAATTCGACCATCAGCCGTCCATTCCCACCGAGCGCCTCCCGGAACGCCTGCCGCCAAGTCGCGAGTTCGCCCTCACTTTTGCTGAGAAGAGGACGCACAAGGCTCTGAAAGGTCTGCACTAGTGTCGCATATGGCACATCGCGCTTCACTTGGTCGAATTTGCCTGATGCCAAGAGCCCGCGGTAGGGCACGAGTACTTTGTGTAGCTCCTGGACGAGCGAAGACTTACCGATGCCGGAATAACCGGCAACCAGCACCAACCTCGGCGCGCCGCTCTTCACCGCTCGATCGAAAGAGCCAAGCAAGGTCTCGATCTCGCGGGCTCTCCCATAGAGCTTCTCGGGGACGATCAACCGATCAGGTGTGTCGTCTGCACCAAGTTCAAAAGGCTCGATGCGACCATGGTTGGTCCATGCTGCCAGACAGTGTTGCAGATCGTGTTCAAGGCCAGCGGCAGTCTGGTAGCGTTCCTCGGCGGTTTTCGCGAGGAGTTTCATCGTAATGTGAGAGATTGGCTCCGGGACATTTTGCGATTTCTCGAGGGGCGGTGTTGCTTTTCTTGCAATATGACAATGAATCCACTCCAACGGGTCTGAGCCCGTGAACGGCAGCGCGCCGGTCAGCATCTGGTAGAATATCACGCCAAGGGAATAGAGATCACTGCGAGAGTCGACCGAGCGATTCATTCGTCCGGTCTGCTCGGGCGCCATGTAGGGCAGCGAGCCGGCGATGAACTCGGCAGGCTCAAGCGGCACCCGCTCGCGGGAAAGCCGGGACGCCAGCCCGAATCCGGTGAGTCGCACTTGTTCGTCAGGACAATTGACCAGAATGTGACCGGGTTTCAGGTCCTTGTGGATTAAGCCGCGGCGGTGGAGCTTGCCCACGGACCTCGTGACACCAATAGCAAGGCGCAGGAAGCGCTGAGGCTCCATGCCGACTCCAACTAAGTTTAGCAGCGGCTCGCCGCATGGATCCTCCAGGACCAGCATGGTACGACCAGCTTCCCGGATGAGTTCCAGAGGCCGCACCGCCCATGCCTCATCTAGCTCCTCTCTCAGCTCATACTCGTGGGCGAGGCACTCGATCGTGGCGGGGTGTTCCGCGGTGGGCCGCACGAGAAGCACGACAGCCTTGCTGCCGTTGATTTGCCGCCACGCACGGCAGAACACACGACCTCCGTCGCTCCACAGGGGCTGGATGTCGTTGTCGAGATTTGAGCCGAACACAGTTCGGCTGGGAGGGTCGCGCGGCATTTGCCTGACCAGACTAAGAAGACGCGCGCCAAATCTGACACATAAGAGGCGCCATTGTGAAGGAACTTCGCAAAATTCGCTGCAGGGTCCGGATCATGGCCGCCAAAGAGAGCCCGCAGCAAGCACAAACGGACGCACGCTGTATGTTAGAGCCCGATCGTGTCGATCGAGCGCAGCCCTGCGCGCAGCTCGAGCCCGGGCGGCGGCTCCGGACTACGCAGCGCGCCGGCGCGGAAGGAGTCCTTCGCGATAGAGCGACTCAAGCCGAAGGCTTCCCACGCCAAGGACAGCGGCTCGATTGACGTGTGGCCGAAAATGCCGCTACTAACAATGAAGCTGTTTGGCACGTCTACTTTGAAGAGGAACAACTCGCCCGGCTGGAGCGCCCGAAACTGCGTGGTGCCGCTGGGTTGCCACGAAAACGTCCTTTGATCTGCTTCCGCTTCATCTCTTCCCTTTGGCAGGTTAAAGATACCTGGAATACCGGGCCGCCCTCTGATTTCGTATTTCAAGGCGGCGGCACGGACAAAGCATGGCAGCAATCCTCTTGAGGCAAATGTAGGGGACGGTTGTCGCCGGTCCAGCGGCGATCGAACCTCTCAACCACGAGCACACGGTTGCCTTCAAACTCCTCGATCGCGATGGCGGCGCTCGGAAGTCCGAGAGCTGCTGTCAGCTTGAGGCAGAAGAACTCATTCTCGACGCTGTAGGAAAGATTGAGGCCGTTCGGCAGTCGGTCAAGCTGCGGTTTGAGAATGTGCGTCGTGGCTGTAGTCGCCAGCGGCTTGTACCAACGCCCTTTCCAGAACAAGAGCGCGGTCTTTTCCTGGGCGCCGGCGATCGAGATCCGAAAGTCCTCGTCCCACCAAGCTCAAGGAGAGCCGATGCAAAGGTTGCCGAGAAGCCGGGCGATTTCCTCGTCGTCAACGGGTCTGTCGTCAACAGCCCCGGCAGCGCCGGGTTCGATGCCGTCCGGCAGGAATTGCAATGGGCCGACGCAGTCCCGTCCGACACCAGTGAGTAGGTCGTAAGCGTCGATGCCCTGAGCGTGGACTCGCTCCGCCATACGACGGCGGATGGGCATGCTGTCGGGCAGGAGATTGTCCGAAACGGCGACGACGGCGGCACCGATATAGCGGTCCCTCACGCAGAGCAGAGATAGCGACAGGGGCAGCATGCTCCCAGGCAAGCCAGGACGGATCGTACTGAAAGTCGATTGCGCCGACGAATGGTGTCCTGCAATGCGCGTTCACCGGCTTCGGATCGAGGAGAGCACAAGGTTCGCTTTGTGGGCAACCTCGGATCGGCACATACTTTGATCCGTCATCTCCTCGACGAAGATGGGTGCGCTGCCAAAAACCCAGTGAGGCTCCTTACAAGCTCGGTTGCAGCGAACCCGTCTTCGGTAGCCCTTTCGAATGGAGACGGCTGCGATCCTGAACAACGTGTTCCTTGCCCTAACCAAGGCCGGCCACCAGCCTTGGATTGGCGAACAACCCCGCAATGTCAGCATGACAGTGGGCCGTTAAGACGATCTCGTTCACGCTCGACCACCCGGGGCCAGGACGCAGGCCAACGGACGACTCCAAACACCGCATGAAGCTTCCGAAACCCTCCGACTGGAGATCCCAGCCACTGGAGAACAGCGGAACGCCTTCTCGTCCCAGTCGCGCTGCGACAGATCTAACTTGCCAACTACGAACTCCACCTAGTCGGCTCGAGAGATGCTAACTCGATCAATCTACAAGACATGTACAACGTGACCCTACGTACGATTCAAGCCTTTCCCGTCTGTGTGAAGTAGCAGGGAGTCACCATCTACTTTGGCTGCTAAACGAGTCTCAGTTTTGCCACGCGGGTCACATCATCTGGGACACCATCACCACGGATGTACTGGCGATGTGGGGCGAACCCGGCACACTTCTTCTCAAAGGAGTGCGCCGGGCCGCCTTAATGAGTTGCGTCGGAAGATTGATGAGCTAGTGGGCGGTTGGCGGCTGCTCCAAGCGGACCGCTCGAGCCAGTTTCAGCCCTATACTGCGGCATTGAGGAGCTAAGCTTCGAATCAGCGTGCTCGATACGCACCTATGGTGCCCGCCAATCCCGCGAATGCGCCCTCTCCATTTGAATTACACACATCATCTTCGGATACGAGCAGCGAAGCAATCGGCAGGACGCACGAACGTGGGCGCCCCCGCAGCTCGAGATGATTACATTTCCTACAAAGCACGACCGAAAGGACTTGAATCGCACCATGCGTCAGGTTGTACGAAACCGATGCAAGGTGCTTTCCCAAGCTCGCTAAAGACGCAACTCACAGGCGCTCTGGCGACGCAAAAAAGAATTTATGTGCTGATGCCGCTGCTACTCGTTCTGATGTCCATTTTCTTTACTGCGGGTGCGATAGTCTACGCCTCATGCCGATCTCAACAACGCCGGCGGGATCGGCGCATGCACAGGCACATTGGCCCCAATTCGCTCAGCTCGCGCCCCCGCGTGCAGCTACCGAGGCGGCGGGCATTTTGATCCGGCCGCTTAACGAGAGTCCGCCGACGCCTCATGCGCCCTGCCAAGCGGCATCCGCCGCCAGCTAGAGCGAGCGCCTCAACTTGGCTGCTGATTGATTTGATCAATGCCGCCGGGCCGTTCCAACGGGACGGCGGACAGACGGAAGCCAGTTCTCGACCACTCGGGCCCTTTTTGCTAGACTTTCGTGATAATGTCTTACGCACGCAAACGGCTGGCCGTTCGCATACCTGGAAGATCTCAGAGATTTGCACTGCGCGAAAGCTCCTGAGAAGGCCGCCACGAGCAACCTTTGGTCGTGGCTCCACGGAACTTCTACCACGATTGCAAAGTGAGGCTTTTATCGTGACCAAGCGCTCTGAACCGCGGAAGCAAGCCGCAACTGTCGAAGGGCCGGAGAGACCGAGCGTGTTGGTCGTCGACGACGACCTCTCAATGCGCGAATCGCTCGTCAACCTGTTTCGTTCGATCGGTCTAGACGTTGTTGCTTTCGGATCGGCCCAAGAACTGCTCCAGAGCGAGCTTCCTGATGTTCCCAGCTGCCTTGTGCTTGATATCAGACTGCCGGGCTTGAGCGGGCTGGAGCTCCAGATTGAATTAGCCAAACTGAAGGTTCACATTCCCATTATTTTCATCACCGCTCATGGCGATATTCCGATGACCGTCAAAGCGATGAAGAATGGAGCAATCGATTTTCTCGGCAAGCCGTTTCGCGATCAGGAACTGCTCGATGGAGTGGTCGCAGCGATCGAACAGGATCGCAAGAGACGAGCTATAGACAAGGTTGTCACGAAGCTGCAGTCCTTGTTCGAGGCTCTAAGTCCACGAGAGCAGGATGTCTTGAGACTGGTCGCCACGGGCCTCTTGAACAAACAGGTAGCCGCGGAACTCGGGCTTGCCGAGATTACAGTCAAAATCTACCGGGGGCACGTGATGAAGAAGATGGGTGCTCGATCACTAGCCGATTTGATTAGAATGGCGGAGAGGCTGGGAATTGGGACCGACCGTTTCAGAGTACAAACCTAAGTATGATTTTACAATTTCTTCGTACACGCGCACCCTTCAGCTGGCCGCCATGCTTCGGCCAGTGCCTTCGCCCAACCAGGACGGGTGGTCTTGTCTAACACTATTTCCGTTGTCGACGATGATCCTTCAATTCGTGTCGCGCTGAACAACCTCTTGAAATCACAGGGCCACATCGTTCATACGTTTGCTTCGGCCGAGGAATTCCTGGAGTCGTCTCAATTGAACAGCACGTCCTGTGTAATTGCAGACGTGCAGATGCCCACGATGAGCGGCTTTGAACTTTTAGAACAGATGCGGGCCCAAGGCCACGCTGCGCCATTCATTTTGATTACTGCCTTCGCGGATGATCGCACGCAAGCCCGCGCTTTGAGCGCCGGCGTGACCGGCTTTTTCGCTAAACCGTTTCCCGCTCTGGAGTTGATGGCCTGCGTCGATGAAGTACTCCGCGAGCACCGTCCCGGAACAAACGCCTGAAAGCGGGGCAAGCAATCTGGACCAAGCCGCGCCCGCGCGGCGCTCACGATGTCGATCAACGCGCGATTGCTCGTGCTTACCCCGCGCCAGTGGCGACCATCACCTTTTGATGTAGCCGCACTCCTGTCGCTGTTGTCGCACTTTCGACGTCTGGTTGAAGCACTTGCTAGTCCGGGCCCCTGACAACATGCCTCCCGTATGATCGCGTAATTCGACGAGGCCGAAGCGCTCGTCGCGTTAACGCAGGAGCGCGCGATCTTGAGTGCGACAACCATTGCTGAGTTCGGCGCGAAAGTGCCACGGATCCGGCCGCCGAGTTTGGGGGAAAAGGAGGCGGCGATCGCGGCCAACATCACGGAGTTTGTCAAGACGTTCGCTGCGGAATTCCGAGAAGCCGCAAAGACGTATGTTGGCAGATCGAATGTTGGCGGATCGAACGGTTTGCACCGCCAGATCCGCTAAATTCGGTTCGATCCCAGCAACTCTTCGGACTGAAGCACCGGAAGCTTACGCATCCGTTGGAATGGCAACACAAGTGCCGCTGGCAGATTCGATCTCAAGCCATGCCTTTGCTGCCGAATCCATTCACGCCGACGACTGCCCGGCGATTGTGTCGACCAAGCGCAAGGCCAAAACCGGTCGGGCGGCGGGCGTGTCCTTCTAGTCCCTGAGACCGTGGCCTGAGCATGTCGCTTCCGGCTCGCGGTATCCTGACGCAAGGTACCGCACGCATGCGCAACGTCTTCCCGCGCGGCTAGGTAAACCTGTTCGCGAAAGATGACTTAACACGGGGGCCGTCGCTGGATGGGGACGAAGCTACTAGAGATGGTAGCTTTGTTCCGCCTGGTTGTCAGGTAACCCGTTGGAGCTGATTTTTAGATGCGCTACGCGCAACCCAAACGATGCCGAGAGGCGCGGAACCCGCGGTCATGGCCTGCCAGTCCTGCACGATGTTGGCCCGCGTTGTTTCATCGGGCAGATTGTCTGGTCGACGCGACGACCGCATGGTTGGAGTACACAGGGGAGCCGAATGAAGACAATTGAAACGCTAGAGTCCAATGTGCGTGCGTACTCACGTTCCTTTCCTGCTGTCTTCAATGGGGCGCGCGGTTCAATTATGTTCACAGAGGGCGGCCGAAAGGTCATAGACTTTCTGTCTGGCGCTGGAACGCTAAACTATGGCCACAACAATCAGCAGATCAAAGCAGCAATCAGCGACTATCTGGAGTCGGACGGGGTCGTCCACGGCTTGGACATGGCCACTCCAGCAAAAGTCGAATTCATGGAGACCTTTAGCTCTGTTATTCTTCGGGAACGGAATCTTTCCTACCGCTTTCAATTCACCGGGCCTACAGGAGCTAACGCCGTTGAAGCAGCTCTAAAGCTCTCGCGTAAAATCACAGGGCGTCACAACGTCATTTCTTTCACGAACGGATATCACGGCCAAAGCTTGGGAGCCACAGCCGCGAGCGGTAACCGCTTTTACCGTAAAGCCAGCGGGATTCCCTTATCCGGCACAACTTTCATGCCTTATGATGGGTATCTTGGCTCCTCGTACAGTCCGGCGGATTACGTTCGAAAGGTGTTAATGGACCAGAGCAGTGGTACTGATCTTCCAGCCGCCATTCTCGTCGAAACCGTGCAAGGAGAGGGAGGCATTAACGTCGCCGGCAAGGAATGGCTGCAGTCAATGCAGGCTTTGGCAAAAGAGGTCGGAGCTATTTTCATAGTTGACGATATCCAAATGGGCTGTGGTCGCACAGGTGAGTTCTTCAGCTTCGAGTTCGCTGCGTTGTCGCCAGACATTGTCGTGATGTCGAAATCGCTGAGTGGTTACGGCTTGCCATTGTCGATGCTCTTGATCAAGGAAGCGATCGACGCATGGGAACCAGGCGAGCATACGGGAACATTTCGCGGAAACAACCTTGCACTCGTTTCTGGCAAGGCGGCATTGGATCTGTATTGGCGCAACCAGACGTTCTCGCAACAGATCCAACGCTTGGGTGCATTTATGCGGCGTCGACTCGATGCTATCGCGCATCAGCACGGAAACGAGTTTGCCGTTCGTGGACGCGGCATGGTATGCGGCTTCGATTGCAAAACGAGCGAGATCGCAGAGGCGACGTCACGGAGAGCATTTGTGAAGGGATTGATTATCGAGCGATGCGGACCGACGGATCAGGTTGTCAAGTTCCTGCCTGCACTTACGATCGCCGAAGAAACGTTGGAACAAGGGCTCGATATATTCGAGGAGTCATTGACTGAAACCTTGAAGTTGACCCGACCAAGCTAACCTGCCGGCACACGAGAGACACTGGTCCTAGCGACAGCATCGCCGCCAACGACACTGGCGTCGGCCCTTGCTTCGCGTCGAAACGGTCAGGGGTTGTGAGGCAATAATGTGGAGCTAACGCCTGAACGCCAGCGCTGTTTGTGATCCGCTGAGTCGCTGGTGGCGAAGAACGCCTTGCTCCCTGCTTGGTCCGCAACACGTGAGTGTGGAGCCCCCTAGGTCCGCCGAAGGCGACCTCGTTGGCGGAGCGGAGTCGAATGGTGTAGTAGGCCCTCAAAGTGCTGCGCGAAGAATTATTGAATGACGATCGCATCTAAGCCAGTCCACAAGTGAGGAGAGTCCGCCCGCCGCTGCGATCTACCGCCTCATCCCCACGCCAAGCTCAGCTGATATTGATCGAGAAGCCTGCCTCGGCGACGTCGCGCACGCGCATCTGACCGTGCTCTTTCACGCACTCCTGCGTTAGATCTGGCGCCTCCTTGGAGCATTAGGTCATGTTGCTCGAACGCAGTTGGTCATCCGCCCAAGTACGATCAACCAGGCCTCCCCCGGATGCACATAAGCGACGAGCTTCAGCTAGAGATGGTACTCCACACGCGCAGCCCGTTTCACGCCTGGCCTTCATGAGCACGTGTCCATCACACGGGTGCGGACTTTGTCAGGACCGTAGACATTCCGCAGCTGCGATCCAGCCGAGCCGTTTACACCATAAATGCGGCAGCAATGACTGCGGCGGCGGCTTTACGACAAAAGTCGTCACGGCAACCGCGGTTCAGGCGTGAGTTGCACGAAGCCGAACGAGCAGCTCAATTCAAAAAGCGTTGGTCGTCGGCTTTTGCTCCACAACTCGGAGCACCGATATCCGTCTGCCCCCAGCCCGATGCCATGGCCCCAAGTTGGCGTGATCGAGTTCAGCTATCAGACGCCCCGTTAGCTTGATCACCCCGGCGTCGACGGGACCAAATGTCGACTATGCTGGGCGAACCGAAGAAGCCCGACGCATCTGCCGGGTCCGAGATGCGTCGGGCTGAGTGGGAGACTGAGTGCGACAGTCTTCCTCCCAGAGCCGCGTCTGCAACTAGCATGCCGTGCCCGCACTGCTAGCCCAGCGTCTCAAACCAAATATCGGCTCTCTACCGCACAGTTTGCTGAGGCGTACAGAGATGCTCGGCCCACGGCTAGTTCCTCAAGGCCTAACCAGTTGAGCTTGTTGCCCTTCCAAAAACTCCCACCATCACCTTTCGTCCAAACCAAAAATGAGGCAGAAGAAGCGGACAACGGGCCGCCGGCTCAGCAACAACAGATATCTAGATGTTTGATAGATTGCAACGCGTGACTGGAATAATGGCCCCGAGCTCGCGCACGACCGGGGCAAGCGATCGAGATCTGAGCTTAGATTTCGCGAAAGGTGCGCTCATTGTCTTGGTAATCGTTGGGCACCTGATCCAGTATGTCATCTATCGAGACGGCGGCTTTTGGTATTCGCCGTACTACAAAGCAATCTATATGTTTCACATGCCGCTCTTTATGGCGATAAGCGGCTATCTTTCTTCTCGATCGTTGCTGCAGAAGTCGTTCACTCAGGCCGCCATCGCCCGTGCGACGCAGCTCTTACTGCCCATGCTGTTTTGGTGGGCGCTCATGGAGACAGCTAAGTCAGCGGCATTGTGGCGCGCGACCAGCCTAACTACCGGCCTTTTGGAATTTGTAGACGATCTTGCCGGCACATACTGGTTCATCTGGGCCACGTTTGTTTCTTACCTTCTCATCAAGATACTCACCAGGCTGAGCCACCGATCGTTGGTCATATCTGGCTCAGCGATACTGATTGCACTCGTTCCTCTGACGTTCTCCATATCGCCCTTGATCAGGTTCACTTACCCGTTCTTCTGCTTGGGATTCTTGTTTGCTCAATCGAACGAACGATGGACGACTACATCGCGATCTCACAAGCCGCTCTTGATTTTATTTCTCTCGGTCTTGACTTGCGTATGTTTTGTAGCCTGGGGCAAGGACACTTATGTCTACAATAATCTTGGACTAATTCACGATTTTCGGTCGGCCAAAGACGTGCTTCTGATGTTTGTTGGCGCTGCAGCTGCCTCAGCAATCGCCATCGAACTCTTGCTGCAATGCTGGCGCTTTAGCCACTCAACCCGAATCGCCCGCTTTATAGCTATGGAGTTGGGCCAGACCACGCTGCTGCTCTACCTTGTCCAGGGTACCGTGTTCCGTCTAATGGATTTCATACAGCTCGGAGAACTTTGGGATCTCACGACCCAGTTGATCATCGCGGGTCTGCTCGGGGCGGCAATTGTTGCGATCGCGCTAGTGGTCCGCTCGACTGTTCGCGGCGTTCCATATCTGTCTCAGCTCGTCCTTGGAATGCCACCGCGGTCAGGTCTCCCGCGAGCCAAACCCGCAATGAACTAGCTGTATGCATTTGATCGTCCGAGTACGGCAGGATGTTGCGATGGCATCGCCTTGTGCTGCCGCCGGAATAGCGTTCGAAGCCCGATCGGGCGGCGTCGGCGTCCACCGGCCGAGCCGGTCGGCATAGAGTAACGTAACATGCGAGTAACCATCGTCCATTTCGGCACCCTATGGCAAGGCACTCTCAACTCGTTCCGGAAGCCGACGACAACTCAGACTCCTTAGTCTTGCGGAGCCGCGCGCGTCTTCAGGCCAGCGCATCGGCAGCGTCATAGACGCCCGCATATATTTCGTGCAGGTCTCCTGGTGTTACACAATATGGCGGCATCACATAGATCGTATTACCGAGTGGGCGCAGCAAGAGATTGCGCACTTTAAAGAAGGCGTGAAGCTTCGGGCCGACGCCTGCGAATGGCCGGTATCTTTCGTCTTCAGATCGAGTGCACTGTGACGGTGCCGCTACGGCGAACGTTTGCAAAGCGCGGATCGCCGCGGAATGGTTCAATTGCCTGCTCTTGCATGGTTGCGAGCGCAGCAATGCGTCTGACTTGTCTTTCCACAATTCCAGGTTAGCCTTGGCGGCGGCACAGGCCAGCGGATTTGCCGTGGACGAACTCGAGTGAAGGAATGTGCGTGTACGGTCTTTCGAGTAATGAGCATCGAAAAATTCCTGGCCAGCACAGTGTCACAGCGAGCGGCAGCGCCCCTCCCGTGAGGCCCTTGAATAGCACGCTCGATCTGGCACAACATTGGCCTGCTCACAGGCGAAGATTGTTCCGGTGCGGGCTCCAGCCCGTCATGACCTCATCGGCAATGACAGGACGTCCGACGCCTCGCAGATCCGCTTCATCTCACTTAGCACCCAAGTTGGGTACCTCAGCATTCCGCCTGCCTCAACACCAGGCTCGACAATAAGGGCTGCGCGATTTTCGTGTCGACATGCTGATTCAAGCGCATCAAGCGTTGCCTGCTCACGACCGCTCGCAGGGAATGGCATTGAGGTCAGGTCGAACAGGAGCGGTCCGTACGCCGCGTTGAAGACACCGCGGGCACCAATCGACATCGCGCCGAACGTGTCGCCGTGATAGGGGTGCTGCATGACAACGATGCGTGTTCCCTGTTTGCCTCTATTGTGCCAATAGCCGAGTGCCATGTTCAAGGGCGACTTCAAACGGCTGAGCCACTGTCCGAGTAGAACACATGGTCCAAGCCTTGGGGTATGAGTTTCAAAAGGAGCCGAGCGACCTCCTCGGCCGGATCATGCGTGTAGCCGGCGAAAATGACTCGCTTCAATTTGCCGGCCTATTCGTGAATCGCGCTCACGATCTGCGGATGGCAATGGCCGTGAGTGACGACCCCACCAGGATGCGACTGCATCTATGATTCGATGATCATCCGCAGTGTGGAGATAAGCACCGTCGCTACGCACAACCTTGGTCATCTCTTGTGAAGCGCATGCTGCGCGAATGGGTGCCAGATTGGCCACCTGTTGTTTGGCTTCATGGCTGGAAGTCGCTGGAAATGAACGAGTCTTTGAAGACGACCCGTAGGCTGTCTGCCGTCAGAGGAGAAATCCAGGGCAGCCGGCCTAACCAACGCACCCGCGCGATGTCACAAATTGCGCTTTCAGTTTCAGCATTTCTTTCCCCCGATAATGCGATCCCAAGAATGTCGATCTGGCGCTTTCGCAAGGCCACAACCGGCAGCAGGGAGTGATTGATGGTCCCGAGTAGCGTGCGGGCGCGGAGCACGACGGGAAGCCGCCACCGCTCGAAGATGTCGATGTAGAGTGGGCTACGGTTCAGCGGCACCATCAGCCCGCCGGCGCCTTCGATGACGAGCGGTCGCTCCCCGGCCTGCGGCCCGATGAGCGAATCCGGGGTCGATGCGAATTCCGTCTATCTCGGCCGAATGATGCGGGGAAGCGGGTATTTTAAGGCGGTAACGCTCCGGAACGATCCGATCGGCCGGAAGACCGCTCAGCCGTGCAACCAGCTGGCTATCGGTCTCCGCTTCAAAACGATTCTCGCCAACGATATAGGGCAGGATCTGCGAATTCGAAGGACTTCTCTCGCCTCGCACAGCCATCTCCCGATGCAAGAACGCGACCAGCTTCGTCAACCGTTCTTCGCTCCGGCTCCTCCTGCAGGATCAAGAGAGACTCCCGCACGGCCACCGCCATCAACAGCGACCGAGCGGTCGCGAAGATGAACGGGCGACAGCGATTGATCGTGCGCAGCACGCCAGTGGCGGTGACAAGCGCGCCGGAAGCTCCCAGCGCCTTACCGCAGGTATGAACAACGAGGAGATTCTCGCGTCCTTCATAGGCCGCCGTGAGCCCTCGCCATTGCTCGCCGTAAACGCCCGTTGCATGAGCTTCGTCGACAACCATGAACGCGTCGTGCAGGTGCGCGATCCCGAGCAGGTCTCCAAGCGGTGCGACTTCGCCATCCATGCTGTAGAGGCTCTCGACTACGATCCAGACCCGCCCGGCTCCTGCGGCCGGGCGCCAGTCGCAAATCGCCGCTTTCGATAGCCTGCGGATTGTTATGGGCACTGATTCGAAACGCTGCTCGGCCCGTTCGCGCTCCTTCATGAATACTGGCGTGAACCGGCGAATCAAGGACGAGCAGGTCGTCTTGTTGCGACAGCCTTGTCAGCACAGCAACATACCCGCAATGACGGAACTCATTCATCACTCGGTGAGCAACGATGGACGCCGCAAAACTCCCAAGTGGCCGGACAGGGTCTTCCCGCGTTGGCTTGTGGATTCAAACTTGCAGGATGGGATTTTCTCGATCAGCCGGCACAATGCGCGGCCTGAAGATGCTCGCATCCTCCTCGTCAAGTGACGCGTATGCAACAATACTTATCTTATCTGCGGGCATCGCCAGTCGCGCCGCCGCACCGTTTACGTCTACGGTGCCGGACCCTTGTGGCGCTTCGGTCACAAACGTTGCAAAGAGTGTTCCCGTCTCGAGGTTGTACAGTTCGACGCGAACGTTAATCGGATACCGGCCGCGTCCAGCAGCGCGCGATCAATCGAGATCGAGCCTTCATAGTGCAGGTCGGATTCAGTGACCGAGGTGCAATGAATCGTTCCCTTCAATCAGGACAATCTGCATTTCTTTACCTACGCTGATGGCTTGCGCGCGCCACGCCCATTGTTCTGGATGACTTAAGCGGGTCAGACATAATACCGAGCCGGGCTAGCACACTTGCATCCCGGTCAACTTGCGGATTTTTGGTCGTCAGCAACACATCGCCGACAAAGATGGAATTCGCACCAGCCAAGAAGCATAGGGCCTGGAGTTCATCAGTCATGTACTCACGCCCGGCGGCCAACCGTATGACGCTGTTGGGCATCATGATCCGCGCGGTCGCCACCAGGCGCACCAGTGCAATCGGATCGGGACGCTCCGCCGTGAACCTCACCGGCACGCCATTCACCTCGTTCCAGAGCTTGATCCGGATGCTTTCCGGATGGTTCGGAAGATTGGCGAGCAGTAGCAGCATGCCGAGACGGTCCTCGGCGTCGTCACCGATGCCAATAATTCCGCCGCAGCAGATTTTGATGCCCGCCTGGCGCACGGGCGTAAGAGTGTCGATTGGCTCTTGCAAGGTCCGGGTCGTGATGATGCTGCGGTAGAACTCAGGCGAGGTGTCCACGTTGTGATTGTAGAAATCGAGGCCGGCGTCGGCGAGCCGTGCGGCGTGCTTTGGCGTGAGCATGCCGAGCATTACGCACGTCTCCATGCCAAAATCTTTAACGGCGGCAATCATATCGCAGACCTGATCGAGGTCGCGGTCCTTTGGATTGCGCCAGGCCGCGGCCACGCAGAAGCGGGTCGCCCCGGCGGCCTTGGCCCGTTGCGCGGCGGAGACCACGTCAGACCGATCCATCAAGCGAGCCGCCTTCAGTCCACTGGATACAGGCAACACCCACATGCGCAGCTCCGGAAACGCACTCTTGCCCGGTATTGAAGGAGAAATATCGCCGAGTTGCGCGGGCCATCGCGCGCATATCAGGCTAATAGCCGGCCCGCCTTCCAGGATTTGATCGCAGCATCGAGGCACGCACAACAACGCTGCCCGACGCGCCTCACCCAGGTCACTAGCCGATGCGTACGTAGTTGCGCCCCGTAGGTCCTTTACTGATGCGAGGATTTGGCCGCCCGCAATGTGTACCGGATCGACCGATCCGCTCTAATTCGTCACCTGGCCGATTCCTCGCTGGCGTTGTTATGCGCGTCATATTGCGCACAATAGACGAGCCGATTCTGCGGCGTGCCTTGCCGCTTTGAGAAGCGCAGCGGCCTTTGGTGCGCAGAGTGGTGCCCGCGGGCCCTTGGCGGGCCTGTGGCCGCCTAGGCTCCAGCGCCACTGCGCTCTCGATTACGTGCCGCCGCTCGACTTGGCATCGATGCGGCCGGGTCCGTTAAGACATGGCACTCATCTGCGCAAACAGAATTGCCGCTTCAGACGGCCCCAGCCCGACGATGCCCACGAAGGCTGACGGAGGCATCGGAATGACCTGACGGGTCGGCCTCCAGAGATGCAGGCAATAGCGACTGTTGTTCACATACTGTGACTGAGGAGGATGCAGCTGCATCACGCATTCCTCCTGATGCCAAAACAGATCTTTGGCGAGACACATCTCCTCCCAATTTGGAGATCGCCGAGGCGTCGACACAGAGACATGCTCCCATCCCGGACGAACGAAGCCGATGATCTTGAGCTGGCAGCCACAAGGCCCCTGCACGAAGAAGAGACCGGAAGGACCAGATCCGGGTGCGGTGGCGAACCGGCCATCGCGTACGCGTCCCGCTTCGAGCCTATCTACAATTTGCTTCCTCACACCTCCTCCCTCTTTTGACCGATAGGGTCGAATCCGGCACCACTCGTGTTGTCCAACTCATACATTGACCGGCCGCCGCGCCGGCATGGGCAATCCCAACTACTGCGGACCATCTGCACCAAACTTAGTTGGAAGACGAACATCGGCTTTGTCCGGATCGTCCAGCGGAGAGTTTCTCCTGCAGTTTATCTTTCGACATCTGAATCTTTCCTTGGGTTTTTCTCGTCATTCGTGCCTTCGTTGCGAACTTGCCTCATGCAGACAATCGGCACAGACATCTACGATGGTTGTCGCGGCAAGCCGGGCCTGCAGGAGCTGCTGCCGCCCCTTCGCCTAAACAAGTCCGCAAGGTATGGCGTTGGGCTAACCGTGCTTGATGCCAGAACCGACTGAAATGCCTTAGAGCAACAATGGCGGCGGAGGCCATTTGGCGCGGCATGATCCGGCGAACCGGCTAGTTTGGCACCAAACAAACGTCATCGGCTTCAGCACATGATGCAAAGCGACGCCAATGTATCGCCAGCTCGTCAACGAGAGGCTTTGCTCTTGCGACGATCTGACGGTGGGCTTTCATCTCAGTCCTTTTCATGTCGAGCGGTTAGCCGGTTACCGCCTGAGACACCGTCAATGCGTCATCTATGTGGCCGGTCACAATGGATCCACGGCCAGGGAACACGTGACGAAGTTTCGCAGTTCAGCCCTAGAGGGCCTCGAGCTCCAACACGGCGAGACTTCGGTGGCCGCAGTCACAGTTCGCTCCGGTAGCGATCAGAACTGCCCGTCAAGCTCGCTTCTTTGCCGCCCCTCCGCGAGGCGAGCCAGCTTGTCATATTCCTCAGCGACCTTGAGGAGCCTGCATCTAGATGTGTCGTCGTCGATCGACTCCGCTTTTAGTCGGGTCGCTTCCGCACGGCCTCGCCAATGTTTGGCGTCTGAGAATAGATTTTTCTGCTTCATGCAAAAGAGGATGCAATGTTTAGATCAAGAAAATGCGACACGGGCCCTACGTAAGATCCCGTAGGCTGGCTTTCACAAAAGCACCTCATTTGCCGTTAGCGCTGTCACTCGCTTTGTTAATGTCCGACATGCGACAAGCCGCTGGGCGAAACGTAAGCGCGGCGAGTACGCTTCACTGCAATCCCTCGGTTGAGAAGGCCGATTGGAAGGGCCACGCGGCATGATGGAGGAGATTTGGCTTCACCGGCCGTTCACGCAGAATTCTGCGCGAAATGCGCGGCTCTCGACATAAATGGCTTGAATCGGACGCAGCGTCAGATTGTAGGGTCTTCTTGCGGGCGAGCGTCCACGATCGCCTGCCGATGGCTTGGGAGCGACGGCTTGCAGACGGAACGCACTTGGCCTGTGCAGCAGACATTACGGGGTGAGGGCGCCAGCGCTACCTGTCCGAACTCGAGTCAGCTTGCGTGAGCAATGTCGCGATCCGATTTCAGTTCGAGATCCTGGCCAGGGAAGGGTCGACAGATGACGCGCCCTGGACAAGCAGTCTCACTCGACCGGCTCCGCTTCGAGCAGCACGTTCGCGCGGAGCACTCAGAGCCACCAAATCGAACGATGGCCACACTCGATGAGCTTCTCGCAACAATCAGCCACGCTTGCCGTTGTCAGGACGTGCGCGCATTCTCAGGTTCACTATTCGACGATTCCAAGCAACTCACGAGATCAAATCGCGCACGCTTCCTGCGAAAGGCCGCGACCGCGTTCAGGATCGCATTTGTTCCACGATTTGAGGAAGACATCCGCCTCAAGCTAGCATCGAAATACGCCACAATATGTGATGCGCTCAGCCGGCAGTCTGGCGGTCAGGCAGGTACCGATCTTTCCAAAGCTCTGGCGGCTCAGCTCTCCCGTCTTAGTGATGCACTGATGGAACAAGTCGACTTCACATCACTTTCGCTCTTTGCGTGTTCATTTGGCCGCCATCCTGCGTCTTCCGACTGCCGCGATGGCCTGATCAGAATTGCTGAAGTTTGCCGCGACAAGAGCGAGCCGCTCCAGGACCTAACCGGCCAGCACCTATCATTGCTGATAAGCGGCTTTAGCAAGTGGCCGGATCAACCGGCGGTTCGTGAAGCCGCTCTCAGGATCGCGACTGAGATTTCTTGCCGTACGCGTTCGGATGATCGCCTCTCAGCGCTCACCCCGCGGCATCTATCATTGCTCGTGAACGGCGTCGGAAAATGGCTAGCAGAGGAACGCTTTCACACGGCAGTTGTGATCGTCGCAGATGAGCTTGTGCGCCGAAGCGATCGACTCTCCGATTTTACCCAGGAACAGCTGGCGAATCTGGTCAGCGTCTTTAGCAAGCGGCCGGAAGATTCGAGTTGTCGCAAGGCAGCGATCGCGATCAGCAACGAACTTCTCCGCCGCTCCGATCAGCTCTCCGATTTCAGTCAGCAGCGCCTGGCTAAGCTCGTAAACGGATTCAGCAGGTGGCCGGGCGAGCTCGCGCCTCGGCAAGCCACCGCCAAGATTGCAGGAGAACTCGTTCGTCGCGGGCTTTCCGTCGATCACCATGAGTTGGCGAGTCTGGTAAACGGCTTCAGCAAATGGACGGCGGAGGTTGCCTGTCTCGCGGCGAGCGTCGCGATCGCGGATCAAGTCATCCGTCACGCTCGCGGTGCCGAGCGCCTCTCTTATTTTCGTTACCAGGAACTCGGAGTGCTGGTAAACGGTTTTAGCAAATGGCGGCAGCACCCGAGCTGCCGCCAAGCCACAATTGAAATTGCCGGTGAAGTGCTCGCCCGCTGTGACCGCGCCGACGGCGTCTCCTGCATTACTGAACAGGCACTGGCGAACCTCGTAAATGGGTTCAGCAAGTGGCCACAACAGCTGTCTCTTCGCGACGCGACGGCTGCGCTCGCCCGGGAGGTCGTTTACCGCGCCCGACGGGCCGGTCAGCTCTGTGATTTTACGCAGCAAGGACTGGCTATTCTGTTGAACGGCTTCAGCAAATGGCCAACGGAAGTTCCGCTGCGCGAAGCTAAGACTGCGATCGCGCACGAGGTCCTTTCTCGGGCCTGCCGTTCCGACCGGCTTTCTCATTTTACGCGTCGAGCACTGGCGATCCTCGCCAACGGCTTCAGCAAATGGCGACAAGAGGAGATCTCTCGCCATGCGACGGTAGCCATCGCGCAGGAGATTCTTCGCCGCACTTTCCAGGTTTGTGATTTTAGCGAGCAGGAGCTTGCTCAGCTCATGCGTGCGTTCAGTCACTGGCCGAAAGAGGTCACCTGTCGCGAAGTCGCCGTCGTAATCTCCCAGGAGGTCCTGCGCCGCCTCACCGGGACTGCGCGTTTCACCGAGCAAGAGCTCGCATACTTGGCGAATGGGTTAGCCAAGTGGCCCGAAGTGGCGATCTGTCATCGAGCCGCTGCGGCTATCGGCAATTGGACAGCGCTAGGTGACCGACGACGAACACCATGTCATGCGGCGTTTTGAAGCAAACGGAACACGGCTGCACACCGCTCGTAAGGCACGAAGGGCAACGCTGCTCCAAAGGACGATAACTCAATGCAGGATGACGCGAGCAAGCGGCGCGACCAACGGCACCACACTTTTAGGCGCGAGGTGATCGAGATAGGCGACGACATGGGCTCGCAAGCTCGTTCAGCGGAGCGGATTTCTGGTCGTACTTTCAGCCATCAAAGGCAATGATCCACGCGTAGTGAGTAGTGAGGTTTTGACGGGCGGCACTATGTCGAATGGTGCATTGAACGGCCGCGGCAGATCTCTGCAGGTGCTCGGCGCTCTGCGTTCAACGGATTTTCCAGAAGAGCACGGAGGCGCGTCATCGCCGCCGCTCTCGGCAGAGATGCATCAAGTGTTCGCTCACGCCGCAGCCCTTTCGGGCGGATTGCTCCGGAGCCCGCGTACATCGTGTTTTTCAGGACGGCAACAGCGCCTCCAGAGTGCAGTGGCTTCTGCAGCTTTGGATGCCAAGCAGTCGTTCAACAGACGACCACGTAGCGCGAGCTCAAACCACAAGGAACTCTCTAATTATGCTCTGCCAGAAATGTCACGGAGATAACTGGTGCGAGATCGCAATGCACGACCCCTGGGCCGGCCGACCAGTGATCACCTGCAACATTTGCGGCGAGTATGCCGAGTACGACAGCCTCCAGCGCAAAACGGCTCACGCGATCATGGCAGCTACCTTGGCCTGTAGCGTGAGCATAGAGGACCAGCGCGATCCCCGGGTGGTTGCTGATAGGATCTTGGATGCACTGGAGAATGCCGGCTTAACAGTCGCTCGCGCCTCAAGATGAATGGGGAGGAGCGCCGATCGGCGCCTACGAGGCCCTGCTTGGCGATCCGAGAGCATGGGCTGCGCCGCTCGTTCCAACAGCCGTTTGATTGCCGTCAGACTTTCCGCCTTTTCCGTGGCCGCTCTGGAGTTGCACGCGCCCATAGCAACTGTTGGAGACCAGCCACGATTGTAGCAAACGCACCAATCCGGACTTAAACCGCGATGCTCTGAACGGGACCAGGGCTGAGCACCGCTTGGGCGCCGTCTTCCAACGCATGACGGCCCCCACATGGATCGAACCCGCAATCATCGCTGACCTGACGCGGCCTGCACCTGACGTCGCCTTTCGAGGTCCATCGTCCAAGTCGTCTGGAACGGCAAAGTCACTGCTCAGTGCCTTGACGGGAATTGCACTCATTACCAGAATAACCGCTGCCGATGGATCTCGTTTCCCATTCTGCCCAGCGGCACCAGCCCCGAGAAATCCCGGGAAACAGCCCCATCCAGACAGTGTAGCGGGAGAGCTCGGCCGGATAGACGAGGCGCCAATTCGCACAGATGCCACAGAGCATCCTCGCCATGGACGCTTGATTCGGCCGGCGAGCGCGCTCCTATTCCATGGACCTTACAAGAACTTCATTGACACGCGTGATCGCTCATTGCCACGACCAGCAGCCTCACCGCCGCGGCGTGGCTATGCCGGCACACTTGAGCAGACCCTGGCTGCGCAATTCCGCGGAGGACGAATAGCGAAGGCCAGCCGCTTTGGCGCAGCGCCTCCCGCCCTCCTCCCGTCGCGGCTGGCTCCTGGCGTGACATATTCCCGCGATAACCCCCGCAGGGGATTGAATCGTACGTAGCGTCAGATTGTAAAGTGCCCCTGCTAGTTGGCTCCAATCTTCAGTCGCCCTAGAATTCCTGTGGACAAAAGCGGAGCAAGCCGATCGCGTGTCATGAGAGGTGTTCTGCCAAAGCGGCTGAGGATCGCGCTGAGTGCGAAGGACGCTGTTCCTCTTTTGTCTACGCAAATCGCCAAGTCGCATGAGGTCACGATTGCCCAGATGTAAGAAGGACCAATCCAGCATTGGAGACTTCGAAACACGGTTGCGAGCGCCAAGTGCCAACGAGCGGCCGCGAGACTGATGCGCTATCCTGGAGCGGTGATGTGAGAAGACCCGATGGATCCAACACGGTGTTGCTCGTCGACCATTGTGAGGGCCAATGTCGGGCAATTGTTGGCTTCAAGAATGGCGATCCTGGAAGAGCGTATATGTGCGGGGAACCAATTGTGACGGGACTGCGCCAAAAGCCGTCATCATGGTGCGCTTATCACCATGTCCGAATGCACGTCATGCCATGGTCGGACGGACGCGCCCGTCCTTAAACGAAAAGCAGACTAGATGACAACGAGTAGTCCGGGACGAGCGCGCGGCATGGTAAGCGGCTGATTGCGGCAGCAAGAGAGCTGCCGCTAGCTCCGCGAGCTGGGCCTGCTCGAGATGCAGGCCTGACGATTGCCCCAGGGCCGAACGCCGATGCAGGCAACGAGCCCCTCAACACCCGACGAACGACCATTGGAAACCTCATGTGATCGCCTTGGAACGGAAATGATGTGGAAGTTTAGACACGCGAGCGATCGAAGATTGATCTCGGCGGCGTTCAAACCCGATAAGGCAGCGATCCATTTCGATGGCGCGCCTCTAAGCTCACGCCCCTTTTGGCGCATTCGAGCAGGCGGCGCGTGCTTAAACAGCCCGAGTCGGCTCCCTCCACGATCAGCTCATCCCGCGTGTTTCTGCCGTGGGACTGCAATATGCGCGCCTTCACCTATGCTTATCCGATCACCAACACGATCGTCCCGAGATTGATCGATGATACGGACTGCGCGACAGAGAACAACTTTCAAGGCTTTGTTTGCCGGGCTTGCTCGCAGTTGCACTGGATGAACAGCAAGACTCGAAATTTCTAGGCAAGGACAAGAAATGAGGGACACTCCTTGGCTCGACGCGCGAGCTGAGCATGGAGAGACTGCAGAACGCTTCTCGGCCGAACGGCCTGCTTACCTTTTGACTGCGCCGCAATTCATTGAGCGCACTCAAGCAATAGAGAAGCGCCTGACGAAGGCCGAACGAAATCTGCCGGACTACAAACTTTCGTATAGTCCTTCAAAACTCTTTCGAGGTGGGAGGTTTACCTCCGTACAGTTGAGCAATCGACGCAATACCTGTAGAGGTCTACACTTCGGCAGTTCGAGAGCGTGACGCTTCCGCATTTCGAAGAGCCAGCCGCGATTGACGTCGTCGATCGGGGACGACATTAGCCTGCGCAGAGGAATCATTTGTTAAGCCAAGAGAGCAAACGGCGGGTCGCTCTAATCACCGGCGTGACCGGCCAGGACGGCGCCTATCTTTCCGAACATCTGCTGTCGCTCGGCTATGTCGTGCACGGCATAAAGCGGCGCTCGTCCTCGTTCAACACCGCGCGCGTTGATCATCTCTACCAGGATCCGCATGTCGGCGACGTGCCGTTCCTGATGCACTACGGCGATATGACGGATTCGAGCAATCTGATCCGCCTGGTGCAGCAGATCCGGCCGACCGAGATCTACAATCTCGCCGCCCAGAGCCACGTCGCCGTCAGCTTCGAGAGCCCGGAATACACGGCCAATGCCGACGGCATCGGCGTACTCCGCCTGCTGGAAGCGATCCGCATCCTCGGCATAGAGAAGGAGACGCGGTTCTACCAGGCGTCGACTTCGGAGCTCTACGGCCTCGTCCAGGAGATCCCGCAGAAGGAGACCACGCCGTTCTATCCGCGCTCGCCTTACGGCGTCGCAAAGCTCTACGGCTACTGGATCACGGTGAATTACCGCGAAGCCTATGGCATGTTCGCGAGCAACGGTATCCTGTTCAATCACGAGAGCCCGATCCGCGGCGAGACGTTTGTGACCCGCAAGATCACGCGCGCTGTTGCCCGTATCGAGGTCGGGCTGGAGGAGACGCTCTATCTCGGCAATCTCGAAGCCAAGCGCGACTGGGGCCATGCGCGCGACTACGTCGAGGGCATGCACAAGATCCTGCAAGCCGACAAGCCCGACGATTTCGTGCTCGCCACCGGCGAGATGCACTCGGTGCGAGAGATGGTCGAGCTGTCGTTCGCGCAAGTCGGCCGCCGCATCGCATGGCGTGGTGAGGGCGTCGAAGAGACCGGCGTCGACACCAAGACCGGCAAGACGGTGGTGAAGGTCGATCCGACCTATTTCCGCCCCACCGAGGTCGAACTCCTCGTCGGCGACGCCGGCAAGGCGCGCGAGGTGCTTGGCTGGACGCCGAAGCGGAGCTTTGCAGAGCTCGTCGCGGAGATGATGGCAAGCGATCTGGCAGACGCAAAACGGGACGCGGCGAGTGGCAAACGCACCGTTTGAGCTGAAAGGCAAAAGCGTCTACGTCGCCGGCCATCGCGGCATGGTCGGCAGCGCGCTTGCGCGCCGGCTGGCGCGGGAGGACGTCAAGCTCGTCACCGTGGACCGGCGCGAGGTTGATCTGTGCAACCAGGCGGCGGTGTTCGACTGGTTCGCAAGAACGCGGCCGCAGGTGATCTTCCTCGCCGCGGCAAAGGTCGGCGGCATCGCCGCCAACAACACACTGCGTGCAGAATTCATCTACGAGAACATTGCGATCGCGGCTAACGTGATCCAGGCCGCGCACCAGAACGGCGCCGAGAAGCTAATGTTTCTGGGCTCGTCCTGCATCTATCCGAAACTGGCGCCGCAGCCGTTGCAAGAAGATGCGGTCCTGAAGGGCCCGCTGGAAGCGACCAACGAGCCCTATGCAATTGCAAAAATCGCCGGGGTCAAGATGGTGGAGGCCTATCGCAGCCAGTATGGCAGCGACTTCATCAGCGTAATGCCGACCAATCTCTACGGCCCCGGCGACAATTATCATCCCGAACTGAGCCATGTCGTCGCGGCGCTGATCCGGCGCTTCCACGAGGCGAAGGTCGCGGGTGCCAGGAGCGTTGCCGTGTGGGGCACCGGCACGCCACGGCGCGAATTCCTCTATGTCGACGACATGGCAGACGCCTGCGTGTACCTGATGAAGACCTATTCGGGAGCAGAGCTGATCAACATCGGCACCGGCGAGGACCTCACCATCGCCGAGTTCGCGCGCGTCGTCGCAGAGATCGTCGGCTACAGCGGCGAGATCGCCTTCGACACCTCGCGCCCCGACGGCACGCCGCGCAAGCTGCTCGACGTCAGCCGCCTCGCAAAGCTCGGCTGGCGCGCGAGGACATGGCTTACAGATGGAATGCGGCAGGCCTATCAGGACTTCTTAGCGGTATCGGCCAAATCGGACAAAGGAGAGAATCATGCAGCTGTTAATTGCTGACGGCGCTCATTGTCCGATTCCCAGAAAGTTGCTTCGGATCGTCTGGCGACTTCGATTGGGTTTCGGTGTTGCTTTGAGCTCGCGCACGCCGAGTGACGCGTGCGCGATGGAAGGCCGGCACGACTACACCGGTCGATAAATAGCGAGCGAATTGGTCAGGCGCGTCTTGCGAGACGCTCTGTTTTGAAGTTGAGGTAAACTGGTTACCATGTGCGGAATTGTAGGCATCTTGGGGCGCGGTCCGGTCGCGGATCGCCTCATCGATTCACTTAAACGACTGGAATATCGCGGCTACGACTCAGCTGGCATCGGAACGCTCAAAGGAAATCATATCGAGCTTCGACGCGCCGAGGGAAAGCTGAAAAACCTTGAGACACGTGTTCGCTGCCATCCGCTTTCAGGCCATGTCGGGATTGGGCACACGCGCTGGGCTACTCATGGCAAGCCAACCGAACACAACGCTCATCCGCATGCAACGGACAATGTTGCAGTCGTCCATAACGGCATAATCGAGAATTTCCGGGAGCTGCGCGCGGAGCTGAAACAGCATGGCGCCTGTTTCGCCTCTGAAACAGACACGGAGGTGGTGGCACATCTCATCGACTCTTATCTGAAGAATGGCTGCTCGCCGCAGGAGGCAGTAAAAGCGTCGCTGCCGCGGCTAGTGGGCGCGTTTGCGCTTGCAATCCTGTTCAAGGGCCAACACGACCTCATGATCGGTGCGCGCAAGGGCTCACCTCTGGCGATCGGGCATGGCGAAGGCGAAATGTATCTCGGATCGGATGCTATCGCGCTCGCGCCGCTTACCGACTTGATCACCTACCTTGAGGATGGCGATTGGGCTGTGCTCAACCGCAACTTCAGCGTGGTCTACGACGCACAAGGCACAGTCGTCCGCCGGGATGTGGTGAACTCTGGCGCGTCGTCGGCACTCGTCGATAAAGCGAACTACCGCCACTTCATGGCGAAGGAAATCCACGAACAGCCAGAGGTGATCGGGCATACGCTTGCCCATTACGTCGATATTGCCACCGAGAGCGTGGTACTGCCGCAGGAGCTTCCGTTCGACTTCAATGAGATCGGACATATCTTGGTCACAGCTTGCGGTACGGCCGGCTACGCCGGCCACATCGCCAAATACTGGTTCGAGCGGCTGGCTCGTATTCCGGTCGAGCTCGATGTCGCCTCCGAATTTCGGTATCGTGAGGCACCGATGCGCAAGGGAGACCTTGCTATCTTCATCTCGCAGTCAGGCGAGACCGCCGATACGCTGGCCGCGCTCCGCTACGCCAAATCGCAAGGCCTGCATACGCTCTCGATCGTGAACGTACCCAGTTCGACCATTGCGCGCGAAAGCGGGACAGCATTGCCGACACTCGCAGGGCCCGAAATCGGTGTTGCCTCGACCAAGGCGTTCACATGCCAGCTGGTCGTCCTGGCGGCGCTGGCGGTCGCTGCCGGCAACGCCCGCGGTGAATTGTCGGAGAGCGACAGCATCGATCTGGTACGCGAGCTGATCGAAATTCCCGGGCTAGTTTCAAGAGCGCTTGCCAGCGAGCCGCAGATCGAGAAGCTCGCGCGCGACATCGCCAAATCGCGTGACGTGCTATATCTTGGTCGCGGCGTGTCGTTTCCACTGGCACTAGAAGGGGCACTGAAGCTGAAGGAGATTTCCTATATTCACGCCGAGGGCTATGCGGCCGGGGAGCTCAAGCACGGCCCGATCGCCTTGGTCGACGAGAGTGTTCCCGTAATCGTCATCGCTCCTTCCGACCGGGTGTTCGAAAAGACCATCTCGAACATGCAGGAGGTCGCTGCACGCGGTGGCAAGATTATCTTGATAACGGACGCCAGGGGAGCCGCAGACGTGTCCATGGATTTACTCGCGACGATTGTGTTGCCGGAGATGGGTGCGACATTCACCTCGATTGCCTATGCGATTCCGGTGCAGCTCCTAGCCTACCACACGGCCATCCTCATGGGCACGGACGTCGACCAACCCCGAAATCTCGCGAAATCGGTAACCGTCGAATAAGGCAAAGTGATGCGACCTCGGTTATCGTGGTCAGATTCCGAATGCGCAAGCCGCGGTCAGATCGACTCACGATGTGCCGCCCATTTCCAGGCCCCTATGCCACCGAGGCTTGTGCCTGTTCTTGCCCTGTTTACGGAGACGCCGGGTTTGGATCGCATACGAACCGGAGCGCCACTTGAAGTACGAGGCGCGCCTCGCTCGACGACAACGGGGCTGTTTACAAGCATGGCCATCGGCGCCGCGCTTGATCGCCGGCGCGCTCACAAAATCCTAGTCGGCGAACCTCCGGTTAACTTTGAGCATATCGACATCGCTGGAGATCGGGCGGGATAATAGCGCAGTTCGGCCCAATCGCAGGCTCCCGAGCTGTTCTAGCACGACATCTCACGGAGCTCCTCGCTGCGGCTTGTATGCCACCGATCTCGTCCTTCCCCTTTCACTGCATATCGGTACGCTTGATGAGAATTTCGGCCACGCCAAAGACAACAACCTTGTCGCCGACCTTGGCGCCGAGAATTGCCCGAGGGCTCAGTAGCTTGAGAGCCACTCCTGCTGCACGAGCGGAATAACGAGCGAAAATTGTGAGGGTTTGCGGCAATTGCCGAAAATATGCCGGAAACGTCAGGCGCTTACGGCTTGGTCGACAGTGCCCTGATGACCGATTCGCGGCCATGAAACTGCACGCGGCTGCGGTGAGATTTTCTCCGGAAGCGGCCATTTCAAAATCGAGAGGAAACTCGCCATGTCACCAGCGCCCATTGCGCACGCCTCAAATGCCAAATCGCGCATTGGCGCCATCTTACGTGCCACGAGCGGCAACTTCCTCGAGCAGTTCGACTTCTTCTTGTTCGGGTTCTACGCCAGTGCCATCGGAAACGCGTTCTTTCCATCAGGAAGCGAAACCGCTTCACTGCTTAACACCTTCGGTGTGTTCTGGCTGGGTGCCTTGATGCGACCTGTTGGTGCGATCGTGCTTGGAGCCTATATTGACCAGATTGGCCGTCGGCAAGGCCTGATCATCACGCTTTCGATCATGGCCATTGGCACCATCATCATCGCCTTTTGTCCGGGCTATGCGACGATCGGCATTGCCGCACCTGCGATCGTGCTGTTCGGACGGCTGTTGCAGGGCTTTTCTGCCGGCGTTGAGGTTGGTGGTGTTTCCGTTTACCTCTCCGAGATTGCCACTCCGGGCAACCGCGGCTTTTACACATCTTTCCAGTCCTCGAGCCAGCAGGTTGCGATCTTTGTCGCGGCTCTTATCGGATATTTTTTGAGCGAAGCACTTCCGGCCGAAATGGTTGCCGCTTGGGGCTGGCGGATCCCGTTCTTCCTTGGCTGCTTGATCGTACCGCTTATCTTCTTCCTGCGCCGGACGCTGGAGGAAACTCCGGAGTTTCTGGTCATGAAGAACCACCCAACGGCCCGCGAGGTCTTTGCCTCCACACTTGCGAACTGGCGCATCGTCATTCTCGGCATGATGATCGCGATGCTGACGACCACGACATTCTATTTCGTGACGGTGTACACGCCTACGTTCGGCAGGCACGTATTGCAGTTGTCCTCGCAGAACACGCTCTTGGTGACGCTTTTGGTCGCGGTGACGAACTTCATGTGGAACCCAATTGGCGGCGCGATTTCCGACAGAATCGGCCGGAAACCGGTCCTGCTGACCATTGCCGGCCTAGCCTTGGTGACTGCATATCCAGCGTTGTCTTGGCTTGTAACGGACCCAAGCTTTGGCAAGATGCTGATCGTGGAGATGATGTTCTCGTTTTACTTTGGCACCTATAGCGGCGCCATGTTGGGCGCTCTGGTCGAAATCGTGCCGAAGCACATTCGCACAACTTGCTTTTCTTTGGCGTTCGCACTCGCCGCGGCTCTGTTTGGCACGTTTACGCCGCTTGCATCGACTTGGCTGATCGACCGGACAGATGACAAGGCGTCGCCCGGTTTCTGGTTGATGTTTGCGGCTTTGCTCGGCATTATCGCCGCGCTCACGATTTATCCAGGAAACACCAAGAGAGTTGCGAAAGCCGTTGCGACCCGAGCGGCCTAACCCGGCGGTAAGCGCGCAATTTACCACGCGTTAGCACGCGCGCCCGCGGGACGTTGGGGGCCCAAGGCTGAACTGAAGTTGGTGCGCGACTATCCCTGCGTTGATTTTCACGATGGTGCGCGGCCGTTCTGCCGATCACGGTTCTTCCTATGTGATCTGGGGGGTATAGGGACGAGCTGGCGGTGATGTTGACCGGGAAAGGCTGAGCTTATCAGCCAACCTCGATTCCGTCCGGTGGTCGGACGGTGCGCTGCCCGCACTTGCAGTCGCGTGAAACACGGCGGATTTCCCGCGAGGACCGGCATCCCTCGCGCGAGCTCCACGCTCTAATATTCTGTGCGGCCGCCACAAAAGTCGAAGGCGCACATCGTCGGGTGCGTGAATTCCCCAGCGGACTGGTCGTCTCGCAGGTAGCGACAAACGTTAGCGTAGCGGGCCGTCTTGTATCCTGGTCCGATACCGACCTCTCGGCGCTCGGATACGCAGGTTGAAGGCTCACCTTCTTGTCGCATCTGACGGGGAGTGGTCGAGAAGTTTGGTCGTGCCTGTACAACGAGCGATGGGCCAATGCGTAACCAGACCCAGGCTGTTGCTCGCTGCGCTCGATCAGCCGTGACTTCACGCACCGCGAGCTTGCGCAGCTGAGGCGAGCTGTGCGAGCTCCGTTTCGAGCATAGGGTTGCGCTTGAACATAGCGTCGATCAATGCTTGGGCCGGCTGCTCGGCCGCCTCCACCCACGTCGCCTTCTCCGCTCGCGCGGAGGGCGCGAACACACGCTTGACCACGGTCGGCGATCCCCTCAGACCGCAATTGGCCATGTCATCCACGCCAGCACTTTGGGCGCTCCATTTTACGATTGTGGTGCGGGCGGCACGCAACGCATCTATCATTGCGCCGCGGCGAATTTGATTTGTTGCCTCTAACATGCTGACGAGACACGGCAGCTTGGAACCCAACACCTGGACGCCCCCTTCGCAGCGCCGTTCGGCCTCGATGGTCCGTAGCTTGAGGTCCAACGCTTTGATCGTGGAAACATAAGTGAGCTGCTGGACCCCGAGCCGCCTTGCAATGCCAGGTCCCACCTGCGCCGTATCGCCGTCGATCGTCTGCTTGCCGGTGAATATGACGTCCGGTGGGCCATATTCCTTGCCGATGTTGCGAATCGCGCTCGCCAACGCGTAACTCGTCGCCAGCGTATCCGAGCCCGCGAAGCTACGGTCGGTGAGCAGGACAGCGCGATCGGCACCAAATGTCAGTGCCTTTCGGAGAGATTCTTCGGCCGACGGCGGTCCCATTGTCAGGACGGTGACTTCGCCGCCGAATTGATCTCTTAGCTCGAGCGCAGCTTCCAATGCGAAGAGATCATAGGGGTTGATGATTGTCGGCACGCCCTGGCGCATGATCGTATTCGTAACAGGGTGCACGCGGATTTGCGCGGAGTCGGGGACTTGTTTGATGCAGACGATGCTGTGCATGTACTTCTCCTAAGATGCCGAGCCGACTCCCGACGCAGCAAATGTCATACCATCCAAGGCATTTCGCCAACGAGGAATGAATGCAGGCTGACGACGAGCCGGTTGTCGCAACTGCGATGGTTTACGCACCGGCGTGATCTCAAGCTGATCGGAGTCAGGGGCGGCAACGGAGCCGCAGCGATCACGCGCCGCTTCGACGCCAAAGCCATTTTCAGGTCGCGTACGTTGCAAACAGACGATGACAAGACTGGCCGAAGCGAAGACGCCCTACGCGTCGCCGGCGAGTAAATCCCAACCCAAGGCACAACGCTAGCATCCCCGTCATGCATCCGAGCTGGCGACCGCCTCTTTTCCACGCTCTCCTATGCCAGTCGACCGAGCGAGAGAGAGAGAGAGGAGCGAGCTCGACGCTTGGCTCAGAAGCGTTTGATCTCGATGCCGTGTCTTCGCAAGGCGTAGCCAATCTGGCGCGGGGTCAGTCCAAGCAGGCGCGCCGCCTTCGCCTGTACCCACCCGGATCTTTCCATGGCTGCGATGACGCGCTCGCGATCGGTGACTTTCGCGGCACCTACCACGGGGCGCCCAGGCGGCCCTAGCGGCGTCAGCTCGCTGCTCACCGGCCGAACGGGTGTCGCGGCTTCCGTTGCCGGCATGCTCAGCCTCGCGGGCGGTGCGATTGTCGGGCTCGGCTGTCGCGCCACTTCCGCCGGTCCACCCTTCCATAGCAAGGCCGACAGGCATTGCCCATGGCAGCACGCAAAATCATCTCTTACGATCGACGATCCTAGCGCTAGCGTCGCGGTCCGCTGCACGCAGTTTTCGAGCTCACGGACGTTGCCGGGAAATCCGCAATTCATGAGGACCTCAATCGCACTTGAATCGAATACCAGGGCACGGCCGTTCTCATCGTTGAAGTTCTTCAAAAAACGAGCGGCGAGAAGCGGAATATCAGTGCGTCTTTCGCGCAGCGGCGGCAATAGCAGAGGAACCACGCTGATGCGGTAATAGAGATCGGCACGAAACTCGTTCCTGGCCACCGCCTCTTCAAGATTCTTGTTCGTGGCCGCAATCACGCGGACGTCGACTTTGATCGTCTGATTGCCGCCCACCCGCTCGAATTCCTGCTCCTGAAGCACGCGCAGGAGCTTCGCCTGGAACGAGCCCGAGATCTCTCCAATCTCATCCAGAAACAACGTTCCCTTGTCGGCGATCTCGAAGCGCCCCTTGCGCGCGTTGAATGCGCCCGTAAACGCCCCCTTCTCGTGTCCGAACAATTCGGATTCCAGCACCGTCTCTGTGAGGGCTGCGCAATTCAGCTTGATAAAGGGGCGTTTGGCGCGCGCTGAACGCTCGTGAATAGCCTTCGCGACCAGCTCTTTGCCGGTACCCGATTCGCCACGCAACAAAACCGTGCTATTTGATTTTGAGATCACCTCGATCTTGTCAAGTAGCGCGCGCAGCGCCGGGCTGTCGCCGATAATTCCCTCGACTTGGACCTTCTTACGGTCCCGCCCATGAGGCTTGAGCTCGGAAAGTTGCTTCTGCAGCCGAAACTCCTCGTCCATAAGACGTCCGCGATCGCGCACAAACGAGCAATGCAGCTTCGTCGTCTGGCCCAGCAGGCTGGCGACCATCGTCAGAAGACCGAGGTCGTCCTCGAGCTGCGCACGCGTTCCATTGTCCGCGATGCGGTCGATGCTCAGCGTACCCACAACTTTGCCGTCAACATCTATGGGAACGCCGATGAACGCAACACGCGTATGACCGCCGGCATTTAGCATATCGATCTCCGAAGAACTGAAGGCCGAATGCAGCGCTACATTCTCCACGACGAGCGGCTGCCCCGACGCGACGATTTGATCGATTGCTCCTTGCGGCAAGCGCACCCGGCAGCGCGCATCGCGGTCTTCGCTCCTGCCGTCCTCTACGATGATCTCCGGCCCGCCGTCATGCTCGAACAGACATACGATGCCGCGCCGCATCCGCACGAGCGATCCCAGGCGCTCGATGACGCTCGCCAGCTTAGCCTCGAGCCGACATAGGCCAGTGAGCGTGTGCGCTATTTGAACAATCGTGCTTAGCGATTTCTCTTGGGACCGCACAATACAAGCGGAAGCGTCCGCGTCGGAGGTTGAGTTTGGCTTTTCGCGCAGGGAAATGCTGTCTAGCATGACGACTTCTCCGTTCCTTTCTCGATCCTCCCCATCGGACTTGTTGGATTCGTGTTGCATGCCCGATCTGACATCCAGTTCTCAGGGCGGGACGAGAGATTACCCCTCTTCATGGCACGTCGGCAGCACTTAGAGTAACTCGCTTTGCCGCCTTGTTTTCCAACTCGCTGCGCGGATTCACCCCGGCCAACATGACTTCCATCGAAGACGCTCAGAACAGCCGGGGCTCTTTAGGGGCTGATTGAATTATAAGTGTTGCCCGCCATTGATCGGCACTTCGGCGCCGGTGACATAACTTGCCGCATCTGAACATAGGAAGAAAATGACCTTGGCGACCTCTTCGGGTGTACCCACTCGGCGGAGTGGGATCTTTGGCACAAGATGCGCTTCCGTGTCAGGCGACAAAATGTCCGTCTTGATTTCGCCGGGCGCGATCGCATTGACGCGAATGCCATGCGCGGCGTAATCGTGGGCCATTTCGCGCGTGAGACAAGCGAGCGCAGCTTTCGAAGTCGCATATGCCGAGCCAGCAAATGGATGCACCCGCGAGCCGGCGATCGACGTCACGTTGACGATCGAGCCTGACGCCCTTTTCAATTCGTCGAACAGGCCTTGAGCGAGTAGGATCGGTGCCACCAGATTGAGGTGGAACACGCTCATCCAAGTGTCGACTGAGGTCGCCAGCGATGTCAGCCTGGTACCGTTTGCCGCTTTTGGTGAGTTGCCGGCATTGTTTACCAGTCCGTGCAACGGTGCGCCAGCAAGGCGCTCCTTGATCTCGGCAATCACGCGCGGCAGCATCCGATGATCGCCCAGGTCGACTTCGATATAGCTGTCGCCCTCTGAGTCTGATGGGCGACGCGCCGCGTCCAATGGTTGGCGCGCGCAAGAAATGATGCGCCAACCGGCTTTCAAAAACAATTTTCCGGTGGCGCGACCGATACCGCGCGATGCCCCGGTCAATACCAGCGTCTTTCGCTCACGCAGCGGACGGCCCGCTCGATCGGCGTGAATTGGACCGCTAGGGTCCGTTTCCGACGATTGAGGTACGACCGCTTTGTCATCTGGTAGATCTAGATTCACACGCGGCTCCCTTCCGCTCCCATCGGCTGTGCACCTGGTGCAGGATCCGGGCCAAAGCGGCGCAGGGCATAAGGGGCGCACTTGTGCGACAAATGGCAGGTTCTGAACATCTGGCCTGTTTGCTTTTCGACAACAGCAACGCCGCGTCAAGCGCCCCGGGCGCGTTGACTGGGTCGCACTCCAGGGGTGGTCTGTGGCTCATTCGAATTGGCGGAGATAGTTTAGCTGCCTTGTGCGGAGATCAGGATCGATGGCCAGTTCGTTCAATTTCCTCGGTTGGACGCGCCGCCGCAGATGCGGCTCTGGTTCGACATCGATGGGCTGGGGCTCGTGCCGTTGATCAGCTGCGGTCGAAAGTATTTCGCAACCAGCGCATGAACAAGGCCGTCGTCCAGAAGACGAGCTGACCGCGAAGGGATTAACGCAGAAACGGCGATACGTCTATCTGACGCGCGTCCTTGCTGCTGGGACATTCTGACGTGACCGTCTGCTACGTCAGATTCCTCGGCGGCCCGGGCCACCATTACCGTGCTCTTCACCGCGTGGCCACCGATGGCGGTTTCGGCCCGGCGATGCCGGGACCCTAACCTTTTCTCCGGCCAGTCGACTTACACGTCGCGGTCCGACGTATCCCGGGACAAGGCCGCCGAGCTCGCCGGCATTGGCCTACGCTTCGCCGGGCATTCGCTGTACCACTGCATCCCGGCAGTGCGTCGGTCAGCCCTCAGCTGCGGACGTTGCGAAACCCGATGCTGTGGAAGCCACCAGTATCAGGCCGACGATCTAGGCGACGATTGCTCAGGTTCAGATTCGCGGCACCTCATGAAGCCGCGAAATGCTCGTATGGATTATCGACCAGGATCAACTGCTCCGGATTGCTCAGATCGAATTCAATAATGCGTGGCACGAGCAGACGGGCATAGCGCGTAAAGGCGCTGGTGGGGGGAAAGCGGATCACGGTGGCGCATCGCGCAAGCAGATACATGTCGATGAGCGCGGAAGCTCCACCTTCAGTTCCCATTTCCGCACTATGCAACGGCCCTGCCAGATCGGCCTGGAACCGTTTTGGTACGGCGAAGATATCGGGAAACAGACCCGATATGTGATCGAGCACCTGTGCGCTATCCGTGCACAGGAAGATCTTAATAGGCTTTGGATATGGCAAAGCCATGGCTTTACGGATTGCCATGCAGACCTGACGAAGAGCGAGCTCCGAATCGGCCCAGTACGGAGCATGCCCCATGATATCTTCGCCATTGCCGTGCCGAACATGAACGCCGATGATACTATGGCCGCTAAAGTGTTGCTCATACAAGTCCTCGATCCGCGCTCGAATCTCAGACCTGAGTTTGATGTTTCGGAAGATCAGTCGTTCGGCTTCCTCACCACAACGCCACATCAGGCAAGCGTCACAGACAATGGTGTTGGCCTCGTTATCGTCTCCTGCTTGGAACAGCTCAGTCAGTTCGTCACGTTCTCGGAAGATCTGCTCGTCCGGACGATTGATACAGTCGATCGATGGCCTATTCCACCACGGCGGGAAGAACGGGCCGGGAAGCGAGAGCTGGTTGAGCCTGTCATCGCAAATCACCGGCACGCCAGCGATCTCCTCAACCGGCTCGAAGAACACCGGAAAGGCATTGCTGAACGGTTGGTCGACATAACAGGAACCGCGCCAGTCAATAACGAGCGTTCGCCCGGTCCGCTGCGCGTACGACCAGGCTGATGCCAACGACCAGAGGCAATCACCAAAGCCGGTGCGCCTCCGAGAAACAACAAAGCGTTCCTTCGTCACGTTATCAAACCCTTCTCGTTGCGCGAGTGTGGCGCACCAACTCATCCGCGATGCCGATCTACGCCGGGCGCTGGTCACCTGGACGCAAGTCACCCAACCCGCAAACTCATCCTGCACGGCACTGCGATTGGCAGGTCATGCTAGAGGTGTCACATTAGGCACCTTTTACGACGGCCCAGTCTGTGACGGATGCAGCCGAATACGACGCTGATCCCACAGCCCGCGCAGTTCGTTCAGGAGAGCTTCGCGCCTGGTCCTGTCAGAGGTGACCCTGGCGAGAAGATCGGCCAGAACAGCTTCCTTCTCGATTTGCATCAGCATGTCGAATAGGTCATGCGAGACGCGTACGCTGTCATGGCTGGAGTGACCCATGCGGATCTCGCAGATTGTCTCCTGGCGGTCTCGGCCCGCATGAGCGCGAACCCGGTAAAGAGATACATGGGGCGGCAGTGATACAGCGAGTGCGGTCCAATTTTCGAGCGTTGTTGCCCGCTTTTTGATGAGGAATGACCCGACCACAAGGCCATCCAGCTCGGTCGACAAAAACGCCGTAATCGCATCGGCAACGGAATCTACGATCGGTTCGGCATTGTTGTTGAACGACGTATTAAGCAGAATCGGGACGCCCGTTCGAGCTTTGAACGCGCTGATAAGTTCCCAATAGGCGGCATTGCTCGTGCGGGACACCGTTTGCAGCCGAGCCGTACCATCGATATGCGTGATCGCGCCCAGCAATGCACGCATGGATTCGCGCACGCGCACGACGAAATTCATGAAGGGATATTCTGCGCGACCATCCGGCAATTCAAAGAACGCGCCCGCATCCTCCTCGAGAACCGATGGCGCGAACGGTCGATAACTCTCGCGCTTCTTGACCATCGCATTGATCCGGTCCTTGTTTGCCGCGGGCCTGGGGTCCGCAAGAATGCTGCGGTTGCCGAGCGCACGAGGGCCGAACTCGGACCGGCCCTGTACCCACCCGATCACAGCGCCATCAGCGATCCACTCGGCTGCTCTAGCTGCGACGTCAGCGGTCCGTTCAATCTCGAGGTGTCCGGCCCATCCCTTCAGTTCCTGTTCAATGCTGTCGTCGCTGCCGACATCGGGCCCCCAATAAACCGCCTGTAGTCGCTCGCGGGGCGGAGCCTGCCCGGCCTCGTTCGATACCATCATCGCCGCACCCAATGCGCATCCGGCATCATGCGAGGCCGGCTGCACAAAAATCTCTTCGAACAGCCCTGAGTACAGCAGTTTTCCGTTTAGCGTGCAGTTGTGGGCTACCCCGCCAGCCAGGCACAACCGTTTCATTCCGGTCTGCTCACGATAATGCCGAAGAATGTGAAAGACGATCCGCTCCAGCGCCTCCTGCAATGAAGCGCTCACATCTCGGTGTTGTTGCGTGAACGGCATTCCCTTTCGCCGGACCTCGATATTGCGCAGCAATGCCGGGCCGATACGGTCGAGGTGAACGCGGTAGGCACCGTTGGGGGAGAGCTCATAAAATTGGGAGAAAAGCTCGCGATAGCGAGCGGGATCTCCATAAGGAGCCAATCCCATGACCTTATATTCGTCGAACAGGCCGTAGCCGAGGTATCGGATCGTTTCCAGATAGAACAGTCCGAGAGAGTTGGTCTCTGGAAACGTCATGAGCTCGGTCATTTCGGTGCCCGACCCCACCGCCAACAGACCCGAGAGGAAGTCGCCACAGCCGTCGATCGCGAGAACCAGGCTTTCTTCAAAACCGGACATTGCCAAAGCGCTTACGGCATGGGCCTGATGATGGCCTACGAATGACACCCGCGAAGGGTCAACTTGGGTACCGAACTCTGCCGCGAGAAGGTGCCGCAACAGGAGATTCGCATCCAGCGGAATTGAGATCTCAGGTTGTGAGATGAACAACCGTTCGAGCATCGAATTGCAGTAGGCTTCAGTCGCGTAGAACGCAATACGATCGACGTCGCGAAGCTCCACACCCGCGGCTGCTAGACAGTATTCAATCGCACTGCTCGGGAGCTTGTTCGAATGTTTGATGCGGTTGAGGCGCTCCTCTTCAACGGCGGCGATCACGCGACCGTCCTTGACGAGCACCGCGGCGCCGTCGTGCAGAAACGTGTTCGGTAGTTGCAGCGGGTTTTCATAGACCCTGTCAAGCCCGCCACTCAATCCTAGACACAGCATCTTGTTCTCCGTTCATTTTGAGAGGCCTGTTGGCCTATTTCATCTCGCTTGCTTGGCGAGTAGGCTGCACGTCGCCGCGGGGCCGCAGGCATCGCCAACGAAACGAGGCTCGTATAAGCGTCGGCCGCGAACCGAAAGTTCGTTACGTTCGTGTCTGATCTCGCACGCGCGACGCTTCGCTTTAGGTCTTGTTCCTCTCACCGCATCAGGCGTTGCCGAAGCAGCGCAGCTGAGACGATGAAGGGAATGGCTGCGTAGATGCACAGTGTGCCCACATGCAAACCGACGCTGTCGACCGGCCGACCGAGCATTGCTGGACGAATGAGATCGACCGAATGTGTCAGGGGCAACAAAGCCGCGATGCGTTGAAATGAACCTGGCAGCTGGTTGATTGGGAAGATCGCCCCGCTCAAATACATCATGGGCGTGAGGATAAGGGACTGGTAGAAGATGAAATAGTCGTGGCTCGGTGCAAGAGCGGAAACGACCATTGCGAGGCTCGCGAAAGCAACGCCAGTGAGGGCGATGGCTGGTAACGCATAGGGAATGGACGACCACTCTGCATACCCCAGCGCGACGGCAACAATCGTGATCGCGGTCCCGGCGAGCAAGGCCTTGCTTGCTGCCCATGCCACTTCACCTAGAACAATGTCGCCGAGCGTGAGAGGCGTACAGAGCACCGCCTCCCACGTGCAACCTGTCTGCATGCGAGCGTAAGCCCCATAGATGGTTTCAAAGGTTGAGGAGACCATTGCGCTTGTGGCGACCATGCCAGCCGCCAGAAACGCAATGTATGAAGTTCCCTCAACGCCACCTACGATCATTCCGAGGCCAAAGCCAAGACCGAACAGAGAGCTCATCGGCTCGGCCAGATTCCCAAGAATCGATGCCAGAGCGACTTTCCGCCAGACCAGAAAGTTGCGGCGCCATACCGCGATCCAGTTCCATGGATTAGCAGGGAGCGCGGGCGCAAAACGTTGCCACATCGTTCAGTCCTTCATCTCTCGCCCGGTTAGCCGCAAGAAGACATCCTCCAGATTTGGAGGTCGCTGCAGAAGACGGAGATCCGGACGGTTGGCAAGCCGGCGACGCACCTGCTCGGGATCCGCGGCATAGCAAAACAGCGTCTCCCCGCTCACCTCAGCGTGCTGCACTTGGGTTCTGACCAGCGGCAGCAACTCATGCGGGTTACCACCGTAAATCTCGATCACCTGACACCCGATCTGCTGCTCGATCAGAGCATGAGGCTGCCCTTCGGCGATCTTGCCGCCGTGCTCAAGCACGCACAGGCGGTCGCACAATCGCTCCGCCTCTTCCATGAAATGGGTGGTGAGAAGAATCGTTTTGCCGCGCGCTAATAGCCAGCGCAAGCGTTCCCAGATGAGGTGCCGGCCGTGCGGATCGAGGCCAGTCGTCGGCTCGTCAAGCACCAAGAGCTGCGGGTCGTTAATGAGGGCACGTGCCAGCGTCAGTCGCCGCTTCATGCCGCCGGACAGTTCGGCGACGCGCGCGTCCGCCTTGTTCTCCAAGCGAGCGAATTCGAGCAGTGACGGCGTCACCGCTTTGACCTCGGTCGCGCTCATGCCGAAGTAGCGACCGAATACGAGCAAGTTTTCGCGCACGGTGAGCTGAAGATCGAGGTTATCGAACTGTGGGACAACCCCGATGCCCCGACGCGCCAACGGCGCACGTGCCGGCACCGGCTCGCCAAGCACGTAGATCTTACCTGCGTCGGGCGATGCAACACCGAGGATCAATCGCGCAAGCGTGCTTTTACCCGCGCCGTTTGGTCCCAGCAGACCGAAGCACTCTCCTGGCGAGACCGTAAACGAAAGAGCGTCCACGACGGTCCGGTCCTTGTAGGACTTACTCACCTCGAAAAGGTCGATTGCCGGGCTTGACATTTGCTTACGCGATCGCGACGGACGTTGTTCGCACCGCGTCCTTGGTCGCGTGCTTTTTCGTCCAAAGCAGGCCGTCACACCACACGTGATCGACGCGTCCCCACTGGCACGCGGCGGCAGCATCCGGGAAAAAGCCGCGTCCATGCAGATTGGCGCTGGTATTGCAAAGCAGCGGAATGGCTGTGAGCTTTTCGTACGCGATGAGAAGCTCGACCACTTTATGCTGAGATGTTCTGGAAACCGTCTGTAGGCGAGCAGATCCATCGAGATGCACGACGGCGGGAATTTTGTCCCGCCATTCCGGTCGCGTCTGGTGATCGAACAGCATGTACGGATCGGGTATTCCGGGGCTAAAAATCTCCGCCGCACGATCCTCCAGGCATATCGGCGCTACCGGCCTGAAATGCTCTCGAAGCTTGACGTCGTTGAGATGGTCTTTCATTCCCTCCCAGCTCGCAGCCGCGAGAATGCTTCTGCCACCCAACGCACGTGGTCCGAGCTCGGCACGCCCGGCAAGGAAGATCACGGGCTTGTCACTCGCGAGGATTGCCGCAAGTTCGCCCATAGTGCAGGGCGCGCCGTCCCATCCGGGCGGGACTTCGCTGGGACGAACGGCCGGTCCACTGTAGACCGTCCATTCCAGAGCTCTAAAGCCTTGCTGTGCCGCCAGTGCAGAGCAAGCAGCACCGATCGCTGAGCCGCTGTCGTTCGGAAAGGGCGGCACCCACACGTGGTCGAACAGACCGGTCGCACGAAATGCACTATTCCACTTGATATTCAGGCCACAGCCGCCGGCTATGCAGAGGTTACGCCCCCCCGCAAGATCCGAATGTCGCTGCACAACATCAGCAATTGTGCGAACCAGCAGGCGCTCTAGAAAAACGTGAAATGACGCAAGGATGTCTTCGGCCTGCTTGGCCTTCAATCGCAGTGCGCACGCATCGAAGAAGTCGTGCAGAGCTTCAAGTGGTGATAGTGAGCTGTTGATCTGTGCAAGCTTATGACAAGCGCCCTCAGCATCCGTGGCAAAGTGCGCGTGATAAAGCTCCTGAAACGTCGCAATAATCTCCTCGTCGGGAGCTCCCAGTGCGATATAGGCCATCAGCTTGCCGGCGATGCCGAGATCCCAGCTGGTCCGGTCCGCCCGCCTGTAAGGTCCAAAGTGATGTCCTGCCGTCGCATAGGCGTGGCCTATCATCGGAAACAGGCACTCGATGAACCGAATCCCGTGCGGCTCGACATAGTAGAGGCGCGGAAACATGCAGCCGTCCCACACCAAGCAGAAAGCAGATTGTGCGGATTTGGCAAACGAGCTGGTGCAGTATGCGGATGCTACGTGCCCGGTGACATGCGGATAGCTTTGATAGGGATACAGTTTCCCATCAAGCATAAGGCCGATGCGATCGCGGGATGCGAGAGGGCTATCGCCTTGGCGTTCGATATACGGCGCGCCCTTGAGCTTGACGGTCGTCGTCCCACTAAGAACTTCAAACTGGGATTCGAACTCTCCATCCCAACCATCAATGACGAACTGATCGACATCGCTCGGATCGAGCCCGTGCTCCGCCAAGGCGCTAACAACGGAATCCAGGTTGTCGATGGTTTGATAACGCGGATTATTGTTCAGCTTCTCCTGCTCGACGCAGAACACCACTCGCCCGTCCTCAATCAGAGCGACGGCCCCATCATGCGTCAACTTGATACCGCAGATACGCATAGTGGCTCCTCTCAGCCTTGGCCGTTGGGTGGGATCGAAGATGGCTCCGGATTCCGAAAGCGGACCAAAAGGCAGTCTTCGTCAGCCGACTGCCCCTGGCACTGCACGCGTTCGACCTCAATGAGCGCTTCAGTCAAAATCGTGATGACCGTCTCGGCGCCAGCGACATGCCCCCATCGCTTGCAGGTCGCATCACGTGCAGATCCGAAGACCAGATGACCACCCGGAGCAAGCATCTTGACCATGTTGTCGGCTGCAGTACGCATTTGTGTCATGTCTTCGAGATAATAGAGAACTTCGGCGACCACGATCAGATCGAACCGCTCTGCGGCCGAGAACTGCAGAATGTCAGTCGCCGCCCAGCTGATATGCGACCACCTCTTGGTCCGCTGGACCGCTCGACCGATCGCTCGCGGCATAACATCGATGACCGTGAGCCGTTTGCAGTGAGGAGCAAGCTTCTCTGTAAACGCACCGGCCGCGCACCCGATTTCGAGGCCATTTGAGACGGCGCTGTTCGACAGCGACAGCCGCAGCAATTGGGTGTGACGCTCACGTTCGAACGGATTATCGTCGAGCCGCCACGGATCCTCATTAGACAGCTCCCGTTCCAACGATTGATATGTCTGATGCACGTTCACGACCTAATCTCCTACAAGCTGCTCACTCAGTCTCGGCCGCAATGCCATCCGGCGCGATCAGCTGTGATGGAGCGCGCGAAAGACCTGCCCTGCGAATTGCGCCAGGCATTTCCAATCCGGGGTTAAGGCTTGGTCCAGTTGTCGCGTCTTCGGTCGAGGCCTTCGATTCATCAACGTCTGGTGATTTCGCTATTTTGCGCGAGAGCCAATCGCTGTTGCTCAAGGTACAGAGCGCATAGGCTTTCATCGGGAGCAGGAGGAAGATGTTGATCGGGGTGTGCAGCGAGAAGCCGAGAAATCGAAGCTCGCCGGCGCGCAGGGCTGCCACGCTGCATCGAATCATGGTCATCGCGACGATGGTCAGACCGGTCCACCAGGGCACGGAGCCCGTGAGCGCGAGCTGAGCGAGCGCGGCAATCGATGAGATGGCGAGCAGCAGCGGGCCGAGGTTCTGTCCAACCACGTCCAGCGTGAGGTAGCGGTCGAGGCCGGGCAGCAGGTGCAAACCGAGCAGGGTGTCGCGGTAGGTGCTGCGCGCCCAGCGGAGCTGTTGGCGCAGATACGGCAAGAGCGTGTCCGGGACCACCGTGGCGGCGATGGCGTCCGGAACGTACTCCGTTCGGAACCCTGCCTTGAGCATGAGGATGGTCAGATGACGGTCCTCACCGAAGTCGCTGGGTTTTCCCCGGAAGAACTGCGTCTCGTATTGCTCGAGCAGCAACAGCAGCGCGGAGCGCCGGTACATGGCGCACGGCCCACAGCAGCACATGACGGCACCAAACCGCGTCTGCGCGGCGCGCTCCTCGTTGCAAGCCAACCAGTACTCCATGTCGATCAATCGGGTCAGCCAGCTGTCGTTTCGGTTGCTGGCCTTCAATTGGCCCATGGCCGCGCCGACGGCTGGATCCTGCATCTTGCGCACGAGCTTGCTGACCACGTCGCTGTCGATTTCCGTGTCGGAGTCGACGTTAAGCACGAGATCGCCGAATGAGCGGCGAATCGCTGCGATCTGCGCCTTGCGTTTTCCAACATTGCTTGGCAGCAGAATGATGGTGAATCTCGGGTCATACGCGTAGCTCGCGTGGACCGCGGCCACTGCGCCGACATTTGCAGAGCCGTCGTCGACCACGTAGACCTGCAATCGCCCTGGGTAATCCTGACTTGCGATAGACTTCAGGCAGGCCGCCAGCGTGCGCGGGTCCTCGTTGAAGCAGGGCACGATGACATCGACGCTAGGCAGAGCATCGGCGTCGACCGGGTCGTACGGCGGCAGTGGAGCGTCGCTTCGCAGCGCATAAAGCGCCTGCGCGCTCTTGTGGACGCTGGAGAGCAACGCGTAGGAGGCAACAGCAGCGGTGCTGATGGTGGCAAGCAGGCTCATGGGAATCGATCTATTCAGTGAGGTTGAGGAAGCGACCGGATTGCAAATCCACGGTCATGCAGTGCTGGAATGAGTTGGGCGAGCGCCGTCACGGTCTGGTCGCGCCGACCAGCATGAGGGCAGCGTCCCAACTCGTCGGGAGGGCAGCCGTCGTGCAGGAGCACGATTGCGCCTGGCCTGACCGAGGCCAACACTGCGGCAATAATCGCCTCGACGCCGGGACGAGCCCAATCTTGCGGATCGACTGACCAGTGCAGGGCTGCCAGTTCGGCCTTCGCCGACGCGGCGAAGACCTCCTTGCTCCAGATTCCGTACGGCGCACGCATGTGCCGCACAGAGGCTCCGGGGCAGGCCATTCCGATGACCTTGTTCGTCGTGAGGATCTCGTATTCCACCTCATCCAGCATGCATTTGGCCAATTCCGGGTGCGTCATTGTGTGGTTTGCGACCTCGTGCCCTTCTGCAATCATGCGCTGGATCAGCTGCGGCTGGCCCGCCGCGTATGCACCGATCACGCAGAAGGTGGCGGGCGTCCGATGCTGCGCCAGCACATCCAGGATAGCCGGCGTGCAAAGCGGGTTGGGACCATCATCAAAGCTCAGATAGACGCAAGGCTCTCCGCCGGCCTCGGCGTAGTCGCGCCGCGCTTCAGTCGCATCGTTTGTGGACCTCACAGTTCTGGCCCGTTCCGTTCGATCGTGTCACCCGCCGGCCATTCGCTCATGGGTCTCGCAATCGGCAGAACGAGGCCGACCACGTCTTCCACACGCGTCGGAGGCACAGTGAGGTAGATGTCCGGACGAGCGGACCGGACGCGAAGCCCTGGCAGAACAGTCGCCAATCCCTGTCGCCCGAGCAGCCTGGTAATATGTTTCTGCAGGGCAGCTCGGACCGTGCCAAAGCCGAACGGCACGCCAAGATCTCGCAATACGGGATACATCACTCGGATCGAGTGGGTTATTCCAAGCCCCTCCAGATCCGGGCGAACCCCGTACAATCCGAGTTCAGCCACGAGCAGATCGGTCTGGCCAATTTTTATGAAGCGGCGTAGTGCCGCGATGTGAATCGCAATGCCACGATCATCGTAGCCGATTGCCCGAATTTCAGGCCTTGCGCCGGCCCAGCTTCGATGACCTTCAAAGGGCTTTGCATTGAATTCCCCGGTCGGACCATAGGTCTTCCGGAAGAAGTCGGATAATTCAATATGGTCAGCAAGTTCAAGGTCATTCTCCCAGCACAACCTCCAACGGACTGGAGGGCGCGCCGAAACACCTCGGGTGGATTCGGGCACGATCATGTTCATAGGGCGTCATTCCTGTTCGCTATCTGGCTCCTGACGCAGGCCAGCAGTTCGCTACCTTCGAAAGGCTTGCTCATGAACTGGAGTCCAGGGCCTCGCCTCACATCGTGTTCGGAATGGCCTGTGAGCAGAACGGTGGGAATCGCGCCTCCGGATGCAACCAGATGATCGAAGAGCTCGAGGCCACTCATCGCGCTCGAGTGCATGTCCGCGATCAAGCACGACGTGATCGAACGGCGGTCTGATTTCGAGAACCCCTCTGCGCTCTCGAATGGTTCAGGCACGTAACCTGCGGAAAACACCATATCCGTCAGATCTTCACGCACTGATTGATCTGCATTCACAATCGCGACCCCATCGCGCGTGTGCGCAACTTTCATCAGATTCGCCAAGGACGCCTTCGCTTGCATGTTCCGCACGATTTCACCGTCGCAAGGACGCAATCCAATCGGATGCGACCAAGGCACATTTGGCACCCGCAACCGGAGGGGTGCGACCGGACGGCAATCTACGGCCAGGTTGAGGGTTCGCTCAATTCTACGGCGGTACACGGTGGATATAGAATGGGTTGGCGAAGCCATACGATGGTTTGCTCGTCGTATACGCCCACTCAACTTTGCGGATTCCGATCGTGCTAGCTCACGGCGATATGGCTTGCGCAACACGCGCGAAACTGCGACCCCACGATCGAGACGTCTTGATTGATACCTAGCGCGGGGCTGAGACGCGCAACGATTTCTAACCATTCTGATGGATCTGACATCTCGCTAAACTATCGTTTGCTATCCTCATTCGGTACAAATGGTAAAATCGATTATATCGATAGAACACATTCACAGCGTGGATCGCTCCGGATTATGCGTTTCAAGGGCCTTGATCTGAATCTCCTCGTCGCGTTCGACGCCCTGGTGACGCAAGGCAATCTCACTACGGCGGCAAGAAGCATCAATCTCAGTCAACCTGCCATGAGTGCCGCCGTCGCGCGGCTTCGCACTTACTTTCGCGATGAGCTATTCACCATGAAAGGACGGAAGCTTGTCCCAACGCCGCGGGCTGAAGCGCTCGCAGCCCCGATTCGCGAGGCTCTCGCTCACATTCAGCACTCCATTATTTCTCCAGACGGCTTCGATCCGTCTCAATCGAATCGGCGATTTAGAATCATCCTGTCCGACTTCATGACCGTCGTGTTTCTTCGAGGGGTCGTGGACCGCGTCGCGCGGGAAGCACCAACAATCAGTTTCGAGTTGCTGCCGCCCGCAGAGGAACCTGATGAGCTTCTCCGGCGCGGTGAAGTCGATTTTCTCATGTATCCGCAGATGTTCATGTCGAGCGCGCATCCGAAGGCGGCTCTGTTCGAGGACACTTTCGTCTGCGTGGGCTGCCCCATGAACAAGCAGCTAGCATCGCGTCTCACGTTCGAGAAATACATCTCGATCGGGCACGTGGAAGCCCAGTTCGGGCGCTCCCTGAGGCCCTCCTTCCACGAATGGCTCTTGCTCGAGCATGGTTTCAAGATACGCACCGAGGTCGCGGTGCAGGGTTTTGGTATGATCCCGCCTATGTTATTGGGCACCAATCGTATAGCGAGCATGCCCTCAAGATTGGTCAGCCATTTCGCATCCACGATGCCGCTGAGGGTCGTCGAACCTCCGCTGCGACTTCTCACATTCACAGAGGCCGTCCAATGGCCCGCCATCCATAATACTGATCCTGCAAGCATGTGGTTGCGCAACATATTCATGCAGCAGGCATCCACGATGGTCTCTCCGTCCGAGATCAGCCATTGTCACGGCCCGTCCTAGGACTGTTCGGGCCGGTTGCGGCCTGCTCCCGCTAACCGGACTTACGCCAGGCCCGAACCCCTCGGTCCTCTGATTGACGTGTGGCATAGTGAAAAAAAGCGGAGTTAAGCGTAGTTTGGTCGGATCGCAGCCGATTGACTCGCGGTGCAGTGACGATCCTGCGCATCACACAGCTCGCTTGGCGGCTAAGGACTTTCCGCTGGTTCGGAGGGGACCGCATCACAGGTGCATGCGCCAGCTTCAGAGTACGCAAAAAATATGTGGCCTGTCCGGCGAACAATGTTCGGCTTCAGCACCAACCCGCTTGAATCGCACGCCGCGTCAGGTTCAAGGCCAGCACCTGCGATCGAGGTTGCACGCTTCACCTGGTAGCGAACCCGCATCGTTGTTTGCCTGAACTGGTGCATCTCATTGCCTTCAACAGCGATGGAGTTAGTCCCGAAGCGCTCCACTAGATACAAATGGCTGATGACCGGCAGGGGCGCTTCGTTCGCGTCGAATCAACATGAAAGCTGAACGCAAACGCCGCCCACGATCGGCCCCCCCCCCAAAGCCAACCGTCAGCTCGCGCAAACCCGCATGGGCAGGGAAGACTGCGTGTCTTTGCACAATGTCACAATGGAAATTCGGAACACTTCCTCTCTCGACGGTGCTTATCTTCCTCTCGATGCGCGCGATGCCGCGTGATCGAGTGCAACTGCAAGCTTGCAGACCGCAGGATCAACCCGGATCAAGTGACATCAGCTGGCGGCACTTATCCGGCTGCGCGCGTGTTGCGGTGAGGAGTGTTCATGATGAGAGGACCGCAACTGTGCCAAGGTGCGGCCGCGTAAGCGCTCGCCGCTCCCACTCGCCAAGCCTGCTCCTCCTCCAGCTTTCGATCATTTCGGCCGACATCCCCAGCCAAATCGGATGATCAGTGCCGGGTCCTTCTTTCCGATGTCGCGACAATCGCGTTTTTCGAAGATCGCGGCGTGACTCACACCGCGCCACCGCCGTCCATCTCGAGCTGCTGCCTCGCACCGCTGGCCCCGCAGGGCTCCTTTGCTGCGGCAAGATGATTTGCCTATCTTACCCGAAGCATCGATGTCCAGCGCGCATGCGAAAGCGATACTGTTAGAGGCTGGAATTGAGTGAGTGAGCGGCCGGACGAGCAAGCCAATACCGCGACAGCTCGCCGTCGAGCCTTATGTTCGATGGGATCCTTACGGCGAATCCGCCAGACGCTGCCCCCCCGATCTGGGGAGTCGCTTTGACTTGAGCACGGTCTTAAGACGCGCATTAAACTCCTCCACCAAGCTACAGCATCTCTGCTTTGCTATTGCGGACCCGTATAGCGAGGCTACCAAAGGCTTGCCAAGTGATTCTGCAAAGGCAGTGTCGCTAGGGATCCTTGCACTTCGGGGGGATTACATCTGCCGAGGGCCGTCCGATGTACTGCGCTCCGACACCGAGCCGGCGCACGCCTAAACACGCAAGTTATTGCTGTATTAGTTATGCCAAGGCTTTCCCCGGGCGTGAGCGCGCGGCACCTGGGGCGGCCGTAGACGCGTTTTGAGTGCCGCCACATGCAAGGGATATGGCACGATTGTTCGAGACCCGGTCCTTAAATTGGGAGCAACGTTTTGCCAGGCGCTTCAGATGCGCCTGCGTTGAGATGATGTCTTCAGGACTGGTCTTGAGCTCCGCCTTCCCTCATTCTCCCGACGTTTACGGCGGCGGACCTGCGTCGTTGAAGAGCAGCCATCATCTTCCGGCACTCAAAAGCTGGGAGCAATCGCGCGAGCGACGCCTTCGAGCCCACAGTGCCAACACAACAGGGCTAGCCGACGGTCGAAAAAGCTGTTAGGCGCCGAGCCGGCCGCCGCGCCGCGCCGCGCACGTGATCGCGCGACTGATCTACGATAATCAACCCAATCAACCGCACCGCGCGCCTAGGTGATTGACGTCACAGCAAGGATTGCGACTGAAAAAGAGCCATCTGGTCAGATCAGTGCTGTGTCTGGGCTTCCCGTTTCGGGAGGCCGTGTCTCAGCGGGTTGCCACGCACATGCTTTCGCTTCTCCCGATGATCAGGCAGCAAATAGCCACCGCTGCTGCAGGATCGAGGAGATATTGTACAGTTTCGGTTAGTGCGCTCTTGGGCAAAAGGGAAGCAAACGCCGTGTTGCACAACGGCACCAGGTTGACGCACCCGTCACATTCTTTCGCACACGTCGCCGCTCCGTCTCCTTTTTGCCCCACCACAGCCAAACGGCTTCGTCACGTGCGGCGCGAGTGCAATCATCAAGGGAGCTTTCTGTTGGATAAGCCGAGCGGAGTCTACGATCCGGATGATCTCGCGAGCTTGGGAAGGCTGTTCGATCAAGCAATCGCGTCTTTGCCGGCATGCATGCGAACCAGCGAGAATCGCGTGGCGATCGCCAGACTTGTCATGCAACGCGCAGCGAGGGATGAATTGGCGTCGCTCGCGCACTTGATGCTTGCACTTGACTCGGCCGCTTGAGCAACGGCATGCGCTCGGTCCTTCTGGGGCCCGCAGCAAGAGACGCATCATCTAGATCATTGAAATAACTTGATTCTCACGTGACGTCAGGTTGTAGGCTTGCAAATTGAGGATCATGACAAACGCGATACAACGACGGCGCCGATGGCGCATTGGAGAACTTGCAGAGGCGACCGGTGTAACCGTACGCACTCTGCATCATTACGAACATACCGGGTTATTGACGGTGTCGGAACGTACCTGTGGCGGTCACCGCATGTACGATCGGGAAAGCCTACAACGCGTCTCCCAGATTCGCGCTCTACGTGAGCTCGGCTTCTCGCTTCCTGAGATCCGCAAGGCCATCGAAGGGCGCACATCTCTCACAGACCTGTTGCGAAACCATCTGGAGCGGATTGAGCTTCAAGTCGCGCGGGCGACATTATTACGGGATCGATTGCGCACTATGACGACGCAAGGTGAGACAGAAGTCAGTGTCGACGAGCTGCCGGCCACACTAGATGCCATGTCGCGGATTGAGGAGCGTACCCCCTCTGCCATCTGCACGTGCGCCTCTAACGCTAGCCGCGAAGATCGGTGGCGAAAGATTCGGGACGAGCTGCGAAGCTGCATGGACCAGGGTGAGCCTCCGTGCTGCGAGCGGGCAAATGCAATCGCCCGACAGGCCCGTTCGCTGCTGACTGAGATCGCAGGAGTTGATTCGACTGTCTCGATGATACTTAAGGTGCTGACGCGATTGACCGAACCACACAATCTCGCCGGCTGGGATGCGAGCCTCATGCGATACCTCGATCTCGCCCTCGCCGCGCTGGAGGACCAGCTGGGAAAGAATTGAGCGCACCCGTTGCGACGCCCTCCCACTGGAATGTCGCCAAACCCAATGAGCTCATGGTGATCCTTGTCTGAGCCAGGATCGTTTGGTCCCTAGCAGTTCGCCTCCAAAGCTGCGTTGTCCCACTATTTGGAGTTTCGCTCTGCGGATCTTTGGCAATCAACCTCGACGAGCACGCTTCAAAGTACTTGATTCGTACGTAGCGTCACATTGTACCTTCTAAAAGCATCGACGCAGCAGCGGGGCGACGGACAGAGCGTCGGCTAAATTAAGGGAGACTCCGATGATCGGCACCACTTACGGACGTTCTCGGTGAGAGTTCTCCACGAGAACCCGTCGCTCGATGATCGTCCCGCTCCGTCCAAGCGTCTCCTCGGCACACGTCTGTCGAGCACGGAAGATTGGCGCGAGTACCGGGTATCGGCGGGATGTTCGATATTGGTGCTGTCAGCCTTAGACCGCTTCTCCTGACTAGTTTCGGAACGTCCATTCGTCCGTGTCCGCCCGATGCTTATGCCCAACCTGGCAACAACCTGAGCCCATCCGTACCCAACCTGAGTTCGACTCAAACATCATTGCGCCGGATTGTTGGTCGCCGTCATACCAGGATGGCGAAGCAGAGCAAGTCGGAGCGCGAGACATCGGGAGCCCTACATGTCGGTCCTTCGCGTTCACAGGCTTGCAGCTGCTGCGCTCCTTTCTTTGGCCCTGAGCTCGAGCGGCAAGGCAGAAGATGTTTACATTGCCATAGCCAGTCCAATGACGGGAAGCACTGCGGCGCTCGGCGCGCAGATACGCGATGGAGCGGCCGCAGCTGTAGATTCGATAAATGCTTCGGGTCTGCTGCCTGACACAAGGCTCATATTGAAGATCGCGGACGATGCATGCGATCCCAAGCAGGCCGTCGCTGTTGCTAATCGCCTGACAAGTGACGGGATCAAGCTCGTCGTTGGTCACTTCTGTTCATCTTCGTCGATTCCGGCTTCAGACATATACGCCGAAGCCGAGGTAATTCAGATTTCACCCGGCTCGACGAATCCGCGTCTGACAGAGCGCGGCCTAGCCACGCTTTTTCGGATTTGCGGCCGCGATGACCAACAAGGCAGGGTTGCGGCCGATTACATCGTCCGGCACCACCAAGGCGCAAAGCTCGCAGTCCTCGACGACAAGAGCACAGCAGGCAGGGGTATCGCCGATATCGTTGAATCGCGCCTTCGTGCAGCCGGCGAGCATCCCGTTCGACAAAGCTATGTTGCAGGCGAGAAGGATTACACCGCTCTCGTTTCGCGACTGAAGAGAGAGGGGATCCAGCTCGTCTATATCGGCGGCTATTACAACGAGATCGGCCTGATCGTGCGTCAAGCCGCGGAGGCGAGCGCACGTCTGACCGTGATCGCCAACGATCCTCTGATGACAACCGACTTTTTGGCCATTGCCGGCGAGGCCGCGAACGGCACGCTCTTTACCTTTATGCCGGATCCGACGAAGAATGCTGCAGGCGCAGCTGCGGTCGCCAAGCTCAAGGGTTCGAGCCTAACCGCCGCAGGTTACACGCTCTACGCTTATGCCGCGGTTCAAGCATGGGCCGACTCCGTCAAACGGGCCGGCACCTTAGATGCCACGCGGGTCGCTGCGGCCGTCCGCTCCGAGTCAATCGACACGGCTATCGGCACTGTTGCATTCGACTCCAAGGGAGACAATGCCGCTCCTGGCTTCATCGTGTACCGCTGGCGCGACAATACCGTCGAAGCGGTCGAGCAGAACTAACCGCCCGTGCCAACACCGTACGGAGCGTTCGAATGATGAACCATCCTCGATATATCGATTACGCGCTGCTCACGTGCCTCGCAATCGCCGCAGTCGCAGCATTTCTCACCCTCGCAGCAATGCTATCACAGCTATCGTGCGCGCCCGCAGGGTCGCCCGAAGAGTACGTTCCCATTCGTCTGGTGCCACTGCAGTGAGCATCACATCCACATTCGTAAGGCCGACGAAGACCGGTGTCTTCTTCCAGCCAGTGAAATTGATGCCCGCCTCGCTCTCGGGAGTGAGCTGTCAGGACCTCTTTAGAACAAACGTACGTCGTGAAACGATGTCATTCACGCGCAGTCCGTCTGCCGATTGCGCGGGCTCGAGCCAATCGTTAGCTGCGGTGTTCGGTCGAGGGACGTGGCCTTCCATGTCTTTCCTGGAAACAGGTACTGGTTCGGAAAACGCCGTGGGACGCCTGATCCGTGCTGATCGCTGTCGGGCCTTGAGACGGAGTCTGCTCCGGTACGGCCCTTAGAGCCAGGCCTGCCTCCCAACACTCACATTCATGCAGGCCTCGCCCTTCTTGGGTCCGAAGAAAGCGCACGCACCCACGTAGGCTCGCCGAACGCCCTCAACTACTCTCGTCGACAAAAAGGGAGAACACCACTTTGGATGCAAAGTTGCAGACTATGCTTTCCTCGCTCTCGCCGGTGGCTCGCGAACTGGATGCTCTACCGTCGGGGCGCCCCACCACCGACAACAATTGCGTGAAACTAAACACGAATGAGAACCCGTTTCCGTTGCCAGGCGTCGTGATGCGAAGCGCAATTGCAGCTCTCGAGCTGCAATACCGCTATCCAGAAGACGACAATGTCAGCTTGAGGCAAGCGGCCGCAGCTGCCTATGGCATTGCAACTGATCGCGTGATGGCTGGCAATGGATCGTCTGAACTGCTCAGCCTAATTTACAGAGCCTTTCTTGCCCCGGGCGACGACGTTGCGATGATGTCGCCGGGTTTTTCCTTCAATCGCAAGCTTGCCATGTTGCAAGGGGCCCGCTTCATTGAAATTCCCTGGTCTGAACCGGACTGCTTGCCGACGGACGAGCTGCTTTTCGGTTCGGCTAAACATGCCAAGTTCATTCTGCTGGCCAATCCGAACAATCCGACCGGATCGTTTGTTCCGCTCGCTGAGATCGAACGCCTCGTTTCACGATCTGACCGATTGATCGTACTGGACGAAGCTTACGTCGATTTCGCACCTGAGGACGGCCTACGCCTCGTTGAGCGCCACTCGAATCTGCTGGTCCTGCGCACCTTTTCCAAGAGTTATTCCGCCGCTGGCATTCGCGTCGGCTTCGGTTTCGGCCATCACGAGCTGATCGGGCGGCTTCGCAACATGCAGAATGTTTTCAACATGAATGTTGTCGCTCACGCCGTGGGGATGAGCGTCCTTGCGCATCGCGATGCCTATGACGAGAACCATCGCCACGTCAGGCTTGAGCGCCAGCGCGTAACGGCCGCCCTCTCTGAATTTGGGTTCTCTGTAACGCCTTCCCACGCGAACTTCCTCCTCGCCCGTGTGCCGGTAGGCCAGGGTGGCAGATGGTGGCAGGCGGCGTTGCACGACCAGAGAGTCCTTGTTGCCTTCTTTCCGGATGCCGGCTTGGAAGAGTGCATTCGGGTTAGCATCGGTACAAAGCGCCAGATGGATGCGTTTCTTGGCGCCGTCGGCAGCATTCTTAAGAAAGTGGGATGTCGTGGCTAATGGTCCCTTCCACTCATGTCACAGATGTCTGTCGTAATCGATCCGGACCCACACATGATGCAGTTCGCGAGGCAGCCCCGAGCCAGTTTGTTCTCCAGTCGCCGCATTACAACCCGTTGTGAACGGCTTCGCAGTAATACAGCGCATTGCCAGCGAGCGCCTCTTGCACTCCCAAAACCCGGCGGACTCCGGTCCTCTCTATATAGGAGATAGTTGAGTGAGAAACGTGGTTCCCTCAAATCTGACCTGCGGCATCTTTGATCATCTTGACGAGGACGGCCGCGATATCGCACGGCAATACGCGGACCGCCTTACCCTAGCGGAGGCCTACGACCGGCTCGGCTTCTATGCCTATCATCTGGCGGAGCATCATTGCACTCCCCATGGACTGGGTCCGTCGCCGAACTTGTTTCTGTCAAGTGTCATACAACGCACACGGCGACTTCGCGTCGGTCCTTTGGTCATGCTGCTCAACCTCTATCACCCGCTGCGTGCATTTGAGGAGATCTGCATGTTGGATCACCTGAGCGGCGGCAGGGTTGAGGTCGGCCTTGGTCGCGGTTCTCTGCCGATCGAACTGAGCTATTTTGGCGTTGGAGCCGATGTCGCCTCGAGCCGTTACGAAGAAGCTTCTCAAATCTTCGTTGGCGCGATGAATGGCGGCCCGCTCACATACGAAGGGCAGCATTTTGCGCTGAGCAACGTCCCTTTGACGCTTTCACCTCACCAGCATCCTTGTCCCCCGACGTGGATTGCAACAAATCGGCCAGATTCAGCCCGCTGGGCTGCGGCAATTGGGGCCAATCTCGCGTGCATGGGCCCCTCTTCTGCCGTTCGTAAGATAACCGATGTCTATCGCGCTCATCAAAACGCCGAGGGTGACGCCAACAGTTCAGCACCATTTCTCGCGTTGCTCCGCATGGTCGTGATTGCCAGCTCTGAAGCAGCGGCCCGTTCCCTCGCCGCTCCTGCCTACGAAACATGGCTCAAAAGCTTTAAGTTCCTGTACGAGCTCAATGACATCCCGCCTCCTTCCAACCTGCCGCTGACCTTGGATGCTGCAATTGAGAGTGAACTGTGCGTTGTCGGAACGCGCGCTTCGGTGCGCCACACTCTTCTCGATCACTTGGAAGAGGCAGGCGCCAACTATCTCCTTTGCCAGCTCGCCTTCGGATCTCTGTCACTGGATGCCTGCCTCGACACCGCAAATGCCATTCACTCGGAGCTCATAGCGGCAGATCGCTGACGGTGACCCAGCGGTTCCAACTTCGCCCTTGATCCGGCAATAAATGGCGACAGCGAGGCCAATGAGTACCGCAGCCTAATGCATCGATCAGGCTGCTCTTATCTTCAAATGGCCAATACGCGTATGCGATCCGTTCGACTACATTACCAAACAGGACGCTTTACGGCAGTAAATGCCCTGAGTCTAATTTTGCGTGCGTTGGTATCAACGGAACAGTGGCCGGCATGGACAGGTGAGTTAGCTCACGCTGATCCCGCTTTGGCGCGCCAGTTCGTCAACCGCATTTCACACGAATTCAAGGTGTGCTGCCCTATTGCCCGGTCGGGCCTGTCGTGACGCAGTTCCGGCGGCGCTCGAACCAGACGGAGGAGATCGCGCGTAAGCTCGAGATCGTGCTTGCGGAGTTGGCTTCGCTGCGCATTCTGCTGGCTGCGCACGGCATTAGCACCCCGCCACCTCTCGATGATGACTACCTCAGTGTTCAGCGGTTCGCGGCTATGAATCACATAAGCCCCGAGGCCGTGCTCTCTCGGATCCGCCGCGGCAAGTTGCGTGCGGAGAAACGCGGTGGCCGCTGGTGGGTGAAAATGCACGGTTTGCACAGCATAGCCGTGCAGTGACGAGGACAGTAAGAGAGAATAGATCAACATACGGAGCGGTACATGGAAATGATCTATGCATTCAAGTTGGTATCTCCTCTGGGCTCGACCGGACAGCCAATGGAAAATCGAGAGATTTAGCGAGGTCAATGTGGCGCACGACCAACACACCGTCGCCAGACCGCGAGGCTCGATCTCGATGCCCTACGCAATCACAAAACGGGTCGGCCCCCCGAGCACTTGGACATCGGATGATCATCTTTGCGTGAGCGGGATCACTCAGTCGATTCGGTCTCCTCAACAGGGCGATCCGAGTGAACAAACGAAAGAGCACGGACGCGTGCCACCAAACGTTCCACTCCGGCTGCAGCAAGTCTTGTAGCAAACGGAACGCGGCGCACACGCTCCATCTCGGTTTTGAACGTGAGCCACCGCACGCTCACGACCTGGAGCATAAGAAGAGAGATGCTTTGCTCGCAAATCGCATACTTGCGAGTTTCCCTGATCAGAACTCGAACGTCCGTCTCACACCCCGTAGCTGCGGTAAAACTATCCAGGTCATTCGCCTATTCAGGCGTCGGCTCGCGCGCCGGTGTCAAACGGAACAACTCTGATTTCGCTGGATGCTCGCCAGAATCTGGCTGTAGAAGGAGATAGCCGATGATGTCACCAAAACTGATGTCAGTCCTCGGGTCGATGGTAGCGGTCGAGCGCATGTTTTGGAAACTTAGAGAATTGATCGACGGCGACAGCTCGATCCCACCTGACGTTCGAGAGACGCTTCACGTAATGTTAGACGCAAAACTTCTTGCCGGAAAGGATAAGATCTTGATCGACGCGCGCGCTGCAATTGATGCAACTCCCGATTTGCCGCAGGCGGCCCGCGACCGCGCATACAGATCGCTCGACTCTGCAATGAAAATGTTCATGTCCAGCGAACCGCACCGCACTCAGCATCTTCGTAGCGAAGTCGGTATCTCCAGCGCTCATCCCGAGCCGCATTGATGCATGCTCCGCTCATCAATCGCTTGCCGCGACATCTGGCTGTGCTCGTCTGATCAACTCGAGTTTCGCCTAGCACCTTGTGGAATTCTGCTTAAGACGTCGGTTAAGTCACCCGTGCACGTAGAGCAGCGTCTTTCTCATCACAGTTCGTCTCGTCAGTAAGAGGGAAACATGGCTGCGCCACTTTCTCCGGCACCATCAGGGCGACAGTCGCAATTCCGGCCCTCGGTTTTAGAGGATGCGTGCGGCCCCCCCTTGCACTTCAATGCGACCGGCTGGCAGCCTGCCGACCCGCAAACAGCCGGTGCGCCGATTGCGCAGCGGGTGGGACGATTCCATCGGGAGATTGCACCACTGACCAAACCACATCGATGCCTATCACGAGTTTCTTTCTTGCAACGATCTCGGCGTGGACTGCTCCACGACTGATCTGCAGAGCTGTGTCAGCCTACGAGAAGAGAGATCCAGAACGCTCACCCGACGTCGCTTTGATCTCGCGTCAGGAGAGACGTTGCGCTGACCGTGACCAATAGTTGCTGGTCGATTTCGATTCGCTGAGGTAGCCTACCTAAACTGAGAGGTTTCGAAGGTGCGGTTTCCTTCCTAGAACTCGATCCGCGATGGTCAGTACAGCGGATGTATCATGAAGCCTGACGAGCGCCTCGCCGAAGTCCTTGAAAACCGCACGTGTTTTGATGATGAGGCATGGGAGGTATGGGCACAGTGCCTCTCACCCACCGAGCGCCTGGCGTATATTCGCAAGCATCGCTCGCAGTTCCGGTTCACAGATTACGATGAAGTAATAGCTGTTGTACGTGGTTGTCGCTTCACCGGTTGCTCATCGCAGCTCCTTAGATGGCGCCACAGGATACGAGCGAGGACTTTGCAAGGCGCTTTGCTCTTCTCGATTGCGGTGTGGCTGGGCGTCATCTGGCTTGCGGTACGCTTCATCCGCTGAATCAGCATCCCGGCCTTCGTCCACACCTGAGCTCGCTGTCTTCGCACGCGACCGGGCATTGCGACGTAGTTGGAGATGACCTGAAATGCCGCAACCTGACCCAGCGTTCGGTTCGAACATTCCTTTGGGCGCGAATGCTGCGATGCAGTTACGGCAATTGGCGCGGACACTGTTAAGACGCACGAGGCTTGGGGCGCCCAAGACACGAGAGTAACAATGAAGAACTTGTTGCTTGCGATGGGAAGCATTGTGGCGCTTTGCGCGGTGGCGCCCGCATTCGGCGCGGGTCTGGCTGCTCAGCCCGTCCAGCCACTCTACACCAAAGCTCCGCAGCCTGTCGCGGCTGCAATCTACGACTGGAGCGGTTACTATATCGGGATGGACGGTGGCTTGAGCTCAAGCTCGAATTGATGGATTTCAATGGCGGCACGCCCGAGGGCTGTCATGATGTGACCGGCGTGACCGTTGGCGGCCAGATCGGCTATCGATGGCAGATGGACCAGCTCGTGCTTGGTCTTGAAGGCCAGGGGAATTGGGTTGATTTGCCCGGCTAGAATGTCAGTGTCGCGTTTTCGGATGTTAATCAGACCAAGATTGATTCCTTCGGCCTGGTAACGGGGCAGATCGGTTATACGTTCGACAACGTACTGCTTTATGCTAAAGGCAGCGCCGCAGTCACGAGCAACGTCTATCAGATAGGCTCGACCCTCACGGGCGCGCAGCTTGGAAACAGCGAGCACGTTCTTTGGGGCGGCGCGTTGGAGCTCGCATCGAGTACGGCTTCGCACCGAACTGGTAGGTTGGCCTCGAGTACGATTATCTATTCATTCAGCCTACCACGGTGCACTTCGCCGCACCGGCTGGTGGGAACGATCGCGTCCGCCAGGATTGGGATCTTCTGACTGCACGGCTCAATTACAAGTTCGGCGGTCCGTTTCTTCTCAAATGTTGATCTATCGTTCAATCGGCGGATCGAAAGCCCCCGGCCCGCCGGGCATTTTTTGACTCGTTCGCCTAGTGTAAGGAGGCACACGCGATTCCGGGAGACCGCGCTTGCCGAGAAAGTCGTTTCCCTGCGCCAGTCGTCGCAATCTCCGCCCTCCTCACTTACGCGAGGATGACGAACACGGCAGATGAGGCCCGTGGCTTCCGAAGCTGTTGTTCGAGTTGGCAACGTCGCGCTGAGCGGGCCTCTTTTGCTCTGGGGCCCACTCGACCTCGCGTTCAAAGGGACTAACCCGTAAAGAGCGCGTCCGCAGAATAGGGGAATCGCGCCCATCCCTTGAGCGGGCCGGCAGCACGGGCTCGAAGGGTCGGGCTACGCGCCAATGATTACGCTTGCGCTGAAGATCACTCTGACCGCACCGCGAATGGTCCGCCCTCATGTCAGCCCGCGTCGGACGAACAGATTTCGTGTGAACCTCTCCCGCTTTCGACCCACGACCAACGACCATCGGCAGAATACGTTTGTCTACCGATGACGATCGGGACGGCACACTTGCCAGCCTATTTATGGCAACAGCGGCTGCATCTAAGGCGATATCGGAGTGAGCGCGCTCGCAGCTATTGTCAAGAAATGACGTCGCTCGCTTCCCTGCGTCGCATATATCAATTCAAATAAGACCAAGGCGAATCGCCTTGACGACGCAGTGGGTACGGCTGTTCGTCTCCAGCTTTCGCATTGCGTTCTTGAGGTGAAAGTTGACGGTATTCTCGCTGACCTTCAGAATCACCCCGATTTCCCAAGATGATTTTCCCTGTTCGACCCACCGGAGGCAGTCCTTCTCTCGTTCGGATAGAGCCACTTGCATTTGGCATCTGCCCTCCGATGAAGGCGCGATCTCTGCAAACGCATGATGAAACTGCCAAGCCAATGCGTTGAGATGACTGAGACGATGCTCAGGGTCGGCATCGTCGAAGCTGGACGCAAACGATACGACGGATAGCCGTCCGAATGGTCCAAGCAGTGGTACGGTCACGCCATGCTTCAGGCCGGCCTCTCTGGCCTCATTCAACACACGCGTTTCGCCCGGTTGCAATTGATGTTGGTCGGCGAGTCGATCCCATAGAAATGGCGCCGATAGCATCGTCGTCCGCCGAACCACGGGGTCAATGGCATTGTACCCGCGTTCAGAATAGCGCTCGCACCAATCGGAAGGAAAGTTCACCGTCACTGTCGCCCGGAGATACTCTGGCAGGCGAGTCGGCCCCGTGTCGGTCAGTGACCCGTAAGCCACTTGACTGAACCCCTGTTCGCTCGAACAGCTCACAAGCAGATCGAACAGCGCCTTGAGAGATCCTGTTTGTTTTGCACATTCGACGAAGCTAAATAAGTCCATTTGTCGCCTCGCGCCGCCAACTTAGGCAGGCCAATACTGCGTGGTTTGACCGAACTTGTCTGAGCGGATTTCGGCGCCACTTCGGGCTCCTCTTGCTTGCGAAGTTCTTGACCGAATGCGACAAGCACACTTCTCGTCACGCGCTGCAGAGCGGTCTTTCTCCCTGTCGGATACTCGCTTGATGGAGCGACTGTTCATGTGCTTCTTTCCGGACAGACCTGAAGCGATCCAGCAAGTGTCGTACCAGCTAATGCGCTCGCGAAATCTCGCACAGTGACAAGCAATTTGGACACCGGCTCTACCGCCAGCTTAACGATCGCTGTCGCAATTGCGACATTCGTCGCAAGTGCGACAGCGTTGCGATGTCGGCAATGCATTAGATTCTCCTGCAGCGAGACTGGCCGACTTAAGATGTTTGACCTTGGCCAGCCTCCCGGCTTCAGCGAGCAAGCAAGCGCAGCGTTGTTTAGCTCGCGCGAAAACGCAGCACCCACGTGATCGACACATCGCCGGAAAGCCCGCCGCTGCTGGAGAAGCGAACGGCGGTGTGAAGTAGACCGATGATCGACCGAGCTTAACGCTGGCGCGTTGCGCGAGCGCCCTCGGCTGCTAGCGGCCTTGACCACGCCCAATCACCGATCTGTTGGCTTTGCAAGCGCTCGGTCGAAGACCCAGCGCGACATCGGCGCGCTCGAGATGACCGCTAGTTGAGCGGCCGGCTTACGTCGCTCCCCTGGGTAGGGAGTAAAATAGATGCACCGGGAACATCGCTAGATCCGGCAATACGGCTCCCCATCCAGATTGCCGCGCTATAGTCACGCGCCGTTCTTAGGAATCACGCGCGCGATGCCGTGCTTTCGAGGAGCCCATCGATCGCTCTCAGTCGCCGCACTCGCAAAGATGTTCCCATATGGAACGGCGCGCACGGATTTTGGTAGATAACGCCCGATGACGGCGCGGACACTCGAGCTATGCACCTCTGATGCAAGGGTGATATTTAAGGACGCGACGCCGATTGCTCGCGAGTTGCAACAGCCGAACACCCTAACTCGGGAGTTGGTCTTCTGACACAGTGTCCTGAAGCGATCCAGCAAGCATGACATCCCATTCAAGGCCGCTTAACAGGCTTGAATCGGACCTAGCGGCAAGTTTGTGCCAACTAGTGGCTCGATTCGCCTACCTGAGACATTGCCGGCCGCGATGTGCAAAGCTGGCTGACGACGGATATAACCTGACGGTCGCACTTGCTGTTCTCGCTCTGATCTTTGTCACGGTTCTCGCGCCGGCTACTCCGTCGGCAGCTGGCGTTCTCCCAAGGGCGAGAGCACGCGGCTGTAGAGCGTGCGCGACCCTCCGCTGCTCGTCCGAGACTGCCATTCACAGTTCTCGGGCCGGCGAGCATTCAACCGACAGCTTCAGCCGTAATGCGGCGTAGCGACGATCCCAATCCGTTTGGTACCAGGCACGATCAACTCTTGCAGACCCGTCAAGAGTATCCTGCGAGAGCTGAACGATTCACGACCCACGGTCACCTTCCGACCTGTAAGCTCGGTGATTTCTTACGCCTCGGGAAGGTGCAGCTGATGCTGCGGTGTTAAGGACTAGGTTGTGGCACTCTAGCCGCAGCCTCCCTTCAGCCAGACTGAGCGGAGATTGAGCTGCGCCGGTTTGATGGACACCGAGATTGGGTGTTTTATCGAGCCAGAGGTGGGTCATGCAGAGACGGAAGTTCAGTCGAGAGTTCAAGATCGAGGCGGTCAAGCTCGTCAGGGAGCGCGGGGTATCTGTGGCGCAAGCCGGCCGAGACCTGGGCGTTCATGAGAACGTGCTGCGCAAATGGGTGAAGGAGTTCGGCTTCGACGCTGCGCAGTCCTTCCCCGGCCACGGGCAAATGAAGCCTGAGCAATTGGAGATCGAGCGGCTGCGGCGCGAGGTCAACAAGCTGAAGGCGGAGCGGGATATCCTAAAAAACTGTCCAGCGGGATGGCGCGCCTGTGCGGGGTAGAAACAGCCTTGTGCTATCCCTTGGCTCGGAGGGTAGCGGCCGTCAGCTTATTGGAGGCACTGTCCCCGTTAAAAAACGTGGTCCATGGGCGCATGCGGACTTGAGAGTGGTGACGCCGTTTCGGCGGCGATCCCGATTAGGAAGATGACAAATTGGCATGGCCCAGACCCTCCAGCCCATCATCGGACGGAGGATTTGCGATGCCTAAGAGGACAACTGGTGGCGGCCCGGACTTAAAGCCGGTCAACCTTGGCGCGGCCGCTATCGACATCGGGTCAAAGATGCACATGGCCGCGGTGAACCCGGCCGGCACCGATACGCCAGTGCGTGCATTCGGCACATTCACGCAAGACCTGCATCAGCTGGCGGACTGGTTCAAGGCGTGCGGCGTGACTAGTGTCGCGATGGAATCCACTGGCGTCTATTGGATCCCGGTCTACGAGATCCTAGAACAGCGCGGGTTCGAGGTCATTCTGGTCAACGCGCGGTACGCCAAGAATGTACCTGGGCGCAAAACGGATGTCAGCGATGCCGCTTGGTTACGCCAGCTCCACTCCTATGGCCTGTTACGGGGCAGCTTCCGACCCGATGCCGAGATCGCAACCTTGCGAGCCTATCTGCGTCAGCGCGAGCGGCTCGTGGAATATGCTGCCGCCCATATCCAACATATGCAGAAGGCCCTGATGGAGATGAACCTGCAGCTCCATCATGTTGTATGTTGTCTCGGATATCACCGGCGCGACCGACATGCGGATTATCCGAGCCATTGTCGCAGGCGAACGCAATCCCGACGTCCTAGCAACCTATCGGGACGTGCGCTGCCATTCGTCGATCGAGACGATCCGCGCAGCACTCGTAGGCAATGACCGCCACGAACATGTCTTCGCGTTGACTCAATCGCTGGAGCTCTACGACGCTTATCAGGCAAAGATGCTCGACTGTGATCGCAAGCTCGAAGTCCTGATCAGTGCATTGAACACCAAAGGAGCAGGACCAGTCGGAAAGCTAGCCAAGCCACGCGTCAAGACCAAGCAGGTCAACACACCCACCTTCGATGTCAGGACCGCGCTGTATGGCGTGCTTGGCGTCGATTTGACTGAGATCCATGGGTTGGGTCCGTCGCTCGCATTGAAGCTCATCGGCGAGTGCGGCACGGATTTAAGGGCATGGCCGAGCGCCAAACACTTCACTTCCTGGCTCTGCCTCGCACCCGGCAACAAGATCTCCGGCGGCAAGGTGCTGTCCTCGCGCACACGGAGATCCTCAAGTCGCGCAGCTGCGCTGTTGCGGTTGGCAGCAACAACCGTGGGGCGGAGCGAGACAGCGCTTGGAGCATTCTATCGTCGGCTGTCCTCACGCGCGGGTAAATCGAAGGCCGTGACGGCGACCGCTCGCAAGATTGCGGTTTTATTCTACAACACACTCCGGCACGGCATCAGTTACAAGGATCCTGGTGCAGACCAATATGAGCAGCAATATCGTAGCCGTGTCCTCGCCAACCTACAGCGCCGGGCGAAATCGCTAGGCTTCGTGTTGCAGGCCATTCCGGGCGACGCCAATCCGGCTGTTTCTTAGGAAGGCCGCTGCCTACTTCGCGAAGGAAGCGACATGAAGTTCGGCTTCATCGCGAAGCACCGGGGCATCTGGCCGGTGGCATGGCTATGCGAAGCGATGGGCGTGTCGCGGTCGGGCTTTCATGCCTGGCTGAACCGATCGCCCAGCGCCAGATCCCGAAGCGACGAGACCGTAGGCCAGCAGGTCAAGGTCAGCTTCCTTGCCAGTGACCGGACTTACGGCGCGCGGCGCGTCTGGCGAGACCTTCTGGCGGACGGCGTCGAATGCGGCCTGCACCGGGTCGAACGGCTGATGCGCCTACAGGCCCTGCGGGCGCGGCCACGACGCCGGCGTCTGCCGAAGGACGCAGGCCATCGCCAGATTGCGAACGTGGCGTCGAACCTTCTGGATCGGCAGTTCGAGGCCGAGCGCCCGAACCAGAAGTGGATCGCCGACTTCACCTACATCTGGACGGCTGAGGGCTGGCTCATGTGTCGGCGGTGATCGACCTGTTCTCGCGCCGGGTGGTCGGCTGGTCGATGAGCGCCAGCATGACCGCCCAGTTGGTTGCGGACGCCCTGTTGATGGCGGTCTGGCGGCGGGGCAAGCCGGATGCCCTGATGCATCATTCCGATCGCGGCCGCCCAGTACGTCAGCGAGCATTTCCAGCGCTTGATGGCTGATAGCGGCATCGTCTGCAGCATGAGTCGGTCCGGCAACGTCTGGGACAACGCGGCGATGGAGAGCTTCTTCTCGTCGCTGAAAACCGAACGCACCGAGCGCAAAACCTATCGCACCAGGAACGAGGCCAGAACAGATGTGTTCGATTACATCGAGCGGCTCTACAACCGCACATCAGAACACCCATCTGTCTATGTTGTTGAAGAGAAAAGACTTTGCTGATTGGGATTCGATCCCGTGGGGTATCTTGGGTTCTGTCGCGCTCGTTCGGCGATAGATCGAGCAGCAGTTGTTATCAGCGAGCTGCGGGCGAAGATCCAAGGACCATCCGACAGAGGATGGATGGCTTCGATTTCACCGGCTTCAGCGGCCAGCCGGAGCGTCTTGGGCGCGATCTTCAGGAGCTTGGCGGCGTTGCAGAGGTTTAGCCAGGGCTCGATGCCGTCCTCGGCGGGCTTGAACACCGGGATGCGATAGTTCGAGCGCAGCGAGGTAACACGCTCGCGCGTCCAGCGATTGCCGTTACCGGTCTCGAGGCCGTTGCGGTTGAGGAGGCCGGCGATCAGATCGTCGCTGGCGATCAGCACCAGTCGGCGCACAGCCTCGATGATGTTGGCGGAGGTGCTGTTACGCTGCCCGCGCCGGCGCTTGGGCAGGCGTATCTCGCTGTGAACGCCGCCGACCCAGTGGACGATGAGGACGATCTCGGAGGCCGCATCGTCGATATCGGCCACGACCTCATGGATGAGGGTGCGCACAACGCGCTTCTTGAGGCGAGCATCCGTCGTCGGCGCATCCCAGACCGCTTTGAGGTTCGAGGCTAGAACGCCGAGCGAAGCTGGATCGGCAATGGGGGCGGGCGTCGCCGCCTCATGCATTGCGATCTTGCCCTCGACCTCCGCCGCGTGAGCGAGCGCCCTGTTCCAGCGCGCTTCAAGCTCGCCCGCCACCAGCCGGTTCGCGGGGTCAGCGGCATCGTACTGCCGGAAGGCCCGGTCGGCGGCATAGCGCGCCGCTTCGAGGTCGCGACTGAGAGCATCGCGCACCTGATCCCGCCGTTCCCTGGCTTCCTTGGCGGCCGCGGTTGCAGCAGCGATAGCGCCCGGACCGACGACGCCAAGCAGCGCTTCCTCGACTGCATCATCGACGCGCAGTCCGCCGAAGCCGATGCAGTGAGGGCCACCATTGTCCATCCAGGCGCGGCTGCAGCTGTAGCGCGGGATATGGTGCTTCATGCCGGAGTATCGGAGTGTGAGCTTGCGGCCGCAGCGCTTGCACCGGATCAGGCCGGCCAGCAGCCCGTCACCATGCTTGGGCGCGCCGTGATGCCGACCGGTGGGAATGTTGCTGCTGACCATAGTGCGGATCGCCTCGAACCTCTCCCAGCTCACATACCCTTCGTGGGTGTTGGGCTTCAGCGCCAGCCATTCGTTCCGCGCCTTGCGGCGGATCTTCACGCTCACGCCTGCGGCGCTGTATCCCGCCGCCACAGCCGTCTTACCATAGGCATAGGCGCCGCCGTAGACCGGGTTCTCAATGATCCGGTGGATGGCGGAGTAGCTTGGTCGCCGCCAGGCCGTGTCACCGCTGGTCTGCTTCACCGGCAGATCGAGATTGTACTCGTGGAGCCAGCAGAGCGCCTGTCGCGCGCTGCCCAGTTCCTCGACCTTGTCGAACACCAGCTTGATCGCTTCCTGGACACGCCGATCCGGATCTTTCTCATAATGGTCGCCGGTCTTCACGAAGCCGACGGGCGCCGCCACAACCAACTCGCCCCGGCGCGCCTTCTCGTAGCGGGCCGAGAGCGAGCGCTGGCGCAACAGATCCAGCTCGTACTCGTTGAGGCTGCCCTTGAGCCCGAGCAGCAGGCGGTCGTTACCGTGCCTCGGTGCATAGATCGTCTCCTGATCGACCAGGACGGTATCGACCACACGACACATCTCGATGAGTTGCTGCCAATCCCGGCTGTTGCGAGCGAAGCGCGAGACCTCGCGGGCGCAAACCGCGCCAACCTTACCGAGGCAAACCTCCGCTACCATCCGCTCGAAACCGGCGCGTTGTACCCCGCCCGCGGCTGAACGACCGAGATCATCATCGATCACTTCAATCTCTGACCACCCGAGCGCCGTCAGCCGGTCCCGCATGGCGTACTGCAACGCACTGCTCTCGCGATTGTGCAACACCTGATGCGCTGAGGATTGACGCACGTAAAGAAGCGCCTTGCGCTCGAGATGATGAGGCCTGACCTTGTCAGAAATCATGACCGACCTCCTTCGCGCGCGGCGTCGCCGTCGTCGCAGCATGGTCGAGGATCAACTGCGTCATCAGACTCATAAGGGCCGCCTGCGCTTCCGCCGGCAGCTCCGACCATGCCGGCGCGCCGATGGCGCCGTTCGACAGGCCGCTCCCGAACAGATCCATCTGCTGCTGCGGCCGCGGTCGTTGATTGTGTCGGTATCCGCTCCCTGGCATTGCCGTCTGGCTTGACATGAGTCGCTCCCCGATTCTGGCCGTGAGAGCCTCTGGATGCGCCAGAAAGCGGGGCAGCTGATGGCGTTCGATCCTTCAACGCTACATCGAGAAGCGCAGAAAGCGCCGCAAGTGCATCGATGCTAACAAGCGGCTGAGCTGTCAGAAACCCGGCGTGATGGCATGCCGTCCGGTCGAACATCCATGCGGGAACTTCCAGCCAACGGTCTGCTTGCGATCCGTCCAGGGTGCAGCGAAAAACGACATCGTCGGCCTTGTCGATGGCCCCATGAACGCAAACTCGGCGCCCAAACCAAGGATGATGCCGATAAAGAACGTCGCGAAGAACGGTCCTGTGGGCGTTCTCAAACGTCGTTGTACAACACGACCCGACGTCACTCGACGATCGGTTAGCTCAGCCCTGTTGAGTTCGAGCGCAAGGTGGGATTAGCTTAACCCGGTGTCCATCAAACCGGCAGCAGCTCAGATCATACCGGGCGGCGCGAAGGCCGTACTCCGACTTGCTGTCGGGTCTCAGACACCTCCGACCAGCAAATCGCCTCTACATCACTGAGCTTTCCAAGTTGGCATAAGACTTGAACAGGATATCCGTGCCACATGTACCGACATGGAATTGCACTATTGGCTGGTAAGGTTATCGCGTCTTCGTCGACCGGGAGTCGATCAGTGCCCTATGAATCTGTGTACAGTGTTCGCACACGGCTTTCCCGATGGGAACGAGCAGCTAGAAACCGTCTGCACGCCCGAGACTGTGTGCTTGGTCTTTCCTGTATCCTAGAAATTGATCTTCGTAACCCTCACGGAAAGGTAGAGGTCCCGTTCGAACTGCAGACATCACCTTCGATGATGGTCGCCGATGTGCGCATCATCAACTATTTCGGGCTTGCTGCTCTCGCCGCCTCTCATTTTATCGATGTCCGCGTGCGCAGGCAGCCGAGCCCTTTTCTTCGGCCAGATTCAAAGGTAGTGCGGTTCGCGCTTTGGATCGCAGCCGTCAGGCATCTAGGGGCGCCCCTCGCCTGAGGGGTGACTGGTAATCATTTTAATGGATAGTATCAGCGAAACAAAGTCGCATTCCGCTTCGCCCCACGTACCGAGAGGCCAGGCCGCTCGGCGTGGCGTTGCGCTGGAACTCGGCGCAATCACGCGACTCGCGGGGCCGATGGTCCTGATCCAGGTTGGACAGATCGCGATGATGACCACGGACCTTGTCTTCGTGGGGCGCATCGGCGGCGAAGCTCTGGCCGGCGCAGCTTTGGCCGGACGGGTCTATCTCGTTGGATTCGCCGTTGGCATGGGATTGCTGGCGCCGATCGCGCCTCTGACAGCCGAGGCTTTCGGGGCGCATAACTTAGCCCTGGTGCGACGCTCGCTGCGGATGGGGCTCTGGGCTGCGGTCCTTGTATCTATTCCCACCATCGCCTTTGCGCTCCGTGGGGAGCAAACACTGCTCGCCCTCAGCCAAGCGCCGCAAGCCGCTCGGCTCGCCCAGGAGTATCTATCCGGATTGGCTTGGGGCGTGGTACCCACGATGTGTTTTCTTGCTATTCGCAATTTTATGGGCGCGGTCACTCGGCCTGAGCCGATTCTGTGGATCACGCTATCGGCTATCCCCCTAAACGCTCTGCTCGTATATGTACTGATGAATGGCAAGTTTGGATTTCCGCAGTTGGATTTGTTCGGGGTGGGACTTGCGACTGCCACAGTGAACTGGGGGACGTGTTTGGCCGGGTTTTGGTTTGTCACGATGGGTACGCCCGTGCGTACGTACCGAGCTCTGGCCCGTTTCTGGCGGCTCGACTGGCCTGTGATGAGAGAGTTGATCTCGATCGGTGTGCCGATGTCATTCGCCGTTTTGATCGAGTACGGCCTAGTCTCGGCCGCAGCTCTCCTTGCGGGATCGATTAGCGCCAACGCACTCGCCGCTCATCAGATCGCGCTTCAAGTGGCTGGTATCCTCTTCATGATCCCGGTTGGAATCAGCATGGCTGCAACCGTGCGAGTCGGGCACGCCCTTGGGCGCAACGACGGCCCTGGTGTGAAGCGGGCAGGTCTGGTCGCGATCTTGCTGGGTGTCGCAATTGCCGTAACGCTTACTTTCGCTGTAGTCGCCATCCGCTTTGAGCTTCCCAAGTTATTTCTGAGTGACAGAACCAGCGATGCCGAAGCCACGATCAAGCTCGCGGCAACGCTGCTTCTGGTTGGTGCAACATTCTTTACCAGTTCTGCCACGCATACCATCGCGACGGGCTGCCTGCGTGGATTGAAGGACACGCGGGTTCCGCTTTGGTTGGCTGGGGTCGCTTACTGGGTGGTCGGATTCTCGCTGAGCTACGTGCTCAGTCTAAAAGTCGGCTTGGGTGCGGTTGGAATCTGGATAGGGCTGTCAATCGGAACGACACTTTATGCGGGGCTTGTCGTTTTACGTTTCCAACTGCTCGCGAACAGGCTTGCTCTTCGTTGATATATTTCGACGACATAGCAGAGCCGCCTTCCGAGCTCCGTTGCCGGGATGCACAGCCACCGGCGCGAACACCTCTAATAGCCTATGAATACTTACAATAGCTCGCTAGTCGCCTCTGCGTCTCGATCACCCTTCCGAACGGCGAAAAGCCGCGTTCGCGGCGAATTCACCCAATGACGAGTACGTGGCCTGATCGCAGCCGCACGAATGATCGGCAAGCCGAAAAGCCGAAGCTTCGGTACCGTCATTTGCACCGCTCTCATGTCTCGAGGCGGACATCAATGGCGCTGATCTTCAGAACGACACTGCTGGAGCCCGCCGGACCCTTAAGCACCTGATCGCGCGGCTACTCTTGGCCAGGTGGCCTTTGCCCTCTCGATGCAGTGAGGCGCTGGCGCGCAGTTGTTCGGATTGCTGCGCGTTTCTTGACTTCTGGAGGTGTTGTCGCTTGTTTGATCGTAAGCGCGAAGCCGATACCCTTGCTTCAGAATTCGAATGAACGTGCGAAGAAGTCTCCGGCGTTGGACGGAGGTTTGGGATGGGATTGGACAGCAAAAAGGACGTCCATTTGGCCGGCTCATCGGGAGGGCGGGTGAGCCGGCTGGAGGTGCTTGAAGACCGTCGGGTCGCCGCGTGCGTTCGGAGGCTGAGAGAGCTCGGATCGTGGCCGAAAGTCTACTACCGGGTGCCCAGGTGTCCGAGGTGGCACGCAAGCACGGAGCGAGGCGGTGGCAGTACGATTGGCGACGACGCTTTCGAGAGCGAGGCATGTTGACGCCGTGCTAGGCGTAGCAGTCGACATTCGCACCGCTGGGTCGTGGAAAGCGCGTGGGAGGAGGGTCACGTTCCGGCGATCAAGCTTGAGGTCGCGATTGGGGATGTCGTGCTGCGGACGGACCCCGCCATAGATGGCGAGCAGCTGTCCCGGGTGATCGGCGAAGTGCGAGCGTCACGATGATCGCGGCCGGTGCCGATCTGACGATTTACATCGCGACGCGGCCCATCGACTTCCGCTGTGGCCACGATGGACTTGCGGCGAAGGTGCAGGAGATAGTTCGCCTCGACGCGTTCAGCGGCGCAGCTTTCGTGTTCCGATGGAAACGAGCGGACAAGATCAAGATCTTGGTCTGGGATCGAACGGGCCTGGTGTTAGTTCATAAGCGCCTCGAAGGCTGCAAGTTCGCTTGGCCAACGATCGCAGACGGCGTGATGCGCATATCACCAACGATGTTCGCAGCCCTGTTCGAAGGGCTGGATTGGAGGTTAGTCCGCCCGGAAGAAGCGCGGCGTCCCCAGGCGGCTGGATAACTGCGGCAGATTGACTCGGGAGCTATTTTGAACGTGGCGCGCGCCGTGACGATGTGCTCGAAATAGCGCATGAGCATTGCGGCGCTGCGCAACGAAAACGAACGCCTGAAGGCGCTTTTGGCGCAAACGCAGGCGGCCTTGAGCGAGCATCAGGGGCCCTGGCAGCATCGGAGGAAGCGCGGCGTCGGCTCGAGGTCATTCTCGGGAGAATTGCGACGCGAGAAGTTCGGCGCGAAGTCCGAGAAGCTGCGGCTAGATCAGTCTCACTTGCCGCTGGAAGACGTGGAGATCGCGCAAGGCATCCTGGACGCGGCGCAGGAGAGAGCCGAGGCTATGATCCAGGGTTGATCGCGGAGCGTGCCGGAAGGTTCTCATCGCAATCGCGGCTGCTTACCTGCCCATTTGCCTCGGGTGGAACGGATCGTCGAGCCTGTGAGCACGCTGTGTCCGTGCGGTTGCGGCGCCATGACGAAGATCGGCGAGGCGTCAGCAACTCTCGACGTGATCCCGGCGCAATGGCGGGTGCTGGGCACGCGCTGCCCGAAATACATCTGTCGCCGCTGCGCGGGCCCTGTCGTGCAGGCCCACCCGCCGGAACACGTCGTGCCTGGTGGACTGCCGACCGAAGCGGCCATTGCGCACGTGATCGTCTCCAAGTTCGGCGACCATACGCCGGCTTACCGTCAGGCCGAGATCTATGGGCGCCAGGGGATCTGGCTTGATCGGGCGACACTGGGCAACTGGTCCGGCCGCGCCTGCTTCCATCTTCTGCCGATCGCGGACCACATGCGCCGCCGCCTGGCCACGGCGGATCGTCTGTTCATGGATGAAACCACGGCGCCGGTGCTCGATCCCGGGCGTGGCCAAACCAAAAAAGGCTACTTCTGGGCGATCGTCTCCGACGAGCGCGGCCACAGCGGCCCAAGTCCGCCGATCGTGCTGTTCCGATATGCCCCCGGTCGCAGCGGCGCCTTCGCGGAGCAGTTCCTGGATGGCTTTGGCGGACGCTTCCTGCAATGCGATGCTTATGACGATTATGACCGGCTGACCGAAGTCGTTCGACCGCAGGGGCCATGGACACTCGTGCATTGCTGGAGCCATTTGCGCCGGCGCTTCGTCAAATCGGCCCGTAACAGCAAATCGCCGATTGCCGAGGCCGCCGTTCGGCACGCACAGCTTTAGGCCGTCGAAGCCATGGTACGCGGCTCATCGCCGGACATCCGGCTGGCCGCGCGCAAGGAGCATTCGCTGCCCATGGTCGCCGCGTTAAAGCCTTGGTTCGAGAAGCAGCTGTCGATGATCTCCAGCGGGTCGACGCTCGCCGAGGACATCCGCTACGCGCTCAATCACTGACAAGGGCTGACCCGCTTCCTCGAAGACGGGCGCCTCGAGCTCGACACGAACCCGGTCGAGAACGCCATCCGGCCAGTCTTGCCTGACTAGAAAAAACGTGCTCTTCGCCGGTCATGAGGTCGGAGCCGTAAACTCGGCCTTGCTCGCATCCATCGTGGCGACATGTAAGCTCAACGACGTCAACCCGGCCGCCTACATCGCCGAAAACACTCGAGACGATCATCGACGGCCATCGCCATAGCCGTATCGAGTCGTCCGTTAAGAAGGCGAATTGAGCGCTGGACCGGCCAGCACGCGGCATAGTCGGACCAGGAACAGGCACAAGAGTTCTCTGAGCTAGGCTAGGATGCGGCGGAAGTTGTGGCCGACAGCTGAGAGGATGACGTTGGCGGCGTCTCCGGCACGGCCTTTGAGGTAGCAGCGACCGAGGTGACCTTCGGTCTTCATGTGGCCGATGATGGGCTCGATGGCGGAGCGGCGGCGCAGCTCGCGCTTGATAACGCCGAAGACGCCGCGCTTTTGGCCGGAGATGAAGACGCGACGGGGATTTTGAGCATCGTGGCCGCGGTATCCCTTGTCGACATAGGCCCGCTCGATCGGACATCCGGTGAGCGTCTCGGTCCGGTCGATGACGTTCCGCAAGGTGTGACCGTCGTAGGGATTTTCGGGCAGCGAGCTGGCATGCAGTACGAACAGGCCGCCGGGAGCTCGGCGATTGTTGGTGACGATGGAGGCCTTCACGCCGAACTCGTAAGGGGCTGAGGCCTTGCCTTTGCCGATGCACTCCACCTCCGGGGCATGAAAGGAATAGAGCTTCCAGCCGCGCTGGCGCTGCTGCTGGGAGCGGATCTGGCTGGCTCGGCCAAGCGGAAGGGCGAATGCCTCCTCGAGGGCTGGCTGGCCCTCGATCTTGCGACGGATGTCGCGGATGATCCGGCCCAGCCGGCTGCGCAGGATACGCAACTGCCGCTGATGCCGGCTGAACTGTTTGGCATGGGCGTAGCGGCCCGCCATCATCGCAGCGGCCTTGGGCACGCGAGAATAGGATTGCCGGAGCCTGACGCTGTGCCTTCTCGCCAGGCGGTTGAGGCCCTGGATGGCGGCATGAAGCAGCTTGGCGTCGGTCGGGAAGGTGATGGCCTTCGGCTGCACCGTGGTGTCGACCGTGACGCGCTTGAGGTCCTGGCTGCGTAAGGCGCCGGCTTCGTGCGCCACCCGCAGGCTCTCGGCCAGCAGCAGCTCCAGCTTGTCGCCGAGCCGCTTGCGCCAATGGCTCAGGTCCGAGCGTTCGTGCGGGAAAAACTCTTCGCCGGTGAAGAACTGGAAATAAGGGTCGTGGACCCAGCGCTCGCACACCCCCTCATCGGACAGCCCGTAGATATGCTTGAGCAACAACAGCCCAATCATGAAGCGGGTCTCGATCCCCGGCCGGCCGTTCTCGCTGTAGAGCGGCGCGACCTCGCCGTCGATCCAGTCCCAAATCGATCTTGCCGGCAAGCAGAACCAACTCGTGCTTCAGATTGATGATCTGGTCCAGCCGCGCCCGGAACAGATCGTTCGATCCCGTCGTCTTGTGCTTCTTCGGCCGCATCGTTCCCTCCGATGCACCAGAGAATCATGGTCCGGAGGGAAAGGGAATCCAAAAGCGAAATTGCAGGGTTTGGCGGCTTCAACCTCCCATTCCTGCAATCTCAAACCGCCTCGAATCCGAAAAAGAGACTCCTGCTCAATCGCTTAGAACCTTGTTCACGGACGACTATCGAAGACCTCATGGCGATTCCGCAAAACGTCAAGCCAACCTCAATAGGGTTCCGCCTAAGCGCTTACGTTTGATCGCGGACGGTTATGGCATCTGCAATCGCCGGATGGCAGCCTGCTGCTCGGCTTGCAGCGTACGATCTCAGAGCTTGAATTACACGCGATCAAAACCCGGATGCACCATTTTGGAACAGTCCGGCGCGACTGGGGCTTACAACGGCAGGTAGCCCTGTCCACGATCTGTGGGTTGATCACCATGGCCCCAAACATCAGAGCTAAGGGGTTTCGTTGAAAACTGTCGGAGAATCCGGACGGCGCCGTGGCTGGCGGATCATCGACGATCGGTCAGTAACTCCTGTGGCACAAGGCGTCTCCGGATTCCTGCCAAGTGGATCTGTGTTCATCGCAAGCGAGAGATCATCCTGGCCATCAGAGAGCTTCGTTCACAAGTACCTCGCAAGCTATTGCAGCCCGAGAAATCATCTCGAAGGCGATCCGAAGGAAGGATCATCATGGAAAGCAACGGATCCAAAAGAACACTCGAACAGCTAACCTATACGATCGGCGCCCACGACCACACCCACCCACCGTCACCGATTGTACAAATCGCCCGTGCGCCAACTCTTTATAGCATATATAGCGACGACCAGCGACAAGGCCGCGCTATGACCGCTGGATCACGTCAATGGCCGGTTCAAGGCACTAAGACCGAACGTTCTCTGCCTCTCCGACTTCACCTATGTCGTGACCTGGACCGGCTTCGTCTACGTCGCCTTTGGGTCGAGACGCCTATGCCCGCAGTATCGTGGGCTGGCGAGCCTTCCGGCGGCGCACGCAGGTTTCGTGCTCGACTCTGGAGCGGGCCCTGCACGATTGCCGACCAATCCATCGCGGCGGGCTCGTGCATCATAGCGACAGGGGCAGGCAAGGCGGATTCAAACGGTCGTCGCAACACTCGCACATTGGAGGTTGCGATGAGTATTGGAGGACGGAGATCGGCACGATCTGGACGAGCGCCAATGCCATCGCCGGGGCGGCCGCAAGTTGCGGGGCGTGATGAACAGAGCAGATTTTGGCGGGGGATTGCCGCGGGGCTAAGCAGTGAAGAAGCTGCGCTTGAAGCCGGAGTATCGCAGCCTGTCGGATACAGATTGTTCCGAAAGGCGGGCGGCATGCCACCAGCAATGTTCAGATCCTCGGCAAAGCCGCTCTCCGGGCGGTACGTGTCGTTTGCCGAGCGCGAGGAGATCGCACTTCTCAAGGTGCAGGGCCACTCCATGCAAGAAATCGGGCGCCGCCTCGCTCGGTCCGCCTCGACAATCTCCCGTGAACTGCGACGCAATGCAGCTACCAGAAGCGGCGGGTTGGAGTATCGTGCGACGACTGCCCAGTGGCATGCAGACCGATCGGCATGTCGGCCCAAACTGACCAAACTTGCGCTCAACAAAACCTTGCGCACTTATGTGGAGGAGAGACTTGCCGGCGTCGTCGTGGCACCGAGCGGCGCTTCCGTTCCCGGTCCGGTCGTTCCGTGGAACGGTCGCCGGCATGGCCCGCGAAGAGATCGGCGATGGGCCAAGGCCTGGAGCCCGGAGCAGATTGCCCGACGCTTGCCGATCGACTTCCCGGACGACAACACGATGCGCATCAGCCACGAAGCCATCTATCAGGCTCTCTTCGTTCAAGGCCGGGGAACGCTACGCCGCGAACTGACGGCCTGCTTGCGAACGGGGCGCGTGCTAAGAGTGCCCAGAGCACGCGTAAAAAGGCGAGGCAAGGGCTTTGTCTCGCCGGAGATCATGATCAGTCAACGTCCCGCCGAAGCAACCGATCGAGCAGTGCCGGGACACTGGGAGGGAGACCTCATCCTTGGTCTTGGCAGCTCAGCGATTGGTACGCTGGTCGAGCGTACAACCCGGTTCGCGATGCTGCTGCATCTTCCCCGCCTCATGGGGCACGGCGAAGCTCCGCGCATCAAGAACGGGCCTGCGCTCGCGGGACACGGCGCTGAAGCCGTACGGGACGCGATTACTCGCACCATCATCACCTTGCCACAAGAACTGCGGCGTTCGCTGACCTGGGACCAAGGCGCCGAAATGGCCCAGCACGATCGTAACACCAACGGGCTGCTGCGTCAGTACTTCCCGAAAGGCACTGACCTCAGCGTCCATAGCGTCCATGACATCACCGCCGTTGCTGCCGTCCTCAACGCCCGACCGAGAAAGACGCTGGGATGGAAAACGCCGGCGGAGGCGCTTGACGATTGGCTATCATGAGTGAACAAGACCGCTGTTGCGACGATCGTTTGAATCCGCCCAATACTCCCCGACCGAGCCGAGCAACGCTACTACGCCAGCTGGAACAACCGCCATGGTGGGATACTAAATGGCCTCCGGCAAACCCGGGGCGGTTCAAACAAGCAAACCTGATTCTCCCTGGCAATCAATCAACACTCTCCGAAAAGATGTGTAACCCTACGCGGTAGGCCGCAGCGCGCTGATCTTTCCAGTTAACCGTTAGAGCTCGTCGGACTCCTCGGTTTTCGGCTTCATCGTCGCAGCGAGCACTTGGCGGCGTTTTTCGATGATGCTAGGGTCCTCTTTGTGGATTGCGATCAGCTCTTTGAGGTTCTCGATCCCCTCATCGGTGAACGCCATCACCCCATCTTCACCGACGCCCACGACCCATAGCTGGCCATCCTCGGGGTCCATTTCTTCGGCGACCTCGAACAGCCATTCCTCGTCTTCTCCAAGCATCTCGGCGACATGGCCGAGGGTAAACACGTGGCTGACTTTGTTGACGGGCCCCATCAAGCCGCCTGCGCCGCGAGGCCTTGCTGTTGCGCAATCTTCCAGTTCCAGGGCAGCAGCTCATCGAGCCTGTGGGCGGGGTGGACGGCGATGCGAGCGAGTACATCGGCAAGCCAGACCTGAGGATCGACGTCGTTCATCTTCGCAGAGACGATGAGGCTATACATGGCGGCGGCACGACGCCCTCCGCGGTCGGACCCGCAGAATAACCAAGACTTTCTGCCCAATGCGATGCCGCGCAGCGCTCTTTCGGCGGCGTTGTTCGAGAGACAGACGCGGCCATCGTCGAGGAAGCGTGTGAAGGAGCCCCAGCGCTTGAACATGTAGTTCATGGCCTTGGCCAGATCGTGACCGCGGGAGAGCTTGGCGCACTGCTCACGCATATAGGCTTCCAGATCGGCAACCAACGGAGCGCTCTGCGCCTGGCGGACAGCCTCTCGGTGGTCGGCGCCTTGGCCATTGATCGTGCGCTCGATTGCGAAGAGGGCGTCGATGCGACGCACGATCTCGATCGCAATCGGCGAGAGGGCGATCTCCTTCTTGCCAGCAGCCTTACGTCGCGCGTTTTCCTCAAGATCCGCCATGGCGAAGAACGGGCGCCGGGCATGCACCCAACAGGCCGCCTCCCTGATAGGCCCAGGACTTCGCGGGGGCTCGTAGAGTTTGGTGTATCCGCCGAAGGCGTCGGCCTGCAGGATACCGCTATAGTTGGCCAGATGCGCCTGCGGATGCTCGCCCCTTCGATCGCGCGAGTAATAGAACATTGCCGCCGGCGGATCTGAGCCGCCGAAGGGGCGGTCGTCCTTTACATAGACCCAGCATCGAGCGACATCGCACTTGCCCAAGGCCAGCACGGGCACGGTGGTGTCGTCGCCGTGGAGGCGTTCGGATGCCATGACGTGGGCTTCCAACAGACGCAACAGCGGCTCCAATACCGTGCAGCACGCTCCGACGGCGTCGGCTGCGGTCGACAGACTGATCGGCACGCCTTCCAACGCGTAACGCTCGGTTTGCCGGTTCAGAGGCTGATGCTGGCCGAACTTCTCATAGAGCAGCATGGCCAGCAGGCTCGGCCCCGCCCACCCTCGCGGGATCACATGGAATGGCGCCGGTGCCTGGCTGATCTTCTCGCAGTCGCGGCAAGAGAACTTCTCGCGCACCGTCTCGATTACCTTCCACTGACGCGGCACCGATTCCAGCGTTCGGGTCACATCTTCGCCGAGCTTGCGCAAGCGATTGCCGCCGCAGCATTCGCACGCCGTCGGCGGATCGATCACCACCCGCTCGCGCGGAAGGTGGTCTGGGAACGTGTTGCGCTCAGCGCGCTTGCGCGTAAATCCGTCAACCGTAGTCGTTTTGGCGACTGCCTGCTCCGCCGCCAATTCGTCTTCCGTCGCGTTAGCTTCCAATTCTTCGAAGGTAAGCGCCAGCTGGTCGATCAACCGCGCCGAGCGCTCCGATTTCTGGCCGTAAACCTGGCGCTCGAGCTTCGCTATCCGCAAGGTCTGCTGCACAATCAGCGCGGCGTCCTCCGACGCCTTTGCCCGCGCTACCGCCAGCTCCGCTTTCAGCGCGGCGTTTTCTTCGGCAAGAGCGGCGCGATCAGCATCCATGAGACGAAGTGAATCATAGTTTTAGTGATTTGCGGCACCCCAAAATACGCGGGTTTCCACATTTTTCTTCGCTCATCCCGCCCTTGTCGGCCGCCACGTCAGTTGTGGATTGCGCCAATCGATCCCTTCGAGCATGTACGCCATCTGCGCCGCCGAGATCGACACCGCGTCACCTGACGCCGAAGGCCAGATGAACTTTCCGCGATCCAAGCGTTTCGCATAGAGCGACAGCCCGATCCCGTCATGCCAGAGGATCTTTGCCAAATCGCCACGCCGGCCTCGGAAGATATAGAGATCTCCGGCGTGGGGATCCCGCTTCAGGCTCTCCTGAACCTGCAAAGCCAGACCCTGCATGCCGCGACGCATGTCGGTGTGGCCGGTTGCGATCCAGACTCTGACGCCACCCGGTATCGGGATCATCGCCGGCTCAGAACATCAAGGACCCGCCCCAACGCGTCAGCATCGACGTTCTCGTCAACGCTGACACGCTTGCCGCCACCGAGTTCGATCTCGATCAGGCCCCGGCGCCTCCGGGGCGAAATCACCGCTGGGGCTTCAATCGATGGAACGCTTTCGGTCGCACCCGGGGTGAGCTGAACAGGGACAAGCTTCGGTCCCGCCGAAACGACACTCGCCAGGCGCGCCCGCCGCCGCCACGTGAACACCAACTCGTCGAAATGCCGTGCCGCCGCGCGATCTCCGTCACAACCGCGCCGGGCGCCAGCGTCTCTTCGATGATCCGCATCTTATCGTCGCGAGACCAGCGACGACGACGCTCAACCCCGCCCAGGACCTCTACCCGCATCTACCGACCTTAAGGCTAGCCTTAAAGCTAGATCCTCGTCGGATACCTGCAACTCAACAAGGCGGCCCACCCCGGAGGAATACAAAGATGTCGACTGAAGAGCCGCTCGTGGAGCAGTTGCGAGCTGAATTGCGGTTGATGGTTCTACCGTACCTTGCGCCGCAATCCTGCAAACACGTGGCGAGCCAGACCACCGTTACTGAAAAGCGATTGAGGAGGGCGACAAGAAGCAGACTCTCGTCTCAACAAACGAAATTTCGTACCACGAGGATCCACACCGATCCAGGTCAAGATCTAAAAAGTCAGTCAATGAACTTGATAGTCGGAGGATAGACAGACACATTCGTGTAGTGGTGTGTTATTTCTTCATCCACTTTTATGTCCTTTGTCGCAACAATGCTAGCCCACGCGCCGGACGCTTCATCGGCCCACTCTATCCGTGCATTTGGGTTAGATGAGTGATTCGCTAAGGAGGTTAGCCCGAAAACAACATAGCCTGCCATAGAACCACGTTCGACGTCCCCATCATGTCGCACAAAGTAGTATTCGAAAAGTCCTGTACGATCTAACAGCTCGGCTGTGGCGTTATCAAACCCCCACGTTGGAGCACGTTCGATTACATCTCCGCTCTTAAACGGAATGTTTGCAAAGAGGCCACGGCCCTTTCCTACTACAGCTCTGATATAGATAGCTTTGCTGCGGTCAAGAACCTTCCCTATCTTCGCGCTTTCCTTCTTGCCTTGGAGCATTGATGGTCTCCCCCAGTTTGTAGAGCGGCACCAATCTGGCGCCGGTTTGGTTTTCGAGCAGCCTGATTGTCTGATTTCTTCAGCCTTTCACGGAGATACTGCCGTTGGCGATATCCAACCTGTGCTCGGGGGAGTCGCTCAACACCCGGCAGATCTCGCTATCCACCATTGTGGTTCGTCTTTAAAGATGAGTTCCAGCGCGGCAGGCGGCCCGCTAGCGGTTAACCAGGGATTTTCACGGAGTTCAGCTAGTCCACATGTGAGATATTCTTGCGCTCTGACACCGCGAATCTCAGCACGACCAATTGGAGCGACCCGAACAATGGACCGCTCATTGGCTTTCCTCTCCAGCCCTGTGGCGTTCGGCTGGCAGTTCGAGACGCGAGGAGCAGCGAAGAAAATCCACTCCTCTTCACGTTCCTGTCCGTGTTCGCGGATAGTCCCCCGGAAGCACTTGTCAAAGCGAAACGGCACATTTGCCATCCTCTCAACGTAGTGGCAGAATGTGGCTGACCACAGCCCAATGCCCAATGTGCATATCATGCCATTCGCCCTGGCAATGTTGTCAAAAGCACTGCCAGTTCCGTAGCAGTGATTGGAAACGTTTCGTAAAATCGCTTGCGAACTTGGCCCGATGGCTGCCCATGACATCATTGGATCACGCGAGCGAACGGCGTTCGTGCGACTTCGAAACACCTCCGGAAATTCGCCGATCCACGATGGAGTTGTGTCGACATCATAGGGGTGACCGCGCCCAAAAGAATAAGTGTAGGTCGGGACCATAAGCGTTCCCTTCTGGCCGAGCACCTCAAGGAATACGTCTATGACGAAGTTAGACAGCGCTGTATAGTTGCGCTCAACCCCCAGCGGCAAGCCGAGGCGGCCGAGACTTACATGCAGTGAAACTAGATCGCCTGGATGGATGCCGATCGCCTCGATCGCCGTCAGCAAATCGTCGCGATTGTAACTATAACTTCTCACAGGTTATAACTCCCGAACGCGGTACAAGAAAACGCTTGAGGCGGCGGAGGGTGAAACTATCCAGCTTGTTTTCCAACTCCGAACATGAGGTCCGACACGAGCCAACCGCATTGAATCGTCCTAGCGCATAGCTTCCAGCGAGAAGGGTGGCACGGGTTTTTCGAAGCACTCACAGCCCTCGTCATAGCGGTCTTCATCGCGCCCTTATTGTCCATTAGCGAAGCCGCCGGAACTCAAGCAAGTGCCAAAGCGGAAACTCGCTTGCGAAATGGTAGCCCCGCGGATCAATTTCAGCGAAGTGGCTTGCGGGGGTGAGCTCGCGCATGTCGGCAACAACGAACCCCGCTCGCAAGACGTTTTGGATCAGCAAAGATAAAGGGGGCACTATTCCGAACGATTTTCTCATATATTCCGTCACGACGACGAACGGCCGATCTTCAGCGCCGAGCCAAGGCATCAGATAGAACACTCCGTGCGGCTCGAGACTCACGAACGTGCCATTCGGCTTTAAGATTCGCGTGATGTCGGCAAGAAGAACATTGAGATCAGCCGCCTGGCTCGGGTAGAACGGAACGTAGTAGAACAGGAGAGCATCGCTCATGAAGACCATATCAGCGGACGCGCTAGGAATAGCATCCAGCCCACCCACTTGGCCGATGTGCATCTGTTCAAACCGGACGTTTTCCTGGGCGTGTTCGCGCGCGACGGTCAGATATTGTTCGCTTGGGTCCACCCCCAACACGCTAGCCCCTCGCTTGGCAATGAGATTTGAGTAGATGCCCGTTCCGCAACCGAGATCCACGACCGACATTCCCTTCGTGATGCGCTGCTTCGTGTACTGTTCAAGAAACGCGTTCTGTATCCCGTCGTAAAGCGTACCCGGGCGAATGGACAATTGATCGGGCGAGAATTTCTGCCGCATCCACCAGGCTGACGGATCTTCCCTGCGCGTCAACGCGAGGTGCTGACCGTGCTGTTGGTGGAAATTACCAAAATTTTCATGATCTAGGATGTGACGTTTTGGTCCGAAACGTGCGCGATAGGCACTTTCATCATCGACTATGATGCAGTGCTTCTTCAAGCGACGAAGCAGTTCCTCTCGATTGAGATGAATCTCCTGCCAATCGCAAAGAGCTCGGCGAAAACGGCTAGGATCGGCAAGCAGCCCGGCCTCGTGGGAAAAATATTCGATATTCCAGCATTGGTACGGACCATCCTCGCTCGCCTCAACTTGGTCGGGTGCGGCTAACAGGCGAAAGACTTTACTGCTGATTCCCAGTGCGGTACGGGAAAACACATTCAACGCGACCCATCGGTCCTCATACTCTGGTGTGGATTCGGGCAGGAAAATAACATCCTTCGGAACGATGCACATTAGCCCCCCCCGGCCAACCGGTTCAGGATTGCAATAAGCCCGCCGACTGTCTGGAACTCATAGGACTGAAGATCTTCGGCCGAGAAGGTAACACCGAGCTCCCCCTCAAGCTCCGTAATCATCGTGACGAGCCCGAAGGAATCAATTACGCCTTGCTCAAGGAAGCGTAGGCTGAAAGCGGCTTCCCCGGCTGGAAGAGACGACTTCCCGTGTCGCGCGAAAAACTTGCGGACCGATCTTTCGTGTCTTTCCGCAATCTCAGTCGCACCAGTCCCCTCGATTATTCCGATGCAGCGGACCGGCGAACCGTCTCCCTCTTGTATGTTCAATGGCAACGCAATCAACTCGAACTGTTCGGTTCCGAGCGCCTTCAGGTTGGTCATGTATTCTAGCTTGATTATGCCTGCTTCGAGTAGAATCTTGTGGACGGGAGAGTCCCGCTTCGTACCGCGCCCGTTCTTCGGACTGTCGGCTTGCGGAGTGTCCATCCCCAGAAGCTGAACGCGGCGCTTTACCAACCAATGAGCTGCATCTTCCGAGATATAGGGCTGGCAAGAATAGTATTTCGAGGTCGACCAGTGGTCGGACCAGTCGAACCGCATGACCAATCGGTCGATATGTTGATCGCCAACACGCCTTTCGAACTCAGAAACTCCCATTTCCTGCATTGGCTTGGCATCCGTAAAATCGATCAGCGTTGCCGGTCCCACGAAGGGCTCTAGCGGTAGCTGGTCAACCGTGGCTCCGCCGGGAATGAAATGGCGAGGCGCATCTATATGCGTACCGCAATGTGTTCCTACTACGATCTTTCGTGACTCTCGCCCCTCGGTCTCATGCCTGGCCAATTGCGTCACCTCGAAGGCCGGCGACCACGGCACAGGATAAACTGGCATTCCGTTCTGCAAGATGTATGAAAGATCCACCATCCGTCTCATATCTCTGACTCCGCGCTAATCCACCGATAGATGCACCGCGAACGTGCGATTATCCGTTCGGCTCTCCTCGTACTTCAATTTACGCAAGCTTCTCGACACGACCGAATCCCTCTGATACAGGCGCGACCGTGTAGCTATTGCGGTAAACGTCATCCCACCTTGTCGCACCATTAATGTTGCGGTCGGACGGCTCGGCCCAAAGATTCGAGTTGCCATTGGTTCACTCCTGCGCTGGCGGCCGCTGTGGAGTTCCGAAGAGCAGCTGTCGGATCGCCTCCTTCCGAAGTTTCCCGACGTTCGTTGCCGGAAAGGCATCAAGTGCAACGAACCTGTCCGGCACTGTGGAAGGCCCAAGAGCCGAAAGGCACACCTCTTGCAAACTTGCCTCGATATCCTCCAGGCTGACGCCCGGCCGCGGTATGACCGCCGCGACCACCTGTTCTCCGTAAAATTTATGAGGCATCCCGACCACCGCGGCATCGTGAACAGATGGATGCTGCAGTAGAACCTCTTCAATCTGACGCGGGCTAATATTGAATCCGCCTCGAATGATGAGATCCTTGGCTCGCCCAGTCACGAAAAGGTATCCCTCGTCGTCCAGATGACCGAGGTCTCCCGTATTGAACCATGATTCTGTCGGTGCTACCGGCTCTCCTGTATTGAAATCGATGTAGCCGGCAGAAGCAAACGGCGTATTGACAAAAATGGTACCATTCCTGCCCGCTGACTGCCCTTTTCCCTCTTCATTGCGAATAGCGATGCGGACTTCCGGCAGGCACGGCCCAACCGACGAGTTTTTTTGTCCAGCAGCACCGTCGTTTGCGGTAATCAGAAGCAATTCCGAAAGACCATAACTCTCGATTACGTTGATCTCGTATTTTGCTTCGAAACGGCGCCGCACAGCAGTAGATAGGGGAGCTGTCGCGCTAAACATCCGCACGGTTCTCGAACGGCAGAGCTCTATGCCCGCCTTGCTACGATCGATTTGCGTCAAGGCGGCAAGCATCGTAGGGGTCGCCCAAATTGTATCGCCACCATGTTCCTTCACCGGCTCCCAGAAACTAAGTGCACTTTTTGAGCTGAATTGTGGGGCAACAATAATGGACGCTTCTGCTGTGAACGCGCTCAAAAGCGTGTTCAGAAATCCGGCGATATAGGCCATCGGCATAACATGCACGAGCCTGCTGTGCCGCCCGATAGCAAAGGTTTGATTGAACGAGCTCGCGTTACCAAGCAATACGCTCACTCGATGAGCTACGGCCTTCGGCAGGCCTGTCGTTCCTGAAGTGAAATGAATCGACCAGATTCGATCCCCGTCTATCGCGGCGAGATAGCGCCCCAGTTCATGCTCTGCATCTTGCAGCGCGATCTCTGCAGCCGGGGCGTCGCCCCAAACATTATGCGTTAAAGCGCAACGAGGCAGCGCGTCCCCATTCAGATCGGACCTAGCAATTTCAGATGCATCTCTCGTCGCGTCCGTGAGGAGTATCGATAGTCGCAGTTTGTCGAGCACAAACGAACGATCCTTGCGTGGCAAGGCATTATTCAAAGGAACAATCGTTAAGCCGCCCAGGAGGCATGCGAAATAGACAGTTACGAATAAAGAACGGTTCTGTAACTGCACCCCGACCCGCCCAGCCGGCTTTAGACCTCGACGGTTGAGTTGTCTCAGTAGACGAATCGATTGATAGGCCAGGTCAGCATAGGTCATCACCTGAGCGGTGTCGGCATCAATCAGGTAGGCACGTTCGGCATTATCGGCGAAGATATGCTGCAGCCGTAGGGACCAATTCTGCATCAGGACCTCGTAGGGCTTGGGTTCTGTTCGTCCCCGCAATATCGGTCCAGATGGAATCTAGCCGAGAAGACCTCTTCCGGCTCCGCAGTCAGCGCTTGTGCCAACTCTTCAATCATTGAGCGCGGCGCATTAATCTTGTCTCTTTCGCATAATGCGATAATCAGCTTGCGTGGATCGACGCCAAGTTTGCTCGAAAACTCCTTAATCACGCCCATATAGCTCGAGTGAAATTGTGCGTATCCAGCCACGATATCTAGTGAGTTTAGCCCGTCTCGTCGCATGAGGGGCTTGATGCACTTCTCTCCAATATCCATGACGCGTAGTGGGTCAAACCCCATGGCAACGCCGAGCCGTTCCATGACAACGATGAACAATTCAGTAGGCGTGTTGCCTGCGCCGCGACCCATGCCTTGAAGAGACGTGTCAACGATCGCAGCTCCCAGCTCCGCCGCCCGCACCGCATTGGCCACTCCAAGACCGAGATTGTCGTGGCCATGAAACCCGACTTGTAGGCCAACATCGCGCGCAGCAAGGAAGTAGCTTTCGACATCACGCGTTAGCATCCCTCCCGCCGAGTCCACGATGTACACGACGTCGGCACCGTACTGCTTGGACAACAACGCGTTGCGTACGAATTCCTGCGGCGTGACGACGTAGGACTTCATATAGTTGGCGCAGACGAACATGCCGTGTTTCTTGGCCTGTTCGATAAAGTTCTTGGAACTAGGAACGTCCGCGACTTCAGTCCCTACACGAATGAAGTTCATGCCGTACTCGGCCGCCATGTCGATTTCCTGCAGAGTCGCGATACCAGGAATGCAGAACATCCCCCACATGGCGCGCTTCAGCGCGTCCGCCGCGGCGGACAGATATGCTTCGTCCGTCTCGGCTGCATTACCATAGCCTCGTTGCGATGCGCCTAATCCGACTCCATGCCCAATCTCGATTAGCTCGAAACCGGCAGCTTCGAGTTGCTTGCCGATGACAGCTGTATCCCGTGCAGTGAACTTGAAATCGATCATATAGCTACCATCCCGAAGCGTCGTATCCAGTATGCGTAGATGTTCAGTCATGTACACTTGCCTCGCAACCGTCGAAACTCACAGGCTTTGAGCGCTCTGGAAACAGGATGCGCCGAATTCTTCGCATCTCCTGTCTTTTTCTGAGTCGATATACGCCGTTGGAGCTGCACCATATGCTAAGAGCAGACCAGCACGCACCTACCAGGACCGAGAGCACGGCAGATTGCCGAACAAGTGGTGGCCGTGGAACACTATGAATCAACGCCGCGACTTCCGATGGCGCTGGTGCTTTTCTCCGCGCGAAAAATTTTTAAGCCTGATCTCCGAAGCGCGGCACTCCGCCCGGGAGACGATCCTGAATCCGAAGAAGACCAGGCCACCGTGCAGGGACGAGAGCCGCACCCTCTCCATGTGCGCGAGATCGTTGCGTCGCACCAGTATCTGGTCGAAAGATCTCACCTCAAACCGTGCTCGCGCGATCGTCGAGCCATAAATCGCGAGTCGCTGAAGGCCTGCATCACGGCAAACAGCATCTGGAACAAGAATCGGACGCGAGGGGCGAGCGCATCACGGCATGACGCTTGACGATCGCGAGTTGTCCTTGCAAGCGCCCATATGCTTCGTCGACCATCGTTCTGCAAATTGGGGGGGAACCATGCAGCGGGCTGCTGTGCATTCCGATATCTCAGGTGATGGGCTAATCGCGCATCAGCTGGATGACCACCGTAGAGACATGACGAGGCCCGCTGAGACGACCTGCCTTACTCTTCGTTCGTGTTCGTCTATGAACACCGTGATGTAAAAGAGTCGACGAATGCCCCTGCCGTCCACACGGAAGTTTGCAGGCACGTGTGCTCTCTCGCGAATCAAGGCGCGTATTACATTCGGCGAATGGCATGCGGATTGCTGGGACGAGGACGAAGACTACGGTCATCGTGGTGGGTTGGTCCGATAGTTGGCGATCAAGTCGGTCGATAGTCCCAATGTAGGCTTTAACAAGATTTATGCGTGACCACGATGCGTAGGGGCGAACTATCACTCCGGCTGATGAGGTCTTCACCGAACCGGCCAAGGGAGATTGCTGCAGGTGACGATCTCTGACGAGCTACAGTATCGATTTGGCAGCTGCGAGTTTGGACCGAGGGCATACTGTTTGGAGCCAATGCAAGGATCATGAAAGTGAGATTTGTCGAACCTACTTCGTGCCGCGTAGGGTCCACCGTTTTTATTGGCAAGAATCGTCTCGGCAACTGGGTGGCCCGGGAGCAAAACGGCATTTTCGGCGGATTGTTCGTGAGCCGGGTCCAGGCGTTCAAATTCGCACTATTCGAGAATGGTCATCATCCAGAAAGGATCGTCGAGGTGTCGCGCGAAATTGAACTCGATTTTTTTAAACCGGAGATAGCCGACGCGCGCGGCGAGGTCGGAGAGAATGAGAGGTGAATGATCGGCTTCTTCAGAAGCAGAAGGCGACGCGAACCTAGTGCGAATCCACGATTGCGAACTTGTGACTCGGAACACTAGCGCTAATGCAGGAACTCTAACCAACTACCAAACTTTGGTAATTGATCCACCTTGGCAAATAATCCAAATGATCCATGTGATGAAGAGATAGCGGTCGATGGGCACCTGTGCTCATCAATTCTCTGCTCTAACGAGTTCGGCACCATGATCGACAACAACTCACCCTTGCGTCAAGCGCCGATTGATCTACCGTCTTGGCGGGCACAGAAGCTCCTCTCTCTTCAGGTCTGCTTGAACCACACCTTTGGCCTGAATAGGCCGGCGCGTTCGGAACGGTTGGTTCATTTCCCACTGCGTCCGCTATCTTTAACGAAGATTTCGTCATCCACCGGAAACTCATCCCTTGATGCGCATTATCCGCGGTCGCATCGTCGGCTGCTTTAGGCCGTCGCTTCGTGCGAATATGGTTGTAGACAGGGAAACAAGACTTACGGAGCCAGTCATGATTCCAGCGAGTGAACTGTATCGTGGTGCGGGACCCTACTACGCACGGCACATAACCCCGTTTTCAGACGAAATCTTTAGATCTTTGGTTCGCGTTTGCAGACTTAGCAGCAGCAGTCGCGTACTAGATCTTGGTGCCGGCACGGGATTGTTCAGCATTCCCTTGGCGCGCTCGGTTCGTTACGTGCTGTCTGTCGATCCATGCGACGAAATGCTGCATGAGGGAAGACGAAAGGCAGAAGCCCTAGGAGTCAATAACATAGAGTTCCTGGTCTCAAGATCTGAGGACCTGAACGAAGCAGCGTCATCATTTGATATCGCAACAATAGCAAACTCATTCAACTGGATGGACCGACCGAGAGTGCTGGGAAAGTTGGCCCGAACGCTTAGGCCAGATGGCTGCATTGCAATCATCAACAGCGAGTACGAGGAGTCGGAACCTGGAGGATGGCGGGATGCAATGTGGAGCGCCGTCCAGGAGTTCTGGAAAGGAAGCCTGCCGGCAGGTCCAGCCTTTCCACCTTTGAAAGTCTCTGATCGAAGCGTTCTGAGAGCTTCCGATTTCAGCGAAATCATCGAGCTTCGACATTCTTTCGAACGCCACCGCGATATCGATGACGTTCTTGGCTATCTCCATTCTATGTCCATGGGTACGCCTCACGTCCTCGGAGCTCGTCGTGAGGAGTTTACGACACGTATTCGTCGGTTGTTGCTTTCCTATTCGCCATCTGGTCCGTTCGTGGAACGAGGCCACGTTACGACGCTGCTCGGATATAAACCCTAGTATCGCGACACAGAGGCTTTGAACCGTTGAATCTGGGCCTATTTAGGCAGAATACTTTAACTAAACACGCGCCGTTTTTGGGCGCGGGCGTGCGTGAGACCGGCGGTCTCGACGAGAAGTCGGGCTAGACTGTCGACAGGACGATCTCGACCGTGTTCAACCAACGGCTTCGACGTAGCGGAACTCCAATCGTCGCCGGACCGCCGGGCTTCGTCCTCCGGAACGGTTTCGTAGAGCGCCTCGGCCGAATGGGTTGAGAGATTATCGAGTATCGCGGGATGTGTTCGGCTCGGGATCGATGGATGTCGGTGAGGTCGCGCATGCAGGCGAAAACATCTTCTGCGGCCCGTCGCTTGGTCAGCTTCACCTTGCGCCAGGAGTGATGCACGTCGAGAACGACGAACAGACTTGCGATTGGATTGTGCCGATATTAGCAGTCTTGGCGCTCGTTTGTAGTCCTAGGGTAGGGCGGCTGGCGCAACTCGCCAATGAGCTGGATCGGGACTCTCATCGAAGTAGACCACCGGCCGCTTCGGATAGGCGTCTCGGCAGGAATTGAGCACGTCCTCCATGCGGGCGGCAGGCTCCTTTCGCGAAGCCAAAACGCGGGACGTTTCGGAGCCAGAAGAGATTTCATCACCCCGGTGGCACAGAACGAACTATGTGAACCGACCAAACGCCGGTCAGCCAGAAATCTCGGGAAAACGACGCGGCATAGTTCGGCGGGCGGCATAAACTTGCAAGCTCAACGAAGTCGACCCCCTCGCCTATCTCACCGAACTCCTGACCAGGATCGTCAACGGGCATCAAAGCAGCGACATCAACCACCTACTGCCCCTGGGCCTACCGCGCTCAAGCCCTCAAAGCCGGGGCCTGAGAACGACGCTTACGGCTTTCCTGCAAAATCGAATACTTTGTCGAGACAACTTCTATCGGTCTCCCAGGCCTATCTGCATTCTTCAGGGATGACTGCCGTGTAGCGGGTTTCGTTCAATCCCAGGCGACTTCACACCGGTACACCCGGGTTCGTCGGACTCTGCTGCTCGAAGATATGCCGAGCGCCGGAAGTCATCCCCCCAACGCCCGCGTTGCGATGACGCCCTCTCTCTGACGCGCGTCGCACGGTGCTCGGCATAGTTCGTCGTCCAGCACAAACCGCGAAGACGAACGAGTCGATCCCGCGCCTGGCTGAGCCAAACTTCGAACGGATCGCACAGGGTTGGCCGATCTCTCAGATCGTTGCTCTCGTGCCCTCGCTCCTCAAAATAGCTGTGCCTGATCGGCACAAGCTTGGCGCTTACGTGTCAATGATGCTGGGCGCCTCGGGCCGAAATACCGCATGTGAGCTGTATCCAGGATGCGGTTGATCAAGCTCGAGTAACTGTGGCCGCTCGTCCTCGCAGCCAAGGCAAAAAATCCGGTCGGAGCGAGCGACGGCATGGAGTTTATCTCCAAAACGAAAGGCTTGCCGGAACGATCGATGCGAAAGTCGACGCGAGCATAGTCCCGGCACTGGCAGGTAAGGAAGGTGGCAACCGAAATATCCCTAAGCACCGTTTGGAGCCCGCTTCCGATCTTCGCGGGGCCAAATCGGGGGCGGTGCCGCGTCCGACAGACGCTTGGCGTCCCAACTAAAAAGACGCCTTTCAGGATCGCCGAATTCCACCTCCACGAAAGGCAACACATCTAGCTCGTCGTTTCCGAGAAGCGGGACAGAGATTTCTCGCCCCTCGATGTATCTTCAATGAGCGCATCCTGCTCATACTGCATCACGATCACTTCCACGGCACGCCTCAACTGAGCAGGTTCATATACCAGCTGTAATCCGAGGCTGCCCTCTTCGAGACGCGGCTTGACTATCACTGGAAACCGTAAGTCGTCGGTACTCTCGGTGCCGTGCCGCATAGCTCGAAAGTTTGGCGTCGGCACGCCGCGATCGCGGATGAGCGTCTTGGTGACTACTTTGTCTTGCATCAGCCCATGGCCGAGCGGACCTGACCCGGTGTATGGAACACCTGCCATTTCGAGCATCGCCGGAACGTGGATGAAACGGAACTCTCCCTGAATTCCGAAAGCACGGTTGAAGACGACTCCCGAAGGGCGCGACTGCGAATTGGGCGGCATGAATCGCTCAAGCGCGGTGAGCAGCCCTTTGTCTCCCTCGCATAGCAGCGTCTCGTGGCCGCCCTCGCGCAGAGCCGCCGCCATGCTTTCGACGTTCTTAATAGAAAGATATTCCTGAGGGTAAGGCTGACCAAATCGGTTGATCACGCCTGCACAATCTGGTTGTACACTATCGCTACGCGCATGAGTTACTCCTTCGATCTTGGACGTTGTCAATTTCTTTGCTCAACGGAATCGATGATCTAGGCTCCGCGCGGCATGGCTATGCGGTCGACGGAGCGGCACACTTCACAATGCGCCATCAACCCGTCTATCTCCGCCTTCGACTCTGCAGGATCATGAAAAAGCTTGGCGTACAGTGATGATCCGAGTGAATTCGGCTTCACGACGATCGAACATTCAAATGACTGCGCAATCTGCATTGAGTCGGCGACGTTTCTTGATGTTATCAACCTTGTCTTCGGCACACTGACCGCTTCAGAATGCAATAGCGAGGAGGCGAATGACGACATTGCGTACTTGGTCATTGTCAGCCATGCAACATGGAACGTTCCCCTTAAGCCCGAACGCGCCGCAAGCGGCTGAACTCCTCCGTCTTCGCCAAACTGTCCGTGCAACAAATTTACGATGTACTCATCACTAGTTTTCATCATATCAAAGGTGGTGAGCAGCGGGTGGCCAGAAACTGCACCAGAATCGGAAATACAAGCCTCGAGCTCATCAATTGCGAGAGAATTGCGGAATGGAATTATGTAAACTAGGCTATCGTTTCGGCTAACGTGATACAGATTTAGGGGGATGTCCCGATCGGTGTTGAACTACGTCGGACCGACGTTGCCGGGATGAATGTTACGCGGCCCTCGAGACGTGGGCAACGGGCTTGATCGTCATGCGATCGTGGTGAGCTTGAAGGGCTGCACGCAGAACCGACAATTGCTTATGCGCCTTCAATCGTCGAAAGCCCTTGTTGGCCTCGATCATGCCGGCCGCGACCCAT